>JAEYTL010000055.1 GCA_023434025.1 Bacteroidota bacterium
TCGGGGGCGCGGTCGCGGGACCACGGGAGCGGGACGCGGCAGCCGTCGCGGCCGGGGTCGACCCCGCCGGACCGCTCGTGCATCGGGTCGCGGATCGCGTCGAGCGGGAGGTCCTCGACCTCCGGCCGCCCGAGCTCGTCGCCCTGGTACACGTACAGGCACCCGGGCAGCGCGGCGCTGAGCAGGGCCGCGGCCCGTGCCCGCCGGCGGCCCAGGGCCAGGTCCGTCGGCGTGCCGAAGCGCTTGGTCGCGAAGGCGAAGGCCGTGTCGTCGCGGCCGTAGCGCGTGACCGGGCGGGTGACGTCGTGGTTGGAGAGCACCCAGGTGGGCGGGGCGCCGACGCCGTGGTGCGCCTCGAGCGTGCCGTCGATCGACTCGCGCAGCTCCTTGGCGCGCCACGGGCGGGCCATGAAGTCGAAGTTGAACGCGGTGTGCATCTCGTCGGGACGCAGGTAGCGCGCGAACCGCTCGGTGTCCTCGAGCCAGACCTCGCCGACCAGGACGCGCGGCGGGGTGTAGGAGTCCGCGACCCGGCGCCAGGCGCGGTAGACGTCGTGCAGCTCGTCGCGGTCGAGGTGCGGGTGCCGTCCGGGGCCGGGGGCGACGGGGACCTCGGGCAGCGCGGGGTCCTTGACGAGCAGCGCCGCGGAGTCGATGCGGATGCCCGCGACACCCCTGTCGAACCAGAACCGCAGCACGGCCTCGTGCTCGGCGCGCACCTCGGGGTGGTCCCAGTTGAGGTCCGGCTGCTCGGGCGCGAACAGGTGGAGGTACCACTCGCCGGGCGTGCCGTCCGGGTCGGTGGTGCGGGTCCAGGTGGGCCCGCCGAAGCTCGACACCCAGTCCGTGGGGCGGCCGGCGCCGTCGGGCCCGGTGCCGGGGTGGAACCAGAAGCGTCGCCGCTCGGGCGAGCCGGGTCCGGCCGCGAGGGCTGCGCGGAACCAGGGGTGCTGGTCGGACACGTGGTTGGGGACGACGTCGACGATGGTCCGGATGCCCAACGCGAGCGCCTCGGCGATGAGCTCCTCGGCGCCCACCAGGTCGCCGAACGTCGGGTCGATCCGCCGGTAGTCGGCGACGTCGTAGCCGCCGTCCGCCATCGGGGAGGCGTACCAGGGCGTGAACCACAGCGCGTCGACGCCCAGGTCACGCAGGTACGGCAGGCGGGCCCGGACCCCGGCAAGGTCCCCGACGCCGTCGCCGTCGCCGTCCGCGAACGAGCGGACGTAGACCTGGTAGATCACGGCGTGGCGCCACCAGGGGGGGTCGAGCGGGGCGGGCGTCACGACGGGCCTCTCTCGCGGGGGCCGCCCGGAGGCGGGCGACGGTCGTCGTCGCGAGCCCGACGCTAAATCTTCCGACTAGCGTCGCGCAAGAAGTTGACAGTAACGGTTTGGAAACGCGACTTCACGCGATGTGCCGAAGGTCCACCCTGCGGGGGCAGCGCGATGCGGCAGGGCGGGGCAGGGCGACCGGGCAGCGGGATGCGGCGGGGCCGCCGGCGTCAGCGCGCGGGCGCGGTGGAGCCGCGGACGACGAGCTCGGGCTCGAAGAGCAGCTCGTCCTGCGGCACGTCCTGGCCGCCGATCTGGGCGACCAGGAGCTCGATCGCCGCACGACCCATCGGCTCGATCGGCTGCCGCACGGTCGTCAGCGGCGGGTCGGTGCAGTTCATCAGCGCCGAGTCGTCGTACCCGACCACCGAGACGTCCTCGGGAACCCGCAGCCCCGCCCGGCGTACCGCCCGGATCGCGCCGAGCGCGAGCACGTCGCTCGCGCAGATCAGGCCCGTGACCCCGGTGCGCACCAGCCGGGCCGCGCTCGCCTGCCCGCTCTCCAGGGAGTACGTGCTGTGCACGACGCGGTCGTCGCCGAGCTCGATGCCCAGCCGCTCCGCCATCGCGCGCGCCGCGCCGAGCTTGCGCTCCGAGGGCACGTGGTCGACGGGGCCGAGGACCATGCCGATCCGCGTGTGCCCGAGCGACGCGAGGTGCCCCAGGGCCTGCTCGACGGCGACCTCGTCGTCGCAGGCCACCCGCGGGAACGGCAGCTCGGAGATGGAGGCGTTGATGAGGACGACCGGGAGGCTGCGCGCCGTGAGGCGCTCGTAGTGCTCGTGCGAGG
The DNA here is from genome assembly GCA_023434025.1 of Bacteroidota bacterium. Taxonomy (GTDB): domain Bacteria; phylum Bacteroidota; class Bacteroidia; order Flavobacteriales; family Flavobacteriaceae; genus Flavobacterium. The sequence goes on from JAEYTL010000055.1 coordinate 2,125, forward strand.
CCTTGCGCTGCGAGTAGAGCCCGCCCGCGAACACGATCCCGGACACCTGCTGACCGAGCAGCAGCTCGACGTACTCGGCCTCGGTGACCCCGCCCGCGGTCTGCGTGCACAGCACCGGGGTGAACCCCTGCTGCGCGAGCGCCCCGCCGACGACCTCGGCGAACGCCGGGAAGATCGGGTTGGCGAGCTCCGGCAGCACCAGCCCGACGAGCCGCGCGCGCTCCCCGCGCAGCTTGGTGGGCCGCTCGTACCCCAGAACGTCGAGCGCGGTCAGGACCGCCTCGCGCGTCGCGTCGCCCACGCCGGGCTTGCCGTTCAGCACCCGGCTGACGGTGGCCTCGCTGACGCCCACCTTGCGGGCGACCTCCGCGAGTCGACGTGACATGAACGCAAGACTACGCGCGATGACGCAAGCGGCTTGCGTGACCCGGGGCGCCGCCCCACGGCGCGCCGGAGCGCCGGTGCCCCTACCCTCGCTGCCAGACCATGGCACCAGGGGCCCGGCGCGCCGACCGCGCGTGGCGGTCCGGACC
>JAEYTL010000056.1 GCA_023434025.1 Bacteroidota bacterium
CTTCCCATAAAATCGTGCTGTCAATCCAATATGTCTATGAACGTGTCTTCTTGTTTTTCGCTTGTCTCTCAAAGCGGGTGCAAAAGTACAACTTCTTTTTGATTAGGCAAGCTTTTTGAAAAAAAAATTTATTTTTCTTTTTTTATCTCCTCGATTACCCTTTTTGTCGTTTGCGGAGGGCAAAGATACTACTCTTTTTTCTCTCCTTCCAAATCTTTTTACAGATTTTTTTAAACTCCAGTTTTATACAGAACGTCGCCTCAATTGCGGGTGCAAAAGTAGTACTCTTTTGCTTCTTTCCAAATCTTTTTTAAACTCTTTTTTATTCTTTTTTTTAACTCGCTGGTTGTGAGATACAAATACACAAAAGTTTTTTTTATTTTAAGTTTAAAGTTGCAGGTGCGAGAAAAATGAAAATGAATTCTTTGTAAATGGAACGCGGATGGGAAGGATCAGCTAAAGCTAAACGCGGATCCGAACAGATTGGTTACAGGTTTTAACTGCTTTGCAAGAGATTACTGTTTCGAATCCGTTATCTTGCGGAATCACAAAAATGAGCCCCAGACTGAAAACGGCCAACTCACCACTGCTACCCCAGCCCCGATTGTAAGGGAAAGCCTTGTGATGGAAAGCGGGAAATAGCTGCTAAAAAAACATTAATCGAAACGGATTGCTTTTACCGGCGATATTTTGGTGATAATGTAGGATGGAATGAGCAAAACTATTAAACTAACCAGTATTGTACCCGCATTAAGTAAGACAATATAAAACCAATTAAAATAAACCGGAGCTTCACTTACATAATAATTTTCAGGGTTTAGCTTGACGATTCCGAATTGTTGCTGAACCAACATTAGTATTATGGCAATAGCATTACCCCAAAACAGTCCGCGAAGAATAATATGAAATGCATTGTACAGAAATATTTTTCTAACCGTCCAGTTGTCTGCTCCAAGTGCCTTGAGAATTCCGATCATTTGGGTACGTTCCAGAATAAGCACCAACAGTGCTACCACCATATTAATGGTTGCTACGGCTATCATTATAACAAGGATTACAACAATGTTGAAATCGAATAGCAGGAGCCATTCAAAAATAAAAAAATACTTTTCGATGATGGTTTTACTATCGAGCATATAAGACGTCTGCTCATAAACTTCTTCCCCTTTTTGTTCAATTTTGTCAAAATCATCTACAAATACTTCAAAGGCTCCTACTTCGTCCGGTTTCCAGCGGTTAATTCTTTGCACATGCCGTATATCTCCTATTATATAGGTAGCATCAAATTCCTGAAATCCTGAGTTATAAATTCCGGCCACTGTAAAAACCCTGAGGTTCGGCATTTCGTTACTGTCTTCCTTCATAAAGAAGGTATTGAACTTATCACCTACTTTCAGAAAAAGGCGGTTGGCCAGGTATTGCGAAATAAGCACCTCCGGATTTAATTGTCCGTTTACGTCAGGCGTTCTTCCTTCGATAATATATTCCCTGATATTATCCCACTGATAATCGCCACCCACTCCTTTAAAAATAATTCCTTCAAAGGATTTTTCTGTCCGGATGATTCCTGCCTTACTGGCTACAGCCTGAATATGATTAATTCCCTTTACAGATTTAAACTCGGGATAAAAATCCTGCCGGGTTGAAACAGGTACTTTGCTGACCTCGGACTGATTATCATCGAAATTAGCAATAATAATATGTCCGTTAAAAGCCGAAACTTTCTGGCGTATTTTTTGCTGTAATCCCAAACCGGTTGCCACGGAAACAATCATCATGATGATTCCGATAGCAATTGCCGTGATTGCAATTTTTATTATTGGCTTAGATATACTACTTTTATGCTGTTTTGTGGTAGTTAATCGTTTTGCTATGAAATATTCTATATTCAAAAGAGTTGGATTTGATACAAATATATATTTTTTTGAGTTGTTGCGATAATAGTTAATTAGTAACTGCTTTTTTATCCTTATTATTATGAAGTATTGTTTTTTGAGTTTAGGCCTGTTGTCTTTGTTAATTTGTTGTGGCGGAAATAAGAGAATTGAAGAAAGAGAAAAGAACACAGACCTCTCTGCCCTTTATGAGCGAGACCAATCTACTGATTTTAAAACCGGTGCTGAAGACTCCGACAGCTATTTACCTCTATTGAAAAACAAACGTATTGGTATTGTGACGAATCAAACGGGAATTTTTAAATCAACACCAATACTTCAGCACAAAAGCACGAAAGAACCGTCAAAAGAAATAGGTGTAATTAATATTTCAATAGTAGACTACCTTTTAGGTGAAAACATCAATCTCCAAAAAATTTATGCTCCGGAACACGGTTTTCGCGGAACCGCTGATGCAGGCGAGTTAATTAAAGACGGAAAAGACACCAAAACCGGATTGCCGGTTATTTCGCTTTACGGCGATAATAAAAAGCCCAAACCAGAGCAATTAATGGGCATTGATGTGATGGTTTTTGATCTGCAGGATGTGGGTGCAAGGTTTTATACCTATATATCTTCTTTACATTATGTCATGGAAGCCTGTGCCGAACAGAACATTCCGCTTATTGTTTTAGACCGGCCAAATCCAAACGGTGCTATTATTGACGGTCCGGTTCTGGAAAAAGAATTCAGTAGTTTTGTGGGAATGCACCCTATTCCGGTATTACACGGGATGACGATTGGCGAATATGCTAAAATGATCAATGGTGAACAATGGCTGAAGAATGGCATTCAATGTAAACTCACCGTAATTCCCTGCCTGAATTATAATCATGAAATGGCTTATAAACTGCCGGTTAAGCCTTCTCCGAACTTACCCAATGACCAATCTATTAATCTGTATGCCAGCTTATGTCTTTTTGAAGGTACAAATGTGAGTGTCGGCCGCGGAACAGAAAAGCAATTTCAGGTTTACGGATCACCTTTCCTGCCTAAGAGCAGTTTTAGCTTTACTCCGGCACCAAATTTGGGGGCTAAAGACCCGATGCATAATGGTAAACTTTGTTATGGTGAAGATCTGAGCCGGATAAAAAAACTAAATCGTCTGGAACTATTGTGGCTGATCAAAGCTTACGAAAGTACTGCTGACAAAAAAGCTTTTTTTAATTCATTTTTTGTCAAACTGGCCGGAACTAAAAAATTACAGGAGCAGATTGAAAAAGGAATCACTGAACCTGAAATCAGAAAAAGCTGGGAAAAAGGTCTGAATGATTTTAAGGAAATAAGGAAAAAGTATTTGATTTATTAGTCCTTTTACCTTTTCTCAAAAACACGAAACCGGATTTTTTAAAAACCTCTCTTTCTTGCCCTGATTTCAGCAAAATCAATCCTGCCTTTTATCATCAAAAAAGGCTGCACTCTTCCCTATCGCTAAAAGAGAATACACTTTTTCTTATACAAAAATGTTTTCAGACCTCTTTGTTTGAATGATATTGCTTGTACAACACGGTTTACTTCAAACATTACAAACCCGGGAATTTGATTTACCTCTTCTTTTTGTGCTGTAGGGCAATTAAAAGCACCAAGCACCGTAAGTCTGAGGCCTTCTGAAAATGACAAAAAAGTCAAAATAAACTAAATTTTGAGCAATTACGGGAATCCGTAAAATAGTGATTTTGAATGAGGTTAAGTTTGCACATCTAACTGAACCCAATAAATCATGAAACACTATTACGTAAACAAAAAAGCACAAACCAATGGAGATCATGAAGTACATACTTCAGATTGCCTGTATTTGCCAAGCATAGAGAACAGGGTTTACTTAGGGTACTTTTCAAACTGTAAGGCTGCCGTTTCAGAAGCTAAAAAAACACATAAGCAATCTAACGGATGCTATCATTGTTCAAATGAATGTCATACTAAATAAAACAACATGGAACTACAACCGCAGCTCAAATCCTTAGCCGACAAAATCAATCTGCTAAAAGACAAAATCGATACGGAAGAATCCACCAAACACGCTTTTGTTTTGCCTTTTATTAATCTTTTAGGTTATGATTCGTTTAATCCCACCGAAGTGGTACCGGAATTTACCGCCGATCTGGGCTTAAAAAAAGGCGAGAAAGTAGATTACGCCATTTTTCAGAACGGCGATCCGATTTTAATTATTGAATGTAAAAACTGGAAAGAAAACTTATCTGTACACGGTTCACAGCTGTTTCGGTATTTTCATGTTACCAAAACCCGCTTTGCATTGCTGACCAACGGCATCAACTATCAGTTTTTTACCGATCTGGAAGAAAAAAATAAAATGGATGAAAAGCCTTTTCTGGAATTTGACATCACCCACTTAAAAGACAATGTAGTAAACGAAATTGCCAAATTTCACAAAACCGCTTTTGATGTCAATAAAATTGTCAGCAATGCCAGTTCACTCAAATACACCAAAGAAATCAAAAAACAAATAGACAATGAACTGCAATATCCCACGGCTGAATTTGTAAAGCTGTTTGCCAACAAGGTTTATTCGGGCAGACTGACAGAAAAGGTGATGGACGAGTTCAAAGAACTGGTTCAAAAAGGTTTTAACCAATTCATCAGTGAAAAGATCAACGACCGCCTGAATGCCGCTTTGAACAAAGAAGCTCAAAAACAAAAAGAAGAGCAGATTGAAGTGGTGACTGAAGAAGAAAACCGTATAAACACCACTGAAGAAGAACTGGAAGCTTTTCGCATTGTGATAGCTATCCTGAGAAGAAAACTACCTATTGAACGCATTGTTCACCGCGATACGCAATCTTACTTCGGGATCCTGTTAGACGACAATAACCGAAAACCCTTGTGCCGCTTGCACCTGAACGGCGGAAAGAAATACATCAGCCTGTTTCACGACAACAAAAAAGAAACCAAACAACCTATCCTGACCATTGATGAGATTTATTGGTTTGAAAAGGAGTTGCTGGAGACGGTGAGTTTATATGAGGGGGAATCATGAGCTTTCGCATTCAAAAAAGAATAAATCTCGGAAAAGGCCTTGGCTTGAACATAAGTAAATCAGGGATCTCACCAAGCTTAAGAACTAAAGCCGGATCAATTAACTCCAAAAGTTATTCCGTCAGATTAGGAATCAGTGGTATTCATTACAGAAAGCATTTCAGCAAAAGTAAAAACAGTGGCTGTTTAGTCATACTATTGTTTACCTGTATCTCCTTTTTGATTATGGTTTTCAAATAAATCAAACCACTAAATAACATCCACCATGAAAAACACTATACTCATTAGTCTGGTTCTCCTGTCTTTGAATGCCGTAGCACAAACGTCTTCTGAAAAGTTGATTGCCTCTTGCTGTTCAACTGAAGAAGGCAGAAGATGTACGGGTTCTGCCTACTGCACTGCCTGTACAAATTGTTCCGGCTGTAAACATTGTTCCGGTGGCGGAAGCTGCGGGGTTTGTGATCGCGGAAACCGCAGTAAAAAAACTTCCTCAACAAGCAAAAGCAGCACATCTGAATCAACTTATGCTGTAAAATTGAAAAAGATAAGTTTCCGAAGTTTTCACAGAGGCGAATCGCTTTTTGTTGCCAATACAACACTTAACCTGAGAAATGGCCCGGGAACAAATTATAAAATCATTGCAAAGCTTAAACTCAACGAAGAATTAATTTTTATTGAACAAGCGGGAGATTGGATAAAAGTTAAGGTGAAGAAAAGCGGTGTTGAGGGGTGGGCTTATGGTGAATATGTTTATTAAACTAAATAAATAAATTATGGAAAAAAATTTTATATCTACAGAACTTAAAAGTCACTTTCTCAGACTCTACGAAATGGCTTTATCAGATGACAATTTCGATGTTCTTGAACTCCAAATGTTATACAGGCTTGCCGAAGAAAGAGGCATCCTAAAAGAAGAACTTGATAAACTATTCTTAAATCCAGTAAATCACCAATCTTTCATTCCTGAAGATTTGAACACAAGAATCGAATACTTATATGACTTAACATGTATAATTCTAGCCGATGAGATAATTACTGAAGATGAGACTAACACATTAAAAAAATATTGTAAAAAGTTTGAATTCTTGGATGAAAATATTGAGGACTTATCAAACTATTTGCTTGAGTGTGTTCAAAATGGAATAAAAAAAGAAGAAATTATAAATCAGTTAAACTCATAAATCATGAAGCCACTCCAACAATTATTTAGCATTAAAAAGAGAGAACTCATACAAGTAAATTCTGAAGTCACTGATAATGAAGAGAAAGAACAAATAAGAATAACTTATTATCAAAGTGGTTTTGCTGCTTCTGTCAAAGCAACAGGAAAACCCATTGTTTTACGTGCGTGTCTTCAAAATTTGTATAACAGCTTTGAAGACCAATGTAGGAGACAATCATTGGAACAAGAGCAACTGAAAAGACCTTACAAAGAGGAACAGGAAAAATACCGAACTGAATTAAAAAAACTTGAAACTGGGTTGGGTATTTATGAAAAAAAGGAAGAAGATTTAGAAAATTCAATTGAAGGATTAAAACAGGAAATTGTTGATGTCAAAAAAAATCCGGATAAATACTTAGATGGAATCAAAGGTCTTACCGCTCAATTTTATATTGGTCTGGCATTGTTAGTTCCAATAACACTATATCTTTTAGTCTTTTATGTATCAGCCTCTTATTCCGCCTTCTTTAAAGAATTTGCAAACGATAGTCTTACTGCAGCAATATTTGATAAAGACGCGTTCAACAATGCTTTTAATGATAGTTGGTTAGAGGGTATTCTTGTCATTACTATTCCCTTTGTATTCATGGGACTGGGATTTGTAATTCATATGATTCAAAAAGGAAGTGGAATTAAAAATTTATTACGAATAACGGCTCTTTTTTTTATAACGTTCCTTTTTGATGGCTTGCTAGCTTATCAAATTGAAAAGAAAATTTATGAGTTCAACAAGACGTTGAGTTCTCCTCCATATGATTTAAAAATTGCTTTGGGCGAAGCAGAATTTTGGATGATAATTTTCGCTGGTTTTGTAGTTTATATAATCTGGGGGCTGGTTTTTGATTATGTGATGAAAGAGCATGAAAAACTTGATCAAATAAAGATTTTTATGCGTTCAAAAAGAGAAGAAATTACTAATATTGAGAAGCAACTCGATAAAATATCAGAGAAAGTGAAAGAGTTTAAAGAAAAAATGATTTCTGAAAACGGAAAAATATCCGTCCTTCAATCAAAAATTGATGGTTTTGTTTTTCCAGTAAAAGAGTATCTGCATTATCATTCTCAGTATAAAGAAGGTTGGTTTCAGGCTATAGGAACAGAAATTGCTCTTCCCAGTAAACAAAAGGAAGAATTACTACAAGAATGTGAGAACATTACAAACGAACATCTAAAATCATTAGATTTAATAAACCCAGACTTTCAACACCTTGTTTACTCTAAAAATTAGAACGATGAAAACATTTCAAACGACATTAATTATAGCTTCTTTTTCATTCATCTTCTTTTCTTGTAAGAATGAAAAAGAAGAACTTAAAAAGACCAAAATTGAGACTACTAATCCCACAGGTAAAAATCTAAATATAAGTATACTTCTTGACTTATCGGATCGAATTAGCCCTGAAAAATATCCAAATTCTACGATGGAATTTTATCAAAGAGACATTGGTTATATTAATTCTATTGCCGAAACATTTACCAACCATATCAAAACAAAAAAAATCATGCAAGTAAATGACAGAATTCAACTTTATTTCGAACCTGAGCCTTTAAATCCAGAAATTAATTCTATTTCAGACAAATTAAAATTTTCCTTTACTAAAGAAAATATCTCAAAAGAAAATTTAGAAAAAATCACAGAGAGATATTTATCAGAAACTCATAAAATTTATGAATTAGCAATCAAGGATAAAAATTACATTGGTTCTGACACATGGAAATTTTTCAAAAACAATATAAATGATTATTGTATCAACAATGGATTTAGAAATATTCTTGTGGTTTTAACAGATGGCTACATGTATCATGCTGATTCAAAGATAAAAGAATCAAACAAAACAACATATATAACTCCTGAAACTATTAGGAACAACCTATTGATTAATTCAAATTGGGCTCACATCATGAAAGAAAAAGAAATTGGATTTCTTAAAGCAAATGATGATTTGTCAGACATAGAAGTACTGGTTTTAGGAATAAATCCTAACAACAAAAACCCTTATGAAGAAGATGTGATAAAAACCTATTGGATAAACTGGTTAACAGAAATGAAGGTGAAAAAATTTGAAGTAAAAAAAGCTGAATTACCAAGTAATATGGATAAAGTAATCAAAAGATTTATTTTAAATAATTAAAGTTCAAATTAACCGAAAAATGATATATAAAACCTCAGAAGTAAATCAACAAAAAGAAAACTATAGTTGTAGAGATAAAGGAGTCAAAACAAATGATGGTAAAAGTTAATAACAAAAACCTATGAAATCAATTTTACTATTTTTGTTTATCCCTTTTATATTTTACGCCCAACCCACCCTCCTCTCCTGGAACCTGTCCAACCTCGGCTCTGCCAAATCCGACAGTACCCTTGTTTTTATCGTTAGTCAAATTAAAAATTACGACATCGTGGCCTTACAGGAAATTGTGACTAATCCAAGCGGGCCGCAAACAGTAGCCTTACTTGCGGATAAACTGAACCGCACCGGAAACAAATGGAACTATGTTGTTAGTGATCCGACCAGCAGCAGTGCTTACAAAACCGAACGCTATGCTTTTTTGTGGCAAACTACCAACGTGCAACTCATTGGCCAACCGTGGCTTGAAAAAAGATATGCGTTGGAAATCGACCGCGAACCGTTTTATGCCACGTTTCAATACCGTGACAAACAATTTACCGTGGCTAACTTTCACGCCATTACCAAAAAAAGACAACCCGAAACGGAGATTAAATATTTCAAATTCTTACCGGAACAATACCCTGATTTAAACCTGCTGTTTGTGGGCGATTTCAATTGTCCGGAAACACATACGGTATTTAATCCGTTGAAGAAAATGGGCTATACTTCCGCTTTTGAAAATCAGAATACCACATTACGGCCCCATTGCATTGAGCAGGACTGTCTGGCTTCGGCCTATGACAATATTTTTTATCCTGCTCAAAAAATAAGGATCAGCAGGCAAGGCATCATCCCTTTTTATGAACACTTTGATTCACTTGACCAAGCCCGGAAAATATCCAATCATGTTCCTGTCTGGATTCAATTTGACTTACATTAATCATTTTAGACTATGAAACAATTACTACACGTTTGGTTAATTTTACTGTTAATCACAGGCAGCTGCCGAAAAGAAAGCCCGGAAAACAGATCGGATACTGCCATTAAACCGTTTTATGCTCCTTCCACCGTTTTGGAGAAGCCTGAGGCTGAACCTACCTATCATGAAGATACGGCTACCCAATATAAATACCGCCTTGGTCACTCGGGCGGTTATACCTATAACTATGACGTATCCGGTCAGGATAAGAACGGCTATACCGTTAGCGGTAACATCACGATTAAGGATAAATATGGCAACGGAAAACTGACCAATCAGGAAGGTGATGTTTTTAAGGTCACCGTAGAATGGATCGGATACGGCAAACTGCTGGCCAAAGATGAAAAAAACAATGAATACATTTTACATACCGAATAAAACAGTATATTTATACACTGAAGTGGTTTAAATTTTTTCAATTGGCTGCAAAATGGTCTTTTTCTCCCAAATTTCACCTGTTTTTTACTCCGTAACTCTGTTATGCAGTGCAAAAAAGCTAAAATTTGGAAAAAAAATCCCTACTTTTCGCTTCAATCAAAAAGTTTAAACCACTTCACTATGAAAAAATTACTTCTTATCTTGCTTTTCCCACTCCTTTCCGGCTCCGGAATGGCGGAGGAAGTATATATTTGCAACAGTAAAAATGCCACCAAATACCATAAAAAAGAGTTTTGCCGCGGTTTGGGAGCCTGTAAAAAGGAAACCAAAAAGGTTACCTTACAGGAAGCAAAAGACAAAGGGCTGACCTTGTGCGGCTGGGAAGATTAAAAGAATGTTTTTTAGGATAATCAACATAACATGAACTACTACTTACTGCTTTTACTTCTTTTTTTTAACCAAGACGGCTTTTCCCAACAAAAAATACGGCAAGGTAATTTTAAAAACCTGAAGGGTATTTCAAGCTATACCGTCACCTTTGACTATTCGGATCTGCAAGTGCATGGTTTTGATTCGGAAGAGGCTTTTCTGAAAGAAAAAATGGAAAAAAGAGCCCACAAAGAAGGTGAAGCCGAAAAGTTCAGAGCCGACTGGTATGCCGACCGTTCAGCCAAATATGAGCCTCAATTTATAGCATACTTTAATCGGCGGTTTGAAAACGGAGAAATTTCTGTGACCAACAACAACCAGAGTGAACACACCATGCACATCAAAACTACCTGGATTTATCCCGGTTATAATGTAGTCGCCGGAAGTGAACCTGCCAAAATCAGTGCAGTCATTACCATCTTTGAAACCGGCAACCCTGCCAATGTTTTATTGCAAGTAGAATTTACTCGCTCAATTGGTTTAGAAGGCGGTACTTTTGATTTTGATCAGGGCTACCGCATTGCCGGGGCATATGAAAAATTAGCCAAAAATATGGCCATGCAGTTAAAAAGAATTTTATAAATTAGTCCAATATAACAACTCCACTCTACCATGATTATGAAAAAAACAAGCTATATTTTTCTGCTTTTTGTACTGCCTTTTACCGTCTTTGCTCAAAAAAACCAAAGTGAACGGTTAGACAGTTTATTCACTGCCTTACACCAAAATAAAGCCTTTAACGGAAATGTTCTGATTGCCGACAAAGGCAATATCCTGTTTGAAAAAAGTTTCGGAATTGCAAACGAAACAACGGGACAACCACTCAATCTGCAAACTGTATTTGAACTCGCTTCAGTTTCCAAACAGTTTACGGCTATGGGAATTGTGTTGCTGGCCAAACAAGGGAAATTGAACTACGATGACAGGATGGCGAAGTATATACCGGAACTGGGATTTTACGGCGATATTACCATTCGCCAGTTGCTGCATCACACAGCTGGTCTACCCGATTATATGGAACTGTTTGAACAACACTGGGACAAAACAAAGTTTGCGGTGAATCAAGACATTGTTGATCTGATGGCTACCTATAAACCGGCCGTACTTTTTCAACCTAATGAAAAATATGAGTACAGCAATACGGGCTATGCCCTGTTGGGTCTAATTATTGAAAAAGCATCTAAAAAACCTTTTTCAAAATACCTGAAAGACAACCTTTTTACGCCTTTAAAAATGAAAAACACGTTGGTGTACAGAAGCCGTTATGCTCCGCAAAAAATAGATAACTATGCTTTAGGCTATGTGCAGGACAGCCTGGGAAAAAAAGTAACAACCGACAGTTTTGGCAAAACCTTTTACACCTATTACCTCGATGGTATCGTGGGCGACGGCATGGTGAACTCGACTCTGGGCGACCTGCTTTTGTGGGACAGAGCTTTGTATACCGACAAGCTGGTGAATGCCGCTGATAAAGCCCTTATCTTTAATGCTGTGAAAACCACCAATGGCGAAGAAACGAACTATGGTTTTGGCTGGGCTATTGCTCAAAAGGAAAAATATGGTAAAATTGTTAATCACTCCGGAAGTTGGGCCGGTTACATTACTTTTATCGAAAGACATACAGATTACGACAAAACCATTATTCTCCTGCAAAACAACCAAACGATGTTAACCGTGCTACCAGTGAGCGATGTGCGGAAAATACTGTATAACGAAAAAACCGAGAGCCACAACCTAAAAACTGTTACACTGACCTCAGATGACTTAGACCGTTATTTAGGTGTTTATGCAAGTGAAGGGTTTCCGTTAAAACTCACCATTTTTAAAAATGATACTGTTTTGATGACACAGGCTACGGGACAAGGAGCCATTCCGATGACAGCTTATGAAAACCATACGTTTACGTTTGACCCGGCTAATATTACGCTTATTTTTAATCCGGATGAAAAAACAGTACACTTAAAACAAGGCAAAATGGAGGTACTCTTTAAAAAAGAATAAATCAACTGTTTAAATTTGTGAATAGAGTGTTCTCTTCAGCACAGGTTTGTCCGTTTTAATCTCCTACATGCAATAACCTTTACGCTATTGTCTTCTAAAGCAGAGTTGCTTTTCACCCCGGGTTCTCATACTTTTTCAGTAAGAGCTCGGGGTAAAAATTATCTGGTTAGCTTTCGTCTTATTTTCACAAAAAACTATATCCTCAAAATAAAGCCAACACAAGTTAAGAAAATTAAACCAAGAACTCCTTAAAAACAAATTTGTTCAATTTCACGCTCAACTAATTTTCATATTCAACTCATTTTTAACCTGTTAAATTCCCGAATCACACACTACATCATTAGTAAATTAAATTGCTTCCCTTTAATTTTACCCTGTCAAAAGGCTGAATAAAGCAGTTCTGCTAAAATGTATTAACCATGAAATCAAACTCCACTTTTCAAAACTATTTGGTTACAGCTATCAGCTATGTTTATATCCTCCTGTTTATATATGCCGCTGTCAGTAAATATATCGATTATGAAAACTTTAGGGTACAATTAGGGCAGTCTCCTTTGTTAGGGGCTTATGCAGAATTTATTGTTTGGAGCATACCGCTTTCAGAAATACTGATAGCTGTTGCATTATCGTTCAGCCGCTTTCAGCGATTGGCTTTTTTTACCGCCTTTACATTGATGGTTATGTTTACTGCTTATATCTACATTATTCTTCATTACAGTTCTTTTGTTCCTTGTTCATGTGGTGGTATACTTGAAAAAATGAGTTGGAACGGACATTTATTTTTCAACCTTGTCTTTATTTTTTTGGCCCTAATTGCCATTTTTATCAAAAGCCAAAACCTTCATTCAACCCGAAAAACCATCACACAAGTCATCGTGCTTGGTGTGGCGGGAACGGTCTCGGTCATCGTTCTGTTCTTCTTATCCGAAAACAGCATAAAGTATCACAACGGATTCATCCGCAGAATTCCCCATAGCCCGGTTAATCTGCTGAAAGGAATTTCGCTGGAACACAATTCCTATTACATTGCCGGTTATGCCAACGGAAAAATTTACTTAGGCAATAACACTGCTCCCAAATATATTTTAGCTGTAGACAGCAGCCTGACTCACCAACAGGCTTTCCGCCTTAATCAGGACAACTATCAATTCCCGTTTGCTTCAGCTCAAGTTCAGATAAAAGAGGGTTATTATTATTTTGCAGACGGAACCGTTCCCGTGATTTACCGTGGAAAAATAAATGATTGGAACGGCAAACCCATTTACAATGGTACCACTAAATTTTCAATTTACGAAGTTATCGACACCGTCCGGTTTACTGTCCGGGCTTTACATCCTAAAACAGGAAAGAACTGCTTGGCTTTGATTGATGTTGAAAACAACAAAATCTTTCATCCGAATCATGATTTACTGGAAAAGCAGATCGATGGTATTTTTGATACGGACGGATTGTTAAGTTACAATCCTAAATTAAACACTGCTGTTTACACCTATTATTACCGAAACCAATATCTTTTGACCAGCCCTAGATTTGACAGTATTGTTCGCCTTAGAACCATCGATACACTTAAACAAGCTGATTTAAAATTCGCTCACCTCAACCAAGGACGGACAAAAAAATGGGCAACCCAACCCGAAAAAATTAATACTTATGCTACTACTGCCGGTAATTTTCTCTACATCAAATCAAAACGGTTAGGTAAATATGACCGTCCTGATATGCTGGAACAAGCTTCTATCATTGATGTTTACCGACTGGACAACAACAGTTATCAATTCAGTTTTTACTTTTATCATCACAAAGGAGAGGAAATCAGAAGCTTCAAAATATATGATGATCTGCTTGTAGGTTTAACCAAACAATATTTGGTCGTAGGTCGTTTTAAAAAAGAACGGTTTAACCCGTTAGACTAATACATTATTGATATCGGCCGATGTCACAGGGGAAGATCGAAAACCTGTACAAAAGAGTAGATCATCATTTTAAATTTTTTAAATTATGAAAACAATGAATTTCAAATCGTTTTTACCGTTATTGTTAATGGTTGTTGCCATAACCAGTGCATTTGCTCTTCACCATGAAGGTAAAGAAATTACTGCCGTTGCAGAAATCGGATGGATTGATCATCCACTGCCCTGTCAAATTCAAGAAACCTGTGAAAATGAAGGAGGCGAAATCTGTACTGTAATGTACCAGGGAGTAGAACGTCAAGTCAAAGGAAAATTCAGCTCTACCGATCTTTCCTGTGACAAAATATTGACCCGAACTCCAAATTAAAAAAAGAAGAAGCCGTCTCAAACTTTAGAGACGGCTTCTTAAGTATTTCAAGCCTGAATCAGGTTACGTTAAATAATCAACATCGCATCGCCATACGAGTAAAACCTGTATTTTTCTTTGATGGCTTCTTCGTAGGCTTTTTTCATCAGATCATGTCCGCAGAAAGCTGATATCATCATCAACAGCGTTGACTTTGGTGTATGAAAATTGGTAATCATACAGTTGGCTATACTAAAATCGTAAGGTGGGTAGATAAATTTATTGGTCCAACCTTCATACGGATTTAAGGTCTTGGCAGATGAAACGGAACTTTCAATGGCTCTCATCGATGTAGTTCCTACACAGCAAACTCTTTTTTTATTGTTAATGGCATTATTTACAACATCACAGGCTTGCTGCGTAATGATGAGCTCTTCTGAGTCCATTTTGTGTTTAGACAAATCTTCAACCTCAACCGGATTAAAGGTTCCAAGTCCGACATGAAGTGTTACTTCTGCAAAATCAACTCCTTTAATCTCCAGTCTCTTCATGAGATGTTTAGAAAAATGCAACCCGGCAGTTGGAGCTGCAACAGCACCTTCTACTTTGGCATAAATGGTTTGGTATCGCTCTTCATCTTCGGGAGTTACTTCTCGGTTGATGTATTTTGGAATGGGTGTTTCACCCAATTCCGTAAGTTTGTTGCGAAATTCGTCATATGATCCGTCATATAAAAAGCGTAAAGTTCTACCCCTCGAAGTGGTATTGTCAATTACTTCAGCCACCAACGAATCATCATCTCCAAAATATAATTTATTTCCAATTCGTATTTTACGGGCAGGATCCACCAAAACATCCCAAAGACGTTGCTCCGCATTTAGTTCACGTAATAAGAACACTTCTATTCTAGCTCCTGTTTTTTCTTTATTCCCATATAAGCGGGCAGGAAAAACTTTGGTGTTATTCATAATCATTACATCGCCATCATCAAAGTAGTTAATGATGTCTTTGAACAATTTGTGCTCAATTGTTTTGTTCGCTCTGTTAACCACCATCAAACGTGACTCATCACGGTTTTCAGCAGGATATTCAGCCAATAATTCTGTTGGAAGATTGAATTGAAAATTAGATAATTTCATAGTTTAGAATTTAACATTCAGAATTCAGTAATTAAATGGGCTGAATTCTTAACGGCTGCAAATATACGATTGCAAAATAGGCGTTGTCAAGTAAAAAACAGTTTATTTTTAAAACCTGTCTTAAACCTGACAACACCCGTAAAAAAACTATTAAAAAACCACTACTTTCCCAGTTTACTCATTAATTGAACTTTGTTGTGCATTTCTTTGGAAGCAACAAGAATCAAAGCTCCTTTTTTGCCTTTGTCATAGTAATGCAACTTGTCGCCCTCTTCCATTTTTATGGTTGTGGTGGCATTTTTGGTCAGCGAATAACTTCCACCACTTCCGGCGTTGATTACTTTTATTTCTTCGCCAGTATCATTTTTGATTTTTATATCTAATTTTTCGGCAACAATATTAGTTGGATTTACTTTGTAAATGAATTTTTTGGGCAAAGCATCAAAAGACATTAATCCAAACGATAGAACTGAAATAATGATTATTTTTTTCATATTAGTTTTATTGAATGATGATTTTATTAGTCGAAATTTTATTGTTGTTATCTTGAATTTTTACTAAATAAATTCCTGAAGCCAAATGAGAGACATTGATTTGCTTTTCAGTCGATGATGTCACTTTTTGACCTTGGATAGTATAAATTTCAACCGATTTTATTTCTAAAGCGGTTTCGATGTTTAAAATATCATTGGCTGGATTTGGATACAATTTTATTTTGTTTTCTAGAGTGAAATTGTCTGTCGTTAAAGAATTATTAGTGTAAAGACTGCTGACATCGGCATCAGATAAAACATAATTGTAAATTTTTAAATCATCGATTGAACCATTGAACCATAATTCTCCTGCAACGCCAACGCCTAAACTGAAAGTATTAGAATTGTTTAAAGTATTCCATGCTTTTGTGGCTGAACCAATCTGTGTGCCATTTTTAAAGATTTTAGCAGTAGTTCCATCGTATGTATAAGTGAAATGATACCAAACTCCTTCTGCATTTGATCCTATTGTATCAAAGTTATTATTGTATCCAAGATAAGAAGTACTATCTGGATTAAGTGAACCTCCATTCGCATTGTTGAAATTTAGCTGTCCATAGGAAAAAGTCATATTATAGTCAGTACGCATTGTATTTATTTTTGACCAAAACGAGATTGTTCGAGCTGAATTTCCATAAGGTAATCCTGTTATTGTAGCTGTAGTACCAGTATTGTTGATATTGATTGCACTGTTTGCATTTCCATGTCTGTCATTCACAAATGAAGTTCCTGCATTTGATGTAAATGGAGAGTTTCCATTCAAGTTAGCATATGTATTGTCAAAACTATATTCTGCGATAGTTTGTTCTGTTAAAGTAGTAAAGTTTTCTATAGAACTTGATGTTGTACCATCGTTATTTGTTGCTTCAATTTTATAATAGTACGTTGTATTAGGTAATAATGAGTTGATTGTAACGCTGTTGGTTGTAGTATTATTGGTTGAAAATCCATTAGCCTGAGAGGATAAATTAGTGTCTGACAAACCATACTTTATCAAAGATGTTGCTGGACTGTTGGTTGTAGTTAAAGTGTAATTTATAGAAACTGTTGATGGTGAAGGTGTTTCAGAAATATTACTAATAATAGGTGGTGTTGGATTTTCAATTTGGTTATGGTTGAATAAATTAGAAACTTCTGCATCGGTAATTGCTCTTTCAAACATTCTTAAATCATCAACAGTAAGTGTAGAGGTATTTCCACCTAATCGAAAAGCAAAATTGCTTCCTGTAACTAAATTATAAATCTGGTTTCCTATCAAAACTCCGTTCATGTACATTTTTACTTGAGTTCCGTTATAGGTTACAACCATATGTTGCCATGTATTAGCGGCATAATTTCCGCCAAAATTAGTATCACTAATGTACGATTGAAACACTGGATTTCCATTTGCGCCCAAATAACTTCCAAAATTACAATTTTCACAAGCGGTTCCATAAGTAAAAACATTAGCGTTTGTATTCACATTTGTTTTATACCACAAAGAAAAAGATCTGGAAGCATTACCAGTTGGAAGTAATGGAATAACATTTTGTGAACCTGATACATTTGCATTTATTTGCATAGCACCATTAGCAGTTCCATTTCTATCTTCTACGAAAACTGTATTTGCAGCTCCAAAAGGGAACAGTCCGTCTGTGTTGCTACGAGTATTGTCAAAAGTGTACTCAAAGGCGAAAGGTTTTTGCTCAGCTTTAAAATTATCAATATAAACCGAAATATTACTTGTAGAGTTAATTTGCATTCTAAATCTCACGTTTGAACCAGCTGGAACTAGATTACCCGGAATTGCTCCTCTAAGTGTTTTGCAACCTGGACTTAAGTCGGCAGTGGTAGCAATTTGTTGCCAAGAATTCGCATTATTAACATCGTAATACAAATATACATTTCCTGAAACCGCGCCAATTCCACGATTGTAATCAAATGATACAATAATGGAATTACCGTCAGAAACATAATTAGAAGTGACAATCATTGCATGATTATTTGATGAATATAATCCGGCTAACATAGTATAACTTTGGTCACATGCATAAGAATAAATTCCTCTTGAGAATCCTGCACTTTGACCTGTTGTTGACCAACCTGTCGGGAATGATGTTTCAAAGCTTTCCGAAACATTTATTTGGGCAAATGTTCCAAAAGTTACCAATAACAATAAGCATAGTAGTTTTGTTTTCATAAATTGTAGATTTAAAGTTTCAGCAAACTTACTTTCAAGTCTTTTCCTTTTTATTACTCAGTTTACGAAAGCTGTTTTTCAGTTTACGAATATGTTAAAATCATCGGTTTGTAAATTGGAAAAGCGGTTTGACAAACTGCTATCAACTTGTTTTGTATTATTTTTATAAGTTTGTTTCAAATACCAATCCGTTGAAGTACATTCTATTTGTATGCTTATTTTTTATCCAAAATCTATCTGGACAAAATCCCTATTATCATACCATCAACAAAACCAACGGTTTGCCAAGCAATACGGTATATGACATCTATCAGGATAAAAACGAAATGATCTGGCTGGCAACCAATGACGGCATTTGCAGTTATGACGGGTTTCAGTTTAAATCTTATTACAATGACGAGCAAACTTCCAAAGCCGGTTCAAACATAGTCGAAGATCGTTACGGGCGAATTTGGTATTGTAATTTTGACGGTAATATTTACTATGTTGAAAAAGGCAAGCTCCATATTCTGGATGTCAAGAAACCGATTGGCTATCATAAATTCAATATCATCGGCAACCAATTAATTTATTTGGAGAAAGATGAATTGGTGTTTCTGGATTTAAAAACATTGAAGAGAACCAATGTTTTGCCTTTTGATACCACAGTCGTTTTAGGTGTTCAGAAAAAAGGAAATTCATTATTTGTTTTTTCCGATCATTTGTTTGAAATTCGTTCGGCAACGGATATAAAAAAACATCAGATTCCTTCTGAAATTAAGGAGAAATTCAATGGTGGATTATTTTCTGTTTCCAATGAAAATTTACTGATCATTTCAAAATATTCTACTGATTATTGTCTTGTTAAAAACGGAAAATTTGAACTGAAAAAGTTTGATAACACGTCTAATTTTATTCAAAACATAACCGCAGAAAATCAGTTCAATTGGTTCTCAACAACCAAAGGATTACTGAAAATTAATGTAAATGTTCCCAATTTCAAGCCCGAAAGCTATTTTGACAACTATAATATTTCATCTATTTACAAAGATAAAAATCAAGGCTATTGGATTACCACGTTAAACGAAGGTGTGCTTTATGTGCCTCATTTTAAGAACATATTGTATCAAACAATTGCTTTGCCAACTGTTTTAGAACAGACGAATGATGCCATTTTTTATGGAACGGTAAATGATAAATTAGTTAAAACGAATGATCTAAAAAACCTCCAAAATCATCAGGTAATTTTCAACGGAAATTCCAATCACAGCGTGGTTAATTTAAACGATAACCCGTTTCTAAATCTGTTGAGTTTTACTTCGAATACGTTTAAGATAAGCAACAAAAACGGAACTGTTTTAAAAGAAGACATCATTGCCATGAAACAACTTTTGGTTATTGATGACTGTTTTTATGCGTATGCTGCCAGCGGTAATTGCGGTTTAATCAAAGTTAAGGACGGAAAAAGCATTTGGAATGCTGCACATGAAAAATTCAGGAAAATATCTGAATTAAAAATGAATTATTCTTCGATGGTTTCCGGTGTAAGAGGAAAATCGGTTGCGTATGACCGTTTGAATAAGACATTGTTTTTTGCTACAAACCTGGGTTTATTCCAATTTAAGAATGAGCAGTTAACGGAAATAAAACCCAACAATAAATCGCTAAATCTTTCAAAAATCTATTTTCACAATCAATTGATTTTAGGTTTAACAACCAATAACAAACTGGTTGAAATCAATGTGAACAATCATCAGATGAAAATGATTTATGACAGCAAAATTACCGGGAATTTGTTACTCAAAATAAGACAGATTGATGACTATCTTTATTTAATTACGTCCAATAGCATTATGGCGTATCAGCTTACAACTAAAGCGGTGCAGAAGATTTTCAATGTAAATTCTGATGTAGAAATCAATGATATTTTGGTAAAAGAAAATAATTTGTATCTGGCGACTTCCAAAGGAATTATCAGTCTTGATAACACCACTTTTTCAACCGAAAAACAACCGAAATTTTTACTTCAAGATGTGTTGGTCAACCAAAAAAATGTTTTGCCTGAAAAGTTGCATGAATTGGATTATGATGAAAATGACATCGAAATTCAATTTTCGGTTATTTCCTATTTGCAAAGTCCGAATACGCCGATTTATTATTCCATCAACAACGGTAATTGGCAGGAAATCAAAAACAATAGCCGGAGTTTACTCTTGAATTCCCTGGCTTCGGGGAATTATATTATTTCATTTAAAACTTCTTTAAATGATGTATCACCGATGGAAATTTCTTTTAAAATTAATCAACCCATTTGGGCAAAATGGTGGTTTATCTCGCTGTTGATTTTGGCAGGACTGTATGGAATAAGTTTGTTTTACCGAAACCGGATTCGAAAAATCCAGCTTCGAAATCAAATTGCAATTGAAAAAGTAGCTTTGGAGAATAGTTTGAATCAATCGAAAATAAAAGCCATAAAATCGCAAATGAACCCGCATTTTTTCTACAATGCTTTAAACACTTTGCAATCGTATATTTTATCCAACGAGAAAAAACAAGCCGTTAATTATTTGTCGAAGTTTTCTAATCTTACCCGAACCATTTTGGAATTGACCGAAAAAGATACGATTTCGATTGCCGAAGAAGTAAAAACCTTATCACTTTATCTTGAAATTGAAAAAGCACGTTTTGATGATGATTTTGAGTATCAGATTATCGTTGCTCCCGAAATAGATAGTGAGCAGACCAAAATTCCGTCGATGCTGTTGCAACCCTATGTGGAAAATGCCATCAAACACGGATTGTTGCACAAAGAAGGTTTGAAAAAGATATTTATTCAGTTTTCGAAAACCGAAGATTACATCAGTATCATTATTGACGATAATGGCATCGGACGGAAAAAAAGCGGCGAACTGAACTCGATTAAGAACAAAAACCATCAATCGTTTGCCACAAAAGCCATTCAAAACCGAATTGATTTACTGAACCAAAACCAAACCAATAAAATTTCTATTGAATTTACAGACAAAGTTAATCCAAGTCAAATGCCGATTGGAACAACGGTTCGAATAGAAATCCCTAAAAGCGAAAACCTATGACAGCTATTATAATTGATGACGAAAAACGAGCGAGAGTTTCATTGGCTTTGCTGGTCAAAGAGTTTTATCCTTCGCTGGAAATCGTTGCCGAATGCGAAAATTTGCCGCAAGGTGTAAAAGCCATCCGAAAACTGAAGCCTAATGTGGTTTTTCTGGATATTGAAATGCCTGGTCACAGCGGTTTGGAATTGCTTGATTTTTTTGATGAAAATGAAATCAATTTCGAAATTATTTTCACAACCGCTTACAATGAATATGCGGTAAAAGCATTCAAGTTTTCTGCGATTGATTATTTACTGAAACCCATAAATCCGGACGAATTGGTCAATGCATTAAAACGAATGGAAAAGCAAAAACTAAAATTGGAAAACTACAAAGTACTTCAAGAAAATATCAAGCAAGAAACCTTGAATAAAATTGCGGTTCCGTCAGGAAATAGCATTCTTTTCATTGAAACTTCAGAGATTATTTTCATCAAAGGCGAAGGTGCGTATGCTGAAATTTTTTGTCAAAACGACGTCAGATATTTAGTTAGCCGAAACCTTAAAAATTTTGAAGATATTTTGTGTTTCGACAATCGGTTTATCCGTGTTCACAAATCATATATTGTCAATATGAGTTATTGCAATTCGTTCCATAAATCGGATGGCGGCAGTTTAATCCTGAAAAACGGACAAAACATTCCGGTTTCGGCAGAAAAAGTAACGTCGATTATGGATTATTTTTCGATGATTAAAAGGTAAATCCAACCGATTTTAAATCTTCCCAAAACGTTGGATAGGATTTTGAAACTACTTCAGCTTCTTCAATGATAATCGGAACTTTTAAAGCTAATGGAGCAAAAGCCATAGCCATTCGATGGTCTTGGTAGGTTTTGATGCTGATGTTTTCATTGATTATTTCCGATGGTTCCAAAGTCAAACTATCATTGGTAACAGAAATAGTTGCTCCAAGTTTTGTCAATTCGTTTTTCAAGGCTTCCAATCGGTCTGTTTCTTTGATTTTCAACGTATGCAATCCGGTTAAATGGCAGCCAATTCCCAATCCAAAGCAAGTAACCGCAATGGTTTGGGCTATATCTGGTGATGATTGAAGATTGAAGAATAACGATTTTTGATTTTTGATGTTGTAATTGATTTTTGATATTGATATTGAATTATCAGTAGTAAAAATAGTCTGTACCCCAAAACCTTTATAAATTTCAACCAAAGCAGCATCGCCTTGTAAACTGTTTTGTTTGTAGCTCGACAATGTGATTTGAGTTCCAATTTCGGATAAGGCAACGATAGAAAACCAGTAAGAAGCCGATGACCAATCTGATTCAATAGTAAGAAGTTTGGAGTTTATAGTTTGGAGTGGATTAACTTTGATTTTATTTTCAATAAAAGAGGTTTCTAAGCCTATTTCGTTTAATAAAGTCAAGGTCATCTTAATGTATGGAACAGAAGTAATTTCGCCTTCAAGTGTTAATTCTATTCCGTTCTCGAGTTTTGGTGCGATTAATAAAAGTGCGGAAATGTATTGACTGCTTACATTTGCCGGAAGTGAAACATTTGTTTGTGTTAATTTTTTCCCGATGATTCTTATTGGTGGAAAACCTTCGTTTTCTTCATAAGACATTTCAGCTCCGAGTTGCTGCAAGGCTTCAACTAAAATTTTAATTGGTCGTTCTTTCATGCGGGAAGAACCCGTGAGAACAACTTCTTTTCCTTCCTGAATGGAGAAAAAAGCCGTTAAAAACCGCATGGCAGTTCCGGCGTGGTGAACATCTATTAGTGTCGGGTTGCGAGTTTCGGGTTGCGAGTTTTGTAATGCTTTCAACATTACGTCGCTATCATCAGAATTGGAAGTGTTTTCTAAAATTAAATTTGGATACAAAGCTTGTAACAATAATAAACGATTGGTTTCCGATTTGCTTCCAGTGATTGAAAGTTTCGAGTTTCGAGTTTCGAGTTTCGAGTTATATGTTAAATGTAAAACCATTATTTGGAAACAACTTTTAGTCCGATGATGGAAATGATTAAGGTACTGATAAAAAACACTCTCCAGAAAGTGGCGGGTTCTTTAAAAACTAATATGCCAACGAGCACACTTCCAACGGCACCGATTCCGGTCCAAACCGCATAAGCCGTTCCGATGGGCAATTCTTTGGTTACTTTGACCAATAAAACCATGCTGATGGTTAAACAGATTAAAAATCCGGCGTACCAAAACCACATAGTTGTTCCTGTCGTTTCTTTGGCTTTGCCGAGGCAAGCGGCAAAAGCAACTTCAAATAATCCGGCGATGATGAGTAGAATCCAGTTCATTTTTCTTTTTTTTGGTTTCGGATTTTTTCAAAGATAAAAATTTCGCCAATAGCCATACCAATACCGAAAATGATACTCAACAATACAATGTCTTTAAAAAGCATCTCTATTTTTAAAAAATAAAGCATTAATCCAAATAACGGACCTATGATAAAAATTCCGGCAACCAAAGTAGCTAGGTTTTTTTTCATTTATTTTAATTTATCGTTATTATGATGTCTGTCGTGGTCTCTCTTGGTTTTTAAATCCATTTTTTTGTCGAAAGCCGCTTGTAAATCTACACCGGTTTGGTTGGCAAGGCAAAATACTACAAAAACCACATCGGCTAATTCTTCGCCAAGGTCTTTGTTTTTATCACTTTCTTTTTCGGATTGTTCTCCATAACGGCGGGCAATTATACGAGCAACTTCACCAACTTCTTCGGTCAGTTGTGCCATATTGGTCAGTTCGTTAAAATAACGAACACCATGGTTTTTAATCCAGTTATCTACTTCGAGTTGGGCGTTTTTGAGGTTCATGACTAACTTTTTTTCAAAATGATTGACTCCGTTTGCTTTTCAATGTAAATTTTAAAAATATTTTTCAAATCTTCATAGTAATCTGATTCAAAGACTGCTCTGTTTATATCAAAAAAAGAGGAAATCGTTATTTTATCCTGATCACCGGAAATATTGAAACTAAAGAAAATACCGTTATCTGGCAACGAAACGGTTGTTGATTTAGGCAAAGATTCTATCTGATAACCTTTCGGAACTGCAATACTGATCGTGTATTTATCTTGGGCGGGGAATACAAAATCTACAGGCATTGTTCTCTTTTCCTGCTTAAACGGGTTTATTGTTTTTGTGAAAAACAACAAGGGGTTAAAAATAATTTTATCACCGCTTAAATCGGACACTTTTGAATTTGAAAAAGAATAGGTCTCTATAATCATTTTTTCAAGTTCTTTAAGGTTTTCTACTTTGTACTCTTCAATATCCAGGTTATTGTACTCTTCTTCCAGTTTTTCTAAATAGGAATTCTGATTACCATCACCGAATCTATCTCTGAACAAATAAGCGTGATAGTCACTTTTTGAACTCCTCACTTTTCCTTTTAACGTACCGTTTGGCAGTAAATCAGCCTGAACAAAAGTGATTGATTTTGATAAACTTACCGGATTAACATTTATTTCTTCCGATTGCCCATTGTAAAGAATCGATCGTCCAACTCCGTTTAAACACCTGATTGGCAAAATATTAAAATCAGCGTTTAAATCGGTGGCATCCATTAAAACCTGATTACCCTCAATATTAGCAGCTGCGATTAAATAATTAAATCCTTCACGACTCGGAAACAAGGTTTTACCATTCTTACGGGTACTGATCAGAACGGGAAAAGCATTAAGTCCTGCACTTCTTAGCATAATTACTAAGTTTAAATTGATATCGGCCACATTTCCGTTTCTATTCAGATAGGCTTCCTTGACTCCTTGTTTAGGATAATAACCATATTCACCATTCCATTTAATTCTGTTTTTAACATGATTAAAAACTACCCTGGCTTTACCTAACTTATCCAGTGTATCACTTAAATTGTTCAGAAGAACTCCTTCAAAATATCCCTTTGTTTCTATTTCTTTTTTAAACTTTTCATTTTGTGTAATATTTCTCGCTACATCATCCCATGTTTCCAGATATATTTTCGGCTGAACATCTTTAAAAGCCACTACATTAAGCTCATTTTCTACTTTTATTCTGTAATTCTCAATATTATCAACATAAGGCTCTTCTTTCAGTGCCGGTATGTCTTTTAACGTGTATTTTTGTTTTCTGATGTTATATGTAAGCTGTTTAGTCTGGGTGTTTGCTGAATTAAAGGCCTGGGTATACATTTCATCTTTAGCTTCGTGCTCAACTTTTGAGTAGCCCCGCAATATTGTTTTATAATTATAATTTACCGGAATCTCTGTTTTATATTCGGCATAATTTACCGGAATATATTCCTGAAAATAAAAATCCGGCAGCTTAACCAGATTTTCTGAAACTAATTTATACTTGAATTCAATTATTGATCCTTCTTTTACATTGGGAAAAGTAATGGTTTTTTTCATCCAGTAATCGTTTATTTTCTCTTTAAAAGTTCCTTTAGCATTGAGCTTTGTTTTTTCAATTTTATTATGCTCCAAATTATACGTTGTAACATCTGAAAAAAATACATTATCATTGCCTATTTCGCTCCAGCCTATATAATAGGGTATGGCATAATTAGCCCAGGAGAAACCTTCCTTTTTATAAATTTTTAAACGGATTTCATATTCTGTCTCACTTTGAAAACCTTTGTTTTCAGTGTAATAAAAATAGGTTCTGGCTTTTTTAAACAAAATAGCCGCCGCCGCTTCAGGATCAAAAGGATGACTTTTTTCGGCTAATTCCTGTTTTGAGACTTTTCCAAATTCCAGTTTTTGAGCTGCTAATGATGTACTCAACAGTAGTGCTAAGGCTATAAATTTTAATGTATTCATAAGTTAACTTTTTTTCAATACAATCTTCTCGGTTTGATTCTCTACTATCTGCTTAAAAAAATCTTTTAAATCCACATAATAATCCGGTGTAATGAGAGACTCATTCATCAGCAATGTAGCTGTCATTTGAATCTTTCCTTCTGAGGCACTGAGGTTAAATCGATACACCAGCCGATTGTTTTCAACAGCAAACGCCTTATTCTGGGGTAATGACTCAACCACATAACCTTCAGGAATCGTAACCGTTAAAACATATTTATCTTCCTGTGGGTAAACAAAATCTATCGGGTAATCGCGTTTATCAACTTTAAAAGGATTTTCTGTAATCGAGTAAAAAAACAGTGGCGAAAAATACATTTTATCACCAATAATCTCCACCAGATCCGAATGCTTAAATGAAAACTCTTCAACAATTGGCTTTGACAAATCATTTTCATTCGTGACTTTATAATCTTCAATTTCAATATCAGACAATTTTTTCTCTAAGGATTCCAGGTAATTATCCTTATTGTAGTTTAAATAATTATTTCGAAAATGATATGCGTTATAATCAAAATATTGTCTCCTCAATTTTCCGTTTATATTTCCTTCTTTATCAATTGAAATCAGCCCCTGTGTATTCTCTTTGGAAACAAAGGCGGGTATAAGTTCAATAAATCCGGATGTTCCCTCTCTTCTTATCAATCTTCCCTGCCAGTTGAGTACTCTTGTAGGTAAAATATTTAAACTACTGTTCAAATCAGAAGCATCCAACATAATTAAACCATTTGTAGTTTCTACTGCACAAACCACATAATTAAAGGCTGTTCTTGAAGGAAATAACGGTACTCCGTTTGATCTTGTACTAACCAATACCGGATTGGCCTCAAATCCTGCATAACGCAGCATTGCTACTAACATCAAATTTATTTCCGCAATATTTCCGGACTTATTCTTATAGGCGGTACGCACTCCGTCATCACAATAAATACCGTAATATCCGTTCCATTTTACCTGTCCTTTAACAAAATGTAAGATTGCGTTGATTTTCTCTTCCTTCAATGTTTTATTTTGAAGCAGGGCTTCTATATCTTTTTCAAAATACCCGGTTTTTTTTAATTCAGAACCAAAATTTTCTGTATCGTAAATCGTTTTACAAACATCGTCCCAACTGCTTGATAAGCTTTTAATAGGCGAATTAGGGTATTTAATATAAGACAGCTCATGCAAAACTCCCGAAGTATAATCTTTGATATTAGCCACAAAATCCTCATCTTTCATTGATGGTAACATTTCTGTAATATATGTATTGACTGCTTCCTGATAAGTCATTTTTTCATTCGAAAAGTTAGTTCTGGACACTGTAAAACCTGACCGTTCTTTTTCAGTATAATTATGTGTGGTTGTTTTAGTGGTTGTAGAAATCTTTGGATGAATATACCCTTTAACCCTCGGATTATAAACAAAATACTCCGGAACCGAGGTCACAAATTTTGAATAATTAACCGGAATACTCTTTTGAAAATACCACTCCGGAAGATTTGTAAAAAACGGTGAAGTTACCGTGTACTTATACTCTATTACCGAACCTTCTTTTACGTCCGGCATGGAAACCTTTACCTTATTCCAGAATTTATTTACTTTTTCTGTAAATTCACCATCACTTTTCAGTTTCGTTTTTTCAATTTTACCATTCACAAGGTTGTAAGTAA
Source organism: Bacteroidota bacterium (assembly GCA_023434025.1). Lineage (GTDB taxonomy): Bacteria > Bacteroidota > Bacteroidia > Flavobacteriales > Flavobacteriaceae > Flavobacterium. The sequence continues at coordinate 27,733 of JAEYTL010000056.1, forward strand.
AAGCCTTCGTGAAACTTACGGTTTCTCTTTCGTCACCTCCAACATAAACAGGGATTGCAATATCAGCAAAAGAATACCCTTCTTTTTTATATACCTTGATTTTGGTCGTAACTTCTGTAATCAGTCTGAATCCGGTGTTAACGTTAAATTCAAAATAAGATTTACCTATATCGAACAAAACGGCTGCTTCAGCATTTTTTTCAACAGGGTGCTCTTTTTCCTGAAGCTCGGCAACAGTTACTTTTCCTAAATCATAGGACTGGCTTAAACCGGAAAATGAAATGAATAAAAAAAAATAAATCTGACTGCTTTTCTTAAAAAGACTCATTGTTTTTAGTTTTGAATTAATACCAGCTTTGCATTATCGTTTTTTGCAATTTTTTCTATGAATTTTCTGTACTCTTCATACTCTGATTTGGAATAAAAGCCCTTGTTTATGGTTAAAGAACGCCTGTAGATCAGTTTGTTGTCATTTAACTGAACCTCAACCTTATAATATCCGTATTTTTCCTGAAACTCCACAGACTCCGGAACAAATTCAACCGAAAAATTATCAGGTAAACTAATGCTAATATCATCATAATCATAAAAGCCTCTTGAAATCTCGAAGGGTGAATTTCGGGTCCGGTATCTTTTGGGAACTGATGAATACTGATTGAATGCATTTAAAGCAAGCATTAGACGCTGACCGTTTTTACTTGCATAATTAGCTGCTTCCAAATCAATTTTTTCTGTAAATTCAGCCTTGTCTTTGTTATTTTCAAAAACAGGATTTTTCCAATGCAGGTTATTTATGGTGCTAAAATAATTTTTATAATGTCTATCCAGTTCGTCTTTTGAACTGCGTTCCAAACGATGCTTTCCGGCATACTGTGTTCCGGAAGACTTAATGGTAACGGCTCCTGAAATTGAGCCTGTCTGGCTTAACGTATAATGCCCGGACGTTACCTGACTGTTGTGCTTTTCCGAATAAACTTTTGTATCAGTAATCTCGCCACCTTCCGGCTTTATCAGTAATGCTTTCCGGTCATCCGTAAAGTTTGCCTGAAAATCAAACGGAACTATCTGATCCGTACATTCCATCCATTTTAATCCACCTTCATAAGGAATACATAGTACCGCATGATTCCCTTGCATGGAAACAAAATCAGGATTAATGTCTCTCTGATACCTGTCTCCATATATAATAGTGTAGTATGCATCAACATCAAACACCTTAAGCAATGCTCTCGTATAGTTTGATAACGCTTTACAATCACCATACCCTAACCGGTCAACATCTTTGGCCAGCATTGGTTTCCATCCGCCGATTCCCAGCTGGATACTCACATATCTTGTCTTATTCTGCACGTATTCAAAGACCTTTTGTGTGATCTTCAACGGATCCGTTTCATTACCTACATAGGCCTTGATTTTTGATTTTGTATCTTCTGAGAGTTCATCGGTTCCGTTCAATAAGCTGGTGTACACCCATGAGCCAAAGCTTTCCCAACTATCCGCCTGACCTTCAACGCCCTCCAAATAGAACTTATTTAACCCAAAAATCACACTTGGTGTAAATTTTCGCAGGTTTGGAGCATATTCTTCCTGCCGTAAAGCCGCAATATTTTTGGCTTCAAAAGCTACTTTTCCTTCCTCTTCTTTTTTAGTAATTGAAAAGCCTTCAAAGTGCTCTTCTTTATATTTAAATCCTAAATCTTGCGGATAGAAAACAGTTATTTTACTGGCTTCTGTACTTAAAAAATAACTTTCCAGTGGTGTCCAACCGGGAATAAAAGCCGTATTTGACGTTTCGATTTCACAATCAAAAATAAGTGTAAAAGGATAACTGATCGGTGTGTAATCAAGGTATAAAACACGATTGTCTGTGTAGACAGAGATTCCGTCGGCAATACTCTGATCTCTGAAATCTTTTTTCTTAATTTTTTTAATTTCAGTTCCTGCCGAATTTACAATCTGAGCTTCTATCGAAACGATTTTCAGGCTCTTGTCATAATATTGTGACGCATCCATGTGACGCATACCATATTCGTTAAATACGGTTACTACACGCCTGGATTTAATCGTCATCAACTTTCTGGATTTTATTTTTATTTCAGTTTCCTGCAGGCGGATACAAGCGTTTGCATTTTCTTTTAACTCCTTTGAAATTAAAAGATCTGAATAAATCTGAGCTTCAACACTTGTTAAAAAAGCAATGTAGAGAAACAGTGTTAATGTTATGTTTTTCATGAACTGTAAAGATCCCGAAATAACGATTCGGACTGATAATATTAATTTGTTTGAAGTTTCCGGAAACCCTTATTTTTCAAAAATAAATTAAAAGAAATAAAAAACAAATATTATTCTTTGTTTTTTGTATCAATTGTAATGGTTACCGGTCCGTCGTTTACCAGGCTTATCTTCATATCAGCCCCAAACCGGCCGGTTTGAATACGTTTGCCCAAATCTGATTCCATTTGCTCAATGAAACGCTCGTAAACCGGAATGGCAGTACCGGGCTTTGACGCTCTGATATAAGAGGGGCGGTTTCCTTTTTTTGTGGAAGCATGAAGTGTAAACTGACTCACAACAATGACCTCTCCGTTTACTTCTTTTACCGATAAATTCATCACGCCGTTTTCATCAGCAAAAATACGAAGATTGACAATTTTTGCTGACAGCCATGCTATATCATCATTTGAATCGGTATCTTCAATACCGACCAAAACCAATAATCCTTTTTGGACAGAAGCTACAACTTCTCCCTCGACAGTTACTGAAGACTGGGAAACTCTCTGAATAACAGCTCTCATTTTTTATGATAAAAGTTTAACTCCTTGAGTTTAATAATTAAAGAACTTTTAAACTTATTATAGGATGGAATCTTTTCCAACTTTGACAAATCTATACTTTGACCTATTATTTGATACAAGTCAGAGATTTCCAACCCTTTATTTCTTTTTCTTTTAGTTAAATCTTCTTTAGATAATCGAATTATATCTTCAATTAGTGATTTAGGATCCTTAATTAACTCAGGGTTCAGATGAATTTTTAGCTCAGCATCTGTCTTATTTATACCAATTTCATCTTTTAATAGTTCTCTATCTGCTATCATCCATGATTCTGTCATTTGAATCGGTACAATAGCAACAAAATTTTTACAATATTCTTCATCACTTTTCTGTAACAATGATTCCAAAGCAGGATTTATTTTTGACTTAAATACTAAATCATCATTTTCATCATCAGAATCAGTATGAACAAATAAAAGTAAAATACCATATTTTTCATATCCTAATTTTGCAGCACATTGAACTTGTTTGTTAAAACTTAATCCTGTTTTACTAAATTCTAAAATCACAAGTTCTATTTCAATGTCACCAGTACAATCATAAGCAACTTCAAATAGTGTTCTTTCAACTACACTAGACAAAAATCTAACATCTGTACTTCCTTCTGTATATAATCCTGCTAAAATAAAATTACTCATGGCGATTAAAAGATTGCATCTTCAAATTGTGCGGTTTTTAAATAATCATTTACTATTGACAAAGTTAATTTTCTATCCTGCTCTGAAAAAATTAAACTTAATTGCGATGTAGAGTTATCTTTAATAACTGGACTAATTTTTGTTGAATTAAGTTTTAAACGACTACCCTTTAAATTAACAATTGAATTTCTCATTTGAGCATACCAAATACTGACATTGGTATCTTTTTTCCATGTTTCCATATTACCGACTAAAACAGGCGAATGAGTATTTACTATAACTTGTCTCAATGGCATATCTATTTCATTAAAATCGACTGTTAAATCTTTTAAAAGTTCCGTCATCGCTTTTATCCTAAAAGGATGAATTCCATTTTCTGGTTCTTCAAAACAAAGTAAACCAGTATGCTTTTCATCATACTCTAAAATACATAATGCTAAAACTCTTAAAGTTCCTTCCGAAAGAACCCTTGAAGAAAATTCTTTTTTATCGACATCTTTAAGTTTAATCAAATATTGCTTATTTTCATTGTCATCAATTACATCTACTTCAATAAAATTAGGAAGGAAGCTATTTAGCTTTCTTGAAATTTCTTTCAACGAATATTTATCATTTTGTTTAATTCTAAATAATGCGGCTGCTAAATTTTTGCCGCTTACTGTAATTATATCTTCACCATTATTTTTACTTGTTGCTTGTCTTAAATCTTCAGGGTTTAACTGCAAGAATTTCCAACTTTTCATTTCTTCTTTTGCAGCTAAAACATGAGGAAAATCTACAGTATCAAAACTACTTAAGACCGTTCTTGTAGCATTACTTAACGGAAATCTTCTTTTATTACCTGTTGTTCCATCTTGCGGAACTTGTATTACATCTAATCCATTTTCATTAACACTTTCGATGTAAGGAATTCCTCTTTTACCAGTACCTACTTTAGGTCGCCAATACTCTAGGTTTTTTTTTGAAAGAATTGTTGTTACCCATTTATCTTCTTGATGATTTAACTTAAATAAATTTTCCTTAGAAACAGCTAAATCCTGAATTCCAGATTGATTAGTTATTCTCTTTATTGATAGCTCATATCTAAGCCTTGTATATTTTAATTTTGCTTCATTTCCCCATGCATCTTTAACATTTTTATTTACCAACATTTCTACAACAAACTCCATTTCAGTAGCATAATTATCATCTTCATATTGAGTAAATAATTCAATAAATTCTCCTCTTTGCTCACTAAATGCTCTCTTTAAGTTATCTGTATCTGCAAGTCTAGACAACAAAGTCAATGCATCAAATAAGTTACTTTTCCCTGATGCATTTGCTCCCGCAATTACTGTGAAAGGTGTAAATTCCATTTCAAAATTATGAAAGGATTTAAATCCGTTAATTTTGAGATATGTTATCATACTAAAGAGAATTTAATTTCAAATATAATATTTATTAATCAATTATCTAGATTGCGTCCCTCAGCATAAATATCATTCCGGTATTGCTCTTCATCTCCTTCCAAAATCTGAAGATAACTCTTATATCGCGTCCAGGCAATCCTGTCTTCTTCCAATGCCCTTTTAACCGCACAATGCGGTTCATCCTTATGCAGGCAGTTATTAAATTTGCACTGATCTTCCAACGCAAAAAATTCAGGAAAGTACCCTTTAATTTCATGCTTCTCCATATCTACAATACCAAATCCACGGATACCCGGTGTATCAATTATTCTGGAATCAAACGACAAATCAAACATTTCGGCAAAAGTGGTGGTATGCTGCCCTTGCTGATGCAAATCGGATATTTCCTTTGTTTTTAAATTCAGGTCAGGCTCCAATGCATTCACCAATGTTGATTTACCCACTCCGGAATGGCCTGAAAACATACAGACCTTTCCTTTCATCATTTGTTTTAATTCTTCCAGTCCTTTCCCTTCGGTGGCAGAAACCCGCAAACACGGATAACCAATTTGTGAATAAACATATTGCAGATACAACTGCTCGTCCAAAGCCGCTTCATCATAGGTATCTATCTTATTAAAAACAAGAACTGCTTTGATATGATACGCTTCGGCCGTCACTAAAAACCGGTCTATAAAGCTGGTTGTTGTAGTTGGGTTATTTATCGTAACCAACAAAAAAACAACATCAACATTAGAGGCGATGATATGTGATTGTTTAGAAAGATTAACAGATTTTCGGACAATATAGTTTCTTCGCTCATGTATATTATGAATCAACCCGGTAACTACATCTGATGAATCATCCAATTCAAAATCAACCTCATCCCCCACAGCAATCGGATTGGTGCTCTTTATCCCTTTCATTCTGAACTTACCCTTAATCCGGCAATCATATAACTGATTATTTTCGGTTTTAACGGTGTACCAGCTTCCGGTCGATTTATAAACAAGTCCTGTCATGCCACAAAGATACAAGATTTCGCCAATCAGGAATTGATAATTTTTTCCTGATGACTGATACTCTCCTGGTGGATGGCTTTGAACAACTGAATTACAAAATTCTCACTAAGCCCTTTTTGGCTTCCGTCTGCAATCATTTTGTCCAAAATTTCCTGCCAGCGTTTGTTTTGTAAAACGGCTACGTTTTTTTCTTTTTTCAGCAATCCAATCTGATCGGCAATTTTCATTCTGCCTCCTAAAACCTCTAATAGCTTTCTGTCAAAATCATCAATTTGGGTACGAAGTTTTGTCATCTGTCTGGTATAATCATCTGCATCGTCTGTTTCTTTACGCACCCTTAAATTGATAAAAATTTGTTTTAAAACAGCTGGCGTAACCTGCTGAGCCGCATCACTCCATGCATGATCAGGATCAATATGTGTTTCAATGATTAAGCCGTCATAATTCAGATCCAACGCCTGTTGCGAAACTTCCTGAATCATCTCTCTTTTTCCGGTGATATGTGAAGGATCACAGATCAAAGGTAAATCGGGAAATTTATTCTGCAGATCTATGGCAATCTGCCATTCCGGATTATTGCGGTATTTTGTTTTTTCATAGGTTGAAAACCCGCGGTGAATGACTCCTAATTTTTTTATTCCGGCGTTGTACAATCTTTCCAAACCTCCAATCCACAGGGATAAATCGGGATTGACAGGATTTTTGAGCAAGACAATTTTATCGGTTCCCTGCAACGCATCAGCTATTTCCTGTACGGCAAAAGGATTTACAGTGGTTCTGGCTCCAATCCATAACACATCCATATCGTGCTCTAAGGCTAATTTTACATGTGTGGCATTGGCTACTTCTACCGCCATCAGCAAACCGGTTTCTGCTTTTGCTTTTTGAAGCCACTTTAAACCAATTGCCCCTACACCTTCAAAGCCGCCCGGACGGGTTCTCGGCTTCCAGATTCCGGCACGAAAAATTCGCACATCGGAATTTTTTAATTCGTGTGCAATTTTTAATACCTGTTCTTCGGTCTCGGCACTGCAAGGGCCTGCAATGACCAAAGGATGCTCTAATTGAAAATCGGTTAACCAGTTTTTTAAATTTTTGTCGTTTTCCATATCTGTTATCGGTTGTCGGTTGTCTGCTTTCAATTGTCAGGAAACGGATCACCGACAACAGTTAACAGACAACAATTTATTTTAAAATTTCTTTAATTCTGTTTGTGTTTTTCATTTCGTTAAAAATGGCTTCATAATCATCCGATTCCATAAATTCCTTAAAAGACGATAAATTAGCAATGTATTCTTCTAACGATTTAACAATCTGTTTTTTGTTTTGTTTAAAAATAGGAGTCCACATAGACGGTGAACTTTTCGCTAATCTGACCGTACTTTCAAATCCACTGCCGGCCATATCAAAAATATCTTTTTCATCTTTTTCTTTTTCGATGACCGTTTTTCCCAGCATGAAAGAACTTATATGAGACAGGTGCGAAACATAAGCAATGTGCTTGTCGTGTGATTTAGGTTCCATATAACGAATTCGCATCTTCAAATTCCGAAACAATTCCAATGCTTTTTCCTGCTTTTTATACGAAGTTTTTTCAATTTCACAGATGATATTCACTTTGTCTTCAAATAAACTTTCAATGGCTGCCGCCGGGCCTGAGAATTCTGTTCCCGCAATAGGATGTGTCGCCAAAAAGCTACTTCTTTTGGGGTGGCGGGCAACCGCTTCACAAATCGGATTTTTGGTTGAACCCACATCAAATACGATGGTACGTTCTGAAACAACATCCAAAACCTGCGGCAAAAGTAATAACGCGGCATCAACCGGAACAGCAAGAATAACAAAATCAGCATCAATCTGATCGTCTAAAGTACCTTTTTGATGAATCAACCCTAACGACAAGGCTTCCTTCAGGTGCTCCTCCTTTGAATCGATTCCTGTAATGATTGCCCCTTCATATAACTTTTTAATATCCAAAGCCATTGAGCCGCCAATTAACCCTAAACCAATTATATAAATTTTCATCTTAAAATCGTGCTAAAGCCTCTTTAATTTTTTCTTCTTCAATACATAGTGAAAAACGGATATAACCTTCACCATTACTCCCGAAAATTGTTCCGGGTGTGATAAAAATATGTCTGTCGGTTAACAGCCTGTCAACAAACTCCTCTGAAGAGGCAAACCCTTCCGGAAGTTTTGCCCAGACAAACAGACCTACACTGTTTTTATCATACGAACAGCCTAATTTATCAACCAATTGAAAAAGTAAATTTCTTCTTCTTTGATAGATCTCATTCAACGTTTTAAACCATTTCCGGTTCAGTTTCAAGGCTTCAACAGCTCCTTTCTGAATACCGTAAAACATTCCGCTGTCCATATTGCTTTTGACCTTTAAAACCGCAGAAATGAAGGAAGAATTGCCCAAAACCATTCCAACCCGCCAGCCTGACATATTGAAGGATTTGCTGAGCGAGTTGAGTTCTAACGCTATTTCTTTTGCTCCTTCCACCTGAAAAATCGACATCGGATGATTATTTAACACAAAACTATACGGATTATCATTTACAATCAGAATACGGTGCTTTTTTCCGAAAGCAATCAGTTTTTCAAAAACGGCTGTTGTTGCCCTTGCTCCTGTTGGCATGTGCGGATAACAAACCCACATGATTTTTACATTTGATAAATCCAGTTTTTCAAGGGCCTCAAAATCCGGCAGCCAGTTATTTTGTTCAACCAAATCATAAAAAACGGGACTGGCCTGCACTAATTCAGTCACGGCAGCATAAGTAGGATAACCGGGATTTGGTATTAAAACCTTATCGGATTTGTTTAAAAATGCCATCGAAATATGCATAATTCCCTCTTTTGAACCCATTAAGGGCAAGACTTCTGAAACATAATCCATCGAAACATTAAACTGATCTTGATAGAATTTTGCCATGGCTTGCCGCAATTCGGGCAACCCCTGATAATTTTGATATTCATGTGCTTTTTGATCAGTCATGGAACGCTGAATTGCCTCTACAACAGAAACGTGCGGCAACAAGTCAGGGCTACCGATTCCCATATTAATAATCGGTTTTCCTTCCGAAAGTAATTGATTGACTTCCCGCAGCTTTTTTGAAAAATAATATTCCTGTACTGTATTTAACCGGTCTGCTGTTGTAATCATAATCGTCCGTTTTTATATTCCCCCAACACTTTAAGATGCCTTGTCATTTGCTGTAAATTTATTTTTGCTTTTTCATAATGCTGATACTCTTCAAACACCACATCAATAAAAAAGGAATACTGAAAAGGTGTTTCAATAATCGGCAACGATTGAATTTTTGTCATATTCAGCCGGCAATCGCTGATCATCTGTAAAACTGTTGCCAATTTGCCGGGCTTATCTTCTAATTCAAATTTTAAGGAGGCTTTGTTGATCTCACTTTTCGGAATTTCTTTGTTCACCGATTTTACAACCACAAAACGGGTAGTATTGTTTTTCACGGTGTGAATCCCATCGGCTATTATCTCCAAATCATATAATTCCGCTGCCGTTTTACCGGCAATAGCCGCTACTCCTTTCAGTTGCTGTTCCTGAATTCGTTTTGCCGTTTCTGCGGTATCACTGGTTTCAATCAGTCTAATATGCGGATAATCCGAAAAGAAAACCGCACATTGCAACAAGGCCATCGGATGCGATTGCACTTCTTTTATATCATTAATCTTCTGACCTTTTAAGGCCAGAAGATTGTGGTGAATATCCAAATAATATTCGCCAATGATGTATAAATTATGAGCATCAATTAAAGCATAATTCGGAATAATAGAGCCTGCGATGGAATTTTCGAGTGCCATAATTCCTTTGCTGGAGCTATCATTCATCACATTTTTTACCACTTTTTCAAATGAAAGGCATTCTTCCAGTTCAACCGGTTCAGAAAAATATTTTTCCGCCACCTGATGATGAAATGAACCTTTAATACCCTGAATTGCGATTTTTGTACTCATTATTATTTGATTTATAAAAATAGATTCTGAACTAAATTCAGCATAAAAAAAATCCCGGCTCGTTTGGAACCGGGATTTATATTGTTTTTTGAATTAAAAATTTACCTTACATAACACAATACCAATCCCGGTTTTTTCCAAAAGAAAAAATAAAAGAAATTGGTAAAATAATAGGTGTTCTGTGAAATCATTTTTTGTATTGTGATTTTGAATGGCTAATATAGTAAAATATTTAAATCAAAATACTTTTTAGAAAAAAAATGAGTTAAAAAACTTTACTTTTGTTTTAAATCTTTACAGTATGTCAATCGAAGTCAAAAATATTTCCAAAACATATGGTGCTCAAAAAGCACTGGACAACATTTCATTTTCTGTGAGTAACGGTGAAATTGTAGGGTTTTTAGGCCCGAACGGTGCCGGAAAATCAACCTTAATGAAAATTCTGACCACCTATATTGCCGCAGATGAAGGCAATGCTTCGGTCAGTAATTTTGATGTATCTGCTTCCCGGCAGGATGTTCAGAAAATTGTAGGCTATCTTCCGGAACACAATCCGCTGTATCTGGATTTATATGTTCGGGAATACCTTGATTTTAATGCCGATATTTATAAAGTTCCCAAAAGCAGAATTCAGGAAGTAATTGAGTTAACCGGATTAACGCCAGAAAGCCACAAAAAAATAGGACAGCTCTCCAAAGGTTATCGTCAGCGTGTAGGATTAGCCACTGCTTTGTTACACAATCCGGAAGTCCTGATATTGGATGAGCCTACCACCGGACTGGATCCGAACCAGTTGGTTGAAATCCGGGATTTGATTAAAAATATCGGAAAAGACAAAACCGTTTTTCTTTCTACGCACATTATGCAGGAAGTAGAGGCTATCTGCGACCGGGTAATCATTATTAACAAAGGAAAGATTGTTACGGATAAAAAATTAGACAAATTAATGTCTGATGAGGAGGAACAGGTAATTGAAGTAGAGTTTGACAAAGCTGTTTCTGAAGAGCTGCTAACCTCATTGGCTAATTTCAAATCTGCCAAAAACATCAGTGATTCTGCCTGGGAAATTACTTTTCTTTCCACGGACGACATGCGTTCTAAACTATTTGATTTTGCGAATGAAAATGGCTTAAAAACACTTCAGATTCAGATGAAAAGTAAAAACCTGGAATCCATTTTCAGAGAGAAAACTAAAAAATAATTAGTTCCCCGCAGTGCATTATTAGTTAGCCACAGATGCACAGCTTTTTTATCTTTTTATCTAGAAAATTATATTTCACAGATTTAATCGAATGCAAAGCATTCAATATCCGTGTAATTTGTATTTAACTTTTTAAATTATCTTTGATTTAGTATCTGTGAATCTATGACTAAAAAAATAATTAACTGTAAAACGCTGCATTAAGTTTTTAATGATAATGCACTACGGGTAATTAGTTATAAATCACCCTTCCCTGGTAGTGTTCGGTTACATCAACTGAAACCGGATTGGAATAAATAATCAAGTTTCCGGTTGCGTACAGGTCGCCCGTAATGGTCTGGGTTGCCTTAACATGCATATCATTAAACCCGCGGTGATATAGGCTGAATGTTGAAACTTCTAAGTTTTCAGCTCTTAAAATGCCATTTCCGTTATAAAAACCAACAAAGCAATCGTTTGTTTTTCCGGAAATGTAATAGTTGGAAACATTGTTATTTCCGATCACAAAATGAGCATTGTCAAGTTGCATAATAAAATCGCCTGTTCCGGCACCATCTTCACCGTCGCCGTCTTTGTCTAACGCAATCAACGTTAAAGAAGGATAGGTTAACACACCGTCTGAAACAATGTTCTGCTCTGTTTTAGAGCGAATTTCAATCAAATTCGGAGCCGTAATGTAAACCGTTGTCTGCCCGTAATCCCGAACCCAGTTGCAGGACGTTTTATCTTTTAAAAATAACGTATTGTCATGCACTTTAACTTCGATATCATCGATTAAATTCTCACCCGAACGAACTTCCACTTTATAATTATCCCCTTGTTTTATAACCAGACCAATCCCTTTATAAACCCTGATATTCTCAAACGGAGTTACTTCTACCTCTCTTGTAACCATACTACCGGTTGATTTGACACAATCGGCCGGGTTTTCACAACTGAACAGGAATACCGCAAATAATATGTATGTAATTTTTTTCATAATCTATAATCTTACTCCAACAACAAACTCCATCGCTTCGGCCAGAAAAACATGTGTTTTGATGGACAAACCGGTATATATTTTTTTAGTGAGGTAGTATTTCATTCCCAACCGGTCATAAACCGGAATGTCTGATTTATACGGCTGATAAACATAATACCCTACCTGAGCTTCGAGCGAAATCCTGTTGATAAACAATTCATACCCCACAAAAACCCCAACCCGCTTATAATCGGTGTCAATTGTTACATTTTCATTTGGATAGGCGATAGCCATAAACTTGATATATTCTTTGTATGATTGTGTTAAAAAGAGCTCTGTACCAAGCTGGAAAGCACTTTTTCTGCTGATTCGTTTATCTACATAAAAGGCTGGATGATAAAACGATTTTTGACCGCTACCCACAATCGGGCTTTCGCTGATACCGGTTCTCAACACAATGTTGTATTTAAGCGGCTCCGTTATTTTTTGCTTGGGCAGTGTGTCAATCTGTCTTGTCAACGGCTCCTGAAAATTATACGTAATTCCTACATTGACAGCATATGAATTTACACCGCTGTTGGGAGCTTTAATTCTGCCGTTAGAAAAATGAGTGAACAGTAATCCGGCCTGAAAGTCAAAATAATCAATCAATCGGGTGGTATAATTAAGGGCGAAATTGGTATTTGCAACAATCTTAGAACCAAACGCTGAGTTTTTATTGTTCGTATATTTATCGTGAGGATTTGTTGTATAAGCCGCTCCCTGGGCAATTTTAAACTGAAGTTTACGGTTTAAAAAATAGAAGTTATAATGAGCCCCGGCCCCATAAACTTTACCTAAAATATCGTTTTTAAAATCCTGGTAAATAAAATACCCGCCATAATCAGGATAATTAAAGATTCGCTCCCACTCTTGATGCCCGTACGTTTTTTTATACAAATTAATTAAGACTCCATCCGGATGTCCCTTCAGAAAATGCTGTAAATCATCGGTATGAGGCAATGCATTTCCTCTGAAATAAAAAATATCCAAGGCTGTTGTTTCTGTTTTTTCCTGTGCAGAAAGTATGACCGAAAAAAACAAAGTCAAAAAATAAAGTTTCCTCATCCTAAAAAGTTATTCCGGCAAATATAACAGAATATAATCAGGGAGAAAATTTTATCAACTTATGAAATTATTTGGACTTAAAAAATTTCCTTCGCAATCGCTTTTATATTTTCTGCTTTTCCCATCGAATAATAGTGTAAAACCGGCAGTCCGGACGCTAACAATTCCTTACTCTGGGCAATACACCATTCAATACCGATTTGTTTAACGGCTTCATTATCTTTTGCTTTTACGACTGCCATAATTAAATCATCCGGTAAATCTACTTTGAACCGGTGCGGAATTAAATTCAATTGCTTTTTGGTGGCAATGGGCTTCAAGCCTGGTATAATTGGCACGGTAATACCCGCAGCTCTGCACTTTTTGACAAAATCAAAGAATTTTTGGTTATCAAAAAACATTTGGGTAATAATATAATCTGCTCCGTTTTTAATTTTTTGCTTTAAAAAGTGAATATCACTGTCCATACTGGGAGCTTCCATATGTTTTTCGGGATAACCGGCTACTCCAATACAAAAATTAGTACACGATGAGTTTTGTAAATCCTCATCCAGGTAAATTCCTTTATTCAAATTACTGATTTGTGTGACCAGTTCCGAAGCATATTCGTTCCCTTCTTTTTCAGGCCTGAAATACGTTTCGTTTTTCAACGCATCACCACGTAAAGCGACTACGTTGTCAATCCCTAAAAAATCTAAATCAATCAATAAATTTTCGGTATCTTCTTTAGTAAATCCGCCACATAAAATATGCGGAATGGCATCTACATCGTATTTATTTTGAATACCAGCACAAATTCCTACTGTCCCCGGACGTTTTTTCACAATTTTCTTTTGTAACAATCCGCTTGGTAATTCCTTGAATTCATATTCCTCCCGGTGATACGTTACATCAATAAATGGCGGATTGAACTCCATCAGCGGATCAATTGCATCAAAAATCGACTGAATGTTTTGTCCTTTTAACGGGGGCAAAATCTCAAAAGAAAATAAGGGCTTGCCGTTGGCTTTTTCGATATGATGGGTTACTTTCATTTTCAGTTATCTGTTGTCGGTTGTCAGTTGTCGGTTAAGTGATAACGGACAACTGACAACGGTTTTTAATCTGCTATATTCGGCGAAAGCCATTTTTTGGCTTCTTCTAAAGTTATATTCCTCCTTTTGGCATAATCCGCTACCTGGTCTTCTTTGATTTTTCCCAGTCCGAAATACTTGCTTTCCGGATGAGCAAAATAATATCCCGATACAGATGCGGCCGGCCACATGGCCATACTTTCAGTTAATCTTACTCCTATCTCTTCTTCTACATTTAATAGTTTCCAGATTGTTGGCTTTTCCAGATGATCCGGACAAGCCGGATACCCCGGGGCAGGACGAATTCCTGTGTAATTTTCTCTGATCAGTTCTTCATTGGATAATTTTTCTCCGGAAGCATAACCCCAGATTTCTTTTCGCACTTTTAAGTGTAAATATTCTGCAAAAGCTTCTGCTAAACGATCACCTAATGCTTTTATTAAGATGGAGTTATAATCGTCTAATTGCTTTTCAAATTCTGATGCTTTTTCATCCACCCCAAAACCGGATGTTACACAAAAGCATCCAATGTAATCTTGTTTTCCGCTTTCTTTCGGAGCGATGAAATCGGCTAAGGCTATATTGGGTGCTCCTGCCGTTTTTTGAGATTGTTGTCGTAAAGTCAAAAACCGGAAACCGGAAGCCGAAAGCTCAATATCATCATCATTAATTGTATTTGCCGGAAAAATTCCCAAAACTCCTTTGGCAGTTAACCATTTTTCGCCGATGATCTGTTCCAGCATTTTTTGTGCATCTTCAAATAAATGGGTCGCTTGCTCCCCAACTACTTCATCGGTTAAAATGGCAGGATATTTTCCATATAACTCCCACGATTGAAAAAAAGGTGTCCAGTCGATAAAATCTACTAATTCCGAAAGTTCAGCTTGAACCGTTTTGGTTCCGGTAAAATTTGGCGTAACCGGATTAAACTTTTCCCAATCCAATTGCAACTTGTTATTTCTGGCTTTTTCTATCGAAAGGAAGTTTTTGTCGCGGCTTCGGCTTAAAAAGCCATCCCGTAACTTATCATATTCTTCCCGAATGGCTTTCACATAACCTTGTTTGGTTTCTGCTTGAAGCAAATTACTCGCCACTGTTACGGCACGCGAAGCATCGTTTACGTGAACTACTGTTTCTTTGTACTCAGGAGCAATTTTCACAGCTGTGTGTGCCCGAGAAGTTGTGGCACCGCCAATCATAATCGGAATTTTGATATTGAGCTTGTCCATTTCTTTGGCGAGGTAAACCATTTCGTCTAATGACGGTGTAATTAATCCGCTTAATCCAATTATATCAACGTTTTCTTTGACAGCTACTTCAATGATTTTTTCCGGCGGAACCATGACTCCCAAATCAATGATTTCAAAGTTATTACACCCTAAAACTACCGCCACAATATTTTTTCCGATATCATGCACATCCCCTTTTACGGTTGCCATCAGAACTTTTCCGGCCGATGATGACTTCCCGTCTTTCTGAGCTTCAATGAACGGAAGCAGATAAGCCACCGCTTTTTTCATCACCCGGGCAGATTTGACTACTTGCGGTAAAAACATTTTCCCGCTACCAAATAAATCTCCTACAACATTCATTCCTGCCATTAAATTAACCTCAATAACCTCGATAGCTTTTGCAGCATTTAGTCTGGCTTCTTCCACATCAATTTCAATGAATTCATCGATTCCTTTCACCAGTGAATGTGTCAATCGCTCCTGAACTGAACCATTTCGCCATTCAGCAATTTCTTTATCATTAGTTTTAATTTCACCTTTAAACGTTTCGGCTAAATCTAATAATCTTTCGGTAGCATCTTCTCTCCTGTTTAGCAATACATCTTCTACGTGTTCAAGGAGATTTTTATCAATTTCATCATAAATTTCAAGCATTTCAGGATTTACAATTCCCATTGTCATCCCGTTTTGGATGGCGTGATATAAAAACGCCGAATGCATGGCTTCACGCACTTTATCATTCCCGCGAAAAGAAAAAGAGACATTACTCACACCACCTGAAACTCCGGCATAAGGCAAATTTTCTCTAATCCATCTAGTCGCTCTGAAAAAATCCAATGCATTGAGCTTGTGCTCTTCCATTCCGGTTGCAACCGGAAAAATATTGGGGTCAAAAATGATGTCTTCAGCCGGAAATCCCACTTCCTTTACCAGAATATCGTAACTTCTTTTACAAATTTCGATACGTCTTTCATAATTATCGGCTTGACCAACTTCGTCAAAAGCCATTACAATTACTGCAGCACCGTATCGTTTGATTAATTTAGCATGGTGAATAAAGGTTTCCTCCCCTTCTTTCAGCGAAATGGAATTGACCACGCCTTTACCCTGTATAACTTTTAATCCGGCTTCGATGATTTCCCATTTAGAACTGTCAATCATCACCGGAACACGGGCAATATCGGGTTCGGCAGCAATCAGGTTCAGGAATTTGGTCATGGCATACACCCCATCCAGCATGCCTTCATCCATGTTTACATCGATGATCTGAGCACCTCCTTCTACCTGAGCACGGGCAATATCCAGAGCCTCTTCGTACTTTTCCTCTTTAATCAAACGAAGAAATTTTCGAGAACCCGTAACGTTTGTCCGTTCTCCCACATTGACAAAATTGGTTTCCGGGGTTATGATAAGCGGTTCAAGTCCGGATAATTTTAAATATTTTGTTGCAGACATAACTATTGAATTTCGGGCAATTCGCGACTTGTCCCTACAGGTCGTGGTTTATATTCCGATGCGACTTCAGCGATTAATTTGATGTGTTCGGGTGTTGTACCGCAACACCCACCGATGATATTGACCAGATTATCTTGTAAATATTCCCGAATCAGTGCCTGCATTTCTTCCGGTGTCTGATCGTATTGTCCGAATGCATTGGGTAGCCCGGCATTAGGATGAGCAGAAATATTGAGTTGGGTGTTATGGGCCAATCTTTTTAAATATGGTTTTAACTGATCTGCTCCCAACGCACAATTGAATCCGATACTTAATAACGGAATGTGTGAAATGGAAATTAAAAATGCTTCAACGGTTTGACCGGAAAGTGTTCGCCCGGAAGCATCGGTAATGGTACCGGAAACCATAACCGGAATATCAATTTTTCGTTCCTCTTTGACCTCTTCGATGGCAAAAAGGGCGGCTTTAGCATTGAGCGTATCGAAAATCGTTTCTACTAACAACACATCACAACCACCATCAATCAAGGCTTCAGCTTGTAGTTTGTAAGCGATGCGTAAATCGTCGAACGTAACGGCACGAAATCCGGGATCATTCACATCCGGACTCATGGAAGCGGTTCGGTTGGTAGGTCCGATGGAGCCGGCTACGAAACGAGGTTTATCGGTGAATTCATCTGCGACTTCGCGGGCGATTTTGGCCGATTGATAATTGAGTTCATAAACGATATCCTCCAGGTGATAATCGGCCATTCCGATGGTGGTTCCCGAAAACGTATTGGTTTCAACAATGTCTGCTCCGGCTTCAAAATAGGCACGGTGTACGGCTTTTACCGCTTCAGGTTGGGTGATGGAAAGTAAATCGTTATTTCCTTTGAGCGGATACGGAAAATCTTTGAACCGTTCGCCCCGGAAATCTTCTTCGGTAAAATTGTTTCGTTGCAACATGGTTCCCATGGCTCCGTCGAGAACGAGAATTCTTTCCTGTATGGCTTTTTCTATTTTTGACATTGTATTTTATTTAACCGCAAAGTTCGCAAAGACTTTTTTGTTGCACTGATTCCTAGCCCCGATAGAAGTGGAAAGCCTTTTGCAGCATTGTTGCATTTTTTCTTGGCAAAAAAGAGCGACCAAAGGAAGCTCCTTTTTTGACTTAGAAAAAAACGACAAGACAAAAAAGCTTGTAACGAATAGCGGGATTAGCTTCTAACTAAAAATTATCAGGAAAATGGAGAAAATAAACGGGTTATCTGTTTCTTTATTGAGTTGCTGAAACAAGTTCAGCATAAAGAATAGAATGTAGCACCTTCTACAGTTGCAGGGTTGCTAAGCTTTCACAGGGTCTAGTCCCTCCGGCTTTCGTGATAACAATCAATATGTGTATGAACAGGGCAAATATAATGAGTTATTTGGAATTACAGAATATTTTTCTATATTTTATAAATTATTTTCATTTTGTAGAAAAATATTCTACCAAATAGAACTTTTTAAAGCTTTTGATTGGTTAAAACGAATTGAAAACCGATTCTTTCAACTTGATTTTCTCGGCAATTTTTAGAATATCGTTCAAAACACCCCGGGCCGTGACTTGTTTTCCGGCTCCTGCACCCTGAATAACGATGGGTATTTCGCCGTAAGATCGGGTATAAATTTCGATGAGATTATCGGCTCCTTTGAGTTGTCCGAGTACTGAATTTACTGAGGTTGAAATAAGCCTGACTTCAAGCTTTTGGCAAACAGCATCGAGTTCGCCCACATACCGAAGAACATGATTTTCAGCTTGCGTCATTTTGGCTATTTCGTAAGGCTTATCAAGTAATTCTTTGTTGGAGGCATACTCTGCTTTGGTATTTTCCTGGTTTAAACCAGGCAGCAAAAGAGATGAAACCTGCACCTCTGACAACTCTTTTTGAATACCAATTTCCCTGGCTAAAATGAGTAACTTTCGGGCAACATCGTTTCCGGAAAGATCTTCTCTGGAATCGGGCTCGGTATAACCTGATTTTTCAGCGTCTTTTAGAATAACTGAAAAGGGAATGTTTTCGTTTCCGAACCGGTTGAAAATATAACTTAACGAACCGGAAAAAACACCTCTTATTTTGGTGATTTTTTCCCCGGAAAGATACAATTCATTAATGGTCTGTATAACCGGTAATCCCGCTCCTACATTCGTTTCGTATAAAAATGACTGGTCGAATTTCTGAAGATTTCTGCGTAATTCTTTGTAAAAATCATTGTGCAGCGTATTCGCTTTTTTATTCGCCGCTACGATGCTGAATCCGTTTTGAATAAGCGGAATGTAAAATTTAATCAAATCTTCGCTGGCTGTGGCATCAACAGCGATCAGGTTTTCGAGACTATTGGTTTGCACATAGTTAACAATATCTTCTATTGAATAAGGGAAAGCTGCCTTTTGGAAGTTGGCCTCCCATTGGTTTTTGACACCTGCCTTTTCAAAAAAAGCTACGGTGGAATTGGTTATAACCGGAAAACGCAAATCGATATTTCGCTTTTCGAGAAAAAATTGCTGACATTCTAAAACCTGGTTGATTAGTGTACTTCCTACGTTTCCGATACCGAACAGGATAACATTTATTCTAAGCGTTGACATATTTCTGTGTATTTTGGGTGTTAAAAATGGGTAATAAAAATTCGGTCAATTGATTGAACTCGATTAAAAAGGCATCGTGTCCGTGAATGGATTTAATTTCATGGTAGAACACATTTTCTTTGATTCCTTTGAGCTTTTGAAAGGTTTCTCGGTTTTCTTCGGCCGTAAAAAAATAATCCGTATTAACGGAAACAATGTGAATATCTGCTTGAATCTGGCTGGCCACCGATTGAAAATCTTTCCGCTTAAAAGTAATATCATTAGTTTTCAGCAGGTGATTCATCAATTTATAAGCCGCTAACCGAAAACGATTCTTCAATTTGGAGCCATGTTTTAACAACCAATCTTCTACCTCAAATGTATTTTGCAAACGGCGTTGGAACCGTTGATTTACAGATTCCGGTGTGCGATAGAGCAGCATGGCATGCAAACGGGCATCGGCTACAGGGTCATCGGAATTGTTAAGAATATGATCCTGAATGAGCACATTGGCTATTACCCAATCGGTCGCTTTCCAATCTGTTGCAATCGGAATCAGGTTTTGAACTTTGTCCGGATGTTGAGCAGTCATTTCCCAAGCAATTGCTCCACCCAAACTCCCTCCGATGACAGTGAAAAGTTCATGGATTTTGAGATAAAATAATCCTTCCCAAAAAATTCTCGCTATATCACGAATGGTGAAATCTTTGTAATCTGAAATGAGATTTCCAAATACGGAATCGTAACCGTTTCCGGGAATATTAAAAGCGATGACCGTAAATTCATTGGTATTGATTGTTTTTTTTTCGCCAATTAAATCGCTCCACCAACCGTTTTCTCCTGTTACCGTTGAATTTCCTGTCAAAGCATGATTAACCAGAACTACGGGAGCAGAACCAATGGTCCGTCCAAACGTTTCGTAATAAAGCGGAATATAGGGTCTGACTTTTCCAATTTCTAAATTGAAATCAAACAAGTCGATTTTTTTTAAATTTTTCATCGTTTTCTTTTGGGCTTTTTTTTAAAAACTGCCTTTTTTCAAACGTGGAAAAAAGACAGTTTTAAACAAACAAAAAACAAACAAACTGTATATTATGCGGCTTCTATAGCCGAAAACTCTTTTAATAAAGTGAGTTCAACCGGCGTGGGATTGATCAGGTTGTCCTGAATGGGACAACGGCTCTCGACGGCTTCGATCCACGTTTTTAATTCTTCTAAACTGGCCGTTGAAGTAGGCTTAACCACTACTTGTATAGATTTGAATCCGGCTCTTTCATAGCTAATTTTTCCCTGGTATTTGTCTAAACTTAGGGTTCCGGAAACTTCTACCTGAAGTGATTTCAAGGTTATTCCTTGCTCCTGGGCTACCAATTTTCCAACGGCATTGATGCACCCGGCATACCCGGCGAGCAAATATTCAAGTGGACTTGGCCCTTCTAATTCAGGATAATTTTCATTTTTACTGATGCGTACATCAAAATTTTGTGCTTTTACTACAAACTGATTACTGGCTTTGGCATAGCCTAAAACATTTATTATTTTCTGACTCATGGTTATGTTAATTGCGGGGTTTTTATTTTTTGAAAAGTTTCTTTTAAATCGGCTTTTAAATCTTCGATATCTTCTAATCCGACAGAAAGGCGAATCAAATCTTTGGTCACTCCGGTCGCTTCCTGCTCAGTATCGGACAATTGTTGATGGGTCGTGCTTGCCGGGTGGATAATCAGCGATTTTGTATCTCCAATATTGGCTAAAAGCGAAAATAGTCTGGTTTCATCCGCTACTTTTTTAGCCGCTTCAAAACCGCCTTTTAATCCGAATGTAACGATACCGCTCTTTCCTTCGGGCAAATATTCATCGGCTAAGGCTTTGTACGGAGAAGTTTCCAGACCGGGATAATTTACCCAGGCAACTTCTTCCTGATTTTGTAACCATTTGGCTAAGGCTAGGGCATTTTCGCTGTGCTTTTTAATCCGGATGTCCAGCGTCTCCAATCCCTGAATCGTTTGAAAGGCGTTAAACGGACTCAAAGCGGCTCCAAAATCACGTAATCCTTCAATGCGTACTTTCGCAATAAATGAGGCTGCTCCGAGCACTTCATAGTATTTTAGACCATGGTAACCGGCTGAAGGTTCTGTAAATTCGGGAAATTTTCCGTTGCCCCAATCAAAATTTCCGGCATCAATGATTACTCCTCCCAATGATGTTCCGTTTCCGGTAATGTATTTGGTCAGGGAGTGGATTACAATATCTGCTCCGTATTGAATAGGATTTAACAAAAATGGTGTCGCAACGGTATTATCCACAATAAACGGTACTTTGAAAGCTTTTGCTGCTTTGGAAATATCTTTTAAATCAAGTACATCCAACTTTGGATTTCCAAGACTTTCCACAAAATATGCCCGTGTATTTTCCTGAGAAGCGTTGGTAAAATTTTCCGGATCAGACGGATCTACAAATGTGGTGGTGATACCTAATCGCGGTAAGGTTACATTCAGCAAATTATAAGTTCCGCCATACAAACTGTTTGAAGCGACGATGTGGTCACCGGCTTTTAGCAAGGTTAAAAATGTGGTGGCGATGGCCGCTGTACCGGATGCGGTTACTACAGCCCCGATTCCGCCTTCTAGTTTTGCCAATCGTTGTTCGAGAATATCGTTGGTTGGATTGTTTAACCGGGTGTAGATAAATCCGGCTTCAGCCAAGCCAAACAAGTTAGCTGCATGTTGGGCATTGTTAAAAACATACGATGAAGTTTGATAAATCGGGACAGCTCTGGTTCCTGCATTTTTGGTTACATCATGTCCTGCGTGAAGTGCGTTGGTAGAGAATCTTGGTGTGCTCATGGTTTTAAGTATTAAGATTAAAGTATTAAGATTTTTAGGTTATTGAATTAATTAAGTTTCTGAGATGCTGAAACAAGTTCAGCGTAAAAAAAAGTCCTTTTGGAAGGCTTACCAAAAGGACTTAAAAAACAAGTAAATAACTGGATTATGTCTTTCGCTTTTGGCAATGGAGGTCTGTGATGCAACAGATGTGCATCATCATACGGTTCATTATCATTTTTTGAGTTGTATTCATTTTTTGACTGTTAAGTTACTGACCTCTTTACTCTGGATGCTGAAACAAGTTCAGCATAAAAAAACCTCTGCTTGTTGGCAGAGGTTCAATTGTACTTATTTTAAAAAATTTAAAATTATGCAACAGTGTTCCTCTGCGGAGATTTCCACATCATACGACACATATGGCAAATTGTAAATTTCATTTCTTCGTTATTTGACTGGACAAATGTAGATGTTTTTTCTAAATAAAAAAACTTTTTAGATTATTTTTCTAAATTTTATTATTTAAAAATTATTTATTAGATTTTTATTCTGTGTTTTTTAATTTACTCGGAAAAATAAATTAAAAAAAATCCGGAACTGCGTCCGGATTTTCAAGTGCTGTTTTTCAGCAATTATTTTTTAATGATTTTGGTTGAACCAGAACCGTTGTCTGTCTGAACAGTCACAAAATACATCCCTGCTGTTAAATCAGAAATATTTACTTCTGTAGAAGATAATGAATTAACATTGATGTTTTTTACCGTTCTTCCGTTTAGGTCTGTTAAAGTGATGTTTTCAATAGCTGAACTACTTTCAATATTAAAGAAACTATTTGCCGGATTAGGGTAAACGTTGAAAGCTTTATCCACAACTAAATTTTCCGGTGTAGAAAGAACATCATCTTCGGTAGCAACTGCTCCCACAATAAAATTATCAACTTTAAACAACGATGAAACTGTATTTCCGGCTCCTCCGATAACAGCTACATCCACCTCAACAATATTAAAGCCGGAAGCAGCTCCTTCATAAAAACCATCAATAGCTGCGGCTTCACTAACCCAACTGACTCTTCCTGTTGTTTGATTAAAGATAATTTCCATATCAATCCATGTATTAGGAGTAACCACTAAACCACCAGCTGCAAAATTGATTAAATAGGTATTCAGTGTTCCTGCATTATTTAAATAACACAACCCTTGAATAACCTTTGTGGAAGCAACTAAATTAAGCCCAGCTATTAAAAGAGGAGCAGCTTCAGGATCATCACCTGTTCTTCCGTAAATCAAAATTCTGTACGAGTTTGCACTTGCTGTTGTTCCTCCTGTAAAAAAGTCACCTTTAACTTTTAGTATATTATTGCCGGCTTCTCTTGTATCCCAGGCATCTTCAGCAACATTTTTCCATGCAAACTTATTTTCAGTTGTAGATGAACCCGTAATCTGGAGTATGTTAGCATTCTCACCCGGTTCGGTCACAATTTGAAAGTCTGTGTTAGCACCTCCGGTTCCAGAAGTGAATGTCAGCCAGTTACCTTGTCCAGAAACTTCACCGGTTATATCAGTCCCTAAATTCCCAACGGTGTACGAATTAAAATTATCCGCCTGAAACACCTGACCTTTTACATTGTAAATAGTTCCCAAAAGAACAAAAGCAGAAAGTAATAGTTTTTTCATAATAAATATTTTTATAAAATTAATTTCAAATGTAAAATAAAAAAAGATACAACATGTGGTTTTAACAAAAAATAAAAAAAGCCCGAGAAGTTCGGGCTCTAAAAACAGTTTATTTATTACGCATTATTTTTTTACAACCTTTGCAGAACCTATTCCTAAGTCTGTCTGAACAGTTACAAAATACATTCCGGCTGTTAAATCTGAAATATTTACTTCTGTAGAAGATAATGAATTAACATTGATGTTTTTTACGACTCTTCCATTTAAATCCATTAATGTAACACTTTGAATCACAGCAGTTGTACTGGTTAAATTAAAAATATCAGCAGTGGGGTTTGGATAGATTGAAATATTTTTAGCGAAGAAATCATTTACACTTGCAGCAGCCTGAACGTTAACAGTATAATCTTCAACTTCACCATAAGAAACTGAAGAACAAGGAGTTGTATCCGGATTATTCCACGATAAGAACACTCTCATACGTGTTTGACCGACTACCGCATCAGCAGGAACATTGATATCATAAGTATAGGCTTGAGCCTCATCTACACTGTTAGCTACAAGATAGTATTCTCCTTCATCATCTAAAATACCATTTTGGTTCCAATCTATAAAAACAAACAAGTAATCACTTTCATCAGTTTCAATTGTTACAGAAATCTGCACACTATCACCTTGTGTAACATTAGCTACTAAATTAGTAAAATCGTTATATCCAGACCCGCAATCCGTTGGGTTTGTCAAATTTGCAAAAGTCACATTTGTAATTGACTCATAAGTACAATTTCCCGCAGATGCATTACAATATATAACAGGAAACTCTCCCACACATTCACCTAAAAGTTCATAAACGTAGTCACCCTCAGCATCAACAACCCAATTACCCGTAGTAAGATCGTTTGCAAACGCTCCAGGAAGCCCTACATCAACAGCAGAATCAGATTCCCATCCGTCTGCATCCGACAATATCTCCATCCAATAACGAGAAACCCCTGCTGGTGCATCCAAAACAAGATTTTCCGAAGAGATATCAACTGTTACCTGATAAAAATCAAAACCAAAATTATTGCCAACCACTACAGAATTCACAATAGTAGCATTATTAAAGCTATAAAGTATATCTCCGGGTAATCCTGCATTATCTGAACGAATAATTATATCGACATAAGATGACGACCCAATAAGATTTAACTTAACCGTATTAATTGCAAAGGTTGTTCCTTCATAAACAGGAATATCTACAGCTAAAGACTGATTAGTTTCCCCTCCCAGAAAACCTCCGTTTTCTATGGCTCCGGGACTTAATTGGCTACATGTTTCTTGTGCAACTGATAAAAAAGACGACATCATTAATGCCGATAAAAGTAATAGTTTTTTCATGATTTAGTTTTAAAATGAAACACAAAAATAATATAAAAAAACATAAAATAAAAATAATCTTACTATTTTTCCAACAACTAATTATTTTTTAACAACAAAAAAGTCCGGATAAACCGGACTTTTGCGTTTAATTTCCTTACTATTTAATTCTTAACAAATTTCGCAGAACCAACCCCTAAATCCGTCTGAACAGAAATAAAATACATTCCTGACTGCAAATCAGACACATTTAACGCTACTTGCGAAAGTCCGTTTAGATTAAAAGACTTAACCATTCTTCCATTTAAATCTGTCATTTCAACAGCATTGATGGAGGTTGTAGTCGTTGAAAGATTTAAAATATCTTTTGTAGGATTAGGATAAACTTTGAAGTTACTTGCAAAGAAGTCCTGAGTACTCAACGTCTCCGTTGTAATAGAGAAATCATCAACCATAAACAAATAATGATCGACAGAATTACATAATATCCCGACTCTAATGGATTGATTTGCATAAGCATCTAAGTTGAATGTTTTTTGCTCCCAATTAGGATATGGAGCAGTCAGATTAGCTCCTCCGGAAATAAATGTGAAATCGCCCGGTCCTGTTGGCACACCTGACCCTACATAAACAGCCACTCGATATGTTTCTAAACCGTAAGATGTTGACAGTGATTTAACCCAGAATTTAACTTCATTTTGCGAAGCTCCCAACGTTACAACCGGACTCACCAACCAATCATTATTCGGCCCTGCACCACCTTCACCGTCACCAGGCATAACTGCTGCCCAACTGCCCATATACTTCTGACTTCCCGGACGAGCATCAAAATTTCTTAACTCCTGACCCGGTGTATTTGCATTAGTAACACCTGCTGCACTTGGATTAAAAACAATATACGCCTGAGGCTGAAAAGAATTTGGCCATGGTGTGTTTGCCTGAGGCAATCCCCCTGTGTAAGTTGTTGAGCCGTCAATATCGATTGTCAACCAATCACCAACACCACTGATAATAAAATCATCATATGCTTCAAAACTATCTTCAAACAAAACAGTTTGTGCATTTAAATTAAAAGAGAAAGCAAAAATACTTAATAGTAGTAGTTTTTTCATAAATTATTTATTTTTAAGTTATTAAGTCATAAAATTATTATTATTTTTTAAAAAATCAAACATTTGAAGAAAAAATATTACAAATTAACATTTTACACACCGTAAAAAAGAATCTGACTGAAAATATAATTTTTATTTTCAGAAAAACCTCCCTACATTTGCAACCGATTAAAGAGGAAAAATTTGTACTGATTGCAACCTCTATTCGAACTTGAATCTTTATGTGAGGTTCTGAAACAAGTTCAGAATAAAAAAAATGCTAAAGCAGAATTCTCCTTTAGCCATTTCCCTGCAATTTACTTTTTCTGATTTATTATTCATTAATTTAAATTATACTTATGGCTTATTTATTTACATCAGAGTCGGTAAGCGAAGGGCATCCGGACAAAGTAGCCGACCAGATCAGTGATGCACTTATCGATAATTTTCTGGCTTTTGACCCCGAATCAAAAGTAGCTTGTGAAACACTGGTAACAACTGGACAGGTAATTCTTGCCGGCGAAGTGAAATCAAACACTTATTTAGATGTGCAAACCATTGCCAGAGAAGTAATCAAAAAAATCGGTTATACCAAAAGCGAATACATGTTTGAAGCTAATTCGTGCGGTGTTTTATCGGCCATACACGAACAGTCGGCCGACATTAATCAAGGAGTTGACCGGGCGAGCAAAGAAGAGCAAGGTGCGGGCGATCAGGGAATGATGTTTGGTTATGCGACCAATGAAACCGAAGAATTTATGCCGCTGGCCTTAAAATTATCGCACCAACTATTACAGGAACTAGCTGATTTAAGAAGAGAAAACAACGAAATCACCTACCTGCGTCCGGATGCTAAATCACAGGTTACTTTAGAATATTCCGACGACAACAAGCCGGTTCGTATTGATGCCATCGTAGTTTCTACCCAACACGATGACTTTGCTAAGGAACCTGTCATGCTGGCAAAAATCAAAAAAGACATCATCAGCATATTAATCCCGAGAGTCATTGCCAAGAACCCTCAGTATGCCCATTTGTTTAATGACAACATCAAATACCATATCAATCCGACCGGAAAATTCGTCATTGGCGGTCCTCACGGAGATACCGGTTTAACCGGGAGAAAAATCATTGTGGACACCTACGGCGGTAAAGGAGCTCATGGTGGTGGTGCTTTTTCCGGAAAAGATCCGTCAAAAGTAGACAGAAGTGCTGCTTATGCTACCCGTCATATTGCCAAAAACTTAGTAGCAGCCGGTGTTGCTGACGAAATTCTGGTACAGGTTTCTTATGCCATTGGTGTTGCAGAACCTACTTCTATCAATGTGAATACGTACGGAACATCAAAAGTAAATTTAAAAGACGGCGAAATCAGCAAAATCGTAGAAGGTATTTTTGACATGCGTCCCTATTTTATCGAGCAACGTTTAAAACTGAGAAACCCGATATACAGTGAAACTGCCGCTTATGGACACATGGGAAGAACTCCGGAAACGGTTACCAAAACGTTCAGATCACCTAACGGCGAAGAAAGAGTGCTTACCGTAGATTTATTCACCTGGGAAAAACTGGATTATGTTGACCAGGTCAAAAAGGCATTCGGATTATAAACTTAACTAACTCAACCATAAAAACCCTGGCTTTTATTTTTCAGTCAGGGTTTTTGCTTTTACAGATTGTATTTCAAGGTGAAAATAACATACCTGGGCTGAACCCGGTACTGTGAAGTACTGGTAGCAAACTGCGAAAAATTATCGCTGTTTAATGCGGTTGTATTTAAAATATTGGTTGCAGAAATTTTATACTCCCACTTACTGGATTTTGTTTTTTGATAGATTAAACTGGCAGAAAGAAAATCATATTCATTTTCAATTGTTTTATCTTTGTTATAGTAATGATAGAACTCATATTCTGTCACAAACGAAAAGCTGTTTAAAAAATAATAGTCTAACTTGGCAAAGGGTCTGTCTGTAAAAAATTTATTATCATTATAATCATTCACCGTAAAACTATAACCTATTTCCAGATTTGGCAAGGTTTTATAGTTTGTTGAGGCCCGGACTGTATAGGTTTGAAGAACACTTTCTGTAGATTGTTGAATATTATTTTGAATATTATTGAACTTAGACCATGTTAAATTAGCTCCCAGAGAAGCTTTGTAGTATTTTAAGAACGACCTTCCGTAATTAGCAAAACCGGAAACCGTTTCATCGGCAAATTCAGCGTTAAATGGTGATGAAAACTGATTTACCCCTGTAAAAACAGCTTGTGATTTAACCGCATCCAGGGTTCTTCTGTATGTTATGTTGGCAAATATATTTTCAAAATTAAACATATTAAAACGTCTGTAATTCAGCGTATGCGTTACAGATGTTGAATTCTCCAACGCTCTGTTTCCTCTGTAAAGACTATTGTAATTTGAAAAAACGAAACCTTCTGCCAATTGATTAATATCCGTAAAGTTGTTTGTCAGGGCAAAATTATAGATCAATGATTCTGATTTTTTGATCTGATACAACGCATAAAAATCGGGTAAAAGGCGGGTAAAATTCTGTTTGAATTCCGAACCCAGCTGTTCATTGTTCATGTTGTATTGGTGCAGGCTAACACCGGGAGTAAAAGTAAATTTACCTGCCAAAATTTTATAATGCAGTCCCACAAAAGCATCATTAAAACGATACGTTACATCGTTCGTATTTTCCTGACTATCCAAATCATTACGCAACCCGTTATCTAATATCTGAAAAATATAGGAGTTAAAACTCTGATAGGAATTTGTGTTTCCTAACGTGATGTTAATATTGCTTTTGGGGGTAACCATGTAATAATAATCCAGCTTTGCATCCAGTTTATTTGTTTTTACAAAGCGTTGCTGGTTAATATCATTCCGGTTTTGACCTTGAACGTAATCGGAAAAATTAAATGGCTGCAATTGCAGGTTTGCATTGTAAAACGGATCCTCCTCCTGATACAAATGCTGCATTTCAAAAGCAAATACGTTTTTATCGCTTTGTGTAAAATAAATTCCGAAATTTTGATTTACCGATAACGGATCCTGTTCTTTTTGAGTAAAAATATTTTCCGTTTGAGAACTGTTATTAAAAATTGATTCCCGCAACAAATCATTATTCTCATCTTGTTTGGAAGTTTTGACTAAAACATCATAGTCCATTTGAAATTTTTCATTCGGATTTAACTTTGAACTCAGTTTAAACAACCCTAAATTACTTTTTTGATGAATATTCTCTTCTCTGTTTTCAGTGGATAAAACCTCTGATGAATTAGGTTGCAGAATATTGGTTTGCGAAACCGTTTCTAAATCGGTCAATGAAGACGAAATAATTCCAAAACCGCTCAAAGACCATGCTTTGGTTATGTTATACGAAAAATTAGTGGCTCCGAAATTGGTTTCAATTTCTTTGGCCCGATTGTTCCTGAGTAGCGAAACCCCCAAATCATTGGAAGATACATTAAATGAGCTGCCTCCTTTTGACATCATATTTCTGAATCCGCCGGAGAATTTAAAATAATCCTGCATGGTTAACGGCAATTCACCAATGTTATTAAAGTTACCAATCAGGTTTATACTGTATTTGGGGCTGTAATAAAACAATTTTGGATTTACCAGATAACGCTCTTCCTCATGAGCCACGCCGATTCCGGCTGAAACATCACCAAACCAGAAGTTTTTCTTCCCTTCTTTAAGTTTGATATTCATGGCAATATTGTCTTCATTGTTTTCGACTCCTTTCAATACCGAGTTCTCATTAAAATTCCTCAGCACCTGTACTTTATCAATCGCATCGGCCGGAATATTTTTCACGCCCAATTTGGTGTCTCCGTCAAAGAAATCTTTCCCCTCTACCATTAACTTACTTACTTTTTTTCCCTCTACCTCTACTTCGCCGTCTGCGTTTACTTCAACCCCCGGTAGTTTTTTCAGTACATCTTCTAACTTCCGTTCTGTTCCGGTTGAAAATGAATCAGCATTATACACGATGGTATCTCCTTTTATGGAAACCGGCATCTCTTTGACAATTTCTACCCCTTCCAGTTCTATTCCGCCTTCTTCGACTACCAGTATTTTAGACAAATTCTCAGTGGCAGTCTGCAAATTCATTTCCAAAGGCTTGTAGCCGATGTAACTCACTTTTATCGTATATTCTGAATTCGCTTTCAAAGCCAGAACAAATTTCCCTTTGTCGTTTGTGATGGCATAAGCATCCATAGCCTTGGTTGCCTGATTGATTGCCATCACATTGGCCATTTCCAGAGGAATGGATTTTGGATCGGTAACAAAACCTTCAAATCTTATATTTTGAGCGTACGAAAATGAACTAAGTAAAAACAGGCCAAGTAAAAGTATTTGTTTCATAGTAATGATCTACTGATTATTGTATCGTAATTCTCTTGTGCGAATAATTTGCAATTTTATAATTATTATAACCAACTATCTATTAAATTATGCTTTTTTTAAATATTTTTAACGCCCGCCAATCTTTATCTGTATCACTCCGTTCCCATCTTTGTATTCAGACAATTTATCTTCTACAATTTTTTCATACTCCTTTTCGGTTACTTTTCTGCCTTTTTTAGGTTTATGAACAGCTACTCTTTCTTTTGGATTAAGGATAACTTTTGTGCAAAGTATCGTTGTATCGTTAAAATTCGCCTCAAGAATAAGCCCCGGCAACCCCCAAAATTCAGCCGGCCCCTGACTTACCGGAATTTCCGGCGTGTACCAAACGGTTGTTATTCTGTCTTTTGGCTCAGACATCATAAAAAAACTCGTTTCAGCTTGCTCTTGTTTCTTTTTAGCCTTTTCGTAATCAGCCAGTTGTTCGGGCGTTACCTTTTTTATTGAAACCGCTTTGTAACAAGTGTAATCGCCAATTTTTTTACTTTCTCCTTCCAACTGCCATTTCCAGTCGGGCAGTGAATCAACTATTAAAAATTCTTTGCCAAAAAACTCCTTTTCCGATATTTTTAAATTTGTTTTTACCTCTTTGTATATCTTCTCATCATTTGAAGACGAAAACACCATTCCGGACTTCGTCGTCGGTGTCTCCAGTTTTTGTTCTTCATAATAAACCGACTCGAATTTATTAAAGTCTAAAAAAAATGTCTTTTCATTCATTTTATTCATTGTCTTTTGAAGTTTTTCCTGCTCAGCTCCAGACATTTCAACCCCATCGATTTTCATTTTAACGTCTTTTAAAACTGTTTTGGAAAAATAAACGGCCTGACCGCTGAAATCCTGTGCTTTTAAGTTGGTTACAACCAATGAAAGTATTGTCGTTAACAGGATAAAGATTAATTTTTTCATTTCTTTTCAATTTTTAATTTCATACAAATAAAATAACTCTAAACTATTTTTTAGGTTAACCAGTGTTAACGATTGTTAATGATGCTTTTTGCAACAAAGAAGTGCTTACTTTTGAAGTATGAACTCAAAAAAATATGTTTATATCATCCTGTTTATATCCGTAACCATATTGGCAACCATTGGTTTACAGATTTTTTGGAATATTAAAAACTATAAGGAAAACAAAAGCAGGCTGATCAACGAAGTACAGATTGCGTTAGACAACAGTATTGAATATTACTATGTTGAAGACTCTAAAGAAAACTTTTTGTCTTTTTTTAATGAATCCTCCGTTAGCTTATCAAATGATGAATTCTTAGAAAACATTAAACTCGACACTGTTTTTAAAAAGAAACATGCCACAACATCAACCATTAAGATAAAAGAAGAATCAAAGCCTAAAAAACTTGCTGTTAACTCCATATTTATCGATACTGTTTCCATCAGTTCCAGCTCAACAAAACGCTCTGTCATACTTTCAGATCATAGCCAGGACAACCATTTTGAAATGCAGGAATCAATAAAACTTGACAAAATTAATCCGGAAAAAATATCCTCCGTTAAAATATTGAAAGGAAAAAAAGCCAGTGACAGCATTATGAAATTAAAAAGCCTGGCCAACAAAATTGTCATTTCGCTGATAAAAGACTCCATTGAGTTTACTAAATTAGGCAAAGCTTTAGACCGGGAACTAGGTCGAAAAAACATTGCTGTTGCCTATCGTCTGGAACACTTTAAGGCTGATAGTCTTTTTGATTCGTTTCAATCAAACAGTAAAACGCCGTTAACCCTTCAAACCTATTCAAAATCAACCTACTTACCGGATTCACAAAAATTAAAACTTTCGTTCTCTGATCCTACTTTCCTTATCTTAAAACGCAGTCTTACTGAAATTATCTTATCGCTTTTACTCTCACTTTCCATAATCGGCTGTTTATTATATCTGCTCAAGATCATCCAGCAGCAGAAAAAAGTTGACGAAATTAAAAATGATCTTATCAGCAATATTACCCATGAATTTAAAACCCCTATTACAACTGTTTCTACCGCCATTGAAGGAATCAGAAACTTTAACTATCCAAATGACACCGAAAAAACCAATCGCTACCTGGATATTTCCAACCATCAGCTAAAAAAGCTGGAGCTTATGGTTGAAAAATTACTGGAAACCGCTTCGATAGAAACCGATAAACTTTCGCTGCAAAAAAAATCTGCGGATCTTGTTTTGCTCATTAATTCCCTGATTGAAAAGAATAAATTCATTTCGTCCGGAAAAAAACTTTCCTTTGAAACAAATCAGGATTGTTATTTTGCTCCCATTGATTATTTTCATTTTGAAAATGCTGTTTCCAATCTGATTGATAATGCTGTTAAATATGGCGGGAACAAAATTCAAGTGCGTTTACTGACCGAAGAAAACAACCTGAAAATAATGGTAGAAGACAATGGAAGCGGCATTGAAAAATCTCAACGAAACAAAATATTTGACAAATTTTACCGTATTCCGAAAGGCAACATACACGATGTAAAAGGCTTTGGAATCGGCTTGTATTATGCTAAAAAAATAATCGAAAAGCATGGCGGAACCCTTACATTGATTCCGTCAAACAAAACCACCGTTTTTCAAATACGCTTGCCCAAATGAGTACAAAAATCAAAATACTTCTTGCGGAGGACGAACCTGCCTTAGCCCTTATTGTTAAGGAAAGCCTGGAAACCCGGCATTTTACGGTCATTCATTGCAAGGACGGAGAAGAAGCTTTTCTGACATTTTTAAAAGAAAGTCCCGATATTTTGGTTCTTGATGTCATGATGCCCAAAAAGGATGGGTTTACACTTGCCTCAGAAATCAGAAAAATTGATAAAAAAATTCCCTTGATTTTTTTAACGGCCAAATCGCAGACACAAGATGTTGTAGAAGGATTTACATCCGGCGGCAACGACTATCTGAAAAAACCCTTCAGCATGGAAGAACTCATTGTGCGAATCCATTCGCTTTTGGGGAGATTAAACAAAACGGAAGAAAAAGAAGAAATCAAAATTGGTTTATTCGCTTTTAATGCGACCAAACAAACCTTGGTATTTCAGCATAAGACCGAAAACTTAACACATCGGGAGACACTTCTTTTACAACTACTATCGGAAAACAGGAACGAAATCATTGAACGTTCCACCATTTTAAAGAAAATCTGGGGAGATGATGATTTTTTTAACGGCCGGAGCATGGACGTTTTTATAACCAAGCTTCGCAAAAAACTACAATCGGATCCTTCCATTCAGATAATTAATATACGGGGACAGGGTTATAAATTTACGCTGTAAATCCGATTAATTTAATTTGCAGTTTTGTAATCAGACAACGTAACATAATAAAAACGCTTCACTACCGTTCATTTTGTCTGTCAGGAAATTATCCGCCTATTCGCATTTGAAAACCGCCACGACCACCCATTTCACTCATTTCTTCCATTTTTTTCATAACGATGTCATCAAATTCTTTTTGCGAAACCGCTTTTCCTTTGGTCGGGGCTTTAATCTCTTTTTTATCCTTCGGATTCAGCACTACCTTTGAACACAAAATTACCGTTTTTCCGGTATTGATTTCCATAATCAGACCCGGTAAACCCCAGTAATTCTCAGGGCCTTGATTAACCGGTATCTCCGGGGTGTACCAGGCCGTGATTTCAATTTCTTTAGGCATATCTATTTGCTCCAGCAAATTGGTTGACTTTCCCTCCGCTTTTTTGTCCGGTTCTCCTTTAACGTTCTTTTTCTCTTCTTCTTTTTTAGCCCTGAAATTTCTGAAATCAGATTGATCATTTTTTTTTACAGCAGTAGCTTTGTAGCATGTATAATCACCTATTTTTTTTGTCTCACCACTCATTTTCCAGTCTAAAGCGGAAAGAGAGTCTTTGACGAGGAATTCCTTACCAAAAAATTCCTTATCCACTATATAGGTTCTTTCTTTGATATTTTTATATTGCGTTCCGCCACCGCCCATCATGGAGCTGGCCATTCTGAACCCGGAATTTGCCTGACCGGGTGAATCCAGTTTTTCTTCTTCCTTGTAAATGGAAGCATTTCGGTCAAAATGAAGAATAAACGTCTTTTCAAACATTTTTTTCATCCGCTCTTCAAACATTTTCTGCATCTCGGGCGTTATATCCCTGTTGCCGGAAATCCTGGATTGAAAATCTGCTGTGCTGGTTTTAGACTCATACACGGCCATGCCCTGAAAATCCTGTGCAAACACACTGACAACTGCTGCAAAAAAAGTAAGCAGGGTAACTACAATAGTTTTCATCTCAAAAACGTTTTACATTAACAGAACAAATATGGCGAGTAATTTGGTTTTTTGTTACCAACTTTTTGTTAAAAAATCTGTTACCTCAATTTAAGGATTTGTTGTTTTAATTGTATTTTAGCCTTTATGAAAAAAATAATACGGCTTTTTTGGCTATTTTTTGTCAGTGTCGGTTTTTCTCAGGAAAAAGTAATCAACCCTGTCCTTCTTTCAAGTCTTCCGCTCGTAGCAGATGAGTTTGTTACAGTGGATTCATTTGGCTATTACTACTACATCAAAGGCAATGTTTTCTATAAACAAAAAGGCAACGAATTATTTCAATATAAAAATCTTTCGTTGGGTAAAATAACACGGGTTGATTTACAAAATCCATTAAAAATTGTTTTGTTTTACGAAGGTTTCAATGCTGTAATTACTTTAGACAATCAGTTAAATGAAACCTTATCTGTTAATTTTTCTAAAAGCCAGAACCCGATCGTGGCATCAGCAGCCGGATTAGCTTCGCAGAACCGGCTTTGGATTTTTAATTCCCTGCAAATGCAATTGGGTTTGTATGATTTCACCAAACAGAATCTTCAGCCCCTGGCACAGCCTTTTCAGAACCCGATCCGGTTCTATCAAACCGATTACAACCGGTTTTACTGGATTGATTCAGATCAAACGGTTTTCTTTTGCGATGTTTTCGGAAAAATTTCAACACTGGGCAAAATTCCGTCTTTTGATTCGGTACAACTCATTTCAAACGACCTGGCAATCTATCAAAGTGATAATCAATTGTACGGCTATTATTTTAAAGACAAAAAAAGTTCACTCATTCAAATAGACAAAAAAATCGTTGAAAAATTTCGGATTAAAGACCAATTTTTGATTATTTTTACCAACAGCGAAATTAGTACGTATCAAATCAGTTTACCATAATGCACATAGCAGTAGCAGGCAACATTGGAGCCGGAAAAACCACCTTAACACGATTATTAGCCAAACATTTTAAATGGGAACCTCATTTTGAAGATGTTGTAGACAACCCGTATTTAGACGATTTCTATCATCAAATGGAACGCTGGTCATTTAATTTGCAGATTTACTTTTTAAATAGCCGGTTCAGACAAATTTTACAAATTCGCGAAAGTGGTAAAAAGATTATTCAGGATCGCACCATTTATGAAGATTCGCATATTTTTGCTCCTAATCTTCATGCGATGGGCTTGATGACCAACAGGGATTTTAACAATTACAAATCTTTATTTGAGTTGATGGAAAGTATGGTCCAGGCACCTGATTTATTAATTTATCTGAGAAGTTCGATACCCAACCTGGTCAGTCAGATCCATAAAAGAGGTCGTGAATATGAAAACACCATTTCAATTGACTATTTAAGTCGGTTGAACGAACGTTATGAAGCCTGGATTCAAGGCTATGACAAAGGAAAATTACTGATAATCGACGTTGATAACATCAATTTTGTGGATAATCCGGAAGATTTGGGAATGATCATTAATCGGATTGATGCTGAAATTAACGGTCTTTTTTAACCTTCCGTAAAAAACATTTTGCCTCGCCTTATGTGAGGCTTTTTATTTTATATCAAATAATGATTTTACTTTTATATGTTTTGCCGCTTTTGAGAGTTTGATGATTCGTTTTTCATTCGGTAATAAATCGAAATAATTATCTTCGAAAAAAGCCTCGTTTTCTGAGGAAAGAAAAACATCTTTTGCCAAAACATCCGTAGAGACTTCAATCGTTAACGCCTCTGTTTCCCTGATTTGAATGCTGGGTTTTTGAAGCTGTAATTCTTTTGGTTTAGCAAAGAAATAATTTGATTTCACATCATTCCACTGCACTTTTAAAACCGCTTTTTTCAAATCAAATTTTTCAAAATCGGCTTTCGGAATTTCATAAATGATAGTGCTTGCATTTTCTCCGACACTGATTTCTTTTGTAGCTTTCCACAGTAATTTTCCATCGAACGACAGTAAGCTCAACGCTAATTCTCCTGAATGACTCTCAAAAGTATCATTAACCAAAAATACCCGGTATTTTTCATTTTCTTGTTCAACCGAAAGTAATAAATCTTCATAGCTTCGTTTGGCCTGGTAATGAAATGCTTTCCAATTTCCGAAGTAATCCAGCGAGCTCCAGGATGTAACCGGCCAACAATCGTTTAACTGCCAGTATAGCGTTCCCATACAATACGGTTTAGCTCTTCGGTGAGCTTCGATGGCAGTTTTCATCCCACGGGCCTGCAACAATTGCGAAACGTAAAGATAATTCTCAACATCTTTTGGCACCGGATAATCACGTGCCATGTATTCGTTAATGGTTTCGTAACCGGTTGGATGCTTTTGATGGTTTTTAAACGCTTCTGAAGTAAAATTCAACTCGTCCTCAGGTATAACTTTTTGTAAGGTTTCCAAACTTGGCATTCCCTGAAAACCATATTCACTCATAAACCTACCCACTTTTATTTTATAGATCTCAAACGGTTCTTTTCCCCACCAAACACCCCAATAATGTACATCGCCTTGCTGCAAGCTTTCCTTTCTCCCCCAACCAATCGATGGCGAAGATGACCAATAGATATTCTTTTCTTTCGTCAATAAACTATCCAAAGTCTGTGGAATCATTTTATGAAACACTTTTTGGTAATCGCTCCAGATTCGGGCGGAATCAGCTTTAGTGTAATTAAATTGTTTTTGCCAACCCCAATTGTGCCAGCCTTCGTCGTTCTCGTTATTCCCACACCAAAGGGCTATACTCGGATGATTTTGCAGCCGGCTGACATTATCAATTACTTCTTGTTTTACATTTTGTACAAATTTTTCATCGCCGGGATACATGGAACAAGCAAACATAAAGTCTTGCCAAACCAAAATTCCGTTGGCATCACACGCTTCATAAAAGGCATCGTCCGGATAAACACCGCCTCCCCAAACGCGGAGCATGTTCATGTTGGCTTTTTTAGCATTTTCAACTAACGAAACATACGTTGCAGGGGAAACCCT
This sequence comes from Bacteroidota bacterium, assembly GCA_023434025.1. Classification (GTDB taxonomy): domain Bacteria; phylum Bacteroidota; class Bacteroidia; order Flavobacteriales; family Flavobacteriaceae; genus Flavobacterium. The sequence continues at coordinate 65,851 of JAEYTL010000056.1, forward strand.
AGGTAAAAAACTATCCGGCGGAACAACATTTGCTCCTTTCATAAAAACGGGTTTCCCGTTCAGTTTAAAGTAAAAACCAGTGCCGGATGAGTCGCTTTCGGAAGTCAAATCATCCTCTTCCTGAACAAGTTCAATAGTCCTGAGTCCGAGAGTTATTTTTCTTGAATCAACTGCCGTAAGCCCTTTTTGCTTTATGAGCTTAACATTAAAATCATAAAGATTTTGTGCTCCCAGGCCATTTGACCACCAAAGCTCGGGATTGGCTATCTGGTATTGAATTTCTACAGTATTCATCCCTTTTTCCAGCCACAATGATTTTGAAGACGAAGCATAGTTTCCTTTTTTCCTGCTCTCAACGGATATTGCATAACGATTTGCTTTTCTGACATCAATATCAACTGTAAACATCAGCATTGCCATGTCTTCCGTTAAAGCAATCTGCTCATATTTAATGTTTCGGATTTTTGCTGAATTCCAGAATCTAAATTGTATTTTTTTCCATATTCCGGCGGTTACGAACCGTGGTCCCCAATCCCATCCGAATTGGTATTGGGCTTTCCGGACAAAAACACGTTCTTTTTCAGGCAACGTGTAAGGCAATTTTGCCGCTTCATCTTTTCCTTTTTGAACAGCCGAATGAAATATTATTTTTAAATGATTCGTCCCTTTCTTCAGATGTGACTTTGCGGAAACTGTCCATTTCCGAAACATATTATCCGCTTCTAAAACTTTTTTCCCGTTCAAAAAAACCGTTGCATACGTATCCAGGCCATCAAACTCCAAATCGATATTCTGGTTTTTTAACTCCGATTCAGAAAGGGAGAATTGTGTTTCATACTCCCAGTTTTCATTTTCTATCCATTGCAATTGCTTTTCATTGGCTCCGAAAAACGGATCAGGAATCAATTGATTTTGGAACAAATCAGTGTGAACGGTTCCGGGAACAACTGCCTTATATTTTTTTACTTCATTTTGCCTGTTAAATGTCCAATTCTCTGCCGACAAATTGCGATAGGAGGTTTGTGCCGAAACAAAACAACAAATGAAAATAAAAAATAATGTTATTTTTTTAACCATATTAAGTTTAAAAATGAATTGAATAATGCTTAAAAAGCTCATAAAATATTTTTAATCAAAACTTGTCATGCTGTCTGGAATTACTTCTGCCAATGATTTTTAAAGCACGTGACTTTGATCAGAGCTCATTTATCACTGAAGCTTTTTCTTGAGTTGGATAATTTCATCAGGGTTGGCTATTTCACTCCCATCGGTAATCGCAGAAGAATGATACCAGTCAGCATGCACCATTTCATCTAACGCAGCGATATTGGTCGAACGCAATCCGCCACCCGGCATGATTTTGATACGATGATCTGCCTGAACAATTAATTTTTTCAAAATTTCTTTACCTTGCATCACATTGGAAAAAGTGCCGGAGGTTAGAATCGTTGAAAATCCGCAGGAAACAACATCTTCTAACGCTTGCTCATAATCTGAAATACCATCAAAAGCCCGGTGAAATGTGCAGGAAAAAGGTTTTGCCAATTCAATTAATTCTAAATTTTGTTCCAAATTAACGGTATTGTTTTCCTTCAAAATGCCGAAAACAAATCCGTTAATCCCTAACTTTTTAACCGTTAAGATGTCCGATTTCATTTGCCTGAATTCTGTTTCCGAATAAACGAAATTCCCCCCTCTTGGTCTGATCATCACATATAAATCAATGACCAGATGTTTACGGGCTTGTTCTATTATTTCTGCTGTTGGAGTTGTGCCACCTACAGATATGCCGGCACACAATTCAATTCTATCCGCTCCAGCTTTTTGAGCAATTAAAGCTGATTCCAGATTAAAACAAGCAATTTCCAGTTTTTTCATTATTTCAAAAAGTAATTCGCATCAATTAATCGGTTTCCCTTTTCATCATGAACAGCATAATTAAAACCGCCCTGCACACAATACGAGCCATATTCTCCTTTTTTATTCAATGCGATGAAACCTACCTGAATATCTTTCAGATCTTTGCCTCTTTTCTCAGTAAGTTTCACAACACGCCTCACCGCTTCTTCGCAGGCTTTTTGAGGTGATTTTCCCTGACGCATCAATTCTACAACCAAATGACAACCCGTAATCCGGATAACTTCTTCACCATGACCGGTTGCGGTAGCAGCTCCAACTTCGTTATCCACATACAGACCGGCTCCAATAATAGGCGAATCACCAATCCGACCATGCATTTTGTAGGCCATACCACTGGTGGTGCAGGCACCGGATAAATTGCCCCGTGCATCCAACGCAATCATACCAATTGTATCGTGATTTTCAATGTTTACCTTAGGTTGGTACTGACTGGTTTTGAGCCATTCTTTCCATTCATTTTCGGATATTTTAATAAGTAAATTTTCTTTTTGAAATCCTTGTGACAGGGCAAACTGCAATGCTCCTTCGCCGGTTAACATCACATGGGGTGTTTTTTCCATTACTGCACGGGCCACCGAAACAGGATGTTTGATGTGCTCCAAACAAGCTACCGAACCGATGTTCGAAAATTCGTCCATAATGCAGGCATCTAAAGTGACCCGACCGTCCCGATCAGGACGTCCTCCGTAGCCTACACTTCTTTCAGCCGGATCTGCTTCGGTTAGTTTAACACCAGTTTCCACAGCATCCAAAGCACGTCCGTTCTTTTTCAGTATTTCCCATGCCGCTTCATTGGCCTGTAACCCGAAATTCCAAGTGGAAAGCACAACGGGTTTATTGGTTTTTCCTGAATTGATTGCTGCTGCTTCCGTTTCGGACCGGAACGATTGTAATGCCACTCCTGCCGTTGCCAAAGCAGTCGTTTTTAAAAAATTTCGTCTGTTTGCCATCTTACTCTACGCTGATTTCGTCTATGAATAACCAAGATGAATTTCCTGCCCCCGGTTTTCCGTCCGGAATAATACCATAATTTTTGGCTAATACTTTCAAATATTTTGCCGTTGTTTTGGGTAAAATTTCTTCAATAACTCCATTTTTTTTGTTGATTTTCTCTTTGGAGACCGTGTGCAAAAGCTCAAAAGATTTTCCGTCATGGGAAACATGAAACTGAATTTCAACCGGTAAATAAATCCAACTGGTTTCGCCATTAAACGTATTCAAACTGATTTTTTCAAAGGTTATTGGTCCATCAAAATCAATAATGGCTTCTACATCTTTACCAGAGAATCCAAGCCAGTTTTTACCAAAACGCAATAAATCACCTCTTACACCATCAACCAGAGCAGAAGCTCCGCCTTTGCCATAGGTTTTACTGGGTTCACTGGTCAAAATAATTGTTTTTCCTGATGTTTTGCTGATCAAAAAATCCTGCGTGACAGTAGCACTTTTAGCTTGCTCATTTTCAAAATAGCCGGATTTAATGGTACCGCTTTTTTCGATTTTTATTGGTGTAATATAGCTGTCTGATTGCCAATTAGGTTCTGAACCATCCATAGTATATCGTATTCCGGTTTCATTTCTTCCTTTCAATGCATAATAAACAACATTATTCTTTACCATAACATCGGAAACTATTTCATAAATAGCTTTGCTGTAATTAATATTTTTTTGCTTCCAAAAAAGCATGTGATGCACTACACGGTCTTCAAAGTTTTTATATTTTTCCGGTTCAGAAGTGCCCCAAACCACCTCTGCAATAGCCGTAATTCTGGGAAAAAGCATGTATTCAACATGGCCGGGCGTTTCAATATATTCTGTCCATAAATTCGCCTGAGCCCCTAAAATATATGGAGACTCATCCGCATTTAATTCTGACGGAATGGGATTATAGCTATATACCTTTTCCAGCGTGGTGTAGCCTCCAAAAGCCAGCGGTTCATTGGCAGGCTCACCCTGATAATGATCAAAATAGCAATGGGAGCCCGGTGACATGACTGCAAAATGCTTTTCCTTTGCGGCGGCAATACCACCTTCGGTTCCCCTCCAGCTCATCACTGCGGCATTAGGGGCTAAGCCTCCTTCTAAAATCTCATCCCACCCGATGATTTTTCTACCTTTACTGTTGACAAACTTTTCAATTCTTTGAATAAAATAACTCTGCAATTCGTGTTCGTCTTTCAGGTTTTCATCTTTTATTCTTTTTTGACAATGCGAACAACTTTTCCAGCGTGTTTTCGGACATTCATCGCCACCAATATGAATATAGGCAGACGGAAATAATTCTATGACCTCGGTTAAAATATTTTCTAAAAAGGTGAATGTTTCGTCTTTGGGACAAAAAACATCATCCAAAACACCCCAAATTTTCCCTACTTCAAACGGCCCTCCCGTACAGGAATATTCAGGATACGCGGCCAGAGCAGCCAGAGCATGCCCAGGCATCTCGATTTCAGGTACAATTGTAATATGACGCTCCTTTGCGTAAGCAACAACTTCTTTTATCTCTTCTTGTGTGTAAAAGCCTCCATAGCGTTTGTTGTCAAACGTCTGGTCACGGTAATGCCCAACCATAGAACCGTTTCTCCATCCCCCTATTTCAGTCAGTTTGGGATATTTTTTAATCTCGATCCGCCATCCCTGATCATCGGTCAGATGCCAGTGAAACGAATTCATTTTATACATCGCTAAATAATCGATATATTTTTTTATAAAAGCAACATCAAAAAAATGCCGGGAAACATCCAGGTGCATCCCCCTCCATCTGAACGTTGGAGTATCACGGATGGTTAAACCCTGCACTCTGACTTGTTTTGACTTTTGATGCGGAAAAGTTTGCAGAAGCGTTTGTATTCCATAGAACAATCCCTGATTGGAAAAAGAGGCTATTTGTATTTTATTTTCTGAAATGGAAAGATCATATTGCTCTTTATCAAACAATGTGGTGTCCGGAAGCCGAACCGCCAACTGAATACAATTTGACGATGTATATTTGGAAGAAATTTTTAAGTTCAGCCCTGTAATCCACCTGATGCTTTCTTTTAAAAACAATGCTTCAAATGCATTTATGTCAGAAGCAAGAATAACGGTTTTTGAATTCAGCTCAAAATACTCTTCCGTAAACTTAATTTCTTTAGGTTGCGGGATAAAATTTTGACCATATCCTAAAAACGAAATCAGGAATACAAGTAAAAAAGAAAGTCTTGTCATACGAAAATTTTAATTCTGATAAATTTACTAAAAATAAAAATGCCCTGCATGGGCAAGGCATTTTTTATGATAAAAAACAGAGCAGGAAACTATTGTTTTTTAAACGCTTCAATTTTTGCAGCAACTTCTTCTTCTGTTCCTTCAAACGTTTCGGTGGCTGTTTTTGTATCACCATCTACTGTTGTGTTAATCGTAACGGTTGCGGTTACTTTTCCATCAGCAGCTTTTGATTTATCAATCGAAATCTCTTTATTTTCAGTTTTCGCAACGGCTTCAACAACTTCAATAACTTCTACTTCCTCTGTTACTGTCACGGCCTCATGACCTCCTAAAATCGGAGCAATCACTAAACCGATCAAACAAGTTAATTTAATTAATATGTTCATCGATGGGCCTGAAGTATCTTTAAAAGGATCTCCTACTGTATCTCCGGTTACGGCTGCTTTGTGAGCATCAGAACCTTTATAGGTCATTTCGTCATTAATCATGACACCGGCTTCAAACGATTTTTTTGCATTATCCCAGGCACCTCCGGCATTGTTCTGAAATACAGCCCAAAGCACACCCGACACCGTAACTCCGGCCATATACCCACCTAACATTTCTGCAATCAATTTGTTATCATATCCTAAAAACATCGGAAGAACTGCAATAAGAATAGGGAAACCGATAGTCAAAATTCCGGGCAACATCATTTCGCGTAAAGCGGCTTTGGTAGAAATTTCAACACATTTGCCATATTCCGGTTTGTTTTTACCTTCCATGATTCCGGGAATTTCTTTAAACTGACGACGTACTTCATACACCATGTCCATCGCTGCTTTTCCGACCGAGTTCATCGCTAAAGCGGAGAAAACCACTGGAATCATACCCCCCACAAATAACATAGCTAATACAGGAGCTTTGAAAATATTGATTCCGTCAATTCCGGTAAAAGTCACATAAGCTGCAAATAAAGCCAGCGAAGTTAATGCTGCAGAAGCGATAGCAAAACCTTTTCCGGTAGCCGCCGTTGTGTTTCCTACAGAGTCTAAAATATCGGTACGTGTACGTACCTCTTTAGGCAACTCACTCATTTCTGCAATCCCACCTGCATTATCAGAAATAGGCCCGAATGCATCAATAGCTAATTGCATAGCCGTTGTAGCCATCATTGCCGAAGCGGCTAAAGCTACACCATAGAAACCGGCAAAAGCATAGGAAGCCCAAATGGCACCCGCAAACAACAATACGGTTGGAAAAGTAGAAATCATACCTGTTGCTAAACCGGCTATTACGTTCGTTCCGGCACCAGTTGACGATTTTTGTACAATTGCTAAAACCGGTTTTGTACCTAATCCTGTGTAATATTCTGTTACAGATGAAATAATTCCGCCTACTGCCAAACCAACAATGGTAGCATAGAATACACGCATAGAAGAAATTTCTTTTAGTCCTTCACCAAAAAATTCCATGTTCATAGTTTCCGGCAACATATACTTTACCAAGAAGAAACACGAAATCAAGGTTAAGACAATAGAAACCCAGTTTCCAACATTTAAGGCTCCCTGTACTTGTTTTTCTTTGGCATTATTATCTTTAATTTTCACCAACATGGTTCCGATGATGGAAAATAAGATTCCGAAACCGGCAATGGCCATTGGCAATAAAATTGGACCGATTCCGCCAAAAGCATCGTCAATAGCACCTCCCATATCTTTGATAACATAGTTACCCAGCACCATGGCTGCTAAAACAGTAGCCACATACGAACCAAACAAATCGGCCCCCATTCCGGCAACGTCACCTACGTTGTCTCCTACGTTATCAGCGATTGTAGCAGGATTACGCGGATCATCTTCCGGAATTCCGGCTTCTACTTTCCCTACCAAGTCGGCACCAACATCTGCGGCTTTAGTGTAAATCCCTCCCCCTACACGGGCAAATAAAGCAATGGATTCTGCCCCCAAAGAAAAACCCGCAAGCGTTTCGAGCACAATAGTCATTTGATCTGTAGAAGTCCATGTTCCGCCCATAAAATAATGGTAGAAAAATATAAAGAAAGCCGTAAGACCTAATACGGCCAAACCGGCAACACCTAATCCCATCACGGTTCCTCCGCCAAAAGAAACTTTTAATGCCTGCGGCAAACTTGTTCTGGCAGCTTGTGTTGTTCTGACATTTGTTTTCGTTGCAATTTTCATTCCGATGTTTCCGGCAAAGGCCGAAAAAATCGCTCCAAAAATAAAGGCCACCACAATCAAAATATCGGTTGTTGGAACAATAAATGAAATAGCAGCTAAAGCAACACTGGCTCCTACTACAAAAATGGCTAATAATCTGTATTCTGCTTTAAGAAAAGCCAATGCCCCTTCGTAGATATAATCTGAAATCTCTTTCATTTTACCATCTCCGGCATCTTGCTTTAACACCCAAGCTCTTTTGACCCACATAAATGCTAAGCCCAAAAATGCCATGATTAATGGCACATAAATCATAATTGAATCCATAAAAATGTATTTTATAATTTTTTTAACGATTGCAAAAATAACAAAATAGGAATAAAAAAAAGCAACATTCCCAAATTGAATGTTGCTTTTTTTAACAAAACGGTAAATTCTTTAACGAATACTAAACAATCCCTCCGGTTTACTTTCTAAATTGGCAAATCGATCTACACATTTTTCTATGATTTCTTTGGCTTCATTAACATCTCCCCAGCCTTCTACATCTACTTTTTTCTGTTCTAAATCTTTATATACCTGGAAAAAGTGTTCGATTTCTTTTAACAAATGCGGATTTACATCAGACAAGTCATTTAACTTATTCCAAATCGGGTCAGAAACAGGAACACAAATAATTTTTTCGTCCGGTCCTTTTTCATCGGCCATGTGAAAAACGCCAATTGGCTTTACTTCCATCACACAGCCCGGAAATGTAGGCTCGGTAACCAAAACCAGCACATCCAACGGGTCTCCATCCAAAGCAAGTGTTTCCGGTATAAATCCATAATCAGCCGGATACATCATCGAAGAGAAAATCATTCTGTCATAACGTATCTTTTTTAACTCAAAATCGTATTCATATTTATTTCGACTTCCTTTTGGTATTTCAATCAACACATCAAAAGATTTTTGTTTTGCTGCACTCATAATTTATTCATTTTTTAAGGACTGCAAATTTACGAGCAATAATGCAGAACCGGGAATTGAATTTAATTTTTATCAAATTCCCAATTCACTTAAGCTCAAATTACAATAAGTAAAAAAAAACAGGTAAAAAAATAGCATATCAGAAATAAAAACCGAAAGAACCTTTAACGGCAAACTTGTTTGCGTCAGGAAGGTTGCGGTAATTTCCCCTCCAGGAACAATCGATACGGAATACTTTAAAGATATTTCCTATTCCGACACTGTATTCCCAATATGGTTTTTCAGGAGCCAAATACGTTAACGTTGAGGCATTTAGTGCTCTGTTTGCTTCAGAAACGGATCCTACCACCGCCTTTACGCCAACGATTTCCCGCAGATTCATCTGTCTCAAACCAGGAATTCTTGACAATATACGTCCTAAAAAATGATGCTCTAATTGTAATGTAGCATACTGATCGGTGACAAATTCATAAAAATTCAGGTTGTTAAACGTATTCTCTATTATGAAATACGACTGGTTACCCGGCACAACATTCATTAAACCAAGCGGAACCTCTCCAAAAGTTTTACCCGCTTCCGTAATTACATTTAGTCTTCCAAAACCACCCACTAAAATAGGCTGTTTGATGTATAGCTGTACTTTCTGATAATCAAAATCACTGTCAAAAACCCCTTTTAAGCCTTGGCTGTAATTGACAAAAATTCTTGTAAAAGGACTATCTACAATACTTCTTTCTACTCCATAACCAATGGTTTTTCTCCTGGGCGTATAATCAAGAGAAAAGGACACTTCAGATTGAGCGACTTCGCTTGCAATTCCGGTTGGCGAATCGGGTGAAAAGTAATCCAAACTAAACTTTTCCCAAGCCGGTTTGAGTGTCCGATAAGAAAATCCGGTTTCAAAAGTCAGGTTTTTTACCGGTTCAATATTTAATGAAACCATACTCAGATTAATACTGGTCAGGTTATCATTGGCACCTGACATAAACAATCCGTTAGAAGCAAAACTTCTACCGAGTACATTGTTTGTGGTCGTTAAACTGGCTCCAATTTGTTCAATATCCCGTCTGTTCCCTCCTTCTAGTATTAATCTGTTCCGCTTGTTCAAAAGGATTTTTCCGGAAACACCGTATTTGAATTGGTTATCATCAAAACCATAAGCCGTATAAAACTGTAAACGCCAGGGGTCGTTCTGACCAAAATAGGTTCTTCCTCCCGCTCTTAAACGAAAACCTTCTACTTCGTTATAGCCAAAGGTTGAAAAAATGGGACCGATATCAAAATTTCCCTTCTGAATATAGCCGCTTCCCAAAATAGCGACCAAATCATACATCTGCTTGAATTTTTTCACTGTTTTCAGGGTATCAAGCATTTTATAGACGCCTAATTCATCCTTGCTTAAATTTTCGAACCGATTTTCCTGCCAGTATTCATCTGACCGGCTATACACCTCGTTATCAATAAAATTGACTTCCTGCTTATAGAATTCTTTGGGTTTTTCCTGGTTGAACTTATGATTTTTATACAAGGTTGTTCTCTTTCCGTAAACTCCTTGTGACTCTTCCTTTTTGTTGAAGGCAAAATCAGACATCATGTGGTCTCTTTTCAGCAGAAAAACCGAATCATTAACCACCTCAAATTCCTGTTCAATATAAATTTCTTTTACCCAGTTGATATTGGCACTCTTGGTAACGGCCATGTTTATGTTCTTGATGGCAAAAGTGGTATCATTCACCCAAAAATCTCCTTTAAAAGTCAACTCACCTTTTCTACGCGGATAATAGATAATGTTATAGCACCATTTATTGTCAATATACATACTATCCGTCAAAGCATAATTGTAAACATCGATACCTGTTCTGGAGAGCGGGCTCACAAAATCTTTGTCAAAAAATTTCAGGTAATTATTATAAATATCATAATCCGCATACAGGTCTTTGATAAAAGCTATAATTTGCTGATTGGAGCTAAAACCTGAATTTTTGTTGGCTTTAAGGATTTCCTTTTCTCTTTTGGAGATATTATCACCGTAAACTTCAGAAAGCGATTCGTTTATAAATATGGGAAGATAGGTTTTTCCTGTAATTTTAGAGGTATCCATTTGTTCAAAAACAAATTCCATCCCTCTAAAAAGACGGCTTTTCATGGTAGCACTGTCTATGGTGTTAAGATCAAATTCAACTTTCTCATATTTATCATATTGGTATTGATTGAATTGCCGCAAACCGTTTTTACGTTTCCTCTCCCATATTTTTCTGAGTATGTCAATGGCAGGATTATTTTTTTTAGATAATTTGCCTGAAACCAAAACCACTTCACGAAGGGTTTCTCCTTCCGATAAAGTAACCTTCATATTATAGTTGACTGCTCTTTCTAATTTAATATCCTGAGCAGTATAACCGATAAACGAAACCACTAAAACGCCGTAACTTTTTTGGGACTCCAGATAAAACCGGCCGTTTTCGTTTGTAATAACACCTTCTGTAGAATTCTTAAAATAGACATTGGCAAAGGGTATCGGTTCATTCTTTTCATCCACAACAATTCCGCTCACTTTGGTCTGGGCAATTATTGAAACTGAAAAAAACAAAAATAAAAAATAAAGGCTTTTAATTTTCATAGCATAATTGTAAAAAAAAACTTCATCAAATAACAGGTTGATGAAGTTTCAAATATAGTTTTTATTTTGATTATTTATACAAAACCTTTTTTACCGCTTTGATAACATCATTTGAATTGGGCAACCATTCTTTCAGCAAACTCGGAGAATAAGGAGCAGGCGTATCTGCCGTTGTGATTCTTTGTACCGGTGCATCTAAATAATCAAAAACTCTTTCCTGAACCATATAGGTAATCTCCGAAGCAACACTGGCAAATGGCCAGGCCTCTTCTAAAACCACTAAACGATTTGTCTTTTTTACCGAATTAAGAATTGCCTCGTAATCCATCGGACGAACAGTTCTTAAATCGATGATTTCACAGGAAATTCCTTCTTTGGCTAATTCGTCAGCCGCAATAAATGCTTCTTTGATAATTTTTCCGAATGAAACAATGGTTACATCAGATCCTTCTCTTTTAATATCTGCCACACCAAGCGGAATAGTATATTCTCCTTCCGGAACTTCCATTTTATCACCATACATTTGTTCTGATTCCATAAAAATAACAGGATCATTATCACGGATAGCCGATTTCAGCAATCCTTTTGCATCATACGGATTTGACGGCACCACAACTTTTAATCCCGGCGTATTGGCAAACCAATTCTCAAAAGCCTGTGAATGCGTAGCCGCTAATTGTCCTGCAGAAGCCGTGGGTCCTCTGAAGACCATCGGCATCGGAAACTGGCCTGCCGACATTTGACGCATTTTGGCCGCATTGTTAATAATCTGATCAATTCCAACCAAAGAGAAGTTAAATGTCATGAATTCTACAATCGGACGACAACCGTTCATGGCTGAACCTACTGCAATTCCGGCAAATCCAAGCTCAGCAATCGGGGTATCAATAACTCTCTTAGAGCCAAACTCATCCAACATTCCTTTTGATGCCTTGTATGCTCCGTTATATTCCGCTACCTCTTCACCCATTAAATAAACGCTTTCGTCACGACGCATTTCTTCACTCATTGCTTCTGCAATAGCTTCTCTAAATTGAATTGTTCTCATATTGAAAATATCTTAAAAATCATTTTTACGAAAGGCAAAAATAAAAATTTAAAATCACTTTACTACATATTTTTACCTTAAAATAGTTGTCTTTATATTACTTCCAAAATTTACATTCTTTTCATTTTTAACCTCTAATTATTTAAAATCTTAATTTAAAATTTTACGAAAACGATTTAGCTTCTAAAAAATATTATGCATGCATACTAAAATTAGAAAAAATATTTGTACTTTCGTAACCGAAAAAATAATTTAAACCTATTATATGAAAATATTAGTTTGCATCAGTCACGTGCCTGATACTACTTCCAAAATTAATTTTGTGAACGGTGACTCAGCGTTTGACACTAACGGCGTTCAATTTGTGATTAACCCAAATGATGAGTTTGGTTTAACACGAGCCATCTGGTTTCAGGAACAACAAGGAGCAAATGTAACCGTGGTAAATGTGGGCGGATCTGACACGGAACCTACTTTAAGAAAAGCTTTAGCGATTGGTGCCAATGAAGCCATTCGTGTAAACGCCAATCCTACCGATGGCTTTTTTGTTGCCAAACAATTAGCCGAAGTGGTTAAACAGGGCCAGTATGATTTAGTCATTTGCGGAAAAGAGTCATTGGATTATAATGGCGGAATGGTTCCGGGTATGATTGCCGGGTTATTAGGCTGTAATTTTATTAATTCTTGTATTGATTTAAAAGTAGAAGGTTCTTCTGCCAAAGCAATCAGAGAAATCGACGGCGGAAAAGAAACTATTTCTGCTTCACTACCTTTAGTTATTGGAGGTCAAAAAGGCTTAGTAGAAGAAAAAGATTTACGCATTCCCAACATGAGAGGAATTATGACCGCAAGAACAAAAGCCCTGACTGTTTTGGAACCAGTTGGAGCTAACAACAATACCAAAGCGGTTAAATTTGAAAAACCAGCACCAAAATCAGCCGTTAAATTGGTTAGTGCGGACAACTTGGATGAATTAGTAAATTTATTACACAACGAAGCGAAGGTTATTTAGTGAGCGGTAAGGAGTTTGGAAGTAGATTGAATTATATCTGCTTTTAAACTTTTGAACCATTTTTAAACTTTTAAACAATAAAATATGTCATTATTATTATATGCAGAATCAACAGAAGGAAAGTTCAAAAAAGTTGCTTTTGAATTGGCTTCTTATGCAAAAAAAGTTGCAGAATCATTAGGAACAACCGTTACCGCCGTTACTGTAAACGCAGGCGATGTTTCCGAATTATCAAAATATGGTGTGGACAAAGTATTGAAAGTAACCAACGATAAATTGGCAACTTTTAATGCTAAAGCTTATGCAGACGTAATCAAACAAGCGGCTCAAAAAGAAGGAGCTAAAGTAATTGTACTTTCTTCAACCACAGACAGTATTTATTTAGCACCACTGGTAGCGGTTGGACTAGAAGCAGGTTATGCTTCAAACGTAGTAGGATTACCTTTGAGCACCTCGCCATTTCAAGTAAAAAGAAATGCCTTTTCCAATAAAGCGTTCAATATCACAGAAATTTCAACAGACATAAAAGTAGTAGGTTTGGCTAAAAACTCCTACGGCTTAGTGGAAAGCAGCTCTAGTCTATCCAGTGAAGATTTTTCACCCAGCCTTAATGAGGCTGATTTTGCTGTAAAAGTTGAAAAGGTAGAAAAAGTAACCGGAAAAGTCACGATTGCCGATGCCGAAGTAGTTGTTTCAGGCGGCCGGGGATTAAAGGGGCCTGAAAACTGGGGATTGGTAGAAGATTTAGCGGCAGTTTTAGGAGCCGCAACAGCCTGTTCAAAACCGGTATCTGATTTAGGCTGGAGACCTCACAGTGAGCACGTTGGACAAACCGGAAAACCCGTTGCCACAAATCTGTATATAGCCATCGGAATTTCAGGAGCTATCCAGCACATTGCCGGAATCAACTCTTCTAAAGTAAAGGTGGTTATCAATTCTGATCCGGAAGCTCCTTTCTTTAAAGTTGCCGATTATGGCGTGGTTGGAGATGCATTTGAAATTGTTCCGAAACTGACTCAAAAATTAAAAGAATTTAAAGCTCAAAATTCATAATTTTTTATAAATTGTGCCCTTATTGGGCTATCTGAATCGAGATAGTTGTATCTTTGTTCAGATAGCCCAATTTTTTATTATTAATTAAAAATAAACGCTTCACTTTTAGTGCATTATTACAATATAATATGAGTCTTGTTAAACTAGCCATAAAAGGAATTTCTTACAGCCAAACCCAAAACGGTGCGTATGCACTTATTCTGAATGAAGTAGATGGAGAACGAAAATTGCCGATTGTGATCGGAGCTTTTGAAGCTCAGTCGATTGCTATTGCATTAGAAAAAGAAATAAAACCTCCGCGTCCGCTTACACACGATTTGTTTAAAAATTTTGCTGACCGGTTTGATATTGTAGTAAAACAGGTTATTATTCACAAGTTAGTAGATGGTGTTTTTTATTCCAGCATCATTTGTGAACGCGATAAAATAGAAGAAATAGTTGATGCAAGAACCTCCGACGCCATTGCGTTGGCTTTGCGTTTTAATGCCCCGATATTCACTTATAAAAATATTTTAGACAAGGCCGGGGTGTATTTAAAAGGCAACACCATGGAACCTGACAATCCGAATGAAGGAAACGATGATGTCCTGAGTACCCCGGAAACCTTTGGATTAGAAGACTCTTCTTCCAAAGATACTTACAGTTCTAAAAGTATTCAGGAGTTATACGAACTTTTGAATGAAGCTGTTCAGAACGAAGACTACGAAAAAGCAGCAAAAATAAGAGATGAAATTTCGAAAAAGGAATCTTAATAAAATACATTGTCCAATAATCCTATTTTTTACAAAATGCATAAAAAAATAATTTTACTTACGCTCACCTTGCTCTTTTCAATGGGGTTTAACGCTCAGGAGTTAGAGAAAAAATGGCAATTAAGCTCTTCTAAATCGGATTATCTGGAATTAAAAGAAGGTGGCTACGAACTCAAAATAACCGCAGACAGTATAACACAAAAAGGGGACTATTTGGTTCAGGACAACTATTTATTTTTATTTGAAAACGGGGCAGATGCCCCAACCAAACGGTTTACCATTGCTACTAAATCAGATTCGCTTTTAACGTTAAAATCAAAAGACAAGGCATATTCGTTTTTGGCCTCAAATAAAATAAAGCCTGAACAAAGCAAAGCTCAATTGATTAAGAGTTCCGGCTTTAACATCACCAGTTTGTGGCGTGGAATTTTAGGAATGGCTTCACTTTTAATCATAGCCTATGTATTCAGTTCAAACCGAAAAGCCATTAACTGGAAAACTGTCGGAATTGGTATTTTTGCCCAATTGGTTTTGGCCATCGGTGTATTAAAAGTTGATTTCATTAAAAATCTGTTTGAATTTGTTGGCGGATTATTTGTAAAAGTATTAGATTTTACAAGAGCCGGGAGCGAATTTTTGTTGGGAGGAATGATGAATGTGGACAATTTCGGATTCATCTTCCTGTTTCAGGTTTTACCCACTATTATTTTCTTTTCTGCGTTAACCTCTTTATTATTTTATTTAGGAATAATTCAGGTTGTAGTAAAAGGTTTAGCCCTGTTGTTAACCAAAATTTTAGGTATTTCAGGGGCAGAAAGCTTATCGGTGGCCGGTAATATATTTTTAGGGCAAACCGAAGCTCCGCTGATGATCAAAGCTTACCTGGAAAAAATGAACAAAAGCGAAATACTTTTGGTTATGGTTGGCGGGATGGCTACAGTTGCCGGAGGGGTTCTGGCTGCTTATATTGGATTTTTGGGCGGGAATGACCCCTTGTTGCGTTTAGAATTTGCCAAACATCTGCTGGCGGCTTCTGTAATGGCAGCACCGGGAGCCATTGTTGTTTCCAAAATGCTTTTCCCGCAGACAGAATCCATAGATACAAACGTAGAAGTTTCTAAAGAAAAAATCGGTTCCAATATTCTGGATGCCATTGCCACCGGAACAACCGAGGGCTTAAAGCTGGCAGCCAATGTAGCGGCCATGCTGTTGGTTTTCATCGCTTTTATCGCCATGATTAATTACACCTTGGGCTGGATAGGAGACTGGTCCGGGTTAAATGAAATAATTGCCGCAAACACTCCTTATTCTAAGTTTTCATTAGAAACCGTTTTAGGAATTGTTTTTGCCCCGTTAATGTGGTTAATCGGCGTGGCTCAGGAGGACATGATGTTAATGGGCCAATTGTTAGGCATCAAATTAGCCGCATCAGAATTCGTTGGATACATCCAGTTAGCCGAATTAAAAAATGCCGCGAATGCCATTCACTTTACGTATGATAAATCGGTTATCATGGCCACGTATATGCTGTGTGGTTTTGCTAACTTTGCCTCTATCGGAATTCAAATCGGAGGTATCGGATCATTGGCTCCGGGACAACGCAAGACACTTTCGGAATTTGGATTAAAAGCGGTGATTGGAGGAAGCATAGCTTCTTTGTTATCAGCTACAATTGCCGGAATGATTATTGGATAATTATGACACATCAATTTAATTGTATTCATTGCAAGCACGAAAATAAAGTAAAAATTACCGTTAGCGACAGAGGAGAATATCAAATGAAGTGCGGTGATTTTGTCGACACAACATGTAAATCGTGTCACAAAAAAGAAAAAACGCATATTAATAAAATTTACGCTGTTGCTTCACAGAAGAACATCACAATTGGATTTGTTTTTGGTTTTGTTTTAGTTAGTACTTTATTATTTTTTCTTCCTGGTTTTTTAATAATTTCAGCAAGTGTTGCATCAATTCCGTTATTAATATATATTGGTGAACGAAAAGTAGCTAACACTTTTAATCATTATAAAATTAAAACAAAATAAACCTAATACATTTCCATTTTTAAAGAATTAAAAACATGCAACAATACCACGACCTCGTAAAACACGTTTTAGAAAACGGAACTCAAAAAGGCGATAGAACCGGAACCGGAACCATCAGTGTTTTTGGTTATCAGATGCGTTTTGATTTGAGTGAAGGCTTTCCGATGGTGACCACCAAAAAGTTACATTTGAAATCAATTATACATGAGTTGCTCTGGTTTTTAAAAGGAGATACGAATATCAATTACCTCAAAGAAAACGGTGTTAAAATCTGGGATGAATGGGCTGATGAAAAAGGGGATTTGGGGCCGGTTTATGGTCATCAATGGCGGAACTGGAACAGTGAGGAAATAGACCAAATAACGGAATTAATCGAAACCTTAAAAAAAAATCCAAACAGCCGAAGAATGCTGGTTTCGGCCTGGAATCCTTCCGTCTTACCGGATACTTCTAAATCCTTTGCTGAAAATGTTGCCAACGGAAAAGCGGCTCTTCCGCCCTGCCATGCCTTTTTTCAGTTTTATGTTGCCGATGGAAAATTAAGCTGTCAATTATATCAACGCAGTGCCGACATTTTTTTGGGTGTTCCATTCAACATTGCTTCATACGCCTTGTTAACAATGATGATTGCTCAGGTTTGCGGCTTACAACCCGGAGATTTTATTCATACCTTTGGTGATGCACATATTTATAATAACCACATCGAACAATTGGAATTACAGCTTTCGCGTGAGCCTAAACCCTTACCGAAAATGAAATTAAACCCCGAAATAAAAAATATTTTTAATTTTACTTTTGATGATTTTACGCTAGAAGGATATGACCCTCATCCGCACATCAAAGGAGCCGTGGCAGTCTAAACATTTACTATGAAATACTTACTGTGCATCTTGCTGTTTTGCTCCTCTTTGATGGAACAGGCAAAAGGTCAGCAAGTATATTTTCCATTCTATGACGATTGTAAAATCGAAAAAGAATTCTATACATGCGAAAGAGAAATTCTCGAAAGAGAAATTTTAAACTTAATTACACCTGAAACAGAAAGTAATATAATCGCAAATTTTACAAACAGTTATTCCGTTCTCACCCTTGCTTTTGTATTTCAGGATAACAATCCAATCAGAGAAGATATTGATATTGATTTTTCAGATAATGATCTTAAGGAAAAACTTAAAAATTTTCTTTTACAGTTAGAGCCATTTCCAAAAAACGACTCAATCAACAACCAACTGAAAGTCAGACATCATGAATTTGTTTTTTATGCAAAAGAAAACAAAACGTTGCTTATTGCCAATGACAAAATGCTTAAAGAACTAAGCTATAAATCTGATTTCAAATTTGGAATAAAACCTAGGCCCTATGAGTGCACTGACTCAAATGATTATGACAGATGCATCAATACTTTTATCAGCAAACACATTATAAAGAACCTCATCTATCCTGATGAGGCAATTGATAATGGTCTTGAAGGCACAGTTGAATGTGATTTTTATATTGACAAAGAGGGTTTTGTCAATGTAAAGAAAACAGAGGGTCCGTACGGAATCCTGGAAAAGGAAGCGGAAAGAATTATCAGGAAATTGCCCCGATTTATTCCCGGATCAGTCAAAGATATACCTTCAGCATTTTCATTCAGAATTCCAATCACATATAGCATAAATTAAAAATCCGCCTGATAAAATCAAACGGATTAAATTATTTTTCTTCAAAAGTAAAATTTAAACCACAACAACACTATTCTCTGCTGCTGCAAAATCATTCCATTTATACGCATCCGCTTCCGTTTCATTAATAAATTCTCCATCTACTAAATAACGGAACTCATAAGTATTGGATGCTGGCAGTTCAAACGTAGCTTTAAAAGTTCCGTTTTTTAACTTGCTTAACTCTCCTTCTTTTGGATTCCAGTTATTGAAATCACCCACTACAGCCGCAGAAACAGCTTCTTTTGCTTCAATGGAAAAAGTAACTTTGCAAACCGGTTTAGTTTTTATGAATTGTTTTTTAATTGCCATAACTATCTAACTTTTAGAATTATGGCACAAAGAAACGAATAGGATAATGAAAATCAAAGAGTTAGCATTATTTTTACTAAATTAGCAATAAGAACAAATAAAAAAAACCAAATTAACAGTTTATAACACCTTCATTTGCAATTATCAAAACGGGAAAACGGTTTCGTATTCCATTATATGTAAATTCATTTTTTTATTTTTCAAAAAAATAATACCTTTCAGAACCAAAAATAGCAAACTTAATGGATATGAATACGGAGCAACACGAAAAATACGAATATGCCCGACGAAGAATTAAACAGAAAAAAAGACTGTACTACCATTTTGTTTTGTTTTTAATCGGCAGTCTTTTTTTCCTGTTAATCGAAAAGCTTTTCGACATACAACCTTTTGAAGGGTGGTATTTATGGGCTGTAACCCTTTGGTTCTTTTTGTTTATTCTGCACTTTATTAAAGTTTATATCACCGACCGGTTCATGAACAAAGAATGGGAAAGAGAGCAGATTGACCGTTTGATGGCTAAACAAGAACAACGCATCAAACAGCTGGAACAGAAAATAGAAAACGAAACCAATTCAAAAAAAGAGATTTAGACATGACCATCATGATTGCTGCGGCAGCAGAAAACAATGCTTTAGGCAAAAACAATGATTTGGTTTGGCATTTACCGGATGACTTCAAACGTTTTAAAGAACTCACATCCGGCCATCACATTATAATGGGAAGAAAAACATTTGAAAGCTTTCCAAAACTTCTTCCCAACCGAACGCACATTATTATTACCCGACAAAAAGATTATCAGCCCCAGCATTGTATTGTTGTAGACAGTATTGAAAAAGCACTTGAATTTATTCCGGAAGATGATGACGCATTTATCATCGGTGGTGGTGAAATCTATAAACAAGCATTAGATTATACCGATGTAATTGAACTTACCCGGGTTCACGACTCATTTGATGCCGATACTTTTTTTCCGGATATCAATCCAGCTCAATGGCTGCTTGTAGATGAAGAATATCATCCGAAAGATGAGAAACACCTGGTTGACTTTACTTATCAAACCTATATCCGTAAATAAAAAACATCCCTTCCGGGATGTTTAGAATCAATGTTTCATGTTTGAATCAGCCAGCCTATTCAAGCATCAGTATCTGATAACTTAATATAAAAATTACCACTGCCAAAAATACTCCAGAGATGAAGATTACGACATTGGCAAACCTTTGAGAATACATCTCAAAGAAGCCTTTAATACCAAATACCACAAAGGTACTAAAGGCGAAAAAAACTAAAATTTCCAAAAACAAATTTAACCCTAAGAACGTTTGCGGCACCCCAACTTCAGTGTTACTGATTAAGGTAACACTGTCGATACTGCTAACAAGAAAAAAGGTGATAACCAGTGCCAATAGTATCCACTTTAGTTCAGCTTTTACAATTCTTGATAACATGATATGTAACATTTGATTCATGTGGTAAAATTGCACAATATCAAACACATACACAATACCCACTTTTGGTGATTTTTTTTATATCACCAAAAACAGTGATATTTTGTTTATTTTTTTTTAAAAAAGATTAAACAAATTAAATTTGCCGGTTATTGTCATGATAACAGAATAGTTTATATTTGCCTAAAATTTAAGTATGTCAAAATCTGTAACACCCTACAAAGACTCCTCCTTAGGAAAAAAAGAACAAGTTGCCCAAATGTTTGACACCATTTCCGGCAATTATGACGGTCTTAACAGGGTAATTTCATTTGGAACGGATGTGAAATGGCGTAAAGAAGTTTTAGCAATGGTTTCTGCTAAAAACCCTGAAACCATTCTTGATATTGCCACCGGAACAGGTGATCTGGCTATTTTGATGACAAAAACCAACGCAAAAAAGATCATCGGTTTAGATATTTCCGCCGGCATGCTTGAGGTTGGAAGAAAAAAAATCGAACAAAAAAAGCTTTCAGACAGAATTGAAATGGTTCTGGGAGATTCTGAAAATATTCCTTTTGAAGACAATCGTTTTGATGCCATAACCGTAGCCTTTGGCGTCAGAAACTTTGAAACCCTGGAAAAAGGGTTAGCTGAAATCCTGAGAGTGCTGAAACCAAATGGCATTTTTGTCATTTTAGAAACCTCTGTCCCCAGAAAATTTCCGTTCAGGCAGGGGTATTATTGCTACACAAAATATATTCTGCCTCTGATCGGAAAACTGTTTTCGAAAGATAATTCTGCCTACTCCTATTTATCAGAATCAGCATCTGTTTTTCCTTACGGAGAAGCCTTGAACAATATTTTGAGAAAAGTTGGGTTTATAGACGTAACGGCAAAGCCAAAAACATTTGGTGTTGCCACTATTTATTCCGCATCAAAAAAATAAAATGAGAACAGTATTTTTAAGCATAATGCTCTTATTGAGTACACAGTCTAATGCCCAGTTTAACGGTGTTTTTGGAAGGGATCCGATTATTCATCTTGAAAATTTTGATAAACAGCGGGTACACTGGGGTTATTTTTTAGGATTCAATGCCTATGATTTCAAAATAGATCAAAACCGCGTTACCGAAGAGATTTTATCAGAGACCACTACCGGTTTTAATGTTGGATTGGTGGGCGATCTGCGTCTGCATCAAAATATAAACCTCCGCTTTGAACCGGGCCTGTATTACACCCAACGCAATCTGACTTTTCCTAATTTTGAGAACCAGTTCGATGCATTACGCGAAGTAAAATCAACCTATATCCATTTTCCGCTATTGTTAAAATTTTCCGCTCAACGGTTAGGCAACATAAGGCCATATCTTGTTGGTGGTGTATCCGCTTCACTCAATTTGTCCAGTAATGCCACCGCCCAGGATGACAATTCAAACAACCGGTTCCGGATGACAAAATGGACTAACTTTTATGAAGTTGGTTTTGGGATTGACATTTACTTGGAATATTTCAAATTTTCGCCATCCATCAGAGGTATTTTTAGTCTCAACGATGAATTAATCCGTGACAATGATCCGAACAGTCCCTGGACTTCATCGGTTGAGTCAATGAAAACCAGAGGTTTTTTTATAAATTTTACTTTCCATTAATATTCCGCCGGAATTCACTCAACAGTATCGCTGTAGCTGTCGCCACATTAAGACTCTCCGTTTTTTGCAGTCTTCCAAAACGCGGAATACTTACCTTATGCTGAATCAAGGCTTCAACGGCAGCACTCACACCGTTGGCTTCATTTCCCATAACCAGAACAGCATCCTGAGGCAATACCGAGTCATAAACCGGGTCACCTTCCATAAAAGCTCCGTAAACAGGCTGACGATTGTTATTCAAAAAATTCTCTAAAGAAGTATAAACTACATTCACCCTGCCGATAGAACCCATTGTAGCCTGAATTACTTTAGGATTGTAAACATCAGCTGTTTCTTCCGAACAAACCAAATGCTCAATGCCAAACCAATCGCACAACCGTATAATTGTACCCAGATTTCCGGGATCACGAATATCATCTAACACCAATGTCAGTCCACCCGTCGGAAGAGGTTTCGGCGGTGTTATTTTAAAAATGGCCAGACATTGGTTCGGTGTTTTTAAACAACTTATTTTTTTTAAATCCGCCTCTGAAATAAGTTGTGGTCTGGTTGCGTTATCGAGCTGTAAAGCGGCATCGGTTGAATAAAATTCCTGAATTTTGTAATGCGAATTAAATAATTCTTGTATCACCTTAAAACCTTCGGCAATAAAAAGCCCGTGCTCACTTCTGAACTTTTTTTGATGTAATCCGGTAATTCGTTTAATTTGGTTTTTACTAACCATAAAATAATGTACTTTTGAACTAAATTTCAAATTCAATTGAAAAAGATTTCCGCAAAAATATCATTAATAATTTTAACAGCACTGATTTTTTATGCCTGCGACTCCGTCAAAAGAGTTCCGGACGGCAAAAATCTTCTTGCCAAATCAGAAATAATCGTTGACGGAAAGAAAGTTAAAAATGAAGACATCACTGAACTAATCACACAAAAACCCAACACACGGTTTTTGAATTTGCCGTTCAGTCTGTATTTCTATAATTGGGCAAAACCAAATCACGATTCGCTGTTTGCGGAAAAATTCATTAAAGATTCCATCCGGTTTCAAAGAACTTCAAAGTTTTTATCGTCTAAACAAGTTTATCGTTTGGGTGAGTCATTCTGGTATTCGGGCATTCATAATTTTCTGGAAAACACCGGCGAAGCTCCCGTTATTTTAGACGAATCAAAAACAAAAAAGTCAATTGCAAAATTAAAAGCTTATTATTTTAACGAAGGTTACTTTAACGTAAAGACTACTGCGGCAACAGATACCATCGGTATTAAAAAAGCTTCTACTTCCTATACGGTGACACTGGGTAATCCATATATAATAGACAGCATTAACCGAAAAATAAGTTCGCCTGTTTTAGACTCGCTTTACCAGAGAACGGAAAAATTATCCGTTGTTAAAAAAGGAGAACAATACCGGTCAGACAATTTTGAAGAAGAACGAAATAGGCTTACGAATTATTTTCGGAACAACGGCGTATATAATTTCCAACAGAATTATATCAATTTTGATGTTGACACAATCAAAACGGGAAACAAAGCAAACGTAAACCTGCTCATCAGTGATTATTCCTATCGTGACGGTGATTCACTGACCACTACCCCTTTTAAAATTTATAAAATCAGTGAAGTCAATATCTACACCGATAATCCATCTTCAAAAAACAACGTGAAAATTGCCGACAGCGTCGTGTATAACAACTATAACCTTTACAGTGTTGACAAGTTAAAATACAGGCCAAAAGCAATTACCGATGCCGTATTTATCAGTAAAGGCGGAACCTACGCTGATTTCAGAAACAACCTGACTTCCCGTTCATTAAATAATTTCAGGGTATTTACCTATCCGTCCATCCAGTACGAACTGGATCCAAGGGATAGCCTGGCCAGTTCATTAATTGCCAATATTTATCTCAGCCCCAGAAAAAAGTACAGTTTCGGAGCCTCGTTTGATGCCTTACACTCCAATATTCAGGATTTTGGTCTGGCCGGAAATACTTCTTTTTCCATCCGTAACATTTTTAACGGAGCCGAAACATTAGAAATAGCCGCCAGAGGAAATATAGGTTCTTCACAGGATTTAGCCAATCCGGACAACACCTTTTTTAACATCTCCGAATACGGAGCCGATATGCGGTTGAACTTCCCAAGGGTATTCTTCCCGGTTAAAACCGGAAAAATAATCCCCAAGGAAATGATTCCGTCCACTCAAATCAGCCTGGGTTTTGCCAAACAGGAAAATATTGGTCTGGACAAAGAAAATTTTACCGGTTCACTGACCTACAACTGGACCCCAAAACGATACAACTCCGTGCGGTTTGATTTATTCAACATTCAATACATTAAAAACATCAACGGAAACAATTATTTCAACGTATATCGTTCTTCATACGGAGCCCTGAACAATATTGCCGAAAATTATCCCGTTGACTCTTCCTATTTAAACGAAAACGGAGATCTGACCGTTCCTTTCGGAACGAATAATTTTTTAAATGATGTTCTGGGAAATGACCCTGTTATTTTTCCGACAGATTCAGACTTCAGAAGCATCAGAAGCATCAATGAGCGAAAAAACAGATTGACCGAAAACAACCTCATTATTGCTTCGAGCTACAGTTTTTCTAAAACCACCAAAACAAGCTTATTAGACAATGAGTTTTATGTTTTCAGAATCAAGGCAGAAACAGCGGGCAATGTACTTTCACTCATTGCAGATGCCTCTAATCAGCCTTTAGGCCCCAATGGGAACAAAACCTTTTTTGACATTGAGTTTTCGCAATATGTAAAAGGCGAGTTTGAATATATCAAGCATTTTGACCTGCGGAACAACATGGTTTTTGCAACCAGAACCTTTTTCGGGATTGCCATTCCCTACGGAAATTCGAACAGCATTCCGTTTTCACGAAGTTATTTTGGCGGGGGATCAAACGACAACAGGGCTTGGCGGCCTTATGGTCTGGGGCCCGGGAGCAGTGGTGCCCGAAATGATTTTAACGAAGCCAATATGAAAATCCTGATGAATGCCGAATTTCGTTTCAAAATGTTCGGAAAGGTCAGAGGAGCACTTTTTGTAGATGCCGGAAACATCTGGAATGTTTTAGATAATGTGGAAGATGAGGATTTTATTTTTGACGGTTTGGATTCACTACGGGATATTGCTGTTGGCTCCGGTTTTGGCATTCGTTATGATTTCGGGTTTGTTGTTGCCCGTTTCGACTTTGGATTCAAAACCTATAATCCGGCTCATGAAGCAGGAAAAAGGTGGTTTAGAGAATATAACTTCAGTAACATCGTATTCAATGTCGGAATTAATTATCCGTTCTAAAACGTTATCGTAATTTTTCAGAAAAACTAATCAAAACCGCACTGATTTTATAGCCAATTATTTTTTGTTCACTCGATTAATTCTTATTTTTGTTCTCTTAACTAATTTAACAAGCAAATGGCACACAACATAAAACCGGGTGTAGCAACCGGAGATCAGGTACAGGAAATCTTTAACTATGCCAAAGAAAAAGGTTTCGCTCTACCGGCAGTAAACGTAATCGGCTCCAGCACTATCAATGGTGTTCTGGAAACAGCAGCCAAATTAAAAGCTCCTGTTATCATTCAATTTTCTAACGGTGGTGCATCTTATAATGCCGGAAAAGGACTTTCTAACGAAGGACAAAGAGCTTCTATTTTAGGAGCAATTGCCGGTGCAAAACACATTCACACCCTGGCCGAAGCTTATGGTGCAACCGTGATTTTGCATACTGATCATTGTGCTAAAAACTTATTGCCCTGGATTGACGGTTTACTGGATGCCTCCGAAAAACATTTTGCCGAAACCGGAAAACCATTGTTTTCTTCGCACATGATTGATTTGTCGGAAGAACCGTTAGAAGAAAACATCCATATCTGTAAAGAATATTTAGCCCGCATGAGCAAAATGGGCATGACCCTTGAAATCGAATTAGGCGTAACCGGCGGCGAAGAAGATGGTGTGGACAATTCTGATGTTGACAGTTCAAAATTATATACACAACCGGATGAAGTAAGTTACGCTTACGAAGAACTGATGAAAGTGAGTCCGAAATTCACAATCGCGGCAGCTTTCGGAAATGTGCACGGTGTATATAAACCCGGAAATGTAAAACTGACTCCGGTTATTTTGAAAAATTCACAGGAATATGTACAGAAAAAATTCAATACCGGCTCGAATCCTATTGATTTTGTATTTCACGGCGGTTCCGGTTCTACCTTAGAGGAAATCAGAGAAGCTATTTCGTACGGAGTGGTTAAAATGAACATAGACACTGATTTACAATTTGCCTTTACGGAAGGAATCCGTGACTATATGATTAATAAAATTGATTACTTGAAAACTCAAATCGGAAGTCCGGACGGAGCCGATTCGCCAAACAAAAAACACTACGATCCAAGAAAATGGATCCGTGAAGGAGAAGTTACATTCAACACTCGTTTAGAGCAGGCTTTCGCTGATTTAAACAACGTAAACACGCTTTAAAATCACAAGACAACGTACAACAGATAACAGATAACTAAATATGGCTTGGTTTAAAAGAACAGAAAAAGGAATTCAAACCGCTACGGAAGACAAAAAAGATGTTCCGAAAGGACTTTGGTATAAATCACCTACCGGTAAAATTATCGACCAGGACGAATTGGCCAAAAACCTTTGGGTGAGTCCCGATGATGATTTTCATGTGCGGATCGGCAGCAAAGAATATTTTGAAATTTTGTTCGACAACAATGAGTTCAAAGAGCTGGATGCTAAAATGACTTCCAAGGATCCGTTGCATTTTGTAGATACCAAAAAATATTCAGACCGCTTGAAAGAAGCGTACGATAAAACGGGATTAAAAGATGCGGTCAGAACGGCCGTAGGAAAATCAAAAGATAAAGACTTAGTGGTTTGCTGTATGGATTTTGCCTTTATCGGCGGTTCAATGGGAGCTGTAGTGGGAGAAAAAATTGCAAGAGGAATTGATTATTCCATCAAAAACAAAGTACCGTTTCTGATGATTTCAAAATCCGGTGGTGCCCGAATGATGGAAGCGGCATATTCCTTGATGCAGTTAGCTAAAACCTCTGCTAAATTAGCTCAATTGGCCGAAGCTAAAATTCCTTATATTTCGCTTTGTACCGACCCGACTACGGGCGGAACAACGGCTTCGTATGCCATGTTAGGCGACATTAACATTGGTGAACCGGGAGCATTAATCGGTTTTGCCGGCCCGCGTGTGGTAAAAGACACGACCGGAAAAGACTTACCGGAAGGGTTTCAGACATCTGAATTCCTGTTAGAACACGGGTTTTTGGATTTTATTACCCACCGAAAAGAATTAAAAGACAAAGTAAATCTCTATTTAGATTTGATTTTAAATGACGATATACGATAAATGAAATCCCGAACAATCGGGATTTTTTTATATTTAATCTTGTTTTGAAAAAAGAGTTGACTAACAATTAAAATTACATCCCACTCCTAATCGCCTCCACCGGATCCAATTTAGAAGCTGAAATGGCCGGAATAATCCCGGAAACCAATCCGATAAATCCGGCTAAACCTGCCCCAAGCATCATATTGCCAAAACTAAGCACAAATTCAAAATCTAATACTTTAGACAAAACCATTGCAATCAGCCATACCATTATCAAACCGATGATACCGCCAATTACAGACAATATTACGGCTTCAAATAAAAACTGAAACAAAATAAACTTGTTTTTAGCTCCTAACGATTTTTGAATTCCGATCAGATTTGTCCTTTCCTTCACCGAAACAAACATGATATTGGCAATTCCGAATCCGCCAACCAGCAGTGAAAAACCGGAAATAATCCACCCCACTACATTCATCTGCCCCATAATACCATCAATCATATCGGTAAAACCGGAAAGTACATTAATAAAAAAGTTATCAATATCTGCCGCTTTTAATCCTCGGAAATTTCTGAGTTTTTGAGTAATCTCTCCTTTAAAACCTTCCATGTCGATCCCTTTTTCAGGCTTAATCAAAATGGCAGGCGTAAGCATACTGCTGTTTTCGCCATATAATCTCCGGATAAAATTCATCGGTATAAAAACAGCGTTATCCCGGCTGTCTCCAAAAGTAGAAAATCCTTGCTTTTGAGTAACACCAATCACCGTAAAACGTTGACCATACAACCTGACTTTTTTCCCGATAGCCTGCTCAGGACGATCAAACAATCCGTTGGAAACTTCATAACCCAAAATAATAACGCCGGTTCCCGAATTAGATTCCGATTCGTTAAAAAACCTTCCGTGGTCAATTTTAATCCCGTCAATGCCTTCAAACTCGTTGGTCGTTGGTGTGACCCGAACAGAACTGACAGTTCTTTCTTCAAATTTTATATTCTCATTACGGGTGAAAAGATTGAATGCAATTTTATCGACACCGCTTAACGAACGCTTTAAATATTCGAATTCTTCATAGGTTACATCCGGGAACTGTTCTCTTTTCCAACTCGGAACATCACTGGGTCCAAACGGAAAACGCAGTAAATAAACTGTATTTTTATCCAGATCTCCCAAATCACCCTTTATTTTCTGATCCAACGAATCTACCGCAGCCAAAACGGCAATGATTGAAAAAATTCCAATTGTTACCCCCAACAAAGACAAAAAAGTACGCAATTTATTGTTTCGCAACGCATTCATCGCAAAATTGAAACTTTCTTTGAGCAATCGGAGGTAAAGAAGCATACGGGTTTTCTTAATTGTAAATATACTGATTGGTAGTTTATATTGTGATTTTGTTACAAAAAAACATGTATTTTTTTACCTGATCTGCCGCAATGCTTCATCCCATCGGATGCCCGCAAAAGACGAACATAAAAGAGGCTGTTTTGAATACAGAAAATATCAAAAAAAGAAAAAACTAATCCTATATTCCTTTGAAAGTTAAACAGACAAATAGTACTTTTGCACCTTTAAAAAACAACAACACAATGACAACTGCAAAAACCATTCAATCTGCTTTAATTTCGGTGTTCGACAAAACCGGTTTGGAGCCAATTGTACAACAATTACACCGCCAGAATGTAACACTGTATTCCACCGGCGGAACAGAAGAATTTATTAAAAAACTAGGCATTCCGGTTGTTCCGGTAGAAGAAGTAACTTCCTACCCTTCTATTTTGGGCGGAAGAGTAAAAACCCTTCACCCTAAAGTTTTTGGCGGAATTTTGAATCGCCAAGACCATCCAAGTGATGCAGAAGAAATGAAAGCCTTCGAAATTCCGCAAATTGACTTGGTGATTGTAGATTTATATCCGTTTGAAAAAACAGTTACATCCGGTGCTTCAGAAGCTGATATCATCGAAAAAATTGATATTGGCGGCATCTCGCTAATTCGTGCTGCCGCAAAAAATTTTAAAGACACGGTTATTGTAGCTTCCGTGAACGAATACAGTTATTTATTGGAACTGATTACTTCTCAAAAAGGCTCAACCACTTTGGAGCAAAGACGTTTACTGGCTACAAAAGCTTTTCATGTTTCATCGCACTATGATACTGCTATTTTTAACTATTTCAACACCGATGAAACGGTTTATAAAGAAAGTATCGAAAACGGCCAGGTGCTTCGCTACGGTGAAAATCCGCATCAGAAAGGATTTTTCTTTGGTGATTTTGATAAAATGTTTACCAAATTACACGGAAAAGAATTGTCATACAACAATTTGCTGGACGTTGATGCCGCTGTAAATCTGATTTTAGAATTCAAAGACAACGACCCGACTTTTGCCATTTTAAAACATAACAATGCCTGTGGCTTAGCCACAAGAAGTACGATGAAACAAGCTTATTTGGACGCTTTAGCCGGTGATCCGACTTCTGCTTTTGGCGGTGTTCTGATTGCAAATGGACATATTGATAAAGAAACTGCTTCAGAAATCAATCAACTGTTTTGTGAAGTAGTTATTGCAACCGGTTATGATAACGAAGCCGTTGCCATCTTACAGGAAAAGAAAAACAGAATTATTTTGGTTCAACACGATGTTGAATTGCCAACCAAACAAATCAGAACCTGTTTAAACGGATTGTTAATTCAAGATAAAAATAATATCACAGACAATAAAGCAGGTTTAAAAACCGTTACCCTAACAACACCTACTGATCAAGAAATAGAAGATTTACTTTTTGCCTCCAAAATCTGCAAAAATACGAAGTCAAATACCATCGTATTTGCCAAAAACGGACAGTTAATTGCTTCCGGAACGGGTCAGACTTCTCGCGTAGATGCTTTAAAACAAGCCATCGAAAAAGCAAATTCTTTTGGTTTTGATCTGAGCGGTGCCGTGATGGCCAGTGATGCATTTTTTCCGTTTCCGGACTGTGTAGAAATTGCCCATCATGCCGGAATAACCGCTGTTATTCAACCCGGTGGATCAATTAAAGATGAATTGAGTATCAGCTATTGCAACCAAAATAAAATTGCAATGGTATTTACAGGAACACGTCATTTCAAACATTAATTTTTTTACCTTTGTACGTTACAATTTTATAAACCTAATTAACCCTAAACAAACGTATGGGATTTTTTGATTTCATGACCGAGGATATTGCGATTGACCTTGGTACCGCAAATACCTTAATTATTCACAACGACAAAGTAGTAATTGACTCGCCGTCGATTGTAGCTCGTGACAGAATATCGGGAAAAATTATCGCTGTTGGAAAAGAAGCGAACCTGATGCAAGGTAAAACCCATGAAAACATAAAAACCATCAGGCCTTTAAAAGATGGGGTTATTGCTGATTTTGATGCCTCAGAAAAAATGATCAGCATGTTTATCAAAAGTATTCCGGCTCTTAAAAAACGTTTGTTTACTCCTGCCCTAAGAATGGTGGTGTGCATTCCATCCGGAATTACCGAAGTGGAAATGCGTGCTGTAAAAGAATCCTGTGAGCGTGTAAACGGAAAAGAAGTTTACCTGATTCACGAACCAATGGCCGCCGCAATCGGTATTGGCGTAGATATTATGCAACCGAAAGGAAACATGATTGTGGATATTGGCGGCGGAACGACCGAAATTGCTGTCATTGCTTTGGGCGGAATTGTGTGTGACAAATCGGTAAAAATTGCCGGAGACGTTTTTACGAATGATATTGTTTACTATATGCGTACACAACACAATTTGTTTGTGGGAGAAAGTACCGCAGAAAAAATAAAAATCGAAATTGGTGCCGCTATCGAAGAGTTAGATACGCCACCGGATGAAATGTCAGTGCAAGGTAGAGATTTGCTTACCGGAAAACCAAAACAAGTTGATGTTTCTTACCGCGAGATTGCCAAGGCATTAGACAAATCTATCCAGCGAATTGAAGATGCTGTAATGGAAACCTTGTCGCAAACCCCTCCGGAATTAGCTGCCGACATTTATAACACCGGAATTTATCTGGCTGGCGGGGGTTCAATGTTACGCGGATTAGACAAGCGTATTTCACTTAAAACAGATTTACCGGTTTACATTGCCGAAGATCCGTTGAGAGCCGTAGTTCGCGGTACCGGAATTGCTTTGAAAAACATTGCTAAGTTCAGAAGTATCTTAATCAAATAATCGGTTTCACTGATTTTTACGCTAACGGAATTACGAATCTGAATCACTGAATCATGCAGCAAATATTTATATTTATCATAAAAAACAGTACAAGGTTACTGTTTTTGCTGCTTTTAGTCATTTCGTTATTGCTCACCATTCAGTCTCATTCCTACCACAGAAGCAAAGTCATTAATTCAGCCAACTTTATTACCGGAGGTGTGTATGAACGTATTAATTCTGTTAATGAATACCTGAATCTGAAAAGCGAAAACGAAGGGCTGGCCAATGAAAATGCCCGTTTAAAAAGCTTACTGTACAACAGAAAAGATACCACCAAAGTTATTGATAATGCATTATTAAGCAATTTTGGAAACTACAAAGTTATTCAGTCCAAAATCATCAATAACAACTATAATGTTTATGAAAACTTCCTCACCATCAACTCCGGAACAGCAAAAGGGGTAAAACCGGACATGGGAGTTGTAAACAGTAAAGGAATTATCGGGATTGTAGAGAACACCTCAAAAAATTATGCCACCGTCATCAGTATTTTAAATATAAAATCGCAGATCAACGCCAAAATCAAAAAAACCAATCATTTCGGTACGTTAACCTGGAACGGAAAAAACACAGGATATGTTCAATTAATTGATGTCCCACGACTGGCGTCGGTAAAAAAGGGAGATACAATTGTAACCGGTGCACAATCGGTTATTTTTCCTGAAAATGTCAATATCGGAACCATCCATAAAATCTATACGGATGACAAAACAAACTATTTTACCATTGATGTAAAGCTGTTTAACGACATGACGAGTCTGGGACATGTTTACATTATTGAAAACAAAGACCGCAAAGAAATTTTAGAATTAGAAGCCCAGAACAAAGATGAATAGTACGGTTATTGTCAATATTATACGGTTTGTTTTACTGATTTTGGCTCAGGTAGCCATTTTCAGTAAGATTAACTTTCTAGGCTATATCAATCCTTATCCCTACATTCTTTTTATACTGCTTTATCCCGTAAACGGAAATAAAAACGGACTTCTGCTGGTTAGTTTCCTATTGGGCATTACAATGGATATGTTTAACAATTCAGGAGGGGTTCATGCCGCATCTTGTTTAACCCTGGCCTACCTGAGACCCTCCTTTTTTAAATTTTCATTCGGATTGAGTTATGAATACCAAACGGTTAAGATCAATGAAAGACTTACTCCGGAAAGATTTTCCTTTCTGCTTATATCCGTTTTAACCCATCACATGGTTCTTTTTTTATTAGAGATATTCCGATTCAGTTTTTTCTGGGATATATTGCTTAGAACCATTTTGAGTACTATCTTTACACTGATACTTTGTATTTTACTCATCTACTTGTTTAAGCCTGCAAAAAATTGAGAAAAGCTATTTTACCCTCTTTAATTATTTTTGTAACCGTTGTCATTTTGGCAAGACTTTTTTATTTGCAGATAATTGATGACGAATACAAACTGAAGTCAGACAACAATGCCATAAAAATTGTTTACGAATATCCGGAACGAGGCTATATTTATGATCGCAACGGAAAATTACTGGTTGCCAACCAGCCATCGTATGACATTATGGTTGTTCCGAGAGAAATCAAAAACCTGGATACGCTTAAATTTTGTGAACTGTTGGATATAACCCGGGAAGATTTTGACAAAAAGCTAAAAAAAGCAATAATCTACAGCCCTCGTCTCCCTTCCGTTTTTTTACCGCAACTGAATAAAAAAGAGTATGCGACTTTTCAGGAAAAAATCAGAAAATTCGAAGGTTTTTACATCCAGAAACGATCACTCAGGGATTATCAGGTTAGTGTAGGAGCAAATGTTTTTGGGTTTATAACACAGGTAAATCCGGCTACCATCGAAAAAAATCCTTATTACAAACCCGGTGATTTAATCGGTAAACAGGGTGTCGAAGAACAGTATGAAGAATTTTTGAGAGGCCGTAAAGGTGTAAAATATATTCAAAGAGATAAATTCAATCGGGATATCGGACCTTACAAAGAAGGCATTTTTGACACCATCTCTAAACAAGGTGATGATATTACACTGACGCTAGACATTACTATTCAAAAGTATGGCGAAGAACTCATGCAGCACAAACGCGGAGGAATTGTAGCCATTGAACCTAAAACGGGTGAAATTTTGGCTTTGATATCTGCTCCAACCTACGACCCGGCACTTTTAGTCGGCAGACAACGGTCTAAAAACTATACAGCTCTGTATAACGACAGTATTGCGAAACCCTTGTATGACAGAGGGCTGTTAGCTGAATATCCGCCAGGTTCTCCATTTAAAATACTCACGGCTTTAATTGGCTTACAGGAAGAAGTCATTGACGAACAAACTACTTTTTTCTGCAGAAGAGGATTCAGTTACGGAAACCGGTTTATGAAATGCCACGATTCAGGAGGATTTAGTTTAAATGCCGGAATTTACAGTTCGTGCAATACCTATTTTGCCAATACTTATAAAAAAATCATAGAAAAATATCCAAAACCGGCTTATGGTGTAGATGCCTGGAGCAATCATTTAAAAAGTTTCGGATTGGGAGATTTTATGGGTTATGACCTGCCACCGGGACGAAGAGGTAACATACCTACCTCAAAATTATACGACAAGTACTATTCTGCCGGTGGTTGGAAAAGCACAACCATTATCTCCAACTCAATCGGACAGGGTGAGGTACTGATGACACCGATTCAGCTGTGTAACGTTATGTGTGCAGTAGCCAACCAGGGCTATTATTATACCCCCCACGTCATAAAAAGTATAAAAAACCACACCATTGACAAAAAGTTTACAACAAAACACCAAACAACTATCGACAAACAGTATTTTCCGCCGGTGATTCAGGGGATGTTTGATGTTTACAACAAAGGAACAGCCTCCCGGTTACAAGTTCAAGGCATAGAAATTTGCGGAAAAACCGGAACGGCAGAAAACTTCACAAAAATTAACGGACAGCGGGTACAATTAACAGATCATTCCATTTTTGTGGCATTTGCTCCAAAAGACGACCCGAAAATTGCCATCGCCGTGTTTGTTGAAAACGGTTATTGGGGTGCCCGGATTGCCGGACCTATTGCGAGCTTAATGATTGAAAAATATCTGACAGGAAAAATTACCCGAACAGATTTAGAGAAAAAAATCCTTAATTCAAGTTTAGAAAGTGAGTATGCAAAAGTATTAAGTGGCCAACCCTTTAGAATTAATCTGTAATGAAAAATCAAAGTGTAACCGGTAATATAGATTGGATAACCATTTTACTATACTTTATTTTAGTCATAATGGGATGGGTGAATATTTTTTCTACTTCAATACCGATTGAATTTACAGAATTTGATTTTACTGATTATTACGGAAAGCAACTTCTTTTTATCGTGCTGAGCATTCCGTTGATCATTGTCATACTGACTATTGACGCAAAAGTTTATGAAAAATTTTCATTTGTTTTTTATATCATCAGTATCGTTCTGCTCTTGGGATTATTTGTATTCGGAAAAACCGTAAAGGGACAAACCAATTGGTACGGACTGGGCTCTTTTAGTTTTCAGCCTTCAGAAATAGCCAAAACCGCTGTTTCGCTTTTGATGGCAAAATATTTAAGTGATTCGCAGGTTTTTTTAAAAAATCTGAATCACCAGCTTATTGCATTTGCGATTATTGGTTTACCCGTTTTACTGATCTTAATGCAGCCAGACGCCGGAAGTGCTATGATCTTTTTGTCGTTGATTCTGGTTCTCAACCGGGAAGGCTTACCCGAATGGTATCTCTGGACCGGATTTATTGCCATCGTACTCTTTTTTATGGCATTACTTATTGAACCCGTTTATATTGTAATCGGCATTGTTCTGATTATGATTTTACATTACCTCAGAGCAAGAAGGGTTGACCGGAATCCACTAGCTTATTTAACCGTATTTGTTGCTGCCACCGCATTTGTATTTTCTGTTGATTTTGTTTTTGACAATGTATTAGAACCTCATCAAAAAGACAGAATTAATGTTTTATTCAGTGATAATGTCGATTTAAAGAACGAAGGATATAACCTGAATCAATCTATGATTGCTATTGGTTCGGGCGGATTGATCGGCAAAGGCTTTATGGAAGGAACTCAAACCAAAGGAGGCTTTGTACCGGAACAGCATACAGATTATATTTTTACAACCGTTGGCGAAGAATGGGGGTTTGTAGGATCTGCTGTAGTTGTTTTATTGTTTGTAACGCTATTACTCCGAATCATCTACCTGGCAGAGCAACAAAAGACAAAATTCAGCCGGGTTTATGGCTACTGTGTGGCCACTATTTTGTTTACCCACTTCTTTGTAAACATTACCATGCTCATTAAATTATTTCCAACCATTGGTGTTCCGTTGCCTTTCTTTTCATACGGCGGTTCAAGTTTATGGTCATTTACGATTTTATTGTTCATCTTTTTAAAACTGGATGCCAATAAGGTGAATGAATGGTAAGTTATTTTAAAAACGTAAGCTCTACTAAAACCGGAAAATGGTCAGACGGGTATTTACAGAAATAACTATCGGTTAAAACGGCATATTTTTTAATTTCAAATGATTTTTTTGAAACAAAAATGTGGTCAATTTCTTTATCATCATTAATTGGTTTATGAAACTCAAACGCATTAAACGTACCACCAGAATTATAGGTTAATTTTGAATCTCTTCTGGTGTGAACATATTGATCGGATAAGAACAAAATGGGTTCAGATTCCGGTGCTAAATTAAAATCACCCAGGATAATTACAGGATAATTCCCAGTGTTTAACTGTGTACTTTTTTGATAAATCAACTGTGCACTCTTATTTCGGGCCTCTTTGCCAATATGATCAAAATGGGTATTAAAAACATAAAACAACTGTTTCGTTTTTTTGTCTTTAAAAAGGCCATACGTACAAATTCTGTTTAAAGCGGCATCCCATCCTTTTGAAACCTGATCAGGTGTTTCAGACAGCCAGAAAGTATCAAAGTCAATTAATTCAAACTTATCACTTTTGTAGAAAATGGAGCTATGCTCTCCGTTTTGTCCGCCGTCTCTACCCTTTCCAAACACGTTATAATCCGAAAGAACCATATTCAAAAACTGAACCTGATGGGGCAATCCTTCCTGAATTCCAAAGATATCCGGCTCATAGAATTTAATCAAGTCAGTAACCTTTTCTTTTCTGTTTGGCCAACTGTTCTCTTCGTCACTGGCCAAGTCTAAACGAATGTTGTAGGTCATCACGCTTAATTCCTGACCAAAAAAAGGATTTGAAATAATCATCAATAAAACAAGTGCTATCTTTTTCATATTTTTCTAATTAAAGCTCCACGATTTATAATCGGTATTTTTTTCAATCCTATGCTCAATATCATCCGGCAGTTGATGAAAGAAATCAATTCCGGTTAGCTCTTCTAATTCATCTACTGAAACAACAAACTCATACAATGGCCGATCACTATTTTGGTGAGGAACTAAAAATGCTATTACCCGCGGGTTATTGTTTGAAACATCCAACAAAACTTTGTAAAAATAATCCGGAACCGATACCTTTTCTTTTCCGATCGTTTTGAGGTTCGGCTCTAAAACCCCACCGGTTATAACATACAAACCATCATACTTATCTGCCCAATAGCGAACTTTTTGCTCTAACCTGTTCCATACCCCGGCGTTAAAATCGGTTTTTTGAGGTGAAATATTAGAGGTATAAAAAGTTTCGTTATAGGCTTCTGTTGAAAACTTCCTATCACTAGCGGGACACAAATGACCTTTGTCGTAACCGGAATTTCTATAATTCCTCCAATCGGCAGAGCGGGTTTTTACTTTTGGGTCTTCAATAAAATAAGGCCGTTTTAAATTTTTACCGGCATATCTTCCGGTTTTTAGCTCATAAGCAACCCATTCAGCTTGCTCATGTTCTTCATGATAAGAAAGTGTATAATAATTGTGGTGTATCACTTGTCCGGTTGTGGAAGTAGGATAAAAATCAAATTCATTCCAATCTGCTTTTGAAGAATGAGTTTCACTTTCCTTAAATTCAATCCGGGAATCCTTAAACACGTAACCATCTCTACATGAACATAATAAACTTAAGACAAAAAGAAATACTGAAAAGAAATTAATTTTATTCATTCAAAAAAAACTTAATTTTAACAAACAGGAACGATTATTGCTAACTTTGTAAATGTATTAAAAAAAGAAACTCTTTTTTAATGCAAGCGATTGTTTAATTTAATTATACACCATCATGAAATTTAAAATTAGTATCCTTTCGGTTTTGCTAATAACAGTTATCAGCCAAGCCCAAGAAACAAAAATTGCAACGACAGACAGTTTGGTTAAAACAGGCCTCCTTGTAAATGAAACAAAAACTGCTGAAGAGCTCAAAATGGCTCAGGAAAAGGCAGCCAGAGAGAAAGAAGCTGCTGAAGCTGCAAGAATAGCAGAAGAAAAGGCTTTAAAAGAAAGAGAAAAAGTAGCCAAAGAGGCTGAAAAATCTGCCAAAGAAGCTGAAAAAGCAAAAAAAGAAGCTGAAAAAAAAGCCAAAGCTTTGGCTAAAGAACAAAAAAAGCACGAAAAAGAAGTAAAGCAGTTTGAGCAACAACAAAAACGAATTACTTCTGCCGAAAAAAGTGTTTCGAAAGCTCAAAACAAAGTTACCAAAGAAAAGAAATCACTTCAAAAAAACATGGAAAGTTTTGAGAAGAAAAAGCACAAGGGCAAACTGACTGAAATTGAAGTTGAAAAAGAGAACATTAAAATCAGTAAACAACAAATCAAGATCAAGGAACTTGAAATGGAAGTTGAAAGTGCTCAACAAAAATTAACAAAAGTTAGAAACTAATGATTAAAACCACGTGAAAGCGTGGTTTTTTTATTGCTTTACGTCCAAAGCATCCCGTAAAGCATTTCCGGTCATCATAAAGGCAAGTGTAATAAGCATAATAGCTGTTCCGGGCACGAGAGCCAAATAAGGCTTTCCTAAAATAATATAATTATAGTGATCCTTAATCATTCCGCCCCAGCTCGGAATGGGCGGTTGTGCTCCTAATCCCAAAAAACTCAAACCGCTTTCGACCAGAATAGCTGAAGCAAAATTAGCAGCCGAAATCACAATGACCGGTGCCATGATATTGGGAATAATATGATGCAAAACAATCCGAAAATCCGAAAAGCCTAACGCTCTTGCCGCTGTCACGTATTGCATTTCTTTAACACTGATGATTTGACCTCGAACTACACGGGCCACTTCTACCCACATGGTTAATCCGACCGCTACAAAAACCTGCCAAAAACCTTTTCCCAGGGCAAGTGTAATGGCAATTACCAATAAAAGTGTTGGAATAGACCAGATTACATTGACCAGCCACATGACCATAGCATCAATTTTACCTCCGTAATACCCTCCGAGTGCTCCAAAAAACAGTCCGACAACAACTGAAATTAAAACCGCCACAAAACCAATAGAGATGGAAACCCGTGAACCAACCAACATTCTACTCAATAAATCACGCCCGTACTTATCGGTACCCAGACAGAATGTTTTGGTTTTAATTAAATCACTCTCAACTTTCTGAACAGAAGCATAACCAATAAACTTATCCAAGTTGATTTCCTTTGTCTGCTTTAAATCAACATCTTCCGTATATTCAACATATTGAACAGTATTACCGGCTATTTTATATTCTAAAATCGGAATTTCCGTTACCTGATTAGGATGTCCGGAAAAATATCCTGCCAAGGTTTTAGAAGCAATTTTCTCAGACGGAACCATTAACATCTGCACCGAAAAACCCGGTGGTTTGGAATGAATGGACAAATGCATCTGGTTGGCATTTTCTGAATTATCCGGTGCTAAAACATAGGCAAATAAAGCTAAAAAAACCATCAGAACAATATATCCCAAACTAAAAACACCCCAAAAATTCTTTCGGAATTTTTGAAGTGCTATAGTAGTTAACGACTGATTACTTTTAGACATTAGTTTATTTTTCAACTAGTGCATCAAAGATACAATTTGCCGTTTATGATTTGACAATTTTTTTCTTTAAATCTACTTTTCCTTTTACAACCGGTTTAGACTGTAAATCATCCAATACATTCAACGCTTCTTCTACATAAATGTCTTTGGAAAGACTTTCAAACCAACGCTCTCTTTTTTCTTTAAATGACTCGTCTTTGTTCATTAATTCCAAGTCCTGCGGAACGGGTTTAAAGACCAGATCATTTTTGTAATCAGAAATGGGTTTAAATTCTTTACTCTTTTCTTCCAAGCTATTTTGCTCTGCTTTAAAATTCTCTAATTTCAAGCTGTAAACCGAAGCATCCCGTCTTTCTTTTGTCCATTTGGCACTTTTGTCGATCAACTGAAAATGTTCGTTTTGAGACATTCTTGCTTTGCTGTTTTCTACGGCCCGATCAAAATTAGATTGTTTGTCCCAGATACTGAATGAAGCCGGATCAATTTTAGACCAAGGCATAGCGTTATCCAAATCTCTTTCACCAATATCGATATACGAATAACGGTCCGGCATTTCAACATCGCTGGTTACTCCTTCCAATTGGGTAGAACCACCATTGATTCTGTAAAATTTTTGTGTCGTCGTTTTTAATGCTCCTAAATCTCCTACTGTATTTCCGCGAACAAACTGGTTTAAATCGATGACATTCTGAACGGTTCCCTTTCCGTAGGTTTGCTTACTGCCAATTACAACACCTCTTTTATAATCCTGAATGGCTGCCGCCAAAATTTCTGAAGCAGAAGCCGAGAAATTATTAACCATGACAACCAGCGGTCCGTCCCATTGAATTTTTGGATCTCTGTCGTACAGTACTTCTTTTTTGGTTCCGGCCGACTTGATCTGAACCACCGGACCTTGTTCTATAAATAGTCCGGTAATGTCAACGGCTGTTTTTAAGGATCCTCCACCGTTGTCCCGAACATCCATAATGATACCTTTCACTCCCTGAGCTTTTAATCTTTCAACTTCAATAGCTACGTCTTTTCCGGCATCCCGACTGTCTTTATTTTCAAAATCGATGTAGAATTTAGGCAGATAAATAATCCCGTATTTCATCCCATTTCGTTCCACCACACTGGATTTGGCATATGTTTCTTCGGTTTCAACCGTATCGCGGATCAGAGAAATC
This sequence comes from Bacteroidota bacterium, assembly GCA_023434025.1. GTDB lineage: Bacteria > Bacteroidota > Bacteroidia > Flavobacteriales > Flavobacteriaceae > Flavobacterium. Next base: position 106,474 of record JAEYTL010000056.1, read on the forward strand.
ACTTTCATCGTTCCATCTACTTTTTTCACCGTCAACCTCACTTCCGTTCCTTTCGGTCCTTTAATTTTTTTTACGACATTATCCAAACGCATTCCAACCACATCAACAGGCTCTCCATCACCTTGGGCAACTTTCAAAATGATATCACCCTGTTCCAGTTCTTTTCCTCGCCAGGCCGGACCACCGGAAATTAATTCGGTGATTTCGGTCAGATCGTTTTTCTTTTGCAAACGAGCCCCAATTCCTTCAAATTTACCGCTGATGCTTACATCAAAACGCTCTTTATCGTCCGGAGCCATATAATTTGTATGTGGATCAAACCGCGATGCAATCGCATTCACATATACGCCAAACCAATCGTTTCTGTCCAGTTCTTTGATAAATGTAAAATAATCATCTAAGGATTTTAAAGAACTTTCTCTAGTTTCTTTTTCAAGTTCTTCAAGTGTTTTTGGCTTTTCGTCTTTCTTTTTCTCCTTTGCTTCTTTGGCTTTTTCATCTACCGTTCCGTTTTTTTCATCCTCTTGTAGCTTGATTCTATCAGTTAAAGATGATAAGGTAGAAAGTTTAATCTGCTTTCTCCAGCGTTCTTTTAACTCAGCCGTATTTTTAGCGTAAGGTAACTTTTCATACTCGGTATTGATGGTTTCATCAACTGTATAATCAAACGGTTTGCTTAAAATATCTTTGTAATATTTCTGACTCTCCTGCATTCTTTTTAAATACGTATTATACGTCAAGTCAAAAAATGACAAATCTTTGTTTTTAATCTGGTCATCAATTAATGTTTCATATTTAGCAAACTCATCAATATCTGATTGCAGAAAAAACCGTTTAGACGGATCTAACGCTTCAATATAATCTTTATAAATTCCTTTTGACAAGTTATCATCAATCGCCGCCGGATCATAATGACCGCGTTCTATGACAAACGTCAATAACTCAATTAAAAGTTTATCTTTTTCCGGATCAGAGCTGACACTCTTCTTTGAATCTATAGCATTAAATGCCAACAGTGAAACCGACAAAACAACTGCCAACAACACTAATTTTAAATTTCTTTTCATAAACAGCAAAATGGTTTTCATTATCTTTCTTTTAAGTTGCCATAAAAATTATGCCACTTCTATTAGCTCTTCCGTTTTTAAATGAATTAATTTCAAAAAAATCACTTAACCAAACAAAGTTATGAAATTTGTTACGCTTCAAAACCTTAAAAAGAGTTAATTTTGTTTTCTTTGGGATACGATAAAACTAATTTTGTGGTTTCTTTTCAAGCAAAATTCACAATTAATCATTCATTATGAGTAAAAAACCGCTTATTTTAGTAACCAACGACGATGGAATTTCTGCTCCCGGAATCAGAGCTTTAATAACTGTAATGAAAGAGTTGGGTCATGTAGTGGTGGTTGCTCCGGACAGTCCGCAAAGTGCAATGGGGCACGCCATCACCATCAACAACACCCTGTTTATCAACAAAGTAAATTTTGATCCGGATGTAACCGAAGAATACAGTTGTTCCGGCACACCGGTTGATTGTGTAAAACTGGCCGTGAATGAAATTCTGAAACAAAAACCGGATTTATGTGTTTCCGGTGTAAATCACGGGTCAAATTCTTCGATCAACGTTATCTATTCAGGAACAATGAGTGCGGCTGTGGAAGCCGGCATTGAAGGAATTCCCGCTATCGGTTTTTCATTATTGGATTATGACTGGAATGCCGATTTTGAACCGATTAAAAATTCGATTAAAACCATTGCTCAGCAAGTATTGGAAAACGGTTTGCCGGAAGGAGTTGTTTTAAACGTTAACTTTCCCAAACTAAACGAAAAAGAGTTAAAAGGAATTAAAATTTGCCGACAAGCCAAAGCACACTGGAAAGAAGAGTTTGACAAACGCAAAACGCCACAAGGAAAAGACTATTATTGGCTTACGGGAGAATTCATTAACCAGGACAAAGGAGAAGACACCGATGAATGGGCTCTTGCCAATGGTTTTATATCGGTTGTTCCCGTTCAGTTTGACCTGACAGCTCATCATGCTATTCAAAAACTAAACACATATAAATTCAATTTATAATGCAACGAACTGACATACTTATCGGATTTATTCTCGGTATCATAGGTGCTTTTATCGGTGTTTTTTTATTTATTACATTTTTTACGGAATTTGAATTTGCCGATGGAATTATTGCTTTAAAATCGCAAAATTCTCTGGGTAAATTAATTGCTTTAGGTGCCGTGATAAATGTTGTTTTATTCTTTACCCTGTTAAAATTTAACAAAGAACTGATGGCGAGGGGTGTTGTTCTGGCCACAATTGTTTTAACCATTGTTACCTTATTTGTTTAAAAATGAAGTACTACATTATAGCTGGTGAAGCTTCCGGTGATTTGCACGGATCTAATTTAATTAAAGCCCTTCGCCGTGAAGATGCTCAGGCCGACATTCGGTTTTGGGGAGGCGATCTGATGGAAAAAGCAGGCGGAATGCTGGTAAAACATTACAAAGAACTGGCTTTTATGGGTTTTGCCGAAGTGCTTTTTAACCTGAAAACCATTTTAAACAACATCCGTTTTTGCAAAAAAGACATTGAGCAGTTTCATCCCGATGTAATTATTTTTATCGATTATCCGGGTTTTAACATGCGGATAGCCGAATGGGCAAAAAAGAAAAAAATCCCAACGCATTACTATATTTCTCCCCAAATTTGGGCCTGGAAAGAAAACCGTATCAAAGCCATTAAACGTGACTTTGACAAATTGTATGTTATTCTTCCGTTTGAAAAAGATTTTTATGAAAAAAAGCATCATTTTCCGGTTGAGTTTGTGGGTCATCCGTTGATTGATGCTATTCATAACAGGGTAAAAGTGGATGAATCTACCTTTAGGAAGGAAAACAATTTAGACCAAAGACCCATCATTGCTCTTTTACCCGGCAGCAGAAAACAGGAAATCGGCAAGCTTTTGCATGAAATGCTGGCTGTTGTAAATGATTTCCCGGATTATCAATTTGTGATTGCCGGAGCTCCCGGGCAGGATTTTGAGTTTTACAACCAGTTTCTGACGCACAAAGCTGTTCACTTTATCTCTAATAAAACCTACGATCTGTTAAGCGTTGCTCATGCAGCTCTGGTTACTTCGGGAACTGCAACTTTGGAAACTGCATTGTTTAAAGTGCCGGAAGTAGTCTGTTATAAAGGAAACTGGATTTCATACCAAATTGCCAAGCGAATTATTACATTGAAATACATTTCGCTGGTAAACTTAATCATGGACGAAGAAGTGGTGACCGAATTAATCCAGAACGACTGTAATTCAAAAAAAATAAAAACCGAACTCAGTAAACTCCTGGATGAGAAATACCGTGAAAAATTAATTGAAAAATACCATCTTTTAGAAGAAAAACTGGGCGGTGAAGGAGCCAGTGAAAAAGTAGCCAAATTAATTGTAGCTCATATTTCTTGATTTTAAAAATCCGTTTTTTTAACTTTGTAAAAATTAGAAATTCTTGAAAAACGCAGTCATTATAACTTTTTTGTTGTTCTTTCTGGTGGGATGTAAATCCACCTCTTCCGGCATTGTTACCAGTAAGCATGAAGCTCAGAAAAAAGGCATTTATACCGTACCTGAAAGTAAACAACCCGTAGTAAAAAGCACCCGAAGTATAACTGACAGAAAAATTGCTGATACTGCTAAAAAGGCCCAAGCAACTGAATCGGATGAAGATAATTTTGTTTCGGATAATGATGATGATACTTCCTATTTTGTAAAGCAATTGATCCGTTCAGCTATGCAGTATGAAGGTGTCCGCTATCGCGGCGGCGGAACTACCACCTCAGGAATGGACTGCTCCGGTCTGGTGAGCACTGTTTTTAAAACCCATGATATTTCACTGCCCAGAAGTTCCCGGGATATGTCTAAAGTGGGACAAAAATTAAAATTGAGAGATGTAAAAAAAGGGGACTTGGTGTTTTTTAAAACCAGTAACCGGGGCGTTATTAATCATGTAGGGCTGGTAACCGAAGTGCGGGGTGAAGAAATTCTGTTCATTCATTCATCAGTGCAACGGGGTGTGATTATCTCTTCTACCAAAGAACCTTATTACCAACGTACTTTTGCTCAGGCTAACCGGATTTTGTCTGAGGAACATTTTTAATTGTATTATTTTCTTCCTATCTGATTTTTTATTATTTTCGTTTGTATGAAAGTGATAAAATTTCCTACTATTATCATTGCTATCTGTTTGATTTTAGGCATTTTAGTTTCTAACGAAATCAAACCAGATGTTTATTTTACACTACTTCTTATTTCAGTAACACTAGTTCCGTTTTTTATTTTATATTTTCTTCTAAGAAAGAATTTAACGTATCGACTGAGTTTCGGAATATCTTCCTATATGTTGGCCTTCACTTTAGGAATATTTCTGTTTGCAATACATTATCCTAAAAATCAAACTTCTCACTATTCAAATTCTGAATATAATTCTTCTGAAAAGAATCTCATTAAAGGTGTTATTTCTGAAAAACTAAAACCCAATCAATTTTCATTTAAGTATTTTATGGAAGTTGAATCGGTCAATAAAAAAGCAACAAAAGGCAAACTTTTGATCATTTTGAATAAGAAAGATGCAGAAAAAGAATTTGAAATTGGTGATAAAATTTTAGCAAACGCAATCATTAAACCCATCATCAGACCACATAATCCGTATCAATTTGATTATGCTGCATATTTAGAAAAGAAGGATGTTTTTGATCAATTGTATTTAGAAAATCAAAACTATAAAATCATTGCCAAACAGGAAAACCTGAATTTTTTATTAGAAAAAACCAGAAACAATGTGGTTGCTCTTTTTGAATATGAAACGGTTTCAACGGAACGGTTAAACATTTTCAAAGCTTTATTTTTAGGACAACGGCAAAACATTGAACAAGAAGCGTTAGATAACTATTCCAAATCAGGTGCTATTCATATTCTGGCCATTTCAGGTTTACACATTGGTATTTTACTCTACTTTTTCAGGGCACTATTTAAACCTATTGAAAGAATTCGTCATGGCAGATATATAACCCCTTTTCTTTTAATAATCACGCTGTGGGCCTTTGCATTGCTTTCCGGTTTGTCAGCTTCTGTTGTGAGAGCCGTTACAATGTTCACGTTTGTCTGCATTGGAATGTACATGAACCGGGAAACCAATATTTATAACACATTGGGTTCTTCGATTTTGATTTTATTGCTTTTTAAACCTAATTTTATTTTTGATGTCGGGTTTCAACTGAGTTATTGTGCGGTTTTTTCTATCGTAACCATGCAGCCTTTATTCCGTAAACTATGGAACCCGAAAAACAAAATCGCAGGGTATTTTTATGACATCCTGACTGTTTCGTTTGCGGCTCAAATTGGCGTTTTGCCGCTGAGTATCTATTACTTCCATCAATTTCCGGGTTTGTTTTTTGTTACTAATCTGGTTATTATTCCGCTATTGACTCTTATTTTACTAACCGGAATGGCAAGTATTCTTCTTTCCGCAATGGGGCTTCATATTTCCTTTCCGTTTCATTTTCTTTCAGAATTGATCGGATTGATGAATGGATACGTGCAATTGGTTTCTTCGTTTGAACACTTTATAATTAAAAACATCCCGTTTAACCATTTTATACTTTTTACTTCTTTATTACTGATTATCAGTATAATTATTTACAGCAAAAAACCCGGTTATAAAAGAACGGTTGCAGTGCTTATTTCAGTATTTATTTTTCAAATTTCGTTGATTGGCTCAATGGAATTTCACCGGAATCAAAACGAGTTTATTGTGTTTCAGTATCCTAAAAAAACAATTCTGGCCAGCAAAGAAAATAGCATAATTACATTACATTCGAACGACTCATCAGTAAAGTCGAATTACGTTATTAAAAACTATATTGAAAACAATTTTGCCAGGATCGATACGGTTTGCAGCCTTCAAAACATATATCGGGTCAACCAAAACAAAATTCTAATTATTGACGAAAAAGGGATTTATGACCTTCCGGTGAAACCTGAAATTGTATTGATTACACAATCTCCAAAAATAAATTTTGAAAGAGTTCTAAGCAACCTGAATCCTCTTCTTGTTATTGCTGATGGCAGTAATTACAAAAGTATGATTGACGATTGGCAAAAAACCTGCGATCAAAAAAATATCCCTTTTCACGCTACCAGCGAAAAGGGATATTATCGAATTAGTTTAGACTGACTATTTTTTTGCTATAAACTGATCGGCAACTTCAATCCACTTTAATGGTCCGCCACCAACATAACCTGTTTTTCCAAGCTGTTGAAGATTGATTTGTTCTCCATTTTTCTGCGGTGTAACAAACCAAACGGTTGGGTAACCTGAAACCTGAAAAATTTGTTGCAACTGAGCATTTTGTTGAGCCAAACCAGGCTCTAATTTTGTTTTCCGGGGAAAATCCAGTTCTACCAGTACAACCTTGTTGGCCCACTCTGAAAACTCCGGTTTAAGAAAAACTTCTTTTTGCAATTTGATACACCAGCCACACCAGTCACTACCCGTAAAAAACAGTAACATTGGCTTGTTGGTTCTGGAGGATATCTCTACAGCTTTATTAATATCGGTATGCCACGTCAGTTCTTGTGCAGAAACATTATGTACCGCACAATAAAAGAATAAAAACAAAATTGCCTTTTTCATCACTTAATTTCTTTTAATTCTGCCAACAATTGATCGGCTTGATAATACCCGACAATTACCTTGGCAATATCCCCTTTTTTATCCAATACATACATCGAAGGATAACCCTCTACTTTTAAAAATCCGGTAAATTCATGCATGCTGTTTCTACCTTTCCGGTTGGCGTCATATCCCGGATTGGCATATTTTTTCCCTTTGTAATTAACCGTTGTATTTCCTTCTCCATTGAATTTAACGGCATAATAATTTGCATTAATATACTCCGCAAATTCTTTGGTTTGAAACGTGTTTTTATCCAACATTTTACAGGGTCCGCACCAATCGGTATAGACATCCATAAAAATAGGTTTCGGGTTTTTTTTCTGAAGTGCCGTTGCCTCATCAAAAGTCAACCATTTAATTTCCTGGGCCTGTAAAACCGAAACCGTTATCAAAGCAAAAAGTAAGATGATCTTTTTCATGGTCATAAATTTTTTCAATTTTTTTATTTTTCAAAAATGATGCCGAACATTACCGGACTCCGTGCATTAGTTTTTTGATGACAGGTTGAAAAACAACAGCTACTACTCCAATGGCAATAGAAACAAAAGTTAACATCCAAAAGAAAAAACTTATTCCTTTCTCATCTGCAATTTTATCAATGTTTTCACCAAATTTAGCGGCTCCTTTCATACCAATTGCAACGGCTAAATACCAAATTCCAAACATCATGGCAATCATTCTTGCCGGAACTAATTTACTCACGTAGGACAATCCAACCGGGGAAATACATAATTCGCCCATCGTATGGAACAAATATACTAAAATAAGCCAGATCATACTCACCGATGCTGTTTTTGCCCCTGGTTCAATTCCGGCAGATCCAAATGCTACACAAGCCATTCCTAAGGCCAATAAGAACATTCCTATTCCATATTTCATATTAGCTGACGGATTGTATTTACTTTCCCACCATTTTGAAAACAGCGGGGCTAAGCTGATAATGAATAATGAGTTTAAGGTTGAAAACCACGAAGCAGGAACTTCTAACGTTTCTTCCTGGTATTGATTATAAAGCATCCAAAGTGCTATTCCCCATACAATCACAAAACTAAAAGCTAAAATAATATTGGCCAGAGCATATTTTTTAAATGTCTGCTTAAATAATAAATACAGAACCCAAGTAATTATTGCTAATGGAACTATTGTTATTAATCCGTTTATAATTTTAAAAACAGTCCCTGCACTTCCTTCTAAAACACGATTGGTATAATCTTTTGCAAAAATGGTTAAAGTACCCGGTGACTGCTCAAATATTGCCCAGAAGAAAATGGTCAGAAATGCAAAAAAAGTAACTGCAATTAACTTTTCTTTCGTTATTTGAGAATAATTTTTAAGTCGGTAAAAAAGTAAGAAAACAAAAAGAACTAAAGCCAAAAGAATTGTAAAATTGTTGCCGGATAATCCTAATACATTGAAATTAAAAATATCAACAGCACCACTGGAAATAATTTTGGCTGGTTCAAAAATAATCCAAACCAGACCTAAAACCACCGTAATTGCTATAATAACCAATTGCCAAACCGGAAATGGATTAAGCTTGTCATTAAATTCATCTGTTAATGCAACTTCTTTTTTTACTGGTTTCAGACCAATATTTCCAAAAATATCCTGAGAGAGCCAAAATTGTAATGTTCCAAAAAACATAAAAATTCCGGCCAGACCAAATCCCCAGCTCCATCCTACCATTTCACCTAAATAACCGCACAATAGAATACCGAAAAAGGCTCCGGCATTTACACCCATGTAGAAAATAGTATAAGCCCCGTCTTTCTTGTCCTGACGGTCTTTATACATTTCAGAAATAATAGACGTCATATTAGGCTTAAAAAACCCGTTCCCGAATACCAGCAAGGCTAAGCCCAAATAAATAGAGAATTCGGTTTCAACTGCCATCGAGGCATGCCCCAAAGTCATCAGACCTGCACCAATAAACACCGCCATTCTATAGCCGATTTTTTTGTCGGCAAAATACCCTCCCATCATTGTTGACAAATAAACCAAGCCTACATAGGAACCAAATAATGCCATGGCCTGTTCTCTATCCCAGGCCCAACCACCATCTATTAAAGCTGAAGTTAAAAACATGACTAATAAAGCTCTCATTCCATAGAATGAAAAACGCTCCCACATTTCGGTAAAAAACAATACAAAGAGTCCTGCCGGATGACCAAGAACCGTACTTTTGAAAAATTGATCGGTTGAGTTATTCATAAAATCTAAAAGTTTATTTATTTAATTCTTTATCTACGCCGTGCATTAACTTTTTAATCAATGGTGATAAAACCAGCAATAAGACCCCAATACCTACACCTGTGTAAAACAGGTAACCAAATAGTTTTAAATAGGCCGGCTTGGCAATATCTAATGACAATTCCTCTCCAACATTGGTGTCAATAGCAGCTATATTTGCCAGAACACCTGCTATAAATTCAGAACTGGCAGTAGCTAAAAACCAAACCCCCATCATAAAACCGACGATTTTGGCCGGTGATAATTTAGTTACCGCAGACAATCCTACCGGAGATAAACAAAGTTCGCCCATTGTATGCAAAAGGTAAGTTAAAACCAACCAAATGGCAGCTACCTGCCCCGCACCGGAAACATTTATTCCATGTACCAGGACTCCAAATCCTAATCCGACAAATATTAATGCTGAAGCAAACTTTACCGCAGTATTTGGATTGTACTTTCCTAACTTGACCCAGACCCATGCAAAAACAGGTGCTAACATTATAATAAACAACGCATTCAGACTTAAAAACTGATTGGGCTTCCAATTTACTCCCAGAAAATTAGTGTCTAAAGCCCGATCTGCAAAAAGGTTCATAGACGTGTAGGCCTGTTCAAACAATGCCCAAAAAACTACCGTAAAAACGATTAAAACAGTTAGAGCCAACAGCCTTTCTCTGGCAATTTTGTCAAGTTTTGTAATCGCATAATACAATATATAGATAAATGAAATCACTCCGGAGACAATCAACGTATTCTGTACAACCGAATGACTTTGAACCATTTGCCAAATTAAAGCAGTAGCTAATGTGCCCAACATATAAATCCAATATTCTGTTTTTATACCAAAACGAATTTTATTGAGCTCATCCGGATAATTTGATTCTCCTTTTCCTTTGAAGTATTTAGAACCGTAAATAAAAGTAATCAATCCCAGCAGCATTCCTATTCCAGCAGCTCCAAAACCATAACTCCAACCAAATTCGTCGCCTAACCAAGCACAAATTATGGTGGCTAAAAATGACCCCAAATTAATTCCCATGTAAAAAATGGTAAACCCGGAATCACGTCTAATATCACCTTGTTCATAAAGTTCTCCGACAAGTGAGGAGATATTTGCCTTTAAAAACCCAACCCCCATCACAATAAATGCAAGAGAAAAATAAAAAACCTGCAAAGCAAATTCGTCTCTGACTATTTCTCCTGTTACCGATTTAGTGGCCTGATTCCCTTCAAAAGCCATTCCTAAATGTCCCAAAACAAGCAAAACAGCTCCAAAAATAATTGCTTTTCTAAAGCCCAAGTACTTATCTGCCAGATACCCTCCTATCACCGGGGTAGCATAAACAAGTGCGGCATAACTTCCGACCAAAAGATTTCCGTCAGTATCTAAAAACAAATGATATTTTACTAAATAATATATCAGCAAAGCCTTCATTCCGTAAAAAGAGAATCGCTCCCACATTTCAGTGAAAAACAAAACATAGAGTCCGACCGGATGTCCTAGGATTGTTTTTTCATTTAACTTTTGTTCGTTTGTCATAAGTCAGGTTATAAATTAGCTTTAATATAATTTGTCATTTTGGTATATAACTGTAATCGGATATTTCCGCCGTAAATACCGTGATTGGTATCCGGATAAACAGCCTGATCAAATTGCTTGTTGGCCAGTTGTAACGCACGGATCATACGGGCAGCATTTTGAAAATGCACATTGTCATCGGCTGTTCCGTGTATAATCAGATAGTTCCCTTTGAGTTTATCCACATGATTGATGGGTGAATTATCGTCATACCCGCTTGCATTTTCCTGTGGTGTTTGCATATATCTTTCGGTATAAATCGTATCATAAAACCGCCAGTTGGTTACCGGTGCCACTGCAATGGCTGTTTTAAATACGTCATTCCCTTTTAAAATACAATTACTGGACATGAATCCGCCATAGCTCCAGCCCCAGATCCCGATTCGGGTCTTGTCGATATACGGATAAGTTCCGAATACTTTTGCGGCATCTATCTGGTCTTCCACTTCGTATTTCCCTAATTCTTTTTGGGTTACTTTTTTAAAAGCCGCTCCTTTGAATCCGGTACCTCTTCCGTCAACACAAGCTACCAAATAACCTTCCTGAGCCAATAACATATGCCAATAATCATTAGTATTCAACCATTGATTAGCGACTTGCTGCGAACCCGGACCGCTGTATTGGAACATTAGTAAAGGATATTTTTTGGAGGCATCAAAATCTTTGGGTTTGATGATATACGCATTTAAGCGATGACCTTTTTCTGTCGTTAACTCAAAATATTCTTTGACAGGAAGATTATATTTTTTCAATTTTGAAGCTAATTCTGTATTGTCAACAATCGATTGGATTTGTTTTCCATCTTTAGAACTGTTCAAGGTAAAAGACGTTGGTTCTGTTGAACCGGAGTATGAATTTATAAAAAAGTTAAAATCAGGGCTTAATGTTGCTTTGTTTGTTCCTGTTTTTGGGGTTAAGCGAACTTTATTTTTACCATCTAACCTGACCTTGTACACATCGCGGTTGACAGAACCGTTTTCTGTAGATTGATAAAAGATTGTTTTTGTTTTGGAATCATAACCATAAAATCCTGTTACTTCCCAATTCCCTTTGGTAATCTGGCGAATCAGTTTTCCTTTTCTGTCGTAATGATAAATATGATTAAACCCATCTTTCTCGGAAGTCCAGATAAAACTGTTATCGTCTAAAAAGGTAAGGTTATCATGAATATCAACATACGCTGCGTCTTTTTCTTCAATAATGATAGTAGAACTGCGGGTGTTGACATCAACAAAAGACAAATGCAACAAATTCTGATGCCTGTTCATTATCTGAAAGCTCAGCAAGTTAGCCTCATTGGTCCATTTGATCCTCGGAATATAAAATTCACCACCTCCGTAAACATCAACCAGATTAGCTGTTGAATTTTTTGCGAGGTCATACACCTCCAATGTCACCTTTGAATTTTTTTCTCCCGCCTTTGGATACTTAAAAACCTCTTGCGAAGGATATAATTCTTTTCCGTAAACATCCATGGAAAACTCCGGAACTTCGGTTTCATTAAACTTCAGAAAGGCAATTTTATCTCCTGTTTTATTCCATTCAAAAGCACGGACAAATCCAAACTCTTCTTCGTAAACCCAATCGGTTACACCGTTGATAATATAATTTTGACTTCCGTCTTCGGTAAGTTTAACTGTTGATCTTTTTTCCAAATCTGTCACAATAAGATTGTTTTCAAAAACATAAGCAACCTTTTTCCCATCAGGAGAAAAAACCGGTTCCTGAACTTTTTGATCGGCTAATTCTTTTAGTGTTCTGGACGAAATGTCATAGATAAAATAATTTGCTCTCGCCGAATGCCTGTATATAGGCTCAGAATTTGTAGCAATCAAAATTTGAGTTTCAGCGGCATTGAATGAATAACTGTCTATGGAGGATAGTCCCAGAAAATTTTTAGTATCAATGAGTGTATTAACCTTTTTTAACGTGGCAAAATCGTACAAATCAATTTGATAACTCTTGGAGTTTCTATCAACATTTAAAACCGTGTATTGATTTGTGTTTTTTAGTGCTTGCAGAGCCTCCATCCCTTTTGTTCTGAAAGTGCCTGAAGACCAGATATCTTCTAAGGTTATTTTTTGCTGACCAACGGCGGTCACAGACACAAAAAGTAAGAGACAGACGAGTCTATAAAATGGATTCATTTTTAATGCATTAAAAAAAGATTCAATTTTAGTGAAAAAATTGGAATAAAACGTGTTTTTTTGTGTTAAATAGCAAATTTGGCTTTTTAAGCACGCTGAAATTAAAATACGCTTATTCTCATTTTAGAAAAACCTCCAAAGATTATTTCTTCCTTATCTTTGCATCACAATACGCAACAAACATGAATCACGAAATTGCCGGATTTTCCAAACTATCCAAAACCGAAAAAATTGAATGGATTGCCCAACATTATTTTTTGCAGCCTGATGAAGCCATTTCATTAGTAAAAAAGTACTGGAATACCGATCAAAAGCTGCAGCAACTGCACGATGAATTTATTGAAAATACGGTTTCTAATTTCTACCTGCCGTTAGGAATTGCTCCGAACTTCAACATTAACGGAAAAAACTATACGATTCCGATGGTGATTGAAGAAAGCTCGGTGGTAGCAGCGGCTGCAAAATCGGCTAAATTCTGGTCTAAACGCGGCGGGTTTAAAACCACCGTACTGAACACTGAAAAAATCGGACAGGTACATTTTATTTACAAAGGCGATAAATCAAAACTGATTACCTTTTTCAATCAAACAAAACCAAAACTTTTTACCGAAACGGAAAGCATTACCAAAAACATGCAAAAACGAGGCGGTGGGATTTCTGATATCGTTTTAAATGACAAAACTGCCGATTTAGAGAACTACTACCAACTTCACGCTACTTTTGAAACCAAAGACAGCATGGGTGCTAATTTTATTAATTCATGCTTAGAACAGTTTGCCAAAACATTAAAAACAGAAGCCGAACTATTTGCTGGTTTCTCTGTAGAAGAAAAAAGCATCGAAGTAGTTATGAGTATTTTGTCTAATTATGTAACCAATTGTATCGCAAAGGCTGAAGTTTCCTGTCCGGTTGAAGAATTAGCCGAAAAGCACATTGAAAATCCGCAGGAATTTGCCGAAAAGTTTGTGCGGGCCGTTCAAATAGCCCAAATCGAACCCTACAGGGCTGTTACACACAACAAGGGGATCATGAACGGAGTTGACGCTGTTGTGGTAGCCACCGGCAATGATTTTAGAGCCGTGGAGGCAGGAGCACATGCTTTTGCTGGCAGAAGCGGTCAATACCGAAGTCTGTCGCATGCCAAAATAGAAGACGGTATTTTTAGTTTTTGGTTGGAAATTCCGTTAGCCTTGGGAACCGTTGGAGGATTAACTTCATTGCATCCGTTAGTGAAATTTAATTTGGAAATTTTAGAAAAACCATCGGCCCGTGAATTAATGCAAATTGTAGCTGCAGTGGGGTTAGCTCAGAATTTTGCGGCGTTGCGTTCCTTAACCACGAAAGGTATTCAGGAAGGGCATATGAAAATGCATATAAACAATATTTTGAACCAATACCATGCGACCGCTGAGGAAAGAATAAAAGTGCTGGATTATTTTAAAGACAATACGATTTCGCATGCTTCTGTGGCTGCGTTTTTAGAACAAATCAGAAAATAGATCAACTTGAAACAAACTTTTTACAGTAACGGAAAACTGCTCTTAACCGGCGAATATGTTGTGCTTGATGGTGCTTTAGCCCTGGCTCTGCCCACAAAATTCGGACAGTATTTAAGTGTGGACTCCATACAACACAAACGTATTATATGGAAAAGTTTTGATCAGGACGGCAGCACCTGGTTTGAAGACCAGTTTGAATTTGATGAAATCGTAAACAAACCTTATGTTGCCGATAACTCCGTTAGAAATACCTTGCTTGAAATTTTAAATACGGCGTTTCAAATGAATCCTGATTTTCTTTTGAACAAAAACGGATTCAATATTCAAACCCATTTGACCTTTCCGAAAAATTGGGGTTTGGGCACTTCTTCTACCTTGATCAATAACATAGGGCAATGGCTGCAGATTGATGCTTTTGAGCTATTGCAACACAGTTTTGGAGGAAGCGGCTATGATATTGCCTGTGCTCAGAAAAACACACCTATAACCTATCAGTTGCTTGGTAACAAACCGGTTTTTAAGAGCGTGGAATTTAATCCGGAATTCAGAGAAAACCTGTATTTTGTTTACCTTAACCGGAAGCAAAGCAGTAAATCGGCTATTGCCAATTACATCAACAAACAAAACGAAATCGGAAAAACCATTCAGCAGATCAACGCCATTACACAGGCTGTTCTGGCTAAGCCGGATTTGAAAAGATTTGTATATGAAATGGAAAAACACGAAAACATTTTGAGTGACGTACTGGAAACCAGCACCACTAAAGAAGCCTTGTTTGATGATTTTAAAGGTGTTATCAAAAGTTTAGGTGCCTGGGGCGGTGATTTTGTACTTGCGGTTTCAAAAAATGACCCCGGCGGATACTTCAAAGAGAGGGGCTATCAAACTATTATCCGTTATGACGAACTGATTTTGAAACAAAAAAAATCCCAACACTAAAAGGCTGGGATTTTTTATTGGAATATTGTTTGAATTAATAATTAAACTGGAATCTGTTATCTTTTATTTTAGCCTTTTCTTTCAACGCTCCGAATACACGACCAACAGCCGAGGCATTCTGCGATTTTAACGTATTTACTTGCGTTGTGTAATCCTTGGTTGGCAAAGGCTCCGTTACTTTGGTTGTTTTAACCACAAACACACTGGCGTTCCCTTCAATGGGGGCAGAAAGTTTGTTCACCGCTGTACCGAAAGCAGTTCCTACAACTTTGGGTTCATAACCGGCTGAAGCTACTACCGGATTTTCTAACGTAACATCACTGGCTGTTTGTACCTGAACCGAATTGGCCTGAGCGATTGCCTCCAATGAGGTGGCTTTCATTTTTGCTATAATTTTTTCGGCTTTCTTTTTATTCTTTAAAACAGGCTCTACCTGAACCCTGGCATCCTCAATTGCCAGCAATCCTTCTTCGTTTACTTTTTTA
This sequence comes from Bacteroidota bacterium, assembly GCA_023434025.1. Taxonomy (GTDB): domain Bacteria; phylum Bacteroidota; class Bacteroidia; order Flavobacteriales; family Flavobacteriaceae; genus Flavobacterium. The sequence continues at coordinate 122,090 of JAEYTL010000056.1, forward strand.
AGTTTTGCAATCAGATGGCCTACTTTAGAAATTTCAAAACGTTTAACATCATTAACATCGGTACCTTTCTCAAAGGCCCAACGGATAACCTGTCTTTGTGCTCCATACTGCCCTAACACCTCGTCCAAAACTTTTACACGAACCGATGGATTAACCGTTAATTTAGCTTCTTTAGCTGCTGTTTCAAACGATTTTTCATTCGCTGCCATTTCAAACTTCACCGCATTTGTATAGGCATTTTCAGATGTTTTTTCTGAAGCCTCAATCTTTTGAGCAATGGTTGCTAACCGTATAGCATCCTGCTTGTCTGTTACTTTAATAATGTGGTAACCAAATTCTGTTTCAACCAAACCAACTTTACCGATCGGATTGTTAAACACAAAATCATTAAAGGCAGGAACCATCTGACCAGGGCCGAAGAAATCCAAATCTCCGCCTCTTTGGGCTGACCCCTGATCCTCTGAAACAGAAAATGCCTGCATGGTAAATGCATCCGGATTAGCTAAAACCTCTGCTAAAATACCTTCAGCCTTTACTTTTGCTTCTTCTTTTGTTCTGTCTTCTTTAGGCTGTGCCCGTGAACCTGTAAAACTGATTAAAATATGGCTTGCTCTGGCTTTAGCACCGGCTCTTCTGCCCATTGAACGGCTTAACGCAAAATAGTCTCCGTATTGATAGGGTCCGTAAACCTGACCCTCTGCTAAATTAAAAATAGCTTCTGCATGCTCAGCAGGCAAATCGGATTTTCCGATGTAGGTTGAATCGTAAGGAAACTGAGAATTTTCGTTTACAAACTGAATAACATCTTTTGTGGCTGAAAAACTTGGAATTGTATCATTCTTATCTGTCTCTTTGTTATAAACAACTCTTGGCGACAAATATGAACTCAATTTGTTTTTGATATCGTTTTTATCGGCTTCAGAAGGTTTATCTTCAATAACCACAAATTCAATCTCGCGGGTTTCATCTGCCTTGTATTTTTTCTCGTTCTTCTTCATATAATCCATGATTTCAGCATCTGTAACCTTAACATCGCTGTCTTTTACAGAAGAATAAGGAACCGCTACAAAGTCAAACGTTACTTTTTTGTTTTCTGCATTATACTTGAATTTGGCATCATTTTGGGTTGTAAAAAACCCTGACTTAACCAATGTGCTGTAAAGCTGGTATTTGGCGTTGATGTTAGCTCCTTCTTCAACATTTTCATAGTACGCAACTTCCTGAGCATTTGAACTCGATTTGATATATTCTCTGTACTTATTAATATCAAATTGCTTTAATTCGTTTTGAAAAGAAGGGTTCTGTCCGAAATTAGGATCTGCTTTCAGGGTTTCAATAAGGTGATTCTGACCAATTCTGATTCCCAGCTTTTCCAGTTCTTCAGTTAACAATGCCAAATTTATCTCCTGATTCCAAACCTGGTTAACCGCCTGAATATTAGACATACCTTGCCCTGATTTTTCTGCATTTCCTACTTTAATTCTGAATTCTTCAAACGGAATATCTTTTCCATTAATACTTCCTACATTGTTTGAAGTCTGGCTAAAACCGCCGCTTTGAATTACATCTGCTAATACAAAAGAGAATAATGCCAACGCAATAATCACTATAAGAATAAATGAACGTTGTCTAATTTTTCCTAAAATCGCCATTTCTATTTATGTTTAATTTTATTTCAGTTTGCGAAAATACAATTATCTGTGAAATAATTACAAAGAATTCAATATATTTTGTGGTTTTTTTATACAGTTAAAAAAAAGACACGGAATGGAATCAGGAAGTATATTTCTTTTACCCGACCTGGAACAGGCTGATTTGAATTAATCCGTGTAATCAATTATCATTTTAACCAGCTCAATTTTTTTATTGGTTGCTTCTTCAACCAAAAACTGAAAATGACCAACTTCAATAATTTCTCCTTTTTGAGGGATTTCTTTAGCGTGATTGACAATAAATCCTCCTAATGTTGAATAGGAGTCTTCTTCCGGGATATTGAGTTTATACACCTCGTTGATGTATTCAACATCCAAGCGGGTAGAAAACCGGAATTCTTTTTCTCCTAATTGCTCCTCTATCAGTGTTTCATCAGAATCATGTTCATCCTGGATCTCTCCGAACAGCTCTTCTACAATATCCTCTATGGTAATCATTCCGGATGTCCCGCCGTATTCATCCAATACAATCGCAACACTTTTACGTTTTTTGGTCAGGAGGTTCATCACATCTTTAATAAACATCGTTTCGGGAACAAACTCTACTGAAATCATAACCGATTTGATGGTTTTTGGCTTTCGGAACAGTTCAAAGGAATGAACATAACCAATAATGTCATCTAATGAAGATTGATAGACCAACACTTTTGAAAACCCGGTTTCAATAAAAAGAGATTTCAGTTCTTTTACAGAATCATGGATTTCCACCGCAGAAATTTCGGTTCTCGGAATCATAATCTCTCTTGCTTTAACACCGGAAAACTCCAAAGCATTCTGAAATATCTGTATCTCAGAATCAACGCTTTGGTGATCCTCAACAGCATTCATCTGTTCTGATATGAAATTACCCAACTCTACTTTACTAAAAAAAAGCCTGGCTTCATCGCCTTCCGTCTTGAAGAGTTTTCTGAGAAAAAAATCGGATATCCAGATGATAAATGTAGAGATATAATAAAGTAACTGATAAAAAAAGTAAGCCGGGAGAGCAAAAATCTTGATCAATGTATTGGCATAAATCTGAAAAAACACCTTGGGCAAAAATTCAGCTGTTACTAATATTATTGCTGTAGAAATCAGTGTTTGGAAGACGAGAATTTTAAGTGGCAGGTTATTGTTTTCAATATAATCAGGATACATCCATTTGATGATTAAATCCCCCATCGTAAATCCATATACAACCAATGTGATGTTATTGCCCACCAACATTGAGGCAATAAATTTTGAAGGATTCTCGGTTATTTTGGTTAAAATTTTAGCGACAAAACCTTCCTGGAGCTTTTCAATCCCCAAATAGACTTTATTAGACGAGACAAAAGCAATTTCCATCCCGGAAAAAAAAGCCGAAAGCAGTAAACAAATGAGTATGATACTGATTTCCATGCCGCTTATTTTTTATTGCGACTATCCATTTTATCCATGAACCTTCTTCTGAAAAAGAACATAAAAATAGCCATCGCTGCAAAAAAGAACATCAACCATGGATTTTTTTCTTCAGAATTCAGGTTAACAAAACCCTGGTAAATAAAAAATCCGGCCGCAAAAAGATAGAAATACTGAATATATTTTAAATAAGTCATGTTTGTTTTTTGGTTAGCTGTTGTTGTCGGTTGTTTGCTTTTCCCGTTATTCCGCTTCGTTAATCACTCCGGAAACTTTCTGAAAGTTGATTCGTTTAAAATCTTTACTGAAATCAAGACCGTCTCCTTTTGTTTCTCCTTTGTACGGGTCTGTAAATTTAAACTTTTTTTCCGTAAAAAACCATTCGTTTTTTTGATCATAATAGAGTTGTTCCGTTTCCAGATACTGCCCTCCGTCTGATGTCATCTTAACATTTCCCTGCATATCAATAATATCCGTTCCCTTAAACGTAACCGCAAAATCCGATCTGATAAAATTCTTTTTGCCGTTCTGATCATACAATGTTACTTCTATGCCGTTCGGAAACTCAGTAAAGGGATACTGAACCGTTGCATAATCCATCATTTTAGGACTGATTAAAACCGCTTTAATCTTACCCGAATCCGTGTATTTTAAATTAACCGAATCAGCTTCACCGGAAGGCATAAATTCCGAAACATTTATTTTCTGAATTTCCCTGAAATTGCTTTGGCAACCAAAAAACAATGTCACAGTAAAAACTGTGACACTGATTTTAATTATTTTATGTGTGTAAAACATCTTTTATAAACTAGGCACTGTAACACTTCTTCCTACCCAACAGTTAAAACGAATACTTTGTCCTGCTCTGCCTGCATTGTGAATATCTGCTTTTGTAGGTGCCAGTTTATCATACGAAGCGGCAGCGGCATTACCGGCTGCTGTTCCTGCTTTTCTGGCGGTTTGAGCAGCTAACCAATAAATTGCTCTTTTTTCAAACGGATCATTCCCACATTCGTTGGCACTATTGGCATAAAGCTGGGCAATGAATACATGGGCGTCACCAAACGATGGTTTTGCCGCCAATGCTTTTTCTGCAAAGGCTCTTGCCTGAGCTTTATTACTGTTTCCGTATATATTTCTGGCAACCGTGTAATATACTTTAGCTTTTTCACCACTGTCTTTGTGCAATTCTGCCGACTGGTTAAAATACTCCAACGCTTTTGCCGTGTTCTTTTTATTATAATAGGACACCCCCAAGTTGTAAGCCGACTTGGCTGTTGGATTCAACTGGTGTAATGTTTCTGATATCTTGGAGAACAACGGATCCGAAGAACATCCTTTTTTATCCAAACGGTCGGCCGCTCTTCTCAACCATTCCGCATCTCCTTTTTTCTCTTCAAAACTTCCGCCTAAAAACGGAATTAAACGATCGCAACTTGACAACTGAGCAATTTTATTATCCATGCTCGTTCTGATTGTCTGAAAAGCATCTAAGTTGATTTGATTGGCATTCTTAACACTTTCTTCTTTCTTAGTTAACTCAACATTATTTTCTTCTTTCTGTAAAATCACATCTAACTCATCGGAAAGTTTTTTCTCCTCTTCATCAATTTTGTCTGAAATTTCGTCATACTTATTGAATAAATCCTGTAATTGAATTCCTTTCTTTCCGGCTTCAAAATCATTTACATAAATTTCAAAATACACATATAATGCTTTTGCATTGGAAAAACTAGCTCTGTCATTTTTAAAAGCATCATCCACCAACTGGTACACTTCTTCCGGAGTCCCCACATTGTTTTCGAACAATGCCATTGCTTTTCTCACGGTATTTCCTTTGTTGTTACCCGGAAAATGTATATCATACTCTCCATACATTTTTATCAGATCACGAACTTCAGCTTCTTTTTCAGCCGGCGTTTTAGCATTTTCAATACGGTAATTCAGGATTTGTTCTCCTCTGATATAAATTGCCTCATGAAAAGAAGCACAATTCTTACGGGCATATAACCAAGGCTCATAAGCCGAAGCAAAATCTTTTGCTTTGCAAAGCTCATTAAATATGGATAATTTTTCTGCACAATCGGCAGCGTTCTGTGCCTTTCCATGAATCATTCCGATTAAAAACGCAAATACAATAATTAATTTAGTTTTCATAGTTATAAAATTTCTGTATTATTCATATTTTCTTTTAACAAACCATTTATCATTCAATGATAAACTGATGTGTATATTGGTATAATTTTCTTCAATCAGGCCGGCATTGGTTGTTCCTCGTTTACCGAACTCAAATCCTACATTGATATTAGAAAAACTTCCTCCCAACGGTAAACCAAAACCAAAAGTTATGCCATAATTATTTATTGACTCGTTGTTGATGATCAAACCAGTGTTTTCATAGTTAAAACCGGCTCTGTAGGTCACCCTTTCCAAATACCTGTTAAATGAGTTGTATTTGGGAATATAATAGCCTCCCAAACTGAATTTTGTTGCATTTTCATACCCAACATTATTGATATCATTAAAACGATTACCGAAATTACTCGACTGTTGTAATGTGAGTTCCGTTCCGACCATCCATTTTCTCACTTCACCAATCCCTATACCAAAAACGAACTTTGAGGGAAGCTTCAGTTTTGTTGTGCTAAGCTGTGTTATCCCTTCTTCCTGCGGAACAACATTATTTTCATCAACGACCAAAACAGTTGTAATATTCCGCTCATTATCAATTGTAAGCGAACTTTCAGGAGAATAAACCAAACTTCCAAAAACAGTCATTTTTTCGGAGACTTTTCGATTATACATAACACCGAAATTTGAACTGAATCCGTTTACCCTGCTGGTGTTTAATTCTCTGGTACCATATTGAACAACGGGAATATATTCAATTGAATTGGTTGAAATATTTCCGAAGTTATAGTTTAAATCGGCTCCAATACTAAAATTAGCATTGATACTATACCCTAACCCTCCGAAAAACCTGTTTACGCCTCCCTCTCCAAAAAACCTTGAACTGGTTTGTGAAGTATCTTCGTTGTAGTTTTGGATTTTGTACCCAACAGATGAAAAAGGGAGAAGCCCTAAAGAAGCACCAAACTTTTTTGAAACCGGCATGGCCACGACCAGGTAATCCAACGTAGTTCTTGTTGCACTTTCCGAGGCTGAAGCATTCTGTAGTTTTACATTGTTATAATTTGCTCCCACAGTAAACGTAGTTAGCTTGAGATGAGAAAAAGAAGCCGGGTTCTGCAAATTAACGTGAATCGAATCACTAAAAACGCTTACCCCTCCCATCGAACGGTTTTCAACAGTACCTTTGAATTTAACATCTCCAATGCCGTAAAAAGAATACGGAGATGCTGTTCCTTCCTGACCCCAGGTTACTGCTGAAAAAAATAAGCAAAAGCCTATTAGAATTTTTTTAATCATTTTTGATTTTATATTGAAAAAATTGGTTCAAACTTTCCAAAAGGAAATTTGAATTGGCAAATATGGTATTTTTTAATCTTTTTGCCAAAAAAACGGCGTCTCCTCCCGTTAAAATTATGGTAAAGTTTTTATTATACTGCTTATAACCATTAATAAAGCCATCAATTTCCAATGCCAGACCGTTTACCACTCCGGAATGAATGGACTGATCTGTTGAATTCCCCACAAGTCCGTCGGGTTCATCCAATGTCAGCAAAGGTAATTTTGCCGTGAAACGATGGAGTGATTCGTACCTGAGTCTGAGTCCGGGAGAAATGGCTCCGCCCCGATAGACATTGTTCTCATCTACAAAATCATAGGTTACACATGTTCCCGCATCAATAATCAAACGATTCTGCTCAGGAAACAATAATGTTGCACCCGCTGCCAGAATCATCCGGTCTGTGCCTAATGTTTTTGGTGTAGCATAATTGTTCTGAAAAGGAAATGCATCAGAATTGGAAACAAAGTGTATTTTCAGGTTACCTGAAACTGTCCGTAGATCAAAACCCAATGTTTTTGTCACTGAAGAAACGATTAAATTGTCCACTTCCGGATAAGACAACAAAATATTTTTAAAATTATTTTCAGCTTCCGTTTCAGTAAAGACAAACGATGCCATGAGCGTATCCAACTCATAAACAGCACATTTAATCCGTGTATTTCCTATATCGACAACTAAAACCATACTTTACATTTCTGCCGGCGAAGGTACGAATAGATTTTTTTTAATAATTGTTTTGGATAAAATAAAAATCGTACTATATTTGCACCCGCATCAGCAAAGGTACCTTAGCTCAGATGGTAGAGCAACGGACTGAAAATCCGTGTGTCCCTGGTTCGATCCCTGGAGGTACCACAAAAACCCGAATATTGCTATTCGGGTTTTTTGTTTTTATTAATCCGTTTTTAGTGAATCTTTTGCCGTTTGTGGCTGCAGTGCATTTGAAACAGGTTGTATTATTGTTTTATCTTCGGGGTTTGCCTGCTCCATTCCTTCTACATATTCCGTTTCTTCAAGGTCTTCTGTCTTTTTACCAATACCAATTTCAGGATTTTCCTGTGTACCTGTAACCTTTATCGGAATTCCGATAATTCCCAAAGGCGGTAGCCCGATCCGCATTTTCAGGTTTATTTTTCCGTCAAAACTGGTTTCACCCTCAATTCTTGGTCTAAAGCCGGAAACTTTGAATTTGAACCGCTCTATTTTTATCAAATTATTTTTCACCGTTGTTTTGATGTCTATTTTAGAAATATCCGGATCTTTCAAGGCATCTGTTTCAGTTTTCTGACTAACAACATTGAATAATTTAAATCCTTTCATTTTTACCTTCTTGACAGAAAGTGTTCCTCCTCCAACCAGAGAGGGGAAAACCGGCATCATATTACCATCTAATTTTCCGGCGATTTTATAATCTAACGAAACAATTCCTTCGGCATATTCTGCCGCAGAAGCCATCTCTCTGAACAAGGCTATTTCATTATAAGCCCGTTTTATATCAAAATCAGCCGCCTTAATTTTATAATCAAAATCAGCCCGAGTTGGTGTTTCATGAAAATAAACGGCATCCATAAGCACGCTGGTTCCGATTAATGAAAAGGAGGTGTTTTGCAAGGATAACTTTCCTTGATTTATACTGACTTTTCCAGTCAGGTTTTCAATATTCAGATCGTCAAAGCTGATTTTTTTTGCATTTGCTTTGAGGCTAAAATCAAATTCAGACGGAATTACAATCACGCCATTTGGGGCTATATTGTCATTTTCTTCCTCTGTTTCGTTCGCAAAAGCCATGAATTCATTGATTTGAATAAAATCGGAATCAACAGAAAAACTTCCTTTTAAAATTTCTTTGTCTGAAAGGGCAAAATTGATTACGTTTTCCATGTAGCCATTCATCTTAAAATCTGATTGTCCATAGGAAGCCACAAAATCTGTAAAGTTCATTTTATCCTGATTAAACAAAAACAAACCTTTGCTAATTATAAATGGTTTGGGTAAAAATTCAGAATTAATTTTAATTTCCCTGAGCTCTAATGTTCCTTTATTATTTAAATGGCCATACTTCCCTGAAGCTGCGTCACTTTGTTTGCCCTGAAAAGCAACATCCATTTTAGCAAAACCGGTTATATCTGTCCCTTTCTGCGAAAATACGTTGTATATTTTTTCAATATTTAATTCGCCTTTGGCTTTGATATCATAAGCAATATCTTCAAAATTTTGAAGCGAGGCGTGCAGATTAAATGGTTTGCCTTCAAATTCCAAACCTGCAGGTGAAATCAATAAAGACAAACCACTTAGTTGTCCGCTACTATTTGAGGCTGCTGCTTTGAAATTGATATTTTTAACCGGATTCGGATAATATACTGATTGAACAAAACCATCCTTAAGCTCTAAATTACCTTTCGTTATCGGAAATTGCCTTTGCTCTTTGCTGTACTTTCCTTTGGAAACGATATCCGCTGAAAAACTTCCTTTTAAATCCATGTTTTCAATCCCAAGAGCCTGGTCCAGTTTAGCTAAATCTAATTCAGACCTTATTCTGGCATCTATCACAGGGTTGGATAATCCATTGACTTTTACATTACCGTTAAAAAAATCTTTTCCCACATCAAAATAGATGGAATCAATTTTCAAAACCAGTTTCTCTGTATCCAAAGAAGGCAGTCTGGTGTCAAGATTCAGAAAAATATTTTCGGCCGGAAACGGCGTCTTGTTATACGAAATAAATCCATCCCTGATTTTCATATTAAAATGAATATCGGGTTTCTGATTTTCTTCTGCAATATATTTTCCCTTTAACGAAAAAAACAGATCTGTTTTTCCTGTAATGTTGGTTTTAGTCAGCCATGTAATAAATTGCGGCGGTAAGGCAGTGAAAAAATCATTGAGCTGACTGTTCTCTGATTTTACATTAAAATCTAAATCATAGCCGTTTTTTAAAAAATCAAATCTCCCTTTAAACTCAACCGGAAGCTTGTTGATTATCAGGTTGTTTTCCTCAAAAATCAAGACCAGGGAATTTGTATTTATTTTGGTAATCAATTCGGCATTTACACTTTTATTCTCTAAATAGGCTTCGTTATTAAATGAGAAATCAAATCCTTCAATTTGTGCTTTTGTTTTTAAATCAAAGATAGACTCATACAGGTCGCCTTTTCCTAAATAATTAAAATTATCAGCTTTAATAAGCATCTTGGCTGATTGGTCATCATAAATCAACCGCATTTTTTTAATGTCAATCCGTTCTAATCTGATGGCAGCAGAAGTTGAATCCTTTGATGATTCTTTGCTTTCTGAAATATATACGTTGTAATTTGGCTGTCCTTTTTTGTTGACTTTAACATGAATCAATCCTTCGGAAACAAAAATCTTGTCAATTTTAATTTTTTCACCAAAAAAAACAGATTTTACGTTAATTCCAAACGCAATTTCTTTGGCAGAAATCAGTGTATCCTTTTCAAAAGGAGCAGAACCTTTTAGCAAAAACCCATCCAATGTAAGCGTCAGGGAAGGAAAATGAGAGAAAAAAGATAAGTGGGTTTCGTTGAAACTCAACTCACCGTTCAGCTTTTCATTGGCAAATGACTTAACTTTGTTAGTAATGGTTTCCGGAAAAAGTGTGGGCAACAGAAAAAGCAATAACAACAAAACTGTCACAGTAATTCCTGCTATTTTCAGTACTTTAAAAATTAATGCTTTATTCAACTTTTTCATGACACGAAAGTAAATCATTCAAATTGAATTTACAATAGTCCGGCTCACAACAAAAAACCCAGTTAAATAACTGGGCTTAATGGCATTGTAATATAATTAACTAACTCTAAAATCCTAATTTTTAATTAATTTCATCGTCTTTTCTCTTCCGTTTTCATCAACGACCCTTACAAAATAAACCCCTTTGTTTAAATCGCTTACATCAAAAGAGTGATCAGCAGTAAACGATTTGTTAAATGATTTTATCAATTGACCGGTTACAGCGTACACTTCTACTTTTGTTGTGGCAACCGAGATGGTAAATGCGTTTGAGGCAGGGTTTGGAGCCAACGTTACATTTGTATTCACTCCAAAATTATGGGTTGACAAGGTTGAGGGTTGATTTCCATAGACTCTGAACTGCCCGGGTTGAAGATTTATTGCCGCAGTTGTACTGGTAACATTGATCGGCGTATCATCCATCAGGTTATACCAGGTTCCGGTATAAGGAAAATCAGGCGTTATATTTTCGCTACTAGTAGAAAAGTTTGCTAAAATCACTACATTTTTTAACTGAGAAGCAGGAAGTGAATTATCATAAACATAAATCCGCTGACGAAGATTGGTTTCATTTGGACTAATTGAATACTCTCCATTAAATACAGGTTCATTGATTTTTAGTTTTATCATTCTTGCCCAATCATCATAAATAGCAGTCCTTCTGGAATCTGAAAGCCAGTTTTGTGTCCATTGCCACTGTGGTTTTGTATCTAACTTACAATCTCCAGGAAGTGTACCTCCTTCATCATTAACCGTTCCGTTTGAACAAGTAAAAATAGATTGATTGCAACCAAGTTCTCCAAAATGCCAGATCATCTTTGGCCCGGGCACTAAAATACTGGTTGCTCCAATCGCACCCATTCGAGACAGAGCATTGGTTAAGTTGCCGCTAACCGGTGCTGAACCACTATTGCTACCATAAGTAACAGCTTCATACATCATGCGGTCTTTGTCATGACTTTCCGGATAACCGATTAATCTTTTTCCTGTAAATCCTCTGCTGACATGACCCATTCTGTTAATATTTTGACCCGAATAGCCCATAGCAAGCTCTTTGTACTGAGAGAACATTTCTCCCCACATGAGGATACCATTGCCTTCGTTTAACCTGTAATTAGCCCATTGCTGTTCTTCATTATCAGAACCTAAATGTTCAAAGATTACAATGTGACCAGGATCAAGGCTCCACGAATAATCAGCATACTCTTTTAAAACCTGTACCCTATCAGCCTGATAAGTATTGGTACATCCGTCATCACCACCACTACAATTCTGAGTAAATCCTTTGGTCAGATCCCATCGGAAACCATCAATTTTAAATTCTTCTATCCATTGTTTAATGACTCTTCTGGTATAATATTGCGTTAAAGCTGACTGATGATTAAAGTCTTCTCCCACACTATAACTATGTCTGGCTGTTGTATTATAGTATGGATTTTCAGATGAAGGCGAACCCCATCCGTCTCCCTCCGGATCATTCATCCACATTCTAACCCCTGGATTTCTTCCAAAAGAATGATTCAGGGCTACGTCTAAAATAACAGCAATCCCATTTTGATGGCATAAATCTATGAGCTCTTTTAGCTTATCCGGCGTACCATAATATTTATCTAACGCCAAATGAAATGCAGTGTTATACCCCCAGCTTTCGTTACCTTCAAACTCCATGACCGGCATAAGCTGAATAGCATTAACCCCTAAATCTTTAAAGTAATCAATCCTGTTAATCAAATCCTGGTAGTTTCTGTTTGCATCAAAATCCCTGACTAAAACTTCGTAAACCACTAAATTATCTTTATCTGGTTTTATAAAATTTAAAGTAGCATCACTCCAATTATACGGTGTTTGCCCGGTTTGTAAAACCGTAACTTCTCTTTGTTGGTTTGGAGCTATTGTGTTATAACTGGGAAGATCCGGAAACTTCCCCAACGCAATAATTTCACCATCATCAAATGGAGATAAAACCAGTGTAGAGTACATATCTGCTGTCTTAACAATCCTTGGGGAATTTGCCGGTACAGAAGTGTTATCACAGACCCAATATTGATAGGCATACATGGTTCCCGGATTTAATCCGCTCAGTTCCAACCAAAATTTACCTGTTGCAGGATCCTTTTTCATTGCATATGCAAGTGTAGGTGACCAGTTATTAAAGCTACCTGCCACATATACAAAATCTTTATTTGGAGCAGAAAGTACTAATGTAGCTTTAGTAAAATCGGAAGAATCATAATTGATACCATCCTGAAAATTTGACGGTAGTGCTTCACTAACCGGTGTCAGCGTTTTTATTGCAGAAAATTGAAAACTCTTGGTAGATCCGTTTTGTGTAACCTCTAAAACATAATTATTTATATTTTCGGCTGTTGCATCTGAAAATGTATAACTCGGAGCTCCCGTACTGGCCGGCAGATTGTTTTGTGTATTGATAACAACACCATTTCGTTTTAAAACATAGTTAGACGGCCCAACAGTATGTCTGGCAGCAACAGTGTATGACGTTGCAAAAAGTTGTGTGCCACCGGCAACGATATTATTCATTAATGTGACTTGGAAAGAACCCACATTTAAAACAATATCTTGTGACTTTTTATCTCCGGTTCCATTTTTTGCTTTTATCAAAAAACCAACTTTAGCAACCTCGGTACTTCCAAAAAAATTAAAAACAGAAGGATTATATGTAAAAGAATATGTATCGTTGGAAGAATTATATGTCATTAACTTACTTTCACTTGAATTTTCCCAAGATCCGTTTCCGGAATAAGGAATATTGGCATTTGCACTATTCAAAGCCCATACCCAGGCGTATAATTGATTATTGGCTACTCCCCAAGCTGCTTCGTTAACTGAAGAACCGTTTATTGTGATTGTCAACGCATCTGTCCCTTCAAAAGTGGGAGACGGGTTAATTGAATAAGTCACCGTTTGTTGTTGAGCTAACAACCAAATTGGTGACAATAATAGAACTGATAAAATTTTTTTCATATCCTTTTTGCTTATAAAAAAATCGGAATTGCTTTCCTTTAAACGTGTGATTTCAACACATTAAACTCAAAACATAATCATTCCATTCCTGTTTTTCGATTAATGTAAATTGATTGAATTATTGGCTAACTAAAAGTCGGCCAATAATTCAATTCAATCACAATTTTCAGAATTACAACCCCGAAAAATGTTTACTTATTATTGCAGAGTAATTGTATAGCTTTTACCTGCCAGACCACCTGATTCTGTATTGCTAAAATTAGCTCTGATAAAATAGGTTCCAGAAACAGTTACGGGAATGTCAGCTCCATTTTGATCAAGAGTCAGATTATTTCCGTCATCTCCATAATTTGTTGTCCAGCTATCATCCAATCTAAACTTAAATGCACCTCCAGCTGTTAGGTCTATCGTAATTGAATAGATTTTTGTTGCTAAATCATAATCCATATTCGTATCTGAATCCCAACCTGTTGGCGTTGCACTACCAATAATTCCCCAATTTGGCCATGCAGGGTACGGCGTTAAACGAATGGTAAAATGATTTGAATATTGAGGTACAGCCGTTCCAATTGTTCCGACAGTTGACTTTATTCTGACATTTATACTACTTTCTTCAAAAGGAGGGAATCCGGCATCTAAAGCAGCTTGGTTCAACTCACTCACCGTAAATTCTTTAAATTTAGTTGTAGAGTTTGCAACTACGGTTGGCGATTCAAAATTCGCACCGACCTCATCAAATTCAATGGCGTAATTAACAACAGTAGGTGTTCCGTTGTAATCAGCATAATCCCAAACAAATGTAACAGCAAAATCACTTGCATTATCATTTTGCAGAACCATCGAAAAATCATCCGTTGGTGATTGTAAAACGGGTGCAGTATTGGCATTTACAGCTTCTCTTTCTGTATCTGCAATATCGTCTGTACATGACACGGTAAACAAACCAATACTAGCAATTAATATTCTTAATGTATTATTCATTGTAAATTATTTTAAAAATTATAACTGTGTAATAGTATAAGTTAGGGCAGTAAAGTCTGCAGTAATATAATATTTACCCGCAGTAGCTACAGGAATGTTGTCTCCTCCGGCATCTAATGTTAAATTATTCCCGTTATCTCCGTAATTAGTTCCCCAGTCTTGGTTTAACCTAAACTTAAATTCTCCTTCTGCCAAATCTATTATAATTGAATACGTATTTGAAGTTGAATCAAAATCTAAAAGCGTATCACTGTCCCATCCTGTTGGCGTTGCACTTCCAATGATTCCCCAAGCATCAATAATCGGTGTAATTGAATACGTCAGGTTTTCAATATCTAGAACAATTGTATAATTACCCTCTGTCACGGCGATATTATCACCTCCTGAGTCTAATGTTAAATCATTCCCATTATCTCCGTAATTTGTATCCCAGCTATTATCCAATCTGAATTTGAATTCACCGGTCAATAAGTATACAGAGATTGAATATTTACCTGTCATGGGATTGTATGTCATGTCAGTGCTGTTATCCCAGCCGTATTGTGTTGCACTTCCGATAATTCCCCAATTAGGCTGGTATGGTGTCACTTTAATTGACACTACATTAGATACCCAATCTGACGTTTTAATTCTAATATCAATAATACCTTCTGTCTGAGGTTCGATCCCTAAACTTTTTGCCGTTGTATCTAACGTACCGATTGTCACGTCTAAAAACAAATCAGTAGTAGTACCAACAACAACTGGAGAAGCAAAATCTGTTTCTCCCAAAGCTGCTTCAACCGAATATGTAATAGAAGAATCTTCTGTTGCATTTGAGTCTGACCATACAAAAGTAGTTGCTACCTGATTTAATTTGCTTCCGTCTAACACAGAGTTGAAACTTGACGTTGGGTTAATCAACATAATTCCTTCTTCCGGTGTTAATGCATCAATTTCTTGAATATCATCTGAACATGATATAACTATTAGTCCTGAAAGCACTAATAACAGTTTTGAAATTTTTTTCATGCTTATTTCTTTATAATTATTAATACCCCTGATTTTGAGTTAAGTTTGGATTCGCAGTAATTGCGTTAGATGGAACCGGGAAAATCTTCAAATTATCTGAAATTGAAGTTCCGTTTTGAATATTTCCTTTCCATGCCCAATTATAGCTTCCTCCTGTGTATTTTCCGAATCGAATGAGATCTTGTCTTCGGTGTCCTTCCCAATGTAATTCTCTGGCTCTTTCATCTAAAACAAAATTAAGATCAACATCACTTGCAGACACATTTGCACCAGTACTTCCTCCATTTGCTCTGACCCTTAAGTCATTAATATACCCAATAGACTGGGATGAAGCATTTTTAACATTACTGCCATTTGTTGCTCCATCTTTTCTCATCTGGGCTTCTACATACATTAAATAAACATCAGCCAATCTAAACAAAGGAAAATCAGTATCTACAAACGTTGAATTTGAACCGGCTACTCCCGCAGACGATTTATTTGAAAACTTATGCAGGATATGACCTTGGGCTGCATTAGTGATTACCTCAATATCGACTGGTCTTTCACCATTGTTATCTGAAATTGTATTTCTCACATCATTTGTAAAAGCATCTCCATCAAATTTTTGAACTAATTGTTTTCTTAAACGAAGAGCTCCTCCCCATCCTCCAACGCCAAACTCAGAACCATTTCCTTCTAACGATCCGACTTGTCCGTTAATAATAACAGTTGTTGCCCCATAATTCTGGGTTCTAACACCATCAGATTGTAATGTAAAAATCATTTCTCCGGAAGTATGATTATCTGCTTTGAAATTGTTCAAATAATTTGTATTTAAAGCATATCCTCCGGCCATTACGTTTTCACATTGAATCATACATTCATTATATTTTGAAGTACCAATGTAAACTTCTGCATTTAAATATATTTTTGCCAATATAGTTTGTGCTACTGCTTTATCTAATCTCCCATACTCATTTGTTCTGGCTTCTTTTAGGCCTGGAATAGCATCAATTAATTCAGTTTCAATAAATTCAAACAATTGCTGTCTGTTATATTGCGGACCTTTGAAACCTATTGGGTCATTTTCGGTTATAAACGGAGCTTTACCAAAAACATCCATCATATAATAGTATGCCAAAGCTCTTAATACTCTTGCTTCATTTCTAAAAATTTCAATCTGAGCAACATCATCCGGATTCGTAATTCCTCTTGCCGTTAGCAACTCAGGAGCTGATTGGTTTAAAAAATCATTTGCAAAAGCTACTTCTGCCATTGTTCTACTAAAAAACCCTAAAACAATTGGATTGGTAGCTGTCCAAGTGTTTCTTTGTAATTCAGCAACACCTTCATCATTTTCATACGTCCAAACTACTTCGTCTGTAGTTAAGTTTTGCAAGTACCATAATGTTCTACCAAACTGACTTGTTCCTGCATCAATTCCTTGTAAAAAAGAACTCCCTGAATCACCGGTTCCTGTTAATGATAGATTTCCATAGACACCTGCTAAAGCTTGCTTATAACCTTCTACTGAAGAAAACAAAATTTCCGGAGTAACTGTTCTCGGATCTTCCGAGACCACATTTAAATCATCAGTACAAGATATAATTACTCCAAATGTGAGGAATAAGTAAAGAATCTTAAATCTTTTCATATATATTTTTTTTTAAAATTTAACATTAGCCCCAAACAAGAAACTTCTCTGTCTTGGGTAAATTGTGCTATCTAATCCTCCTGTTATTTCAGGATCTAAACCTGAATAATCCGTTATCACAAACACATTTTGCACACCGGTAAACAATCGCAGAGAAGCTTTACCTTCTAACCATTTTGGAAAAGTATAACCTAATGTAATATTATCCATTCTCAAGAATGAAGCATTTTCCACATACATATCAGACAGAACATTTTTGTCATTCTGATTGATAATTCCTGTATCTAAAACTGAAGTAGGGATGTTACCGATTGTTCCGCCTGTTGTCAGTAAATTATACTGTGCTCTACTGGCATCAACCTGATTAAATACACGATTGCCTAAATTTGCTCTCAAATTAAAGTAGAAATCAAAATTTTTATAGTTTAAATTAGTAGCAAACCCCAGTATAAGTTTTGGATCAGGATTTCTATATATATATTTATCCTCTGCATTAATTACATTATCACCGTTCAAATCTGCAAATGCCCCTTCGATTGGTCTTCCGTTGCTGTCGTATAATTGTTTGTAAACATAAAATGAAGAAGGACTAAAACCTACAAAATGTGCCTGAGCCTGAGTGCCTGTTCCGGCCACATTATTTCCTACTCTTATGTATTGGGCATTTAATTCTTCTATCTCTCTTTGATATGTTGTTGCATTGAAACTTAAATTCAAATTTAAACTTTCATTTTTAATTACATCAGAGCTTATAGAAAATTCAATCCCTTTTGTTGTAAAACTACCTATATTTTGCCATGCACTATTAGAGAAGTTACTTCCGTCGGCAGTGGCTACATCGGCTAACAAATCTTTTGAATCTTTGTAAAACACATCAAAAGTACCCGTAATTCTACTATTAAATAAACCAAAATCAATCCCCGCATTATACGTAGTTGTTTCTTCCCATTTCAAATTATAACTCTGTCTTGCAGACACCGCAATCGGATAAGGAACTGAACCAAAGTAATATTGTGAACTACCACTACCTATATTATATTGTTGCAAATAATCATTTCTGTTACCTACATCCTGCTGCCCTGTAATACCCCAGCCTAATCTTAGCTTCAAATCATTTATCGTTTTACTTTCTTTAAAGAAATCCTGGTTAACTTTCCATGCAAATGCAGCAGCCGGAAAATTTGCCCATCTGTTGTTTTCATCAAATCTTGATGAACCATCCCTGCGATAAGTAAATGTCAGCAAATATTTATCATAAAGATTAAAGTTTGTTCTTCCGAAAAAGCCAATATTAACCCTGTCAAAATCAACATTTGTTTGCGGAAATCCTGTTGGACCTGTTGGTAGATTAGGATCATTTATATTTCCTGTCACATAAGAATAGGAATCCCATTTTTGGTATGAATAACCGGCGGTTGCATCAAAAACTAAATTATTAAATGTTTTATTATAATTAAGATATGCATCTAATAGTTTATTTTTTCTATAACCTCTGGTAAACTCATTAGTCCCATAAGGTATGTTATTATTAGAACCCGAAGTTGCCACATCTGTTCCTGCAAATCTGGTTCTTTCACCTATTGATTCATCAAAACCAACATTAACAACAGCTCTTAAGTCAGGCATGAAATGAAATTTATAATCCATTTCTACATTACCGAAAAATCTGTTATTAAGACCTCTGTCATATGTCTGCATTAATTGAGCAACAGGATTTCTGGGTGTCTGAGGCGTTAATTCTCCATTTGAAGGATTATAGTATTCAAAAAAACCACCATATATAGAATTGTTGTCATAAACTGGCTGAGTTGGATCAAACGCCAAAGCAGATCCTTCTACTCCATCTGCAAATCTGTTTTTTTCATTTGCGTAATTTGCATTAATTCTAAATTTCAAATGATCTTTCAATAATGATGGGTTTAATGAAAGACCAACAGTACTTCTATTAAACTTGTTTGTTAACCTAAGTCCTTCCTGATAAGTATTACCAACGGTTAATCGTGACGGAACAGCCCCAAATAAATTACCTCTCAACGATAAATTTTGATCAACAAAATCTGTTCTTCTGTAAATCTCATCTTGCCAATCTGTATTAGCACTTCCTAATCTCGAAACATCCTGAGGTCTATACTCCTGAATTATAGCTCTGTAATCATTGGCTGAAAAAACATCTACCTTATCAACCAATTTTCCTGAACCATATTGAAAGTTATAGTCAACAGACAACTCTTTACCTCCTTTTTTTGTTGTAATCAAAATCACACCATTTGACGCTCTAGAACCATAGATTGCAGTGGCAGAAGCATCTTTTAATACCGTAACAGACTCTATCGTACTGGGGTTTAAAGATGCCAAAAATGATGTTGAACCGGTCCCTGTTGAATTTTCAATCGGCAAACCGTCAACCACGATAAGCGGATCATTTGAAGCATAAAGCGACGACCCCCCTCTGATTCTGATTTCAGAACCAGATCCCGGAGCACCAGAAGTATTAATAGTAACACCTGCTACTCTACCTTGCAATAAATTCTCGGTAGTTACATTTGCTCCTTTATTAAAATCTTCTGTTGTAATTGTAGTTACCGAACCTGTTGCATCTTTCTTCTTAACAGTTCCATAACCCACCAGGACGACTTCGTCCAATTTGGCTGTTTCCTCTTCCAGGGAAACATTGATTGTTTGTTGGGAAGTGTAAGCCACATCTTGTGCTGTAAAACCAACATAAGAAAACTCGATGACTTCACCATTTTTTACATTCGACAGCATATACTTACCGTCAAAATCGGTTGTAGTACCTTTTGAGGTACCTTTAATAATTACATTTACTCCCGGCAAGGGCTGTCCCGACGATTTGTCAGTCACAACTCCACTTACAGTGCTCTGAGCCAGCACACTAAGCGGCAGTAGCAGTAATAAAAATAACAACTTTTTAGAAATTGTTTTCATACAGTTTGTTTAGGTTAAAAATTGTGTTTTTGCTTGTATTTTTGACTTCGAATGTTAAATTTAAGTAAAAATTTCATCTTTTTAAATAAACATTTGTTAAACGCTTCCCGAAAACGTTTTCGTGTTGAAAACTTTTGGAATAATCCGTATTTTTAGGCTAAAAATTCCGATTCTAAAAAATAAAATTTATCTTTATTCACAAATTAGTATTTACCCTAAACACAACATGAAAAGAAAAGTCACTTTAAAGCAGATTGCCAAGGAATTGGACGTATCCATTTCAACCGTTTCAAAATCATTAAAAGACAGTGCAGAAATCAGCGAAGACACCCGGCAGAAAGTACAGGCTTTTGCTAAATTATACAACTACAAACCCAATAATATTGCCCTCAGCTTAAAAAACAAAAAAACAAAAACCATCGGCATCATCATTCCGGAAATTGTTCACCATTTTTTTGCCACCGTAATCAGCGGTGTCGAAAATGTTGCCAACGAACACGGTTACAACGTTATCGTCTGCTTGTCTGACGAATCCTTTGACAAGGAGGTCATCAACATGGAAATGCTGGCCAACGGAAGCATAGACGGTTTTATCATGTCTCTTTCTAAAGAAACACAACAAAAAAAAGATTTCCATCACATAACCGAAGTTATTAACCAAGGAATGCCTGTGGTTATGTTTGACCGGATAACCAATGACATTCTTTGCGACAAAGTCATTATAGACGACAGTCTTTCTGCCGTACAGGCTGTTCAGACATTTATCGATAAAGGGTTAAAAAAAATAGCCCTCATCACTACCGTAGATTATGTCAGTGTAGGCCAACTAAGAACAGACGGATACCTAAAAGCTTTGAAATCAAACGACATCAAAATTGACGAAAACTTAATCCTTAAAATAGAAGACATCGAACATTGCGACGAAGCAATTGAAAACCTGATTAGCCATAATGACATCGAAGCAATTTTTGCCGTAAATGAACTTTTTGCTGTTACTGCTATCAAAGCAGCTTTGAAAAAAGGGCTAAAAATACCGGACGATATTGCTGTTATCGGATTTACAGACGGAATTATTTCCAAATATTCCTCTCCAAGTATCACCACCGTGAGTCAAAACGGTATAAAAATGGGAGGTAAAGCAGCTAAAATGCTTATCGAAAGATTGGAAAGCGAAGACGAAGATGATGAACATTACAGAACAGAAGTCATCGAAACACACTTGGTAGAAAGAGAATCTACGCCAACGTTGTAGTTTACATAAATCATTGATTTTATTTGATTTATAAATCACAAAAGCAAAAAATGACTTTCATAATTTTTTCTAAAAAATAATTTTGCTTTAAAAAAAAACTATATTTGTACTGATTATCAAAGCTTGTATTTTTACTTCGAACCTAAGTTTTGATAAGCCATAAACCGCTTATCGTATTATTAATCAACTAATTACGATAATGGAAAAGCGTAAGTTAAGTTTCTGGGAAATTTGGAACATGAGTTTCGGTTTCTTGGGAATACAAATGGGTTTTGCCCTTCAAAATGCAAACGCCAGTAGAATTCTTCAGATTTTTGGTGCAGACGTTCATGAACTGTCATGGTTTTGGATTATTGCTCCTCTTATGGGCTTAATTGTTCAACCTATCATCGGGCATTACAGCGATAATACATGGGGCCGTTTTGGAAGAAGAAAGCCTTTTTTCTTAGCTGGTGCAGTATTAGCCTCTATCGGATTAATTTTGATGCCGCAAGCTGACATTTTTATCGCAATGTTACCTGCCTTATGGGTAGGTGCGGGAATGCTGATGATTATGGATGCTTCCTTCAACATTGCTATGGAACCTTTTCGGGCATTGGTCGGAGACAACTTAAGAACTGACCAAAGAACGTTAGGCTTCAGTGTTCAAACTGCCCTTATAGGCTTTGGGGCCGTAATTGGATCATGGTTACCCTATGTACTGACAAACTGGTTCGGTGTGTCTAATAATGGCGAAAGTGGCACAGTTCCTTTGAATCTGATTATATCATTTATTTTTGGTGCCGTTATATTAGTGGGTTCTATTTTAGTTACACTATTTACAACAAAAGAATATTCTCCGGAAGAATTAAAGAAATTTGAAGATGAAATTGCACATCAGGAAGCTATTTCAGAAGATTATGAAGAAAAGGAATCAAGTTTAGCTGATATTTTTGATGATTTCAAAAAAATGCCTGAAACCATGAGACAACTAAGCTGGGTACAATTTTTTTCCTGGTTCGGACTTTTTGGGATGTGGGTTTTTACAACTCCGGCAATAGCTCAACACATTTATGGTTTACCTGTAAATGATAGTTCTAGTACAGCATTTCAAAGTGCCGGTGACTGGGTTGGTGTCATTTTTGGTGTTTATAACTTGGTTTCAGCTCTGTTTGCATTTGCTTTACCTTATATAGCTAAGCAAATTGGCAGAAAAAAAACACATTCTATTTCATTAATTATTGGAGGAGTCGGGCTGATTTCTATGTATTTCATGCCAAACAAAGAATCACTCATCTTTTCAATGATATGTGTCGGAGTAGCCTGGGCCAGCATTCTGGCCATGCCTTATGCTATCCTTGCCGGCTCAATTCAACCTAAGAAAATGGGTGTTTACATGGGTATATTCAATTTCTTTATTGTAATTCCGCAGATTATTAATGCCCTCATCGGAGGATTACTTGTTAAATATTTATATAATGATCATGCCGTTTTTGCTTTAGTAACCAGCGGAGTCAGCTTTTTAATTGCTGCCGCCTTAGTTTACAAAGTAAAAGATGTAGATGATATAGTACAGAACTAATGAATCAAAAATGCTTTATATTCGATCTGGACGGCGTAATTGTTGATACCGCTAAATACCATTATTTAGCCTGGCAGAAAATTGCTAACCAATTGGGTATTGAATTTACACCTGAACACAACGAAGAACTCAAAGGGGTGAGCCGTGTTCGATCACTCGACCTTATTTTAGCTTTAGGAAATCTAGAAGCTTCTCAGGAAGACAAAAACAAATGGCTCGTTCAAAAAAACGAAGACTATCTTTCCTATTTGGTAGATATGGACGAAAGTGAAATCTTGCCGGGAGTTTTACCGGTTCTCATTTATCTGAAAGAAAACAACCAAAAAATCGTTTTAGGCTCTGCCAGTAAAAACGCAAAACCTATTTTAGAAAAAGCAAAAATTATTGATTATTTTGATGCCATTGTGGATGGAAACGACGTGTCGAATGCAAAACCTGACCCGGAAGTTTTTATTCAGGGAGCCCAAAAAGTGAATTTTTCAAACGAAAAATGTATCGTTTTTGAAGACTCTGTTGCCGGAGTTCAAGCTGCAAATATTGCCGGAATGACAAGTGTGGGAATTGGAGATGAAACTATTCTGCATGAAGCTCAGTTTGTTTTCCCCGATTTTACACACATTGATTTGAATTTTATACAAAATCTAATAAATAAATAGTAAAATTTTAATGTTTCAAGTTTTATTGATTTTAAAACTTGAAACTTTTTAAACCAAAAATTAATGAACCAAGATTATATCATACCAGATAACTGGTCGATTATTGAAGAAGGATTTGAGCAAGACCTGGTTAAGTCTTCCGAAAGTTTGTTCAGCATTGGTAACGGTGCTATGGGACAACGGGCTAATTTTGAAGAGTATTATTCCGGAAAAACGTTCCAGGGGAGCTACATTGCCGGAATTTACTATCCGGACAAAACCAAAGTCGGCTGGTGGAAAAACGGTTATCCCGAATATTTTGCCAAAGTATTAAATGCTCCTAACTGGATTGGAATCAATATTGAAATCAATGGTGAAAACCTGGATTTAGCCAAATGTACAGCAGTAAAAAATTTCCGTAGAGAATTAAATATGAAAGAAGGATGGTACCATCGCTCTTTTAAGGCAACGCTTCGCAACGGAACTGAAATTGATGTGCAGGTTCGTCGTTTTCTTTCGCTGGATTTAGACGAGACGGGTATGATTAATTACCAGATTACCGCTTTAAATCAGGATGCCAAAATTATTTTCAAACCGTATATCGATGCAGGTGTTCACAATGAAGATGCTAACTGGGAGGAAAAATTCTGGGAACCCTTAAATGTAAAAAGCAATGGAAACCAAGCTTTTGTCACAGCAAGAACATTCAAAACGCATTTTACGGCTACAACGTTCATGCAAAACACTGTTTTAGTTAATGGTGAAAACACAGATGCTCAGCCGTCAGACGTAGTGGCATCAGAAGATAAAATTGAATTTTCCTATGAGGTTTCCATTGTCAGAAACCAATCGGCTGTCCTTCAAAAAATCGGGGGCTATACTGCATCAATGAATCATGAAGATACGGAAAATGCCGCTCAAAAGGTAATTGCTGCCGCTCTTGCTCAAGGGTATGAGCAATTATTGGAAAACCAGATCAATGCCTGGGCAAAAATATGGGAAATGAGCGATATTACTATCGAAGGTGATGTAAAAGCCCAGCAAGGTATTCGTTTCAATATTTTTCAATTAAATCAAACGTATCTGGGAAAAGATTCACGCTTAAATATCGGCCCGAAAGGATTTACCGGCGAAAAGTATGGCGGTTCAACCTATTGGGATACTGAAGCCTATTGCATTCCTTTTTACATGGCAACCAAAGATCAGCAAGTGGCAAGAAGCTTACTGACCTATCGCTATAATCAATTGGACAAAGCCATTGAGAACGCCGAAAAATTAGGGTTTAAAAACGGTGCTGCTTTGTATCCGATGGTTACCATGAACGGCGAAGAATGTCATAACGAATGGGAAATTACTTTCGAAGAAATTCACCGGAACGGAGCCATCGCTTTTGCCATTTATAATTATTACCGGTTCACCGGAGATTACAGCTACATTCCCGAAAAAGGATTAGAAGTTTTAATCGGTATTGCCCGCTTCTGGCATCAGAGAGCCACCTACTCCACTTACCGCAATCAGTATGTCATTTTAGGGGTAACCGGACCAAATGAATATGAAAACAACGTGAACAACAATTGGTACACCAACTATATTGCCAAGTGGTGTATTGATTATACGGTGGAACAAATTCAAAAAATTGAAAAAGAATATTCGTCAGATTATACCCGAATTCTAAATAAAGTAAAACTTTCTGCTACGGAAATCAACCATTGGAAGGAAGTGGCAGACAACATGTATTTTCCTTATTCAGAAGAACATGACGTTTATCTGCAACAAGATGGATTTTTGGATAAAGAGTTAGTAAAGGTGCATGATTTAGATAAGAGTCAGCGGCCGATTAACCAGAAATGGTCATGGGACAGAATTTTGCGTTCACCCTACATTAAACAGGCCGACACACTACAAGGATTCTATTTTTTTGAAGATCATTTTACCAAAGAGCAATTGGAAAAACACTTTGATTTTTATGAGCCGTTCACCGTTCATGAAAGTTCGCTTTCACCATGCGTTCACTCTATCCAAGCCGCTGTTTTGGGCAGAATGGAACAAGCCTATACATTCTATCTGCGAACATCACGATTAGATTTAGATGATTACAACAAAGAAGTGCACGAAGGATTACACATTACTTCAATGGCCGGAACATGGATGAGCATCGTAGAAGGTTTTGGCGGTATGCGTGTAAAAAATGATACCCTGCATTTTGAACCGAAAATCCCGAATCAATGGAAAGGCTACTCGTTTAAAATTAACTTCAGAAACCAGATTTTGAAAGTTTCTGTTCATGCCAATGAAACCAAATTCTCTTTGGAAGGCGAAAAACCAGTTACCGTTTTTGTCAACGGTAAAGAAATTTTGGTAGAACCGAATAGTTTGGTTACGGTATAGTTTTAACAATTAATTTAAACCATTAAGGCATTAAGGCTCATTAAGTTTTCTTAATCTTCTTAATGCCTTTTTTATATATTATGAGAGTTAGGTTAACAAAAAAAGAAGTTACTCAGTTATCTTACGAGATTGTTGGCTATGCAATAAAAGTTCATAAAAAGTTAGGTCCAGGTTTGTTAGAAAGTGTTTATGAAGAATGCTTGAAATATGAGCTCGAAAAAAATGGCTATGATGTAAAACAACAACTAATTATAAAAATCGAATATGATGAATTAGAATTAGAAAGTCAGTTACGGTTAGATTTGCTAGTAAACGATTGTGTCGTTATAGAATTGAAAACTGTTGATAATTTTCATCCTATTCATGAAGCAAAAATTCTAACTTATATGAATCTATTAAAAAGACCACAAGGCCTTTTGATAAATTTTAACACAACTAATATCACAAAGTCAACAAAACCATTTGTTAATGAATATTTTCAAATGTTAGACGACGAATAAATCTTAATGAATCTTAACCCCTTAATGGTTTAAAAATGAAAAAGCTACTTATTTTTTTACTTCTATCAACTTCAGCATTTGCTCAGGTTAACCGGATTGAACCACCCAACTGGTGGATCGGATTGAAAAATGAAAATATCCAATTGCTTGTACATCATCCGAATATCGGAAAAACAACTCCTAAAATATCCTATGAAGGGGTTTCAATTGTAAAAGTGCATCAAGCAAAAAGCCCGAATTATTTGTTTATCGATTTAAAAATTGATAAATCCGTAAAGCCCGGAACGTTCACCATTACATTTGAACCGGGAAAAGGCAAAAAGATTACACAACAATACGAATTAAAAGCAAGAAGCAGACCTTCTGAAGATTTTACAGGCTTTAACAGTACCGATGTCGTTTACCTTATTACTCCCGATCGTTTTGCCAATGGAAATGAAACCAATGATGTGGTGAAAACCATGCAGGAAACAACCTTAGACAGAAGCCATGATTACAAACGTCACGGCGGCGATATTCAAGGGATTATCAACCATATCGATTACATCAGAGACTTAGGTTTTACAGCCGTCTGGCCTACTCCGGTTTTAACCAATGATATGAAAGGAAGCTCCTACCACGGTTATGCGATGACCGATTTTTATCAGGTAGATCCCCGGTTCGGCACATTAGCGGATTACAAAAACCTGGCCGAAAAACTCCGTCAAAACAAGATGAAACTCATCATGGATCAGGTGGCCAACCATTGTGGAAGTGAACATTGGTGGATGAAAGACCTGCCTTTTGAAGACTGGGTAAATTATCAGGAACTTTTTGAAAAAGAAAAAAAATACATTACATCCAATCACCGGAGAACCAGCAACCAGGATTTGTATGCCTCTGAAAAAGACAAAAAAGAAATGGCCGACGGATGGTTTGTTTCTGCCATGCCTGATTTAAACCAACGCAATCCGCACATGGGAAGATACATCATTCAAAATAGTATCTGGTGGATAGAAACCCTCGGATTAGGTGGTATTCGTCAGGACACCTACCCTTATCCCGATAAAGAATTCATGAGCCAATGGGCCGGTGAAATCATGACTGAGTATCCTAATTTCAGTATCGTTGGCGAAGAATGGAGCTATAATCCGCTTTTAGTGGGCTATTGGCAAAGAGGAGCCAAAAACAAAGACGGTTACCAGTCTAATTTACGCTCCCCGATGGATTTCCCGATGCAGCTGGCCATTGTAAAAGGGATCAAAGAAAACGAAACCTGGGATACCGGATTAGTAAAGATTTATGAAGGATTAGCCAATGATTTTTACTATACTACCCCGGAAGATGTAATGATCTTTCCGGACAATCACGATATGGATCGTATTTTTACCCAGCTGGATGAAAATATAGAAAATACCCGAATGGCTTTGGCTACCTATCTGGTTCTCCCCCGGATCCCTCAACTGTATTACGGTACGGAAATTTTAATGCAGAATACCGCCAAACCAAATGATCACGGTTTAATCAGAACCGATTTTCCCGGCGGCTGGAAAGGTGATAAAGTGAATGCCTTTACCGGAGAAGGTCTTTCTGCCGATCAAAAAGAGATGCAAAGCTACCTGACCAAAATATTGAATTACCGGAAAAACAGTAAAGCCATTCACAATGGAAAGACCATTCATTTTGCTCCCCATAATGGAATTTACACCTTATTCCGCATGATGAATGATGAAATAGTTGTTCTTATTTTAAACAAAAATGAATCCGCAAAAATTGATCTTTCAACGTATAAAGAATTAGGTATTGAAGGCAAAAAAATGAAAAACATCATTACCGGAGAAGAATTTATGTGGGATAAAGAATTAACTTTAAACAAAAAAGGAGCGTATCTTTTTACAACAAAACTGAATTAACGAATGAAAAAGCTTCTTCTTTTACTATTTCTATCCTCTTTCGGGTTTGCCCAAAATGCCAATCGGAAATACCTTTCACACGAATGGAATAGAAATGTGCTGGAAATAACCACATCAGACGGAATGTATTTTATTCAGTCATATAATGACAAAATAGTTGAAACGACATTTGTTCCCAAAGGAGAAAATTTCAATCCCGGTTCACATGCCGTTGTTTTAAGACCAAACCGCCATCGGTTTGAGTTTAAAGAATCATCCGGTCATTTAGAAATTAAAAGTCCTAACCTCGAAGTTCATATCCTTAAATCACCTTTTAAAATTACGTATTATAACAAAGGGACTTTATTACTGTCCGAAAAAGCAGGCTACTTTAAACGCAAACACGAACCCCTGGAAAAGGTAAAAGGAAACATTGTTTATGATTCTACGGAAGTAATTCAATTCAACCTCAACGCCACGGAAAAACTATACGGTGGCGGGGCAAGGGTTTTGGGCATGAACCGACGGGGCAACCGGTTAGCTCTATATAACAGAGCTGATTACGGCTATGAAACCCGTTCGGAACTGATGAACTTTACATTACCTATTGTGATTTCTTCGCAGCAATATATGATCCATTTTGACAATGCTCCCATCGGTTACCTGGATTTAGACAGTAAAAAAGAAAACATCTTAGAGTACGAAACCATTTCCGGCAGAAAAACCTATCAGGTAATCGCAGGTGATTCATGGGAAGACATGATTCACAACTACACCGAGCTAACCGGAAAGCAACCCCTGCCACCCCGTTGGGCATTGGGTAATTTCTCTTCCCGCTTTGGGTATCATTCCGAAGCCGAAGCCCGCAGAACCATTCAAAAATTTCAAGACGACAACATTCCGGTTGACGCCATTATTTTAGACCTCTATTGGTTTGGTAAAGAAGTACAAGGCACCATGGGAAATCTTGAAATTTACCGGGACAGCTTTCCTACTTTTGAAAAGATGGTGAACGATTTCAATAAAATGGGTATCAAAACTATTCCGATAACTGAACCGTTTATATTGACTACTTCCAAAAAATGGCAGGAAACAGTAGATAAAAAAGTCCTCGCAACTGATGACAATGGAAACCCTTTCACCTATGATTTTTATTTTGGTAACACCGGAATCATTGATATTTTTAAACCGGACGGCAAAAAATGGTTTTGGAACATCTACAACAAACTGGCTACCAAAGGAATTAGCGGCGTTTGGGGTGATTTGGGCGAGCCCGAAGTCTTTCCGGCCGCTGCCAGAACATCTGGCGGAACAGCCGACGAAGTGCATAACATTTACGGGCACAACTGGGCAAAATTAGTTTTTGAGGGTTATCAGCAGGATTTCCCAACACAAAGACCTTTTATCCTGATGCGTTCCGGCTATTCTGGTTCGCAACGATATGGTATGATTCCATGGAGTGGCGACGTGAACCGAACCTGGGGCGGATTATCCGGTCAGGTGGAAATTTCACTGCAAATGGGCATGCAGGGATTAGCTTATATGCATTCCGACTTAGGCGGATTTGCCGGAGCCAATCTGGACGACGAATTATATGTTCGCTGGTTGCAATACGGCGTGTTCAATCCGATATTTCGACCACATGCACAATCAGATGTAGCTTCGGAACCGATTTTCAGAAGCGATTGGGCTAAAAAACTAGCTAAACAAGCCATTGAATTGCGTTATCAAATGCTCCCTTATAATTATAGTTTGGCTTATGAAAATTCGCAAAACGGAAAACCGTTGATGCGTCCGTTGTTTTTTGAAGAACCTGAAAATGAAGAACTTTTAACCAAATCCGATGGCTATTTGTGGGGGAAAGATTTTCTGGTCTATCCGGTCATAGAATCCAAACAGTTTACCAAAGAAGTTTATTTTCCTGAAAACGGCAATTGGGTTGACTTTTATTCGAAGCAAAAACATACCGGTGGTTCAACCGGAAAAATTAACATAGCTGAAACTCATATTCCAACATTTGTAAGAAGCGGTGTTTTGATTCCGATGACAACGTTAGTTAAGACTACAGAGAACTACCTGAACTCAAACCTGGATTTACAGTTGTACTTTGATGAGAAAGTAACATCAAGTGAACGCCTGTTTTATTTTGACGAAGGAAATAATTCCGCCGAGAACAATCCGGAGCTGCTGACTTGTGAAACAGAATTTACCGCAATGGAACTTTTGATTTCAATGGAAAGCAATATGTTCCCTGCCAAAGGAAAAAACGGAACAATACATATTTTTTTGCTGCCCAAAAAACCAAAATCAGTCATGGCGGATGGCAAAAAAGTAAAATTTCAATATGATAAAAACACCAAAAAACTGACTTTTGGCTATGCGATGCAATCCAACAAATCCAACATAAAAATTAAATTATAATGAAGAAAATAATTTTCACCTTACTCCTCATCACTATGTTTTCAGGATGTTCCCCAAAAAAAGAAACCGTTCAAACAGAAACCCCATTTGTGTGGGAAGGTGCTAACCTGTACTTTCTTTTAATTGACCGGTTTAACAACGGCAATCCGGATAATGACAAAATCATACCAAGAGATAAAGAAACAGGTGTGCTTCGCAATTTTATGGGTGGTGACATCAAAGGAATTACGCAAAAAATTGAGGAAGGTTATTTTACCGACCTGGGCATCAATGCCATCTGGATGACACCTGTTGTTGAACAAATTCACGGATCGGTGGATGAAGGCACCGGGAATTCGTATGGTTTTCACGGTTACTGGACCAAAGACTGGACGAATATCGACCCAAGTTACGGTACACGGGAAGATTTAAAAGAATTGGTAGAAAAAGCACATGCCAGAGGCATCCGTATCGTACTGGATGCCGTAATCAATCACACCGGACCCGTGACCGAATCAGATCCGGTCTGGCCGGAAAGCTGGGTGCGAACCGGACCAAAGTGTACCTATGACACCTATCAAAATTACATTGATTGTACCTTGGTAGAAAACCTGCCGGATATTAAAACGGAAAGCAATGACGACGTGGAATTGCCTCCGGCTTTGGTGGAAAAATGGAAAAAAGAAGGCCGCTATGAGCAGGAAATAGCCGAACTGGATGCATTTTTTAAACGAACCGGTTATCCGAGAGCACCTAAATATTACATCATGAAATGGTTATCCGATTACATCACCGATTTTGGTATTGACGGATACCGTGTAGATACTGTAAAACATACCACCGAAGATGTCTGGGCTGACTTTTCAAAAGTTTGCAAAGATGCTTTTGCACAATATAAAAAAGACAATCCGGACAACGTATTGGATGACAATGAGTTTTTCCTGGTGGGTGAAGTATATGGCTACGGCATCAGCGGCAAGCAGCTTTACAATTTTGGCGATAAAAAAGTAAACTATTTTGAACACGGCTTTGTTTCCCTGATCAATTTTGATTTTAAAGGTGATGCTAACAAGCCGTATGAAGAAATTTTCAGCAATTATTCTGCCATCCTGAACTCCGATTTAAAAGGGCTGAGTGTGATGAACTACGTTACTTCGCACGATGATGGCTGGCCATTTGACAAAAAAAGAGAAAAAACCTTTGAGGCCGGAACAAAATTATTGTTGGCCCCCGGCATTTCTCAGGTATATTATGGTGATGAAACCGCCCGTTCATTAGAAATTGAAGGGACAGAAGGTGATGCTACCTTGCGTTCCTTTATGAATTGGAACGATATACAGGCGAATGAAAACACAAAAAACGTATTGACGCACTTTCAAAAAATAGGCCGGTTTAGAAAAAATCATCCGGCAGTCGGTGCGGGAATACACCGTGAAATTTCAAAAGCACCGTTTTATACCTTTAGCAGAACATTTACCAAGGGCGATTTTACGGATAAAGTGGTGGTTGGTTTGGAATTACCTTTCGGGAAAAAAGAAATCAATGTTTCTTCTGTTTTTCAAGACGGGACTGAAGTTCACGATGCTTTTTCCGGAATTTCAACTACGGTGAAAGATGGAAAAGTGATGATTGATAGTCAGATGGGGATTGTATTATTGGAAAGAAAGTAAATTCAACAATACTTTTCGCCCCACCAAAAGCGTTTATAATCAAACAGATTGTAAACGCTTTTTTTAAATCATTTTTTAGCGTTAAAGATTACTTGGTTTATTCCTATATTTGAACACATCAATAAAAAACAACATTGTTTAATGAAATTTTTCAGCATAAATTCTGTTTCAAAGCCATTTCTGCCACGAATTGCTCTTTTGTTTTTTATTGGATTACTAAGCGGCTGCACAACTTACAAAACCCAGATGGGAAGTCAGGCCACTTCGTTTTACAACAATCAGTCACTTGACACCACGACCATTGTTTATTCCGTTTTTTTAACCGGAAATGCCGCCAATGAATTAAATGACGGAGCCACTGCTGCCTTGTCGAATTTTAAAAAACGAATGGAGACGGCTTCTGCTAACAGCACTGTTCTTTTTTTAGGCGATAATGTTTTTCCGTTAAACGGATTTAACCATAACAAAGCTAAAGCCGAAGAAAAAATCACCTCGCAATTAAATTTAACCGAACGGTTCAAAGGAAAAGTATTTTTCATTCCGGGCAAAAGCGATTGGGGGAATTCAACTTCTTCGGTACTTGCACAGGAAAATTTCATTTCAAGATATAAAAAAAAGGAAAGCAGCATAACGCCTAAAAATGCGTGCGGAATCGAGTTTATATCCCTCAGCAATGACGTAGAGCTGGTAGCCATCGACTCGCAATGGTTTTTGGAAGACTGGAATGAACATCCTGAAATCAACAAAGGGTGCAGCATTAAAACCCGCGAACAGTTTTTTGATGAACTCGACAGCCATTTACTCGAAAATCAGGAAAAAACAATTCTGCTGGCCATGCATCACCCACTGTTAAGCAACGGAATATATGGCGGACAGTATTCGCTTAATGAACAACTTTTCCCGTTTGACAACAAAATCCCTCTTCCGGTTGCAGGAAGTTTTTATACTCTTTTCCGAAAAGCAAGCGGCTATAAAACGGACGATTTGCAACACGCTTCTTACCGAGAAATGGCAGACCGCATAAAAGCTACGGTACAAAAATACAACCATGTAGTAGTAGTTTCGGGACACGAAAAAAACTTACAGTATATCAGCAAAGACGGTATTCAACAAATTATAAGCGGTTCAGGTGCTCACTTTACTCCGGCCAGAGCCGTTAACCCAAAAGACTTCAGCTATGGCGGCTACGGTTATGCTGTGGTAGATGTTTATGCCAACGGAGCTTCAACCGTTTCGTTTTACACCACCTCGAACCGAAAAGAGGTACTGCTTTTTAAACAAAAAATCAGGGAACCGGAATTAAATATAAAACACCAGAATTATCCTAAACAATTTGAACCGACGACAAAAAAATCCATTTTCGGAAAACCGGTCAGCCGGAAAAGTGATGTCTATCAGTTTCTTTGGGGAAAACATTATAAAGGTTATTACAAACAGGAAATCGCATTAAGAACAGCTTCATTGGATACGCTATACGGCGGTTTAAAACCCATCGGCTTAGACAATGAAGGAACAACAAATTCTCTTTTGTTAAAAGATAAAAACGGAAAAGAATTTGTGATGTCTCCTTTAGAAAAAAATGCCTCATCCTTTTTTAAATCATTGGCTTACAAAAATGAAAAACTGAAAAATCAGGCAGAAAATGCTCTTTCCGAAGATTTTCTAAGGGACTATTTCACCACCATTCACCCGTTTACACCCTTGGTAATTCCTGTTTTATCTAAAGCAATAAGTATTAGTTCATCTCAACCAAAGCTGTACTATATTCCAAATCAAAACAGCTTAGGCAACTATAACGATAATTTTGGAGGCCATTTGTATTTTATTTCAGAAAAGGTGAACTCTTCACAAAAAAACCTTGCTGTTTTTGATAAACCATCGTCTATTATTGATACCGATGAAATGCTGCACCAGATCAGAACAGACAAAAACCATGTCGTGGATAAAGAAAACTATATCCGGGCTCGTCTTTTTGATATGCTCATCGGCGATTGGGACCGGCAGGAAAAAAACTGGCGTTGGGGGGTACACCGGGAAAAAGAAAAAACCGTTTACCGTCCGATTCCGTTGAACCGTGATCAGGCCTTTGCCAAATACGACGGGGCATTTTTATGGCTTTTAAAAAGTATTCCGGCTATGGGACAAATGCATTCTTACAGCTATAATCACAAAAACAGTAAAGAGTTCAACAAACAAGCCTATGCACTGGATCTGGCACTGTTATCTGATATTAATCAGAAAGCATGGGAAAAACAGGCTAAGTATATTCAAGAACATTTAACGAATGATGTCATTAACAACGCTTTTTTACAGCTGCCCTATGAATTGCAGGATGAAACAACAACTAAACTGAAACTGAATTTAAGAAACCGTCTGAAAAAATTAAACCAGACCGCACAGCACTATCAAAAACTGCTGGACAAAAAAACATTGGTCGTAGGAACGATGCAAAACGATGTTTTTGTAATAAACCGCTTATCCGGCGGACGAACTTCCGTAGTGGTGTATAACGGAAAAAAAACACCGGAAAACATTGTTTTTGAAAAAACGTTTACCAAAAAACAGACCAAGGAAATATGGCTTTTCGGATTGGAAGGGAAAGATGAGTTCAGTATGGAAGGTAAGGAATTCAGCAACATCAAAATCCGTCTGATCGGTGGTTTAAATCAAGATTCATATGTGATTGAAAACGGAAAGAAAGTCAAAATACACGATTTTAAATCAAACAACATTTTACAGACAGATTCCAAAACAACCGTTTTGCTTTCCAACGATTACGAGACAAATACTTATCAGTATAAAAAACCTGATTTTGATGAGTTTACCGGAGTGCCGTTGGTTGGTTTTAACCCCGATGACGGCATTCGCTTAGGGCTTCGTTTCGATTTTACCAAAAAAGGGTACCTGGGCAATCCGTTTTCTCAAAAACATACGGCCGATGCCAATTATTATTTTGCTACCGGAGGATATGAATTCAACTATTCCGGTATTGTAAAAAGAGCTTTTTCAAATTTTGATATGGTGATTGACGCCCAGGCAACCAGTTCTAATTTTGTGCAGAACTTTTTTGGTTTTGGCAACACAACCTCCAACGACGCTGATGAATTTGACTATAACCGGGTCCGCATCGCTTCCTACAAGGTCAGCCCCGGATTAGTCTGGCAAAAAACCAAAAGTTCCGGCTTTACCGGACGTGTAAATTTTGAGGCATATAAAGTGGAAGATACACCTGACCGGTTTATTTCAACCGGGATTGTGGACAACCGGGTTTTTGAATACCAGAATTTTGCCGGGGTCGGATTAGCATATCAATTTAAAAATTATGACAATCCTTTTATCCCATCCCTAGGAATGGGCTTTCAGGTACTCGGAACATGGAATGTAAACCTCGGTGATTTCACCAGACAGGTTCCTTCGGGAGAAGCCGCCTTGAACCTTGTTTACCGGTTAACACCTGACGCTCAATGGATTTTGGAAACCACCCTGAAAGGAAAATCGCTTTTTAGTACTGCTTATGAATTTTATCAGGCGGCCAGTTTGGGAGGTGATACTGATTTAAGAGGGTTCAGAGACAATCGTTTTTCGGGAAAAACCGCGGCCTTTCAAGGAACAGATCTGCGTTATGCAATCGGCCAGATTAAAAATCCGTTTGCTCCGGTTAATTACGGTGCTTTTATCGGATTTGATTACGGAAGAGTCTGGTTTCCTTCAGAAAGTAATTCCAAGTGGCATCAATCAACCGGATTCGGATTATGGTTAAACAGCAGCAATGTGATTTCATCTACTCTTTCCTATTTTCATTCAAGCGATGGTGGACGAATAGCTTTTGGGATGAAGTTTAATTTTTAAATTAACCACACAACTATTTTATTAGCCGCTGATTCGCTGATTCTTTAAAACAAATAAGTGAATCAGTCACTAAAAATTAACCCAATCTTGGTACTTAAAAATAACTTTTGTGGAATTCATTTTTCAACTTTGTAAAAATCTTTTTCCGTGAAAATGAAAATTTATTGGTTAGTTATTTTAGCTTTGACTCTACAGAATTGTTCTGAAATGAAAAAACCACTCAACATTGGTCATCGGGGAGCCATGGGGCACGAAACAGAAAACACAATTGCTTCAGTTAAAAAAGCACTGGCGTTGAGCGTGGATATGATTGAAATTGATGTTTTTTTGATAAAAAGTGGCGAATTGGTAGTTTTTCACGATGGTATTTTGGATAGTTTAACCAATACTTCCGGAAGGATTGAAGATTTTACTTTTGAAGAATTGCAAAAGGTAATTGTCAAAGGAAACCATCAAATTCCTGCTTTACACGAAATCATTGAAACGATTAATAGAAAAGTACCCCTTAATATTGAATTAAAAGGGAAAAACACTGCCGAACCTACCTTTGAATTACTAAAAATATTCTATAAAAATGGATGGAAAAAAAATGATTTTGTGATTTCTAGTTTTTTATGGAATGAATTGGAAACTTATAGAAAATTAGACCCGGAAATTCCAATCGCAATTTTAACAGAAGAAAATCCGTTGGATGCCATTTCAATTGGCAAAAAATTAAACGTTGTTGCCATCAATCCGTGGTGGGAAACATTGACAAAGGAAAACGTTGAACAAATTCAGAAAGAAGGATTTAAAATTTATACCTATACGGTTAACGAGCCAAAAGATATTAAATTTGTAACCGAATTGGGTGTCGATGGAATTTTTTGTAATTTCCCCGAAAGATTACACTGATGTATGATGTCCTGATTGTAGGTGGCGGAGCAGCCGGTTTTTTTACGGCGATTAACCTTGCCGAAAAAAATCCTGATTATACGATTGCCATTTTAGAACGCGGAAAGGAAGTGCTCACGAAAGTACGTGTTTCAGGCGGCGGACGTTGCAATGTGACGCATGCGTGCTTTGTTCCTGATGATTTAGTGAAATTTTATCCGCGTGGCGAAAAAGAATTGCGGGGACCGTTTCATCAATTTTGTTCAGAAGATACGGTTGAATGGTTTGAAAAGCATGGTGTTGAATTGAAAATTGAAGAAGATGGGCGAATGTTTCCGATAACAGATTCCTCACAAACCATTATCGATTGCTTTTTAAATGCTGCTAAAAAACACAAGATAGAAATTCTCTCCGGACAAAGTGTGCAAGCTGTTTTTCGTTCGGATGAAACCTGGAAGGTAGAAACCAATCAGCAAACGTTTCGCTGTAACAATTTGGTAATGACAACCGGAAGCAATCCAAAAATCTGGGAGATGCTGGAAAAATTGGGTCATACGATTGTACCCCCGGTTCCTTCGTTATTTACGTTTAACATCAAAGACAAACGCATTAAGGATTTAATGGGGGTTTCGGCATTTGCTTCGGTAAAAGTGCAAGGCTCCAGACTTTCGGCTTCGGGACCGTTGTTAATTACCCATTGGGGCATGAGTGGTCCCGGAATTTTGAGACTTTCTGCCTGGGGAGCCCGTGAACTGTATGCTAAAAACTACCAATTTGTGCTGGAAGTCAACTGGCTCAACGACACCTCCTTAGAAGAAGCTGAAAATCAACTGAAGAAATTAAAACTGGAACATGCCAAAAAAACAGTTACCAGAAAATCTCCTTTTGAATTTCCGAATCGCTTGTGGGAAAGTTTGGTTTTAGCTTCTGAAATTTCGTTGGAAACCAAATGGGCTGATTTATCCAAAAAACAACTTCAAAATCTGGCTTTACAACTTACTAACGGAATATTTCAGGTGAACGGGAAAAGTACATTTAAAGAAGAATTTGTTACAGCAGGCGGCATTGATTTGCGGGAAATCAATTTTAAAACCATGGAGAGCAAACTGCTTCCAAAGGTTTATTTTGCCGGAGAAATTTTAAATATCGATGCCATCACCGGTGGCTTTAATTTTCAAAATGCGTGGACAACAGGATTTTTAGTTTCTGAATCTATTTTCAGAAATTAAACCCACATCCTTTTTGTCAACACCCTTCTTATATTCGGAAGGTGTCATCCCGGTATGCTTTTTAAAAGCGTTGTTAAATGCCGATTTTGAGTTAAATCCCGACTCAAGTCCTACAGCTACAAGAGTATAATGAGCAAAATCAGGATTGAGTAAATGAGACTGGGCTTCTTTAACCCTGAACTGATTGATGTAATCAATAAACCCGGTATTCAACTCCGAACTGATGAGGCGGGATAAATGACTTTTATTGATATTAAGCTCATCGGCCATTTTTTCCAGTGTC
Source organism: Bacteroidota bacterium (assembly GCA_023434025.1). Taxonomy (GTDB): domain Bacteria; phylum Bacteroidota; class Bacteroidia; order Flavobacteriales; family Flavobacteriaceae; genus Flavobacterium. Next base: position 160,474 of record JAEYTL010000056.1, read on the forward strand.
AGGTCACAATTCAGGTAATATTGCCGGTTTATGACAAGGTCTTCCATTTTAGATATGTGCTCATTTTTGGCTTTTGGTTTTACTATTCGCTCTGTTTGTTTTTCTGATACCGTGTGGGCCCGAATACTTTTTCGTTCCAGATCGATTCCGAACTTATAAATCCCGACATGCCCGAGCCAGTAAATCGTAAATGCCATACCAATCCAAAGCAGATAATAGGATGTTTGCTTACCTGTAAAAAATTCATAATTAAGATAGGCCCAGAAAAGACATAAAACACCCCCAATCAATAAAGTATTCTTTAACCAGGAAAGGTGATTTTCTTTGTAAAGAGATTCACTCCTTTCATAAACCAGTATAAGTCTGTAACATAAAATTCCGATCCAGACTGTGAAGAAAAGGGAAAAAATTTCATGAAAACCAAAAATATACCAGAACGTTTTCCGGAAAGCGGGTGTTCCAAAACCAAACAGCACACCTGTTTTAAAAATTATGGTAATCAGAAAAAAGACAGCAAAAGGAATAAACAACAGCTTTTGTGATTTTGCGATGTCCTTTTCGGGGTATAAAAAGGTATAAATATACAAATACAACAGAACGGGGTTTAAGGGTGCAAACGGGATAAAAATAATATCATACAGTGTTTTAAAGGAGACCAGTTTTGTATCTGTCAGGTAATATTGAAAAATACTCAATGAAAAAGTCACAATTAAAGCCGTAAGAAAATAAACACTTCTGTGCCGGTACTTTTTTGACAGTAAGACCACCACTGCGAAAATCAGTCCCTGTATGACTCCCGCTAAAATGAGGCTGTTGTAAATATTAAATTTCACAAAAAAATATTGAAGTTAGCTTTTCTAACTTCAATATTAAGCATTTTTTCCCTTTTTATTAAGAAAATTTAAAGTAAAAGCTCCTACATTATCTTACTGTTTGACAATCTTGATAACTTCCATATTTCCGTTATCTGACTCCAGTCTCAGAAAATATATTCCCTTTGAAATATCGGCGAGATTGACGGTATTGATGCCGTCTTGCATATTTTCAAATTCTTTTACTTTTTTACCCGGAACATCATATACTGATACCTTACGGACACTTTGTTCAGATTCAATGTTTACAACATCGTAAGCCGGATTGGGATAAACCGAAGTTTTGCTCTTGGTTCCGGCATCTACGCTAAGTGTTCCTATATTAAAAGGATGTGTAACTGTCTGTCCCTGGTAGGTAACCTCCCATTTCCACTGTCCTTGAATAGTAAAGATATTATTGCTCCAATACCAGTAGGAAGCCGTATAAAACTGTGTAAGGTTAAAGTTCCAGCTTTCAAAAACAGTATTATTTGGCCTGATAATCTTTAAGTTCAGAGAAGTTGCGGGCTGTTGGTCTCTGAGATACACGGCAAAATAGACCATTTGTCCGGGATTAAACTGATTGCTTTCGTTTGTTGTCTCAGTCTGCGGGCAATCCGGAAACACAGGAGGTGCCGAATGGGTAAGAGCCGCATTGATATTCGGGTTCTGATACGGACGTTGCGACTGCCACCATGAATCTGCATTCAGATTGTTACAATTCCCGGCATAAGGGTCTATCAACTGCGTATAGGTATTGTCTTCATACACTTCAAAATGAAGGTGAGGACCTGTAGAATTTCCTGAGCTTCCCACTACACCCAGAAACTCACCTTCTTCAACAAATGCCCCCACCGGTTTTGTGGTTAGCGATCCGTTTTTCATATGTCCGTACCAGGCAACTGAGCCATCGGTATGCATCACATAAACAGCGTTCCATGGATTACTGTTAAAAACACAACTCCTGTCATACTGGCCATCTCCCTTTGCAATGATTTGTCCGGGTGCTGCGGCAATAATTTCAGCTTCGTTATTATCCATCTGCTTCCAGCCAAACGGCCATGTGAAAACATCCACTCCCTGATGGTTATAACCTTGGGCTGTATCATACGTTACATTACCACAATTATAATCTGTCAACTGATTCGGAAAAGCCGGATTGTGATCTACATAACCTGAAATTGACCACACATCATTATAGGCTGTTCCTGCAGCTTTTCGAACCGGCCAACCAAACAATACATGCCCCCCTCTTTGAGCGGCATCAGCAAACATCAGCTTATTTTCACTTTTTAATTGTGCTGTACTCCTGTTAAGCATTACTTTGATCTCATCTCTTTGTTCATTGGTTAAACAAGCCGAGTGATCATGATTAAATACAAATTCGCCTCCAAACGGCGTAAAGTTCATTTTCTGGGCACTTCCAACATAAAAGAATAGACCAATAAAAAGATAAGTAAAGTTTGTTTTCATATAAACAGAATAAATTTGTTTTTCAAACTTAGCAAGTAAGGGGTATGATAACGTTCTTATTATTGACATTAGTCAAAAATCAGTCCGATTTCACCGTTTCAAATTGCTGACGTACTACTTCATGCCACTTTAAACTTAAAACAGTTTCAATCAAAACCATTCATTCCGGTATTCCCAGACTTTAAGCAGGAATAACCCGAAAAAAATAATTGAAACTACAAATTTGATGAACGTTGAAGCCAGAAATCCGATGAACGATCCTGTTGCTGCCCTGAACGCTTTTTGAGAATCTTTGGAATCATGCATCAGTTCGCCTACAAAAGCTCCCACAAACGGCCCGATGATAAACCCGAACGGAATCGGTGCAAAAATGCCGACCAGCAAACCAATATTGGTTCCCCAAATACCATATTTACTACCCCCAAACCGCTTGGTTCCTTTGGCGGGAATCACATAATCAAGAATTCCGACCACCACAGCCACCACCAGCGTAATTCCTAAAACCGTATAGCTCACGGGCACTGCTTTGGTTAAATATAACAGTAACAATCCGACCCAGCTAAGCGGCGGACCGGGCAAAACAGGAAGAAAGCTTCCCAAAATGCCGACAATCATTAAAATGAATGCAATGAGTAAAAGTGCGTAATCCATCAATAAATTTATTACTTTTGGTTTATCAAAAATACGTGTTGTTTTATTACAAACGAAAAATGAGTAAATTTCTTTCTGTTTTTTCTTTATTATTCCTGTTGGTCTCGTGCCAGTTCTTCGAAAAGCATGTGCCTTCGGAGGAAGAATTGCTACAAAAAAGATTAAAGGAAATCAATTGGAACGAAGTAACCGTTTATCCCTCGGTAGCGGAATGCGACAGTATTTTGGATAAAGAATTGCAGAAAGAATGCTTTTTTAAGTACTTAACGGAAATTATCCGTCAAAAAATTGCACCGGACTCATTGCTTACCAAAACCAAAATTTTAGACACAATTGAAGTGAGAGTCACTGTTTTTCCGGATTCAAAAATCACGTTTGAACCTCTTTTTCCTTCGGATAGTTTAGCTTACGACGAACAAAAAACAGATAGCATTATCAAAGCCCGGTTAACCGATTTTCCTAAAATTGAACCGGCTCAAAAAGAAGGCATTCCGGTGAAAACACAATTTATTCTGCCGGTAATTTTAAAAGCGGATTAAGATTTAAACGTTCTGCCTTTCCATTGATAATTCCCGACTAAAGAATAAATGGCTACCGCCGAACTGAAAAAGGGATAAACCAATGCCGTTACTAAAATACTTTTCATTTTTATTTTATAAAACCGGGCCGTTTGACCGGCCACTATTAAATCGGAAAGAACTTTTAAAAACAGTAAGACAATTATTTTAAAAACCCCGAAGCAAAATAAAAACAACGAAGCGATAAACGCTAAATTTCCCATAAAAACAAGCAAGGCAACAAATTTCCCAAACCCAGAAGAATAAGCTGTTGATTTTCCGGCCCACCGTACCCGTTGCTGAAAAAGCTCCGTCCAGCTTTCTGCCGGATTCGTGACCATCTGAAAATCTTGTTTCAATAAAAACCCGACCTTGTCCGGAAAAATTCTGACGGCTTTTTGCAACAAAAACACATCATCACCACCGGCAATCTGTTCATTTCCTTCAAAGCCTTTTAATTGCCGGAAAAAGCTTCTGGAATAAGCAAAATTGGCTCCGTTGCACATAAAGGCCAAGTTAAAATCAAAACTGCCGATGGTAACCGCCTGCAGGCTAATCATTTCAATTTGCTGAAAGTCAAACAAAAATCCGGACTTGCTTTTAAAAAAAACCGGGCCGCAAACCATTTGTTTTCCGGAGTTTTGAATGTAATTATTTAAATCCGAAAGCCAATTTTCCGGAACCACACAATCCGCATCGGTAGTGATAATCCACTCAAATCGGGCATGATGAATGGCCGTTTGAATCGCATCTTTTTTGGGTGAGTCAGACGTTCTTTGATTTGGAATTATCTGAATCTGAAACCTGCCCTGAGACGAAGATGAGCTGGGCGAAGCTAAACCTGAAACCTGAAACGGTTCGGCTGATTCGTCATCCACCAAAATCACTTCAAAATATTCAACAGGATACTTTAATTTTTCAATTGATTGTAAAAGGGCGGGAAGATTATGGGCTTCATTCCGAAATGGCACTACAATAGAAAAAGACCGTTTTTCTGCAGATAAATTTTCAGCATTGCAGGATACTTTTTTGAATCCCATCCAAAAGAAAATCATCAAAAAAACATACACCGAAACAGCACAAAAAAGAAAATAGATCATAAGGCTGATTTTGGTTTAAATTTCAAGACAAACACACTGCCAATCAATACCGGAATCACCAAATTCAACAGCCACATTAAGGTAGTCACGGCAACTATTGCCCATTGATTAACTCCCAATTTTTCAAATAAAAATACTGCCACACTACCTTTCACCACAACATCCATGAAATGGATTGTTGGCACGACCGAGGCAAAGAAATACATGGTAAAGATGGTCAACAGCGCATCGGGGTAAGATACATTTACATCAAAAAGCAGAAGCAAAAAATAAAACTGATGTGAAAAAACCAGGTAACGGAGCATGGAGTACTGAATGTTTGCAAAATGTTTTGCAGCAGGAAATAAATGAATTTTTCCGATCAGATGGTCAATGGAATACCCATAGAAACGCCATTTTTTTAAAAAAAACAGCCCTAAAATAAGACCGAACGCTGAAATAACAGGCAACCAAAACACAAAACCGGCTTTAAAATAATTCTCATCAAAGCGATCCGGCGATAAAACAAAAAAGAAAACACACCCGATTATTCCGAAAAAAACGGTTACAAGCATCTGAACGGCATTTCCTAAAAAATTTAAAAAAATAATTTTTTTAATTTGCTCTTTGGGATAATACATGCTTTTTGCCACATATTCGCCAATCCGATTGGGTGTAAAAATTGAAGCCGTTAATGAGCCCAGTGTTTGCTCAACCGCCTTACTGAGTTTAACTTTTTTAAAACTAGAAACCAGATTTTTCCATTTTAAACATTCCAACAACCAGTTTAAAACCGACAAAAAAACTATTCCTGAAAAACTAAGTAAACTAAACTTTTGCGAAACCAAATGCCAGTCAGACAAATCTTTAGATTTTAGCTGAGCATACAAAAAAGCTATTGCTCCACAAACGATTAAAAGTTTGAGGAGAACCAACAGGAATTGTTTAGCTTTGTATGGAATTGCATTCATCAACACAAAGAAACAAACTTTAAACCTGAAACGTTAATTTTAAACAAAAAAGATTGGCTACCGAACGCATCATCTTAGGCATTGACCCCGGAACGACCATCATGGGATTTGGTTTGATCAGAGTGATCCATAAAAAAATGGAATTCATACAGCTGAACGAATTGGTTTTGAGCAAATATGACGATCATTATACCAAATTAAAAGTCATTTTTGAGCGGACTATCGAACTGATTGAAACCCATCATCCGGATGAAATTGCGATTGAAGCTCCTTTTTTCGGTAAAAACGTACAATCCATGCTCAAACTGGGGCGTGCCCAGGGAGTGGCCATGGCGGCCGGATTATCACGGCAAATTCCAATCACGGAATATGAACCTAAAAAAATTAAAATGGCCATTACCGGCAACGGAAATGCCAGCAAGGAACAGGTTGCCAAAATGCTTCAGCAGTTGCTCGGGCTAAAAGAATTACCCAAAAACTTAGATTCTACTGATGGTCTGGCAGCCGCGGTTTGTCATTTTTTTAACTCCGGAAAAGTAACCGGCCAAAAAAATTATTCGGGTTGGGATGCTTTTGTTAAGCAGAATGAAGACAAAATTAGCAAATGAGACAATTTGTCAATGTGCCAATTGGATTGAAAATTGACTAATTGACTAATTGAAAACAGACACATTAATGAGCGGCATCTACATCCATATTCCCTTCTGCAAACAAGCTTGCCACTATTGCGACTTTCATTTTTCCACCGCTATGAAAAAGAAAGACGAGATGGTTTTGGCTTTGGCTAAAGAAATTGCCATGCGGAAAGAAGAGTTTAAAAACGACGTGGTGGAAACCATTTATTTTGGTGGCGGAACCCCGAGTATATTAGCGATTGAAGATTTACGATTGTTGATTGATGAAGTGTATAAAAACTATAATGTTGTTGAAAATCCCGAAATTACTGTTGAAGCCAATCCCGACGATTTGGATAATGAAACAATACGTCAATTAGCCAATTCATCAATTAACCGCCTTTCCATCGGCATTCAATCTTTTTTTGAAGAGGATTTAAAACTCATGAACCGGGCTCACAATGCCGAAGAAGCTAAAAAATGCCTGGAAGAAGCGACAAAACACTTTGATAATATTTCGCTCGATCTAATTTACGGTATTCCCGGCATGAGCAACAAAAAATGGATTCAGAATATTGAAACGGCCTTGTCTTTCGGCATTCCTCATATTTCGAGTTATGCGTTGACGGTTGAACCGAAAACGGCGTTGCATTCGTTTATTCAAAAAGGAGTTATTCCGGTTCCTGACGATGAAGCAGCTCAGGAGCATTTTGAAATTTTAGTCAAAAAACTGGAAGAGGCCGGTTTTATTCACTACGAATTATCCAATTTTGGAAAGGAAAACTATTTTTCCAAAAACAATTCAAGTTATTGGTTAGGTAAAAAATACATCGGCATTGGTCCGTCTGCCCATAGTTATGATGGCGAAAAACGCGGCTGGAATGTATCAAATAATACACTATATATCAAATCAATCCAGGAAGGAAAATTACCGATAGAAACCGAAACTTTATCCAAAACCGACCGGTATAACGAATATGTGATGACGGGTTTACGGACGATTTGGGGCATTTCGTTAGACCGGATTCTAACTGAATTTGGTCAGACTTATTTGGATTACCTCAACCAACAAGCCGCCAAATATATTGAAGATCATTTACTTTTTGTGGATGAGAACGTTTTGCGAACGACCCGTAAAGGAAAGTTTTTGAGCGACGGGATTGCATCAGACTTATTTTTATTAAATTTGGAGTAATTTAACCGCAAAGTTCGCAAAGATTTATGCGAAGAACGCGAGATTCATAATTAATATAAACGCCAAAAAGAATATATCATGACAGAAAATGAATTATCCAAAATTGTGGTTAATTGTGCTTATAAAGTTCACAAAAGTCTTGGTCCGGGACTACTTGAAAGTGCTTATGAAGAATGTTTGTTTTATGAACTAAATAAAACAGGTCTGAAAATTGAAAAACAAAAGGCATTACCACTTATTTATGAGGAAGTAAAACTTGAAATTGGTTATCGAATCGATTTAATCATTGAAAACAAATTAATTGTAGAAATAAAATCGGTAGAATCTTTAAATGATGTTCATTTTGCACAATTATTAACCTATTTAAAATTAACAGATTCCAGATTGGGATTACTCATAAATTTCAATGTATCCTTGATTAAAAATGGTATTAAAAGAATCGCCAATAACTTATAATTACTTTGCGAACTCTGCGTAAATCTTTGCGAACTTTGCGGTTAAATAAAAATATGAAAGCTACAATTACATACAACAATACAACCTTCCAAATAGATTTATCAAAACCCATTGATATTTCACTACCCTTATCCAACACAGAAAACAATCCGATTGCGTGGTACATCGAAAAACCACAGATTGAACCCGTTCGTTTTGGTTCATGGGTGGGAAGTGTAAAGGGCGGTTCAACGACAAATTTCAACAACATCTTTTTTAATCCGCACGGGCACGGAACGCATACGGAATGTCTGGGACATATAACCAAGGAATTTTTCAGTATTAATCAAGCACTGAAATCATTCTTTTTCACAGCCCAACTGATTTCCATTCAACCGGAACAACAAGGAGAGGATTTTGTGATCACGAAAAGTCAAGTAGAAAAAGCGTTAGGTAATGCAATTCCGGAAGCCATCGTGATTCGTACTTTACCCAATTTAGAAGAAAAAAAATCGAAAAATTATTCGCATACCAATCCGCCTTATTTACATGAAGATGCGGCTATTTTTATTCGCGAAAGCGGTATTCAACATTTGCTTATTGATTTGCCAAGCGTGGACAAAGAAAAAGACGAAGGCAAATTATTGGCTCACAAAGCCTTTTGGAATGTGAAAGACGTGAATCATCTGAATGACGATGCACGAAAAAATGCCACGATTACGGAGTTGATTTTTGTTGGTGATGCTGTGAAAGATGGTTCTTTTTTATTGAATTTGCAGATTGCTTCATTTGAAAATGATGCGAGTCCGAGTAAGCCGATTTTGTTTAGTTTGGAGTAAGAAGTAGATAGTTTGGAGTAAGGAGTTAAAAATAAAATTATGGATTATAGAGATTTATTAGCCTATAAAAAATCCTTTGCTTTAGCGATGATGATTTTTGAAGTTTCCAAAGAATTTCCGAAAGAAGAAAAATATTCATTAACCGATCAAATAAGACGAAGTTCAAGAAGTGTGACTGTTACATTAACAGAAGCGTATAGAAAAAGAACATATCCAAAAAACTTTTTTAGTAAATTAACTGACACAGAAGCTGAAAACTCAGAAACTCAAGTTTGGCTTGATTTCTCATTTTCTTGTGGCTATTTGAATGAAATAAAACATTCTGAATTAAGTAGTTTAAATGATGAAATTGGAAAATTAATTCGTTATATGATGAATAATCCTGATAAATTCGGTTCTTCAAAAATTTGAATAATTTATCTTAATTTACTCCCTACTAAAAACTCCTTACTCCCAACTATAAACTCCCAACTAATTATGAATATTCAACAACTTTATGATTATTGTTTGTCTAAAAAAGGCGTCACCGAACATTTTCCGTTTGATGAAGATACCTTAGTTTTTAAAGTAGGCGGAAAAATGTTCTGTCTCACTTCTTTGAAAGATTGGGAAAAAGGAACACCTTCTTTAAATTTAAAATGTGATCCTGAAAAAGCATTGGAACTTCGAGCGGAATATGATGCCATAAATCCCGGTTATCACATGAGTAAAGTACATTGGAACACTGTCGCTTTTCACAGTGATGTAAATGATCAAATAATGCGGGAGCTAATCAACCATTCGTATGAACTGGTTTTTAAAAGTTTGACGAAGAAGGTGCAGCGTGAGGTTGAAAATTCTTAACCGAAAAGTTAACAAAGAATTACGCAAAGAACGCAAAAAACCTTTGTGAACTTAGCGAAAACTTTGCGGTCTTTGCGGTTAACCTAACTTAAAGTGACTTCTTCTGTTTTTCTACAAACCCATCGGCTTGTAGTTCTAACAATTCAATCGCTCGTTTTTTCTTGTAATCGTATAAACTTTTGTCTTCCCGAATATCGGCATACACTTTATCGTAGATAGAAGCATCGGTTTGTTTTTGTAAATCACTTTGGTATTTGTTTTGAGCCAATACGTTTTTCACAGCTAATTCGCCTTCTTCCTGTTTAAAATCATATTCGCCTCGTGGCGATAATAATTTGGCAATAATTGGTGAAGTTTCTATAGCTAAGAAAAGTAACATAATAAAAAAGGATGGCAACCAAGGTAATGTATCTAAGGCATTGATGCGAGCCATTAAACCGTCAAAACCATCGATGATAGGTTGTGTTTCGGCTATTTTTTTATCTAAATCGGTTTGAAGGGTTTTACCTTTTGCTTCTAATTCCGTAATTTTTGCTTGATTGGTTGTTTTTAAAGTCGCTAATTCCTGCAAAGCGGCATCGTGTTTTTCTCGCTTTTCTTTGTAAACCGGTCCTTTTCCCAGTTTTTTGGTTCCGGCAGTTCCTTCGGCTTCTGTAATGTAAACAGCATATAAATCGTTGACTTCTTTTTCTTTTTTCGTAATATCACTTTTCAAACTGTCGATTTGAGCTTTGTTTTTATCTAAATCTGATTGGAAATAATTGGCCACTTGTTTTTTATTGTTCATTGCCATTTCATTCTTTTCTTTCAGTAAAACGGTGTTAATCTCTTTTTCAAAAATTTTGATTTCCAATGGTTTGGAAATGACTATCGCAATAATAATGGCCAGCACAATCCGGGGTGAAGCCTGGATGAATTCATCTAAAAAGCTGTCTCTCTTTTTGATGGTGGAAACAATGAAACGGTCGAGGTTAAAAATAAGCAAACCCCAGACGAGTCCGAAAAACACCGCCGTATATACGTTGTCAAAAACAGTGTAAAGTGCATAACTACCCGCGATAAACGCCATAACAGCCGTAAAGAAAACCGTAGCCCCGATTCCGGCATATTTGTTTTGTTCGCCGTTGGAACAGCTTTCAAGAATTTGCTTGTCGGCACCCGAACAAAGCAGGAAGAATTTTTTGAGCATGATGATTGATTTTGATGATGATTGATCAGTACAAATTTAACGCCAAATGTTTCAATTTGTTGTGGTACAATTTATTTGTTTCATGTTTCAGGTTGATTTTGGTATGTGTCAGAATTTGGTTTAACAGCACAATTTGCACCCGGGATAGCAGCGAAAAGCCCGCAGGACGGAGATTGTATTTTTTGCGGGTTGGACCGGCGACCAGCAGAAGCCCGGATCTGACCCGACAAAAAACCAATCTGCGGACGAGGACTTGCAGCGGATAGCCCGAAAGGAGCCATAAAAAAACCGCCTACTCAACTCAACTGAATAAACGGTTATACAATTTGCGAATTTGCGGTTGATTTATTTACTCAACTCCACAAAATACTTGTAAAACAACGGAATGGTTTCGATTCCTTTGAGGTAATTGAATACCCCGAAGTGTTCGTTAGGCGAGTGAATGGCATCGCTGTCGAGACCGAATCCCATCAGGATGGTTTTGGACTTCAGTTCTTTTTCGAACAGTGCCACAATCGGAATACTGCCTCCGGAACGCACCGGAATAGCCGGAACGCCAAAAGTTTCAGTATAGGCTTTGTTGGCCGCCTGGTAACCTATGCTGTCTATTGGTGTTACATACCCCTGGCCACCGTGATGAGGCGTTACTTTAACTTTTACCGATTTCGGGGCAATGCTTTCAAAATGTTTTTTAAACAATTCGGTGATTTCTTCCCAGTCCTGATGCGGAACTAACCGCATGGAAATTTTGGCATAGGCTTTACTGGCGATAACGGTTTTGGCTCCTTCTCCGGTATAACCGCCCCAAATGCCGTTGACATCCAACGTTGGCCGGATGGAATTGCGTTCATTGGTTACATAACCGGCTTCGCCGTGAACATCATCAATATCAAGTGCATTTTTGTAGCTTTCCAACGAGAACGGAGCTTTGGCCATTTCGGCTCTTTCTGCTGCAGAAAGTTCTTCTACTTTGTCATAAAAACCGGGAATGGTGATGTGGTTATTTTCGTCATGCAGCGAAGCAATCATTTTGGCTAAAATATTGATGGGGTTTGCTACAGCTCCGCCATATAATCCGGAGTGTAAATCGCGGTTGGGCCCGGTTACTTCCACTTCCACATAGCTCAACCCCCGTAATCCGGTAGTGATGGAAGGTTGCTGATTGGAAATCATCCCGGTATCGGAGATCAAAATCACATCGTTGGCCAGTTTTTCCTGGTTGCGTTCCACAAACCAGCTCAAGCTTTTGGAGCCCACTTCCTCCTCGCCTTCTATCATAAATTTAACATTACAAGGCAGGCAATTGTTGGCAATCATATATTCAAAAGCTTTCACATGCATATACATCTGCCCCTTGTCATCACACGAACCCCGGGCAAAAATAGCTCCCTCCGGGTGAATTTCGGTCGTTTTAATAACCGGTTCAAACGGAGGCGATGTCCACAAATCCATCGGATCCGGCGGTTGCACATCGTAGTGGCCGTACACTAAAACTGTTGGTAAATTTCTATCGATGATTTTTTCTCCGTAAACGATAGGGTAACCGGGTGTTTCGCAAAGCTCCACCAGATCACATCCGGCTTTTTCAAGACTGGCTTTTACGGCTTCTGCGGTATCGATAACATCCTGAGAATAGGCAGAATCGGCACTTACAGAAGGTATTTTGAGTAATTCGATTAATTCATTAATGAAACGTTCTTTGTTTTGCTGAACGTAATTTTTGATGTTGTTCATTGTATAAAATAAAAATGATAAAGTTCAAAAGTACAAAAAAATTAAGGGTAAAAAAATTTGAAAATCATGATTAAAATTCAAAATATTATCTATATTTGCACCCACTTACTGAAACAGTCACTGTTTTACAAGCCTGCGGGTGTGGTGAAATTGGTAGACACGCCAGACTTAGGATCTGGTGCCGCAAGGTGTGAAGGTTCGAGTCCTTTCACCCGCACAAAAACAAATGCAATCAATTAAATTGATTGCATTTTTTGTTTTGTTTATTCTCAATCTTTAAGAATATTTCTTGAAATAACTAATTTTTGTATTTCCGTCGTTCCTTCTCCGATAGTACACAGTTTTGAATCTCTAAAGAATTTTTCTACAGGGAAATCTTTAGTATATCC
>JAEYTL010000035.1 GCA_023434025.1 Bacteroidota bacterium
AAGTTCAAACTCTTTTAAAATCTTGGCAATTTGGCTCGGGGTGAATTTACTTTTCTTCATATTGACAGTTTAAAATTAATACTTTTTTTCTACTTTTAAACTGTACTAGTTTTGGGGGAGCTTACAATTCATTCTTCATTGTGATAATTTTACTATAATTTATGTCATTTGATTTATAATTAATTTGTTGTGTTGTTTGTAGACTCCCCATTTTGGTAGAGTTATAAATAATAAATTTTATAAAGGTTTCATTAAAGAACAAGTTTTTATAGACACTATTATTAATAAAAAAAGAATGACGATTATAAGGGAACAAAACACATTTTTTATCAAGAAAAGACATTTTTAAAACTGTAAAATGCTTATTTCTGAATTAATCAGTCTTGCAACATCTTGGCCAAAATGTTTTCCAAGTTGATATAGGTGAGTGCTGATTTTTTGAGTTTTATCAGTATACTTAGACCTATTATTACTTTCATATAAAATTATTAGTTCATTAATCTCCTTTTCTGTAAAATTAGTATAATATATTTTTTTTGAATTCCTTATAAAAGAAGTATAATCTATTTTATTAGTTATTATTTTCCACTTTGTATCATTTATATTAGGATATTTTTTCTTATATTGACTAACAATTTGATCAATTAATATTTTACAAGACTCTTCTGTTTTATTTATTCTAAATAGTTTATCTATCAATAAATCTTTTTCAGTTGTTTTTTCCTGGCCATAACTTAATATAGTAAATAGGCTCAAAAGAAATATTTTTTTTTTCATTAAAATTGATATTAGACTTATCATTCTTCACGATAAGATGAAATGCGATTAATTCTTATATGTTTATAATAAAATTTTAAGTCAACTTCACTACCTGTAATTGAACAAATAAATTTCTCTTCACTATCAATAAATTGAACGCTTGATTTATTTTTTACTCCCCATCCTGAGAAATTAATTATTTCAATTTCAATAAATTCTAAAACAATTTGCACTATATTATCTGTTATATTCCATTTTTTTGGGATAATTGAAGGCATCTTCTTAGTATTAAAATATACATATATTGAAGGACCATTATAATCGAACTCTAATTTGTTTATAAATGAATTATCTAAATTTAACCCATCTGGATATAATTGATTAAAAAAAAATGAATTGATTACAATCGGTAAATTCATAATTAATTAGTTGTTTGTTTTTTATCAAAGTTGTAATGGCTCTGTGTATTAGGAACTTTACCTGTTCTTGTATTCTCTACTGGTCTAACATTGAAATGGGAGCCTTGATCACCAATCCCTCCTTCACCAAAATTATGACCAGCTGAATGATCTTGAATAACTATAGTCTTACCATCTTTATTCTTATAATGATATTCTCTAGTATAAATTGGCTCCCCTTTGTCATCCAAAATAGCCTTACCTTTTTTGTCTGTTAATTTAACTTTTTCAACTTTAAGAGGTTTTTGATTAACCTCAATTCCTGCATCTCTCTTTGCTTTTTTAAAAGCTCCTGTTCTTCCGAGATTTACCTCACAATTATGAGCCAGTACATAATGGTCTCCCACCAAAAAATTATGATCTCTATATACTTCAAGATCATACACAACATGCCAACCTTCATTAGGTTCTTTACTGGCTAGTGTTAATATTCCTTCCTTTGTTGTAATATGTTCGCCTATAACCAATTCCCCTACAGACACCCAACCTTCTCTATCTGCACTCCATAGTAAATGATTGGTTGTAGGTGAAATTATTTTCTCACTATCATTAAATTTAATATTAACTACATTGTTAGCTGAGTGCTCTATTTTTCCTGTTATTGGTCTCTTTACATGGCTTTCATCATAGTAGTAATCCCAAAAACGAGTATCTAGCGTATTGGGATAAATCTTAACAATTGGTATTTCCCCATCTATGCCTATTTGAGGTAGCGAAACGTATACTTTATCTCCAATATTGGTTGCATTGTTTTCTGTAAACCACCAGTTTGGTCTTCTTAGATGAATGTTGGTATAGCCTCCATTTTCTTCTTTAACTTGTAAATGAACCCACTTCCAAGTATAAGGTGTTATATCTTCATTATCTATATCTCGTTCGTAAAACAACTCACCTCCTGAAAAAGTTATAATACCCTCTTCCTGATCGTTTAATTTCTTCTGTATTTCTTTTTCTTTTTCTGTATAATATTCTACAGGTATAGGCTCTACATTAAAACTATCCGAAAACAGATAGGGATTAGTAAAAATATTTGTTGGTCGATAATAGATAAACGAAGAATTACGATTATCCTTTATTTCAACTATCCCGTTCGCAATACTTGCTATTTCTTGAGCTGTTATTTGAAATAATCCAAATAACAGCAAGAGGTACATCATTAGTTTTTTCATCATTAGTTTCCTTTATAAGTTATATCATACATCTTAAACTCACCATGTAATAAGTTAATTTTCTGAACAGTAACTTTCTTTCCATTATACAACATCACTTGTTGACCTTGTGTCAGGTTAGAAACATTTACTTCCATTCCATCCACAAGAAAATCAAAATCTGGTGTTACTCTGATTATTTCTCCTTCAATCTCTAATTCATAAACCTGTGTTACGATTATTTCTTTTACTTCTTGAACTTCTTCTACAATAATCTTATCATTTATATAATCGTAATCAAGCACTTTTTCGCCAATCTTAAGTTCAGATATTTCTTTTAATCCATGTGATGTCAAAATCTTTGTATCTCCCGTAAAACATGCACAATCTATCTTACCAGTCACTTTAGCAATTTTTGTATTTTTAGCTTTCTTCCCCCAATCTATGAATTTTTTAGCTGCTGTACCTGTTACAAGCCCTGTCAAGGTGCTACCTAATTCATTTCCAAGATCATAAAGTGCCTGAGCATCTCCTTTCATGGCTTTCTCAAACATTTCAACCTTATCCGCCAACATCGTTTTAGCAAATCCCACAGGGTCAGTAGCCATCATTTTAAATGTTTCAACCATATCGTTTCTGAATTTCGAATCAGTTGCTAAATCATACATAAACCCTAGAGTTCCTATAGGTGATGCGTCTACAATTCCATCAAGAATACCTGCCGCTAATGGAGGTAACTCTACCCCCATTTTGCCAAGTAGTTCAGATGGTTTAGGATAATCTCCATCTTGATCAACCATATAAATAGGGTTGTTTAAAGCAAAACTATATGGAGATTGACTTGCTATAACTGTTGCAAATCTATCTGGATTAACCCACCTTCCAATTCGTGGGTCATAATTCCTTTCCGTGTAATTCAACGAATTCCCTTCTCCCTTCAACTCATCATCTTTCTCCTGCCCCTGGAACCCATACCTATAATCATCACTCGAGAAAGTTCTTTCGGTAATTTGCATCCCAAAAGGATAGTAATCATTGTAGGCTTTTACCTGTGCGATAAAGGGGTTATTGATATTGGAATCGATAACCAGTTTACGGTCAGAAATAACCGAAAGCACGTTGCCTAAATGGTTTGATAATTCGTATCGTTTGTCGCCGGTTCTCCTGATAAATGTTTTCTCACTATTAGCCACATAATCATCATGAATGGAAACTCCTTGTAATATTGCCCCACAGTTATTTGTGGGATCATCCGGACAGAGGTCACAGGCGTCGCCTATACCGTCTCCGTCTGAATCCTTTTGAGAAGGGTTAAACACATCAGGGCAATTATCACAAACATTGCCCACCCCATCTCCATCTGTATCCGCTTGATCAGCATTGGGTGTTGTTTTGCAATTATCACAAGCATCCCCCACACCATCGCCATCTGTGTCAGATTGATCGGGATTGTAAATATACGGACAATTATCGTCACTATCAACTATTCCGTCACCATCTGAATCCAGATTTTGATCCTTACAATAAAGAGCTTCAAGTGTAGTGATTGTACCGGAAACAAGCTGTAATGGGCTTCCGGGCACTAATGGTGTACTGCTTTTAAAAATACCGTTGGACAACATCTGTGCTGTTGTGCCTTGCATCTGATTAGCAGAATGAAGACTTGCATTTGGTAATCCATCCAAGGCAAACTCCATTAAACGTGTCGGATCATCCGGATCTTTGTAGTTGTAGTCAATGGCATAAGAGAAATCACATACCTGTCCGGAAATACCCGGGTAAACTTTCTGTAAAAGTGTATCAAAATTGCCTCCATAGCCATAAAATTTATCTACTTTACCCAACGAATTTCTCATCGGATCTATTCGCTTTATATAAGGCCTTGATCCGTTGCCCTTACTACCGGTTCTGGATCTGCCAGATTTTATGTTATTAAACGGTGTTGTAGCAAATGACCTTATAAAATCATTATTAATCATATTGTAAGTATTACCGTTTATTACCACCACCGGCTCATAGAACCCTGTACCTGCATTAAGGGTAAGTTTTACATTTAAATCCCATTCACTCTCCGGAATTGCATATTTAAGCTTATAGGTTTCCAATGTATTATAACTTCTGTAGTAACTGTAAGTCCTTCTTCTGCTTCCTGTTTCTTTTGCATATATTCTGGAATAACGGTCTAGTACAATTGTAGGCACGTAACCTCCCGTGTCGTCTCTTTCAATCAGAATGTAAAAACTGCTGTTATAGTATTTAAACTTACTCAGCCCTCCTTCTTCATAAAGTATGTCGTCTTGAAGTAATATTAAATTTCTTGGATTGGAATCATTATTTGACCAATTATTTCCTGAAAACTTATGATGCGTTGTTACTTCAAGCTGTTGCGTTTTGGACAAACCGGGCAAACCATCAAAAAAGTTGAGTTTTGAGTGGGTATTGCCCCATGTTAACGCGTTATTACCGTTTAGTGTTACCCCGTTAATTGCGGTAGCATTACTCATAATGGTGTTTTCATATTCCCCATTTCTTGCTTCAGCGTTTACGTTTTCAGACATCCTCAACACACTTGTGGTGGTGTTCTCCGGCAGCATTAAATCTAATGCAATATTCTCGGTTCCTAAACGGCTGCTTCCATAAAGATGTGCTTCGTCCCAAAAGAATTTAGGCACGTTTGCCGTTTGCTCTTTGGAATATACCGACAAAACATTTCCTTGTGCATCGCGTACATAAAATGTTGTTTTAGGAGCCGCTGTTGTGCTGGTTACCGTTTTAGAAACTCTGTTCCCCAAACCATCATATTCAAAAGAAATTTCCTGTCCGTTTGCTTTTAAAATCCGCTTGACTTTTCCGTCAACCCTCCAATCAATTTTAATAATTCCTTCTTTTATATCTTTTTCCAGCTGTCCTATTTCATCATACCTATAGTTATCAGGATTTTGAGATTCAATATCGCTTGGGTGTATTTCCGTATCATTAATTGCATCAAAAACATAATTTAACTGATTGGTGCCTGTATTATAATGGTATTTGAGTTCATCGAATGTATTATTCAACTGATTTTTGCGAACAAGTGCTTTCAAGTTCCCGTTCGGATCATAGGAATAGTTTGTTTCATAAGTACCTGCCTCCGAAACGACATCATTTTCAACAGAAACACTATTCATCGCTTTTATTCTATTGAGCTGATCATAGGTATATTTGTTATACAACGTAGGCAATAACGTATTTGTATTAGACTTTAACGAGGTTGTCATTGCCTTGATATTGCCATTATACAGGTCTTTATTATATGCAATAGAGGATGAATAATTCAAAAACTGAGACACATTTGCATTTCTTGGTGTAAAATCTCCTGAAAAATAATTTAACGCAAATGAAAAGGCATCGCCGGCAAAACTGTTTGAAGCCTGGCCATCTTTACCCACATCATTAAGAATATTCAGTTTTTCGGAATTCACCCCTTTTAACCATCCTTGAATCGTGTAGAAATAATCTATCCCCTGAACTTTTTTGTCTCCTATTTCGGTTCTCGCCAATGGCCCGTGCTCATAGTATTTATAAGCGGCATCTTTTTCCCAGATAACATTATCTTTACTGGTATGTACCTCTGTAATCCGGTTATCTGCATCATAGGTATAGCTGTGTATAAACTGATCTCTCCGGTTCGGTTGATAGGTAACTTTATTTACATTTCCGCTAATTAAGTCATAGTCATACAAAACATGTTTAATTGTCTGATCTTCAGAAGAAACAACCTCTTGAAGCAACGGATTATTGTTTTGAAATACCAATTCATTTACATTTCCATGCACATCATAACTATAATGCAGTATGTTTTTGGCCTCAGCTGACAAATCTTCTTCTCCTTCTTCGTTTGATAATTCGTCAAAAGACATGACAGCAGTGACTCTTTTAAAGCCGTTATTTGCGTCATAATTCAAGAAAATGTTTTCCTGAAGCGGTTCATCATATACTGTTTTTACAACTTCTCTTCGTACAGAAGCTACATTTAACGGATAAGGATCCTGACCAACCGGGTTTTGAACAGCATCCACCTCTACCCATGTTGAACCGTTGACGAGTTTGCCTTCAGGATTTATATCAAGATTAGGAGTATTTGATACAAATTCACCTGCTTCGAAAATTCTGCCTAATTTGTCGTATCGGGTGTAGCTGAATGATTCATTTTGTACAGAAGAGTTTTGAACACTTACTTTCGCATCATAAATTAATGTTCCGCTGGCCGTTATGCAAAAACTTGCATCCGGGGTATGACTCTCCAAATAAGGGCTTAAGATCATTTCATTTACATAATTATTTGACCCTAACCCAGATGTTGTAAAATAGACCTTTTCATCATTAACATAGAAGCTGAGTTTATTTTTATCTTTTCTAACCTCTACCTTTAATGAATTGTTGTTGCCATCAAGTTTGATAACTTCCGTTGAATTAGGGGATCTTTTTACCGAACTTGTAAAAATTGTTTTAAAATAAATATTATTATTTACTTCGTCATAATGATCAACATCAAAAGTAATTATCCTTAGAATATCACTGCTATCTACTGCAAAATAATATCTTAAGTACTTATTAGTTGGCAAAAGCGGTGATGTTGCACCAACCTGGTATACATTGTTGCTTGATCCGGTATTATCAAGGCTATAACCTATACCCATTCTATTTCCCCTCGAACTTCCGAGTTTAAAGGTTCCTTCAATGGAAATATTTGCTTTTGAATCGGTAAAATTGGTTCTGCAAAAACTACCAACAGTTAAGCCTCCTGCTTCAATACGTTCTATAGTATTATTCGCAACCGACAATTTGCTTCCCACTGTCATTGCACTAAACGGGATATTATTCCAATCACTCCACGACGTTGATCCTAAAATTTGTTTCGCATTTTGCGAAGCTATGATTCGACCCAGTTTATCATAAGCAAATTTAGTCTCTCCTCCGTCAGGCGTCTGTTGCCAAACCAGTTGATTTAAAGAGTTGTACTTGTATTTCGTCTCTAAAAAATGTGCCGGAATATTTGCATTATCGCTATAATTTGGATTGTTCAATCTCAATTCATCAATTACATTATTATTCAGGACTCCTTGATTACTTGGCAAATCCCCTCTTACAAAACCGGCAGGTGGTACTGTTTGAATTAAATTTCCAGCCTGGTCATAGTAATAAAGTGTATATTGGTACTCTTTGTCGAATGCTGTTTTAGTGTAAACCTCACTAACATTAGCCAAAGCAGCATCAATATATTCCTGAATGAACCTTTCCCTTAAACTTTCAAAATAAGCATTTAACAACTCATTTTCATAAAATGCCTGGATATTTTGATTGAAAACCTCACAGGGCGACAATATTTCCCCTGGTGGCGTAAGATTTTGAAAACTTGGTACCAAGGCCGGTGGAACACAAACTTCATTTTCTGCTGTGTAAACATTGGTGACATACCCGCTCCAGGAAGCATAAATATTGTCCGGTTCACTTATATAATCTTTGAAACCATTGATTACCTCTAACATGTTGTTATAACCGTAATTTAAAGGCGTGGCTCCAAATTGTTGAATTGTTATATACTGCGGATGATCATTTGTTGTAATTTCTAAAATTGACAGATATCTTAAATAGTCATCAACCAAATAACCCAGATTGAAAGAACAAAAATACTCTGGATTCTGGATAAAATTCTCCGAAATATTTATCGTTCCGGGTATTTCTGCCCTGAACTTCCTCCATTTTTCAACACACAAAACAGGTGTGATTTGTTGCGGAACACAAAACTCACAAGGGACCTCAACTTCTTTTACACAAGGCTCAATCTGTACGCATTGGATAAAACCTCTTCCAAAAACAATTCCGTCAACATAAACCGTAAATTCCGTAAAATCATTATTAAACTCAATTGATGAAATTCTTAATTGATTTTCTAAAAAATAATTTACACAATCAGGGCCTTCATTAACCGGTATTCTTAAGTTGCTATTTTGTGAAATTACACTTCTGTTAGAGTATGCTCTTTCTCTGGCTCTTAAAAAATCTTCAATATTAACTGACGTAAATCGGACACGACATGGGCTGTTTTCAGAAAAGCTAAACCCAATCTGCATTATTTTATCAACAGATATACTGTAAAAATTCTCAAGACCAATACTTTGGTTTTCCGACAGATTTATAAAAGGTGAAAGGTTAGCTAAAATATCGCTTACTTCTGGTTGTTCATCACAGGGTGTTATCAATATCTGTTGAAATAATTTTGCAAAACGATCATTAAATAGTGTCTGATCTTTACATTCTATTTTAAAACAATTATCAAGTTCACCTTTCAATAGTTTTACCTTTCCCGGAGGCACAAAGTAGCGAGGATTACCAACAACATTTGAACTTGAACAAGCCGAACCATCTTGACAAAAATAATAACCATTATGATGTGCATCAACAGTAAATGTAAAAGGATTTGTACTTAAATCCAATTGAAGATTAGAAAAATGAGTTATCCTTGTATCAAGATCATAAAAATGAGGTTCGCGAGGTCGTACGCGTAATTGACGTAAATCTATTTTGAAATTACAGAAATTACTAAATGAAAAGCTTAACACACTACTTATTCTTGGGTTATATTCAAATGTCAAATATTCCAACAATATAAATTGGGATAACTCATTGTACAATTGTAATGGAAGCATTGTAGCCGGATAAACATTAGGCCAAGCAACCGATTGCATATCCGGATTATTATTTACAGTCCACAAATGATTCAATAAATTCAAAAGGGCTACTTGAGCTTGTTCTTTATAATTTAGAGTTTCTTTACAACGACAATTATAATCCAGCGTATTAATTGTTCCGTTTACCGTTTCAATGCTACCGTCATTTGTTAAGTAAGTTAATAATATTCTATTCGAAATAGAATAATCTATTATGTTACCATTCATGAATGCCCCAACTTTGAATCCCGTTATCCTATTTAAAGACACATTACTTATTGGATGATCTAACTCCATTCGCAACAATTGTCCTCCATTATTGATTGTATAAACAGCCCCATTTGCACTCCAAACTCCACCGAAATTTATATCTCCTATTATTTCAGGAATAATCGTTTGAGCATATTGATAAGTATCAATATCATCTTCTCCATCATTATCGTCATTATCTAATTGATTATCCGGCCCCAAATTATACAACACCACATTGGTTTGGTTTAGTTGAGAAGCATCTTTTAATTTATTCATTAATTTAACCATTCCTCGTTCAAAGCGGGTTTTATTAAAACAGCCTTGTCCAAATTCAGGAGAACCATTTGTTAAATCTCCTCCCCCACTGTTAAATGTACAAGATCCAATATCAGCATTTATTTCACCATATAGTAAAATCTCTTCAACTAAACCATTGCAGGAAAGATCTGTATTCCTGATTTCAATAATTACCTGAAAACTGGTATTTGTTCCATCAAAAGAACCATTTGACACATATAAATTCTTAAATTTTATTACGTCATATTGATTTAAAAAATTTGTCCAACTCGTATATGTAGCAGAATTATTATTTCCGCATAAATATTGATAAGCATTGTTCGCCGGTATGATCAGCGATACTAAACCCGGTGCTGTATTATCTGTACCGATTTCAATGGTCAAATTATTACCGTTTAAATTTGACACAGCACTCTGATTATTATCAAGCGGTACACTTCCTCCCATTGCTCTATACAGATCAGGAAGCAGATAAGGCATCTCATTAAGCCATACCGGAGTTGTTATGTTAAGACCTTGCGTGACATAATTCCTTTCAACCAATCCATTCAGAAACAATTCCAAATCATGCTGTAACGGACATTTTCCGGTTTGAAAAAACAATCCTGCATCAGCCAGATTTGTTGAGTTTTGATTGAGTTCTTCATCGGTTAAACCTGTATTAAACCCTTGGTCAGCTCCGATAAAACGCTTGCTTTTATCTTGAAACAAACTTATTGTTTCGTTTGCACACACAGGTTCACTCCACGCATTAGAGCTGATGGTACTGCCGCTAAAAGCATTGTCAATATGCGAAAGCAGGTTTGTATAATTTTGATTATTATTATACTTCTGTAATAGTGTAACAAAATTATCCGTATTTTCAGGATTCCCGATACAATCGTTATAACCTCTATGGTTCAGTGCATAAATATGGCTGTAAACCGTTTTTATTTTATCTTTTAATCCGAGATAGTAGTTTTTAAAGGTCATCCATATTCTGTCTTTTTGCTCACTGGATGATAAATTACTTATGCCTGAGAGATCGATTGAATTTGCTGAATCAAATTGATTTTGAGTAGCTAGACCATTTGCTAAAACAACATTATAATATGCCGCTTGCAACATGTTTAATGGCTGGTTTCCTGTATAATTGTTGCTCATCCCGTCAAATTGTTCCGTAATTGCTTCTGTAAGGATGGCTCTTTTAATACTGTTTAAATCACTATTCATTATTTCTGAATAGTTAAGTGCATAAAAAGGATCTGTATGATTTGCAAACGAAGACGGTATTGTAAGAAGCTGATTGAAAACTGCACTTGTTACAGCATCATGAAAATTATCAATCGCTTTTAACTCAGCATCAAATTCGTCTGAAGTTTTTCCATTGTATTGCTTGGTACAAACCGTTTGAAAAAAAGTCAAATAATGATACTCCGGATGAAAGGGCAAAAGGGATTTTGTCCAGGAAGGTTTAAAAAAACTGATAAAATCGGAAACATTTGCTAATTTTTCAGGTTTAACGTAATAGAATCCGTCAACCGGGTCTAAAGTAGGTGTAACTCCGTCCAGAATTTCGGGAGAATAAATTATCAACCCACTTTCTTCACTTTCGCTTACTATATTAATTTGTATTCTGTCCTGATTTCCGTCTCCGCCTAAATAGGGTGTCGCAGGGAACCGCCAGCTGAATTTTGATTTTGGCTCTCCGTTTATATCCATCTCTCCTCCGTAAAATAAACTATTCTGGTCATTATATACGCTTAATGAATCATCAACAGAAGTCCCTTCCTCTTCATTCCCTACAGAATTATTTATTATACCATATTGTCCATTAATACTCACATCTGCTATTAACTGGGCTTCAATAGCACTACACAAATCTATTTCAACCAAACAAATACTTCTGCACGAAGTAATCATCTGGTCAAATTGAGTATAGAATGCATTGATATTAAGATTTAAAAGTGTTGTGGCTATGGAAGGAGAAGACGGTGTATAACTCCAACTTAAGCCAGAACCGGAAAAGGTGTACCCCTGAAACTGATTCTCCAGCTTCTCTTTCATAAAATTATTTCTTGCTGCCTCTACATAAGGTACTCTTGAACCAGCATTACCTATCTCATTTGAAGGCAGATCAGGATAAACGACATTGAGAGAAGTCTGTTGAGTGGGACTGAGGTAATTCTTCAACAATGCTTTTTCACACTCTACACATTCTATATTACATCCCTCACTGGAAAAATCTGAACTCAGGTTAATTTGAGGAAAGCAAGGATGGTTTGAATCGGCTTTGATCGTTTTAATTAAATGCTCTGCATATGCATTAATTGCCTCCTGATCAAGAACTAAATTTTTACTCAAACTATAACTCCCCGCTTTATGAATATTTGCGGTTAAGTTGCTTATTTCATGCAATTGCGTAGCCGAATCACCAGAACTATATCCGGCCATATCAATTTCCCCAAAAGCTTTAGATGTTTCACCACTCATTAATTCATTCCCGCAATCATCTTTCAGACTGGTTGTCCAATTCCAGACATAGGGATAACTGAATGTGGTTGTTCCGTTTTCAAAACAATTAAATGTAAATTTTTTGGGAAACTGAACACTGTAATTAAAATTAACAGGGGTTGGGTCTGCAAATCCAAGTTGAGTACTCAGCTTAATTCCGTCTTTTAAAATTCCAAAAGTACCGGTTGAAAAGAAATCATTATTGCCTAATAAATTTGTGGTAAACGCTCCATGATTCCCTGCAGCATTATTTTCACTGTCAAGGCTTTCAAGGCTCTCATTCATATTGTTTCCGGCTAAACCGGTAGCAATCGTTCTCCCCTGAGGATCTAAAAAACTTATTGACACCTGTCCGTTTGGATCTATAACCAGGTTCTTCTTATAGCTTTTGAAATTACCAACTCTATACCCGAACAACCTGTTAAGTTCTTCCTGAGCCGCTTGAAAATAATAATACTTCATTTCTTTATCGGTTCCAATCTGGTGCTTATCACCGACTCCTCCTTTACTTCGTATTCTCCCTGTATTATCAGGTGTATATACAACCTGAGAAAACGGGTACTTTTTTGCATCCGGGACCAGATCCTGAAAAGTATTTGAAGCACTGCTCTGAGGTGAATAATACAAACTTGAACCAGAAACAGTGCTCATTCCTTCAATCAATAACGGATCGCAAGAAACCGGATTTGTTTCCGCCAATGGATCCCAATCAAAATCACGATGAGAAAAAGGATTTCCGTTAGTATTTAAATTTAAGCCTGGAAAAAATCTAATTGCAGACTCTTTCAGAGGTACCGGAAGTATCTCAATTGCTGGTCTGCCTTGTGTATCATAAATTACCTCCCCTACAATGGTTTGGTTGGTTGTGTTTGTTCGGGTTACCGTTTGTCTGTTGCGTAAGCTCCCGTCAAAATAGCTAACAACTTCCTTTTTTTTGCCTTCTTCGGCATAGGAAGCCTGAAACTGCCAGTTTTTTAAACCGGAATCATGGCTTCCAACTAAAGCTACGGCATTCCAATCTGAAACAAAACTCTTAGGGTTCTCTCCTCCCGTCCACGGCCTGTAAAAAACTTTACTGACATCATCCAAAAATCTACCCAACATTCTTACCCGATAAACAATATATCCGGAAGAATACAACAGGGGGATTCTGTAAAAATTATCTTTGGTAATTATTCGCGTTGAATTATTCTTAAAATCAGTTTCAGACAAAGGAATTTCATTCATTTGTAAAACAGCTGATGCCGTTAATGGACCAAAATTGTCTATCCACAACCATTCCAGTTCATACTCTAAAGGTGGGTTATTTGCATTGTTGGTTGACCAGCTGATATGTAAATCATTAGCCACCGGTGTATAGACTCCCGAAGACGATTCATTCATTCCGTTATAAGTGACATAAGAATGATTTAGACTGGCAATCGACGTGTTAAATAAGTTATAATACCTTTCTGTTTCAAACTCCACATCAATACTAAATAAATTTCGCCTTGCCGAGGTAAGGTTTGTAAGGGATAGAATCTTAAAATCAATTTTATGCACATTGGGCAGTCTGTACACCGCCATATCATTTACATTCAATCCGTTTATTTTATTGTGAGTGATTGTTAAAGGTATAGTTATGCCATTAAGGTTTCCAATAACATTCCCATTAATATCATAAGCGATAATTTGAAACGTTGCAGTTGTAGAAAAGTTATGGTTAGATTTCACATCATCATTAACTCTGTAAGTAATCTTAAAAGTTGAATTTACAGAGATGAAGTTTTGGGGGTTATTATTAGCGGGAACCAATAAATTATATTTAGGATCTTTATATTCTATGTAGGAAGATGAAGCCACTAAAGTTGTTCCTGTATAGGTTGCCAAAGTATATTTCTCCTGTTGGGCGTATGTATTAACAGAAATAAACATAATCCAAAAAAGTAATACTTTATTGTTTATCTTTTGATCCTGAGAAACTCTTTTTTTATTCGGGCTGATTTTTTTTAAAATTCTATGCAGTAGCTTCATAAGAAAAATGTTTTTTATAACTTAGATTTTTTTTGTCTCTTGTCGTAAACTTTATATGATTTTAGTTTGGAAGCTATAGTCATTCCTGATATAGCTACATAAGTATCCGTTTTAAAAACACTTTCCGGGATTGAATCACTTTTGTAATTAAAGTTCTGAATAACAAGTTTCGGATAAACATAATTGGGTTTCTGCTCATTCTCTGACAAATTATATGCCGTTGAAAAATAGTACACCTGCTCGACTAACTGGTATTTTTTATTAATAAAAACTTCTATTTTACCATAAGGTAAACCGGATGCCGGTGTGCTAATCATTTTTATTTTAAACAAGCCATTTACAATTTCCAATGGTTCCAATTTAAAATAAGGTAATAACTGCTTAATGTCAAACTCTCCTGTTCCGTAAGGCCTGGGATTTTCTAAAAAAATTATTTTCTCATTATTAGATATGGTAATACTGGCTGACTTATTCGTTATGAGCTCATTATTTTGTACTTGTATATACGCATCATTTTGCTTGTTTTTTTTAAAAGTACCTGTATAAGACTCTAAAACTTCTTTAGAATTATGTCCTTTGTAAAGAGAATACTTTGTAGAATACATCATATAGACCGGCTTAGAAAATTCTTTTGTATAATTATCGAGCACGTCCTTAGCCGTTTGAGCTGACAGAAGACTTATATTCAAAAGAATGAAGAAAAATAATCTAAATTTCATATTAACTACTTTAATTTTTAATCACACTGCCTGATCTTGATTCCTGAATAGTCTTAACGCCTCTTTCTGTTTCTTTTTTAACCCTTACCAAACCTCCCTCAGCATCATATTCATAATAAGTTGAATAATTATTTTCATCCAATTCAGACATTAATCGGTAGTTCTGCTCATCATAAATAAACGATTTCATACTGCCGTCCCTCGGATGAATTCTTATGTCGTCAAAAAGCATTGCATCAGAAAAGCTTCCGTTTTTCAAGATTATTTCAAGAAAAACCGTATCTGGATGAACACTGAAAGAACCAAAAATCCGTTGCCATCCATCAATTATATTTCCTTGTGGAAATAACTCTACTGATCCGGGATAAACTATTCCTCCATCAGTAACAGCTGGCAAGCTTATTTCACCTTCATCTGTAAACTTTATTTCGATACTAGGTGACTGTGTTTCCTCTTTAAAGCTAATAACCTGCTGCATCTTGTCAACATGCACCCAGGCACTTAAAATATAATTTTTCTTTACGTCTAATTGCACTCCGTAGCAATCATCACACTTTTCTAAATATTGTCTTTCTCCACAAGTATTTTCTAAAAAATCAAACAAACCATTGGACAAAAAGAAAGGATCATCATATAGAAATTTAAAATTAAAATGTCCGGAATAATCTGTAGAAAAGTAATTAACTTGGGTTAAATCTGCTTCTATAGGGAACTGAGTATTTCCGTAAATTAAATACCGAAGTGAAATTCTCAAAAAGTCCGTCAATCGCATTGCTAACGTGTTGTTTTCAACGTTGGCAATCTCAACATCATCCTCTTCAAAAAACACTTCTTTAACGAGATTTGGATTAAAGGATTCCTCATACCTGCCGGCATTTGTTTCACCATCAATATAATAACCATTGGTAAGACCAATAACGTGAAGATGTTTATTTGAATTTGAATTACCGCCGTTATTATATAGGCCAATTGTATTTTGTAATGTACTTAAATTAGCTGTTTGAGCTCCATCTGTCATGAGAATTACCAGAGAAGCATCTGTCTGAGCCGCTCTGAACAAACCACTGTTCCAATAATCCGAATTGGAGCTAACACCGGATAAACCTTGATTATACCTACTCTTGTACTTGTTTATCCAATTGATAAATGTTTGTTTGTTTGCCTGATTTACAAGTAGATTGATCACATGATCTGTTCTCGTATCCTGATCTTCATCAGAAAGACCTATCAAAGAAACCCTTAACTGCGAACCCATGGTCTGATTAAAAACCACCTGCTGTTCAATAAAATTTTTGAGTTGTCTTCTGATTCTTCCGGCATCAACAGAAGTTATTGATGTAGATTCATCCAATACTATAGCAATATGGTTTACACAATTTAATTCGTCCGGACAGAAATTTATCTGCGAAACACTCGAACCGGAAACAGGTAAAAATGTTGGAAAAAAACCATTTATCGTAAAAAAGTTTGTAATAAAATTGGTTTGATTATTAATGTTTGTATAATTCCCTCCAAAGTTTAACGAAATCAAAAGGCTTGGATTTGTAGGGGGAACATTGAATACAACATGAGGGGATGATGCGTTTGATGAAAACGAAAAGCTAATTGTGTTGGACGAATTAGTAAAATTATAGATTGCCGGATTAGCTATACCGGGATTAATGTATGGCAACAGAGCAACTAATTCTGCACAACTATATCCGTTTGTTATCGTTCCGGAAGGCTGACTCTTCAAGTGTTTTAATAAATCCTTAAATAGCCCAATGATATAATATTGGTTTGTAGGATCTCCACAGCTACCGGAACTACAATTGCCAATGGTAACGTTTTTGACAATTGTTTTGGTACAGGTTGCATTTGAAACCACCAATACTATATTGTAATTTCCGGGAGAAGTAAGGGCTAAATTGATCGCTGTATTATTGTCATCAATCGTTTCAAATAGAACTGGATTACCATTGTGAGTAACTGACCATGAAAAACTTAACTCAGGATCTGTAAAATTTATAGTTCCGCTCGGACTAAACCAAAAGAAATTATCCGTACCGGCACACAATGCATTATCATTATTTATTTCACCGTTTAAGCAATCTGTTTCACATTCAATAACTTCGTTGAGCTCATTGTAAGCGTTTTGAAGAAACTGGTTAATATAGTTACTGATATTTCCTGACAGATGAATGGAACTAGGAATCAAAAGATAATTTGAGTTTAAAACACTATTGGTTTGAGAGTAATTAACCGGAGTTGCATTAATAACTTGAGCCAAAAAGTCAATACCGGTTAAACTTTGGCCATTAAAGTTATACGAGCCTCCTTCAAATAATATGAAAAACACTCTGTTGACTTTTCCTGAACTCAACAAATTGTTATAACTGTTGATAATATCAGAGGTATTACTATCTCTTGAAATTATTACAAAATTAACATCAACAGGCATCGTAATATACTGTGAATCAGAAATAAAATCAAATAATTTTCGTGTTGTATTAGGGTAGTTATCATTCTGAATTCTTAAACTCATAGAATTTCCAACACTGTTAAAAGCATTTATCTCACTTGAACCGTTTATAAAAGGCTGATTCCAAATTGTTGTAATATTATTTTGTCTGGCACTGAATCTTGAACCACTCTGGTGGTCATCGACACTCGTAACAAATAATTTGCCGTTTACATTGTTATTCACAAAATCAACAATACCTTTTCCTATTGCCAACCTCTTTTCATTATTCAAAGGCGTACCATTTGGGGTTGCAAAACTAAATGCTAAATGGTATAAGCAGTCTCCCTCAGATGACCCCTCACAATTTTCTACTTTAAAATTTAATAGGTATATAAATTGGCAACCTGATTGATCTGTAATAGTCAGTATGGCAAGGTATGATCCAGGCTGATTAATTGTCGTAGAAATATTATCTTGACTTCCTGACCCCGAATAAACACTTTGATAATCTGAGTTTAATATGTTCCAGCTGTAATTTAATTGTAGTTCTCTATTAAAATAAAGGGTAAATTCTCTTCCCGAACATACCTTTTCTTCTCTTATCCTGATATTTCCTCTTATATGCGAGCATCTACACCTGGTAACCGTTATTATTTTTTCAAATTTCTCATTGCATTTTGAAGTTATAATTGATAAACTTATAGTATAAACTCCTTCTGCTTCGAATGGCACTACAATGTAATATGGAAAAGATGACCCAAACAAATTAATTGTTTCAAAAGGAATAGAATGACCATTACTATCAGTAACAGACCATTCGAACTGTAAACTTGGATCGGAATAATCAATTGAATGGTTTACATCAGGAACAAACCAAAAATAATTTCGCCCCCTTATACAAGGTGTTGCATTCTCTGCTATGTTCCCTAAAATA
The DNA here is from genome assembly GCA_023434025.1 of Bacteroidota bacterium. Taxonomy (GTDB): domain Bacteria; phylum Bacteroidota; class Bacteroidia; order Flavobacteriales; family Flavobacteriaceae; genus Flavobacterium. The sequence continues at coordinate 18,227 of JAEYTL010000035.1, forward strand.
CAACGATTATCACAGTTCTCAACCTTAAATCTAAAAACATAAAGCTGTTCACAACCATATTGATCACGAACAAAGAGCACAGCCTCGTACTCTCCTGTTTGGTTTATAAGTGTTGTAATTTGATCATGATTACCAGCTATTGAGTATATAACCTGATAATTTGAATTGAAGATTGTCCAATCATATGTATATCCTTCACCCGGCTCAATAAAGTGAAGTGAAAACGATTTGCCAACACATATCTTTTCTTCTTTAGGTCTTATTCTTCCTTTTATTCCTTTACAATCGCATCTTTCCGGTCTGACTGTTTTTTTAAACACCTCCTTTTCACACCTAGAAGATTTAATAGAAAGCCTTATTGTGTATTCTAATTCACCTTCGAATCTAACATTGACATAGTATGCTAAACCAGATCCCCCAAACAAAAAAATTGGTTCAAATGGAATAAAATTACCATTACTGTCTTCAACCGACCATTCAAGACTAAGATTAGGATCTGAAAAATCAATCGGTGTTGAAGGGTCAACTACAAAATAAAAATAATTATTCTCTCCAATACAATAATTTACATTACTATCAATAAACCCTAAAATACAACGTCCTTCACAATTTTCCGCCTTGAACCCCAGAAAGTATAAATATTCACAACCTAATCTATCTCTTAGTGTAAGAATGACCCTGTATTCACCTGTTTGATTTACAGTAGTAATAATACTCGAATTATCTCCTGAACCCGAAGAAACAATCTGATAATTTGAATTTAAAACTGTCCAATCATATGTATATCCCTCTTGAGGTTCACTGAAATATAAAGAGAACTCCTTACCGACACATATCTTATCTTCTTTTACTTTTATGACCCCGCCAATCTCTTTACATGGACAACCTCTTATTATCACACTCTCTTCATAAACATCTGTACATCCGGAAGAAATTAGCGTAAGCTTTACCGTGTATTCACCATCATTTGCAAAAGGTACTTTTATGTAGGTAGCTAAAGCGGATCCGAAAAGATAAATCGGTTCAAAAAGCACCGGATCACCATTGCTATCTGTCACAGACCACTGAAAACTGAGATTGGGATCTGAATAATTTACAGCATTAGGAGAATCGGGAGAAAAAGTAAAATAATTATCTCCTTTCAAACACAAACTTTTAGCTGTAACTATTTTACCTTTAATACATTGAAAACACTGTTTAATTTCAAAATCATGACGAAGCAAATCATTACATTCATTTCCTGTTACCTGTAAAAGACAGTAATATGTACCTACTTGAGAAAAAACAAATGTTGGTTCTGCCAGGTTTGAGGAACCTAATAAATTATTATTGCTGTCATAAAACCTCCAATTATGTGAAACTATTCCTTCCAATGTGGAAAAAGTAATTATTTCATTCACACATAAATCCTTGTTTAAAGTATTACTTTTCTGAATAGATTGGATATTGCTTTTTATACATCTTTGAACTACCCATTCACTGGTGTATGACCCTTCTTTAGAAGTACATAAAGACCTAACCTGAACCTGGTAAAATTTATTAGGATTGAGATTAACAAAAGTATGGGAATTAGTATTAACAGTTATCCCATTCCCAGTAAAACTCTGATCCGATTCTGCTATTTCTACTTCCCATTGAGTATTTAACAAAGCTTCCCACGAAACTGTCGCCTCAGTACCATTATGATTATAAACCAAATTTCTGGGATTCTGACAATCTGTTTTTGCGTGAAAATCTATTGGAGCACTAAATGTATTCAATTCACATTTTGCTCTTAAATAAAAATGATAAAATGTATTAGGAGACAGTCCCGTTACAAGATAGGGGTTCGAGGTCACAATAATAGTTGATCCTATTTGTGTCTCTGTCGAAGAATCAAAAACTTTCAATTCCCATTCTGTGGATCCACTGGGGTTTAACCAGCCTATTTCTATTGATTCCGTAGAATAATTTATCATATTTAATTCCGGCTGTTCACACTTTTTAACCAAACGTACATTATCAACAATCCATCGATCACCTGCGGGAACTGATGTGGGTTGATAAACAGACATAACAAATGCAACGTATACTTGTTGCCCTGCTAAAACTGTTAAATCAACGGCTTTATCTTCACAAATATTAAATACTTCATTTATATTTTGATCTGTCCATTGAGCCATCGTAGTAAATGTACTCGGATCCGTTTGTGAAGTAAAGGATATCATAATCCTGTAAGTTGTATTGTCAGACCCTGAAATAACAGATCGGGTTGAAAACATCAACTGTCTATCTTGAGGAATTGTAACTAAATCGGTTACCATCCATTTTTCAGAAGTATTTCCTGCACCAATATTTTCTCTTCCGTTGACATAGGCTGTGGATAATCCTTCACAAACTGAGGGAGGTGTAGTAACAGTAGACAAAGTAGTCCATTGATTTGATCCAAAGGCATTATTAAAAACAGCCCAACCGGATGGTATCCCACTCTCGAAATTTTCATTAAGCTGTGCAAAACAAAGTGATGTTAACAAAAAAACACCGAACGTTATAAATAATTTTTTCATATTTATTTTTTTGTTTTTTTAGTTACACTTAGCCTCTGCTCTGTTTCAGTATTCCCATTCTCGGCACATGGCTTTATCTTAATCTTTAATGTCGCCGAATTTTTAACTCCTCCACTCTTTGGAGGTTCAATGCGTAAACTCTTTCCTCCGGTATGTGCTTTTTTATCATAAATCATTATGTCTTCAGAAAGAACCTGTTGAAAGTTAAAATGAGCCGATCCTTCACAATCTGATAAGTTATAATCTTCAAAACCATCAAAAGCCAGTTCATTATAACGGGCATTGGACCCGACGGCTATCGGATATTTATAGTTGTAACCGTAAACGGCCGAAGAGTATCTTTGAAGAGCATCTTTGTTTTCAACCTCTTGTCCATAAGGGCTATACTTTGTGACCTGGGAAGCAAATGTCCATTTTTCAAAACTTTCCCCTGTTACTTTTGTCCATTTGGAATTATTCAGCACATAAAAAGGTTGAAAATGATTGTAAAATCCTGAAATTCTCGGGACATTATTAATATTATTTCTCCCCGTTAGATAGGCATACGATTTATTAGCTCTCCAATTTCCTAAAATATTATACAGATAAGGATTATAAGCTCTCTCTAAAACATCATCCGGATCATCGTCAGGGTTAACGGGTAAATTATACTCAAAAACTAGTTTCCCCTGACTGTCAAACTTCATTTTAGGTAAATTACACTCGCATTGACCAGGCCAAACTTCTTTATATTCTACGGCAGACGCATTAATAATTTTTGGATCAAAGTTTTGTGCAGGAACAAATAATGAATGATGTAAAACGGTCTGGGCATTACCATTAGTCATAACAAGCGGATTCTTCATTGATGTAACAGAAGCCATTCCCGAAGTCTGGAGATTCTTATACCCAGACCTGACAACCTTAAATGTTCCTTGCGGCATCCTGTCTGTATTAATTTTCATCCCTCTCTCATCAATCAAATTGAATTTATTCGCTCCGAGATTTACAACCCAGGCTTTCATAGGTAACAATAACTCTTGATTGGCATTCAATAAGCCTCTTGGTGGTGTCATCCATAATTCATCTCCGTTTGCCAAATAAGCTGTGTTAGTTGTTGTAAAATTTTTAATACTGTATTGGTCATTATTACTGACTATAAATTCCCATGAACTATCCAGATTTCTTGATGCCTGCCCCATTCCTTCATAAGACCAGTAGGCAGGAAAATTAGTTGTATAATACTTGTCATTATACTCATTAACCGTTTCTGTTATCAAGACTTCTCCCGTCTCGGCATCCCATGCCAAGTTTTTAGTAGATACTTTGGCTCCCACATCGTATGCAACTGTCTCCCGTAAAATGCCACAGGTATGAACAACCTTAGTCGTACTGGCGGTACGAAGCAAGTCTTCATGTTCTGAATAAGAGGGCAACGGTGTAGGCACTATAATAAAAACCAGTGCAAGAGGTATCCCGGCTGTATTAAACTTTACCCCTACCGTTTCTGTGGTTGACTTATTTTCTCTAAAGTCATTAACCACGTCATAATCAATACCAACTAAATTTTTACTGATATTACCGTTTTTATCAATTGTTGTTATATTATTGTCTAACTTGCCTTTTATACCTGTAGTCGATAAATTATCATAATTATAATCAACACCGGAAATATACTCATCTTGTCCTTCGGCAAATACCCGTTGGCTTTTCATTTTGCCATTCATGTCATTGGTATGAACAGTAAAGCCCTGCGACATGGTAAGGTGTCTTTTTTGAAACAGGTAAAAATTCACTAAACTCGGAACCGGCGGAGTCTTATCAAACTCCTTTATAATATTTGTTTTTTCAAATAAGGTGGGATAATCAAAGCTTGTGTAAAACTCTGTGACAACATTACCTGTAGCATGTTTTTTTACTTGTTTTTGTAAAACTTCATCATAACGGGGTAAGTTTTTAACCTCAACCCTACTGTAAGTTACTGTTGGTGAAGGAAAAAAACACTCGCCTGTCGGAGAATCAACATAATTAATGTCAGGCGACCCTAATAACAAACCTCTGTTATGTTCTGTATTATATGGATAAATCCATGGATTTTCTTTGCTTCCAACCGGTTCATAAGTTGCAACTCCGGATGATTTACCTTCCGAAGTTTCGTAAGTGTAAACCTGTCCATAGCTCATATTGCTGCCTCCATTGCTTGTCATAATTTCCCAATTATCACTTAGTTCTACTTTCTTCACCCTGTTGCCTCCTCCAAACTTTTTCTCATCAGGTTGCATAAGTCTTATCCACGATTTTCCTGCTACGAATTTATTAGCGACGTTTTTATCTTTCAATGTTCCGTTCGGACTATTAAAAATTTCTGTAATAGCACCAAATGCCCCTATAATAGACATTACCACTCCTTTTAAGTCGTTCGTATCCTCTTCTCCGTCCCATCCATACACAACCCTGTTTAAGTATGTTCTTCCAAATTGCCAGCCGGCTTTCGAAATAGGATTAACGGATGAAGAAGATGTAGACTCCCTATCCACCCCAACCATTTTAACACCAAGTTTAACAATGTTTGGATTTACAACTTCATGTGTCTGTATTTCTAAATAGCCCGTGACATAATCATATTTTTGTGGATTTGCATTGTGCATGTTTAACAAAACCCTAAAAAATATAGGTTGATTCTGTAACTGTCTTAAATAGTTATTTTTAAATTCATCTTCATTACTTACCCCATCACCATTTATTCTGACAAAAATATATCTGCTATTTATCAGATTGCTGGTGTTCGTTATATCATTATTAGAATTACCTGCTCCAATAATCTCAAATAACTGCATCACCTCTTTATTCTGAACGAACCTGTAATCATCTGCTTCAAGTTCAATTGCAATTTTTCCGCCTGAAGGGAGCTCTATTGATTTTAAATGCCAGCATTTTGTATAGTCATCTGCCTTCTCTTTGTCCTGTTCCACATATGGAAACTCAGCATTAGAAGGTGTTTGATTGGCTATATTCCCATTGGCTAAAGTCATCAAATTAGGTTTATAGCCTCCCCAAATGTCATAAGCCTTCATATCATAAGACGGGTTCAATACTCCGTCATAATAATTAAATACATAAGGAGTATATTTGCCCATATTTGACTTTGCGTAAGTAAAATATACTTTTTTAAGTGTTAACTTACCTTTAGCCGCATTGATGTTTATTCCGTTTTCATTAACCGCTTGTCCGTCGTTATTATCAACATTCGGACAAAGCGAATAATCATATTCAAAATGGGCTGTTTTAATCGGTTTTGCCTCTTCTCCTAATTCGTTATATTCCGGTTTAGAGTATAATTTTATCTTTTCTATTTTATACATTTTTCCATTTGCATCTAACCCTCCGTTTTCGTCTAACACTCCTTTAGAATCTCTTCGCTCGCTTAATTCAAAAATTGCAATATGGGTTTTTGTTTCAATCTTTTTTATATAAGACAATTCCTTTTCTCCATACTGATAATTGGCTTTGTTGTCTTTATTACTGGATTTTAAACCTTCCTCGTAATTGGCCTTATTCTTTTGATATGGAATTCGCCATTTATAGAGATTATTTGAATTGGTTTTATTTTCATAATAAAATTTTGTGTACGCTCCTAAATCATCATCCGAAGGACCGTCTCCCGTTAAATCCTGGTAATCAGAAGATAAAACAGCCGTCAATAAATAAGTATGGGCATAAGCCGGAGTTGTTACCCGATTAAAATATTGGTCTCCGGATTGTCTGTTATTTGGCGAGTTATCAACTCCAGGGGTGTAATTCACAAGGTTTGTCCTGTTGTCGGGTAAAGTATTTCCAATATCAAAGGTCACTTCTTTCTTCACAACATTATACAAGGATTTCCCGAAAACGTAGGAATTCCCTCCATCTTTTATAATTCGAATTTCAGCCGTATGATGTTTCTGAGCGTATGGATTCAAAACAGTACTCACTCCATAATTAATCGCTTCTGCCCTTGTTAATTTTTGAATATATTGGTTTCTTTTTACTCTTTGTGTTCTTTTGATCTTATCATTAAAATTCACTCCTACATACCTCGACTTTAAATCCCGGTTGAACCAAGATCCTCCTATACCAAATTGAAGTGGACTGTAATTTTTTAAATTATCATCAAAAACAGTATAATCCTGATCAACATGATTTCCTCCTATGTTTTTAAAGTAAACTATTTCTGTTGACGGATTACTCTGAGGAACAGGCTTAAATCGATTCAAAGCATCATTACTACCACTCCACAGACCTGTGTGACTTTTTGCCCAGCTCACTTCGCCATCAAAGCCCCAGTGTACACCTCCACCTGCTCCTATTTCAACCCCTAAATCACCTCCGTTACTATCATCACTCGTGTAATTGTCATGAATGTAGCCCACCTGAGAGCGATAGGGCCTGAACATCCCTGAAATATCCTGTCCCTGAATACTGTAAATATCATACGTATAATTTGTAATCGGCAATACTGTCGTACGCTCAGTTATAGTCCGATCTAACTCTCGGTTAAAATCCAACACATCACTGTTTCCGCCTTTATGAGTATGTTCATAGCCATAAGCTTTTTCGGTTTTATATTTCTCCGAAGCGGCAATACCCTGCTTTGTTCTGTATCCTGTAAATTTTGCCCCGGGTTCAAAGCCCCATATTTCACCCTCTATATTCATATTAAAAACATAATTTGAAGAGGTCATCCCAACTCTTTTAGTGGGGGTAAAAGAAGCATCTACAAACGAAATCGTACTACCTACGGAACCTGAACTATAACCTGTTTTACTTTTCTCTTGATTAATAATTACCTTTTTTGCTTCTTGATCAGGCTTTTTTCTGGAAGTTGACATTGTAAAACTTTCTACTCCTTTTCTTGAATTAGTACTCAAACCAACCGTAGCACTCATGTTATAGTTCGAATTTGTTACTTTATTTTCTTTATCCTTAAACGAAACAGAAGGAGAAGCTGTTACACCTTCTGTTGCTGAGGACTGCATTTGCATACCAACACTCATATTGTCTGATATATCATAAGAAAGTCCTTTTGAAATAGAAAATCCAAAACCGTCATAGTTATTATACTTTATACCAAAACCTGAATTTAAACTCAAGCCTAATGCTTCACTATTTTCACCAATACCAAAACCTGAAGCAAATACATTAAAATTTGCCCCAATGGTAACGTTATCTTTCATGTTATTTTCATAAATCATTTTATCTCCGTCAAAATCATCCGGTAATCCCCTTACGTTTCTGTTAATCTGTCCTACATTTAAATTCCAACCTAAACCTACCCAAGACGCTTCCTGATCCATTGTTACGCCGGAATTATATGCTAGGTTTATAGGATACCCGCCTACATCCATAACCGGAATGTTATAATTAAAATCCCCGCTGGCCAGATCAACCATGTCAGATGTGCTGATAGGCGTAAAGGAGTTAAACTCGGGTTGAGACGGACCTTCCGTTAAAGCATATAAAACCATCGGCTGACTAACCTGCAAAAACAACATAATTGCCAAATAACAGGCTATTACCTTAGTAATTTTACTTGTTCTGATTTTTTTAATCATGATTATAAATTTAGTATTGGATCTGTAAAACGGAATTTTATTTTCCCCTTTTTATATAAAATATCATCATAAACCAACTGAAACTTGTCATCAGGATCTACACCTGAAAAAAACAACAATATTTTGGTAAAGGGGGCTACTTTAAAGTTTCTCTCGTGCAAAACACCAGCACATTGAATCGTATCATTTTTATCTGTTATCAGGTAAAAATCTTTGTTTATGCCAAATGACATATATTTAACCGATTCCGCATAGTCCAAATCAGTAAATTTGGACTCCAGCATATCCTGACCACTTTCATCCTCAAATATGAATTCAATTATTCTCTCACTTTTATTAACCTCATAAAGTGAATCTACTTGTTTTAATGCTTCCCGTCCTTTTTCTTTCAAAAGATAGTACTGTATGGGAACTAATGCTGCCTTAAACGTTATTGCATCTATTTTCTGTGCTTCAACACGTGACTTCCAACCCGCATTTTCCAAGTTAAAATACCTGAACTCTAAATCATCCGTTTTTTCTTCCTTTTTCTGCTTGCTACAAGAGTAAACCAAAAAAAATACAGTTATTGCAAACAAGCTATTGAATACCCTCATAACGCTTGTTTATATAATGCAACAACTCATTGGTAATATCTTTGGTTTCCTCATGATAAACAACATCACCATTATTCTCAAAACCTAAAATTAACTTGTATTTATTATTCTTGGAATAGTCTTTTGAGTACGACCTGATTCTTTTCCAAATTTTGAGTACTTCCTGCTCCCGATAAGTTCCATTTATCCGCTCAATTTCATCACTCAATAATTTTAGTTTTTGCTCAGCGTCAATCTTAATATGTATATTTTGAACAGTCGAATAAACATAACTAAGGCTATCGTATTTTATCTTTAATTCATTATTCAGAATATTGATTTGATTTTTAATCTCCTTTGTCATTTTGAATTCATTAAAAATCCTTTCTTTATCAATCACTGCATAATTTTCAGATTGCTTTTCTTTTTTAAAAAAAAGAAAGCCTAAAAAGATAATTAATAAAAAGTTTATAAGAGACAGAACAAGAATTTTGGAAAACTTCATTAATAGTATTTTTCGTGCGATGTTACGAATGTAAGGATTTGATTTTAATATATTATTAATTTTTTATGTTAAAATTATGTTAATTTTAACTTTTTCTTACAAAAATAAAAGCAGTAATAGCACAAAAAGCATATCCCAACCTACTAAATCAAGTAAAAAGCAGAAATAAAAACTAAACGTAAATAGAACAATTGGCTATTTATACTTTGCCATAAACTCTTCTGCCTTTTCCACCATTTTCAGGCTACCGCAAAAGAAAGGCACCCGCTGGTGTAATTCCGTGGGTTGGATTTCCATAATTCGATTGTAGCCGTCTGAAGCTTTTCCGCCGGATTGTTCCGCTAAGAAAGCCATGGGATTACACTCGTATAACAAACGAAGCTTACCGTTCTGGGCTTTGGAACTGGTTGGATAAATATAAATTCCACCTTTAATCATATTACGGTGAAAATCGGAAACCAGACTTCCGATGTAGCGGGATGTGTAAGGCCGGTCATCTTCTTCCAGCTGGCAATATTTTAAATAATCCTTTACCCCTTGCGGAAAATGAACATAGTTGCCCTCGTTAATGGAATAGATTTTCCCGGTTTCGGCATACGTCATATTCGGATGCGAAAGATAAAATGTCCCGATCGCCGGATTTAACGTAAATCCGTTTACACCGTGACCTGTGGTATAAACCAACATGGTTGATGTTCCGTAAATCACATAGCCTGCCGCTACCTGATTTATACCCGGTTGCAGAAAATCCTCCAGCGTTACCGGAGTACCTACCGGCGTTTTGCGACGGAAAACGGAAAAAATAGTTCCTACCGAAACGTTTACATCAATGTTAGATGAGCCATCAAGCGGATCCATCAGCACCACATATTTGTTGTTATGTGAATTGTCACTTCCGGCAACAGTAATGAAATCATCATTTTCTTCGGAAGCAATGCCACACACGATTTCACGGTTAATAAGAGTCTGAATAAAAACTTCGTTGGCATAAACATCTAACTTTTGCTGGTCCTCACCTTGGATATTCTGCTCTCCGGCCGCTCCTACGATATCAACCAACCCGGCTTTGTTCACCTTGTAGTTTACAACCTTTGCCGCTAAACGGATGGAGTTGATGATGCGTGATAATTCTCCGGTAGAGTATTGAAATTCTTCTTGCTTTTCGATGATGAACTCACCTAATGTTTTGTTTCTTTCTTCCATTACGCAAACGATGTAGTTGTGATTGTGGCACAAATATCGAAATTTTTGTGATACAAATGAGATTATTATTTTGTTATGTTAAAGAATTGTATTTTTGTGCACATTTTATAACCCTGACAACAGCGAAAAGCCCGCAGCAGCAAAGCTTTAAAATACTTAAAGCGGCAAAGCGATCAATCCCGACAGCTATCGGGATGCAGCGAACGGCAGGAATAACTACTTAAAAAATGAATATCCGAAAGGGAAAAATAAGCGATATGTCTGCTGTTTTGGGTCTGATTCAGGAACTTGCTGTTTTTGAAAAAGAACCCGATGCGGTGGTCCTAACGGTTGCCGATCTGGAACGTGACGGTTTTGGGGAAAATCCGCTGTTTCACACGTTTGTGGCGGAAGTGAATGGTGAAATTATGGGTATGGCACTGTATTATTACCGGTATTCAACCTGGAAAGGCAAAACGATTCATTTGGAAGATTTGATCGTCAAAGAAGCTTATCGAGGCACCGGAACCGGACTGGCACTTTATACCGAGATTATGAAACAAGGCAAAAAAGAAGGTGTACGACGCATTGAATGGAATGTACTTGACTGGAACGAACATGCCATTCGGTTTTATGAAAAATCGGGTGCGAAACTACTGGATGATTGGCGGGTAGTGCAGATGGATGAAGATGGGATTAAACGATTTTTGATTGAAGAATAACAATTTTGAAGTATAAATAATTGCCACATCGGCGAATTGACACATTACTAAAATGAAAATATTCAAATTTGGAGGAGCATCCGTAAAAGATGCCGAGGGTGTAAAAAACGTATTATCGGTTTTGCAAAAAGTGGGATACGATGATGTTCTACTTGTGATTTCTGCAATGGGAAAAACCACGAATGCATTAGAAGTCGTGATTAAACACTATTTTGATAAGTCACCCGAATTGAATGCTTCAATTCAGGAGGTGCGAAAATACCACAACCAGATTTTGTTGGAATTGTTTGAAGACGACAAGCATCCTGTTTTTAAAGCTGTAAATCTTCATTTTGAAGAGTTGGATTATTTTTTGAGCCACAATAAATCGCCCAATTACAGCTTTGTATATGATCAGGTAGTGAGTTATGGAGAAATTATTTCAACCATTATTGTGAATCATTACTTTAATTACAGCGGACTAAAAAACAACTGGCTGGATGTCCGCCAATTCATTAAAACCGATGCCACATATCGCGATGCTGTTGTAGATTGGGAGCAAACCCAAAAGTTGATTTCGAAAAATGTAAAGAAAAAAACCCTGAACATTACACAAGGCTTTTTAGGTTCGGATGAAAATAATTTTACTACCACTTTGGGACGGGAAGGTTCCGATTATACGGCAGCTATTTTTGCATATTGTTTAAATGCAGAAAGCGTCACCATCTGGAAAGATGTGCCGGGCGTATTAAATGCTGATCCGAGGTATTTTGAAAATGCGATTTTGTTGAATCAGATTTCGTACCGCGAAGCCATCGAACTCGCATTTTACGGAGCTTCGGTCATTCACCCGAAAACCTTGCAACCTTTGCAAAGAAAGGAAATTCCGTTGTTTGTAAAGTCATTTGTAAACCCACTTCTACCAGGCACACGTGTGTACAAAGGTGCCGATTTAGAACCACAGACATCCTGTTTTATTGTTAAGAAAAACCAGTTGCTGATCTCACTTTCTTCCATTGATTTTTCATTTATTATGGAGGAAAATATCAGCGAGATTTTTGCCTTATTTCACCAATATAAAATAAAAGTAAGCTTAATTCAGAATACCGCCATTAGTTTTTCAGTGTGTATAGAGGATAAATTTGGCAACTTTCCGGAGTTGAAAACCATTTTATCTAAAAAATTCAAAGTGTCATACAACGAAAATGTTTCCCTTTACACCATTCGCCATTTTACAGAGAAAGCGGCAAAAATGGTGGAAGAAAACAAAACGGTATTAGTGAAACAGATTAGCAGAGAGACATTGCAGGTGGTGACGAGAGATTAATTTTGTTTAGGTTTCGCTTCGTTCTGTTCTACTTCACCTTGAGTCAGGTTGTATATTATATCTAAAACATTTTCCTTCGTCTAATTAAACGGTTGTCTGTCTATTTATTCTTTATAAAATGAGTAATGCCGGTTAACTTTGTTCAAAAAGTTAAACCTTATGAAAAACATTTTCCTCTTTTTATTAATGCCGTGTATTGGATTATCACAGGTAGGGATAAATACAACGGATCCTCAAGCTCAGTTACATGTAAGGTCAACTAATCAGGCGACTCCTGCTCCTACAGATGGAATATTAATTCCTAAAATAGATGCTTTTCCCATCATTAATCCTTCTATTGATCAGGATGCTATGCTTGTTTATCTTACTACAACTGTGGGAAACAATCTTCCGGGCTTTTATTATTGGTCAGGAAACTTAAATGAATGGCAACTTTTGGCTGGTAAAGCCGGATGGTCCTTAACAGGTGACGCTGCGACAGACCCGACGGAGCATTTTATAGGCACAACCGACGATGTTCCCTTAAACTTTCGAATCAATGATATTCCATCCGGAAAAATTGAGCGGGAAATTGGTGGGTCTTATTTAGGTTTTGAGTCAGGATTACTGAATACTGAAGGCTTCTACAATACAGCCATAGGGTATCGTTCCTTAAAAAACAACACCGCCAATTACAATACTGCTGTAGGTGGTGGTTCGCTACGGGAAAACACAACAGGAACCAGAAATGTTGGGGTGGGTTATCAAGCGTTAATTAATAATCTAACCGGGACTAACAATACTGCTTTGGGGGTATTAAGTTTAATGGCTAACACCTCTGGTTACGGTAATACCGCCATTGGAGATTCTTGTTTAGCTCTCAACACTACCGGAATCCGCAATGTAGGGATGGGCTTGTCTTCTTTACAGAATAATACTGAAGGTTGGGAAAATGTAGGGATTGGTTGGGCGGCATTGTACGCTAATAGTACGGGGTCATATAATGTTGGGATTGGTAGTCTTTGTCTAAATAGTAATACAACCGGATACCGTAATGTTGGAATGGGATATGGTTCTCTTAATTACAATTCAACCGGATTTAATAATGTTGGTATAGGAACATATTCCTTACTGGCAAATACAACAGGTTCAAACAACACTGCATTAGGCGATAGTTCGTTATATAACAATAGTACTGGTATCCGTAATGTCGGTGTAGGTTTTTCAGCCTTGGAACGGAATACATACGGGTTTAACAACACTGCTTTGGGCAGCTTTGCATTATATTTAAATACTTCTGCTTACTATAATGTGGGGTTGGGAGCTTATTCTCTTTATAATAACTCAACCGGAATAGGAAATGTAGCTACAGGACATTCTGCCTTGTCTAATATTCTTGCCGGAAATTATAATACTGCAATGGGTAACTTTGCCGCCACGAATATATTCTCTTCTGTTAATAATGTTACTTGTATTGGTTATAATGCCGGTTATGCTACCACCGTAAACAATCATGTTAACATTGGTAATGGATCTGTAACTTGGATTGGTGGTCAGACCAATTGGGGAACTTACAGTGATGCCCGAACGAAAGATCATGTGCAGGAAGATGTAAAGGGTTTGGCATTTATCAGCAAATTACGTCCGGTTACCTATAACTTTAACTATGATAAAGAATATGAGTTGCTCAATAAAGGCATGAAAGACACGACTGCTTTCTGGGAAGGTAAATATGATATTGAAAAAATACGCTTTTCGGGATTTATTGCTCAAGAGGCAGAAGCTGCTGCTCAAGCAAGCGGATATGCTTTTAGCGGTATTGTACCACCACCTAACGGAGAAGGGGCTTATACACTGCGTTATGCCGAGTTTGTTGTGCCCCTGGTAAAGGCTGTGCAGGAGCAGCAAACGCAAATTGAAGAATTAAAAACCTTGGTAAAGGAACTGAAGGCAATAATAACGAAAGAGGATTAAATCACTTTGCTTTCAAGTTCTCTGCTTTACTATTTCAACTAAGGCAACGTGAACTAAAGGGAAACGCAATCTGTAAAAGTTAACAAATGTTGAAATCTTTGACTTATCTTGTGACTATTTTATATATACATATCATATAGTTTTAAACCCGTAGTGCATTATTAGTTCGCCACAGATGTACAGATTTAATCGAATGCAAAACATTCGATATCCGTGTAATTTGTACTTAATTTTTTAAATTATTTTTGATTTCGTATCTGTGAATCTGTGGCTAAAAAATAATTGACTGTGAAACAATGCATTAAATTTTTAATGATGATGCACTACGGGTGTTTTAAGTTCAATTCAATTGTTCGAAAACAAAAAATGATGATGACTGGTAAAAGATTAGTCCATCATATAGATTATGTCATTTAAAGTTCTTTTTTCAACACATATTTTTAACCCCTAAAAAATACTACTTTTGAGTTTTTGGAGTTAGTATAACTATGTTGAAAAAAGGCTTTTTAGGGGTATTGTTGCTCTTGGTTTCCGGGTTGTGGGCTCAGGAAAGCGAAACGCCTTATAAAAAGAAAAAAGTTACCGTTTCAACAGATACCATTTCGCTCGAAAAAGTGAGTATCAACAAGGCCTTTTTTAAACTACTGGATGGAAACGAAAATCCGGTTGATACAACTTTTTACACGGTCAACTTTCAAAAAGGAACCCTCGTTTTTAAAAATAATTTTCAATCCAACGACACGTTAATTGTCCGTTACCTTACTTTTCCCGAATTTTTAACCAAAACGTATCGCGTTTACGACGAAAGCAAAGTGGTCCCCAATGCCAGGGCAAACGGTCAGTTGTATTCGCTCTCCAAAGACCGGATCAACAATTTTAAACCGTTTGACGGACTTACTACTTCGGGAAGCATAACCCGGGGCGTGACCATCGGCAACAACCAAAATGCCGTGGTCAATTCTAATTTAGATTTACAGATTGCCGGAAAATTATCGGATAAAGTGAGTTTACGGGCTTCGATTCAGGACAGCAATATTCCGTTACAAGAAGGCGGTTATTCACAAAAACTGGACGAATTTGATCAGATCTTCATCGAATTGTATTCCGACAAATGGAACATCCGTGCCGGTGATTTGTTTTTAGAAAACCGACAATCCCGTTTTTTGAATTTCAATAAAAAAGTACAGGGACTTTCCACTCAATTCCATTTGGGCGAAGAAGGCAATAAAACGACCCTTTTTGCATCAGCAGCCCTTGTTCGGGGTCAATATGCCAAAAGTACGTTTGTAGGCCAGGAAGGAAATCAGGGACCGTATAAACTCCGGGGCAACAACGGCGAATTGTATGTATTGGTTATTTCCGGTTCCGAACGGGTTTTTGTGAATGGTATTCTTTTGCAACGGGGCGAAAACAATCACTATACGATTGATTACAATGCCGGAGAGGTAACATTTACCTCACTCTTTCCCATTACATCTGAAATGCGGATCAGCATTGAGTACCAGTATTCTGACCGAAGTTTTACCCGATTTGTCACCTATGGCGGTGTAACCCATGAACGCGAAAAATGGAGCATTGGCGGATTTATTTATTCGGAAAATGACGTAAAAAACCAACCGTTACAGCAAGATTTATCCGAAGAGCAAGTAGAAATCCTTAAAAATGCCGGAGACAACATCAACCTGATGAACGCTCCTTCGGCTTATGTAGATTCCTATTCCGAAAACAAAATCCTGTACCGTAAAACCTTGATTTCCGGTGTGGAAGTTTTTGAATTCTCGAACAATCCGGAAGAAGTGCTGTATAATGTCCGCTTCTCTTTAGTAGGTAATAACCAAGGAAATTACATCTTAGCCAACAACCAGGCCGTGGGTAGAATTTATCAATATGCAGAGCCTGTAAACGGAATTCCACAGGGAAATTATGAGCCGATTATTCGTTTGATTGCTCCGACCAAAATTCAAATCGCTACCGTGATGGGAAAATACAATCCATCCGACAAAACAGGTATTGATTTTGAAATAGGAATGAGCAACAATGATTTGAATTTATTTTCTGATTTAGATAACGACGATAACCGGGGAGTTGCCGGACGACTGAATGCCCACCAACGACTTTTAACCAAAAACTGGACCTTAGACGCCTTTGCCAATGTGCAGTTTGTACAAAAAGATTTCAGAACTATCGAACGGTTATTTACGATCGAATTTGATCGTGATTGGAACCTGACTTCTCCGACCGGAAATCAAAGTCTGGTTATTTCCGGATTGCGATGGAATCATCCTGAAAAAGGTTTTGCCACTTATCAATTGGAAAAATTGGATTTTTCGGATAATTTTTCGGGAATCCGGCACGTGTTAAACGGCCGGATCCGGCATAAAAACTGGACAATTTTCAATAACAGTAGTGTAATGAAAAGTGATGGTTCATTTGCCAATTCCACTTTTGCCCGAAGCGAAACCCAAGTCAAATATGACTGGAAAAAAAATTGGGTTGGCGGTTCACTTCGTTTAGAAGACAACAGCGAAAAAATAATCGCCACCAACACATTTTCACCGCTTAGTCAACGTTTTATGGAATATGGTGGTTTTGTAGGAAGAGGTGATTCCACGAAAGTTTTTATGGAGATTGGCTATTTGCATCGCGTGAACGATAGTTTGCAAAATGGTTTTGTGCAACGTGTGAACCGTTCGCATTCCTATTATCTAAAATCAAGGCTACTGCAAACCGAAAAAAGTGATTTAAGTGTTTTTATCAACTACCGAAACCTGCAATTTGAAAACGCTGCAAAAACTGACGAATCTTCGTTGAATTCACGTATTTTATACAATGACCGGTTTTTTAAACAATTGCTTTTGCTCACTACTGCTTATGAAACAGCTTCGGGAACGCTGCCTCAGCAGGAATTTACCTATTTGGAAGTAGAACCCGGTCAGGGGGTTTTTATGTGGAACGATTATAACGGCAACGGCATTCAGGAATTACAGGAGTTTGAAGTAGCTCCGTTTCCCGATCAGGCCAAATATGTACGGGTATTTTTACCCAATCAGGTATTTGTGAAAACCCATCAAAATAAGTTTTCGCTTTCGTTGACTTTGAATCCGTCAATATGGCAAAATGAAACCGGATTCAGAAAGTTCTTGTCTTATTTTTATAACCAGACCTCTTATTTAATCGACCGGAAAATTGAACGTAACTCAGGTAATTTCAACCTTAACCCGTTTGACCGTGATGAATCGGAATTATTGGGTTTGAATTCAAGTTTTATGAACAGTTTTTTTTACAACCGTGGAAAACAAAAACATTCGATCACTTATACTATTTTGAACAGTAGAACCCGAAATTTATTATCGATTGGCTCTCAGGAAAACAGAAATCTGGCTCATCAGTTACAATATGCCCATTTGCTTAAAAAAAGCTGGCTGTTTGCCCTGTCGGGAAAAACATTTACCACCGAAAGCATTTCAGATAATTTTCCGGCACGAAATTTTGATGTCATGGGCTATCAAATTGCACCGAAAGTGAGTTATTTGTTTTCTAAAAACACGAGTCTGGATGTGTTTTATGAAATTCAAAACAAAGAAAATCAGTTAGGCAACAGTGAAACGTTGAATCAAAGCAGGTTGGGTACTTCATTTACCTATGCGGGCGAGAAAAAATTTACGATGAACGGAGAGTTTTCGCTCTACAACAATGATTTTACGGGTGATGCCTTGTCTGCAGTTGGTTTTCAAATGCTGGAAGGGCTTCAACCCGGAAGAAACCAAACCTGGCGATTACTGATTCAAAAAAACCTGACAGAATATTTAGATGTAAATGTAAATTACCAAGGGAGAAAAAGTGAAACCACCGATACAATTCATACAGGAAGCATTCAGTTGAGAGCTTATTTTTAAGCCAATTTGTTAAAATAAAGGCTATTCTTTTTTTAATTATTATATTTGAAATGATAAAAAACAACGTTATGAAATTAAAACCAATACTCTTTTTCTTATGGGGAAGTTCGCTTTTTTTTACTTCATGTAAAAAAACAGAAGAAATACCCGTTGCTACAGAACAAAAAACAGAAGTAAATGTTACCGAACCAATGGTAAACGATACTTCCAAGATAACCACAACGCCGGCTCCGGCGGCCTCAGAAACAGCTGCTACCGCAGGACAACCCCCAAAATTAAATCCACCACATGGTCAACCTTATCATCGTTGTGAAATTGCAGTGGGGGCACCATTAGACGGTTCTGCTCCTGCACAAGGAGCAACTCCTGCTCCGGTTCAGCAAAACGCACCAAAATCATTTTTTAAAACGGTTCAAACAGAACAACAAACCAATCCGGCTCAACCTGTAGCTTCTGCCCCTGCAACGCAGACTCCGCAAGTAAAACCCGCAGCAAATTCAACGCCTGCCACCGCCAAAGCCGATGGACCAAAACCTAAGAATAATCCTCCACACGGCCAACCGCACCACCGTTGTGATATCAAAGTGGGCGATCCGTTGCCTGATGCTTAGGTCATTCTAATCCTCAAAAAATAGTGAAATACACTACAAATAACATATCAGGGAAAAAGTAACAAAAGAGCTTTACCATTGTTGTACCAAAAGAAAAAGCCTGCTCGGGAATCCCTTGCAGGCTTTGCTTTTTCGTGGTGGAGAAGATGGGGCTCGAACCCACGACCTTTTGGCTGCCAGCCAAACGCTCTAGCCAACTGAGCTACATCCCCAAAGCGGAGGCAAATTTAATTAATTTATTTTAAATCACTGTATTTCTTTTTTATTTTTTCATCCTTTTTTTCATCTCTTTAAACTCATAGAGTCTTTCTGTTTATTTTTAGGATATGGGTTCTGTCTTTTCGTAAGCAATACATGACACTGATTTGAAAATGATGAAAATGAAAAAATACATTTTTAATCCTTACTTTTGTTCAGCCCATTCTAATTCAAAATAAAATGAAACGTATCTTATTGTCGGTTCAAACGGTTGATATAGAAGATAAACTTAAAAATGCTCCTAACGATGCCTACCAGATTGGGGTAATAATC
This sequence comes from Bacteroidota bacterium, assembly GCA_023434025.1. GTDB lineage: Bacteria > Bacteroidota > Bacteroidia > Flavobacteriales > Flavobacteriaceae > Flavobacterium. The sequence continues at coordinate 37,624 of JAEYTL010000035.1, forward strand.
GGCTCATTTCTTCCTTTTGTCTTACTGATCGGAATAGCTTACCGGATGTATTATACGGCTAAAAAAAGAGAAAATAACCCTTAGCGTCTTATCTTTGCACCGAAACTTGAATCAAATGACGAAAATCAGAATTACCAAACAATTTAGTTTTGAAACCGGACACGCACTGTATGGGTATGACGGTAAATGCAAAAATGTGCATGGGCACAGCTATAAATTAGCTGTTACAGTAATTGGAACGCCTATTGCAGATATCACCAATGTGAAATTCGGAATGGTCATTGATTTCAGTGACCTGAAAAAAATTGTCAAAGAAGAAATTGTTGATTTATTTGATCATGCCACTGTTTTTAATCAAAACACCCCTCACATAGAGTTAGCTGAAGAATTAAAAAACCGGGGACACCATGTCATTTTAGTGAATTATCAACCCACCAGTGAAAATATGGTGATTGATTTTGCGGAAAAAATAAAAAACAGACTACCTGATTCTATTGAACTTCATTCCTTAAAACTACAAGAAACAGAAACGTCATTCGCAGAATGGTATGCTTCTGACAATCCTATTTTATGACGAAACAAAGTGTAACAAGAATTTATTTCGCATCCGACCAACATTTCGGAGCTCCCACTCCGGAAGCCAGTTTCCCAAGAGAACAAAAATTCGTGGCATGGTTAGACGAAATTAAACACGATGCAACGACTCTTTTTTTATTGGGTGATTTGTTTGATTTTTGGTTTGAATATCAAACCGTTGTCCCAAAAGGATTTGTTCGTGTGCTGGGTAAACTGGCCGAACTTCGCGACAGCGGTATTCCGATTTATTTTTTTGTAGGCAATCACGATTTGTGGATGTGTGATTATTTTGAAAAAGAACTAAACATTCCGGTGTATCATGACAATCAGGAATTTACTTTTAACGGAAAAACTTTTTTAATTGGTCACGGAGACGGAAAAGGTCCCGGAGACAAAGGGTATAAACGCATGAAAAAAGTGTTTACCAACCCCTTTTCAAAATGGTTGTTCCGGTGGTTACATCCGGACATTGGCGTAAAACTGGCTCAATATTTATCGGTTAAAAACAAATTAATTTCAGGTGTCGAAGATGTTAAATTTTTAGGAGAGGAAAACGAATGGCTCGTTCAATATGCTAAACGGAAACTGACTTTCAAACATTATCATTATTTTGTTTTTGGGCACAGGCATCTTCCTATGCAGCTGGAAGTAGGCAAAAATTCCACTTATGTTAACCTTGGTGACTGGATAGGTTATTTTACCTATGGCATTTTTGACGGCGAAAAATTTGAGCTGAAAGAATTCAAAAACTAACGAATATCTTTCGCCCTCAATTGAACTGAGACATTCCCATTAAATTCATTCTCATCAAGGCAGAAAGCCATTTCAAAAGACTGGTGGTTTTTGGTCATATCCAACTTTTTTCCCAAACCAAAACCGATGACACCAAAACCTTCTGAGTTGTTTTGTTTTACAAATAATTTCAAATGCTCATCATTTTGACCGATCGTTTTACCGTAACCGGTATCTACTACTTTTTTTGCCCTGAAAACCGGCGTCATATTTTCAGGACCAAAAGGTTCAAACTGATTTAGGAGCCGAACTAATTTTGGATTAATTTCTTCCAGATTAATTTCAGCATCAATTAAAACTTCCGGGATTAACAAATCCGGGTGAATTGTTTCCTGTACTACTTTTTCAAAGGCTTCCTTAAATTGCGCATAGTTTTCTTCTTTGATGGTCATTCCGGCCGCATACATGTGCCCGCCAAATTGCTCCAGATATTCCGAACACTTTTCCAAAGCATTGTACACATCAAAACCTTTCACAGAACGTGCCGAAGCCGCTAATTTATTGCCGCTTTTTGTAAACACCAATGTTGGCCGGTAATACGTTTCCGTTAAACGGGACGCTACGATTCCGATTACACCTTTATGCCAGTTTTCATTATAAACAACCGTTGTAAACTTTTCTTTTTCGTTATTTTCCTCAATTTGAGCTAATGCCTCCATCGTGATTTGTTTATCTAAATCTTTTCTGTTTGCATTATATCCTTCAATTTCTGAAGCAACTTGTTCAGCTTGCTCCTGCTCAAATTCAGTTAACAATGCTACGGCATGATTACCGTGTTTAATTCTTCCTGCCGCATTGATTCGGGGAGCAATGATAAAAACAACATCTGTGATGGTGAGTATTTTTTTCTTCAGGTTCTGAGTCAATGCCTTAATTCCGGGTCTGGGACTGGCATTAATAACCTCCAGCCCAAATTTGGCCAGAATGCGGTTTTCACCTGTAATCGGTACAATATCTGCTGCAATGGCAATAGCCACCAAATCCAGGTATGGCAATAAGTCTTCAATTGTTTCACCTCTGTTTTGAGCCAATGCCTGAATCAATTTAAACCCAACCCCACAACCGCAAAGTTCGTCATACGGATAGGTACAATCTTCTCTTTTAGGATCTAAAACAGCAACAGCTTCCGGCAAATTATCACCCGGTCGATGGTGATCACAAATGATAAAATCAATATTTTTTGCTTTGGCATAAGCCACATGGCCGGTTGATTTTATACCACAATCTAAAGCAATAATTAAGGAAAAACCATTATTGTCCGCAAAATCAATTCCTTTATATGAGATACCGTAACCTTCGTCATAACGGTCCGGAATATAGGTGCCTATATTGGGATAATATGATTTTAAATAAGACGAAACCAAGGAAACCGCTGTTGTTCCGTCTACATCATAATCACCAAAAACCAAAATACTTTCCTGATTAAAAACAGCTCTTTCAATTCGAAGAACGGCTTTATCCATATCTTTCATCAAATACGGATCATGCAAATCGTTCAAGGAGGGTCTGAAAAAATGTCTGGCTTGACTGAAGGTTGAAATTCCTCTTTGCACTAAAAGCGAAGCAATCAATTCGCTTACATTAAGTTGAGAGGCTAATTGCGAAACCAAATGCGGTTCCGGCTTTGGTTTGATGGTCCAACGCATATATTATTAATTTTGAATGGCTTATACTTTACGGATGGTATTCAATTTTCACATCCACCTGAGCAAATTTACGAAACATTTCCATTACGCCACAATATTTTTCTACAGATAAACTGACTATTTTATGTAGTTTTTCTTTTTCTAAATCTTGCCCATAAAAATGATAAGCTACCCGAACAGTACGGTAATATTTCGGATGCTCTTCGGTCAAATCGCCTTCCACATCAATGCGAAAAGCATCAACCGAAACTTTCATTTTAGGCAGCAACGAAGCCACATCCATTCCGGTACACCCTGCCAATGCATCCAACATTAATGCTTTTGGACGAAGTCCGCTATCTGTTCCGCCGATTTCTATATCGCCGTCAATTCTGAAATTTCCGCCCGGATTAGTAGCTTCAAATGCCATTCCGCCTAACCATTTTGTTGAAATTTGATGTGTCATGCTGCACTTTTTTTCAAAGATAACGATTTTTTAAAAATTTTTATTTCAAAAAATAAATCGTAATTTTGATACATATTTGTTTCATTAATGATTAAAAAAACACATAATGTATCAAAATAGTTACTATAAAAACTGGTATGCGATGACAGATGCAGCTGTTGTTCGTTCGCTTTGTTCTAGTTTGAAGCAAATGCGTCTTAATAAAAATATCTCTCAAGAAGAGCTTGCCGAGCAATGTGGCCTGAGTCGAATTACCATCAGTCGGATGGAATCCGGAAAGGCCATAAATTTATTAACCATGGTGCAAGTGATGCGAGCGTTGGGAAAACTAGATTTGTTCAATTACCTCAACGAAGAACCGGAAGTTAGTCCGTTACAAGTTCTGGAAGAACGCTCAAAATACCGCAAAAAAGCTTCTCCATCCAAATAATTATGAATACCGTTGCTTCTATAAAAATCTGGAATCGCAAGGTTGGTGCGGTTTTGTGGGACGAATCTAAAAATGTTGGTGTTTTCGAATTTGATAAAAATTTTATTGATTCCGGTTTAGATTTATCGCCCATTACACTTTCGTTGTCTGAAGCGAGCAAAGGACGACGTGTTTTTTCTTTTCCTTTTTTAAATTTCGAAACCTTCAAAGGTTTGCCGGGTTTATTGGCAGACAGTTTGCCGGACAAATTCGGAAATCAGGTTATTGATGCCTGGCTCGCTCAACAAGGTAGAACTGCTCAAAGTTTTAATCCGGTTGATCGTCTTTGTTATATTGGAAAGCGTGGTATGGGAGCTTTAGAATTTGAGCCGGAATCGGGACAGCAAGTGATTCCTTCCAACACCTTAGAGATTGAAGCTTTAGTTGAATTTGCGAAAGAAGTTTTGGCCGAACGAGCAACTTTTAAAACCAATTTGCAATCCGAACAAGGATTTTCAGACATTCTTCAAGTAGGAAGTTCTGCCGGTGGAGCTCGTGCTAAAGCCATTATTGCCTACAATCAAAAAACAGGCGAAGTTCGTTCCGGTCAAATTGATGGATTAGATGGCTTTGACTATTGGTTGATAAAATTTGACGGCGTGACCAATCATCAATTAGGCGACCCAAAAGGCTATGGTAATATTGAATATGCCTATTATTTGATGGCAACTGATGCCGGAATCAACATGACGGAAAGTGAATTGAAAATAGAAAACCAACGGGCACATTTTATGACCAAACGTTTTGATCGCGTCAACAACCAAAAAATGCACCTGCAAACGTTGTGCGGGTTAGCTCATTTTGATTATAACTTGCCGGGAGCGTATTCGTATGAACAGGCATTGATGGTCATGCGACAAATGCAATTGCCTTATCCTGACATGGAAGAATTGTACCGAAGAATGGTTTTTAACGTCATGGCCAGAAACCAGGATGACCACACCAAAAACATTTCCTTTTTGATGAATCCTGACGGAAAATGGTCGCTTTCTCCGGCTTATGATATCACATTTGCCTTTAATCCTTCAAATTTTTGGCTGAAAGCTCATCAAATGACCATTAATGGAAAAAAGGAAAACATTGCGTTGAATGATGCTTTGTCTTTGGCGAAAAACGTCAACATCAAAAAACCATTACAAATTATTGAAGAATGTCGGGAAGCAATTGAAAAGTGGGATGATTTTGCCGAAAAAGCGTTGATTTTAAAAGAGCAACAAAAAGAAATCAAATCGTTATTCAATTATTTAATATAACTTTATTGTTTCATTATAACCATTTAAAGCACATAATGAATCATAAATGTTACAATTTATTTTAAAAATTTTCCACCAACCACCACCACAATTTCTCCTTTGGCAGGTTTAGCTTCAAAATGTTTTAAAACCTCAGAAGCTGTTCCGCGGACAGTTTCTTCATGCAGTTTTGATAATTCTCTGGAAACAGAAACGGGTCTTTCTGCTCCAAAATACTGCACAAATTCAGCTAAGGTTTTGTTTAATTTATGGGGCGAAACATAAAAGATCATCGTTCTTCCTTCTTCGGCTAAAGCCAAAAAACGGGTTTGTCTTCCTTTCTTATCGGGTAAAAACCCTTCAAACACAAATTTATCATTCGGCAATCCGCTGTTCACCAAAGCGGGGACAAAAGCGGTTGCTCCCGGCAGACATTCAACGTCAACACTATTCTCCACACAAGCCCGCGTAAGCAAAAATCCGGGATCGGAAATGGCCGGCGTTCCGGCATCCGAAATCAATGCAATGGTTTCACCGGCTTGCAAACGTTTGATCAAACCTTCTACGGTTTTGTGCTCGTTATGCATGTGATGACTTTGCATGTGCGTTCCTATTCCGAAATGCTTTAATAATTTTCCGCTGTTTCGGGTATCTTCGGCTAAGATACAATCTACTTCTTTGAGCACTTTTATGGCTCTGAGAGTCATGTCTTCTAAGTTGCCGACGGGTGTGGGAACGATATAGAGTTTGCTCATGGTAACGTTTTAAAAATCAAAATAATGAAATCTCTCCTTCATCGAGATGACAAGATTGCGGAGAAAAAGTTTATACAAACTTCTTCTCAATCAAATTCATAAAACGGTCGGCATATTCTTCTTTTCCCTCCCAATTATTGTAATCGGGTTTTACCATATCTACAATAAACTGTTGTACTTCCTGAAACGAATCATAGGTGCTAATTTGCGAAATCACGCGATTAAAATCCTCGTTGCTTCCGCCAAATAAATGTTTGACAAACGCAATTCGATCATTCAAACCAATGTTGATTCCTTTGATTAACGTATCGTTTAACGAAGAAATTTTATGCTCGGTTTTCATCGTAAACGTTTCCGTTTTGGTTTCAATTTTCACTTCGGGAATGATGGTTTCTTCAACTTTTTCAAATGAAATTTCAGTTACTTTTTCCACTTCCTGCGGAACATCATCTACTTTTACAAACTCCAGTTCTTTGTAGTCAGAACCCAATAAATCTTCAAAAGAAATTTGCTTTTGTTCCATTTTAGCAGCAGGCTTTTCCTCTTCTTCTGATGCTAATTCAAATAACGGACTAAAAACAGATTCTTCCTTTTCCTCTTTTACAGGTTCTTCTTGTTGCGTTTCCGCTATGATTTCTTCAATAAAAACATCTTCTTCCACTTCTTCTTCCGCTACAATCTCCTCTTCTTCCTCAACTATTTCTTCTTCAATAGTATCTTCTGCAACTACTTCTTGAATAACCTCTTCTACGGTTTCAACAGGAACTTCTGCTTGTACTTCTGGTTCTTTTTCTTCTGTAAAAATCTTTTCAGGCTGAGCAGGAACTTCGGCAAAAAGCTTTTCTTCTAATTCTTCTGCCGAAATCTCACTTTTCAACACATTGATATTTTCTTCATAAAAACGAAGTATGGCTAATTTTTCAACTAATTTTTGAGCTTCCTGATGCAACTGAACAACATCCTCTTTTCCTTTTAATTTCAGAACACGGTGTGCAATACTGATTAAATCTGCTTCTAACTTTTTCTTCATAACTTTTAAAATTATATTGAATTTAGCGAATGGAATTTTATAAATTTGTTTCTGATACAAAATAACATAAAATATGTTATTCTTTAGTTAGAAAAGTATAAAATGTTTCTTGAAAATACCGTAAATCATAAAGAACAATTTGGCTGGATTGAAGTAATCTGCGGTTCGATGTTCTCCGGAAAGACCGAAGAGTTGATCCGAAGACTCAAAAGAGCTCAGTTTGCCAAACAAAAAGTTGAGATTTTTAAACCGGCCATCGATACGCGTTATCACGATGAAATGGTGGTTTCGCATGACGCAAACGAAATTCGTTCTACGCCCGTTCCGGCCGCTGCCAATATTCGTATCCTGGCTCAGGGGTGTGATGTGGTTGGCATTGATGAAGCCCAGTTTTTTGATGATGAAATTGTTGCCATTTGCAATGATTTGGCCAATTCAGGCATTCGGGTAATTGTAGCCGGATTGGATATGGATTTTAAAGGAAACCCTTTTGGCCCCATGCCGGCTTTGATGGCCACAGCCGAGTATGTAACCAAAGTACACGCCATCTGCACCCGCACCGGCAATTTAGCCAATTACAGCTTCAGAAAAACAGATAATGACAAATTGGTGATGTTAGGAGAAACGGAAGAGTATGAACCGCTCAGCAGAGCTGCTTATTTTCACGCCATGCGGGAACAGAGCGAGCTTCACAAAACAGAACCTGATAACAAACCTAAATAATCGTTCGTGAGTTTGGTTGTAAACGATATTATTCCACAACTTAAAGCTGAGTTTTTCGGAAAACATCCTGATAATCCTATTTTAAATGTTTCCATCGACAGCCGTTCGTTTCAAAACAATGAGCATACGCTTTTCTTTTGTTTAATAGGCTCCAACAACAACGGACATGATTATATTGAGGAGCTTATTGAAAAAGGTGTTCGGAATTTTGTGGTTTCGCAAGATGTGCATCTGCAACATCAAGTTAACTATTTAAAAGTTGAGAATACCTTAACGGCATTGCAGCAATTTGCATCTTTTTATCGGAAAAAATTCAGTTTCCCGGTCATTGGTATTACCGGAAGTAACGGAAAAACCATTGTAAAAGAGTGGCTTAATTTTTTATTAAGCCCTGATTATAATATCATCCGAAGTCCGAAAAGCTATAATTCTCAAGTGGGGGTGCCGTTATCTGTAATTGGCATTAACGAACAACATAATTTAGGCATTTTTGAAGCCGGAATTTCCACCGTGAACGAAATGCAAAAGTTAGAACCCATTATTCAACCCACAATCGGAATTTTAACGAACATTGGTTCTGCTCACGATGAAGGTTTTGAAAATTTAGGACAGAAAATCAAAGAAAAACTAAAGCTTTTCTCCAATGTGGAGGTTCTGATTTACAACAAAAACAAATCGATTGATGCTTTTTTGAATCCTGCGATCAAAACTTTTTCCTGGAGTTCGAGTGATCAGTCGGCAGATGTCCTGATTCATCACAAAACCGCGAATGACAAAACCTGCCTGAATGTAACCTACCGTCAAACATGCTTTAAAATCAGCATTCCGTTTTCAGACGAGGCTTCTATTGAAAATGTGATTCATTGCCTGATGGTGTTGTTTTATTTTAAGTATGACTTAGACACCATTCAAAAGCGACTATCGCTTTTATACCCGATAGAAATGCGGTTAAAAGTAAAAAAAGGCATCAACAACACAACGTTGATTGACGACAGTTACAGTTCCGATTTTCAATCGTTGAAAATTGCGTTGGATTTTTTAGAAAACCAAAAACAGCATCACAAAAAAACGTTGATTTTGTCCGATATTTTTCAAAGTGGTCTGGAAAACGATGAGTTATATTCCCGTGTTTCTCAAATGGTCGTTTCTAACAAAATCAACCGGGTAATTGGTATTGGCGAAACAATTTGCAACTATAAAAACAAATTTCTCAACGGGATTACATTTGCGAACCAAGCCGATTTTCTCACTCATTTTGACAGTTTAAATTTTGAAAATGAAACAATCCTGATTAAAGGAGCACGCAGTTTTCATTTTGAAGAAATCGTTTCGTTGCTGGAAGAAAAAACGCATGAAACCGTTTTAGAAATTAACCTCAATGCCATTTCACACAATTTAAATTATTTTAAAGCCAAACTGCAACCGGAAACCAAAATGATGGTCATGGTTAAAGCATTTGGTTATGGGAATGGCGGTTTAGAAATTGCCAAGTTACTCGAATACCACAAAGTAGATTATTTAGGCGTGGCTTTTGCCGACGAAGGAATTGCTTTAAAGAGTAACGGAATTCATTTGCCGATTATGGTTTTAAACCCTGAAACTACCAGTTTTGAAGCCATCATTCAGCACCAACTGGAACCCGAAATTTATAGCCTGAAAGGATTAAATGCATTTTTAAAAACAGCCCGGCAAAAGCATTTAAAAAACTTTCCGATTCACCTAAAAATTGATACCGGAATGCATCGGTTAGGTTTTGATGAAATTCATCTAGAAGAGCTAATCTCTATTTTAAAAAACGGCAAAACGGTTCAGGTAAAAAGTATACTGTCGCACATGGCTACGAGCGACGATCTATTGCACCGGGATTTTGCTTTGGAACAAATTGAAAAATTTAACCGTATTGCGGCCTATATAAGTAAAGAATTAGAAATTCATCCGATCCGACATATTTTGAATACTTCAGGTATTTCCAATTATCCGGAAGCTCAATTCGACATGGTCCGGTTAGGCATCGGATTATACGGTATTTCAAACGACACCAGCGAACAGAAATATCTGGAAAATGTGGGCACGTTAAAATCGGTTATTTCCCAAATCCGGACCATTCAGGCCGGAGAAAGTGTGGGTTACGGCAGGCGGTTTGTGGCAGAAAAAGAAACCCGGATTGCTACGATTCCGATTGGTTATGCCGACGGAATTAGAAGAAGTTGGGGCAACGGATTGGGTTTTGTGATGATTAACAACCAAAAAGCAACGATTACGGGAAGTGTCTGCATGGATATGCTGATGGTGGATGTTACGGCCATTCCCTGCATCGAAGGGAATGAAGTAATTGTTTTAGGCGAAAACCCTTCTGCCGCTTTTATGGCAGCTCAACTGAATACCATTCCGTATGAAATTCTCACCGGCATTTCGCAACGGGTGAAGCGAATTTTTTACAGAGAATAATTTTTTTATTGTCATTGTTAAAATTTTAACTAACTTCGTTTTGTTCAACAAATAAAATCTAACATTATGGGAATGCTTTCAGAATTTAAGGAATTTGCAATGAAAGGCAACGTGGTTGATCTGGCTGTTGCCGTAATTATTGGTGGAGCTTTTGGAAAAATCATCAGTTCATTCATTGATGATGTAATTACACCCTTACTCTTAAAACCGGCTTTAGAAGCGGCAAGTTTGTCAAAAATTGAAGAATTGACAATATTCGGAGGAGTAAAGTACGGCATGTTTTTATCGGCAGTAATTAATTTTATCATCATTGCTTTTGTTTTATTTTTACTGATTAAAGGGATGAATGCCGCAAAAAAGAAAGAAGCTCCTGCTCCTGCTGCACCAGCCGGACCAACCCAAGAGGAATTATTGGCAGAAATCAGAGATTTATTGAAAAAATAGACGTTCCGCTACATTATATATTCTAAATTAATGCTGCATGTATTTCAGCACTAAACCCCGGATTTATCGGGGTTTTTTTGCAAAAAAAAATGATTATAACTCACCGTCTCTACCCAACATCAGATTGCTTTTAAATGGGAAAATTATGTAACAACGTACTTTTAATTTTAGCGTTAGTTTGTTCGGAATTTTGTTGTTCACAAAATGAAGTATCATCTAATGAGGCATTAGAGCAATATCATATTATAGGAGAAGAGTTAAACCGGGTAATCTCCAGAACCTCCAACTCGATGGGATTCAAATCATCATTAACCAAAGAGCAACTGGAAATTTATTTAAAATTAAGTTATCAAAAAATTGATTTATTAGAGCACATAGATGGAGAATGCAAGCTTAAATTAAATTTTTTATTTGATATCGGACATACTTTTTATGGTTTGGGATTGATGAATGAATCAATTGTATTTTTTAATAAATATTTGAAACAGTTTAAAATATGTGAATCAGAAATTCCCCCAAACAAAGAAAAGGCTTTTATAAAAAACAGTGTGTTTATTTATGGTACTATGGCAATGGCTTATAGCAAATTGAAACAGCCGGATAGTGCTTCCATTATGCTTAAAAAAAGCATAGAACAATCATCAAAATATAAAACTGTTTTACATCCTTCAGCATTAAATAATTATGGCTTGTTTTTACTTGAAAATAAAACAGATCTTGATTCTGCATTAATCTATTTTAAAAAAGCTTATGATATTTGTACAAATGAATATCCAAATCATTCACTACAAGGAAGCATAAGAGACAATATAGCTGATGTATATTTGAAAAAAAACAAGATCAACGACGCTAAAGAACTTTACAAAACCAACTTCTTTTATTACCAAACAAATTATAATACAGACACAAAAGCCATTGATGTGGCACGTTTGATTAGTGCCGGTTGCCAACTGATAGTAACGTGCATTGAATTACAGCAATTTGAAAAAGCATCACAATATTGTTATTTAGTGGAAAAATTATATAAACAATACAATGATAATATAAAAAAATTACCCAAAACCAGGTTAGAATTTTTTGAAACAAAAGCTTTAGTGTTATCTGCAACACAAAAGTACAAAGAGGCTTTTAGTATTTTACAACAGGTAAATACTCTAAAAGATAGTATACGAGAAATAGAATCAGCCAATGACCTTCTTTGGGAAGAATCACTCAATAACCTTGTCTTAAACAGAGTGAAGCTTGATGCCAAAATACAAAACATTAAAGCCAAAAGTGATATTGAAAAACAAAGGTTCAGAACCAAAACCATCGGACTGATTGCAATAATTATACTTTTAACCGTTATATTTCTTTTGATTAACAGACGACAGCTACTTATAAACAATAGAAACAAACAACTTTTAGCGGAACAAAAACTACAAGCCTTCGAAGAAAAAAATAAACGGTTACATTTTGAAGTCAAGGCAAAAGAACGGGATTTATCTGATTTTGCAATAAATCTGAGTCAAAACCGTGAATGGGCATCATTGATTACCAATAAAATTGAGGTTTTGAAAAAAAGCCGCGGACGTCAACGTAACAAGCAGATAAAAATTATAGAAAACGAAGTTGTTAAAAAACTAAATTTTGAGAAAAATGTTCAAGAACTTTATGAGCATTTTGAGAAATTAGGTGATTTTTTTTACTACAAACTCAATGTACAATTTCCCAATTTAAGCAAAAATGAAAAACGGCTCTGTTGTCTTATCCGTTTAAAGATGGATAACCATCAAATTGCAACTATTCAAAATATTTCTCTTGCTTCTTTAAATACCAGCCGATACCGGCTTCGTAAAAAAATGAATCTCCCGGCAAACGTAAACTTAGATACATTTATCCTAAATATCTAACTATTCTCAACACATAAAAAAACATATAAAAATTTAAATATCAATGATTTAACACAAATAAAAAAATAAATGTCTATCATTTGTCTATTATCAAAATAAACGATTGTAAATATCTTCATATTACTTTTAGGGTCTGAAAACTTGTATTCTTTAAATCCCGAAGACAACTATGAAAACAACTCTTTACGTTTTACTATTCATTGGTTTTTGCTCAGGATATGCTCAGGTAGGGATAGGAACAACAAATCCCGATGCATCTTCTATCCTGGACATTACTTCCACTAACACCGGTATTTTAATTCCTCGTCTTACAGAGGCACAACGGACTGATATAACAAATCCTGCCAACGGCTTGCTGGTCTATCAAACCGACAACATCAATACCGGTTTTTGGTACTATAATGGCACCACCTGGACACACCTAAATGCCAATAGGGGTGAGTTTGAGAGCATTGGAGGTATCGTGCGTAACACTTCCAATATTAACAGTGACTGTTTTGTGTTTGGAAGTACCCAAATGGATGATCTTGAAGGCACAGCAGACAACCACCGCATGTTTTTTGATAAAACTAATGGATCTTTCAGAGCAGGAAGAGCAACAGGAACACAATGGAATGCTGCACAACGAGGATACCAATCACTGGCAATGGGGTTTAACAACACCGCAGCAGCAAATTACAGCACGGCTTTTGGATATGAAAATGCGGCTTTGGGAAATACCAGTACTGCTTTTGGAGTAGGCAACTCTGCAAGATCCTATTCTGAAACAGTTTTGGGCATATATAATACTGATTACACCCCAAATAGTCCCAATAGCTGGAACGGCAACGATCGTCTTCTGGTAGTGGGAAATGGCAATTCTAACATCAACCGAAGAAATGCATTTACTGTTTTAAAAAATGGTAATGTCGGAATAGGTACCAGTACTCCAAAAACTACTCTGGATGTTCATGGAACTTTTAAATATACAGACGGCAATGAATTGTTGGGAAAGGTATTAACAAGTGACAATGAAGGTAATGCAACATGGCAGCCTCTATATAATCATAGGTTATTTGTTAAGGGAAACAGTGTAACAATACCAATTAGCACCACCAATAACTACATAAATACCGGCAGTTATATAGTTCTACCTCCCGGCAGATGGGCTGTAACCATAAACTTCGTAATGTTTTGTTCGCAGGTTTTACCGCAAAATCGTACATTATGGTTACGATCAAGCTTCACAGAATTGAATCAGGCATCTGTTAATTATTCTCAATTATCAAATGATTTTTTTTATGAAGGTGCATATCAGGTATCAGGAATTGTAAGTTCTTCATCAAATTTGGGAATGGTGACAGGAACACTAATCGTTGAGAACTCATCCGGTACTGACAAAACATATTATTATGTAGCAGGAAATATTTCGCAGATGGGATCAGGAGCACCTCTTCCTGCAATAAATATTCTATATGGGCAGGGAGGGGAAGATTTAATAATTGCCTATAAGCTCAATTAACCCATATTCAGACAGCCAATTAATTTAATCCTATTTCAGGGGGTTATAGAATACCTCCTATAATTATCCTCTTATTTTAATGGGTAATAAATTCGGGAAAATTTTTAAAGCCTGAACTACACATTTTCCAACAGATTGATCAGCATAATCTGTTGCAAGAAATTAAGTTGTCACCTCCCCTGCTTATTAAGCATCAGAAATAAAACTATTGATAATAGACTTAATTTACAGGCTCTTATCTTTTTATTATATCTTATACTGTTTTTACAAAAAAACGAAATTTTGTGAAACGGATTTTTTTCCTCTCAATATTCTATACTTTTGCATTTTAAATCTAAAAATTCACATCATGAGAGTTGCAGTTGTTGGAGCTACCGGAATGGTTGGCGAAGTTATGCTTCAGGTTTTAGCCGAACGGAATTTTCCGGTTACGGAATTGATTCCGGTTGCTTCGGAAAAGTCGGTTGGAAAAGAAATTGAGTTCAACGGAAATAAATACAAAGTAGTTGGATTGCAAACCGCCGTTGAAATGCGTCCGGATATTGCCTTATTTTCTGCCGGAGGAGAAACTTCTTTGGCCTGGGCTCCCAAATTTGCCGAAGCCGGCACAACCGTAATTGACAATTCTTCCGCCTGGCGAATGGACCCAACCAAAAAATTAGTGGTTCCGGAAATCAATGCTTCTGAATTGACCAAAGACGATAAAATTATTGCCAATCCCAACTGTTCAACGATTCAAATGGTAATGGTTTTGAATCCGTTACATAAAAAATACAACATAAAACGCGTGATTGTTTCCACGTATCAGTCCATTACCGGAACAGGGGTAAAAGCCGTACAACAATTAGAAAATGAATATGCCGGAGTGAAAGGCGAAATGGCGTATCCGTACCCGATTCACCGGAATGCCATCCCGCAATGCGATGTGTTTGAAGACAACGGCTACACCAAAGAAGAAATGAAACTGGTTCGCGAAACCCAGAAAATCATGGGCGACAAATCGATTGCCGTGACCGCAACGGCCATTCGAATTCCGGTAGTTGGCGGACACAGTGAGGCCGTAAATGTGGAATTTTCGCATGATTTTGAGGTGAATGAAGTGCGTGCACTTTTACACAACACACCCGGCGTTACCGTTCAAGATAATTTAGATACCAAAACCTATCCGATGCCGATTTATGCCCAGGGCAAAGACGATGTGTTTGTCGGCAGAATCCGCCGTGATGAAAGCCGGCCCAACACCTTAAACATGTGGATTGTGGCCGATAATTTACGCAAAGGTGCCGCAACCAATACAGTACAAATTGCAGAGTATCTGGTAGCGAATAAGTTGGTTTAAGAAATATTATTACAGAAGCTCCTTTATCAGGAGCTTTTTTATTTTTTTACCAACGACCTCAGAAACTCGATCTCTTTTTCCAGGTGTTCAATTCTTTGCTCATAATTTCTTTTGAGCTCGTCGGGGAAGTTATAGTTAAATGTATGAAGTTTTCCTGATTGGGTACAATTATTAAATACCATATTGTCATCAAACGATACAAGTTCAAGAGGATCTACTCCCAGGATAGCCGATACGGACTCAATCTTTTCCCAGTCTATCTTGGTTTCATTGTTTTCCAATTTGCTGTAGGCCCGCTGGGATATTTCAAGCTTTCCGGCCATATATTCTTGTGTAAAGCCTTTCAGCTCCCTGACTTTTCTGATTTTTTCTCCGATATTGTTCTTCATGATTTGAATTGGGTTCTTATTTAGAACTAAAAATAAGGATTTTAGAACTAAAAAACATTTTGTTCGTTAGAATTATTTTACTTTCTTAGCCAAAACAAATTTAATCATAAATAATTGAGTTAAAATCAATTTTTTTATGAATCTACACCAATTTCAAAAAAGAAAGTACTGCAGGCTTTTTATACCTTTGAAATCACGGAACATGATACGTTGGTTTTAACGCATTGTAAAAATGAATCTAAACCATAAAAAATTTTATCATGAAAAACAAGTTAAAATTACTGCTTATTTTGATGACTTCCATGCTGTTTTTCACGTCCTGTGAAAAAGAAGAATTTGAAGTTTCTGCTCAGGCTTCTCCAACCCAAACAGCCCATCAGGTACGGAAAATCAGCTTCGGTGAGTTAAAACGCAACCGTAGTGCCTTTGAAACGTTAAAGGAGTCGCGTTCAAAACTAAAGGCATCATCTTTATTGCACAGAGGAGTTTACAGTGACGATTTCGGGGTGTTTATCGATACAACCACGATCTTAGTTACGG
>JAEYTL010000036.1 GCA_023434025.1 Bacteroidota bacterium
AGTTCAAACTCTTTTAAAATCTTGGCAATTTGGCTCGGGGTGAATTTACTTTTCTTCATATTGACAGTTTAAAATTAATACTTTTTTTCTACTTTTAAACTGTACTAGTTTTGGGGGAGCTTACAACAACAATTGAGTCTGATGATAAAACTAAAACTGTTTCAGGTGTACTTTCAAATTTTACAGAATATCCTGTTGGACTTAATAACAAAGAAGACTACGAATATGATTTAAGACAAACAAAATATAAAAGTATTGGAATAGCTAAATCAGAAGAAAAGGCTTATAATCTCTATGAACAACATTCCTTAATTTTAGGCATTAATGAAACTAAAACATTATATTTTTCTCTGACCTTGCCAATTATTGAAGAAACAAATTGGAAAATATTGCAAAATCCTGTCAGATATGATAAATTGGAAGAGGGATGGAATTTTAAAATAGTTTACCAAGCTTTAGCTGATAATATTTACAAAGACTTACCCGGTTTTGTCAAAGAAGAATTGAAGAAAAATAACGTTGAAATATTTAATGGTATGGTGTACTCAAATTCTGTAAAATTAAAAAAGAGGTAATTTGGATATGCAAACAAAAATTCATTATAAGATGTTCTTGTCGTTGGTCTTAAACTAAAATGATATTCTTTCCTTATAAAACCGAAGGGAAATTTAAAATCATAAACTATGAAATACCCATTGCTTAATATATTTTTTACTATTTCCTTTATTTTTATATTAGCTGTAAGCTGTCAAAGCAGTGAAAAAACAGACGTTAATTTTGAGCTTTTGAATCGTGAAATACACGCACTGTATATTGATAGTATTGATTATAAGCGAAAGTATGCTGATGAAAAAGAAAGATTGATGGCATTAAATATTCTTAAATACAGAATTACAAATAACTCAGATAAAAAGCTGCTTTTTATAATAGATTCAGAGAAAATAAATGAGGATGCTGATTTCTGTTTTAAAATTACAGATTCAATTCATTTAACCAAGATACCATCAAATCCATTGGTCAATTTTACCGATGATGCGGTTCCGTATTTAAACTTTATGAACTATCAGGATTCCGTTAAAAAAGCAGATTATTTAAAACTGGGGATAAAGGAAAAGTATATAGAAAAATACCGTAAATTTATGAATCACTCTTTTGTGCTGAACCCTAAAGAATCGAAAACCTTACAATCATTTGTAAAATTACCAATTATTGAGGAATTAAATATATCAACAGCTTCTGCTCCTGTATACTTTAAAAATATATGTGAGGGAGATCGTTTGTTTTTAACCTATCATTTACGTTTTTCAGATTATAAAGATGTACTTAAAAGGTGGCAGATTGAAGAATTAGAAAAAAATGGTATTATTTTTTTTGAAGGTACAATTATTTCAAATTCAGTGCCCATTAAAATTATTGAGGAATAATAAAGTTTGTTAAGGTAGTTTTTGGGATATACCGATAAATAACTGGATAAGAGCTACAGAATTATTTGTAGCTGACATATTAAATTTTGTTACACCAAAAAAATAATTCTTATGAAAAGTATATTATTAATTTCACTAATCTTTATAAGCACAAGTATTTATTCTCAGGAAAAGTCAGATGATTATAAAAAAATGATAGATTCTGCCATCACAATTAAGGCTGCTCAATTGTTAAATGATTACAAACAAAAGCTTGCTAAAAAAAATAATACTGATAACTGGAAACATTATATAAGTAATTACAAAGAACTGATTGAAAATATTTTTCTAATAGACGAAAATCATAATCCTTATGTGTTTTCTTCTTCAAAAGAACTTTTTGAGGTTAAATTCAAACAGTTAAATATTTATGATCCTACAAATAAAAAAAGATTAAAAAAGGGTATTGATGCTTGGAAAATTGTCTGTAATTTAGAGAGTAATAAAATGAAAATTTACATTATTGATTTTAAAATTACCTACACCAATAAAATTTACGAATTTTCAAATGGCGGCGGCATGACATTTATTTTTGAATATTCTTGCGAAGAAAAAAAATGGGGTATTGTCAGTGTAAAAAATAATATTCTTTAAATGTGGATATGTAAACAAAAATTCCAGTATAAGTTAAGCGTCGTTTTCTGGAGTTCATAGAAAAAAGTAGGCGGATAAATTAAGACCCAAATACCAAAGTTCTTAAAGTTTTAGAGGAAAATCATGGTTAGTTAAAAAAACTAAAACTTATAAAGACTTAAAAGTAAAATAGTTATGAGAAAGATGATCTTTTATTTATTACTAATGATGATAATTACGAGTTGTAAAAAAAATCAATTTGTAAATAAAAAACAATATGTTTCATTTGCGGTAGATAGTATTCTTAATGAGTATGTTGAAACTAACAAATTAAGACAACGAATAGATGAAGATAGTATATATATATCAAAACAATCTTACGAAATAGCATTTTTTAAAAAACAAAATGATACTATTGCTATTATTGGAAGAATTCCTTTTTATGTAACTGATTTTTTTGCTGCTAATAGTAATAGTTTTTTAGCAGGAATACTTGATTTAAAGAATATAGAATTAACACAAAACCCTATTTATATGGGGAGCTTTATGTATAAAAATAATCCTATTCATGTTTATGATATACGAGATAAAGTTGGGAAAAAGGAATATTTTTTTGATAATTTAAAAACTGAAAATTTTAAAGAGTACTATATAAAAGAAGAGTTCATTGGTGATACAATGGCTTCATTTTGGATATATAAAATAAAAAATAAAAAATTTATATTAGAAAAAAAAACCGAGCCTTATGTTTATGAATAGGTGGAAATGTTTTCAAATGTGGGTATGCAAACAAAAATTCCAGTATAAATCCTGCAGCAGATTTATCAAATACAATATTAATTCTCAATACTTGTAATTCAAATAATACCACTCAGCCTTTAGCAGGAACTAAAGAAACATTAGCGGTCTCTTTTAGTAAGACTGGAGTGGATAAAGTTAGAGGAACTAATAGAAAACTAAATATAAATGAAAATACAGGAAGAGCTACCATACCAGTAAGTCAAGCTGTTAAAGGTGGTGTTTGACAATATTTCAGAAATGGAAAGCAATATATCCACAATCCTCAATACAATTTCCTACGGGACCTAAATTATAAATAATGAAGAAAAATTTAATGTATTCAATCTTACTTTTAATTTTGATTGGATGTAACCGAGGAACACTAAAATCTGTTGAATTTAATTTTACTGAAAAAATAAAAATTAAGGAAAATTTCCAATATCCTGCAAAAATAGTAACCAGTAAAGTTCAACTTGAACATATTTTTAGTCAGAAACATAAACCATTATATCTTTTAAAGGATTTTATCGATTATGATAAATATGATTTTAAAAAGTATGATTATCTCTTTTCGTTTAGCAAAGAAGTCATAAATATTGAAGAAACAGATGATGAATGTGATTATTTAACAAAAAAACCTATTAAGGTAACATATTCTGAGCATAATGCTGAAAGCTTTATTTATGTTTATATAATTGTTGATAAAAACAAATATCGAGACTTATGTCCATAATGGATATACTAACAAAAAGTAGGGTAAAAGTTAAGCGAAATTTTTTAAAGATTTGATTTGGCAGAAGTAAATAAAAATGAGATAAAGGCAAGCATAAAGTTTGCCTTTTTACATTTTAAAACAAATTTCAATGTTATAGCTACATAATGTACTATTTTTCGTTAAATTACATTTGCTGTTTCGTGAGAAATTGAGTATGTTTACAATGCCTTAGGCCGGAAACGCGAAAAAATCGTGACCGACAACATAATGTCAATTTATGAAAAAATATAAAGGATTTATTTTACTTGCAGTAGTTGTTATTGTTATGATGATTATTGGTTATTTAATGAAAGAAGAACGAGTTGTTTACAATTATGGGGATACATACTATGTTACAGATTATTTTACAATTTCGATTTTTGTATCATCAATTTTAATCGTTTTATTTCTTGTCCATACTATTGTAAGAATAATGCTAAAGAGGTTCAAAAGATCATAAACTAAAAAACACTTCAGATTGAAGTGTTTTTTTAATTCTATAAAGCATCGCAAATTGTGAATATGTTGATGGTTGGATATGCAAACAAAAAGTAGAGTAAGAGTCAAGCGAAATTTTTTAAAGATTTGATTTTGCAGAAGTAAATATAAATGGGATAAAGGCAAATATAAAGTTGGTCTTTTTCATATTTCAACAGTTTAAAATTACTATTTTTAAACAGTTCGAAACTGGGAAAGTTTACAACAACAAGTCTCTCAAGAGGTGCAAAAACTAAATAACGAAAGATGGAATCAAGATTAAATTATATTATTATTTTTATTCTTATTCTCCTATTTTTATTAACGAGTTGTGATAAAAAAGAGAAAAGTTATTATGACGATGGAAATATTAAATCTGTATATTACCTAAACTCAAATAACAACAAAGAAGGTAAAGAAGAATTGTTTTATCCTACAGGAGAGCTACAGAGTGTGGTATACTACAGAAATGGTGTTTGGACGGATTCAATAGCTAAATATAACAAAGATGGTACATATCAATCAATTTTATACAAAAAAGAGGACAGTCTTATTTTGAAAACTTTTAGCAAGAACATACTGACTAATGAAGGTGCGGTAGATAGTGATTTAAACCCAATAGGTTGGTGGAGTTTTTATGAAGAAGGAGATCTTTTTTCAAAGAGAGAAACTATTATTATTGAAGGAGATAATGTAACAAACCAAGAGCTTTATTATAAAAATAATGAACTAATACTTGATAAGAGTAAGTACTATAGGTTTATAGCTCCTGATAAGGTTGAAAAACAAAAACAATATGAATTTAAAATATACTTTCAATTCAATGATTATTCTCCACAAGAAAATTTATTAGATGAAGATTATTATTTTCTGAGTTTTTCAGCAGATTATAATGAAGATTTTTCTAATTCTCTTTCTGTAAAAGCAGACACATTAGTGCCACATAAAGAGAATGAATTTTTGATAAAATTGGGCTTTAGGAATTCAGGAAGAAAGAATTTTAGAGCTATAATAGAAAGGCATACTTTAAACAAAAAAGACGATGATAACCTATATTTAAAAATAGCTAAAATGTATATCAATGAAGATATTGAAGTAAATTAGGCAGCATGTTTCAAACTTAGTGATGACATGATTTTAAAAAGTGTAAACAATTGTAAATCAGTAAATAAAAAATAATTTTATAAAAAGTGTCTTAAAATGGATACAATGTCTTTTGGAGTTCATAGAAAAAAGTAGACGGATAAATTAAGACCTGAAGACTTTTAAAGAGTTCGAAACAGGGGAAGCTTACAACTATAACAATTAAACCAAAAAATTAATTATTTAAAAAATGAAAATAATATTTGTATATATTTTAGGACTCTTACTATTTATTTCTTGTGATAATAAAAAAGAGATTGTAGAATACTATGAAAACGGAAATCCTAAAGTTGTTTATATATACGAAAAAGAGCAGAAACAAGATTCCTCAGTTCATTATTATAACGATACGAAGCAACCAATAAAAACTATAAAATACTGGAAGAATAACAATGCCTATTATCAAAAAGATTTTTTTGCTAATGGTAATTTAATGGGAGAGGGGAGACTTTTACGAGATAATTTCAGAATAGGAAAATGGGATTTGTATAGTATAGAAAGTTATAAATCAGAAGTAATTGAGTATCTCAATATCAACAATACATCTTACAGAAACCAAACATGGAAATTAGATAAAAAGGGGGATACAATTAGTGGCGGAGGCTTTTACGAGTCAAGAAATAAAGATACTGTAATATTTAACTCGCCTATTCGATTTCATTTTTTTTTAAGACAACGTGTTCTGCTAAATAGTGAACTCTATTTATGTTTTGCTAAAAAAGGAAGTGCTCTAAAATCTGATTTTTCAAACCAGCATGAGGTTCCTTTAGATACTGTTAAGAACATGTCTGTTGAATTTAAAACACATCCTAAATTTAAATATAGAAAATATGATATTTTATTTGATTTAATACCTAGAAAAGAGGGTAATGATACTTTGAGAGGTTTTTTGTTAGAAAAAGAAACTGTAAAAAATAATGATTCGGTTGATTTTTATACTCGGCAGTTTTATTTTAGCATTCCTTATTATGTAAAGGGCAAACGGTAAGATTCCAAACAAAAAACCTGTTCCGCCACAGGGAAGTAAGGTGTGTCAGTATAAGTTTAATGGGAAATAGTCATGGAGTTACTACCTTTGAGTGGACGAATTAATTAAGACCTGAAGACTTTAAACTGTATTATTTTCGTGGAAACTTACAACAACCGGAGTTCAAAAAAATAAGTTAATGAAAAAAAATATTATATTTCTTACGGTAATCATTTTTTCTTGTTCTTCTCAAGTAAAAAATAGGTCTATTCAAAATAGTAACAATACTGCAGCAAATGATTTGTTTAAAGTATATAAAATCGATTCAATAAATTCTTTTTATTTTGTTTACTGCACAAAAAATGAGCTGAATTATAAAATTGTATCTAAAAAAGTAAATCAAAAATATAAGCATATCTTATTAAAAGAGAATAATTATTATAGTTTTGAGGTAACAAAATTCCCTGATTATTCCAATAATAACAATCCGCTTACTGGTTATAGTTCTTCAGTAGATTGTTTCATGTTAGATAAAGAAACTAAAGTTTGTAAAGAAAAGGATATAGAAGATTTGTATACTACTCCAAACCTTATAGGCTTATACTATGTAAGATAGTTTTGAATATACAAACAAAAATTTCATTATAAGTTAAGCGAAATTTTTTAAAGATTTGATTTTGCAGAAGTAAATAAAAATAGACTAAAGGCTAGGCGTAAGCTTCAGCTGGTGTTTTGGGATGGATTTAAATTAGTTAAATTATGAAAAATATTATTGAAAAGTACTCGGAAATGCCTGGCAACATGTTTAAGAGACTGTTTTTTACTTTTTTATTCGGATATTTACCTTTTGCTTTTATTCATCTCATATTAACTATTTTAGGAATTATTCCTGTCAATTTTAATGATGCACAGGTTTATGGTATAAAGGGAGCTTTGGTCATTGTTTTGTTCATTCCTTTTATTGTTTTAATGATTACTTTTTTTGTGTGGTTATACTTTATTTTTGGAAATTTAGTTTTGAAACTGGTAAAAAAAATATTTTATGAATAAATATTTAATTATTTTTATTTTTTTCGTTTCATGTAAAACCGCAAATAAAAATTCAACAAAGCTTACTTCTGATTACAATGAAAATATAAAATTTAAAACTGGATATACAAGCAAAAATTTCATTATAAGTTAAGTAACATTTTTTGATGACTTGATTTTTATAGAAGTAAATAAAAATAGACCAAAGGCAAACGTAAAGTTTGCCTTTTTCATTTTGAAACTAGATGTCAATAAGGCATCTTTTGTTTTTTATACAAACTAAAAAATCCCCATTTGTAGGGATTTTTTTCTGGTGTTTATTGCAGAAGTTTGATAACGGTTTATAATTCAAAACAGAAGAATTAAAATCGATGTCCAACAATCTGTCACAAATCCTCCTTTCATCTGATGTCTGGTGATTTTTTAAACTTAATCCGGGATGGTAACCGAAAAACCAAAAAATAGCGTAAGACAGGGAAACTGAAAACTGATTAGAGTAGGTAAAAATTAAAACAAACAGAAAATGGAAGATTTAAAAACATTAGAACAAAGGTTCAAAAACATTCATCTTCTTGACCGTGAAGAGCGAATTTCCTTAACAAGACAACTGGAGTGGCTTAGACCCGAATTCTTAAGACCCTATTACCCAAAATGGTGGTGGTGGAAACGATGTACGGTAAAAGTATTGATCGTAACAGACGGAGCGTTAAACTTTGGCACCGGTGCCGGTGGATTATCAGAATTCCTGACCATTTTTAACCGGCTGCAGTCTACAACATGGAACAATTATCAGATAACGCTTGGTCATAGGGGCTTTTCTGTTCCCAGCACCAATGGGTTAGTAGTGAGCCAAATAAATAATTTTAATTTTCAGTCGAGTGTTACCTTAAGTGACTATGATCAGGTTTGGCTATTCGGGATCCTTTCCGGTTCCGGTTTGCCTGTAGCGGAATTGTCTGTGGTAGAACGCTTTATGAATGAAGGCGGCGGATTGTTCGCTACCGGAGATCACGGCAATTTAGGCTCTGCACTGTGCGGCAATATTACCCGGGTAAAAGATATGCGGTTCTGGACCGATTTGCCTTCGGATATATCAGACCAGAATGCAGCAATGAGAGGAGCCTTCAGAAATGACACCAACAGACCCGGTTCAGGTACAACCTCCAGGTATTTTGATAATCAGTCGGATAGTATACCCCAGGTAATAGCTCCCCGAATATTTGCCGGCGGCCTGCCTCATCCTCTGTTGTCTATCAGTACAACCGTAAGACCTTCAGGAATTATTGATGTGATGCCGGATCATCCTCATGAAGGAGAATGCAAGCCCGAGAGAACCTTTACCGTTAATGGTATTTCGGTCTCATCGCAAAACATCGCAACGTCATACGTATTAAGCGGAAGTACGACCAATAATGGAAATGGCGGAAAAACCCCTACTACAGCACACTCATTTCCGTCAATTGGTGTCTGGGACGGCCGGTTGGCCAATGCCGGCAGAATTGTTGTAGATTCTACATGGCATCATTTTGTAAACATAAATTTAAACGGGGAAGGCTCCCAGGGTTCCGGATTTTCAAATGATGATTTAAGCGGAAGACAATCAGGATTAAATGCAGCTGATTATACGGCGATTAAACAATACTTTATGAATATTGCTACCTGGATGACCAGAAAAAAATCATTTTTGTGTTGGAGAAGGTATATCTGGTTGGAATTACTCAGAAATTCGCAGTTAATCGAAGCCAGTTTGAACAATCCTGTTGAAAAAATAGAAAAAATAACGATTGGTGACCTGTGCAGTATAGGCTCTCTGGCACAAGAAATATTATCATCTAAATATTCCCCCGCCTTTGCAAGAGAATTTATGCTGGAAGCGATGGAAAATTTAAATCCTGAGTTTTCATCAATGCTGAACAACTGGAAGCCTAAGCTGGAAAAAGAAGACCGGGACGATCATTATTATGAATCGTGGTTTAATTTTGATTTATTACTTTGGACCTCAATAGGTGCCGGTTTTATTGCTCTCAGAGACGATAAAAGTATTTCAGGTGATAAATTGAATGAAAAAGACCTTGATCGGGTTGAAAGGCTATTTACCAAAGGTATGTCATACGGTTTTGACAGATCGGTTGAAAATTTCAGTCTTAACCTGAAAAGTTTTTCAAAAAAAGCCAGCTTTAAAATTTAACCTGAAGAAAGTCAGCTAAAGGAACATGGATGGGCAACAAAGGCAGGTTAAACGTTAAGTGTAAAACAGGACTTATCTAACTTAGTCCTCTCCCAAGATCACATACTTTTAGCCTTTTGTTACCGTAAGAAAATAAAACTGGTTATTTTATTCTGAATGATCTGTTTTTTTCAGGCTGGTTAAGTATAATGTTTATTGCAATAAATTATCCATATTAAGTTCACACAATTATTAACTAAACCCGTAGTGTATTATTAGTTAGCCACAGATGCACAGATTTTCTATATTTTGTCCAGAAAATTATATTTCACAGCTTTAATCGAATGCAAAGCATTCGATATCCGTGTAATTTGTCCTTAATTTTTTAAATTTCTTTTGACTTAGTATCTGTGAATCTGTGGCTAAAAAAATAATTGACTGTAAAACAATATATTAAGTTTTTAATGATAATGCACTACGGGTTAACTAAATCAAATCATTATGAAAAAATTATCAGTAATCGCTTTGTTTGTGGCCGTGACAACTTTTTCACTGCACAGCAGTAATGCCGTAGAAAACCAGGCGGCAGAAGAAACCTTAGCCATTGTTTGTGTTGACTGGCGTGTAGAAGGAGCAGGCCCCAACATCGCTTATTTTTATACCCGGGCCTGTGCAGAGACCTTTCAGAGCCTTAACGGAGGCACTGTTATCAAGGGCAACGTTTGCGTAAACGATACGCAGGTATTCATCTGCCTGTAGTTTTGAGGACACGCCCCCGGAGATATTTTACCGTTGGCGTGCCACAAATTGCTACAGGGAAATTGCCGCCAAACCTGACTAAAAGACAAGCTGAAGGCTTGTCTTTTTTTGTCCGGATAACGGAGAAAATTATTTTTTCTTTTTTCTTATTGTTTTACAGGCATAAACCAGTAATGCACAACCGGCCAGAATACTGATGATCAGTAAAATTGTTTTTTCAGGGTTGTAAACCGTTTTATAAGTGGTTTGGGATGTACGGTAGCTTCCTTCCGCCGAACCGGACCAGTTGAGCCCTTCTGCAAAAGCAATTCTTCTGTTTAAAAGTTCAGAGTTCAGGCCATATTCTTTGGCCATTTTTAAATTTTGGAGGGCGTCATATTTTTTCCCTTCCAAGAGGCACAGATTTCCCAGTTCAAAAAGAAGGTGAGCGATAATGACATCTTTTTCTTTTATAAATGTTATTCGTTCATTTAGCTGATAATAAATATCACGGATTAGTCTTTCAATTTTGCGGTCACTTAATTCCGTTTGAACATGATTGAAAGTACCAAACGAAGTTGAAAAAAAGAAGTTGCTGTCAGGATTTTTTAGTTTGTTTAGCTTGGCTTCCAGAATTTTCAGATGCAGCCATTCGGATCCGTCATGGGCATTTGGATTGAGCCGGATAGCTTTTTGAATCCAGATGTAAGCCTTTTGATCATCACCCAAGAGTTCATAGATAGTTCCGATGTTTGAGGCAGTGGAATACCTGTTGGGAGCCTTTTTTTCAATTTCCAGATAAATGGCTAAAGCGTCAGAATACTTTCCCTCTATAATCAGTACATATCCAATATCTGAAAGATAATCTAAATCATGGTTTTTTTTATACAGGCTATCCAGTTCTCTTTTTACGTTTTCAAAATTTAGTCTGTTGAATTGGTGTCCATAGGGAATCGTACCTTCATGATCTTCATAGATAAAAACACCGTTTTTTAAAATTTTAGTTTCCCCGTTTATACAGGCAAATACGTTAACTTGTGTAAAAAGTAAAAGAAATATAATTAATTGGGCTTGTCGGGTTCTCATAATTTACATTTTTGTAAATTTATCAAATTATTTTTTTGTCAGGCAATCATGCGTTACCTCTTTTTATTTTTTTCCATAGCCGTTTTTTCGCAGCAAACTGCTCAGGTTGATTTTAAAACCCTGCACGCTCAACTGACGCCTGACCCATCAGAAAAATCAATTTCCGGCGAAATAGAATATGAATTTCAGGTTCTGGCTGCCCTTGATACCCTTGCTGTTGATGCCGTCAGTATGGAATTTTCTAACGTGAAAATCAACGGAAAACCCGTGAATTTCAAACGCACACCCAAAGCACTAAAACTGTTTGAAGGCTTTAAAAAAGGAAAAAACACACTGACTTTCAGCTATAAAGCCTATCCGAAACAAACACTTTATTTTATCGGCGAAGGGGAGCAATTACAGATCTGGACACAGGGACAGGGAAAATATACAAGCCACTGGCTGCCCAGCTTTGATGATGTAAACGAAAAAGTTGTTTTTAATTTGTCGGTCCGTTTTGATGAAAATTTTACAGTCTTGTCAAACGGGAAGCTCAAAGAGGTCAGAAATAATAACCGGGTTAAAATCTGGCAGTACCGGATGGAAAAGCCGATGTCTTCCTACCTTGTGATGATGGCAATCGGAAAATTCACCAAACAAACCGCCAAAACCAAATCGGGAACGCCATTGGAATTTTACCTGGATCAGAATGACGCAGACAAGTTTGAAACAACCTACCGTTACACGTCACGGATTTTCGATTTTTTTGAACAGGAAATCGGCGTGAAGTACCCGTGGGAAGTTTACCGCCAGGTTCCGGTGCGTGATTTTTTGTATGCCGGTATGGAAAACACCACGGCTACCATTTTTTCACAGGATTTTGTGGTCGATACAACCGGGTTTAACGACAAAACCTATGTTAATGTCAATGCCCACGAACTGGCCCACCAGTGGTTCGGCAACCTGATCACCGCCCAAAGCGGCAGGCACCACTGGCTGCAGGAAGGCTTTGCCACCTATTATGCTTTGCTGGCAGAAAAAGAGTTGTTTGGCGACGATTATTTTCAATGGGAATTGTATGAAATGGCCGAACGTTTGCAGCAGGCTGCCAAAACCGATACGGTTCCGCTGCTCAATGAAAAGGCAAGTTCGCTCAGCTTTTACCAGAAAGGAGCCTGGGCTCTGCATTATTTACGATCAGCTATCGGAGCCGCAAACTTTCAAAAAGCAGTGAAAAACTACCTGAAAAAGTATGGTTTTAAAAATGTCAGTACAGCCGATTTTCTCCGGGAAGTGAACGCGGTTTCCGGTTTTGATACGGCTGCATTCCAACAAAACTGGCTTGAAAAGCCGGGTTTTCAGGTAAATCAGGCACTCGGTCTGCTCCGGAAAAATGCATTTGTCGATGCCTATCTGGATCTGGTTGAACAACAGCCCAAGGCATTTGCAGAAAAGAAAGAAGGGTTTGAAAAAATACTGAAAAGCCATGCGTTTTATCCTGTTAAAGATGAAGTGATTTTTCAGATAGCAGAAGTTCCGTTTGACGAAAAAGAAGATTTGCTGAACCTTGCCCTAGCTTCAAACGACCTGAAAGTCCGTCAGGCCGTTTCCCGCATTATGATCGAAATTCCGCGTCATTTTCAGTCGGAATACGAAACCCTGCTGAATGATGAATCTTATATCACTAAAGAAATCGCCTTGGGAACTTTGTGGAAATTATTCCCCGAGCGACAGGAACATTACCTCAATTTATCCAAAAACTGGGTGGGATTCAACGATAAGAACCTGCGGATACTCTGGCTTACTCTGGCCTTGATTTCAGAAGGCTACGAAGTAAATAACAAAGTGAATTTTTACGATGAATTGTTGGAATATAGTTCTCCAAAATACGAGAGTTCCATTCGTCAGAATGCTTTAACCAATCTGTTGTATCTCAATCCGAATGACCGGAATATTCTTCAAAATTTAGTCAACGCCACTACGCACCACAAATGGCAGTTTACCCTGTTTGCCCGTAACCAGATCCGGGAACTGATCAAAACTGAACGGCACAAAAAGTACTTTCAGGAGATGTTGCCGACGTTGAACACAGCAGAACAAAATCAACTGAAACGGTTACTGGAAAATTAACCCACCATCTGGATCACTTCGTGTTTTAAATAACTGATGGCCACATAGCTGGGCGATTGTTTGTCTAACAGATCACTCAAAATCACTTCCCTCAATTTGTGCGAGCTGTCCACGCGGTCGCTCATGTTCGATTTCCGGATGGTCTGGATAATGGTGTTTTTTGCAGTGGTAATCACCGTCCAGCACTCTTCGGTAATATAGATCTGCTGGGTCAGGTTGTGCTCAAATTCCTGTTCGATCTGCTGGATCAAAAGGTTTTCATACGCATTTTTATCGTCCGAAAGCGGGGCAACACGAATCAGTAATTTGGCCGGATTTATCCTTTCCAGATACAAAACCATTCGTTCATACGCCTGTAAACGAATAGGCAACGATTCTTTCTGCAGGGCTTTTCGCATCAGGTGCTTTCTGCGTTCTTCAAGCCCTTTGTGGTGTAAATTAAAAAAGGAATACGCCACAATTCCGGTAATAACGGCCGGCAAAGTATACGATAAAAGTTCGATCCATTTAATTGATTCCATAGTGTTATTTTTTTATTTGAAGCTGTTTCCTGCTTTTCGTTCCAAAATTTTCCCGCAAAATCTTTTTTTCTGAAGGCCCAAAAAGAGCTTCCGCCGGTCGCTTTTTTTTGCCGGGAAAAAATAGATTTTCCAGAAAAATGTTTTCCACTGCAATCAGGGCTAAAACGTTTCCTGCAAAAATAGAATTTTAGTTGATAATTCGTAACAATTTTAATTGTAATAAATCACCAGTAAGCTTATTTTTGAACTTTTATACCGGGCAGGTTTTTAAAAACGGTCAGGTATAGCCATAAGAACCCGAAAATGACTATGATACAAGAATATATAAACCAGCTCAATGATGCCCAGCGGGCTCCGGTTCTGCAAAAAGACGGCCCGATGATTGTGATCGCCGGTGCCGGTTCCGGAAAAACCCGTGTGCTGACCATGCGGATTGCCTATCTGATGAGTCTGGGGGTGGATGCGTTTAACATTTTATCGCTCACGTTTACCAACAAAGCCGCCCGCGAAATGAAAAAACGGATCGCTGATATTGTGGGTAACAGCGAAGCCAAAAACCTTTGGATGGGTACCTTTCATTCCGTTTTTGCCAAAATTCTCCGCATCGAGGCCGAACGTTTGGGTTACCCGAACAACTTTACCATTTATGATGCCCAGGACAGTGTGCGTTTGATCGGAGCCATTATCAAAGAAATGCAGCTGGATAAAGATATCTATAAACCCAAGCAGGTGTTCAGCCGTATTTCGTCCTATAAAAACTCACTGATTACCGTAAAAGCCTATTTCAATAACCCTGAATTGATGGAGGCTGATGCCATGAGTAAAAAGCCCCGCCTGGGTGAAATTTACAACAACTATGTAGAACGTTGCTTTAAATCAGGGGCAATGGATTTTGATGACCTGCTGCTGAAGACCAATGAGCTGCTCAGCCGTTTTCCGGATGTACTGGCCAAGTACCAGGACCGTTTCCGCTACATTCTGGTTGATGAGTACCAGGATACCAACCATTCCCAGTACCTGATTGTACGGGCGTTGTCTGACCGTTTTCAGAATATTTGTGTGGTAGGGGATGATGCCCAGAGTATTTATGCCTTTCGCGGGGCCAACATCAACAATATCCTGAATTTCCAGAAAGATTATGCCGACGTACAGACTTTTCGGCTGGAACAGAATTACCGTTCAACCAAAAACATTGTAGAAGCGGCCAATTCGATCATTGATAAAAATAAAACCAAACTGGATAAAGTGGTTTGGACCCATAACCAGGACGGCCCTAAAATAAAAATCAACCGCAGTATTACCGACGGCGAAGAAGGCCGTTTTGTAGCCTCCACGATCTTTGAAGAGAAAATGCGGAACCAGATGAAAAACGGAGAATTTGCTATTTTATACCGGACCAATGCCCAGTCACGGGCCATGGAAGATGCCTTGCGGAAACGCGACATTCCGTACCGGATCTACGGCGGATTGTCGTTCTATCAACGCAAAGAGATCAAAGACGTACTGTGCTATTTACGTCTGGTGATTAACCCGAAGGATGAAGAGGCACTGGTGCGGGTGATCAATTATCCGGCCCGCGGAATCGGAGACACTACTATTGAAAAACTTACGGTAGCCGCCAATCACTACAAACGTTCCGTTTTTGAAGTGATGGAAAACCTCGATAAAATTGACCTCAAGCTCAATGCAGGAACAAAACAGAAACTGGAAGATTTTGTCCTGATGATCAAGAGTTTTCAGGTAATCAATGAAAGCCAGGATGCTTTTTACCTGACCGAACACGTCACCAAAAAAACCGGCTTGATCCAGGAGCTGAAAAAGGATGCAACACCGGAAGGGATTGCCCGGATCGAAAATATTGAAGAACTGCTCAATGGTATCAAAGACTTTATCGAAGGACAAAAAGAAGTTGACGGTGCCCGGGGAGCCCTGTCTGAATTCCTGGAAGATGTAGCCCTGGCTACGGATCTGGATAAAGATACCGGCGATGACGACCGGGTGGCCCTGATGACCATCCACCTGGCAAAAGGACTGGAATTCCCGACTGTTTTTATAGTGGGAATGGAAGAAGATTTGTTTCCTAGTGCCATGAGCTTAAACACCCGGAGCGAGCTGGAAGAAGAACGCCGTTTATTTTATGTAGCCTTGACCCGGGCAGAACACCAGGCTTATTTAACCTATGCCCAGTCCCGGTACCGGTGGGGGAAATTAACCGATAGCGAACCTTCCCGCTTTATCGAAGAAATAGACGACCGGTACCTGGAATACATCAGTCCCGTAGAAACCGGTTACCGCTACAAACCCATGATTGATAACGATATTTTTGGCGATGTGGATAAATCAAAGCTGCGTCTGGCTAAACCGGTCAACGGCACACCACCTAAACGATATGGCGAGGAACCGCCTTCAGCCATACGCAAACTGAAACCTGTTTCGGGCAATGCCCCGGCTACCGCAAATTTGTTTGATTCAAAGCTGGTGCCCGGCAACATTGTGATGCACGAGCGTTTCGGAAAAGGAGAGGTGCTTAACCTTGAAGGAGTGGGAGCCGATAAAAAAGCAGAAATCAAGTTTGAAGTAGGAGGGATCAAGAAATTATTGCTGCGGTTTGCAAAACTGGAGGTGATCGGTTAAAAACGGTGAAAGGTAATAGGGGAAAGTGAACCCATTTTAAAGAAAACTCCTTAATCCTAATTATTCCGATGCAGGGGAATTTCATCATAAAAGCAAAAAAATAATAAAAATATCAGCAACTCAAAAAAATGAAATACACCAGACTCACCAAAGAACAATTTGAAGCCCTTCATCAGGAATTTGCTAATTTTTTAGCCACACAATCCATTGATAAAAAGGAGTGGGACAGTATAAAAGCCAACAAACCGGAAGTGGCAGAGCAGGAACTGGATGTGTTCTCTGATTTAATCTGGGAAGGTGTTTTAACGCAAACCAACTATCTGGAACATTTTTCCAAAAACCATATTTTTCTTTTTCATTGCCTGGAAACAGAAGTAAAATCAATTGTATTAAAAGCACTGGAACCCGAAGTAGATTTTATGACGGCTAACGGTTTGGAATGGATGGTCAAAAATTTATTTACCGATGCCATAGATATTCATGTAGGCAGAAAAGATTACCAGGCTGAACGCAATGCCGCCGTTTTTGATATTATTCAACAGGGAGCTATTTTAAGTGACGGACAGTTGTATAATCAGATCCACAATATTATCAGTCCGGCTTCCTGATTGACTGTCTCTTAAATCAGCCCCAGTCTTTTGGCACAATGGATCAACTCCTTGTCGTTCCCCGTTCCGTTGATAAGTTGTGCCTTTATATTGGCCTTTCTTTTTTCGATGGAACTCATCGAAAGCGGAACAAAATCCGGGATGTTGATGGTTTTAACCCCGTCAGCCAGTAACATCAGGATCTGGCTGTCATAAATATCCCAGTTGATATTTTTCTTAAACAGTTCCCGCTGAGAATTGATGATGGTTTCGCTCCGGAATATTTCGCCTTCAATAATCCCTTTACAGATAACCGGGAATGTTTCAAAGTTTATATCGTTTTTAGAGATAAAACCTTCCGGCGAAAGGTCTTTTAAGATCTTATCAACCAGCACGGGTTCACTCCGCATGGTTAAAAAAATCAGCTTGCATTCGGGAAACTTATTCTTAATTATTTTAGCCAATTCTATTCCGCTGAAAATATTATACTCTTCAAATGCGGGTAGATTGATATCCAGCAAAGCCAGATCAATCTCTTGATTCTGTGCCGCACAGATGTTTATTTTATGAAAAGCATCCTGACCGGAAAATGATTTTATAAAATGGGTATCATCCTGAAGTGACTCTATATCAGATAAAAGATTTATATAGCTATCCACTGTCATGGGATGATCATCGACTACGAGAATAGTGGTGTTATTTTTCATAAAAAAATTAATTCTAATAACTCAAATCCTCCCCAAATATAATAAAAAATTACGGAAACTCCGTAAAATCAGGTAGTGTTATTTCTATAGTTTAGACCAAACTTTTATCAACTAAATAACACTATTATGAAAAACACATTTACAATTATCGGACTAATGAGTGCAATGGCAGTATTAATTTCCTGCAGCCCGGATGAAATGTATGACGACAATCAGCAACCCGGACAATCATTCTATTTTGATTCAATAGACGACAATCCGGTTTATAACGGAACTGACCACAGACAAGACGGTGTTCAATATGATGCGGAAGGTAATCCGATGAATACAAAAGACAAGGATTAAGAGTATTGAATTAATTATTAAAGCTACACCTCACCGTGTGTAGCTTTTTTTATACCTTTATAATGTATAATTCCATTTTAACTAAAAACTTGAACATCAATTATTGCCTTCTTTTTCTGGCAGTGCTCTTTATGGCTGGATGCCGGAAGAATGATTCTTTTAGAAAAAACAATTCTGATCAGAAACTTTTTGACGAAGTTTATTATTCAGCTCTTCCGCAGGAAGAAAAGTCCGCTTACCTGGATTCTGTCACTAAGCTCTTATCTTTAAAAATAAATAACCCCAACACGAGAAAAGAGTATTTAGAAGTGGCCGCAGAATATTATTACCTTTCCCTTTATGAACAGTCATATAATGCCAGCCGCGAAGCATTGGAGCTTTCTACAGCCGCAAAAGATTCTTCCTTAACAGCTAAATCCTACTATTATATAGGGGATAGTTTTGAAAAGACAAACCGCGACAGTTCTTATTTTTACTATCTCAAAGCGGAGAAATTATACGAAAAAATCAAAGATTTTGAACGGGTCGGGCGAATGAAGTTCAATAAAGCCTATGTTTTGTTCTATAACGGAAATTACCTGGAAAGCGAAATTGAGGTTTCAAAAGCGTTATTTTACCTGAAAAATTCTAACAAACACAAACTGGTTTATTCCTGTTACACCCTGATGGGTAACTGCCTGGAAAAATTAGAAGACTATGATGAGGCCCTGCGTTATCATAACCTGGCCTTAAACGTACTGAGTGTTTTAAAAGAAAATAATGAAGATAAAGATGTGATTAATAATTATAACCTGGCTTCGGTTATCAATATCTGTAACCTGTATGACATAAAAGGGGACTATGAAAAATCAATCGCTTTATTAGAACCCTTGCTGACCGAAGAAACCAAAGTCAACTGGCCAAGCGGCTATGCTTTGATTCAAAGCAACCTGGCTTATTCAAAAATGAAAAAAGGAGATTTAAGCCATGTAGGGGAACTGTTGACCGAATCACTTAAAATTACCGAAGAATTAAATGATAAAACCGGGGCAATTTATGCTAAAATTCATTTGGGCGAATTTTTCCTGCTGAAAAAAGATACCACAATGGCCTATGAATATTTAAAGGAGGCCTATAAAATTTCAAAAGAGACCGGAAATCATCACGAACTTTTAAAGTCGCTAGCGATACTCTCGGAGATAAGTAATAAAAATTTATACTACAAAAACCTTTATATTTCAGTAAACGACAGCATTGTTAAACACCAGAGAAAAACAAGGGATAAGTATGCACGGATAGAATATGAAACATCTGCCCTGGAAGACGAGAATGAAGCCCTGATCAGAAAAAATTCACGCATAATGATGATTTCCGTTATTGTTGTGGTTGCATTGTTTATTTTGTTGATCATCCGCTATATACGTTCTAAAAACAAAGAGCTGTATTACCTCAAACATCAGAAATTAGCCAATGACGAGCTCAACGACCTGCTTAATAAGCAACAGGAAAGGATCATGCTGGCCAAAGAACAGGAAAAAGCCGTGATTGCCAAAGAGCTTCACGATAACATCATGAACCGGTTATACAGCGTCAGGATGAGCCTGGGCTTTTTTAACAATAAAAATACGGAGGAGGTTGTTGAAAAAAGGAAAGGCTTTATTTTTAACCTGCAGGAAATTGAACACGAAATCCGGTCGCTTTCACATGATTTAAACCGCAATACCTTATTAAATAATAATTCAGATTTTACCGATTTGATTAAAACATTGGTAGAAGACAGTAATGCACTGGGGCTTACCCGGTTTACGTTTAGCTGTTCTGATTTTGACGGCTGGAACCAGCTGACCAATGTGAATAAAATTAACAGCTACAGAATTATACAGGAAACCTTGTTCAATGTACACAAACATGCCGAAGCCAATTTTTGCGAAGTCCTGCTCACCAGAGACGAAACCAATCTGCTTGTATTGCAGGTAAAAGATGATGGTAAGGGATTTAAAGTAAAAAAGAAAAAAACAGGCATCGGTTTGCAGAACAT
The DNA here is from genome assembly GCA_023434025.1 of Bacteroidota bacterium. Classification (GTDB taxonomy): domain Bacteria; phylum Bacteroidota; class Bacteroidia; order Flavobacteriales; family Flavobacteriaceae; genus Flavobacterium. The sequence goes on from JAEYTL010000036.1 coordinate 20,098, forward strand.
CCAGGAGCGGGTTACTTTGATGAAAGGAACCTTAAAGATTGATTCCGCTCCGGGAGACGGTACGATTTTAAGGGTCTATATTTCCTGAGGCAAACAACCTTAATTACTCCTCCTTCCGTTTATTTACTTCTTAAAACTAAAAATTTCTTCTGTAAGAATTTGTTATCGTTTAACGGTTATACAAAAAACCGTAAAAAAAAGCCGTTTTTTCCGTAATCAGGGCATTTTTTGTATGATTAATTTTATGCAAGTTCATTTTTTAAGGAAAATAGGAGGCAAAAACAAAACAAAAACAAAACAAAAAACAACAGCTTGCAGCCTCTTTTTTAACGAAACAGTGTAATATGAAAATGTTACATAAAAAAACACCAAAAAACAAAATAAGTATAATTTTTAAAAACGGCTATCTACACAAATACGGGGAAATTTCACCTCAGGTTACAAGGACCATTAAAATACCACAAAGCAGTTTATATAAGTTTTTCAACCCCAAATGAATATTAACTAAATTTTAAACGCTTATGCAAATCAGTACAACTTTTCAAAGAAAGGCAGTTTTACAGTGTGTTTTGTTTTTTCTGGCACATTTAGCCTTTCATCAAGGGATTTTTGCTCAATCTGTCCCGGTTTTTGCAACTACTATTTCAAGCCAAAGCAATGTCGATTTTTCCAATAATGCCATTGATGGAAACTTATCTACAAGAGCAAGAGTAAGAGCCAGTTCCGGAATTGCTCTTGGAATAGGAGCTTATTCGGGGCATTTGGAAATCCGGTTCCCTTCTACACTGCCGGCCAACACCACTTCATTTGTTAAGATACAAACAGATGATAACTTATTGCCGGCTTTATTAGGCGGTAGTCTGGGCGGATTATTGTCTAATGTTTTAGGCGGTGTTTTAATTGGCAATCAGGAATTTACCGTGCAGGCCAAGAACGGAAACTCAGTTGTTTTAGAGGGTAACAGTCATATCGTAAGCCAGTTCTCAACAGCAAGGTTACGTATTGTTGTGAATAAGGACAATGATTACTTTATTGCAATCACCCCAAATCAATCCTACGACAGAATCCGGCTGACCAACCGGTTAGGTTCTTTGGTGGGGCTCAACAATACCAAACGACTGGATGTTTTTGGCGTTTATTATATCGGTACGCCTGATACCTGTGGCGGAGCAAGCTATACTTCCTTTGAAGGCTCCGGTTTAAACCTGGATCTCTTGAACCTGGGTGGGGCAGGAGTAACCAATCCACATCATGTACTGGATGCCAATCCTTCAAACCATTCAAAACTTAGCCTGGGTATTTTAGGCGTTGCCGCCTCTATTGAACAAACGGTTTATTTTGACGGCCTTTCCGAACCAACTGACCGGTTTTATGTGCGGATGCGTGTAGATCCCTCATTGCTGGCTTTAGGTGTTGCCAATAATATACAGGTCATTGCCTCTAATGGCCCCAATGTGGTACAGACTGTCAATTTGAATGCCCTTTTGAACCTGGATTTACTGACCTTGTTACAGGGGAACCAGGTGGCAAGGATTCCGTTTGTTCCCAATACAGCCGTAAACCGGATAACAATACGGTATAACTCCCTGTTGAACGTTCAGCTCACCCAGAGCCTTGATTTATATGATGTAATCCGTACGCCGGCACCACCGGTAATCACCGATGCATTCACATTGAATGCAAAAATCTGCTCGGGTACCCATGCCGCATTAATAGCCGAAACCGGAGCAGGAACCGAATTGAATTGGTACAGCCTGCCTGCCGGAGGAACCGCTCTGGCCACCACCGCTTCAGGGCAAGCCTTTGTAACACCGGTGTTAACTGCCAATACTTCTTTTTATATTTCTTCCAAAAGGATCGGTTGCCCGGAAGAATCCGCAAGGATAAAAGTGGATGTTACCGTGGTTGATTTACCGCTTGCGTCAAATATTACGATTCCTGCCGTACTTGTGGCCTGTAACGGAACAGTAATGCTTTCGCCTTCTTCCTCCATTGGTGGTAGTGTTTTTAATTATTATAAAGATCAATTAAAAACACAGGAAATTACGACCGGTTATTCAGGCGATGCAGGCGTCACTTATGTAAAAAATGACCTTACCGGTGAACTATCCATTTCCGGTTTAAATGAAGATGACTCACCTTATCAGTATTATATCGCTGTTGTTGTGGACGGAATTTGTGAAAACGAAGTCAATACCCTAAAGCAGGTTACGGTGAATTATTCCTCTTCGCTGGAGGTAGAAGCAGTTTCAGCCATCGAAGGCTGTGGCAGTGTCAATCTCCGTGATGCCATCCTTAATTTTGATAATTCAGCCGATATTCAATACAATTTTTTTGACAGTTCCTCTAACCCGGTAACAGCAGAGCAGGCTTCATCAATTACAGGCAGCGGAACTTATTTTATTCAATCCGTCAGTCTCAGCGGAAGTTGCTCTTCTGCAACTGTACCCGTTGCCGTAACGGTTAACCCAATACCGGTTCTCGAAATTTCAGGTACAAATCATGTTGTTGTGCAGGGGAATTCTTTTGAATTGCAGGCTACTTCAAACGGAACCGTAGTCTGGTTTGATTCGGATGGAAATGAACTAAATTCAACCACTGTCGGGCCGTTTAATACAACTGGTTTTTATTCCTATACGGCTGTAGCTTCGATAGGAAATTGTAGTGTAAGCCGAACAATTTTTCTAACGGTTATCAACCCCGAAGAATGCCCGTTGCTCACCGAAAGGGTCTATGCAAACACCCAAAGCTGGAGTTCAATTATAACAGGCGGTGTAGCCAATGCCCATCAGGCGGTGGACGGAAACCCGCAAACTTTTTCAACCATTGTTACCGGTTTAGGATTATTAGGCATCGGAACGACCTGGCAGTCATTGCAGTGGCAGGAAACGGTTTCTGCCGGAACACCGGTTACGTTAAAATTGGGTTCAGAATACAGCGGACTGATTTTAGCCGGAGCCTATTCGGTTATAGGTACCAAAAGAAATTCACAGGGGATGCCTGTAGACATTGGTGTGCTTCAACCTGTTTCAGGTTCACTCTTGGATTTGTTACCCGGTCAGAACGTATTTGAATTTACGTTTGTACCGGCTAATCATACCGGACCGAAGGATTATGACGGTGTCAGAATAGTGGTCGGTTCATTACTCAGTGTGGCTCAAAATGTTAAAGTTTATGGAGCCTACTATCATGTTCCTGTTACCCAGTTGGCTTGTAGTCCGAATGATGTAAGGGATGTCTTTTTCGGTACAGTCGATTTGGGAGTGGGAGCCTTAACAACCACGGTTGGTGTTGCTGATGCATTTAATAGTGTCGACGGCAATGCGGCAACTTATGCTACCATGTTCAGCGGAGCCGGTGTTCTGGCTGCTGCCGATTTGACAATAGCTTTCAGAACTCCTGCCTTACAGGGTGATTCAATTGAAATGATCATGTCACGCCCGGCAACGGTTTTAGATTTGAATGTACTGACCGGTTTTACGGTTCAGATGTATTTGGGAAATACACCGGTAGGTCCTCCGTTGGATCATACTTCTACCTTACTGAGCTTATCGCTCCTGAACGGAGGAACGGAAGCCCTGCTGACCGTGAGCCCGCAAACGCAGGTTTATGATAAACTGAAGATACGGTTTGGCGGTGCTGCTTCGGTGTTAGATCTTTTACGGATTCATGAGGTTAAACGGAAAGCTGATACCAGGGTGATTGGAGCCGATGCGGACAATGCGGTTGAGGTATGCCAGAATGATACCCTTCAGCTAGCCATTGAGCCCGAAGATTGTGCAACATTTATCTGGTATGATGCGGCAGTAGGCGGAAATATTGTTTCTACCGGAACCGGTTATTCCATTCCGGCTACGTTGCCATCGGGTACCTATACCTATTATATTCAGCCTATCCGTTTTGGCTGCCCGGTTTATGAAAGGGGAGCCGTAACCGTTGTAGTAGGCGAAAATGCTCCTGCTGATGCCATCACGGCAGTAAGCATTAACGGGGCGGGTGAAACAACTTTATGTGCTGACGCAGGCTCCATTTTGTTGGAGGCCGAAATAAACACCTCTTTAACCATCACCAATCCGGTTTTTTACTGGTATGCTTTCAACGGAACGGAATATGTTTTAATCCCAAATGAAAATTCAGCCTCTTTAATCATTCCTGATTTAACGGCCGGAAATTACAGCTATTCAGTAGGCTTAAGTTCAGACGAATATTGTCAGACGCTGGAAACCGACAGAACAACGGTTTCATTAACGATGCTGCCTTCTTCTACAGCCGCAGACAGTCAGGCCGATGATGCGCTGATTTGTGCCAATACGGATGCGGTATTAACTCCCTCTTCCGCACAACCCGATCCGCAGTTTTTCTGGTTTTTTACAAATGATGATTCACAGCCTGTAACTGATGGTTTAGAAGTTGACGGAATAACATTTACACTTTTGCCAAACGGACAGCTCTCTATTTCCGGTTTAACCGATGAAAACAGTCCTTATACGTATTATTTAGGCTTGTCAAGCGATGCCACCTGTTTAAATAGGGCAGGTGATTTTAAACCGGTTGTCGTAACGGTTAATGATTCCGGAACGCCTACCACGAACAACGCCGATCAGCATTTTTGCCTGGCAGATGCTCCTACATTAGCTGCTGTTCAGGTAAACGAAACGAATATTGTTTGGTATGACCAGCCTGCAGACGGCAACCTTTTACCATCCACCACACCCTTGGTTTCCGGTACGGTCTATTATGCCGGCTTTGATATATCAACCGGTTGTGAAAGCACAGTGCGACTGGCAGTTACTGTTACCGTGAATGATGCACCAACCCCAACTACGACCAGTACAGCTCAGGAATTTTGTATTTCTGACAATCCGTTTATTGATGATATACAACTTAATGAACCGGATGTGGTTTGGTACAGTGCTCCCACAGGAGGCAATGTTCTGGATAGTATGAGTGCTTTGGTTGACGGAGCAACTTATTATGCTTCGCTGACCGATCCCCTGACGGGTTGCGAAAGTGCTGTACGATTGGCAATAACCGTTAGCTTAAATGATGTGGAAACTCCCTCAACAGCTGACACATCGCAGAATTTCTGCTCTGCTGATAATCCTACGCTGGCTTCTATACAAGTTAATGAACCTAACGTGATTTGGTATGAATCTCCGACACAAGGAACACCGTTGGCTTCAACGGCTCTGTTGGTCAATAATATGACTTATTATGCTTCGCTGACCGATCCGCTGACCGGTTGTGAAAGCTCCGTTC
>JAEYTL010000012.1 GCA_023434025.1 Bacteroidota bacterium
CTGATGAACGCCGCCGCCGCCAAAAACGGCGGGATCGACATCGTGTTCAACAATGCAGCCGCGGGGGGCGACCGCGCCCCGATCGACGAAATCACCCCCGAGGGCTGGGACCGCACGATGGACCTGGTGCTGAAATCGGTGGCGATGGGCATCCGCTATGCGAGCCCGCATATGAAGGGCCGTAAAGGCGCGAGCATCGTCAACACCGCGAGCGTCGCGGCATTGGGCGCGGGCTATTCGCCGACCGCCTATGCGGTGGCGAAGGCCGGGGTGCTGCACCTGTCGAAGGTCGCCGCGACCGACCTCGCCCAATATGGCATCCGCGTGAACGCGATCTGCCCGGGCTTCATCAACACCAACATCTTTACCGCGTCGCTGGAGGTTCCGGGCGAACTCAAGGCGCAGGCCAATGCCGTGATCGCCGAAATGAGCGCGCAGGCGCAGCCCGTCGCGCGTGGCGGCCAGCCCGAGGATATCGCCAACGCGGTCGCCTATCTGGCGAGCGAGGAATCCTCCTTCATGACCGGCACCCATATGCTCGTCGACGGCGGGCTGACGATCGGGCAGCGCCACGCGTGGGACAAGGAAAGCCCCGGCATGTTCGACGCGCTGGTCGCGATGGAGGAGGCGGCGAAGGCGGGAGCGCCCGCGTGAGCGCCGCAGCCCGGGCGGATGCCGCCGCGGCGGTTCCCCCTCCCGAGCGGCTGCCCGTCGGGCTGAAGATCGTCCACGGCCTCGGCAGCATCGCCTATGGCGTCAAGGACAATGGCTTTTCGACCTTCCTGCTGCTGTTCTACAATCAGGTCATCGGACTCGAGGCGGGTGTCGTCGGGCTGGCGATCATGGTCGCGCTGATCGCCGATGCTTTCGTCGATCCCGTCATCGGCGAACTCACCGATCGCACGCGCAGCCGCTGGGGCCGCCGCCTGCCTTGGCTGTATGCCGCGCCCGTGCCGCTCGCCATTGCGTGGATGCTGCTGTGGAGCCCGCCCGAAATGAGCGATGCGATGACGATCGCCTGGCTGATCGGCTTTGCGATCATCGTCCGGTCGCTCGTGTCGATGTGCGAGGTGCCCTCGGTCGCGATCGTTCCCGAACTGTCCGCCGACTATGACGAGCGCACGGTCGTGATGCGCTATCGCTATCTGTTCGGCTGGGGCGGCGGCCTGTTGATCCTCTATCTTGCCTATCGCTATTTCTTCAGCGGATCGCTGGGGCTTGTCGATCCCGACGGCTATTTCCCCTATGCCCTGACCGGCGCGCTGCTGATGGCGGGGGCGGTGCTGCTATCGGCAGCGGGGCAGCATAGCCGCATCGCGGTGTCGAATCTCGACCAGCCAAAGACCACCGCGACGCTGAGCCATGTCCTGCGCGACATGCGCGAAACCCTGTCGAACCGCGCCTTTCTGTGGCTGACCTTTGCCGCGCTGTTCGCGTTCATCAATCAGGGCATCACCTTTTCGATGACCAACTATCTGCTGGGCTTCTTCTGGCAACTGACCGGCGACGAGATGAGCGACTATGTCTTCCTGCTGTTCGGGACGATGATCGCCGCCTTCGTGCTGGTGGCGCCGCTGTCGGCAAAACTCGGCAAGCGCGGCGGGGCGATCCTTGCCGGCGCGATAGCGCTGCTGGTCAACAGCGGCATGTATTTCGCGTGGATCGAGAACATTTTTCCCGGCCTGCCGGGCAAGCCCAGCGTCGCGGCTTTTTTTGCGCTGGTATTCATCGGCAACACCTTCTCGATCATCCTGATGATCCTGTCGTCATCGATGATGGCCGATGTCGTGGAAGCATCGCAGGGCGAGACCGGGCGCCGGTCCGAAGGGCTGTTCTTTGCCGGATATTTCTTCATGCAGAAATGCGCCACGGGCATCGGCATCTTCGTCGCCGGCCTGATCCTGTCCTTCGCGGCATTTCCTGTCGGCAAGAAGCCCGGCGAGGTCGGCGATACGGTGCTGTCCAGCCTGGCATCGGGCTATGCGCTCGCGATCCTGATCATCGGCTCGCTCGGGCTGCTCGTGATGCGCAAATTCCCGATCTCGCGCGCCGATCACGAGGCCCGGCTGGCGCTGCTCGACGACACGGCGCGCGCCGAGCCCGACGGCAGCGGGGCGCATCCGTAACGGAAAAATGCGCGCGGCGGCGAACGGGTGTAATTTTCGGGCCGCAGGGCTTGGCAAGCATGGGCGAATCGGTCCATGGGCTTACGTAAACGTAAAGGGAAGGATGACGCATGGACTTCGACCTCACCGACCGGCAGGTCTATTGGCGCGACCGTGTACGCGACTTCATCGACCGCAAGGTTCGCCCCGCCGTCCCGACCTATGAAAAGCAGGACAAGACCGGCGATCGCTGGAAGGTGATCCAGGTGGTCGAGGATCTGAAGGCCGAGGCCAAAGAGGCCGGCATCTGGAACCTGTTCATGCCGCCCAAGTCGGCCGCGCACCACCATGTCGACGAGACGATCGAGTTCGAAGGCCCCGGCCTCACCAACCTCGAATATGCGTTGTGCGCCGAGGAAATGGGCCGCGTCGGTTTCGCGAGCGAGGTGTTCAACTGCTCGGCGCCCGACACCGGCAATATGGAAGTTTTCCACCGTTACGGGACGCGCGCGCAGAAGGAAAAATATCTGCTGCCGCTGATGAACGGCGAGATCCGCTCGGCCTTCCTGATGACCGAGCCCAAGGTCGCCTCGTCGGACGCGACCAATATCGAGACGCGGATCGAGCGCGACGGCGATGACTATGTCATCAACGGCACCAAATGGTGGTCGTCGGGCGCCGGCGACCCGCGTTGCAACATCGCGATCGTGATGGGCAAGACCGATTTCGCCGCCAAGCGCCATGCGCAGCAATCGATGGTGCTGATGCCGCTCGACGCGCCGGGGGTGAATATCCTGCGCCACCTGCCGGTGTTCGGTTATGACGATGCGCCGCACGGCCATATGGAAATCGAGCTCAAGGACGTGCGCGTCAACGCCGAGGAAGCGATGCTGCTCGGCGAGGGCCGCGGCTTCGAGATCGCGCAGGGCCGCCTCGGGCCGGGCCGCATCCACCATTGCATGCGCACGATCGGCGTCGCCGAGGAAGCGATTTCGAAGATGGCGAAGCGGCTGCAGTCGCGCGTCGCCTTTGGCAAGAAGGTCGCCGAATACAGCATCTGGGAACATCGCCTGGCGCGCGCGCGCATCGACATCGAGATGACGCGCCTGCTCTGCCTCAAGGCCGCCGACATGATGGACAAGGTCGGCAACAAGACCGCCGCGGCCGAAATCGCGATGATCAAGGTGCAGGCGCCGAACATGGCGCTGAAGATCATCGACGATGCGATCCAGGCGCATGGCGGCGGCGGCGTGTCGGAGGATTTCGGGCTCGCCAAGGCCTATGCGCACCAGCGCACTCTGCGGCTCGCCGACGGGCCGGACGAGGTGCACTCACGAGCG
>JAEYTL010000032.1 GCA_023434025.1 Bacteroidota bacterium
CGGAGGTTCTGCGAAATGATCGGTAAGGCGAGCTTGGCATAGACGTCGCAGAACCCGCCCTGGTGTGTGGTGATCAGTACATTCTTCAAGCTCCAGAGCGGATTGCCCGCAGGCAGGCCCTCTTCTGAAAACACATCGAGCGCCGCACCGCTGATCGTCCCCGCATTGAGCGCTTCCACCAGAGCCGTTTCGTCGACCAACCCTCCCCGGGCAAAGTTAATCAGAAACGCCGAGGGTTTCATGGCTGCGAGCATGCGAGCGTCGATGATGTTGCGGGTCGATTCGGTGAGCGGCGCGAGCAGGACGAGATAATCCAACCGCGAAGCCATGGCCTGCAGTTCGCAGCGGCGGTGGACCGCATCGAACCCGGGCACCGCTCGCGGTTCGGATGAAAAGCCTAGAACCTCCATACCCAAGGCCTTGCAAATCGGCGCAAGCGTCTCCGCAATCACTCCGATCCCAAGGATGCCGACGGTCTTTGCATTCAACAGCCGCGCCGGCCACCGCTGCCATTGGGCGCGATCCTGATTTCTGACAAAGTCCGGCAATCCGCGACTCACTGCCAGCATGGACGCAAGCGCCGCTTCGGCGACAGGCGCTCCGTGGATACCCCGCATGTTCGTGACGATGATCTCGGGTCGCAGAGACGGCAGTTCAATGAGATTGTCGACGCCGACCCCGAGTGCCTGGACCCATTTAAGCCGGGGCGCCGCTTGCAAAATGGCGTCGGACATCAGGGGCGTGAAGGTCAAGAGGACATCGGCATCGCCCAGCTGCTCGAACACGGCCTGACGGTCTGCCGCAGTCGCGATACGAATCTCGGGAAACGCGGCGCCGATCGAGGATGCGTAGTTCTGACGAACCGCCGGGGTTAGTTCGGCAAATAGCAGGACCTTGATCATGGCTGATACTGCCACTTTAGCTGAAGCCTATCCACGATCCCACCCGGTGCCCTCAAGGCTGCACGGCAGGTTATGCAAACACGACCGCTGCCCGCTGTGTGTCGCGCCGTTGCCTGCGCGCTTGGGTCGCAGGTTGTTCCGGTTCGGCACCATTTCTGAGCATGATCATTATTTCTGTCAAGCTGCCCGCTTTTGATTGACTCGTCAGGCGTCGGAACCTGATAATTTGATCGCGCTCAAAAATGCGCGGCGCAATGTCGGGGGCGGACTTCGCGGCATCCCGCATTGCGATACAATTGAAGACATCAGAGATCTCATTCGAAGAGATCCAATTACGGGAGGTTGTCGTGAAAGCTGTCAAGGCGCTCTTGATCGTTTGTCTTCTCGCTGCGTGTGGCACGGCGGCTAGCGCTCAGCCCTACCCGAACAAACCGATCCGCCTGCTCGTCACCGTCGCACCCGGCGGCCCCATCGATACAGTCGCGCGTACAGTTGCAGAGTTCATTCAACCTGCGCTGGGGCAACCGATCGTGGTTGAAAACCGCCCCGGTGCCGGCGGTACGCTCGGCGCGAAATCCGCTGAGACCGCCGACCCCGATGGCTACACGATCTTGCTTTCCACCCTGCAGACCTTCGGAATCGCACCGTTCCTCTACGAAAATCCAGGCTACAGCCCGGACAAATTCGTTCCCGTCGGCCTGGTCGCGGAGTTTCCGTTCGTGTTCGTTGTGCCCGCGTCCGTGCCGGCAAAAACGCCGAAGGAGTTCGTCGAGTTCGCCCGCAATAGCAAGGAGCCTCTGAGCTTCGGCGGATCGCTCGCCACCCCGGCGCACCTGCTTGGCGTTCTGTTCAACCAGGCCAACAAGCTCGAGATCCAGTACATTCCGTATAAGGGTCTGGCACCTTCAATTGCGGATCTGCTGGCCGCCCGTACGCATATGGCCTTCGATGCGCTGCCAACGCTCATTCCTCTTATCAAAGATGGCAAGTTGCGGCCCCTGGCTGTGCTGTCACGCTCGCGCCTGAAAATGCTGCCCGACGTGCCGACCATGCATGAGAGCGGTTACCCGACCTTTCCGACCAACCCGTGGACGGGCCTCGTTGCTCCTCCGGGAACCCCGCAAGACATCATCAAGAAGCTGAACGAAGCCCTCAATACCGCTCTCTCCTCGCCTGACGCGCAGGCGAAGATGCAGGCCCTCGCCTTGCAACCGATCGGCGGCACGCAGGAGGACTTCGTGAACCGCATCAAGGCGGACGTTCCTGTGTGGAAAGAACTGGTCCGCGCATCCGGAGCCAGGCCGCAATAACAGCCTGGGCGCATCCTCGGATGTGCCCTTTCTCCGAGCAGACCAAAGCGGCCTTTCAGCCGCCTTTGGGGTTTTTCCCGCATCGCACAAGCGCGCCGACACAGAGCGCGCATCACGAGGAGCGTCACATGATGTACCGGGCATTTTTCATTTTGCTTGCAGCCGTGTTTGTCAGCCCCGCCGCTAACGCGCAAACATTCCCCACGCGTCCGGTGACGATGGTCGCGGCAACAACGCCCGGATCATTGCCCGACATCCTGGCCCGGGGCTTGGGTCAGCGACTGTCCGAGAAATGGGGACAGCCTGTCGTCGTCGAGAATCGGGCGGGCGGTGCATACGCCATCGCGGCCTCCGCCGTCGCCAACGCACCCGCAGACGGATATACGCTGCTGGTGAGCGAGTCCGGCTTATTCTCCATTCAACCGCACCTTTCCAAGGGCAAGTCCGCTTACGCGCAGCGCGACTTCGTTGTCGTGAGCGGCATCGCCACAAGTCCGATGGCCTTCATCTCGCATCCGTCGGTCGGCGCAAAGTCCATGGCCGACCTGATCAGGATCGCCAAAGAGAAGCCGCGCGCGCTGAATTACGGCACGGCTGGGCCGGGCACCGCCCCGCATATGGGCATGCTGCTGTTTGAAAGCATGACAGGCACCCAATTCACCCCGGTTCATTATCGGGGCATAGCACCGGCAGTGAACGATCTCCTGTCCGGACAGATTCAGATTGTCGCCATCGGTCCTGCAAGCGCCCTTCCCCATGTGAAGGCGGGCAATGTGGTCGGCATCGGCGTTGGCGGCGAGAAACCGGTTGCGCAACTCCCCGGCGTTCGGCCGGTGACCGAGACTGTGCCCGGATTCCAGCTGGGTGTCTCCTTCGCCATGTTTGCGCGCGCCGGCACGCCGGCCGCCGTGATCGCGAAAATCAATGCCGACATCCAGGACATTCTCAAGGATCCCGAATTCCAGAAAAAGTTCCTCGAGCCGCAAGCCCTGCAAAACATGCCCGGATCAACTGCAGAGATAGCGCAGTTTCTGAATGCGGAATCGGAGAAGTGGGAAAAGCTGATCCGCGACACCAACCTGTCCATTGAATGACCGGACCGCCTCTACTGGCCTGTTCGGACGCCCGGGCAAACAACGAGACTGAGATGAAAACAATCACGCTCGAAGAGCATTTCGTGAGCCCGGGCTTCCTGAACGGTCCA
>JAEYTL010000015.1 GCA_023434025.1 Bacteroidota bacterium
CGCCCAGACGACGAATGCCGTGGCGGCGGTGTAGATCACGAACGCATTGGTCGTCTGGCGACGCCCCACCGGGTCCGGCGCATCCTCCCCGTCGAAGAAGCGGGGCGCGAGATAAAACAGATACAGCGCCTGTCCGAGGGCAGACGCGACAAACAGACAGGCCGCCACGTCTACGAGAAACAGCAATGTGGCGCCGCCGGCCAGAACGAGCGTCGCGGAAAACAGAAACCAGTAGCTCTGCGCCGTCTCCGTCGCGGTCGGCTTCTTCGCCGCGATCGCCGCAATGGCCCGATCGAGAAAGTGGGACGTCAAAGCGGCGCGCGTCGCGACGTAGCCTGCAAACACGTAAAAGGCGCCGATCGCGCACAAGGCAATCTTGATTCCGTCGACGGACATCGGTTCCCCCTCGCCTACGGGGAACCCCGCAGCACTCTGCAACCTTATGAGCAAGGCTCTCGGCGCGAGTTCATCATGCTGACCTTCTCCCGGCGCCGGATCAATACCAATGGAGCTTCAGATGAAGGATATTTTTCGTCTGTTTTCTGAGAAGGCGGCGCATGCCGTCGGCTCGTATTGGGCTTTCCTGGCAGCCGTTGCGACCGTCGTCATCTGGGCCCTGACCGGCCCCGCCTTCGGTTACTCCGACACTTGGCAGCTCTTCATCAACACCGGCACGACGATCGTGACCTTCCTCATGGTGTTCCTGATCCAAAATACGCAGAACCGGGACACGCGCGTCGTGTCGCTCAAGCTCGACGAGCTTCTCCGCAGTGTCGAAGGTGCCCGAACCGGTATGGTGGAGCTTGATGCGATGTCGGACGAAGACCTGGAGCGCGTGCAAAAGGAATTCGAGCGGCTGCAGGAAAGGTACGCGCCGCTCATCGACGACGATCTAGCTCACGTCACACGTGAACTCAGCATAAGAAAACGCCGGCGCTGAGAGGCACCGGCGTCCGTCTAGTTGCAGGCGCGCCGCTAAACGGGCGTCTGCATATAGAAGTACGCGTAAACGAGTACGGCGGCGACGAGCGCGATCAATAGCGAGCGCGTCAAAACGCGGTAGTTCAGGCGTTGCGGGGTGGCCTGCCGCGATTCCGTCGGGGTCACGACCTTGCGATCTGCCATTTTCTGCCTCCTCATACGTCTGCTTCTCAACGTCGGGCTGAGCGGATTGTTCCGGATTTTCCTGGGTTCGGCGCTTCACTTAGGAAATTCTTCACCAACATTTCCGATGCTCGGCGCGCGTTTCAACGCACGTGCCGGGGGAGACAATGACTTTGTGGAAGACGCTGGTTTCGTCGCTCTCCGGAGATGCCGCCAAAGCCGGCGGCGCAGCGCTCAAACCCGAGGACTTTCGCGGTCCGCGGCGCATGCGGGAAGGTTTTCTGTGGAGTGAGAGCCTGATCATGCCGCGCCCCTGCACGATCCGCGACATGTCTCCGCTCACCGCACAGATCGTTCTCTGGCACGATGACATCAAGCCCCAGGTCTTCGCGCGGCCGCTCAAACTCTATGTGAGCTCCGACCGCAAGGAAGCCGACTGCGTCGTTGCCGGGCGCGACAACAACGTGCTCTCGCTCCGGCTGACGAGCGCGTTCCGCGCGCCAACACGCGCCTACCCTTCCTGAGGCGTTCGCCGTCGCCGCCTCACCTCCTGAAGTGTGGCCGTTCCGTATCGCGTGGCATGCTGCGCCGGCCGCCGCGTCAAGATTTACGTTGACAGTTGTCCCTAGCTGAGGCGCTTTAGACGGCGTGACGGTGTTGCCATGCGCGCGAGCGTGTGGATGACGAAGAGGGAACACGGTGCGGCGCCAAAACAGCGCCAAATCCGTGGCTGCGCCCGCAACTGTTAGCGGCAAGTCCTCTCCAAAGACGCCACTGACGCTTCACCAGAAGCGCCGGGAAGGCTGGAGAGAGACGCTTGAGCCGCGAGCCAGGAGACCTGCCGACACAAGTCGCCCATCCCCCGTGCGGTGCGCTCGGTGGAACGGTTACCCGTAGTGGCGGCTGATGTGCAACCGATTGGGAGCAACGTCAGGTATGGCCCGGGTTTTACTCACCCACTGACAGTTCAGTCGGCTCGCCGCAGCGGGCATTCGATGGCGTCGCGGAGCTTTCGCGTACGCCAGTGATGCGTTTGCTGCATGCGATCCGCGGCCGCGCCGGACGGGGCTCTCGTCATCATCCGTGACGGGGGACTCTTGTCGTACAGAATTCGGATCGCTGACCGGCTCAGCGCAAGCGCATCGAAAGCTCTATTGCTTTCGACATGCGCGTTTTTCGGTGCTTCGACGGCGGCGCTCGCGCAGGACGCGGGAACGACGATGCTTGAAGGTATCACCGTGTACTCGGCCAACCGCACACCCACAGAGGCATCAAAGGTCGGCTCGACGGTGGAGGTGCTAACGGAGAAGGATCTCGAGAAGCAGTCGAAGACCTTCGTGAAAGATTATCTCGAGCAGCTTCCGGGCGTGAACTTCACCCAGAACGGCGCGCCGGGCTCCACAACCTCTCTCAGCGTCCGCGGTGCGAACGGGTCCTACGTCAAGGTGCTGGTCGACGGCATGGATCTCAGCGATCCGTCCGCCACGACCACGCAAACCGCGTTCGAGCATCTGCTCGTCGGCGACGTGTCGCGGATCGAGTTGCTCAAAGGCTCGCAAAGTACGCTCTACGGCGGTGATGCCGTGGCCGGCGTCATCAGCATCGAGACCAAGGCTGCTACAAAGCCCGGCTTCTCCCAGAGCGGCGGTGGCGAGTACGGCGCCTACAATACGTTCCGCGGAGCCTATACGGCAGGATATGCCGCGACCGACGGCAGCAATATCTCCTTCACCGTGCAGGGAATCGACACCGACGGCTTCTCATCCGTCCGCGTTGGAACGGAGGACGACGGCTACAAGAACCTGACGTTCTCCGGCCGCGGCGAATACTTCCTGTCGCCCTCGATGAAAGTGTTCTTCGCGGCGCGCACGCTCGATGCGAGGAACGAGTTCGACGACAGCTTCACGCCTGCCGACAACGGCGATTACACCGATACCGTTCAGCATGCCGGCCGGGTCGGGACCGAGTTCTCGCTGCTGGACGGCGCGTTCCAGAACACGTTCGCGTTTCAAGGCATGAAGGTCGAGCGCGACATCTATGGAAGCAACGCAAACTGGTTCGAAGGCGACCGCCTCAAGGGCGAATACAAAGGCGTATTCACTTTCAACGAGCATCTCTCCCTGCTCGGCGGCGCCGACTGGGAGGAGACGGGCGCCGACAATGCCGGGCTGTCTTCACGGAAATCGGCGAATGTCAGCGGCGTCTATGCGCAGCTCATGATGGAAC
>JAEYTL010000019.1 GCA_023434025.1 Bacteroidota bacterium
CAAAAAATAGCGTGCAAACACAAATGGTTTAAACACGCTATAGAGACTAGTTCAGAGACTGTCTTGAAAAACAAAACTAATAAAAATTTAGATTTTATTTTGGAAATCAACACAGAATCTATCGGGATGCAGCGGATAGCCGGAATAGCTTCTGAAAAAAATAAATTGCATTCTGTATTAAATTAGCATCGTGTCTGTGCGATAAAAAACTTATTTTTGCACCTTGAACCGAATTCATTTCGGTTTCTTAATTTTGAAGTTTATGATGGAAAATCCGAAGAGATATACGATTACGGCAGCATTGCCTTATACGAATGGTCCTATTCATATTGGTCATTTAGCAGGTGTGTACGTTCCGTCTGACATTTATGCCCGCTACTTGCGTTTGCAGGGGAAAGATGTGGCGTTTATCTGTGGTAGCGACGAGCACGGTGTGGCCATTTCGATGAAAGCCAAAAAAGAAGGCATTACGCCGCAGGAAGTGATTGATAAATATGACGGGATCATTCGCAAATCATTTGAAGATTTCGGGATTTCATTTGATAATTATTCGCGTACGTCGGCTCAGATTCATCATGAAACGGCTTCGGATTTTTTTAGAAAATTATACGACAACGGTGATTTTATTGAAGAAGTAACTGAGCAATTGTATGACGAGCAGGCCCAGCAGTTTTTAGCTGATCGGTTTGTGATGGGAACGTGTCCGAAATGCGGTAATGAGGAAGCCTATGGCGACCAATGTGAAAAATGCGGTTCTACGTTGAATGCAACCGATTTGATCAATCCGAAATCGACGATAACCGGTACTACTCCGGTGAAAAAGGAAACGAAACACTGGTTTTTACCGTTGAACCGTTATGACAGCTTTTTGCGTGAATGGATTTTGGAAGGACATAAAAACGATTGGAAACCCAATGTATATGGTCAGGTAAAATCCTGGATCGACAGCGGTTTAGAGCCAAGAGCCGTGACCAGAGATCTGGACTGGGGAATTGATGTACCGGTAGAAGGTGCCGAAGGCAAAAAGTTATATGTTTGGTTTGATGCTCCGATTGGTTATATTTCTTCTACCAAAGAATGGGCCGCCAGAGAAGGAAAAAACTGGGAACCCTATTGGAAGGATGCTGATACCAAATTAGTTCATTTTATCGGAAAAGACAATATTGTTTTTCATTGCATTATTTTTCCGGCAATGTTAAAAGCGGAAGGTAGTTTTATTTTACCTGACAACGTTCCGGCCAATGAATTTTTGAATTTGGAAGGCAATAAATTATCGACTTCGAAAAATTGGGCGGTTTGGCTGCACGAATACCTGGTTGATTTTCCGGATAAACAAGACGTATTGCGTTATGCGTTGACTGCCAATGCACCGGAAACCAAAGACAACGATTTTACCTGGAAGGATTTTCAGGCAAGAAATAACAATGAACTGGCTGCAATTTATGGTAATTTTATTAATCGGGTGGTAGTATTGACTCAAAAATACTATAATGGGATTGTACCAAGTCCAAATGAATTTTCTGAAGTTGATGAGCAAACGCTAACGGAATTAAAAGCTTATCCGGCCGTGATTGCTTCTTCGATTGAACGCTACCGTTTTAGAGAAGCGTTAGGCGAATTGATGAATGTAGCCCGTTTAGGAAACAAATACCTGGCCGATGAAGAACCTTGGAAAATGATTAAAACGGATCCCGAACGGGTAAAAACACAAATGTATGTGGCATTACAGATTGCAACCGCATTGGGGATTTTATCGGAACCGTTTTTACCGTTTACTACGCAAAAACTGTTAAAGACGTTACAATACAACGTATCTAACGGTGCAATTGGTTGGGAATCCGTTTCCAAAACATCTGAATTATTAAAACCAGGACATCAAATTGGTCAGGCCGAAATATTATTTGCTCAAATTGACGATGCCGAAATACAAAAACAAATAGACAAACTGGAAGCCACAAAAAAAGCGAATGTAATGGAAAATAAAACCGTTGAACCACAAAAAGAAACCGCAACGTTTGAAGATTTTTCAAAATTGGATTTACGTGTCGGAACAATTGTTGAGGCTGAAAAAATGCCCAAGGCTAATAAATTATTAGTTTTAAAAGTAGATACCGGAATTGATGTACGAACCATTGTTTCAGGGATTGCAGAACATTTTTCGCCGGAAGAAGTGATTGGAAAACGGGTTACGGTATTGGTCAATTTAGCCCCGAGAGCCTTGCGGGGTGTAGAAAGCCAGGGAATGATTTTGATGACCAATAATGCGGAAGGAAAATTGGTTTTTGTGAATCCGGATGCGGATGGGGTGGATAATGGGGCGGTAATTTCGTAATTATGAAAAACAAACCATCTATCATCGCCTTTGACGCCGACGACACCCTATGGCACAACGAGCCTTATTTTGATGAGGCTCAGGAACGCTTTTGTGAGTTATTCCAGGATTTCGCTTCCAAACAGGAAATATTGGGACTCATTTTAAACCATCAGATCAAAAATTTACCCTTGTATGGTTTTGGTATTAAAGCGTTTACACTGTCAATGATTGAATCGGCTTTGGAATTGACCAATCGTTCCATATCAGGACAAAACATTGAAAAGGTTATTCAGATAGGAAAAGATTTATTACAAAAACCGGTTGAATTATTGCCGGAAGTAGAAACCGTTTTACAACGATTGTACGGCAACTACAAATTGATTGTTGCCACTAAAGGCGATTTAAAAGACCAGCACCGCAAATTACACGATTCAGGAATCGGACATTATTTTCACCATATTGAAGTGATGAGCGACAAAGCCGAAATCGATTATCAAAAAATGTTAGGTCGTTTAGATTGCAAAGCAGAAGATTTACTGATGATTGGCAATTCTTTAAAATCGGATGTACTGCCGGTTTTGAACATTGGCGGTCATGCCATTCATATTCCGTATCACACCACCTGGGAATATGAAAAAATTGACTTTGAAATCAGGCATCCTAATTTTAAAGCACTACAATCAATTGCCGAAGTAATGACTTTTTTGTAATTTTAATTAAAATAAGTCCAATTAATACCGTCGCTGACAACTATAAGACTTCTGTTATTTCCCTCATACATGTACACATCTGTATTTCCTGTCGTTGAATTTTTTGGAAACAACAATCCCCCTGCTGAAGTTAAACGTGCAGTAATACTGTTTTGAATATTTCTTAAAATATAAACTCTTCCGGGAAAACTTCCTGCATTCGGCAACCTGAACTCCTGATCGGTTGCTAAGGGTTGTAAGGATATGTAAACGCCGTCATCAATTAAAGTTGGTGTGGTACTTCCAACCAGAACGACTGTTTTTAATGACAAATTCCCATTCACGTCCAACGTACTCAAAGGTGTCGTTGTATTGATTCCAACTTGTCCAAACGAAATCATTGACATCAAAAATAAGGATAGAAAAATGAAAATAATCTTTAAACGGCTCATAAATTTTATGTGTTATTTTACAATAAAATTAAACAAACAGACCAATAGTTTAACACTACACCTATACATCAACACATCGAAAACGTTTTCGTGTTAAAAAGTTTTTATTTTTATGTGTTTAAATTCCTATTTCCATAAAAAAGCGACAATTTTTAAGGTTGTCGCTTTGTTCTAAAGTGTTTTTAATTTTTAACCGGCGTGTAATAATGAAATAATATCATTTCCGTATCTCAAAATTTTATTTTCACCAAAGCCTTTGACTTTTTTTAATTCATCAACCGAGTCTGGTTTAAGCTTTGCGATGGTCATCAACTCAGCATTATGACAAATCATGTATTGAGGCAACCCTAATTTAGATGATTTTTCGCTTCGCCAGTGTTTTAGAGAATTTAGAGTGTTTTTCTCCTCGTCTGTCAATTCTTCATAATTTAAAACAGCTACTTTTTCAGGAGTTGTTTTTTCTTTTGCTTTTTCAGTTTTTGGCGAATAGAAAACCAATACTGACCAATAATCAATCATTCCCGTGATGAAATTAGCGGCTGTTTTTTCAACGTTAACATCTGTCAAAAACGAATTGATACGATCCTGATCGTTCTGCAAATGATCCCCACTTACACGAACTCTGAAATGTTTTACTTTCATGACTTTCAGTTAGGTTATTTCCCAAACAACATTATTTCGCTGATCACAACTTCTGTAATATACCGTTTGTTACCTTCTTTATCATCATAACTCTTCGTGGAGAGCTTCCCTTCAATGGCAATTTCTTTCCCTTTGGTTACGTATTTTTCAATGATTTCTGCCGCTGTTCCCCAGGCAACCAAACGGTGCCATTCGGTTTGTTCAACTTTTTCTCCTTTTTTATTCGTAAAGAATTCATTGGTCGCAATGTTTAAGTTCGCTACTTTTCTTCCTTCAAAAGACTTAACTTCCGGATCATTTCCTACATGACCGATTAACTGTACTCTGTTTTTCATAGTGTTCATGGCGTATAATATTTAAATGATTAATATAAACTCGTTTCAGATTCTAACGTGGTTGTTCAAATCTTAATTCATCAAAAGCAATTCGTTAATAACTACTTCTGTAACATAGCGTTTGTTTCCCTCTTTATCGTCATAACTTCTGGAGGTGAGTTTTCCGGTCAATCCTATTTTCTTGCCTTTATCAACAAATTTCTCGATAATTTCGGCGGTTCTCCCCCAGGCAACAAGATTATGCCATTGGGTCTCTTCTTTTTGATCTCCGCTTTTGTTTACATAAACATCTTTAGTGGCAAGCGACAAGGACGCAACTTTTTTACCTCCTTCAAAATCTCTGATAATTGGATCGTTTCCAACGTGTCCGATTAACTGTACTTTGTTTTTTAATGCATTCATGGCGTGTAAAATTTAAATGGTTAATACTAATAAAAATTGATTTCTTTTTAGAACACAGGGCTGAGAAATTAAATAACTGGAAAAATTCTTGAGCCTGTTCGTTCGTTTCAACAATGCAAAGATTCACCGGTTTGCAAAATTTATTCGGTTTAAAAACACTTACTTTCGGTTGTAAATGATTGTAAACGTTTGTAAACGGAAGTTATTTTTCGTATCTTGCAGAAAAACAGAACTATATGCACGAAGAAATTAAAAAAATTGAATTGCGAAATTTACAGATTGAAGATTACAAAGAATTAAAAAACTCGATGATGGAAGCCTATAGTGAGCTGGAAAATGCTTATTGGAAAGAACATCATATCGAAAAATTACTCAAACTATTCCCTGAAGGTCAGCTGGTTGTTTTGGTAGATGGAAAAGTTGTTGGCTCCGCCCTTTCGTTAATAATCGATTATAGGAAAGTGATTGCCAACCATACCTATGCTCAAATTACAGCTAATTATACTTTTGACACACATAATCCACGAGGAGAGGTCTTGTATGGCATAGATGTCTTTATTCATCCAAAATACAGGGGTTTGCGTTTGGGAAGACGTTTGTATGATGCGAGAAAAGAACTATGTGAAAAATTAAACTTAAAATCGATCATCTTTGCCGGAAGAATTCCGAATTACATCGATTACAAAGAGGCACTTTCACCTAAACAATACATCGAAAAAGTAAAACAGAAAGAATTATATGATCCGGTTTTGTCCTTTCAAATCAGCAACGACTTTCACGTAAAAAAAATCATGAAGAACTATTTAGCCGGCGACACAAGTTCAGACGAATATGCTGTTTTAATGGAATGGAACAACATTTACTATGATGAAAACCCCAAATTAATCAACCCTAAAAAAAGTGTTATTCGTTTAGGATTAATTCAGTGGCAAATGCGACCGTTGAATAATCTGGAACAACTTTTTGAACAAGCCGAATTTTTTATTGATGTTGTCTCCGGTTACGGCAGTGATTTTGCTCTTTTTCCCGAATTATTCACTGCTCCGTTGATGGCCGATTACAATCATCTTTCGGAAGCCGATGCCATTCGTGAGTTAGCCAAACATTCGGAGCCTATCCGAAAGAAATTTCAGGAATATGCTATTTCCTATAACATCAATATTATTACAGGAAGTATGCCATATCTTGAAGATGGAATTTTATATAATGTCGGATTTTTATGTAAACGCGATGGAAGCAGTGAAATGTACACCAAAATTCACATTACGCCCAACGAATCGTTACATTGGGGAATGAAAGGAGGCTCTGAAATCAAAACCTTTGATACCGATTGCGGAAAAATTGGCATCATGATTTGTTATGACGTTGAATTTCCGGAATTATCACGTTTAATGGCCGATGAAGGAATGAATATTCTGTTCGTCCCCTTTTTAACCGATACACAAAATGGTTACACCCGTGTAAAACACTGTGCCCAGGCCAGGGCCATTGAAAATGAATGTTATGTAGCTGTAGCGGGTTGTGTAGGTAATTTACCCAAAGTAAACAACATGGATATTCAATATGCCCAATCAGCTGTATTTACGCCATCTGATTTTGCTTTTCCCAGTAATGGTGTAAAAGCAGAAGCTACTCCAAATACAGAAATGACCTTAATTGTTGATGTAGATTTAGATTTATTGAAACACTTACACGAATTCGGAACTGTACGGATTCTAAAAGACAGAAGACACGACTTATATAGCATCAAGAAATTAAAACAGTATTGAAATCACTCTTATAAAGCGAAATGTGTTTGTAAACACTCAAAACAATAAAACATCCTGAAATGAAAAACTGTTTAGAATGCGGTGAAAAAATCATGGGTCGCGAAGACAAAAAATTTTGCAGCGACGGTTGTAGAAATGCCTATAACAATAAAATGAATAAAGACAGTAACAATTTAATGCGAAACATTAACAATAAGTTACGGAAAAATTATCGAATTTTATGCGAATTAAACACCGAAGGAAAAAGCAAAACCACCAAATCAAAATTACTCGGCAAAGGTTTTGATTTTGAGTTTTTTACTTCCATTTTACACACTAAAACCGGAAACACCTATCATTTTTTATATGACCAAGGTTATATGGTTTTGGAAAATGATTTTTATATGTTAGTAAAAAGAGACTACTAAACAAAAAACAACCAACTCAGCCAACGCATGAAAAAAAATTACATTTCTTTACTAAATTCCATTATTGTTCTGGGAATTATAGGGTTCATTTTCTACCGGATGATGCCTTCCGATTATTCAAAAGGTAACCTCCCGCTTTCAGAATTTTCTACTGAAAGAGCTTTGAAACATATTGAAAAAATTTCCAGGGAGCCACATTATGTTGGTTCGCCTTATCATCAAAATGTTATTAACTACTTAGAAAATGAATTAAAAAAGTTAAGACTTTCTCCTCAAATTCAAAAAAGTACTATTCTTAGTAAATGGAATAATTTAGTTGAAACGCAAAATGTAATAGCCAAAATAAAAGGTTTCGATTCCTCAAAATCACTTTTGTTACTCACACATTTTGACAGTGCTCCGCATACCAAATCCTATGGAGCCAGTGATGATGCCAACGGTTTAGGCGTAATTTTAGAAGGGATAAGAACCTATCTGCATACCAACAAGACACCTAAAAACGATATTATCATTGTGTTTTCCGATGCGGAAGAACTGGGTTTAAATGGTGCCTATGCCTTTGCTTCCGAGCATCCTTGGGCAAAAGAAGTGGGTTTAGTCATCAATTTTGAAGCTCGTGGCACAGCCGGTCCATCCATGATGCTGGCCGAAATCAATGGCGGAAATGCCAATATGATCAAAACATTCAGCGAAGCCAATCCAAAATACCCGGTTTCCAATTCATTGATGTACAGTATCTATAAAATGCTGCCCAACGATACTGATTTAACCGCTTTTCGTGAAAAAGCGGATATCCCGGGGTTTAATTTTGCCTTTATCGACGATCATTTTGATTATCATACTGTTCAGGACAATTTTGAAAACATCACACCGGAATCCATTGAACATCAGGCGACCTATCTGATGCCGTTGCTGAGTTTTTATGCCAATGCCGATTTGAGCGACCTGAAAACCGAGACTGACCACGTTTATTTCAGTTCTCCGATTGGTTTTTTCCATTATCCCTTTTCATGGAATTTTACACTTTTGATTATTGGTTTTATTCTCTTCCTTGCAGTAGTAATCATTGGTTTAGGAAAACATTTATTGGATTTTAAAGAAATTATACGGGGTTTTGCTCCGCTGTTTTTATCAGTCATTGTTGTTGGATTGGTTACTTTTTTTGGCTGGGAAATGATTCAGTCGCTTTATCCGCAATACCAGGACATGCTTCACGGATTCACCTATAACGGACATAGTTATATGGCAGCATTCGCATTGCTTGCAACAGCCATTTGTTTTTGGGTATATGCTAAATTTACAAAAAGCAAACTGGTTCCAAGTCATTTTGTAGCTCCCTTATTTTTATGGTTTGTTGTGAATCTTTTGATTTGTATCTACCTGAAAGGAGCTTCGTTTTTTATTATTCCCGCCTATTTTGGTGTTTTTACACTTGCTTATTTTGTATTCAAAGAAAAATCAAATCCGTTTATCAATGTAGCCTTTAGCATACCGGCTTTGATGATTTTGGTTCCGTTTATTTATCTTTTTCCGATAGGTTTAGGCTTAAAAATGTTAGCAGGGAGTGCTGTTTTAGTAACACTCACATTTACGCTGTTGCTACCCGTTTTTGGCAACTATGCCAAAAAAGCAAATTGGGGTACGCTTTTATTCATTATTGCCATTGGTTTTTTTATTAAAGCTCATTTTGACAGTAAATTTGAAAAAGGAAAAGGCAAGCCCAACAGTTTGCTCTATGTTTACGATGCTGACAAAGATATTGCCAATTGGGCAACTTATGATAAAGTACTAGACAGTTGGACCAAGAATTATTTAGGCGAAAAACCTAATTTAGACAACAGCCTGAACCAACACGGATTAGCGAGCAAATATAATTCCGGATACAGCTTTTCGGCTGAAGCTCCTAAAAAAAGCATTGCGAAACCTGGTTTTACCTTTTTGCGTGACACGGTGGTAGGCAATCAGCGGGCAGTCACGATTCAAATTGATGCCAACCGAAACGTAAACCGTATAGATGTTTTTGCCCCTGAAAAATTAAAATTCCACCATTTGAAAGCTAATGGTATAAAAAATATTAATCAGGAAGGAAGTTATTTTAAACGAAAAAAATCGAACCTGTTGAATTATTATCCCATCAACAACAAGCCTTTGACGTTGAGTTTTCAAATTCATAAAGACGATGAGCTGGAATTAGACATTATGGTCTCTTCCTTTGATCTGTTGGAAAATCCGCAGTTCAGTATTCCTAAACGGCCGGATGCTTTTATTCCAATGCCTTTTGTGTTAAATGATGCGATTGTAGTGAAGAAAAAACTTCAGAAAAACAACGTAAAAACATTTAAAATGAAAGAAAGTGTGGCAACCGAAATAGATTCCTTAATCACTCAAAAAGACAGTCTTGAAACAAATTAGCATTTTAGGCTGCGGCTGGTTAGGATTTCCGCTGGCGAAACAATTGGTCAAAAAAGGATATTCCGTAAAAGGGTCAACCACAACCGGATCAAAATTAGAATTACTTGAAAAAGAAGGTATTTCCCCTTTTCTGATTTCGCTTAAAGCGGATGGAATTCAAGATGATACAGTTCCTTTTTTGGAAAATTCCGAACTGTTGATTATCAATATTCCACCCGGATTAGGCCGCAATCCGGATGAGCGTTTTGCAACCAAAATGGAACGTTTTATTCCGTTTATCGAAAAATCATCGGTTAAAAAAGTGATTTTTGTGAGTTCAACCTCCGTCTATGCCGATGAAAATAACCTTGTAACCGAAGAAACCTTTCCAAAACCGGAAACGGAAAGCGGAAAACAACTGGTTGTTGTTGAAAAATTATTTTCAGAAAATAAAAATTTTCAAACCACCATTCTCCGTTTTGGTGGCTTAATTGACGAAAACCGTCATCCGGTGAAATTTTTAGCCGGAAAACGCACCGTAAAAAATCCGGAAGCCCCCATTAACTTAATTCATCATTCGGACTGTATAAAAATCATTCTAAAAGTCATTGAAAAAAAAGCGTGGAATACGGTTTTTAATGCCGTCGCTCCGTTTCATCCCACCCGAAAAAAATATTATACAGAAAAGGCATTAGAATTCGGTTTAGTTCCGCCTCAATTTGATGAAAATCAGTCTTCTGTCGGAAAAACGGTTTCTTCAGATAAATTGATACGTCTTTTAAACTATCAATTTAAAAAATTAGGTTAAATTTACCTTTGCAAACTAAACAATCAAAATGAACAATTCTCCTAAATTTGCAGTCATTGGCGGCGGAAGCTGGGCTACGGCCATCGCAAAAATGCTGTGCGTTAACCAATCTGAAATTTGTTGGTACATGCGGAATCAGAATGCGATTGACCATCTGAAAACTGAAAAACACAACCCGAATTACCTGAGTTCCGTTGAATTTGATGTTAAAAAGCTCAAACTAACCACCGATATTAACGAAGCGGTTGCCTATGCTGATATCCTTATTTTTGCTATTCCTTCCGCTTTTTTAAACACAGAGCTGAAAAAACTAACGGAATCATTAGCTGATAAGATAATATTTTCTGCAATCAAAGGAATTGTTCCCGAAACGTTTTTAATTGTGGGGGAACATTTTCATAAGACGTATGATATTCCGTATGAAAATATTGGTGTAATTACGGGGCCCTGTCATGCAGAAGAAGTGGCATTAGAACGTCTTTCTTATTTAACAATTGCCTGTTCCGATGCTTCCAAAGCCCGAATTGTTGCCAAAAACTTAAACAGCAATTACATCAAAACCAAAATTTCAGACGACATTATCGGAACGGAATATGCTGCCATGCTGAAAAATATTTATGCCATTGCAGCCGGAATGGCTCACGGTTTAGGCTATGGTGATAATTTCCAGGCCTTGTTGATGAGTAACGCTGTTCGGGAAATGAAAAAGTTTATCCGGAAAGTTCATAAAATGAAACGAAACATCAACGATTCTGCCTATTTGGGTGATTTACTGGTTACGGGCTATTCTGTTTTTTCGCGAAACAGGATGTTCGGAAACATGATTGGAAAAGGTTATACCGTGAAAAGTGCCATGATGGAAATGAGCATGGTGGCAGAAGGATATTATGCCGTTAAGAGTGCCTATAAACTCAACCAGGACTACAAAGCCAAAACCCCTATTATTGATGCGGTTTATGAGATTTTATACGAAGGAAAAGACCCTAAAAATACGTTTAAAAAATTAACGGATAAGTTGGATTAGAATTGAGCAGGAGTTTAATGCTCGGAATCTTATTGTTCTTTATGTGATTTCTCCCGTTGGTCGAAATCATGCATTACCCTATTCAAAAGTATAAAATTACTTCACCACCACCCCATTCTTAAACAAAACCGGCACTTCTTCCGTAGCCCTTTCGTTGATGGTATTGGTTCTGAAAGTAAATTTTTTGTCATACAGGGTATTTCCGACGAAGTAGGTCACCATGAACTCATTGTTCAACACCAGAACACTGGCTTCAATCATTTCTATCTTTACGGCAGATACCGGAGGAATTTCCATAAAAGCATGACGTAAAAGGGATGTTTTTTTCATTTCGCCATCAATCGTTCCAAACGCCTTTGAGACCACCATCACGCTGTCTAATTTGAAGTCGCTGTCATTAATGAGATAGACATTCCAGACATTGTCCATAAAGTCGTCATTCCACTCCTGAATGGCGGCTAAAAAGATATTTTCTACTTTGGGGATGATTATATCGGATTTCATGGAGATTTTAAACCTGACAGGTTTCGGAAACCTATCAGGTTTAACGTTGATTTATATACTTGTTTTAAATTGCTCTAAAAAACGAACATCATTTTCATAAAACATGCGGATATCACCTATTTGATACAATAACATGGCAATGCGTTCGATTCCCATACCAAAAGCAAAACCGTTATACTCATCCGGATTGATGCCGCAATTTTTCAACACATTCGGGTCAACCATTCCGCAACCCATGATTTCCAACCAGCCGGTTCCTTTGGTGATGCGGTAATCGGTTTCCGTTTTTAATCCCCAATAAATATCTACCTCAGCACTGGGTTCGGTAAAAGGAAAATAAGAAGGCCGCAAACGAATTTTCGATTTCCCGAACATTTCTTTGGTGAAGTATAAAAGTGTCTGCTTCAGATCGGCAAACGAAACATCTTTGTCGATATACAATCCTTCCACCTGATGGAAAATGCAATGCGAACGCGAAGAAACGGCTTCATTACGGAAAACCCTTCCCGGAGAAATTGTTCGGATCGGTGGTTTGTTGTTTTCCATATATCGCACCTGCACTGATGAAGTATGTGTACGCAGCAATACATCAGGGTTGGTTTGAATAAAAAACGTATCCTGCATATCTCTGGCCGGATGATATTCCGGAAGGTTTAAGGCTGTGAAATTATGCCAGTCGTCTTCAATTTCCGGGCCTTCCGAAACATTGAAACCGATATTGGAAAAGATATCAATGATTTGATTTTTCACTAACGAAATCGGATGACGTGATCCAATCGGGAAAGGTTCTCCCGGACGGGTTAAATCGCCAAAAACACCCACCGATTCTTCGTTGCTTTCCAACATTTCCTGAATGGATTTTACTTTTTCTTCGGCCGTGTTTTTCAACGTATTGATAACCTGACCAAACTCTTTTTTCTGCTCGTTGGGAACATTTTTAAATTCGGCAAACAAGTCTTTCAACAACCCTTTGCTTCCTAAAAACTTAATCCGGAATTGTTCCAGGGTTTCTTTGTTATCGGTCTGAAAAGCTTGTGCTTCGGCAATGTATTCTTTAATCTTGTCTGTCATCGTTGGTGCATTGAAGGTGCAAATTTAAGGAAATTTTTATTGATAGGGACAAGTCGTGACTTGTCCGTATGTAAAATAGATAGAATTAATTAATCAACTCCCTCTCCAAAAAATAATGTACAATCGCCTCTTTCATCAAAACGGCCTGTTCGCCGGCTTTTAAGGGCGGAAGCTCTTCTTTTACTTTGTAATGCGGCCAACCGTCGTTATCAAAAAAATCAAATTCGTAATAGCCGTATGGTTCCAGCAAACGACAAATGGCAATGTGCATCAAATTGATTTTCTCATCTTTTTTAAAGGTTTGTTTTACTTTGCCCAGCTCCTGCACGCCAATAAGATAAATGATGGCATCGAGGTCGAGTTCATCGCCGTCGGCAAATTGATTGGACAGTATCTTGACAACGTTTTCCCAACGTTCTTTTAATTGTGTATCTCTTGACATGATGGAAGATGGAAGCGGGAAGATGGAATAATAATTTCTGCCATCAATCCCATTTTTTTTTACAAAGATAAGTTTTTAGTTTAAAACCATTAAGGTATTAAGAAGCATTAAGGCTTAATGGTTCAAGAAAATCTGTTATTTTTGTTTAAAAAGAAAAAATGGATATTGTTGTTGGAATTTTATTAATTATTGGATTGTATCAAGGCATCAAAAACGGTTTGTTTGTTGAAATTGCTTCTGTCATTTCGTTTGTTTTAGGTGTTTTTCTTGCGATTAAATTCTCCTATTTGGTGAAAGGTTTTTTAGAAGGTTTTGTAAGTTGGAATCCGCAAACGATTCAAATTACAGCTTTCGTACTAACCTTAATTTTGGTGGTAATTGGCGTTCACTTCTTAGCCAGAACCTTTACAAAAATTGCTGATTTTGCTTTTCTTGGTTGGGCAAATAAACTGGCAGGTGGAATTTTCAGCGTTTTAAAAACCGCTTTGTTAATTGGTATCGTGCTGAATTTAGTTCAAAAAATAAACGCAGATAATCAATTGATTTCTCAAGAAAAACAAGACAAATCTATTTTTTACAGACCCATTTTAGATACCACTGCGTTTATGATGCCGATGGTTACGAAGTGGATTGACGATGTGAAAAAAGTATATGAGGAGACTACTTCAACTCCTTAATGGTTTCGCTCAAAATCCAGCCTTCTGTTTCGTCCGTTAGTTCTATTTTTTTCCACTTGTCCACTGTTTCAAGTACAAAAACTTTGGTTCCTTCGTGAAGTATAAAGGCATCAGTAGCGTTTTCACGTGGTTCATTTTTTACCGGAACTACATCGGCAAAAACAATAGCGGGACGTTCGGTTTGGTACAATTTTTTTTCAAAGACAGCGGCTCCTGCAGTTGCTACAATAAAAAACGGTATAATAAACATTCCTAAAAAGAAAATGCGTTTGGTTAAACTCGTTTGCGAAAAATAATAGCCCATAAAAAACAAGAGAAACAAAAAGGCCAATCCCACCGAAATATAGCCCCAGGTATTGTAATGAACCAATCCGGTAAACTTTCGCAACGCCCGTTCAAAACCTACCTTTTCGATGGTTTTAATATCGTCAATCGTGCTGTTCCGGGCAAATTTTAAGTTGTTTTGAATGTCTTTGTCATTCGGACTTATCAATAAGGCTTTTTCATAATAATAAATCGCCGGTGCAATTTGATTCAGTTTATAATAGCTATTTGCCAGGTTAAAATACAAATCACACGACTCTTTTTTGCCTTTTAAAATACTTTCATATGCAGCAACTGCTTCCTGATAATTTCCTTTCCGATAATATTCGTTTCCTTTATCAAAAACACTCTGAGCCCAAAAAGCCTGGGTTAATAAGAGTAAAAAATAAATGCTATTCTTCATGGTTTTGATGTTAAGAAATTTGCTTTTCTAATTCCGAAATCACTTCGGCTGCTTTGTCAAAATCGTGTTGCATCGCCACATCAGAAAATGGTGCATAACGGGCTAATTCGCAGTTTTCGGTAATTTGAATAAATTTTTCTATGGTTTCCGGCTGGGCTTTTTTATCGGCTAAAAATTGTCTGATGAGTTCTTTACTCATTTCAGATGTTTCAATTTTTAATTTTGCCTTTAAAAAGTTGTGCAGCGATTTTTCCAAAGCAACATAAAACGGTTCTTTGTTACCCAATTGTTTTTTGGCTTCTGACAAAAATCTCTTAGCCAGTTTGTTATTCATTTTCAGCTTATTACCTACCACATCACCATCGATAGCTTCCTTTTTCTTTTTAAATAAAATGATAAACGGAATCAATAAAAACGGTATACCCAACAAAACATAATACATCGTTGAGCCAAAGAAATCTTCTTTATTGATTTGTGACAATTTGGTTTTCAGATGAATGAATTTAAACTGGTCATGAGCAGCTACTGCTTTCTTTTCTACCGAAGCATGGTCTTGATTGGTGGTGTTCCCAGGCGATGAAGGTCCGTCGGCCACATTGATCGTAATTTCATCTGAAGTGATGGTTTTATAGCTTCCCGTTCCCAAATCGAAATAAGAAAACGGCATCGGTTTAATGGTATAATTTCCTTTGAATTGCGGAATTATCGTGTATTTATCCGAAATTTTGCCGTTCATTCCGCTTAGTGGTGTATTCACATTTTCGGAATGAACCGGATCATACATTTCTAAAGCTGTTGGCACTACCGGTTTGGGCAGGCTGAACAATTTTAAATTTCCGGTTCCGGATACACTGACTTCCAGATCCATACTTTCGCCATTTTTTAAGGTGGTTTTGGAGGGTGTAACTTTGAAATCAAATTTACCAACAGCACCTGAAAAATCAATTGGTTTTCCGGTTTCCGGAAGAGGTTTTACGCTGATAATTTTACTTCCGGCAGAAACACGCTTATGATCCTTGGTCAGCATCACCTGACCGAAAATATTTCTGCGGTTGGTCGGTAGCTCAACATCAATATCCAGTGAAAGTGGTTCAATTTCCAGTTTTCCTGATTTTTGCGGATATAAAACTGTTTTCCGAAGCACCACATAACGAAATCGTTCGCCGTTATACGTTCCTTCTTCGGCAACCAACTGCTTAATGTCGATATTCTGACTCCAAAAATCGTTGTATTTGGGTTTGTCTAATTCCCTCCAATTCGTAATACCAATATTATGACTGAAATACAATTTATACACCACGGTAATCGGCTCATTCAAATACGGATTGGTCTTGCTGACTTCGGCAACTAAA
This sequence comes from Bacteroidota bacterium, assembly GCA_023434025.1. Taxonomy (GTDB): domain Bacteria; phylum Bacteroidota; class Bacteroidia; order Flavobacteriales; family Flavobacteriaceae; genus Flavobacterium. The sequence continues at coordinate 16,007 of JAEYTL010000019.1, forward strand.
TGCAATGCATCATTAATTGAAATTGAATTGTCATTAGGATCACGTGGTTGCTGTACCGCATCGGTAACTTTAATACTTATCGGTGTAGTTTTATACACCTGTCCGTTATATTCAATCGAAGCTTGTTTGATGGAGATTGTTCCTTTCTGGGTTGGTAACAAAAAATAGGAATAGGTTTTATTGAACGAACTTTTTCCGTTTACCCACGATTGGCTTACCTGCTGACTCGGTCCGGCAATTACCCGAAAGCCTTCAAAAGCAGGAGGTTCAAAATTATCGCCATCCACATTCATCGTAAAATCAATGCGTAGGCGTTCATTTAAGCCCAAAGACGTTTTACTTGCTTTGGCCTCAAATTGAACTTGGGCAAAAATTGTCTGACAAGTTAATAATAGTATGAATACTAATCTTTTCATTTTCAATTACCAGTCTTTTTCCGTTTGAACAGGTTTTGCTTTTATTTTTTGGGCATTTACTTTTTCCTGTACTTTCTTTTCTTCATTATTTACGGCATCTAGGAGGTTTTGTACACTTTCTTTAGAAATCCCGGAAGGCTGTGGTTTTGGCTGACCGCCTTGATTCTCGTCTTTCTTCTGATCACCTTCGTTTTTATCTTCTTTTTTATCGCCCTTATTTTCGTCTTTGTCACCCTCTTTCTTGTCGTCTTTTTTATCTTTATCACCATCGCCTTTGTCTTGCTTCTGGTCATCCTTCTTATCGTCTTTTTTGTCATCCTGATTGTCTTTTGGAGGGTCTTCAGGATTATTTTTTAAATATTCTTTCGCCAGAGCATAATTGTAACGGGTTTGCTCATCGGAAGGATTGTTTCGCAAGGCATTTTTATAGGCTTCTACAGCCTTGCCATATTGTTTTTCTTTCATATAAACATTCCCCAGATTATGCAATGCTTTGTGTTTTTCTTCTTTGGTTGTTGCCTTTTCATACGCCTGAGAATAGGCATATTTAGACTCGCTGAACTGATTTTGTCTGTAAATAGAATTTCCTAAGTTATATGAAGGGGTAGCTCCCGACAATCCTCTGGAATTGGATATGCGGTATTGGGCTTCGGCTTCGGCATATTGCTTTTCGGCAAAAGCCTCATTTGCTTTGGGCAGCATTTTATCTTTTTCTTTTTTCATTTCTTCCTGAGCAGACATAAAAAAAGAAAACAGTAAACTAATTAAAAAAACAACTTGCTTCATGATTCCTTTTCATTAAATAGGTTCAACTTACTGATCCAGCCGGTTTTTCTTTCCAACAGAAAAACATCGATAAACAGCAAGGCAAAAGCTATGCCTAAAAACCATTGAAACTGCGGTTGAAAATCGGCTACCTGTGTGGTTTCAAATTCGGTTTTTTCGATATTATCTAAAGCATTTTTAACATAATCTAAAACGTCTTTGGTGTTGCCTCCGTAAACATAACCGCCCTTGGTACTTTTTCCTATTTGTTTCAGAATTTCCGGATTCATTTTGGTTACTACAACTTCGTCGTTTTGATCGCGTTTAAAATTTTCGACTACGCCGTTTCTTTTGATTGGAATGGGCCCTCCCTTTTCGGTTCCCACACCAATGGTGATTACTTTTGCTTTTATTTTTAATGCTTCTTCAATAGCTCCTTCTACACCATCGGAATGATCTTCACCATCCGAAATGAGGATAATTAATTTATTGGTAGCATTGCCTTTATCAAAATAATTAGCCGATAGTTTGATGGCTTCTTCCAACGATGTCCCTTGTGATGAAACCATATCGGTATTCATTCCCTGTAGATACATTTTAGCTACGCCATAATCAGTTGTAATGGGCAACACAGGAAAAGCACTTCCGGCATAAGCCACCATTCCGATTCGGTCACTACCCAGCTGATTAATGATTTGTGAAACAATTTGCTTGGTTTTATCCAACCGGTTAGGAGCCATGTCTTCAGCCAGCATACTTTTGGAGACATCAATAGCAAAAACCACATCGATTCCTTCCCGCTTCACGGTTTCCATTTTAGTCCCGATTTTTGGATTGGCCAAAGCAATGATCAGACAAGTTAATGCCAGCAGTAGAACAATGATTTTTAAAACCGGTTTAAAAACCGATTTTTCTGGACTTAACTTTTTAACCAGTTCAACATCGCCAAATTCGCGTTGTTTTTTTCTTTTCCAATACAGATTAATCAAAAAAAGCAGGACTATTATGGGAATAACAGCTAAAAAGTATAAATATATTTTTTCGTCTATTTGTGAATACATACTATATAAAACCTCTAAAAATGGTTTGTCTTAACAAAATTTCCATCAACAAAAGTAATCCGGCCATCCAAATCAGAGGACGGAATTTTTCGTCGTAATTATAAAACTTCTGTTCCTCTATTTCGGTGGTCTCCAATTTATTAATTTCGTCGTAAATCTCCTGTAATTTACTGTTACTGGTTGCTCTGAAATATTTTCCGTCGGTTTTTTGGGCAATGCTTTTCATCAATGCTTCATCTATTTCAACCGGCATCATTCGGAACAAAAAACCGCCATTAGGAGCGTAAGCATACGGAAATTCTGCCATTCCGTTTGTTCCTATACCAATGGTATAAACTTTAATGCCATACTCTCTGGCAATATCTGCTGCGGTTTCGGGTTCAATAAACCCGGCATTATTTACCCCATCTGTTAACAAAATAACAACTCTGCTTTTGGCTTTACTGTCTTTTAAGCGGTTCACGGCAGTTGCAAGCCCCATTCCGATTCCGGTTCCGTCTTTCAGAACATTGTCGTAATTAATGTTTTGAATGGCGTCTATCACAATTGATTTATCACTTGTAACCGGTGTTTTAGTATAACTTTCTGCGGCATACACCACAATTCCGAAACGGTCGTTAGGTCGGTCTTTCACAAAGTTTGCCGCCACCTTTTTTAATGACTCCAACCGGTTTGGCTTTAAATCTTTGGCCAACATACTCCCGGAAACATCAATGGCAATCACAATATCGATACCGCGGGTGGTTTTGGTTTTGTTGCTAATATCCACGGTTCTTGGTCTGGCCAAGGCCACAATAATAAAACTCAATGCCGCAATTCGCATAACAAAAAGCAACGGTTTCAACTTTGGAAGTAGTGAACTTTTTACTTTAAATCCTTTTAATGAACTTACTTTTAATGTGGGTGTTTGTTTGTTTCGTTTCCAAATATACCAGGCTATTGCCACCGGAAGCAGGGTGAACAACCAAAAAAACTGTGGATGTAAAAAAGTGATGTTTTCCATCGTTATTTAATTTTGGCAATTTCAACCGAGTTCATAATCCGTTCTGTAATTTCGTTGGCAATTTCATCGCCTTCTTCGTGTAGCACGATGATTTGTTGCAGTCCTCCTTCTTGTCCAAAAAAGATTACTTCGTAATAGGCTTTTCTGCTTTGTTTGGTAATTGGATCTAAAATATCCATGGTTCCGTAACCTTTCAGTCCGTCAAAACCTTCTTTGGTGCTAAATTCTTCCTGTTTTACCAAGATGTTCTGTGCACCGTTGGCTTCCATCATTTTTAGTGAACCTTCCAGTGCCTGGGCCAATTCTATTTTTATCTCTTCTTTAAATTTCGTGGTCATAACGGCAATGTAAAAATGATCCATCATGGCTCCATAGCCAAACATCTGCATGTCTGCCATCTGCTGCTGCTGTCCGCTCATTAATTTGGAAACATCCATTCGTTTAAGCACTTTCGGTGTTTCTATTCTAATGGCCGGATTTCCATATTGACTTGACACCCACTCGCCTTCTAATAACTCTTTAGACGGATGACCAATTAACGTATCTTTCAAATAATCGAAACCTTTTACTGCAACTAAAATGCCTAACGAGACAAAAAGGACAATCACCGCAGAAAAGATTACAACGGCTCTTTGTTTTGCTTTTTTCCGTTTTAAAATTTTTGCTTTATTGAGATCATTATCTTCCAGTTCTTCTTCTTCAACCTCCTCCGGAATGGATTGATGAATTTTATAAATGGTTTTTTCGATCTTTATCTTATCATCTGCAATTTCAAACTCCAGTGGTTTTGATTTGGCAAATTTTACTAAATCGGCTTGTTTTAGAACCTTTTCCAGGTTTTTAATGGTTTCTTCTGTGAGAGAAAGTTTCTTTTTTACAATTGCAATTTTAAAAGCAGCAATCAATTCGTCTGTGGTGCTTTCCATTGCCGGAATTTCAACAGCTTCTTCAATATAAGTCCGTGCAATATCGGTCAGCTCAGAATAATATTCTTTGACTTCCCCCCGTTCTACCAAACTCTTTTTTTCCAGTGTTTTTAAATGTGCCGTTGCTTTTTCAATAGGAGAAGCATAAATAATTTCTTCTTCTGCCGGTTTTTTATTTTTCTTAATCAAATAATAAATTAAGTAGCCGGTTGCGGCAATTCCTAATAAAATCAACAAATAAACCCACCAATCGGAATAATCATCCGGAACAGTAGAAATGTCTTTGATATCATACATGTGTTGCTTCAAGGTATCGACCACCACCGGAAGAATTTCTACCAATACACTATCCGTTACATAAGGCTTTGAATTAATGATTACCGGTAAAGACGGTATGGTAAATCTTCCTGTATCAAACTGCGTTAAACCATATTTTTTGATGAGCTGATACTTGTCGTTTTCTTTAATGGTATCGGTGGGATAACTTTCTAAAACTTCTAAACTTCCAAACAATTTGCCTTCGGGAAAAGCCACTTTTGAAAGTGTATCGACCGTTGTTTTAAAGGTTAAATTGATTTGTGCTCCAATTTTAACTTTGGTGCTGTCAACCGAAGTGGTTACTCTTTTCTGTTGAGCAAAAACAACCGTTGAAAAAAGAAGAAATACTATATATAATTTTATTTTCATTTTATGTTTCATCGCAATTTACAAACGTAAGCCCGAAATTTATCAATGATTACCTGGATTTAAAATAGCCTAACAATTTGGTTACATAACTTTCGTCAACCCTTGTGTTTACAACTCCTGAACCACATTTTGAAAAAGTTTCTTTGAAAAAAGTAATTTTCTCATGATAATATTTTTCATATTCCATCCGGATAGATTTTGAATTGGTATTCACCAGCATGGTTTCGCCTGTTTCGGCATCCAACATATTAACCATTCCGACATTTGGTATTTTTTCTTCACGAATATCATACACACGAATTCCGGTAATATCGTGTTTTTTGCCGGCAATTTTTAAGGTGTGCTCATAGTTATCATCCGTAATAAAATCGGATATAAAAAATACGATGGCCTTCTTTTTCATCACACTCGACAAAAATTTCAATGCATTGGAAATATTTGTTTTATTGCTTTTGGGCTTAAACTCAATCAACTCACGAATAATTCGCAGTACATGTGATTTCCCTTTTTTGGGCGGAATATAAAGCTCAATTTCATCGGAAAACAAAATCAGACCAATTTTATCGTTGTTTTGAGTGGCCGAAAAAGCCATGGTTGCTGCAATTTCAGTAACAATTTCACTTTTTAACTGGTTTTTTGTACCAAAACTTTCAGAACCGGAAATATCCACCATCAACATCATGGTTAACTCTCTCTCTTCTTCAAAAACCTTGATATACGGTTCGTTGTAACGTGCCGTTACATTCCAGTCAATGGCACGAACATCATCACCAAACTGGTACTGACGCACTTCTGAAAAAGTCATCCCCCGCCCTTTGAACGACGTATGGTATTCTCCCGAAAAGATATGATCGCTCAATCGTCGGGTTTTGATTTCTATTTTTCGTACTTTTTTGAGTAGCTCTTTTGTTTCCATTTTTTTCAGTTGTCGGTTGTCGGTTGTTGGTTATCAGTTTAGCCGAATAACTGCCAACTGATAACGGATAACTGTCAACTAAAATTTAAGGTACCTCAATCTCGTTCACAATTTTGTTGATGATTTCAACCGAAGTAATGTTTTCCGCTTCGGCTTCATACGTAACGCCGATTCGGTGACGCAATACATCGTGAACAACCGCTCGAACATCTTCCGGAATCACATAGCCGCGACGTTTGATAAACGCATAACATTTTGCCGCTGTAGCCAGATTAATGCTTCCGCGAGGTGATGATCCGAAACTGATTAACGGTTTTAAACTTTCCAATTTATATTTTTCAGGGAAACGCGTTGCAAAAATGATATCTAAAATATATTTTTCGATTTTCTCATCCATATATACCTCACGAACGGCTTGTTGAGCCCGAAGAATCTGATCTATTGAAATAACCGGATTTACTTTTTCAAAACTTCCTTTTAAATTTTGACGAATCACCAATCGCTCATCTTCCATCTTGGGATATTCAATCACGGTTTTCAACATAAAACGATCGACTTGTGCTTCAGGTAAGGGGTAAGTTCCTTCCTGTTCAATCGGGTTTTGTGTGGCCAAAACCAAAAAGGGCTTGTCTAACTTAAATGTTGTATCACCAATCGTTACTTGCTTTTCCTGCATGGCCTCTAACAAAGCCGACTGCACTTTGGCCGGAGCCCGGTTAATCTCATCCGCCAGGACAAAATTGGCAAAAATAGGTCCCTTTTTGATGGAAAATTCATTCTGCTTGATGTTGTAAATCATGGTTCCCACCACATCAGCAGGCAATAAATCCGGGGTAAACTGGACACGGCTAAAAGAACCTTGTACCGCTTGTGACAAGGTGTTAATCGCTAATGTTTTGGCCAAACCCGGAACGCCTTCCAACAAAATATGTCCTTGTCCCAAAAGACCAATCAATAACCGTTCTACCATGTGTTTCTGACCCACTATGACTTTGTTCATTTCATACGTAAGCAGGTCGATAAAAGCACTTTCTCTTTCAATTTTTTCATTAATCGCTCTGATATCCAGCGTAGTTGTATTTTCTTCCATAATTCCTGTTTTGAGGGCTCGAAATTAGCATCTTAAATTTAACATTGCAAATTGAAAATTTTATTCCTTTCAAGATGTTAACATAGCGTTAAAACTTCTTTGAAATCATAGGTTTTAAGAGTGATTTGTGATTTAGTTTTTATAATTTTAAGACCGATTTGGGAATAGTTACGGGTTTGAAAGTTTCCGGTTTCAGGTTTCAGGTTAAAATTACCCCATAACTATTGTCCATGACTTAGTTACCATAAAAATTAAAAACATGAAAACTACATTATCGCCTATTGTGGCAGGAACCATGAACTGGGGTGTTTGGGACAAAAATCTGAGTGCAAATGAAATGGCGAATCTCATCCTTGTTTGTTTAGAAAACAAAATAACCACTTTTGATCATGCTGATATTTACGGAGGTTATACCACAGAAGCTACTTTTGGCGAGGGTTTCAGGAAAAGTAAAACTGACCGTTCAAAAATTCAGCTGGTTTCTAAATGCGGTATTCAGTATGTTTCAGAAAACCGGCAAAACAGAATCAAACACTATGATTATTCAAAAGAGTATATCATCTGGTCGGCAGAAAATTCGTTAAAAAACCTGCAAACTGATTATCTGGATGTTTATCTTTTACATAGACCTAGCCCATTGATGCAAGCCGATGAAATTGCCGAAGCCATTGAAAAACTAAAAAAGGACGGTAAAATTATAGACTTCGGATTGTCTAATTTCACCTCTTCTCAAACAGATTTAATTCAGCAAAAAACAAACGTTTCCTATAACCAGATCCAGTTTTCGGTCACGCATTTTGAACCGATGCTGGACGGAAGTTTAGACCACATGCAAATGCACAACATTCGTCCGATGGCATGGAATCCGCTGGGAACAATTTTTAGAGAAGACACGGAGCAAACCAGACGATTAAAAAAATTATTAGCCCGGTTGGTTGAAAAATATCATTACGGAGCCGATATCATTTTACTGGCCTGGATTATGCAACACCCTTCTAAAGTAATTCCGGTTGCCGGAACAGTTAATGTGGCCAGGATTCAACAATTACAAAAAGCTGCTGAGCTAATTTTAGACAAAGAAGACTGGTTTGAAATCTGGACAGAAAGTATGGGGAATAAAGTGCCTTAAAAAAGTTTTCAGTCGCAGTTTTCAGTCGCTGAAATAGTTTTTAAACTATTAATATCACTGAAAACTGCGACTGCGACTGAAAACTAAAAAAATGATCAACAAACGTCTTCTTATCAAAAATCTTTTAGCTCACAACGATGAGAGTAGTTTTTATGACAAAAAACGTCAGTTAAATCTGCATACCAAAGAAGGGAAAGCAAAATTTTTAAAACACATTTGTGCGTTATCCAATTCTAATCCCTCAAACAATTCTTATATCGTCGTAGGAGTAGAAGACCAGGACAATGAGATTGTAGGGGATGATTTTTTTGATGACAGCCGGATTCAAAACCTGGTGAATGCATTTTTAGAAAACCCCCCTAAAATTCAATACGAAAACGTACCGTTTCCAAATCTGCCCAAAGACAAGGTCGTGGGCCTGGTGACTATTAAACCCAACAGCAAGATTTCCTCTTTTAAAAAAGGAATTCACATGATTTCTGCCGGAACTGTTTTTGTCAGAAGAGGTAGTAATTCAATTCCGACAGAAGAAAAAATTCCATTCTCTAAAATGAATACCGAAACGGTGATTGGCATTGAAAATAATTCGCGAAACAGCATTTCCTACACGCTGGAAGGTGTTTTGGATTTTATGAATAACCGTCACAAAGACATGATTGCCAACTATTCTGTTTTTAAAGAACTCTTCGTGGTTTGCTGGGCCGGAAACAAAAAGAAGGTTCGTGATAAAGTTTTTTATTCCAGGGTTGACATTGAGCTGATTAACGAACAGGTCAAACTATTTTATTCTGCCTTTGATGAAGTTTCGATAACCTATGATGACAAGACTTTTTCCATTACCGAATATGTTCCGCTGGGTCTAAATGACAAAACGAGCTATTATCCGTTAGAAAAACAAACCTTGACTTTTTTTGATAACGGCTATTATAAAATTGAAAATGAGTTTCTGTTTGACCCCCCCCAATACAACCGAAAAATGATGTTTCACATCTACAATTCCAATTTGACATTGTTACAAAAACTACAAAAAGGAACCGCTTTGTCGGAGAATGAAAAACGGGATTTACTAAATTTGCCTTCTACGCTGATGATTTGTTATTTAAACGGATTTGAAGAAGCCAAACAAAAATTAATTGATGCCAAACTACTGCTGAAAACAGTAGAAAACCCTATGGTTTTTATCAACTTTAAAGAAACCATGCGGATTTTGAGAAAAGTGAAATATGACAGAAGTAATGACTAAAACATTTGTAATAGGCGATATCCACGGTGGTCTCCGGGCTTTGCATCAGGTACTCGAAAGAAGCCGGGTCGCTCGGAATGATACGTTAATTTTCCTGGGCGATTATGTAGACGGCTGGAGTGAATCTCCTCAGGTACTGGATTTTTTAATTGAATTGGAAAAAAATCAAAACTGCATTTTTATCCGGGGTAATCACGACGAATTATTACTCAATTATTTAAAAACAAACGATTATAATCAGGAATGGTTCAAACACGGCGGACAATCGACCATTGATGCTTATAAAACCATTTCTGATGCCACCCGGTCTGAGCACATTGATTTTTTAGAAAACCGCTTAAAAGATTATTACTTAGACGATCAGAACCGGCTATTCATTCATGCCGGATTTACAAATGTAAACGGAATTGCTTATGAGTATTATCCCCGTTTATTTTACTGGGACAGAACATTGTGGGAAACGGCTCTTTCTTTAAATCCGGAGTTAACCAAAGAGAGTCCTTACTACCCCAAACGATTCACTTTTTATCAGGAAATTTATATCGGTCATACTCCCACTACACGAATCAGCAAAACCGTTCCGGTTAACAAAGCCTGTGTCTGGAATATTGATACCGGAGCCGCTTTTTACGGACCATTGACCATTTTGGATATAGAGACCAAAAACTACTGGCAAAGCGAACCTTTAACCCAACTTTACCCTAACGAAAAAGGCAGAAATTAGTAGTTTTCTGTTAAAACAGAAATGTTTACCTTTGTGAAAAATTTTTAACGATAAAATCGCAAATAACAAGAAGTTTGTGTAAGCAAACAATAATTAAAAAATAAAGCGAATCCATCCAGCTTATAAAAAAACAATAATTATCTACATATGAAAAAACTATTTACATTTGGATTGATTTTGAGTGGTTTCTTAGCTAATGCACAAGCGTATAGCGGAAAAGGAGATCAAAAATTTCAGGTTGGGGCCAATATTCAGGACCACGGAACCGGAATTGTTTTGTTTTATGACCATGGAATAGGCGAAAACATGTCCGTTGGTGTACAAACAGGATACCTTTTGGGTGTTGATGAGCCTGCGGGAGTCAGTGGAGCCAAGTTTGAAGACAGATTTGATTTAAAAGCCCGTTTTAATGCTAACCTTGGGAGCGTAATAGGCCTGCCTTCTACGATGGACGTTTATCCGGGTTTAAATTTAGGTTTAAGAAATTTTGGCGGTCATGCCGGTTTCCGTTATTTCTTTTCAGAAGGATTTGGTGTGTTTTCTGAAATCGGTTTCCCCATTGCAAAATACGATAACAACATTGTGGGGTATGATAAACTAAATAATCAATTCCAATTCAACATTGGTGCTTGTTTTAATTTATAATGAGTGTAACCGAAAAAAAATTAAAAGAACGCAGCGGTTTTAAATGTGAAATAAGCGGTTCTGAAGAAGATTTAGTGGTTTATACCGTTGCTCCCAGAACCGAAGAAAGTTTAGAAAACAGTCTTTTAATCGCTAACCTTTTAAAAACCCAGCTTGAAAATCCGGAAACTACCAATCCGGATGATTGGAGGGGTTTGAATGAAAGCATGTGGAGCGAGCATTTACCAGTACAGATTGTATCCTGGAGAATGTTAACCCGACTTAAAAATCACGACCTGCTCGACATGATGTATCTGGACGATGAAGCTTTGGAATGGGCTGAATATACCGGTGAAGGCGATGATGATGACGGGAAAATTATCCACAAAGATTCCAATGGCAACATCTTAAAGGATGGTGATTCGGTCGTTCTGATAAAAGACCTGGATGTTAAAGGAGCCAATTTTACCGCCAAACGCGGTGCAGCCGTACATAACATTAAATTGGTTTGGGACAATGCCGATCAAATTGAAGGTCGTGTGGAAGGTCAGTATATTGTGATTTTGACGCAATATGTGAAAAAGACAAAATAATGTGACAATTGGAAAATACCGTAATTGAAAAACCCTGCTAAATCAAAAGATTAACAGGGTTTTTCGTTTATAAAACAAAATCAAACATGTCTTAATTGGGTTGCAGTTCCGCTGTTAATTGTTGTGGAATAACATGGCAAACATCTGCCGTTACCACAACAGGTTCTGAAGTAAAGGTTTGATAACCTTCTTTAGAAACGGTTACCACATACGTTCCAACACGTTCCCAAGCTCCACTAAAGAGAGTTGTTTCATTGTTTGGAAATTCTTCTAACGTTTCTGTGTATGTTCCGTCTTGAGCCGTTACTGTAACTCCTGTTGATAATAATTCGTTTGTAACAGCATCTCTAACAGTTACATTCAGACCAGCTACTGCCTCTAAAGTACAATTTATCTCGTCATCATTTTCACGATCGCAAGTAGTTGCAAGTAAAAATGGTGTACAAGCCAATAGCAAAAGAATCTTTTTCATTGTTTATTTTTCAGGTTTTAAATTAGATGCGTAAACAATGAAAAAGTTGCGTAAAAAAACCCTGCAATTAATAAAATTTGCAGGGTTTTCTTTTCTCTATGTTCTTATTTCTATTCTCTTAAACTACAAATCAAATTTAATTCCTTGTGCCAATGGTAAACTGGTAGTATAATTGATTGTATTCGTTTGTCTTCGCATATATACTTTCCAGGCATCGGAACCTGATTCACGACCGCCGCCGGTTTCTTTTTCTCCACCAAAAGCTCCCCCGATTTCGGCACCTGACGTTCCGATGTTTACGTTGGCAATTCCGCAATCGGAACCGGCATGTGACAGGAAGGCTTCTGCTTCACGCAAATTGTTGGTCATAATCGCTGAAGATAGTCCTTGGGCAACACCATTTTGAATTTCGATGGCATTGTGCACATCACCTGAATATTTTAATAAATATAACACCGGGGCAAACGTTTCATGCTGAACGATTTCAAAATGATTTTCTGCTTCTGCAATCGCTGGTTTTACATAGCAACCGCTTTCATAACCTTCTCCCGATAAAACGCCGCCTTCAACAATGACATTCCCGCCTTCGGCCACTACTCTTTCCAAGGCCTTTTTGTATAATTCAACAGCGTGAACATCAATAAGTGGTCCCACGTGGTTGTTCTGATCTAATGGATTTCCGATGCGTAATTGCTTGTATGCACTTACCAATGCCTCTTTTACTTTGTCATAGATGCTTTCGTGAATAATTAATCTTCGGGTAGAAGTACACCGTTGTCCGGCAGTTCCCACTGCTCCGAAAACGGCTCCGATGACGGTCATTTTAATATCGGCATCAGGCGTAACGATTATGGCATTGTTTCCGCCTAATTCGAGCAATGAATTGCCCAAACGAGCAGCACAAGCCTGAGCCACAATTTTACCCATTCGGGTAGAACCGGTTGCTGAAACTAACGGAACCCGTTTGTCATGCGTCATCAATTCGCCTATTTTGTAATCACCGTTAATTAAACACGAGATTCCTTCCGGAAGGTTATTTTCTTTTAACACTTCCGCAATGATGTTTTGACACGCCACGCCACAAAGCGGTGTTTTTTCGGATGGTTTCCAAACGCAAACGTCACCACAAATCCAGGCTAAAGCCGTATTCCACGACCAAACGGCTACCGGAAAGTTAAAGGCAGAAATGATGCCAACTACGCCAAGCGGGTGGTATTGCTCGTACATCCTGTGTCCGGGACGTTCGGAATGCATGGTTAAACCGTGTAATTGACGGGATAATCCAACGGCAAAATCGCAAATATCTATCATTTCCTGCACTTCGCCATACCCTTCCTGAAGCGATTTCCCCATTTCGTAGGAAACCAATTTCCCGAGCGGTTCTTTGTATTTTCTTAGTTTTTCACCAAACTGACGAACAATTTCACCTCGTTTGGGAGCCGGCATTAAACGAAAGGTTTTGAAGGCTTCAGTTGCCGTTTGCATTACTTTTTCGTAATCGGCAGCTGTGGTGGTTTTTACTTTGGCAATTAACCGGCCGTCTACGGGTGAATAACTTTCTATAAGTTCACCGTTTGAAAAATGATTGTTTCCGGTAGAAGTTCCTTCGTTGACAGGTTTGATGCCTAATATTTCTAGGGCTTCGGTCATGCCGAATTGTTGTGCGATGGTTGACATTATAACTTTTTTAAAGGTTTTTGTTATATTTTTTGCGAAGATACCGATTTTTTTTGTTTTGGAAAACTGATTTTGTTGTGGAGCAGCGAATTGCAGCCCCGATGATAGTGGAAAGCCTAGTGCGGCAAAAACTGATTTTTCTTGTTTAACCAAAGCGACCAAAGATTCCGATAGCTATCGGAACTTAGGGCAACGGAGAACAGGAAATGTCTGTTAAATACAAAATTATTTTAAAAAAATCTGCGAATCAGTGGCTATTTTTTTCGCCGCTGATTCGCAGATTTAATTATTTGGTGACAAAACGCGGATCGGTTTCCATAATGGTGCCGCAATTTTGGCAGGTTCGGAGTTCTTTGGAATGATAAAAGTGTTGAAAATGGCCTAAGAAATCTTTTTCAATGTCTTTGAGTTCAAAATATACTTCGTATAATTTGTTGTTGCAGTTGTCGCAAAACCAGAGTAATCCGTCGGGAATGTCTTGTCCGGCTCTTTTTCGTTCGACTACCAATCCGATTGAATTTTCTTCTCGCACGGGTGAATGAGGTGTTTTGGCGGGCAATAAAAACATATCACCGGGCCCCAGTTGCATGGCGACTTTCGATCCGTTATCTTGCACATAAACCGTGATGTTTCCTTCCAGCTGATAAAACAATTCTTCGGTTTCGTTGTAATGATAATCCTTTCGGGCATTGGGTCCGGCTACAATCATGACAATATAATCGCCTGAATCTACATACATATTTTTGTTTCCAACGGGTGGTTTGAGTAGGTGACGGTTTTCTTCAATCCACTGGTTGAGATTGAATGGTTTTTGGATAGCCATGGTTTTATATTTTGAAATGTAAATTTACGAAATAAAAAAAGCCGAACTGAATCGGCTTTAGAATTTATTTTACTTCTTTGATTAGGTAAGCATATACTGCAAAGTGGTCACTAAAACCGGGTTCTGCCGGAGAGTTTCGCAACGGATAACCTTTATATTGACCTGTGGTTTGCACTAAATAAGGTTTGTTGAAAACGCCTGCTTTCCAAAAACGGAATGAGTCGTAATCTTTGCGAAGAAACGGTTCGGTAAACATCATCTGGTCAAACAAATCCCATGCGTCACGGTAGGCCAGCGAACCGATTCCTCTATTAGACATTTCTTCCATCGGATTGTATATCTCCCCAGGTTTTACATCTTCTTTTTTAGCTTTAGCTCCCAGGAATTTTTTAACGCTTTTGTTATATGGACCATCATTTAAATCGCCCATGGTGATTACTTTGGCATCCGGATTAATTTTCTGAAGAGAATCGATGATTTTTCTGTTCAATGCCCCGGCTGCTTCCCGGTAAGGGCTACTTCTTTTTTCACCACCTGAACGGGATGGCCAGTGGTTTACAATAAAGTGCATCTCTTCGCCGTCCAGGTAACCCGACACTAATAGTTGGTCACGGGTATACACTCTTTTCCCGCTTCCGTCAATATTGTATATAATTAAAGGGATGTTTGCCGAGCTGGTTGGTGTAAAATGTTTCTTCTGATAGAGAAACCCCGTATCGATACCTCTTCCGTCCGGAGAATCATAGTGAACAATACCGTAATCTTTTGCCGCTAATTTTGGCATTTGTACCAAATCTTCCAAAACACCTCTGTTTTCAATTTCACATACGCCAAGAATTACGGGAGAATTGGTTTGTTGTTCGCTGGTGCCGATCTCAGAAATTACTCTTTCAAGATTTCTTAGCTTTTGTTGATATTTTTCTTTAGTCCATCCGTTTGCCGGTGTATATTCTGAATCATTTACTCCTTCGTCATCTTTTGTGTCAAAAAGATTCTCTAAGTTGTAAAAGGCAACCGTGTGAACTTTGAACTTTTTGTCTTGTGCAACAGCCTGATTTATTGAATAAATCACAATAAAAGCGGCAATTAAATGTTTAATTTTCATAAATTGTATATTAAATTACTATCAAGTTTGATACAAACTTCGCACCAAAAGTAAATAATATTATTAAAAGATGTACATTTGCAGGCTGTTAAGAAATAATTAACTTAACAGTGGGGAAAATTAATTTTAATTTATTTATGAAAAAACTTGTTTTTAGTATTTTACTTGTGATGCAAGTGTTTTTGGGAATGGCACAGAATCCGGCCAAGGTGACGGGTAAAGTGGTTGACTCTAAGACACAGAAACCATTGCAAAGTGTGATTGTAAACATTCAAAACACAAGCTTAATGAAGTTAACTTCTTTTGACGGTGTTTTTGTTTTGGAAGATGTTCCGTTAGGAAGTCAGCTTCTTGAGGTCAAAAGTGAAGGTTACTCGCCTCAGCTTTTAACAATTAATACAGTTGGCGGTCAGCTTTTAGACTTAGGCAATATTGTTCTTGAAGAAGATATTACTTCTGAACAACAACTGAGTTTAATTACAATTACCGAAAATGACCTTGGTGACGACAACAGCGGCTCTGAAAGTACCGCAGGGTTATTACAGGCTACCCGTGATGCCTTTCTGCAAGCATCTGCATTCAACTTCGGTCAGGCTCGTTTTAGAGTGAGAGGTCTGGACAACGAATACGGTGCTACCATGATAAATGGGGTAATGATGAACAAAATGTATGACGGAAGACCGCAATGGGGTAACTGGGGAGGATTGAACGATGCCACCAGAAATCAAGAATTTACTAACGGTTTAGCCCCATCAGATTATACGTTCGGCGGGATCTTAGGAACTCAGGAAATTAATACAAGAGCTTCAATATTCAGGCCGGGTTCAAGAATTTCCTTTTCCGGGACAAACACCAATTACAGTTGGAGAATGATGGGAACCCACGCCTCAGGAATGAATAAAAACGGTTGGGCATATGTTCTTTCAGCCGGAAGAAGATGGGCACAAGAAGGGTATTTTGAAGGAACTGACTATTCTGCCAATTCCTTTTTTGGTAGTGTAGAAAAACGAATTAACAGCAAACACAGCATTAATTTAACCACCATTTATGCTGAAAACAGCCGTGGAAAAAATTCGCCAAACACAAAAGAAGTTAATGATTTAATGGGCATTGAATACAACTCATATTGGGGGTGGCAAAATGGTAAAAAAAGAAACTCAAGGGATAAGGATTTAGTAGAGCCGATGGCTATTTTGGGGCATTATTGGAAAATAAACAATAGAACTAATTTAAATACAAATATTGCTTATCAAACCGGGAAAATAGGGAACAGCCGATTGGATTTCAATAACGTGACCAATCCGGATCCTACCTATTACAGAAATCTTCCCAGTTATTATACAACCCTTCACACTTTTGTTGACGGTGTTCCAACTTGGACACCTAACTTTGATGAAGCAGCAAGAATCCGGGAGAGATTTTTAGCCAACAGCCAAATTAACTGGCAGGCCATGTATGAAGCTAACTCTACACCGATAACTGATGCGAATGGCAATTTTATCGGAAGAACGCCAAGTGAAAGTGTTTATGTTTTATATGAAGACAGAACCGATGATGATTTGTTAACGGTAAACTCTATTTTAAATACGCAATTGAACGATAACATTGTGCTTAATGCGAGTGCTGCCTACCGAAATTTAAAATCTAATAATTTCCAAAATCTATTGGACTTGCTAGGGGGGTTATATTATAGAGACATCGATCCTTTCTTTTCAGGAAGTCAGTCTCAACCGGATTTAAACAATCCTGGCAGGTTAGTCAGAGAAGGTGATAAATATGGTTATAACTACAATATTTTAGCGACTTCCATTGATGCTTTTACTCAATTTAAATTTAGTTACAGCAAAGTAGATTTTTACCTGTCGCAATCTTACTCCAGAAATGAATACCAAAGAGAGGGATTATATCGAAATGGAATTTATCCGGAAAATTCATTTGGAAAAAGCAGAAAAGTTGAGTTTGATAATTTCGGATTCAAAGGAGGGATGACTTATAAACTAACAGGACGTCATTTGTTTGACATAAACGCTGTTTATATGACTAAGGCTCCGACAATCCGAAATACGTTTCCTAACGCCCGTTTAAACAATCAAATCGTTAATGGTTTAACGAGTGAAACTATTTCCGGAGGAGATGTAAGTTACATCATCAGAGCTCCAAAATTAAAGGCACGGTTAACCGGTTACTACTCTAAAATTCAGGACGCAACTGAAGTTGGTTTCTTTTTTGCCGAAGGTTTAGGTGTCGTGGATGATACCGGACAGTTAGCTTCCGGTAACGGAAATGCTTTTGTGGCAGAAATTGTAACAGGGCTTGACAAGAAAAACATGGGGCTTGAATTAGGTTTAGAATACCAGATTACTCCGACCATTAAAGCAACAGGAGCTGCAGCTTACGGTCAATACACCTATGACAGCAATCCGAATGTAGCATTGAATGTAGATAATGTTCGAAGAACAATTGACTATGGAAAAGCTACATTAAAGGACTACAAGCAACCCGGAACACCACAGCAAGCGTATTCATTAGGCTTGGAATACAGAGATCCTAAATTTTGGTGGATTGGAGCAAATGTGAATTATCTTGCAGATAATTACATGGACATTTCTGCTATTATGAGAACGGATAATTTTTTTAATGATGATCAGATTTTTATTGATGATCTTCCTTTTGATAATATTGATCCGGATTTAGCCAGACAATATTTAAAGCAAGAGAAATTTGATTCGTTTTATTTAGTAAATTTGGTTGGAGGAAAATCATGGAGAGTAAGCCGTAAAAACAGAAATACGGTCGGCTTTTTTGCCAGCATCAACAATGTGTTTGATGTTCAGTACATTACCGGAGGATTTGAACAGGGACGTAATGCAAACTATTCTCAGGTTCAACAGGATTATGCAGGCGGCACAAGATCTTTTGGTCCAAAATATTTTTACGGTTACGGAAGAACATATTTCGTAAACCTTTATTTTAACTTTTAAAAAAATCTATAGAAAAGATATATTATGAAAACAAATTTTTTAAAAACATCTCTTTTAATCTTCGCTTCACTGGCTGTTTTCAGTTGTGTTAATGATGATGATTATGCTATTCCGAATTTTGAGTGCAACGATCCAAACTTAACGGTCAACAAAACCGTTCAGGATGTATATGATATGGCTTCTGCTACGATTGCACAGTTCCCTGTAAATGTGGTTAATGATGACATCTTGGAAGCCTATGTTGTTTCTTCAGACAGAGGTGGTAACTTTTTCAAAAGTTTATCACTTCAAACAATAGGAACAGAAAGCACTCCTCCGCTGGGTTTCAGTATTCCTATTGATCAAACCAGTATGTTTACAATTTATGAACCGGGAAGAAAAGTGTATGTTAAATTAAATTCAAAGTATTTTAACATCACAAACGGTTCATTAATTATTGGTGATTTATTTTTAAATTCCAGCGGGGTTGCCTCAGTAGGAAGAATCTCTCCGTCTACCTATGGAAATATTGTACTTAGATCCTGTGAGGTTAAAAACGAAGCTGAGTTAGTAAGAACATTAACCATAAACGAAGCAAAACAAGACGCAAACATCAATACGTTAATTGAACTGGATAATGTTCAGTTCTTAGATGCTGCTGTTGGATCTACCTATTATGACCCGAATAATGTTATTGGTGGTGCTACCAATCATTTGGTAACCGATTTAAACGGAAATACTGTCATTTTCAGAACGAGCAGCTTTGCAAATTATGCCGGAACCGTTGTTCCGGGTGAAAGCGGAAAAATCAGAGGTGTGATGACCAAATTTGGTTCAGATTACCAGTTTATTGCCAGAACAATTGATGATGTGCAGCTAACCAATCCTCGTTTTGAAATTGATTTTGCTCCGCCAATTGTTGGAGACAATATTATCTTTTTATCAACCCTGAATGAAAACTTTGAAAGTTATTCTACAACCAGTCCTGCAAACAGAACGTTTCCTTCATATATTAATGATGCTGCCGTTGGAAGTCGTTATTGGGCGACCACTTCTTTTAGTAATAACAAATACATCCAAATGACTTCATTTGGAGGAACTCCGGAAAACAACAGATCGTTATTTATTGTTCCTGTTAATATGACTGCGGCAAACACGCTATCTTTCCAGACTAAAGCTGGTTTTGTTAACGGTTCTGTCTTAAAAGTATATTATTCTACCGACTACGTAGCGGGCGGAAATATAAACGATGCTACATTAGTTGATATTACTTCTAATTTCACCATTTCTCCCGGACTACCTTCAGGATACCCAACTAACTTTACCAACAGCGGTAACTATACTATTCCAGCGTCAGTAACCGGTAATGGTTTCTTTATCTTTGAATATGTTGGTGCCGGCGGAGGAGTTACTACTACCATGCAGATAGATAACATTGTTATCAACTAAATCAGATAATAAAATTAATTGATACGAAAGCGGAACAAATTTGTTCCGCTTTTTTTTATGGCGTAAACAACAGAAATCTATTAAAAAACTGTGCCCTTAGCTTTTCATACAAAATTTTAAAAAAGATCTCCTTGAGAATTCATTACAGTTAAACCAGAAAACAAAACCAAACACCTAACACCTACATTCTCTCTATCACCAAACAATCATTTAAAGGCTCATTATAGCTTTCTTATCTTATTGTTAGGAAAGTTACAAGTTCGCTTAAAAAGCAGCCTTAAAAATCATTTAAATGATTATATGATCACTTATGAAAATAAATCCAGCGTAATGAGACGCCTGTTGGTTTGGTTAATCTAAAAGGACTTCATGTCTGTTGTGAATACTATTATGTGGAAAATTCAAAAAATAAGGTTCATAAAACCCATAAACGTTAAAAAACAAGCTAAAAACAGATCTTTATACACTTAACCGATCACTGATTTAGTGATTCTTAATATGCTAAAATTCCAATTGAATTTAATGGATATGATTGAAATAAAAAACCCCGCTCTAAATTAAGAACGGGGGTTTGATTTATGCTTTGTTTGTTGTTTGTGTTCAGAAACGTTTGTTACTTCTTCACAATCAAGAACTCACTTCGTCTGTTCTCTGCATGTTGCTCTTCCGTACAAGATGCTTTGCAATCAACCTTCGGCTCAGATTCGCCCATTCCTTTGCCTGAGATCTGCTCTTTCGAGATGCCCTTAGACAAAATGTACTGAACTGTCGATTTTGCTCTTGCATCTGATAACCGCAAGTTGTAAGCATCACTTCCTCTGTTATCGGTATGGGCTTTAACTAAGATTACCATGTTCTTGTTGTTCTTTAACACCTGAACCAGTTTGTCCAGCTCGAAGGCTCCCTCCTGGGTAATGTTGCTCTTGTTGAACTCAAAGAATATCGAATTTAAGACGACTTCCTTATCCGTTACAATCACATCTATCGGGCTTAGGGCTGCTTCCACCTTTCTTGACTCACCTTTGCTGGCAGCTACCGGGAAAGTATTGCTCTCATAACCGTCTTTGGAGGCTTGTATCGTATAGGCTTTGTTACACTCTACATAATAAGCCACCTCGCCATTGGCTCCTGTTGTTTCTGTAGCAATCACATTCTTCTTCTCATCCACAATGGCTACTTTGGCATTTGAGAGCACTTTGCCTGTTTTGGCATCACTCACTACTGTAATTACCTCTACCCCACAAACCGGAGTGGCTAAATAGATATTATCTACCCCGGTACGGTTAGTTGATAAAAATCCGATGTTCTTCTCTGCATTGAGCGTAAAGGCAAAATCATCTTTCTCACTGTTTACCGGCTTGCCTAAGTTGGTTGATTCGCCTTTGGCTAAATCATATGCAAAAACATCTAATCCTCCAAAACCTTGTCGCCCATTAGACGCAAAATAAAGCGTCTTGTTGTCATCGGTAATAAATGGAAAATTCTCCTCGCCTTCCGTGTTTACTTTCGGACCAAGGTTCTGTGGCTCTCCGTACGTACCGTCTGCGTTAACCGAAACTTTCCAGATATCTGTTCCTCCGATACTGCCCGGTCTGTTTGAGGCAAAATACAGGGTCTTACCATCTTTGCTCAATGCCGGATTGCCTGTAGAATATGTATTACTGTTAAAGGGTAACTGGGTGATATTTGACCATTTTCCATTGCTGTATGTTGCTTTATACAGGTTAACCTGCCCCAGTTTTGCGTTAATCGATTTATCTTTTTCAAAGCCTCCTTTTTCTTTGAAACTTTCACTTGAAAAATAAATCGTGTTTCCGTCTGCACTCAGTGACGAAGGTCCGTCGTGCCATTTAGAGTTTAAATCTCCTACCGGTTCTGCATTGGTAATAGTACCATCTACATTATAAGTCGCTTTATATATGTCTAAAAAAGGCTCCTCATTCCAACCATAGGTCTTTCTGGCTCCGTTTCTGGCACTGGTAAAGTAAAGACTGTTCTGGTGTAATACTGCTCCAAAGTCTGATTTATCACTGTTGATATCTAATGGCTTAATATCAAACTTCTTTTGCTTGTCCAACAGGCTTGGAAGATAGTTCGGGTTGGCCTTAAAATCTTTTGCTCTCTGATCGTTGGGTGCTTTAGAGGCAAATGACTGCATTTGTTTGTTGGCTTCTTCGTACTTGCCCTGTGCTTTAAGCATCTGGGCATAACGATAGTACGTTTCTGCATCTTGTGGTGTTTCAATGGCTTTGGCATACCACTTGGTTGCTTCAGTAGCATTGAAAGTGTTAAAATAACTGTCGCCCAGTTGTTTATAAACATAACCATCTGCTTTGCCCTTCTCGGCCAATTTAAGGTATTCCTGAGCCGCATCAACGTACTCTAATCGTTTAAAAAGCTTGTCGGCTTTCTGTGTGTCTTTATTCTGTGCACTAAGTGGTGTAAGACTTAAACTTACAATACTTAGAATCGATATATATACTTTTTTCATCGTATGAGTTGCTTTTTAGGTTAGAAAAATCGTGGTGAACGGGATACTTTCTTCGGAAAATTCACATCAAATAATAAGATAACCTCATGTGATGAAGGTGTAGTCACATTCAAATCGGATACGATATGGTCGTAAGCATATCCTATTCGTAAGTTGGGGGTAATGGCGTAATTAACCATCGCTCCAAAACTGTCCTCTAATCGATAGGTAGCACCTATCTCAAACTTCTCATTGAATAAAAAGTTAGCCGACACATCCAACGATGTCGGTGCGTTGAAGGCTGATTTCAACATCGCAAAAGGCTTGAATTTTAACGTAGAGGATAAATCAAAAACATAACCTCCCGTTAAAAAGTAATGCTGGGTCTCATTTCCGTATTCACGCCCGTCAAAATCCAAATGTTTTGCATTTAACATATTAGGAACTGAAAAAGCAACATAATACTTATTGGTATAGTAGAAAAATCCGGCTCCCAAATTAAAGTAAACATTGCTTACATTATTGGCAAACACACCATCCGACGGATCGGGTAAGGTGGGTATTACCCGGTTGAAGTCTACTTTATGGAACGTTGCTCCTGCTTTTAATCCAAAAGCCAGTTTATGTTCTCCCCCTAAATTTAAGGTATAAGAGAAATCCGCATAAGCGTTTTGCTCTTTAACAGGACCTATCTCGTCTGAAATTAACGAAAGGCCGATACCAACATTCTTACCGGCTGGCGTATGACCTGAAAAAGTAAACGTCGTGGGAGCATCCTCAATCTCTACCCATTGTTTACGGTATAATAATCCGAAGGATAAATTCTCCTTACTTCCTGCATAAGCCGGATTTATCACGTTCATGTTGTACATGTACTGTGTATAGTGAGGGTCTTGTTGGGCTTTGGTCTCAAAAAAACTCAAGGCCGTTATCAATGTTGCAAAATATATTTTTTTCATCGTTTATAGGGTTTATTTTTTTTAAACCCACTGTCTCTTTAAAGAGACAGTGGGCTCTTTGAATATATTAGTGTACTCGATTGATATAGATCCAACCGCTCTTGGTTTCAATATTATTGAACTCAATGACAAAGTAATATGTACCATCAGGTAACTCATCGCCATTGTCTGTTTGTCCATACCACTCATTACTGTAATTCGCACGGCTATATACTTTCTTACCGTAACGGTTAAAGATAGACAGGTGTCTGACATCATAGGCCGTTAAATCCAAGAAATCATTGCTGCCGTCTCCGTTAGGCGATATACCTTTCTGGATCAGACAATTATTGATGACAATCTCAAAAGAAGTCTCGTCATAACAACTACCGGGTGTTCCTGCAGAAACATAAAGTATCTGACTCGCTTCAACAGCCTGGCCTGCAAACCACTGCATACCGGTTTGGTTAGCTCCTGTATAGTAAACATTACCTGCTGACAATTCCGGTAAGAAATAACGGGCACACTCCTCCACATCAGGCAATACATCAGCTTCCACTTCTATTACCGTTACCTCAAAGCTGCTTTGGGATGAACAACCCGCTAAGGTACCAGGTGCATAGATATAAATCTCCTGACTCGTGGTAATAAGGCTTCCTGCTGAAAGAGCTGTTCCTGTACCCTGGGGTCCTGTAAAGTAAGAACCGTTTGTCAATACCGGTAAACTGTATCCTCCATCTTCTAAACAGACACTAACCGATGGCAAAGTATCTACCAAAGGTAAAGCAATAACCGTAATATCCATCGTAACCGGAAGAGCACATATTCCCGTATTAGGGGTAAAGGTATAAGTTGTCAGACCAGTTAGCGAGGTATTGATACTCGAAGGAGACCATGTTCCTGCTATACCTTCCGTTGAACTCAGCGGTAATTCAGGTGCCGTACTGCCTTCACACAAATCTCCTATCTGCGTAAAGGTCGGGGTCTGTGGTGCCGCTACTGTAATCTCAAGGGTTGTACCTAAAGCACATTGGTTAACATCTGGAGTAAAAGTATAGGTAGCTGTACCTACAACTGATGTATCTACCGCTGATGGCAACCAGCTTCCCGTTACGCCATTGGTCGATATGGCCGGAAGTGCCGGTGAAACACCATTTTGACAAACTGTCGCTATAGCATCAAAACTCGCTGTAACCGGGGTACTGATTGTAATGACAAGCTCCGTAACAACTGCACAATCAATTGTCGTATCCGGTGTAAAGACATATGTTGCTTCGCCTAAAGTAGCTGTATCAATTACTGACGGACTCCAGCTTCCGGCTACTCCATTATCTGCAACCGGCAAAGCATCTGCCGTAGCTCCCTGACAATACGTAGTGGTAATGGCTCCGAAAGTTGCCATAACTGTCGGCTTAACCTCAACCGTTAATGTTGTAGATACCGCACAAGCTACACTCGCATCAGGAGTAAAAGTAAATGTAAAATCACCCGCAACACTCGTGTCAACTACACCACTCCAAACACCAGGTACTCCTTCCAGTGAAACCAAAGGTAATGCTGGTGAAGCAGCATCCTGACAAACCGTTATCGGAGCAAAAGTCGGTAAAATCTCAGAGGAAATAGTGACTAATATACTGACCGGAACGGCACATTGACCTGCATCTGGTGTAAATACATATTCTGCATCAACAACTGCTACTGACGTATCAACTGTTGCAGGACTCCATGTTCCTGTAATTCCATTTGTTGTCATTGGCAGAGCATCAGCTGTTGCATTTAAACAATAGGCTGTAACAATTGAATCAAATGTTGGTGTAATTTCCTCTGTTACGGTAATTAACCATGTAAGTGTATTAGCACATTGATCTGCATCAGGTGTAAATACATATTCTGCATCAGCAACTGCTACCGAAGTATCAATCGTTGCAGGGCTCCATGTTCCTGTAATACCATTTACAGCTGTTGTCAGTAGCTCATCTGCCGCAGCACCTATACAATAAGTTGTGGTGATTGGGTCAAAAGAAGGATCAACCGCATCAGCAACCGTAAGTGTTACCGTATGACTTTCATTGATTTCACATACCTCAGTATCAGACGTAACTAAGTACGTAATCTCGTAAGTACCCGCTGCACTGGTTGACAAATCAATCTGACCCGTTAAAGAATCTATCGTTAAACCTTCCGGTGTTGAATTGAATGTTCCGGTAGTATCAAAACCTTCTACGGTTGTAAGAACAGGATTTGATCCTGACTTACAATATTCTTCTTCATCATAATTAAACTCTGTAAGAGGAGTATCTGCATTAACCAATTCTATTGTAAACGTATGAGTTCCTTCGTCCGTACAACCTTGTGCCTCTAATGTATAGATTACTTCATAAATACCGGCTGTACTGGCACCCAGATTAATCTCTCCTGTAGTTAAGTCAATTACTAATCCTTCTGTAGAAGAAAATTCTCCACCCGCATTAAAGTCATCTGCCAACGTTGGCAATAAAAGTCCACTGTTACTGGAAACACAGATTACAGCCGGACTATACTCAAACTCAACAACCGGAGTGATAATATCATCTCCAAAATTTAGTAAGAATGATTTAACTAAGTAACAGGTATTGGTCAGATCAGAAACACGAACCCAAATCTGTTGTCCGTCTGTGCCTTCGAATTCAGCAGGGTTTTCAATTGCGTTCTGAGGAACTAAAGCATCTTCTTCGGATAAATAATAGTTAATTAAAAACAATTCCGGGTTAAAACTTCCTAAAATAACAGCATTATTCTGTGTTAAATCAAAGATAGCCGTGCCGGTTGCACTACAAGATTCTAAATCCTGTGGATTATTGTTCGGGAATTCAATCAAATAAACAACATCTACTTTTTTAGAAGTTGTTACCTCTTCTCCCGGTGTACAGGTTGCATATGTAGCAATAGCCTCCATCTCAATCGTTAAAGACAGATTTTGTTCTAACTCTTGTTGTTGTTCAGGAGTTAACACAATTGAAATATCTTCCTGATCACTGAAGAACTCCCCATCCATAAACCATTGGAAATCTACATCTGATTCTCCGTTTGGTACAAATCGCCAAGCTTCTAGTTCAGTAGACCAAGCTCCTGTATTTCTTCCAGGAGGTGTATAGGCTAAAGTTCCTGCAGCATTTTGAATCCCTAAAACACCTTGACCTGGCATTCCAGAGAAAGGCCAACCTGTACAAGCCTCACGTTTTTTAACATATACCTCAATAATATTTGAAATTTCATATAATACTATTTGAGTCGTCATTCTGTAATTAGGATCCGTACAATCCGATCCGAAAGCAGGTACTTCATTAAAGTTTACAACTAAAGCTCTACAAGGATAAGTTCCTAAAACCTGGTAGTTTATAGATGTATTTGGTCCTGGATTGTTCGTTGTATATAAATCCTGGTAGACTCCATAAATTGCATTTTTAATTGGGAAATTTGTATTCGGAATTGTTAATCCATTCAAATTCCATTCACAAAACTCACCATAAACATTAGTAAAAGGTCTTCCAAAGGCAATAACTCCGTTATCTCCAACTTGGCAATAATCATACGATTCGCCAAAGAAACAGAAATTAAACGGTAATGTAAAGCTTGGTGTATAATCATCGTCTGATGTAATTGGCATTTCTATTCCTCCGCTAAAAGGGAATGGCGGATCATATTCAATCGATTCAACAGCATAAGATGTTGTTGACGCAATACCATAAAATGAAGCCGATAAGTTAATTTCTTCTATATCTGAATCCGGACAAACCACAACTGAACCATTAACAATATCAACACCAACTCCCACTACATCAATAGAAGCACATCCTGGTGGGATAAAAATTGAAAACTGCTGCGGTCCTGACCAAAAACTAATATCATCATCACTACAGATTGCTCTTACATAATATTCGTAAAATAAATCAGCATCAGCCATAAATGTATAGTTAGGACTATCCACAATTACTCCGGTTGAAGAAGCATTTGGTACGCCTGCTCCTAACTCCTGAACGATGATTTCCCATTGCGTTTCAGCTCCTGTCGGTGTCCATGTTAAGTTAACCGCATAGGAACCTATTTCAGTTGTTGCTGATAAATCAGTAGGTGAAGGACAGGTTAAAGCCGTAAGGTTAATATTATCTACAGCAGCTGGCGGCTGAGTTCCCAAACTTCCGTCATTGTACCATTCAAAAACCAATCTTACTATCTGACCGGCATAAGCCGCCGCTGAAAACGTATATGTTTCTGTTCTCCAAGTAGACGACTGGTTATGATTACCTCCAAACTGTTGTCCGCCACTGTTAGCTCCTGTAATTAATGTTCCCGGTGTGGGTGTAAAAGTAATTGGAACTAACCACACTCTTAAATAGTCACAACAAGATTCTGCCTGTGCTTTCCAATCATAAGAAAGCGTTACTTCATTTACCACATCCGGCATCCGAATATCCCTGTAAGCATGAACAGTAGATTGAGATCCATTATTGTAAGCATTAGCAACACCATTATTATTTGATATATATAATGAATGTGTACCGCCATTACTTGTGGCTGTACCTACAAACCATTTGTTGGTTTGGGTTCCGTTGCTGGTTGTCCAATTAAAGTCTCCTTCAAAACCATCAGAAAAGTTCATTTCTGCAGGAATCTGAGGCGTAGTAAAAGATACTGGGCCAATCCAAAAACTAACTCCATCCTCATCTCCACAGTTACTTCTTACCCAGAAATAATAGGTTGTTGAAGGCTCTAAATCATCAATTGTAACATTTGCCTCTGCAGTATTTCCAGTAGGCTCTGTTGTTGGTGTCGGAGTTGTACTTGTTTCTGAAATATAGTAATCATACGTCGGACTGACCGATGTTGGAGCATTCCAAACAAAGGTTGCATCACTTTCTGAAAGACTATCAAGAACCAAACCAGAAGGACTTGGACAAGTAATTACCGCTATATTGATATTGTCTATCGCTGCCGGTGGCTGAGTTCCACCTCCTCCATCATTTCTCCATTCAAAAACAATTCTCATGATCTGTCCGGCATAATCTGAAGCCTGAACAA
>JAEYTL010000031.1 GCA_023434025.1 Bacteroidota bacterium
AGAGGTAATATCTATCGGACAATATACTTCAAGAGTTATTTAGCCATCGGTATACTCTCTTCCTTTTCACTTTATTTCTTCAAATTTAAATATCAACTTTATTTTACAAACATAGGAGCTATCGGGAGGGCGATGCCTCTGAAAAAAGCTTCTTGAAAAAGGAGCTTTTTTTGTTTTAAATTTTTCTTAAAAATTAATTAAAGATAACGCAAAACCGTCTAACCCGGTTCTCCCGATCGCGATCGGGAGGGCGATGCCTCTGAAGGAGTTACTGAAAAGTAGCTTTTTTTTTAGCTCGATTGTGTCATTTCGACGAAAGGAGAAATCTCATTATGATTGAAAATTTAATAAAATCTATGTGAAATTTGTATTTCAATTAAATCAAAACGATACAGTTTTGACAATTTTTATTGTTAATTCTAGCAATATGTTTCTTTAAATTTTTTATCCTAAAAACATGCTCTTCAACCACTTTTGAATCATTTTCCAAAATGATTTCTAAAGTGATAATCACTTCATTTCCTTGTCCAGGAGAAATATAATATTTACCATTTTCTTCTTTTACGCCTAATCCAGAAACTGTAAATGATTTTGCGTTTGGTACAGCAATTGAAATTGGATTTTGAATTCCACGATAAACCACATTCAATTTATCAACAGAAATAACTCCTATTTTGGGCTTAGAAACTAAAACAGTATCATTTTGTGCCAATAAAAATTGACAAAAAAGTAAACAAAATATAAGGAGAAATTTTTTCATATTTATCACTCCTTCATCTTCTCAAACTTCTCTTTAATCATTTCTTTTTCCTCCGGAAAAAAACCCTGAATAATTAAAAAGAACCCGAAAATCATGAGAATTACACTGATCACGCGTTTTATTTTATAAATGATATACGGTGTTAAACGGTTTTTGAGTTGTTTGGCTAAGATGATTTTGATGATGTCGGTAATAAGATAAGTAATGAGAATAACCGACATAAAAAGGACAATCCGGTTGGGATTCATATCCATTTGCGGACCAAAGACAATGATGATTCCCACCCAAAAACCCAACACACCAATATTGATGAAATTGAGTAAAAATCCTTTGAAAAATAAGCCTAAATAATTGTTTTTGGGAATGGCATCAGCAACATATTCCGGATTCAGGTTGTTCTTTTTATTTTTTTTCTCTTTTATAAAAGAAACCAATCCGAAAACAAACATGATTACCCCGCCAAAAATAAATAAACTCGGATCGTCTTTGAGCTTTTCTAACAATTGATTAGTACTGAAATAAGCGATGAGAATAAAAACCAAATCACCAAAAACCACACCAAAATCAAAAATCATAGCGGCTTTAAATCCTTTGGTAATACTGGTCTCTATCAGTACAAAAAATACCGGACCAATGGTGAAGGCCAAAAGAATTCCCCACGGAATGGCAGCTAAAATATCGTTAAGCATTGAAGTTTGTTTCAGGTTTCAAGTTTCAGGTTGATGAGATTAACCCGAAATTTCTAAATGCTAATTTAAAATTTTAAATTCAAATGAGCACATTTCTTAGTTCATTTCTTTGATTGAACCGCCTAAAACTGTTTTCTGATCTATCTGTTTTGGTTTTCCGTAGATGTAAATATAACCACCGGCTCTCACTTTAGCATCTACATAATCAGTAGCATAAATGTTAGCATTTCCTCCCGCATTTATACTGACAGTGGTTTGTTCGGAAGTAAATTTAGTTGCATTCAATTCACCTCCGGAAGTGATGATAACTTCTTGATTTTTTGTAGTTCCGATGATTTTTATTTTTCCTCCTGTGGAAGCTTTGCTATTGCATTTTTGTACATCTAAGGCAATTTTTATTTCTGCTCCTTCTTTGGCATTCAGATTAAAATTAACGGCTTTTATTATTTTTTCTGCATTCACATACGAACCTTCGCTGGCTTCAACACCTTCTAATTTTTTATAATAAACGGTGGCTTCGATAACTTCGCCTTTTAGTAGTTTAGTAAGTGGCATTCTTATTTTTAAATCACCATTGTTATTGATTACTTCCACTTCTGAAGCTCTGGAACCTTTGATTTCCACTTTATTTTCATCGGATGGAATAAGCTGAGCTGATATTCTGTCGAATACTTTTACCGTTGTAAAATCTCCAGGGTTTTTGGTTACGGTTTGAGCAAAAAGGGGAGAAGTAATTAGTATAAATAATAAAATGATTTTTTTCATGATAGAATGATTTTGATGATTGATGTGTTTCAAAAATAATACCATTTTTATCAATTTAAATTGCAAGAATAAAACAATATTACTGTTTTTACCAAATAAGTCATTTAAGTTTTAGTACGTGAAACTTAAATGACTTATTTGGTTTAATTATTTATAGTTATTTGTAGTAAGACAACTATTCTTTTCTTCTAATAAAATGAAAATCCAATTGTTTCTTCACTAAATCGGCATTTTTTACTTTAACGTAAACTTCGTCACCTAATTGTAAAATGCTCTTGGAAACTTCACCTACCAACGCATATTGTTTTTCATCAAACACATAATAATCTTCACGAATTTCACGGATTCGCACCATTCCCTCACATTTGTTTTCGATGATCTCTACATAAATTCCCCATTCGGTTACCCCGGAAATAACACCTAAAAACTCCTCATCTTTATGGTTTTGCATATATTTTACCTGCATGTATTTGATGCTGTCGCGTTCAGCCTGTGCAGCCAAGTTTTCCATATCAGACGAATGAGCACATTTTTCTTCATATAACTCGGCTTCAGCCGATTTTCCTCCGTCTAAATAATATTGCAGCAAACGATGCACCATCACATCCGGATAACGGCGTATAGGCGAAGTAAAATGTGAATAATAATCAAACGCTAATCCGTAATGGCCAATGTTTTCAGTAGAATAAGATGCTTTACTCATACTTCGAATAGTCAACGTATCTACTAAATTCTGTTCTTTTTTACCGTTTACTTCAGTCAATAAATTATTCAACGATTTGGAAATATCTTGTTTTGATTTGAAATTAATTTTATAGCCAAATTTTGAAATAACCGTTTGCAGGTTGATTAGTTTATCTTCATTGGGTTCATCGTGAATACGATATACAAAGGTTTTCTTTTGTTTTCCGATAAATTCCGCTACTTTTCTGTTAGCCAACAACATGAATTCTTCAATTAAATGATTGGCATCTTTGGATACTTTAAAGAAAACACCCACCGGTTCAGCTTGTTCATTCAAATTGAATTTTACTTCTACTTTATCAAAAGAAATTGCTCCGTTGGCCATTCGTTTTTGACGTAAAATTTTAGCTAATTCATCTAACTTTAAAGTAGCTTCTACTACTTTTTCATCCACTTTATAGTCATTTCCGGTTAACGAAATTTCGGCCGGAATAACATCTTTTTTGGTTTCAATTATATATTGAGCTTCTTCATACGCAAATCGCTGATCGGAATAAATTACCGTTCTTCCAAACCATTGATTCACCACTTCTGCTTTGGGAGAAACTTCAAAAACGGCTGAGAACGTAAATTTATCTTCGTGTGGATTCAAAGAACATGCATCGTTGCTTAAAACTTCCGGAAGCATAGGAACCACACGATCTACTAAATAAACTGATGTGGCTCTTTTATAAGCTTCGTCATCCAAAATCGTTCCTTCTTGTAAATAATGTGAAACATCGGCAATGTGAATCCCAATCTCATAATTTCCATTGTCTAATTTTTCAAATGATAAGGCATCATCAAAATCTTTAGCATCTTTCGGGTCAATCGTAAACGTCAATGTTTTTCGCATATCACGACGTTTAGCAATTTCTTCTTCGGTAACGGAAGTATCTATTTTATTGGCAAATGCTTCTACTTCAATCGGAAAATCATAGGGCAAACCATATTCTGCTAAAATTGCATGAATTTCGGTGTTGTGTTCTCCTGGTTTCCCTAATACTTTAATTACCGAACCAAACGGACTGTCAGCTTTTTTAGGCCAATCTTCCATCTGAACTAATACTACATCACCATGTTCAGCTTCGCCGATTTTATTTTTCGGAATAAAAATATCGGTGTACATTTTAGCATTGGCAGTCGTTACAAAAGCAAAATTCTTTTGAATATCAATCACGCCTACAAATTCCGTTTTGGCTCGTTCTAAAATTTCCAGAATTTCAGCTTCCGGTCGT
This sequence comes from Bacteroidota bacterium, assembly GCA_023434025.1. Lineage (GTDB taxonomy): Bacteria > Bacteroidota > Bacteroidia > Flavobacteriales > Flavobacteriaceae > Flavobacterium. Next base: position 4,176 of record JAEYTL010000031.1, read on the forward strand.
CGAGAGCTTCTTCGGTTGTAGATATACGCTTTTACTTTATCGCCATCCAAAGCATGATTGAGGTTGATAAACGGAATAAATACGTCATCTTCCAGCTCATCGCACATAAAATAACCGGTTTTACGGGAAGTCATGTCGATGGTTCCTTCATAATATTCAGCTTTGGAAACCATTTGGTACTTACCGATTTCGGTTTCATGAATTTTATCCTGAGCTTTTAAAATTTTTAAATCGCGGATAATTTCGTTCCGGCTTTTTGTATCGGTCAGTTCTAATACAGCTGCTATTTGTTTGTAATTAAATGATTTATTGGGTTCTTTGGATAAAATTTTAAAAATCTGTGCGGTAAAATCTTTGTTCTTTTTACCTAATTTTTTGGGTTTCTTACTCATATTCATTTCTAATAATGCTGAAAATTACGAATAAGAAGTCAGAAAACAGCATTAACAAAGTAGATTTATCTAAAATATAACTTTTGTATCTTTATAAAAAATTGCAAAATGAAAGACTTTGTTACCGTAGCTGTTTTTAGTCTACCTTCTGAAATTTCGATTTTAAAATCGATTCTGGAAAACGAAGGCATTCCTTATTTTTTTGAAAATGAAACCATCGTTTCTGTAGATCCGTTTGCCAGTATCGCTTATGGCGGTATTAAATTAAAAGTTCATCAAACAGATGTAGAGCTGGTGAGAAGGATATTGGATAATTTAGAAAGTCATCTTCGGATTGTGGAATAATTTTTTCTAACAGAAAGCAACAATTTATAAAATTTAAGAAATCTAGATAATTCAGGAACGCGGATGAAGCCGATTAGCTTCGCTAAACGCAGATTTACTATTTAGCAATAAAAAAATTTAAATTTAAAGGAACACTGATTTCAAAACTAGAAACACCTTCCCGCTTCCATCCAAAATTCTAATACTTTTCAACATTTATTAAAAACAACAGAAAGAAATTTTAAATTAATTTTTATTTTATGATGGTTATTATAGCATGTTAATTTGTAGAAAAACTTTATTAAGTAAAAATTTGAAATACGGTTTTGATTTGTTTTACAAAATTATCAACAACATTTAAATGTTTTAAGGGATTGAAAATGACCAAATTTTTAGTTTTTATTAACAGTTGTTAACAGTGATTTTTTACGTTAAAAGATCAATAACTTTTTTGTGAATAACTGTTGAAAACCGGTTAAAAAAAGTTGATAATTTTAAAGTAAAAAATCAAAACTAAAGTTGATTTTTTCATTTCAATTTTTGATTAGAAAAAAATCTATATCATGTAAAAAATACTTCTAAAATTCTATCCGAATTTATTAACAACGGATGTTAATTTAATGTTATCTGAATATCAAGCTATTATGAAATACAGTTAACAATGGAAAGATTTAACGTTTACTACAGTCGTCTGTTATCTGTTATCAGTTGTCTGTCAACGGTTAACGGACAACAATCAAACCAACTTCCACAAAGCCCGAAAAGTAGCTTTCATAAAAATCCATTTTGGTAACGTTAATATTACTTTTAAATCGGATAAAATAGTCCCTTCTTCATTTAAAAATTGGAAGATATCTTGAATGGAATTTTTTTGAAAAAGTGTCCCAAAAAGTTGTGCTCCCAATTCATTATTTTGATGTAAAACTTCCAACAAAATTAAGTCGTAAAACCAATAGCGGTTTTTTTGATGAAATTGAGTTAGATTTTGATTTGTTTTTAAAAATTCAACCAATTTTCCGGCTTGTTTTTTACTGTTGAAAAAAGTAAAACCCGTACTGGCTTTGGTCCAACCGCCTGCCGTTCCGGTGAATAAAATTCGTTCCGAGTTTTGGTTGTGAAAAGGAAAACACGTCATCGGAATATTTCCGGCTTCTTTTTCAACAATTTCATAGTCGTATATACTATGATTTTGAAGATAATGTTCAATGGCTTTTTCGTAAACTGATTTTTCTAATAATTTTTCAGAAAATAAGGTATATTCAAACAAAGCTTCGGTTTTTGAAACAGGCAAAACATACATAAATCGGGTATTACCATTTTGTTCAATCGTAAAATCCATGAACTTTACTTCCGAATCATCAAAAACAGGTTCTTGGGTTTTGATGAACCAACCAATGAAGTGTTGCTTTAAATAAGGATACTTTTTTTGGTTCAGAACAGGATTCAAATCAGAAAAACTATTCAATAAAAAGTGTCCGGAATACGATTGATTTATCCCTTGAATAGCAACTGAATCAGAATGTTGTTTCCAGCTGATGATTTCGTCTTTTTCAAATGAAAAATTAGATTTAGTTAAAATTTTATCCAAAACCAATTTGTAAAAATGACTGCTTCGAATCATTTTATATAAATAAGGTTCCGTTTTAAACGATTGTTGAAAAGCTTTATTTCCGATAAATGCTTTTTCCCAAGTTTTAGATAGAATAGCATCAAATTCACCGCCTGTTTCTTCCCAAAAACACCAGGTTCGGTCGTTTTGGTTTTTGATTTCTTTGTCAATGATTACAATTGATTTGTTATCAAACCAAGAATCATTAGCCATCCGGAAAGCGATGAGCAAACCGGATAAACCGGAACCCAGGATGATGTAATCGTATTTTTTCATTTATCTTTTTTAGCCGCTGATTCGCTGATTTTTTAATTTTATTACAAATCAGCGAATCAGCGGCAACTATTAAAATCTATTCTTAAAATCTTCATTCAATCCTTTAAAATCCAAAATCCCTTTCCGGTTTTTCAAATGTTCTAAAATAACGAATGATTTTTCAATCCGAAGTTGCGAGCTTTTGTATTTATTGACCACATGAATCAACGTTCGCTGTTTTCCGGGTGTGAGTTTGTGAAATAAATCGCTCCCATCTGGGTCGCTGAAAAGTACTTCTTCCATTTCTTCCGAAAGTGGCATGCCGTATTTACTTTCGTCTTTCACTAATTCCACTTTAACATCATCATTCAAATGTAAATTCAGTTTTTTGCAGATGGCTTTATTCAATAAAATATAGTGAAAAGTACTTTTTGGCAACATTGCACAATGAAAAGAGAAAGTTTCGTTTAACGTGCAAATCACGCGTTTGTCTTGTGCTTCATAGCGTAATTTTTCAAAAACGGCAACCGGAATCGGGATGTGTAATTCCCAAAACAAATCATTCTTATCAAAGGAACAAACCTGACCGTTAAATTTCATTTTAAGCTGATTGAATTTGATTATTTTTGTAAAGATAAAAATAACAACACAACTCCTTATGAAAATCTCTATTGGAAACGATCACGCCGGCCCTGATTATAAAAAAGCCATCGTCGAATTTTTAGAAAAAGAAGGTCACGAAATCATCAACCACGGGACCAATACAAACGACAGTGTAGATTATCCCGATTTTGGTCATCCGGTGGCTATTGATGTAGAAAACGGAAAAGCTGATTTTGGAATCGTAATTTGTGGTAGCGGAAATGGTATTGCTATGACAGCGAACAAACACCAGGGCATCAGAGCGGCTTTATGTTGGACCAAAGAAATTGCCACATTGGCTCGTCAGCATAACGATGCGAATGTAATTAGTATTCCGGCTCGGTTCACGGCTATTCCGCAAGCTGTTGAAATGGTGGAAACGTTTTTAAAAACCGATTTTGAAGGCGGACGACATCAGAATCGAGTGAATAAAATAAGTTGTCAATAAACCTTAGAAATTAATGGTTAAAAAGACTAAATGTCAACCAATCAAAGAACCCCCGACATAATGCAACCGGATAAAATCCTATTCTTTCACTTATATTCAATACGTTGATTACCTGAGCAATGGTAATTGGCTGAACTATTTCCGGTAGTTTGAACTTAATCTAGGATGCGTTACACAGTTTTTCGGATGTACTTTCACTACTGTTTAGTCAGGTAGCTCAAATTATCATGTCGAAAAGCCTTTATCAGTCTACTTTTGGTTATAAAAGAGCCCAATTGATTGAGGCATTTATCAAAGCTTCTTCTTTAAATGAAGAAGTACTTTATGAAAAATTCAACATCAACCATGTACATATTCAACCGGAATTTCAAAAAGTGGAAACGAAAGATTTTATTGTACAGAATTAGTTTTTTGTTAATTCCGTAACAGACTCAATTTCGCTAAATGCTTTCAATTGACTGACGGAATTTACATTTTTGTATTTCCTAAAATAAAATTTCAATAAAAATATTATTTAGAATTTATCGTATAAAAGTAAATCAACCCAAACCATTATTTTACTTTTTAATAGAAAAGTAAAATAACAACCTTTACTATTTTACTTTTCTGTATATTTGTATAATAACAAACGTTTTCATTTTACTTTTTTATGCAACATTTTTCATCGGGTCAAATTGTTAATCAAGGCTATTATAAAAGTTTTCAACCGAGTTTTATCAATAGAAATTGGGAAGTTAATGATATGAGTGTTTTACAATTATTAAGTAAAGCAGATAGACAACTTGGGCGGTTAGATATGTATTCTGAATATGTAAACATTGATTTATTTATTCAAATGCACATTGCTAAAGAAGCCATTCAATCCTCCAAAATAGAAGGAACACAAACCAATATTGAAGAAGCATTTTTGTCTAAAGAAGAAATTAGTACCGAAAAAAGAAACGATTGGGAAGAAGTGCAAAATTATATTGCTGCCATGAATGAAGCAGTTAAAATGCTGCACACATTACCGTTCTCTTCACGCTTAATTAAGCAAACGCATAAAATTTTGTTACAAGGAGTAAGAGGTGAGCATAAAATGCCGGGTGAATTTAGAACTAGTCAAAACTGGATTGGAGGAGCAAGTATTAGCGACGCTGTTTTTATACCACCGATTCATAATTCTATTGCAGAATTAATGTCGGATATTGAAAAATTTGCCAATGATGAATTAAATCCTTTACCGGATTTGATGAAAATTGCATTGATTCATTATCAATTTGAAACCATTCATCCCTTTTTAGATGGCAATGGTAGGGTAGGAAGGTTAATAATAACTCTATACTTAGTAAACAAAGGAATTTTAAAACAACCTATTTTATATTTATCCGACTTTTTTGAACGAAATCGTCAGTTATATTATGATAATTTGATGCGTGCCAGAACACACAATGATATTAATCAATGGCTCAAATTTTTTTTAATAGGCGTAATAGAAACTGCTCAGAGCGGAGTACATACTTTTGATGCTATTTTACAATTGCAGAAAATTATTGACAGCAAGTTAAAAAACATAGGAAGTCGAAGCGGTGATGCCTATAAAGTAATGGATTATTTATATACCAAACCTATAATTGACGCACAAAAAGTTAGCATCATTACTGGTAAATCAGCAAGACCATCTTATAATTTAATTGCATTATTAGAAGAATTAGAAATAATTAAAGAAATAACCGGTGGACAAAGAGGAAAAATTTACACTTTTAAAGATTATATAGACTTATTTAAAAAATAACAATGACCAACATCCAATTTATTCAAACGGCCACACAACTTCCCACCAAAGGAATTGAAAATACCATTAATCTATTAAATGAAGACTGCACCATTCCATTCATTTCCCGTTACCGAAAAGATCAAACCGGAAATTTGGATGAAGTGCAAATCGAACAGATTTTTAAACTCAACAAGCAATTTGAAGAAATCGTTAAACGAAAAGAATCCATTTTAAAATCGATTGATGAGCAAGGACAATTGTCGCCGGAATTAAAGTTGAAAATTGAAAATTCTTTCGATTTACAAGAAATTGAAGATTATTATTTGCCCTACAAAAAAAAGAAAAAAACCAAAGCCGATGTAGCTCGAGAAAAAGGTTTGGAACCTTTAGCCAAAATCATCATGGCTCAAAACAGCGATGATATTGAGTTGATTGCTTCCAGGCATTTGAATGATCAAGTTGCTGATGAAGATGAAGCATTGCAAGGTGCAAGAGACATAATTGCCGAATGGATTAATGAAAACACGTTTATTCGAAAAAATATCCGACGGTTATTTCAACGAAAAGCGATTGTTTGTACCAAAGTAGTAAAAAGCAAAAAAGACGACGAAGCGGCTCAAAAATTCAATCAATATTTTGATTGGGCTGAGCCACTTTCAAAAACGCCATCGCACAGATTGTTGGCCATGTTGCGTGCCGAAGCCGAAGGTTTTGTAAAAATGAATATCGAAATTGAACCCGAAGAAGCTCTGGAATTCATCGAAAAGAATACGATTAAAAACAATAAAGAAACAGCATATCAACTGAAATTAGCCATAAAAGATAGCTATAAGCGATTGCTCGAACCTGCTATCTCCAACGAAACTTTACAAGAATTTAAAACGAAAGCCGATGCGAAAGCCATTGACGTTTTTGCCCAAAATTTGAGTCAACTTTTGTTGGCTCCGCCTTTGGGTGAAAAGCGAATTATGGCTATCGATCCGGGTTATCGTTCGGGTTGTAAAGTAGTTTGCCTGGATGAAAAAGGTGATTTGCTCTACAACGAGACCATTTATCCACATCCGCCCCAAAACGAACATGCGATGGCGATGAAAAAAATCCGTTCGATGGTGAATGCGTATAACATTGAAGCTATTTCAATTGGTAATGGAACGGCTAGTCGTGAAACGGAATTTTTCATCAAAAAGATTGCTTTTGATAAACCGGTTCAGGTCTTTGTGGTTTCTGAAGCTGGAGCATCCGTTTATTCGGCTTCCAAAATTGCCCGGGATGAATTTCCGAATTATGATGTAACCGTTAGGGGTTCAGTTTCCATCGGAAGACGATTGGCCGACCCATTGGCTGAGTTGGTAAAAATTGATGCCAAATCCATCGGAGTGGGGCAATACCAACACGATGTTGATCAGACCAAGTTGAAAGAAGAACTAGACACGGTGGTGATGCGTTGTGTGAATTCGGTTGGTGTCAATTTGAATACCGCCAGTAAATCGTTGTTGAGTTATGTTTCGGGAATTGGTGAAAAAATGGCCGAAAATATTGTGAATTTCCGATCTGAAAACGGTCCGTTTGAAGATAGAAAACAGCTCAAAAAAGTACCACGATTGGGTGAGAAAGCCTTTCAGCAAGCCGCGGCTTTTATCCGCATTCAAAACGGAAAAAATCCGTTGGATAATTCGGCTGTGCATCCGGAAGCCTATGCAATTGTGGAAAAAATGGCGAAAGATTTAAAAATTTCGTTAACCGATTTAATCGGAAATAAAGAAAAAATTGGGTTGATTAAACCCGAAAATTACACCAACCAAACCATTGGAATTTTAGGGATCAAAGACATTTTAAAAGAACTGGAAAAACCCGGATTGGATCCGAGAAAGGCTGCCAAAGTTTTTGAATTTGACCCGAATGTCAAAAAAATGTCCGATTTACGAACCGGAATGATTTTACCGGGAATTGTGAACAACATTACGGCATTTGGCTGTTTTGTGGATATTGGTTTGAAAGAAAGCGGTTTGGTTCACATTTCACAATTAAAAGAAGGTTTTGTTTCTGATGTGAATGAGGTGGTGAAGCTACATCAACACGTTCAGGTTAAAGTGGTTGAGGTGGATGAGGCGAGAAAACGGATTCAATTGACGATGGTTTTTTAATCAAATGTGTAAAGTTTACCCATCATTTTACTTTTTTTACCCATTTTACCCCAAAATATACTTTTTTATTGGCAAATTATATTCTTTCTCAATTAATATTAAATAATTGATTTTTAGTGATTTAATTTAATAATTGTTTGTTTTTCATTATAACTGACCTGATTTTTTATTTCGGCATTTTAATTGAACTGTATAAACCAAACAACCTAAAAAACTAAGATCATGAAAAAGCTATTATTGAGTGTAATGTTATTATCCGGAGTGATGGTATTTGCACAAGAAACAAAGAAGGAAGTAAAAAAAGTTGAAAAAACAGAGCAAATAACAACAATTACTCCTGAAAAGTCAGAGGAAGCTAAAAAAGCCAAAAAAGAAGCCAAAACGGCAGAGGCTCAAAAAGAGGCTGAGGTTCAAAAGACCACAGAAATCAAAGCCAAGAAAGAGGCGAGAAAAGAAGAATAAAATAATTAACCTTCATATATATTTGTTGAGTCATCGGGAGTTTATCCCGGTGACTTTTTTTATAAAAAAATTCCAACTACAATCATTACTGATGATTAGCAGTTGGAATTTTAGGCAGAATAACCAAAATATTATTTTTGGTCTTCCTCTTTTTTATCAGCCGGCTGGTCTTCTTTAGCCGCATTTTTAAACTCTTTGATTCCGCTTCCTAATCCTTTCATTAATTCAGGAATTTTTTTCCCGCCAAACAGTAAAAGTAAAACCACAACAATCAAAATGATTTGCGGAACACCTACAACGCCTAAAAATATAGCTAATGCATTCATAGTATCTAAATTGAGACTACAAAGGTAAAAATAAATTAGTGTAATTGTTCAGATTATAAGCAATTCTTAACTAAAAACTGTGCAAAAGAGGATTATATTTGTGCAAAACATGCAAACCGAACCTTTTCAAAGCAGCTTTAATTCCTATATTTGTATATTAAATTTTGAACATGTCTGCAAAAAGACTAAAAAGACAGCGGCTTAAAAAGCAATTGTTCACCAAAAACCGTTTGGTTATTTTGAATGAAGAGTCATTTGAAGAAATTTTTTCATTGAAGTTGAACCTGATGAATGTTTTTGTAGTAGTGACAGTTTCAGCTATTTTAATTATTTCAATCACAACCTATATTATTGCATTTACACCTTTACGGGAATTTATTCCGGGTTATGCTTCCAATAAATTAAAAAAAGATGCAACTATTTTAGCTGTTAAATCAGACTCACTGGCATTGGAAGTAAAGAAAAATGAGCTCTATATCCAATCGATAAAAAAAATTCTCACCGGCGATTTAGAATATGCCCGGTTTAATAAAGATTCACTTTTATCAAAAGAGAACATTGATATTTCTAAAGAAAAACTCAATGCTTCCGAAGAAGAAATAAAACTTCGGGAGCAAGTGGCTTTAGAGGATAAATACAATCTTTTTGAAAAAGCACAATCAAAAGTAAATTTGGTTTTATTCCCTCCGGTAAAAGGACATATAACCGAAAAATACAGTGCTGCCAACAAACATTTTGCAGTTGATATTGCCGTACCTAAAGACACCCCGATTAAATCCGTAGCTAACGGGACAGTTGTTTTTGCAGATTGGACTCCATCTGCAGGAAATGTGATTATTGTTAAACATGGAGATGCCATTTTATCGGTTTACAAGCATGCCGCTACTTTAACCAAAACGCAGGGAGACGTGGTGCGAACCGGTGAAGTTATTGGACTGGCAGGTTCTACCGGAAAAGAATCTACCGGAATTCATTTGCATTTCGAACTCTGGAAAGATGGATTCACAATTGATCCGACTCAATTTATTGATTTTGAATAATGATGGGAATTAAAGTTTTTGCCGCTAAACTTTTAGCCAGGAAAGTATATAAAGAAACCCAACAATGGTCGTCAAAACCTGTCGAAACCCAACAAAAAGTCTTTCAAAACCTGATAGAAGATGCTTCTAAAACCAAATTTGGAAAAGACCATCACTTTGAACGGATAACGACGTTTGACGATTTTGCCCAACAAGTCCCTGTCCGTGATTATGAAGCATTACGATCCTATGTTGATTTGGTTGTTCAGGGAAAAGAAAATATTTTATGGAAGGGAAAACCGCTTTATTTTGCTAAAACTTCCGGAACCACATCGGGAGCAAAATATATTCCGTTAACCAAAGAATCCATTCCGTTTCATATTCAGGCAGCCAGAAACGCTTTGTTAAGTTATATTTACGAAACTGGAAATGCTGATTTTGTAAACGGGAAAATGATTTTTTTACAGGGTAGTCCGATTTTAGAGGAAAAAAACGGAATCAAATTTGGCAGACTTTCCGGAATAGTTGCTCATTACGTACCGAAGTATTTACTCAAAAACAGAATGCCATCGTGGGAAACGAATTGCATTGATGATTGGGAAACCAAAGTGAATGCTATTACACAGGAAACGGTTAAAGAAGATATGACGGTTATTTCCGGTATTCCGGCATGGGTGCAAATGTATTTTGAAAAACTACACGAAAAATCAGGTAAAAAAGTAGGCAATCTGTTCAAGAATTTTAGTTTGTATGTATATGGCGGGGTGAATTTTGAGCCTTATCGGGCCAAATTTGAATATTTAATCGGGAGAAAAGTCGATTCGGTTGAATTATTTCCGGCTTCCGAAGGATTTTTTGCTTATCAGGACAAACAAAATGAAAAAGGTATGTTGCTTTTGTTGAATGCAGGCATATTCTATGAATTTATCAAAGCAGACGAATTTTTTAGCGAAAACCCCAAACGATACACCATTGGTGAAGTGGAACTGGGCGTAAATTATGCTTTGATAATTTCTACCAATGCCGGACTATGGGCGTATAACATTGGCGATACTATACAGTTTACATCACTCAAACCACATCGGGTAATTGTTTCCGGCAGAATTAAACATTTTATTTCTGCTTTTGGTGAGCATGTTATCGGGAAAGAAGTAGAACAAGCTATAAAAGAGGCGATGGAAGGAACTTTAGTCCGGATAAATGAATTTACGGTTGCTCCACAAATTAACCCTGAAACAGGATTACCTTACCACGAATGGTTGATTGAGTTTGAAAATGAACCTGAAAACACAGAAGCTTTTGCTTTAAAAATTGATGCGGCTATGCGAAGACAAAATACCTATTATGATGATTTGATAGTTGGGAAAGTTTTGCGAACCTTAGTTATTTCAAAAGTAGCACAGAATGGTTTTCAGGAGTATATGAAATCAATCGGAAAATTAGGAGGTCAAAACAAATTGCCGAGATTGAGTAATGACAGAACTATTGCGGATAATCTGAAAAGAGAATAGTTTTTACCTTTACAGTAAATCAGCATTAACAGATTAAAAAATAAAAAAACTACCTTTGCAGGTTAGAAAACAGAAATAAATGAAAGAAATAAAAAACATATCCCGTTCAAGAGCACAGGAATCATCCGCAGCGATTGAGCGATTATATATTACGATGCGTCACTTGTTCAACCGCGGTTTTTACAAACCAATGGGTGTTTCGGGTGAAACATTACGAGAGGCTTTGTTGCAATTGCGACCTGAAATTTATGGTTCTATCGCTGAAGAAAAAGTAGAATTAAATGGATTACTCTATGTAATTGAACGACTTCCCATTGGTATTGAGGAATGTCGTTACATCAATCTGACATCGGATGAAGGTTATTCTAAATCGCACTTTCAGGCCATTGTTCCTCCCAAAAGAAGACGGAACTGTTACCGTATCGATGAAGAGCAAATGAATGTTGAAATTACCAGAGGGCGGTCAGATATCTATGATATACTGACCCACCTGACGTTTATTTTCATAGAATCGCATAAAATTAAAGACCGTGTTCTATTAGATGAAAATCAGTTTGAAGTAACACGGGATTGGCAAAAAGTAGAGCACTATGTTTTGCAAGGAAAGAAGCTGTCCCAAATTGATAAAGAAAAAGCAATTTCACATGCATCGAACGTGTTGGGAAGAAGTTTTTCGGAAGTATTAGATATTTATGATGCTTTCGGAACAACTGAAAAACCCGATCGTTTTTTACACATTATTTATTGGCTGGGAAAAATTGCCATTGAAGAAGTAGTGGATAATAACAAAAGAACGATTACTTTCAGTCCGATTTTAAGAGAACGGCTCGGACACCATATTCACGGAGAATTCTGGGCAACCCGAATTAAAGATGTTCTGAAAGAGAACGATCTTTTGGAACGCCCTATTCACATCATCAGTGCCAACATGCATAGTGTGATGAATTCTATTTTTGCGACGCATGTTTTAAAATCAAAATTCAAAGACAAGCCGGATTTCTTTATTTATGAAGAGCTCAGCAAATCCGGAGCAAATGAGTTGCGAAGTAAAGTAGAGGAATTTGCGTTGAAAAACGGAATGATTTCGCTGTTGGACACGTCGGGAACTAATATTGATGTACAGGTTTTTGACACAGCTCAAATCGATTTTGCTAAAACGGCTTTTCCAAAAGCTAAATTAGGCAAGCATCAGCCTGTTTTGATTGTGATGGATTACGCCTTTGGCGAACAGGCTTATGAAACCATAGATGAGCTGTTAAAAGCGTATAAAGAAAACAACAACCAGACTTTTTTGAATGTAGAATCGGTTTCCATCATGGGTAAAGCAGGTATTCTGCAAGGCGGAAAAGGCGATATAATGATTCCGTCTGCCCATATTAACGAAGGGACGGGCGATAATTATCCGTTTCAAAACCAGCTATCCCCTAACATGTTTTATGGCAATGATATTCCTGTTTTTGCCGGGCCGATGGTCACTGTTTTGGGAACGTCACTTCAAAACAAAGACCTGCTGAAGTTTTTCCATGAATCTACCTGGGGTGTTATCGGACTGGAAATGGAAGGAGCTTATTATCAAAAAGCGATACAATCGGCCTCTAAAATCAGAAAAAGCATACCGGAAGACGTAAAAGTGCGTTATGCTTATTATGCTTCCGACAATCCGTTAGAAACAGGAAGCACACTGGCTTCAGGAGGATTGGGAACAACAGGGGTAAAGCCAACTTATTTAATTACCATCAAAATATTAGAACAAATTTTTAATTCTAAATAACAGATTATGAGCTCAAACTCACCGATTAACTCTGATAACCAGGAAATTGATTTAACACAGATAGCCCAAAAAGTAAACGGAATCTACGAAGGTTTTTTACAAAAGCTTTTCCACTTTATATTATTTGTAAAAAAGAATTTTATTTTACTCGGGATTCTTTTTGTGGTAGGTGCCGGAATTGGATTTTATCTGGACAAAAAGGTAAAATCATACGATCACCAGATTATTGTTTCTCCTAATTTTGGAAGTACAGATTATGTTTATGCCAAGATTGATTTACTACAATCAAAAATTAATGAAGGAGATACTGTTTTTCTTAAAGAAATTGGTATTAAGCATACTGAAAAGTTTGGCAAAATTGAAATCAAACCAATTGTTGATGTATATAAATTTATAGAAAATAACAAAGAGAACTTTGATTTAATAAAATTATTGGCAGAAGATGGAAGTATAGATAAAGTGGTTGAAAACAAACTAACCAGTAAAAACTATCCGTTTCATCTGATAACCTTCAAAACCAGCAGGTTGACATCAGAAGACCAGACTGTGGAACCTATTTTGAATTTTCTTAATGAAAGCAGGCATTTCAAACAATTACAAAAAGAGTATCTTAACAATATTCAGGTTAAAATGAAAGCCAACGATTCAACGATCGCCCAGATTGATGGTTTGATGAATCAGTTTAAAAACAGGGTACATTCTAATCATAATGATAAATTAGTGTATTTTAATGAAAATACACAACTTAATGATGTAATAAAAACAAAAGAAGAGTTAATCAGAGAACTGGCTAACTTAAGGATTGGTTTGGTTAATTTGGATAAAGTTGTAAAGGAAACCAGCGTCATTCTTAATGATAAAAACACCAAAGGAGCCAATGGTAAAATGAAATTTGTTATTCCGGTTATTTTTATTTTTATGTTTATTGGTTTTAAAGGATTGATAAGTTTTTATAAAAAGCAATCATTAAAAAGCAATTAAAAATGAAAGGAATTATTTTAGCCGGCGGTTCCGGAACAAGACTTCATCCGTTAACGCTGGCCGTGAGTAAACAATTAATGCCGATATACGATAAACCGATGATTTATTATCCGCTATCCACCTTAATGTGGGCAGGGATAAGCGAAATCTTAATCATATCCACACCACACGATTTGCCGTTATTCCGCCAGCTTTTAGGAGACGGAAGCAGGTTAGGGTGTCGGTTTGAGTATGCGGTTCAGGAACACCCTAATGGTTTGGCCGAAGCTTTTATTATTGGCAAAGAGTTTGTTGGGAGTGACAAAGTTGCTTTAATTTTAGGCGATAATATATTCTACGGAACCGGTCTGGCTGAATTGCTTCAGGCCAATAATGATCCACTAGGCGGAATTATTTATGCCTATCATGTGCATGATCCGGAACGGTATGGTGTAGTTGATTTTGATACCAATGGCAACGTACTTTCCATCGAAGAAAAACCAATACATCCTAAATCAAATTATGCAGTACCCGGAATTTATTTTTACGATAACGATGTGTTAGAAATTGCTGCAAACATACAGCCAAGTCATCGGGGAGAATTAGAAATAACTGATATTAATAAAGAATACCTAAATCGGGGAAAACTGAAAGTCAGTATTTTAGACAGAGGTACGGCCTGGTTAGATACCGGCACGTTTCAATCGCTTATGCAAGCCGGTCAGTTTGTACAAGTTATCGAGGAACGCCAGGGACTAAAAATAGGAGCCATTGAAGAGGCCGCTTACAGAATGGGATTTATTGATGCCAATGAGTTAAAAAACCTGGCTGAACCGTTATTAAAAAGTGGCTACGGAACTCATTTAATGGGATTAATCTAAATTGATACATTGACGAATTGTCAATTAGATATATTTACTATGAAATTTACAGAAACTAAACTCAACGGTTGTTTCATTATAGAGCCTAAAGTAATTCAGGACGAAAGAGGTTATTTTATGGAGAGTTTTAATGAACGAACTTTCCAGAATAATATAAAACAGGCTGTACATTTTGTGCAGGACAATCAATCGTTTTCATCTAAAGGGGTTTTAAGAGGATTGCATTATCAGACCGGCAAATTTGCACAAGCTAAGCTGGTTCGTGTTATTCAGGGAGAAGTGTTGGATGTGGCGGTTGACATCCGGCCGGAGTCAGAAACTTTCGGACAATACGAAACGGTGGTTTTATCTGCAGAAAATCAAAAACAATTTTTTATTCCCAGAGGTTTTGCACATGGGTTTCTGGTGTTGAGTGAAACAGCAACATTCTTTTATAAATGTGATAATTTTTACAATAAAGAATCAGAGGGAGGTATTCTTTTTAACGATGTTTCAATTGGAATCGATTGGAATTTTGACTCTGAAAAATTAATTATTTCCGAAAAAGACAAGTTTTTACCCACGTTAGAAAACGCAAAAAAAGTATGGTAGTTTTAGTCACAGGAGCCAGTGGACAAGTAGGGCAGGCTCTTCAATTCATAGCTCCAATCTATTCTGACATTCAATTTGTTTTTTGTAATTCAAAGCAGCTGGATATAACAAACTTAAACAACATTAAACAACTTTTCGAACAATTTAAACCGGATTTTTGCATCAATACGGCAGCCTATACTGCTGTTGACAAAGCAGAAAGTGAACCGGAGAAAGCACATTTAATTAATGTTGAGGGAGCAAAAAACGTAGCGGAGATTTGCAAGGAATTCAACACGGTTTTACTTCATGTTTCTACTGATTTTGTGTTTGACGGCACAAAAACTGTTCCTTACACCGAAGAGGATGTTCCAAACCCGACCAGTGTTTACGGCCAAACCAAATTAGACGGAGAAAAATCTATTCAGGAAACCTGGCATAAATACTTCATCATACGAACTTCTTGGGTTTATTCACAGTTTGGCAATAATTTTATGAAAACGATGCTCCGTTTGGCCTCTGAACGTGATAAACTATCGGTGGTAAACGATCAAATAGGAACCCCAACAAACGCTGTCGATTTAGCAGAAATTTTGGTGAAGATTATCTTAACCAACAACCAACAACTGACAACCGACAACTTTGGCATCTACAACTTCTCCAACGAAGGCCAATGCAGCTGGTATGATTTTGCTGAAAAAATCTTTGAATATAATAACATCAATATTCAGTTGGAGCCGATTCCAACAACAAGTTACCCTACACCGGCTAAGCGTCCGGCTTATAGTGTTTTGAACAAGCGTAAGCTTAAAAACACATTTGGCTTTGAAATAAGAAATTGGGAGCCAGCTTTAAGGAGTATAATATAAAGCAAAAAGCCCAAAGAATCTACTGTTCATTGGGCTTTTCGGCAGGTTAATTTTTTGTTTATTTCTTTACAATCTTTTTAATTTCTTTTTTTCCATCTGCTTCAAGTTGAAGAATATAAAGACCGTTCTGAAGATCGGATACATTTATTTTTAATCCATATACTGAACCGCTTTGAACTAATTTTCCATCAATAGAAAACAGTTTATAGTCAACCTGATCATATCTGTGAACAATGTATAAGTCATTTGAAACCGGATTGGGATAGATGTTAAATTGTAGAGCGTACTCATAATCGCTTGTATCAAACGTTTCTGTCATTCCTTTTACACTAAAGTTATTGAACGTTACTCTATCGCCGTTATCCTGTGTCATATTTTCGCCATCAAACCGCAAGCGTATTTTAAAGTTAGGATTACTATTTACAGCTTCAAGGGAAGAGAAATCAACTTCATACAATTGGTATTCGTCAGACAGATCAAAAGAAGTGGTTATCAACCCTTCGGTAGTCCAAATAATGCTTTCTGACACCGAATAATCAATCAGAATTACATCAGCCGCATTTTCATCTTTAGCCGCAAAACCAAACACAATATCTTTATAACCGGATGTTGAAAATTCAAAAATCAGTTGGTTTTCCAAACCGTTTTGCTGAAAAGGCTGTTTAATTTGTAACCCACGCATGTTAGCTGATTCAAAAGGAATAGCCTCGTTTGCTTCCGGAATATAATTTAAGTCAGTTGGACTGTTTCTGCGTTCCATCGAAGCTTTTCGCCAATTGGGATGAGTACTGTTAAACGGATAGCCTTCTAAACAGGATTCGAAGCGGAGCAAACCTTCGGCAGGAATTTCAAAGGAGGAATTAATTTCAGTTAAAGCTGTATCATTAGGAATGGAACTATCCACTAACCAGAAATATATTGGGGCTTCTTCCACTTCTTCAGATGGAATAAAATGAGCTGTTAGCTGAAAATTGGTCTCTGGCACAAGGGTAATTTCGTCTTCTGAACTGTTAGAAGCACCTGTCCAATGACTAAAAACAAACCCGGGCTTGGGAATAGCTTTAAGTGTAATCGGAATACTTTTAAAATAAATGCCTGTCCAGGGATATGGATTTTCCGGGACCCCGGGAGTTGTTGAAAGAATTTCAATGGTGTTGATTTTAATATAACCATGTTCAGGACTGCTAACATACAAGTAAGTATTTATATTTTCTGAAATATTAAATTTCTCCCGAATGTGGTTGCGTTGATAGGCAGGACGCTGGAGAGCGAATGTTTTCATGACTTCAACGTTTGTATTCCATTGTTCCTGAGAACCGATATGCTTCCATCTTTCAATGTGTTCATTGATTTCCGGTGCCAAATTATTTTGCATTTGATCAATTATACCCAATAATCTATCCGGCTTAAAAGTCGTATTCATTAAGTCAGCAAATCGGTTTATGAACTGATTTTTAAAATTCTGATTTTCCAATAAATTTCTCAATAAAAAAGTGGACCACTCCGGATTTGGCCATTCCTGTCCATTTTCTTGAGTCGCAAAATCTAATGTATTGTGAGTGAAAGATATATCTCCTCCTTCACCACCAAAACCAAAATCGGTATCTTTTAACACCCAACGCCATCTTCCGTCTTGACCATAAGGTGCTGATGGCTCATAGGAGTCTGTTTTTTTTCTGAAAAACTCAATGTTATTTCCCGGCCAATCAGTATTTCTTATGTAAATTTCAGACGCATAATAATCAATAAAATTTTCAGCATCCAGTTGAGTTGTTATATATTCATAATTTTCATTTTGTGACAAACTATTATTTGCAATAAAATTAAGCATGGATATATAATGATTGTTATCACCTTCCTTAATCAGATAACCGTTAGATTCCAGAAAATCTAATTCAGTTTCGTGAATTCCATAAACGCGGTCAAAATAATGTTTATCAAATCGTTCTCTTAAGTTTAATAAACCCCAGTATTCGCTGTTTAAAAAAACAACTGTTGGCTGATAGGCTTGCGTGTCAAAATTTAAATGGTTCACAGCACTTTGAATAAATGCATCTCTAAAGCAAGTTAAGTATGCATCGTTACCTGAGTTTCTTAAAATTAATCTTTTGAAGCGGGTGTCTGATAAATTACCAAAAAACGGATAGTCAAATGTACTCTTTCCATATTCGGCACGAGCATACAGTCGAAGTGATTTGTTGGGAAGTCCACGAGATGTTCCCCCATTTATTCGTATTCCTAAATCTTGATTGATTACTTGATTTCCATCAATAAAGTAACTGAAATTTCCTTTCTTTTCGGTATCATCACCGCTGCGTTTATAATTAGCATTTGAATTAAAATCACCAATTACATCTGGATTCTCTAAACGCCAATCATCAAAATCTTTCCCGGCAACATAAATCCCATTTTCATAATCAAAAAAGGTATCTTCATCTAAACAGATGGAAACTACAGGCAGGGAGTAGCGATTTGACTCATCGGGAGAAATAAAATAAGTTGAAGTAACCGTTTCACTTGAAATAGTTCCCTCTTTTACAGCTTTTGCTCTAATTACGGTTCCTTTAAAAATAGGAGAAGTAGGAATATAATAAGGAGAGTAGTTTACTGTGGATGAAATAGAAGCGATTTTGTTTAACAGCTCACTTCGATCAATAATTTCAATAGGATTTGTGTACAGCAAAGTAGAAAATGATTCTTCAAGCAATTCTCCTGATTCCTGCCCTGGGAGTTCTTGATACTGGTTTTTATAGAGGTATGATTTTCCTCCCAGATTTTCTAATTTTGGTTCAGATCCGTCGAGTGAATAAAGAATCGTAACTTCTGGATCAGGATGAGAAATTGTAAGTGTAAAGCCTTCATTGTAAAAACCTGAAGTTACCGAAAATTCCGGAGTGCTCAATTCATCAGGAGCACCTTCGTCGGGATTTAATGCTCCGGGAGTAGGCTGCTGAAAAATTAAAAAAGTTGAGGAACCGCTTGGAGCTCTTCCATAAGAAAAATTTTGAGGAATAACGATGGCCGGAACCTGATCTGCAATGGTTCCGTCAGGAAAAGTAAGCGTAAGGGTTTCTCCTCCGGCACTAATAGCAAAGTTGGTGTGTAACGGAAAGCCGGGATCAGTTCTGTTTTTGTTAGAACACCAAACCAGCAAATGTTCACCGGGTTGAATAGAATAGTCAGGAAAAACCCATTTAAACAGATTGTCGTTGTCTGATAATCCGTAGCCTAAAAGATTAATGCTTTCCGTTCCGGTGTTATAAAGCTCAACCCAATCTTCATAACTTCCGTCATCATCGGTGTTAACGGTTGAGTTGGATGTAATAATTTCATTAATAACAACGGTTTGGGCATTAGAACTTAAAAAAAGAAGTAAAAAGCCCACCAGAAAAATTGTTTTTTGTGTTTTCATTCGTAGGGTATTCATTGGTAGGAATTTTGCAAAAGTAGATAAATTTTTTTAAAAGGATTTTTTACTACATTTATATACTTATCTTTTAAGGTTTGTTGTATAAAAGGAAAATATAAAATACATTTGGAACTGAATAGCCTAGATTAGGAAGTCTCTTCATGTTTATTATAAAAGGGCTTAAAGAATTTGCTTATCTTAAAATACAGAATAAAATTGAAATTATCAATTGTTTCCCCCATTTATAGGGCAGAAAAAGATTTAGAAGAGCTTGTTACAAGAATTAAAAAGTCTATTCCATCTGATGTTTTATCTCTTGAAATAATTCTTGTTGATGATTTCAGCCCTGATAAATCTTGGAGTGAGATTGAACGTCTTTCTGCTATTCATTCCGAAGTGTTTGGAATTAAACTGAGTAGAAATTTTGGTCAACATTACGCCATCACAGCAGGATTAGATAATGTTTCTGGAGATTACATTGTTGTAATGGATTGTGATTTACAGGACAGACCCGAAGAAATACCGAAACTATTTGCCAAAACTCAAGAGGGTTTTGACATTGTTCTAGCCAGAAGATTTAATAGGCAAGACTCCTTTTTTAAAAAGTTATTTTCAAAATTATTTTACAAAACACTTGGTTATTTAACTGGTTCTAAACAAGACGAAACAGTTGCTAATTTTGGTGTTTACAAGAAAAATGTAATCAAAGAAGTGTGTAATCTTAGAGAAAGTATTCGCTATTTTCCAACAATGGTCAAGTGGGTTGGGTTTAAAACGGCTTATGTTGATGTGCAACACGCATCTAGACAGCAAGGAGAATCAAGTTACAATTTAAAGAAAATGCTCAATTTGGCCTTGGACATTATTTTAGCATTTAGCGATAAACCGCTCAGACTCATCATAAAACTTGGAATGTCTATCGCTTTTATTTCTTTTCTAATGGCAGCTTACGCCATTTACAGTAAATTTTCGGGCGATGTTTCTGTGTCAGGATATGCTAGTTTAATAACAAGTATTTGGTTTTTGAGCGGATGTATTTTAATAACTTTAGGCGTTATTGGTTTGTATGTTGGAAAAACATTTGAAGGGGTAAAAAACCGACCCATCTATATCATTGAAAAAAAGGTGAATGCTCAAAAAAATGATAAAAGCTAAAAGACTAGATTGGGATTCAGATTTTTTTAATTTAGAAGTTGGAGAATTGATTATCGATACTTCAGATGATTTTGAACTTGGTAATTTTGATTTATTGTATGTAAAATCAAATGAAAAAGAGTCAATTGAATTAAATGGTTTTGAAAAAACACATTGTGAAACTAAAGTTGTTTATTATAAAAAGTTATTGGATTTTCAACCCATGAATAATCAAGTAGTAGAACTTTCTGAAACAAATTATTCTATAAATGAACTTAATCAATTGGCTTTTGAAAGCGGAAATCATAGTCGATTTAAACTGGATAATAGAATTGATAATAGAAAATTTGAAGAATTATACGAATTATGGGTAAAAAATTCGATAAATAAATCATTTGCTGATGAAGTTTTTATCTATTTACACGAAACAGTCATAGCAGGGTTTGTGACTTTTAAAGTAGTTGGTGATTATGCTGCAATTGGACTAATTGCCGTTTTTAAAACATTTCAAGGAAAAGGAATTGGAAAAGAACTACTTTTTAAAGTTGAAAATGAATTACTAAAAAAAGGGATAAACGAATTGAGAATTCCCACTCAAGAAGAAAATCATCAGGCTTGTGGATTTTATGAAAAGCTTGGATATAAAAAATTTGAAACTATTAACATAAGCCATTACTGGAGAAAATGATTCCATTTAACAAACCTTACTTAACGGGTAACGAGACTAAATACATCGAGGAAGCTGTAAAATCAGGTAAAATTTCGGGTAACGGAATTTTTACAAAAAAGTGCCAGCATTTTTTTGAATCAAACTATGGAATAAAAAAAGCGTTGCTCACAACCTCCTGCACCGATGCTCTTGAAATGGCAGCCATTTTAATCAACATCGAAGAAGGCGATGAGGTGATTATGCCATCCTATACGTTTGTTTCCACAGCTAACGCCTTTGTTTTAAGAGGGGCAAAAATAGTTTTTGCAGACAGTCAAAAAGACCATCCAAATTTAGATGAAACCAAACTTGAAGCATTGATTACATCCAAAACAAAAGCTATTGTTCCTGTTCATTATGCTGGAGTTGCTTGTGAAATGGACACCATTATGGCATTGGCTAAAAAATACAATCTTTTTGTGATTGAAGATGCTGCTCAAGCAGTTGATAGTTTTTACACCGGAAAAGACGGCATTAAAAAAGCTCTAGGTTCGATTGGACATTTGGCTGCATTTTCATTTCATGAAACCAAAAATATTATATCGGGCGAAGGCGGATTACTAGCCATTAACGATGAACAATTTGTAGAACGGGGAGAAATTATTTGGGAAAAAGGAACCAACCGTTCTGCTTTTTTTAGAGGTGAAGTAGATAAATACGGCTGGGTAGATATAGGAAGTTCATTTTTACCATCTGAAATCATTGCTGCTTTTCTTTGGGCACAACTTGAAAATTTGGAAAAAATTCAATCTGCCAGAAAATCACATTGGGAAAATTATTATTCAAAATTAAAAGATTGGGCAGTAGAAAATCAAATAGAATTACCAAAAATTCCAAGTTATGCAACCAATAATGCTCACATGTTTTATTTGGTTTGCAAAAATTTAGAACAAAGAACTACTTTGTTGAATTATCTTAAAAAGAATGAAATTTTGGCTGTTTTTCATTATATTAGTTTACATAAAAGTCCTTTTTATCAAACACTTTATAAAGGATGCGAATTACTAGAAACGGATAGATTTACAGATTCATTAGTGAGATTGCCACTTTTTTATGAATTATCTGAAGAAAATCTGCAGCAAAAAATAATCGATGTTATCAATGAATACTAAAAAAATTTTTCTATGAAAAATTGTAATTCGGAACTATTTAAAGATGAATATCAAGTTAAGAATGGAAAATATATTTTTATTCCAGTTCAAGAAGAAATTGTAACCGACTTTCTAGATAAGATTAAATATAAAATCAAGAAATTCAATAAAATATACAGTGCATTAATAGAAATCATAAGTCCTGTGTATCCTCAACCATTCTTTGATGCAAAACGAATAATTCGTAAAGAAATAAAAGGTAAAAATGTAGTTGCGTTAAATTTAGGAAGTGGTAATTCTGATTTTGGAGAGAGTTTATTGAATGTAGATTTACTTCCCTATCAAAATGTAGATATAATCTGCGATATAGAAAATATTCCTTTTAAAGATAATTCAGTAGATTTCATCATCAATATTGCTGTTTTAGAACATGTTCCCAACCCTCAAAAAGTAATTACTGAAATCAACAGAATTTTAAAACCAGGAGGTAAAATTTATTGTTTTATTCCGTTTATGCAGCCTTTTCATGCATCTCCGTATGATTTTCAAAGATTTACCTATGAAGGGATGAAGCATCAATTTAGAGATTTTAAAATTATAAAACTTAAATCTATTGGGCCAACATCTGGAATGCTGTGGGTAGTTCAGGAATGGCTAGCCTTATTTTTTTCGTTTGGAATTAAGCCTTTACATACATTCTTGTACTTACTTTTTATGGTTATTACTTTCCCTATTAAGTTTTTGGATGTGGTTTTACAGTATTATCCAATGAGTAAAAATATGGCTTCGGGATTTAGTGTTTGGGCAGAGAAAAAATCAGAATAAGTAATTAAAAAAAATAGTTATAAAACATAAAAAAGCACAAAATGAATATAATTAAGAAAATAATTGCTTTAATATCGGAAAATAAAGCATTAACATTAATACTTCTAGTCGCATTAATTTTGAGGTTTTTTAAATTAGATTTTCAAAGTTTATGGATGGATGAGATATATACTTTAAATGTAGCTAGTTCAAAGCATTCTTTTTCTCAGATTATTTCTGAAGTAAATTTAAGAGAAAGTTATCCTTACTTATACTTTTTTTTAATGAATACCGTGTTTTCATTATTTGGAGATACTGCAATAGTAGCGAGAACTACTTCCGTGATTTTTGGAACATTAGCCGTTTGGATGATGTATAAAACAGGAAAAGAACTCTATTCAAAAAATGCCGGAATAATAGCTGCATTAGTGCTTACATTTAATCAATATGCAATTTACCATTCTCAAGAAGCAAGAGCGTATTCTTTTTATTTATTAGGTTTATTAATTTCATATTATTTCTTCATAAAATTTATAAAAGAAGATAGTAGAAGGAATATGTTGTTGTATGCAATTAGTGCTGGGTTGATGTTGAATACTAATTTTTTTAGTGTCTTAAATGTTTTAGTTCAGGGAATTTTTATGGTTTTTATTTTGATTTCTTTAGATAAAAATGAGAGAAAATCTTACGTAAAAAAAATATTGATTATAATGGGAATTGTATTGTTGTTTTTTATACCTAACATATACAAATTTTATTTATTAACTAGTTTAATAGCTGACTTTATCCCTAAGGCATCTGATGAGGCTTTGATGAATATTTTTCAAGAAATTATAGGTACTTCCGTGTATTTAATTTTTATTTATGGTATTCTTTTTACTTTTTATATGATTAAGGTTTTTACACAAAAAGAAGTCATCAGGATAAAAGAAAGTCTATCTAACAAATTAATTTTTAGCTATTTAATTATATTTTCATGGATTAGTTTTGTGTTGATAATCATTATTAGTAAGTCCTACACGGGATCATCCATATTTCTCTCAAGGTATTTTATGAGTCTTTTACCACCCTTTATTTTTGCGATTTCAATAGCGATCGCAAACATAAAAAATAAACATATAAGATTATCAATTGTTGGTTTAGTAGTCTTTTTTATGTCATTCGATTTAATTGTTGTAAAAAAATATTACCAATATCCCCGCAAAACACAATATAGAGAAGCATCAGAGTTTGTAATCCAGGGAAATAATAATGGAGAACCTGTTTATACGAGTTTAAAATTTTGGTATGATTATTTTTTTGTTAAAGCAGATGTAAAATATTCATTAAGAGAAACACCTTCAATTGAAGTTTTAATGAACGAAATGATGCAGGATACTACAAAAATACAAGCATTTTGGTATGTAGAGGCACATGGAAGACCCTTTGCTTTATCTGAATCCACTCAAAATTTTGTCAATGAAAAGTTTTTTGTAGAAAGTAGTTATGACGGTTTAGATGCGTGGGCAAAACATTATATATTGCTTAAAGATGTGCCAAAAAATATAGATATTTCTAATTTTAAAGAAATTAAACCAATCAACGGAGATAAATTTAATTATAGTATTGAAACGTATGAGAGTTCAGAAAACTTAATCAAAGTTGTTGGGTGGGCATATTTTGAAGGGATAGATGCCTTACAAACAGACATAGATTTAGTTTTAATAAAAGATGCATTCGCATTTCGACTTAATACTGAAAGAATTATTCGTGCTGATGTAACAAGTTATTTTAAGCTATCATTTAACGCGAATAATTCTGGTTTTAATTCAAATATGGACATTTCTGAACTTCCAATTGGTAAATATATTTTAGGTATTTATCTTAAAAACGAAGAAAAAGAAAAAGAGGGACTAATTTTAACTGATAAAGTAATACAAAAATAAGGGTTAATTAATTGATTATTAATAATTTATTATTTTGTTAATATCAAATAATGTAAAATAATTTTTTTTATGTAGAATTTGTTTTGAAACAAAAAAATAATATAATTTTACACAAAAATAAACGAAAACAAAAGCAAATATGAATTTCAAAAATTTATCACTTATAGTAATGTGTTTCTTGGTTTTTTCATGTAAAAAGGAAGACAAAAAAACAGATGTGGATTCAGAAAGTATTGAAGCAACTGCTTTAAAAACAATACATATCCAAATGGATGTTGTTCAAACAACTGCAAGTAATTATGGAGTATATTACACCGAAGATAATACGGTCGATTTTACAGATAAATTTGTCATTTGGAATGAAGTAAAACCATCTCCAAATGCACAATTATTAGATTTCTATTTTCCAGAAGCAGTTAGTCCTACTCATGTTCGATTTGATTTAGGAAATCA
This sequence comes from Bacteroidota bacterium, assembly GCA_023434025.1. Lineage (GTDB taxonomy): Bacteria > Bacteroidota > Bacteroidia > Flavobacteriales > Flavobacteriaceae > Flavobacterium. The sequence goes on from JAEYTL010000031.1 coordinate 29,640, forward strand.
GCCAATAAGTGAAGACGTTGTGTTAAATAAGTTCAGATTTTCCTTTGGTGAAAATGCTCTTGAAGTAAAAGGTTCAGAGTTCTTTAATTATTTTCAGAAAAATGATTCAATTCCAACGGAAGTAGATCAAATTAACGGAAGTATAAAGTTTCTAAAAAAGAAAGGTAGTAAAGCAACGCCGTTCTTTTATCCTAATGAGGCACTTGTTAGTAAGATTTCTGAGATTGTAAACTAGTTGTAATTTTTTCTCCTATCTGAAAATTTATTTCCAACTCATTCAATGTTGGTTCGAAGAAATATTTAGCAAGATTTCATAACAGGAATTGTGAAAAGTTCAATGGAAGAAGTTTAGAACAATTACCCTAATTATATCTTCTTGAAATGAACCAAATGGACGATTTGCAAAAGCAAATGAAATATTTTTATAGCTTTTCTTGAAGTTGTAATTTTGCTATACTATATATGGTAATAAACTAACAATGTTTTGAAAAATAAAGACAAAAAAGAATAGTTTTAATTACATAAAATTATAAATCATCATGAAAAAATCACTTAATTTCGCAATCCTTTTAATCTCAATACTTTTTTTTTCGTGCACGAAAAAAAAAGTAAATATTTTAATATTGGGTAACTCTATTACACATCATATCCCAAATGAGTCATTAGGATGGAAAGGAAATTGGGGAATGGCTGCTTCATCAGCAGATAACGATTTTGAAAGTAAATTAACCCAAAAACTGCAGGGTCATTATGATGTTAAAGTTACTGCCAAAAACATCGCGGTTTGGGAAAATGATTTTAACTATGATTTAGATCAATTTCCGGAATTATCAAATCAAAAATATGATATCTTGATTATAAGATTAGGAGAAAATGTCAGTGAAGCATCACCGAGTTTTCCCAATTATGAAAAAGAATTGAATGCCCTAATCAATCGTTATAAAAATCAAAATACAAAAGTAATAATTACCGGAACGGTTTGGAGTTCAATAAAAAAAGATAGTATTCAAGAAAAAGTAGCCAAAGACAATGCATATCAATATATTCCTTTAATTAATTTTCAAGGAAATCCTGAAAATTATGCTACTGGAAAATTTGAGAATGAACAAGTAGCTGCTCATCCTTCTGATGTAGGCATGGAAAATATTGCAGAACTTCTTTTTAGGAAAGTAGAAGAAGTTTTTAGATAAGAGTAATTAAATAAAGTCATTTATTAGATATCAAAGTTCAAAATACACATATTTTGAACTTTTGTTTTTTTATATTTGATATATTATAATTTCGTTCAATTTGAAGCAAAAAATAATAAAGGCTGTAAAAAGCGACTTCTTTAAAAAATTCTCGATTTACGGATTCGGACAGTTTTTCAATTTAGTAACACCTTTGTTGCTGATACCCTATATTGTCAGCGTTTGCGGCGAAGAAAATTTTGGCAAGGTATCCATAGCCTTGGCTTTAAGTTTTTTTCTGATCGTTTTTATTGATTATGGTTCAGAATTAGTCGGTGTCAGAGAGGTTACGATAAACCGGAATGATAAAGAAAAATTACAACATATTTTTTTAACGAATCTTTCTTCCCGTTTCTTTGTTCTGCTTTTCGTTTTTTTTATTTCCGTTTTTTTCATTTTCACAATCCCTTATCTGCAGTCGGAGTGGTCATTGTTTCTTTTTTCCCTTTTAGTCATCGTAGGGCAGTACCTTAATCAATCGTGGTTCCTTCAGGGGGTTGACAATATCAATTGGATAACCGTATCCAATATTGTTTCCAAAGTTATTTATGTTTTGACTGTTCTGTTTTTTGTTGTTCAAAAAGAAGATTATATTTATGTAAACCTCTGCTTTGCTTTGGGGACAATTATTTCAAACGGCATTTTTACCTGTCTGATATTTAAAAAATACCAATTTAACTTTCAGAAAGTTGAAATAACCGAAATAAAAGATTTCTTAAGAAGAGATTTTAAGATGTTTTCTTCTCAAATTTTTGTGGCCATCCAGCTTTATTCACCGGTTATTTTGGTTGGAATCATCGGGAATAATTTTATGGCCGGACAATACAGAATAGTTGAACAAATCATAGTTACGTTTAAAACCTATATTTTTCTGTTTTTTAATTTCACTTACCCCAGAGTCTGTCATGATATAAATGAAAAGCCCCAAAAGGCACAAAAAAATTGGCTGGTAATCAACTCCATAAACGTATTTCTTATTGTGCTTTTAATGTTGGTTATCGGTTTTAATACAACTTTTGTAATCACTTTTTTTAATGCATCTAACGTTTCAGAACTGTCGGCACTATTAAAAACAGCTCTGCTTATCCCGGTTCTTTTGGCAATATCTGTAGGATTAAAACAATTGGTTCTGGGGTATAATTACCTGAAACAATATGTTAGGATAACTTCGGTATCTGTATTTTTGAGTTTATTATTCATTATTTTTCTGCTTCCGATCTATAATTTAAAAGGTGTTTTTTATTCTCTGATAATATCCGAGTTAATTGTCATAATATTTTACTTATTTTGTATCAGGAAGCGAGTAAACCTTTTTTGACCCAAAAATGTTTAGAAAACAATTACAAAAAATAGTATATAAAGCAGGGAAATCATATCAAATTGACCCAAAAATCCCCGAACAATTAATTATTAGATCTTTCTATGTAAGAGGAATAATGCTTTTACGAGGTCTTTTTAAATTAAGAAAAAAAGTCTTTATAGGAAAAAATGTAACGATTCTCAACAAATCAAATTTTGTTTTAGGAAAAAACGTCACCATAGAAAGTTATACAATTTTAGACGGTTATGCCTCTCAAAAAATAATTTTAGGCGATAATACAAAAATTGGATCTTTCTCAAAATTACTTTCCACAAGTCATTTTTCAAAATTAGGAGTAGGATTAAAAATGGGAAATAACTCTGCCATAGGCGATTATACTCATTTTGGTGCTCCGGGAGGAATTGAAATTGGAGACGATGTAATCATGGGCTCCTATATTTCTTTTCATGCTGAAAACCATAATTTTTCAGACACAACAAAACTAATCAGAGAACAGGGAGTAACTTCTAAAGGCATAAAATTAGGCAATAATATTTGGGTTGGAGCCAAAGTAACTTTTTTAGACGGATGTGTGGTTGGCAATAACTCAGTTGTAGCGGCAGGAGCAGTCGTAAACGGGGTTTACCCGGATAATTCAGTAATAGGAGGAGTTCCGGCCAAAGTGATTAAAACAATTGCTAATGAAAATTAAAATTCCAAACAATTGGTTTTATCAGTTACTGTTCATAATGTGCGTAGGTGTAACCTATTTAGATCATTTTGAGCTAACCTTTGGTGTTTGGTCACTGTCTTTTGTGTTTTCAATTTCAAGAAGTTATTCAATTTCACTGCTCAAATTAATTGTTCCTTATATTCTGATTCTTTTCATTGCCTTTTTGGTAACATGGAATTATGATTATCAGCACTATTTTATAATCCGTGACATAACTTATTTATCAAAACCAATTCTTGGCTTCTTAATCGGGTATCAGCTCTGTAAAAAAAACCTGAAAAGCACCTTTGATTTAATAATAAACACCGGCTTTTTTATAGCTGTTTGCCATATTATCATCATTATAACCGCAATCGTGGTTTACAAGGCTCGAACAGTGGCCGATTTGCGTTTTCATTCAGGATACTTTAGTGATTATGAAATATATACATTTATAATTCTTCTTTTTCATAAACAATTTGAATTAAATTATTCCAAAAAGAAACTTTGGATACTCACCATTATAGTTGGTTTTTCGGCTTTTATGTATTTAGCCAGAACAAATTTTATACAGTTTTTAATCTTATTTTTAGCATTAAAGGGCTATTTTGTTTTAAACAAAAAGTCTGTTGGAATTATTGCAAGTATTGTTGTTTTATCAATCGTAAGCTATACCGCAATTTATTATTCTTACCCAAGAAGAAGTGCCGAAGGCCTTGAGGGTTTTTTGTATAAAATCAAAGTTGCCCCGATGGAAGCATTTAAGACGAAAATTAACCGTGAAGACTGGAAAGAATTTAACGACAATTATCGTTCGTATGAAAACATAATGACCATAAGACAAGTTACGGGTGAAGGAGTTACCGCTACACTTTTTGGAAAGGGATTAGGATCAAAAATAGATTTACGACAAGAAGTATATCTTGGCGACATGAAACTACGGTTTATCTCTATTTTACACAATGGCTTTATGATTGTTTTTTTAAAGTCGGGTCTTTTAGGGTTGTTAATCTATTCCTTCACAATTATTTATTTTTTTAAGAAAACGGAAAGCAATGTAAATATAGTCAAACAGATAAACCTCCTTTTTCTGGGAACCGGAGTGTTTTTATTTGTATCAAACTGGGTCTTTCTCGGGTTTTATAACCTAACTGAATCCAAATCAATCCTTATCGGATTTTTAATTGCCTACAGGCAAAAATGTATAAAATAATGAAAAGCATACTTTTTATTCACCAATCGGCGGAATTATATGGTTCAGATAAAACAATTCTGATGTTTATTTCAAGTTTAGACAAACAAAAGTATAAGTCTATTGTTATACTTCCTTTTGACGGACCTTTAAAAAAGGAATTCGAAAAAAACGGTATTGAAGTTATCATTGCACCGGTACTGAAGCTTTATCGAAAAATGTTTACACCCAAAAACATTTTGAAATTTTTTAAAGAATATAAAGAAGGGTTAAAAACGTTAGAACAACTCCACAAAAAGTATAAATTTGATATAGTTTACTCACATACCCTCGCCTCGTTAATCGGAATCGTCTTTGCCAGAAAAAACAACATCAAGCACCTTTGGCATGTTCAGGAAATAATAGCCAAACCGGAAGTGTTTAACAAAGGGTTTGTTAAGCTGTTGTCTATGAAATCAAATCATGTAGCCGTTTATGATTCTAAAACAACGATGGAGTTTTGGATAAAAGGGAATAAAAAATTAGCCAAGAAATCGGAATTTGTTTGCAATGGATTAGATGTAAAACAAAAACCGGAGCCCAATCTAGCCGGTATTCAAAACATCAGAAATCAATTTTTTAAAGTAACTGATGAACAACTGGTCATTGCTCTTGTAGGAAGAATCAATAGCTGGAAAGGACAACAATTGCTTTTGGAGGCATTTGATAAAATCGTTTCGAAATATGAAAAAATTAAACTGGTATATATCGGTTCTGCTCCACCGAATCAGGAATTTTTCGAAATCGATTTAAATGAAAAGATAAAGAAACTCAATCTTACTGAAAAAGTTATAATAATACCTTTTCAGGAAAGCATTTGGCCCTTTTGGGATTCAATAGATATTGCCGTGGTTCCGTCTACCGAACCGGAACCTTTTGGTATGGTTGCTATAGAGGCCATGCTGTCTAAAAAACCTGTAATTGCTGCTAATCACGGTGGATTGACAGAAACAGTACTTCATAATCATAACGGCTTATTGTTTGAGCCTAATAATTCAGATTCTTTAGCAATGGCACTGGAAGAGCTTATTAATGATGAAGACAAGAGAGTATTGTTTGGTGAAAACGGTTACCAAAGAACCATAAATCATTTTTCATTAGAAAAGCATGTTGAAAAATTTGAATCAATTTTCAATAAAATGTAATCACATGTTTTAAAATTCCTATTTTTGGCACTTTGAAAAGTACGATTTAATGAAAATAGCTATACTCGGAACCCGTGGAATACCTAACTATTACGGTGGATTTGAACAATTTGCAGAATTTTTTTCAGTTTATCTGGTTCAAAAAGGGCACGAGGTATATTGTTATAATTCGCACAATCATAAATTTCAGGAAAAAACCTTCCATGGTGTAAACATTATTCACCAGCATGACCCGGAATATAAATACGGAACTTTTGGTCAGTTTATCTATGATTACAATTGTATTAAAGATGCTAGAAAACGAGATTTTGATATTATTTTACAATTGGGATATACGAGCAATTCAATCTGGTTTTTTTTGTTACCTAAAAAACCGATCATTATAACCAATATGGATGGTATCGAATGGAAACGTTCTAAATACAACCGACCGGTACAGCAATTTTTGCGTTTTGCAGAACGCTTAGCTGCAGTTAGCAGTGATTATTTAGTGGCAGACTCATTAGGCATTCAATCTTTTTTAAAGAAAAGATATAAAAAAGATTCTACTTACATTGCCTATGGAGCCCACCCGTTTAGCACCCCGAACGAATCTATTTTAGAACAGTATCAGGTTGAAAAAGATAATTTCAACATGATTATGGCACGGTTTGAACCCGAAAATAACCTTCAAATGGTTTTAGATGGTGTCGTGAAAAGTAAGGACAAAACACCAATACTTGTTGTTGGAAATCACAATACCAAATATGGAGAATATTTAAAAAACAGGTATCAAAGTTGTACTTCCATTCGTTTTATGGGAGCCATTTACAACTTGGAACATCTCAATAATTTACGCTTTTTCTCAAAACTTTATTTTCATGGTCATTCTGTAGGCGGAACCAATCCGTCACTCTTGGAGGCAATGGCTTCCAAAGCCTTAATTATGGCCCATGACAATGATTTTAACAGAGGAATCATCAAACAAAACGGTTATTATTTTGCAAATGCAGATGAAGTGAAAAATTTACTGCTCACTATCAAAAAAAGTGATAACTTGCAATTTATTCAAAACAATTTTGAGGCCATTGTAAACGAATTTAATTGGGATAAAATAAATGGAGAATACCTTAACCTTTTTGAACAATGTATGGCAAGATCTGAAGCTGGAAAATAAAAATCATTTTTCATTTATTCCGTTTTTGCTTTTACTCTGTACCATCCCAATGCCATACGGAGTTAATAATGTTTTATTAGTAGCTTTTCTTCTTTCAGTATTACTTAAGATTAAAAAAATAAAATTTAATTTTCAGTACACACTTTTCCCGCTTATTGCCCTCTTCTTACTAATGGTAGTATCCTATTTGTGGAGTATAGATACAAGAGCAACACTTAAAGCTATCCCTAAAGAAATAGGATTATTACTGGTTCCGCTTTGTTTTATGATGATGAAACCGTTTTCAAAAGAACAACGGCAAAAAATTGTAAAATATTACAGTTATGCAATGCTGCTCTATGTTGTTTTTTACCTGATTAAAGCGATTGTCAGATTTATGTTATCCGGCGATACAAATGTGTTTTTTTATCATGAATTGGTCACCAAAGCAGTAAACGCCATACATGTTTCTGTATATGTTTCCGTAGCTTTTTTTTATTTTTTCACCAAAGAGGTTAAATCAAAAATGGATGTATTCAGTGCCTTGGTGCTCTGTTTATTTGTATTCCTTTTATCATCCAAAAATATTATTATTGTTTTTATACTGTTGGTGTTAATTGAGTTTTTCTTTTTTTCAAAAAGCGGACATAAGATGCGGATGCGAAACTTAATTGTTCTTGGATTAATTGTCAGTTCATTTTTGTTTGTAGGTAAAATTAAAAATAGATTTAAGGCAGAATTTCAATCCAATACAGAAAAAAGTATTAGTCACACAGTATTGGATCTCGATAAAAGCTTAGAAGGAGTAAATGTATTAAGTGTCAAAGAAGCCTGGACAAACGAAAAGTTCACTCCCAACGATTTTTTTCCGGGAACAGCTTTCCGGGTTTATCAGGCCAGAATGTTCTTTGAACTCTTTCAGGAAGAAAATGTTTTCTGGACGGGCTTTGGATTAAATGCATCTTATCAAAAACTGGAAGAAAAAGCAATCAAGTATAATGTTTTCAGAGGAAATGAAACCCAGGAAGGCTATCAAACCAAAAACTTTCACAACCAATATATTCAGAATTTTGCAGAGCTGGGGTTCTTTGGTTTTTTGATTTTAATTGTATTACTTGCTTTAAATTTAAAAAATGCCGTAAAAAAGAAAGATTTTGTGCAAATTGCTTTCGCAATTCTGATGATAAGTTTATTTTTGACGGAATCTTTTTTGTGGAGACAAAGAGGCGTGATGTTTTTCACGTTGCTGTATTGTCTTTTTAACGCAAAAGATTTGGCCCCTAAAAAAAATTAAAATATGAAAAGAATACTAATAACAGGTGCAGCCGGATTTTTAGGCTCGCATCTTTGTGACCGCTTTATTGCAGAAGGGTATTATGTTATCGGAATGGATAATTTAATTACCGGTGATTTAAAGAATATTCAGCATTTGTTTAAGGAAAAAAACTTCGAATTCTATCACCATGATGTAACCAAGTTTGTTTTTGTTCCCGGAAAATTAGATTACATACTCCATTTTGCTTCTCCTGCCAGTCCGATTGACTATTTAAAAATTCCGATTCAAACCTTAAAAGTAGGCTCGTTAGGCACACATAATCTGCTGGGTTTGGCTCGTGTAAAAAAAGCAAGAATTCTGATTGCTTCTACTTCAGAAGTGTATGGTGATCCACTTGTTCACCCTCAGACGGAAGAATATTACGGAAATGTAAATACGATTGGCCCGCGGGGTGTTTATGATGAAGCCAAGCGTTTTCAGGAATCAATTACGATGGCCTACCACACTTTTCACGGTTTGGAAACCCGTATTGTACGCATTTTTAACACCTATGGTCCCCGCATGCGATTAAATGATGGTCGAGTTATTCCCGCATTTATAGGTCAGGCTCTCCGGGGAGAAGATTTAACCATTTTTGGCGACGGAATGCAAACCCGTTCATTTTGTTATGTGGATGATCAGGTTGAAGGAATCTACAGATTGCTTTTGTCGGACTATAATCTGCCGGTAAATATCGGAAACCCGGATGAAATCACTATCAGGGATTTTGCGGAAGAGATTATAAAGTTGACCGGAACAAAGCAAAAGGTTGTTTACCATCCACTGCCGATAAATGACCCTTTACAACGTCAGCCGGATATTAGCAAAGCCAGAGAAATATTGGGCTGGGAACCAAAAGTTTCCCGGGCGGAAGGAATGAAAATCACGTATGACTATTTTAAAACCCTTTCAACAGATGAACTCTTAAAAGAAGAACACAAAGACTTCTCGGGATTCATTCATTAAAAATGGTAGCAGCTCAAAAAGGAAGATATTCTAAATACATCAGACCAATCAGTGTTTTGCTGGATTTGGTCGTGGTGGTTTTGTTATCCTTCTTTTTGTTTGAGGAACTCAACGTAGACTTTTATGTTTTTGAGTTTTATCTGATTATCACTTGGTCATTAATAGCTTTTTTTGTCGGCTTTTACGAAATATATCGCTTTACAACGCCGGTAGAGATATTGTCAAAAATCCTCAAACAATTTGTTGTTTTTTGTTTGGTGGTCATCGCCTATTTTCCTTTTGCAAAAGAATCGGTTTTTAGCGGAAAAGCTATTGCTGTTTTTATGACGATTAGTTTTGTTCTGGTTGTTTTAGTTAAGTACTTACTGTTCTATTATCTGAAAAAATACAGGATAATAACAGGAAGTAATTACCGGAATGCTATCATTATTGGTTACACCCAGGAAGCAAAAAACCTGAAAGAACTTTTTGAAAAAAGGAATGATTACGGCTACCGTTTTTTTGGTTACTTTTCAGATAAAAAAACAAATGAACTGATTAAGGGAAAGGTAGCCGACATCAAACAGTATGTTCTTGAAAACAAAATAGATGAAATTTATTGTTCACTCAATGAAATAACGAATGAACAGCTGAAGGATCTGGTGGAGTTTGCAGACGATAACAACAGAACCATCAAGTTCATTCCGGATACAAAACAAATTTTTTCAAAAAATTTGAAAATCGATTATTACGAAATGTTTCCGGTTCTTTCCTTGCAGCGAACCTTGTTGCATGAGCCCATAACTAAAGTATTTAAAAGAACATTTGACATCTTTTTTTCGCTATTTGTGATTATTTTTCTATTGTCCTGGTTAATGCCGATTTTGGCAATTTTGATTAAATTAGAATCCAGAGGACCGGTTTTCTTTAAACAGGGAAGACCAGGTTTAGATGAACAGGAGTTTTTTTGTTATAAATTCCGTTCTATGCAAATTAACCATACAACCGAAAAGGAAGCCTCTAAAAATGATCCGCGGGTAACCAGAATTGGTCGTTTTTTGAGGAAAACAAGTTTGGATGAAATGCCTCAGTTTTTCAATGTTTTGATGGGAGATATGTCGGTCGTAGGTCCGAGACCTCACCTCTGGTCTCAAAACAAGGCCTATGGCAATAAAATTAAAAAATACATGGTTCGTCATTACGTGAAACCCGGAATTACCGGATTGGCACAGGTAAAAGGATTCAGGGGCGAGATAGAAACCGATGAGGATATGATTAACCGGATTAAATTTGATGTTTTTTATATTGAAAACTGGTCGTTTGCCCTTGACTTAAAAATCATTTTTCAAACAGTGGTTAATATTTTTAAAGGGGAAGAAAAAGCGTATTAAAAAACATTTTTCGAAAGTAAATCAGCGATTTGATGAGCTAAATTAAATGAAGTTTGAGATTGATCAAATAAATTTGATTTAAGTGAATCGAAATCCTTTTTTTGAAGTTTAGAAATAACGTCAATTTCTTTATTTAAAGCGTTGTAGTCGCCGACCGGGGCAATCCAGCCCATTTCATTCTCCGTTATGATTTGTTCTCCTTCGCCACCACCAAAATATAGTATGGGAAAACCCAGCGAACCGTATTCAAAAATTTTGGAAGGAACAGACCCGTATATTCTTGTTTTTAACGGAACAACAGCAATATCAAATGTTTTAAGCTCATTTAATAATTGAGCTCTGTTCAGCATGCCGTGAAAGAAGATTTTTTTATCCGGATTATTTTGAACAAAATCTTCAATTTGTTTTTTTTCTGCTCCGTCACCAAAAATGTGAAGTTCAACATTTAAGTCTTTCAAATCAAGCTGACTACATAATTCAAAAATACCTTGAGCTACTCCTAAAAGACCGGCATAGAAAAGCTTAATCGGTTCATCTGAATTTGTAGATAAATTGAATGCTGCAATATCGTGATCCGGAAAATTTCGGTATAAATAGCAATTTTTTGTCGGAACGATGGTTTTTACATGCGAAATTATTTCGTTGGATTGCCCCAGAACCAGTGTTGATTTTCGGTAGATGAACCGCTCTAAAAAAGATGAAACTTTATGAGAGAGTGAATGGGGGGCTATAGCTCCCAATTCTAATGCCGCAAGTGGCCATAAATCAGAAACATTGAGTATTATTTTTTTAGATTTAAGTGAAAGAATGAAAACAGATATAAAAGATAATAACAAAGGAGGAGATTGAACGATAATCTTCTTCGGCGTGTTTTTGAATGTTAAAAAGAAGAATAGACCGACTGAAAAGGATAGAATGGAAAAAATACGGACGATAAAATTTTTACTGTTACTGGGGTAAATCCATAATCGTTTGACCGTGATATCCTGAAGTGTTTCTGTTATCGAAAATTTTCCTTTATACTCAGGAAAAAGCTCTCCTTTTGGATAATTCCCTAACGGACAAAGTACAGTAACATTATAGTTATTCTGATGTAATTTTAGAGCCATTTGTTCAATCCTATTGGCGGCGGCTCCTTTTTCCGGGGGATAATAATTAGATATAATGAGTATTTCGTCCATTATTTTTTCAAAAGAATTTCTATAATACGCTCGGATGCTTTTCCATCCCAAAGTTCAGGAATTCCGGAGTCTTTTACCCCTACTTCAAGAAAGTCAGCATATACTTTTCGTAAGTTTTCAATTGATGTTCCCACTAATGTATTTGTGCCAATGGATTGCGTTTCAGGTCTTTCAGTATTGTTTCGCATGGTAAAACACGGAATTTTTAAAACAGTGGTTTCTTCTGAAATTCCACCGCTGTCTGTAATTACAGCAAAACTATTTTTAATTAAAAACATAAAATTCAAATAGCCTTGAGGCTCAACAAAAAATATATTTTTTAAATTTAATTCATCATCGGCTAAAATTGTTTTAGTTCTCGGATGGATTGGAAAAATGATTTTTTTGTCTTGAACCATTTCATCAATTCCTTTCAGTAAGTCAATTAATGATTTTGCTTCATCAACATTAGAGGGACGATGCAATGTGAGAACCACATAATTATTTTTTTCCAATTGAAAATTATTCCAAAATGCCGGAGCAGAAATTCGGTTTAGATTTTGATACAATGTGTCAATCATCACATTTCCAACAAAATGTACATGTTCCGGATTGGCTCCGAACAATTTTAAATTTTCTGTAGCGGTGATGGAAGTTGTAAAAAAATAATCGGTAATACTGTCTGTAACGATTCGATTGATTTCCTCGGGCATCGTCATATCCCCTGAACGAATTCCTGCTTCTACATGACATACTTTTGTATTCATTTTTTTGGCTACAATAGCACAAGCCATCGTTGAGTTTACATCACCAACCACCAAAACCAAATCACATGGGTGTTGAATTAATTCCTGTTCAAAAGCGACCATTATTGCTGCCGTTTGAACTGATTGAGAACCACTTTTTACATTTAAATTTGCATCGGGTTTTGGAATATTTAATTCTTCAAAAAAAGTGTCGCTTAGATTTTTATCATAATGCTGTCCGGTGTGTACTAAACGATAAGAAAGCTGTAAACGCTGCTCTTGAAATAGCTTAATAGCCTGTATAATCGGAGCAATTTTAATAAAATTAGGTCGGGCACCCGCTACTAATGTAATTCTCATTCTCAGGGATTTATTAACGATTGAAATTGTTTTAATTTACCGCTTTTACTTCTTTCTAATCTTTGTTTACGGGAAAAGACAATAGTTAACCCTTGTTCTAAATAAATGAACATTTCGTGCTCAATTTTCTTCATTTGTGCCTTTGTTAGCGGTTGTTCACTCACATATTCAATTTCAAAAGTATCAATTTTGATTTGTTTTACAATAAATTCTTTAATATTTCCGGTATCTTCAATAATACTTTTAGTCACATAGTAAAAAGTGAGCCCCGGTGATTTTTTTCCGCTGGGTAAAATAGCAATATCGTTTGTACGACCGATTAATTTTTTTAAGATTTGTTTTTTTGGGGTACTTCTTTCATCAATAATCCCAATGTCGCCAATCTCATACCGTATAAAAGGATGGGCAAAATTGTAAAGCGACGTAATAACTATTTTTCCTTCGCTTCCATTTGGTAAAGGATTATTATGCTCATCCACAATTTCTACCAATATGGTTTCGTTGTTTATTAGCCAATCTCCTTCGGGGTGTTGAAAAGCAATGATATCTAACTCAGAGGCTCCGTATTCATTAATAACCGGTATGCCAAAATAAGTTTCCATTAATTTTTTATCTTCTTCAAATAACATTTCTGAAGTAACAACACAACACCGAAGGCTGGGGCAAATCTCTTTTAATAAGATGTTCTTTTTTTCCAGAAACTTGGCAAATAAAACAATTGAACTGGTATAACCGTTGATATACACAAATTTTTTCTGCTTAAAAACCTGTATTGTTTTTTCAAAAACCACGTCTGACAAGTCAAAGACCGAAAAACGGTAACGGTGACTCAGTAAGTCTTTAATCCGTTCTTTTGTATTGCCTATTAAATCTAGAGGAATGCCGTAAAAACGGGCTTGTAATGAGTTGTTAAAATTTAAACCATACCACCCAAACCGATTAAAAACAGATGCCCAGGTAAGGGCATGACAAAATTTGTCTTTTGCAAAAATAAAAGGATCTCCGCTGGATCCGGAGGTTTTGTTGATATAACAGTTTGAAAGAGAAAATCCTTTTGATAACCGGTCCTGCAAAGGAATTTGCATGTTTTTTTTGGTCATTACCGGAATATCAGACCAGGATTTAATTTTTTTATTTCCTATAAAAGTTTTATAAAAAGCATTATTTTTCAAATGATAGTTAAAAACCGCATTTTGACAATCGGAAAGATAAGCCGGGTATGCCTCTTCATTTAGTTGGATGATTTTATGATAAGCCGATGTGGCTTTCTTGATAGGAAAGCCGTTTATTTGTAATGAAAGGTTAAAAATATTCAACTTCTCTGAGTTTTGCTCAAAAATAACAAATCCTTTATTGCATTGTACTTTTTTTGATTTATAATTTTAAATGAATTTTATTCAACTTATTTTTGTACGGATTAGTAAACCAACACAACATGACAATTTTACTCCTTGGTTCAGGCGGTCGCGAACATGCGTTGGCCTGGAAAATGCTTCAAAGTTCAAAATGCTCTAAACTGTTTGTAGCTCCCGGAAATGCGGGAACAGGTTCAATAGCTACCAATATTTCGATGCAACCCACCGATTTTGAATCGATTAAAAAGTTTGTCATCCTGGAAAAAGTTGAAATGGTTGTTGTAGGGCCCGAAGATCCGCTTGTAGCAGGCATTTTTGATTTTTTTAAAAAGGATGAGGTATTAAAATCAATACCGGTAATTGGCCCCTCCAAAGAAGGAGCAAAATTAGAAGGCAGTAAAGAATATGCCAAAGAGTTCTTAATTAAACACAGAGTTCCAACGGCAGCTTACGACAGTTTCACGGCCGAAACCGTAGAAAAAGGATGTAAATTTCTTGAAACGTTGTCTCCGCCATATGTTCTAAAAGCCGATGGTTTAGCAGCAGGAAAAGGGGTTGTAATTTTACATGATTTAGCCGATGCAAAAAACGAATTACGAAACATGCTCGTGCATCAAAAATTCGGAAATGCCAGTTTAAAAGTTGTCATCGAAGAATTTTTAGACGGAATAGAATTGAGTTGTTTTGTCTTAACGGACGGTAAGAACTATAAAATTCTTCCCACAGCCAAAGATTATAAACGAATTGGCGAAGGTGATACAGGCTTGAATACCGGTGGTATGGGGGCCGTATCCCCGGTTCCGTTTGCTGATGCTGTTTTGATGGAAAAAATTGAAACCCGGATTGTTAAACCCACCATTGAAGGTCTTCGAATAGATGGTATAGAATACAAAGGTTTTGTATTTATCGGTTTAATTAATGTGAAAGGTGAACCGATGGTGATTGAATACAATGTCCGGATGGGAGATCCGGAAACCGAAGTGGTTATGCCGAGAATTAAATCGGATTTGGTGGAATTGTTTTTAGCCGTTTCCAATCAAAAATTAGATGAAGTTTCACTTGAGATTGATTCCCGTAGTGCGGCGACCATTATGGTGGTTTCAGGGGGATATCCGGAAGCTTTTGAAAAAGGAAAAATAATTACCGGCATTGAAAATGTTCAGGACTCCATTGTCTTTCATGCCGGAACAAAACTTGAGAATAAGAGTATTATTTCAAACGGAGGGCGTGTTCTTGCGGTAACCTCCTATGGAGACGACTTTAACGAAGCCATAAAAAAATCTTACCAAAGTATAGGACAACTACATTTTGATAAGATGTATTATAGGAAAGATATCGGCTTTGATCTGTAGAAGTGAAGTTAGAATTTAGAAAACTCTAATTTCTGAATTCTTATTTCAAAAAAGAATGAGCCGTAGTATCTTGGTTTTCTTCGTTATTAGCCTTGTGCAGTTTCAGTTGTTTGATCCAATACACAATGGCTACAGAACAAATAATCATGAATATCCAGTTCAAGGTATTGGCAGCCCACCAATTTGACAGTTCCAATTTTCTGAAAAAATCAAGCGGAAGAAAAAGAAAATCTACAAAAAGGGATTGAATTCCTTCGAAAAATGCTTTCATGGTATAAAGTATTATATTTACAGTCACAAAAGTATAAAATATCCGTATGATTGCAAGTGTTTTTAGTAAATCAAGACCATTTAATTATATTTTAGTTAGCAGTTTGTTGGTTTTATGCTGTTTTATTTATCAGATTCAACCTGGCGAAACGGCATCTGAGCCTTCTGTTTCCTGGGTTAACGGAATTCAAAAGGGGATTGTTTTATTCCTTTTGGTTGCGTCGCTGTTTATCACAAACTTTATTACAAAACGAAACGGCTTAAGCAAAGACAATAGTTTTTCAGCCCTTTTTTTTGTTTTTTTCTTACTATTTATTCCTTCTGCTTTTGATAGTTTTAAGATTGTTCTTTCCTCTTTCTTTATATTGCTGGCCATGCGAAGGTTAATCTCCATGAAATCATTACTCACGCCGAAAGAAAAGATTTTTGATGCTTCGTTGTGGATTTTTATTGCGGCATTATTTCACTTTTGGAGCATTTTATTCATTTTTATCGTTTTTGTTTCCATTGTTTTTCATGTTTCCGGAGATTATCGGAACTGGGTCTTGCCTTTCATCGCCTTTTTTACGGTTGTGGTTATCTTCCTGTTTTTTTCTTTATTGATAAATAAAGATTGGATCAGCATGGTGTGGAATCAAACCGGAACAGATTTTCAATTTTATTATTTAGAAAAATCAGCAAGCAATACAGCACTGGTTTTGTACGCTCTTTTTGCTGTATTTTTTCTGTTTTCAATGATTTTTACATTGTCAAAACGACCCATCATCATGCTGGCATCCTATAAAAAAGTAATTTTTATTTTTTTAATTAGTGTGTTGGTCTATATCATTTCTCCTGAAAAAAGTAACGCGTTACTTCTTTTCGGATTAATGCCGCTTTCAATGCTGGCAACAGGTTATGTTGAAATGACGAAAGACACTGTTTTAAAAGAAATAGTAACAGGAGTCATTTTGGCGAGCGGTATTTTACTTTATATTTTTCAGCTATAATTTTACACCGTAAGCCAGATCTCCCGCATCGCCCAATCCGGGAATAATGTAGTTCTTTTCATTGAGTTTTTCATCTAAAGCAGCTACCCATAAATGGCAATTTTCAGGGAGATGTTCTTCTAAATAAGCAATGCCTTCCGGAGCAGCGATTACTACTGCAATGTGAATTTCTTTCGGCTTCTGTTCTATATGTAATTTTTTCAAAACTGCTACAATCGATTGACCGGTGGCCAGCATAGGATCAATTAAAATAAGCGTTTTATTTTCAAAAGAAGGAGCAGCCTGGTATTCGACCAGAATATCAAAATAATCATCGTTGTTCGGATGATGACGATAGGCCGATACAAATCCGTTTTCGGCATTGTCAAAAATATTCATAAATCCGGTGTGTAAGGCCAAACCGGCTCTCAAAATAGAACATAAAACCACATGATCTTCTAAAGCGGTTGTTTTTTTTATGCCAAGCGGTGTCTGCACTTCAATCGGAGTATAAGGGAGTGTTTTGCTTAACTCATACGCCATAATCTCACCGATTCGTTCGATGTTCTTTCGGAAACGCATACTGTCTTTTTGCACGGAAACATCGCGAATTTGTGCCAAAAAGTGATTGAGAATACTGTTTTTTTCCGAAATATAATGGAGATGCATAAACGTTTTGGTTTTTGAATTAGTTTGATAAAGGTATAAAAAGTATATTTGTATTTTAAAATTTATAACTATGTTTTCACAAGTTGCGTTTTCTGTTTTTGAACAAAGTATTGCCGATTATCATGTGTATGATGATGTATATCAGCCGGTTAATAACCCTTATCCGAAGGATAAAATTGAACACCTGTTGTATGCTAAAAATTGGGTAGATACGGTTCAGTGGCATTATGAAGACATTATTCGCGACCCGCAAATTGATCCTGTAGCGGCACTGGATTTAAAACGCAAAATAGATGCCTCTAATCAGGTTCGCACGGATATGGTGGAATATATCGATAGTTATTTTCTTCAGAAATATAAAGATATTCAGGTAAAGGCTGATGCAAAAATAAATACTGAAAGTCCGGCCTGGGCCGTCGATCGTCTTTCTATTTTGGCCCTGAAAATTTACCACATGCGTGAGGAAGCCAACAGAATTGAAGCTTCTGCAGAACACAGAGCCAAATGCCAGGAAAAATTAAATGTATTGTTGGAACAAAAAAGCGATATGTTTTCTTCTATCGATCAATTGTTGAAAGATATCGAAAACGGCGACAAATTCATGAAAGTGTACAAACAAATGAAGATGTACAATGATGAGGAACTGAATCCGGTGCTGTATCAGAATAAGAAATAGTGGCATAAATTTTGCTCTAAAATAAAAAAAGTTGTATATTTGTAAACTATATAACGTCCAATGAGCGGATTTGTCAGCTTTAGGTTTTTCCAATCTAAAGTACTATAGCGGCAAATACTGACTTTGGACATTTTTTTTATCTATTATTTATGAAAACAGCAATTTTAATAGATGGAGGTTTTTTTATCCGAAGGTATAAGTATATCAATGGATTTGAAAGTTCAGATACGGCAGAAATAATGGCAAAAAATATTGTTACCTATTGTTTTAAGCACATTCAGAAAATTAATAGTTATAGATTACGATATAATTTACCACCAACAGAATTGTACAGAATATTTTATTATGATGCAGAACCATTTGATGGTGATTCTAAAAATCCTATTTCCGGAAAATCAATTAGCTTTAAAAATACTGACTTATACAAATTTCGTCATGCTTTGTTCACTGAATTGAAAAAGCAAAGAAAAATTGCTTTGAGATTAGGGTTTTTAAAGAACAGCTCCCGAGAATGGCAAATTAAACCGAGACACACAAAGTCTTTATTGGAGGGTACAATAAAAATTTCAGATTTAAAATTTGATGACATTGAGTTTCCTTTGAATCAGAAAGGTGTTGATATGAAAGTAGGACTAGACATAGCTACATTGTCATTTAAAAATCAAGTAAATCAAATTATTCTAATAGCTGGCGATAGCGATTTTGTTCCTGTTGCAAAATTTGCAAGAAGAGAAGGGGTTGATTTTATCTTAGACCCTATGTTAAATCCCGTAGATCCAACTTTATTGGAACATATTGATGGTTTGATGACAATAAAAAATATGACAAAAAAAGAAGATATTCTTCCAAAAGAAATATAATTTATTTTGCCAATCCAACCACAACATATCCTCGTCATCCGTCTCTCCGCCATGGGCGATGTAGCTATGACAGTTCCGGTTTTGAGAGCATTGATGCAACAACACCCTAAACTAAAAGTAACCGTTGTTTCCCGGCCGTTTTTTAAACCATTTTTTAACGGAATTCCCAATGTGAATTTTTTTGCCGTTGACCTTCAAAAACGACACAAAGGATTTTTAGGATTACTTCGCCTGTTTTCGGATTTGAAAAAACTGGAAATTGATGCGGTAGCCGATTTGCATAATGTGCTTCGTTCCAAAGTAATCCGGGCTTTGTTTGCATTAAGTGGAAAAAAAGTAGCTTTTACCGATAAAGGGAGAGCGGAAAAAAAAGCCTTAACCCGGGCAGAAAATAAAGTATTCAAACCACTCAAGCCCATGGTGGAACGCCATGTGGAAACATTTGAAAAACTCGGATTTCCGGTCAGTTTGAAGCATCCGCAATTTCCGGCAAAAGTTGTTTTGTCTGAAGAGGTTTTAAAAATCACCGGACATAAAAATCTGCCGTGGATTGGAATTGCTCCATTTGCTCAATATGAAGGAAAGGTTTATCCATTAGATTTAATGCAAAAAGTGATTGATGAATTGGCAAAAAATACTTCAAATAAAATTTTTCTTTTTGGTGGTGGAAACGAAGAAATTCGAAAATTGAATCAACTGCAAAATAATCATTCTAACGTAACCGTGTTAGCCGGAAAATTGAAATTCAATCAAGAATTGGATGTGATTTCAAATTTAGATGTTATGCTTTCTATGGATTCCGGAAATTCGCATATTGCGGCGATGTTAGGCGTAAAAGTTATCACGCTTTGGGGAGCCACACATCCGTTTGCCGGATTTTCACCATTTTATCAACCGCTGAACAACTGCATTACTGCTGACAGAGCAAAATTTCCGCTGTTACCCACTTCCATTTATGGCAATAAAAAAGTGGAAGGTTATGAAAGTGCCATGCGAAGTATTCCGGTAGAAAAAATAGTGACAGCTATTCAGTCGCAATTGGCCGGATCGTAACCAAATTTTTGATTCTTCACAATGTTAAGCATATGGTATACAGGACTTTAAATTTTAGACGGCTTCGGCATAATCAATTCTTTGTTGTTGTTCTCAAATTTTAAATCCACTAATTCGCCTTCCAATTGCTCACAATAGTTAAAAAGCTCCTGTACTTCCGGTTCGTCCAAAAGATCTTGAGCTTTTTTAAATATTTCCAGTTGGAATTGATTTCCATTCGAAATCAAATGTAACGGTCAGCTAAAACGGAATACAGCTGACTGTTTTAAACATCATCATAATCCACAAAAATCTCACTTGAAGTCGGATGAGCCTGGCAGGTTAAAATCAATCCTTCGGCCATTTCACTGTCTGTCAGAATGGTATTCTTCTTCATTTCGGCTGTTCCTTTAGAAATTCGGGCAATACAGCTGCTGCAGATTCCTCCCTGACAGGAATACGGAGCGTCTAATCCTTGTTTTAAAGCCGCTTCTAACAACGATTGTTTTTGCGACATTTCAAAAGAGGTTTCATCGCCATCTACCAAAACTGTAATTTTTGTGTGGCCGTCCAGCGATTGGTGCACTTCATTTTCTGCAGAAGAAGTTGAGAATAGTTCGAACTTAATATCTTTTTCCCGGATGTTGTTTTCTTTCAGAACATTGCTGACCGTGTTGATCATTTCTTCCGGTCCGCACAGGTAGAATTTGTCAAACTCTTTTTCTTTGTGTTTATTCTTCAGAATAAAATTAACAGTTGATTTTTCAATACGGCCAAATAATTGATCGTCCGCTTTTTGCTGGCTGAAAACATAATGTACAAAAAAACGTCCGACATATTTCAACTGTAAATCATGTAGTTGCTGGTAAAAAATGGTTTCCTTACCGGATTTGTTTCCGTAAACCAATACAAAAGTGCTTTCCGGTTCTTTTTCCAGAACGGTTTGCAAAATAGACATGACCGGAGTAATACCGCTTCCTGCAACAAAAGCAACATAATTTCGTTGTCGGGCAGTATCCGGCTCAAACGTAAACTTTCCTTCCGGTGTGCCTACTTCCAATACGTTGCCTTCTGTTAACTGTTCATTGGCAAATTTAGAAAAATAGCCGTTTTTAACAGCTTTGATTGCAATCCGTAACTCGCCGCTATCCGGAGTAGAGCAAACAGAATAGGCTCTTCGGATCTCATTACCGTCTAACGTGAGTTTGAGGTTGATATACTGTCCGGCCGTAAAACGATAATTTTCTTGTAATGTTTCAGGAACATTGAACAAAACAGATACCGCTTCCGGCGTTTCACGTTTAATTTCTTTGACGGCTAATTTATAGAAAGTTGACATACTCTTATTTTTTGCAAAGGTAGTAAACCCGCTGTTTTAGAAATTGTAAAAAATTTAAAAAATTTATACATAAGATTTTTATGCATAAGTAAATTATGTATATTTGCCTACACAAATTTGCATTTCATGAAAAATTCATCGTTATATAAAGGAAGTCTTAATACGATTATAATGAAGCTTTTAGAAGAAAATAGCCGTATGTACGGTTATGAGATTACCCAAAAAGTAAAAGTGATTACACAAGGTGAACTGAACATTACTGAGGGAGCCCTGTATCCGGCATTGCATAAACTGGAAGCAGAAGGATTACTGGAAGTGGAAGTAGAAAAAGTTGATAACCGCATGCGGAAATATTACAAGCTCACCGAAAAGGGGAGTAAAGAAACCGTAAACCGTTTGGCAGAACTGGAAGAATTTATCAAGAACATGCAATCTATTGTGAATCCGAAATTAAGTTACTGAGTATGGAACAGAAAGTAAATCAAGAACAAATAAACCGTCTTTACCGTTTTACCCGGGAACATTTTGTAGAATATTACGATTTGCAAACCGAATTAGTTGATCATCTCTCCAACGCCATTGAAGCCCAATGGCAGGAATCCCCGGAAATAGGTTTTGAAGAAGCGTTACAAAAAGAATTTAAAAAGTTTGGCGTTTTCGGGTTTAGCGATGTAGTGGAACAAAGACAATTGGCCTTGAGCAAGAAATATAATTTGTTGGTGTGGAAGCATTTTAAAGAGTTTTTTACCATTCCAAAGATTATGATTACCATTTTATCCGTGCTCAGCTTATATTGGTTCTTTAAGTATATCTTCTTTTATGAACTAATGACAGCAGGAATGGTATTGTGGCTACTGCTTTTGATTGTTGCGTTGGTTTATGAAAATAAAAGAATAAAAAAACGTAAAAACAAAACCGGTAAAAAGTGGATGTTTGAAGAAATAATTTACGGGTATGGCTCTTTTTCATGTGTTTTGGCTTTTCCGCTTCAGACGATTAATCTTTTTTCACATTATGGAGGCAGAATACCAAACGATTATGTGCTTTTAGGAATTAGTATTTTTTTAGTTTCGTTATTCTTAACAACATTTATCATTGTAAAAATTATCCCTTCCAAAGCAGAGCAATACCTTAAACAAACGTATCCGGAATATGCTTTTTCACATTAAGCTGTAACAAAATGACAGAGACGTAGTCAAACTGATAAACCAAGTTTAAAAAACAACCACCAAACCAAAAAACTATGATTAAACGTTTTCTTTCGCTCGAATGGAAATCTTTTGTTAGGGCAGCTTCATTTCAAACCAATCTGGCTCTTAAAATTTTAATGGTTTTTGGAGCATTGTATTTCATTGTCATGTTTTTGGCACTGGGAGCCGGAGTTTATTATATCATTGAAAAAGCAACTAAGTCAGAACCATTTGAACTGATAAACCGGTTTATACTGTACTATTTTGTATGCGATTTGGTTTTTCGGTTTTTTCTCCAGAAAACACCGGTCATGAACATCAGGCCGTTGCTGTATATCAATATCAAAAAAGATACAATCGTTAATTATGTGTTAGGAAAATCAGCAATTTCATTTTTTAACATCATGCACCTGTTTTTCTTTATTCCGCTTGCGGTGGTTCTGTTGATTGAAGGATTTGATGTGTTGGGGGTTGTTACATGGACCGTCGGAATGATTGCGATGGTTCTGATGGTTAATTTTTTAAATATTTTAATCGATAAAAAAGATGCGGTTTTTTATTCCGTAACGACACTTTTTATTGTGTTGGGAGCCTTGCATTATTATGACCTTTTTGATGCGACCAGTTATACGGTTTTGTTTTTTAAAGGCTTCTATGACCATGTCTGGATAATAGCCATTCCAATAGCTGTTTTGATTTTCATTTACAAAATTGTGCATGGTTTCTTCAAAAGCAATTTATACCTCGATGCCGGATTGTCAACCCGGCATGAAATTGCCAAGACACAGAATTTTGAATGGTTAGACCAATTCGGAACACTGGGAACTTTTCTGAAGAATGATATTCGCTTAATCACCCGAAACAAAAGAGCTAAATCGGTTATTCTCATGAGTGTTTTGTTTCTTTTCTACGGACTTTTGTTCGGCTCCGGAGCCATCGAAGTGTATGACGGTCCGGTTTGGAGAGTATTTGGCGGAATTTTTGTCACCGGCGGATTCATGTTCAGCTTTGGTCAGTTTGTACCAAGTTGGGATAGTTCCTACTACAATTTGATGATGAGTCAAAACATTCAATACCGTGAATACCTGAGTTCAAAATGGTGGCTGATGGTAATTGTAACCTTGATTGCAGCCGTTTTGGCCAGTTTCTACCTTTATTTTGGATGGAAAGCCTATTTGTTGATTTTGGTGACAGCTCTTTACAACATCGGAATTAACGCTTATATTGTGTTGCTGGCGGGAGCATTTACCAAAACCCCCATAGATTTAATGAGCAATAAAAATGCATTTGGCGATAAAAAAGCATTCAACGTAAAGACGCTATTGCTGATTATTCCGCAAATTCTTGTTCCGTTGGGATTATATTATTTAGGGATTTTGTTGTTTGACGAAGTGACCGGACTTGGATTTATTGCTTTAGCCGGAATTTTAGGGTTTGCCTTTAAATCAAAAGTGTTTAATTGGATAGAGAACATCTATAAAACACAGAAATACGAAACCATTGCCGCCTATAAACAGAAAAACTAATCTTTTACCAATCACCCATAACCACAAAAATCATGATTCAAGTAAAAAACCTTACCAAAACATACAACGGAACAACCGTTTTAAACATAACTGATTTAGCTATTCCAAAGGGACAAAGTTTTGGATTAGTAGGAAATAACGGAGCCGGGAAAACTACCTTTTTCAGTTTGCTGTTAGACCTGATTCAACCGTCAACCGGTTTAATCACCAGTAATTCCATTCAAATCAATACCAGCGAAAAATGGAAACCGTTTACTTCGGCGTTCATTGACGAAAGTTTCTTGATCGGTTATTTAACACCTGAGGAATACTTCTATTTTATCGGTGAGCTTCGGGGGTGGAATAAAGCTGATGTGGATAGCTTTTTAGTAAAATACGAAGACTTTTTCAACGGAGAGATCCTGAAGAATAAAAAATACTTACGTGATCTTTCCAAAGGGAATTCCAAAAAAGTAGGGATTGTAGCGGCCTTGATCGGAGAACCGGAAGTTATTATTTTAGACGAACCGTTTGCTAATTTGGACCCGACCACACAAATCCGTCTGAAAAAAATCATCAAGGAATTAGCCGATGATTCCAATACGACCATTCTGGTGTCCAGTCATGATTTACAGCACACCGTTGAGGTATCTAACCGGATTGTTGCTTTACAAAAAGGAGAAGTTGTACTTGATTTGATTCCGTCCTCCGAAACATTAAAAGAATTAGAAGCATTTTTTGCCGCATAATTCAACAGAGCCATACCTCATTTTGCAATTTTTTTCCGTGAAATGAGGTTTATAAACAAAAATTCCGCAATATTTTTCTCTATTTCAAAAAGAAACGTATTTTTACCCTTGCTATATACTAAAATCACTAGTTTTTAGTTATGCCTTTAAACGTTTTTATTTTGAAATCCACTACTTTAAAATATATTATTGTCCTTTTTACGGCAACTGTTTTGATTGCCTGTTCTACTAAAAAGGATAAGTTTTTGAACCGTAATTTTCATGCGGTTAACACAGAGTACAATGTTTTGTATAACGGTGAGTTGGCACTTCAGGCCGGGTTGAATGAAGTGAGGGATACTTATAAAGACAATTTTTGGGAGATTCTTCCGATTGAACGGATGCAAACTTCCGAAGAAGCAACGTTACCCGGACAAAAACCAAAAAATGCCAATTTTGAAAAAGCAGAGGAGAAAGCAACCAAAGCCATTCAAAAACGCTCAATGCTGATTGGCGGAAGTGAAAAAAATCCGCAAATGGATGAGGCTCATTTACTGTTGGGGAAATCAAGGTATTACGACCAACGTTTTATACCGGCTTTAGAAGCATTTAACTATATTTTGTATAAAAGCCCTGCCAGCGATAAAATTTATGAAGCTAAAATTTGGCGTGAAAAAACAAATGTCCGCCTTGAAAATGATGCACTGGCTGTAAATAACCTTACCAAATTGCTGAGCGAAATCAAATTCAAAGATCAGATCTTTGCCGATGCCAATGCAACGTTGGCTCAAGCCTATTTGAATTTAGAACAAAAAGACAGTGCCATTTCTAAGATAAAACTAGCCCTCGAATTTACCAAAAAAGACGAAGAGAAGGCCCGGTACAGGTTTATTTTAGGACAGTTATTGGAGTCGGTTGACGAAAAAGAAAAAGCCTTTGCGGCATATCAGTCAGTTATTGATATGAAAAGAAAATCACCTAAACGATATACCATTCAGGCTCACGCCAAGCAAATACAACAATTTGATGTAACGAAAGGTGATACTGTTGTGCTGTTTGAAAAATTCACCAAATTGCTGGAAGACAGAGAAAACCGCCCGTATTTGGATGTGTTATACCATCAGAAAGCCTTGGTCTATGAGCGATTAAAACAACCCGACAATGCAGTAAAAAACTATAACAAATCGCTCCGGGCTCAGTCGTTGGATAATTATTTATTAGCATCCAATTACCGCAATTTAGGTGAAATCTATTTCTATAAAGCAAAATACCAGACCGCAGGACATTATTACGACAGTACTTTAGCTTTGTTAAAGCCCAGAACTAGAGAGTTTAATGCATTTAAAAAGAAAAGGGATAATTTGGACGACGTAATCAAATACGAAGGAATTGCCCAACGGAACGACAGTATCTTAAATGTTGTTTCACTTTCTAAAGATGACAGAATTGCTTTTTACGAGGATTATATAAAAAAACTTAAGAAGAAAGAAGAAGAGGCGGAAAAGCTGGCCAAAGAACAGGCTGAAAAAGCCGAAATAGCAGCTGCAAACCTTCAGAATTCAAGAGAGCAGCTTACCATCGGGAATAAAAACAGTATAAGTAATCCTTCATTGGCTGCATCATCCGGATTTAAAGGCAATTCGAATTTTTATTTCTACAATCAGACTACGGTTGACTTTGGAAAAAGAGAGTTTGCCAAAACATGGGGGAAAAGAAATTCCGACGGCAATTGGCGTTTGTCAGCCAACAGGTCATTGCAATCCAAAGAAAAAGAAACCGAGGAACAGACGGAAGAAGACGTTGTGGCATCCAAAGAGGCAGATCCTAAATACTCACCTGACTTCTATATTACCCAACTGCCTACAGATAAAGCAGCATTGGACAGTATTGCCAAAGAAAGAAACTTTGCTTACTATCAGCTGGGGGTTATTTATAAGGAGAAATTCATGGAATATCAGCTGGCGTCAGACCGGTTAGAAATTTTGCTGCGAAGCAAACCTGAAGAACGATTGGTTTTACCGGCAATGTATAATTTATTTAAAATATATGAGATAACTGATCCGGCTAAAGCCCTGGCAATGAAAGATAAGATTATAGCACAGTTTCCGGACTCCCGGTATGCACAAATCCTGTCAAAGACAGGAACATCGGCAGAAAGTTTAATTGACGATCCTGAAATTGTTTACAAGAACCTTTACAAATCCTATGAAAAAGGAGAGTACAGAGAAGTTGCGGCTAATACTGATTTTGCCATCGAAAAGTTCACCGGCGAAGAAATCATGCCGAAACTGGAACTGCTTAAATCAAAGATTACCGCTAAAATAAAGGGATTGGCAGAGTATAAGAAAGCTCTTAATTATGTAGCGTTAACCTATCCAAATTCTGATGAAGGAAAAGAAGCCGAAGAATTGCTGTATGACAATATTCCGTATTTAGAAAGTCTTTATTTTGATCAGACAGAACCCACCAGTTACAAAGTGCTTTATCACGCAGACAATCTGGAAGACAAAAAAGTAAAAGTCCTGATGGAAAAAATTACCAAATTTATTAAAGAAAGAAATCAGGCACAACTGACAACGTCGATTGATCTGTACACAATGGATAAAAACTTCTTTGTGATGCACGGATTAAAAGATGAAGAATATGCCAAAGGTGTTGTTTCTATTCTCAAAGAATTTAAAGACTATAAAATTACAGAACAGGCTATTGTTATTTCGTCAGAGAATTACAAAGTAGTTCAGATGAAGAAAAATTTAGAAGAATACCTTGATCCGGGCTTACGGGTTGTTCCGCCGGCGTATGCACCAAAACCCAAAAGAACAAAGCAACAACAGGAGCGGGCACAAGTTGTTATTCCTGCACAAAACCCAAAACTACCACCTACCTCAGGCAAAGGAAGTATGCAGCCGCCATCAGGTAACGACCCGCAAAGACCGAAGAACAGCAGCAACACAAGAGACAGTAAAAACAATTTACAGGAAACCCGATCGGCCATTATGCCGCCGTCTGAAGGAAAACCTAAAAAAGGATAGTTATGTTTAAAAAAGATGCTAAATCATATACAGATTTACTCGGAAAAACCAACAGAATTGTTGAAGGAACCATTATAAAAGGAGATATCACAACAGCGGCAGATTTTAGACTGGATGGGCATCTCATTGGAAATTTCAGCTCAAAAGGAAAAATTGTGATTGGTCCGGGCGGGGTGGTAAAAGGCGATATTATTTGCAAAAACGCTGATATTGAAGGAAAGTTTGAAGGGAAAATTCAGGTATCTGAAATTTTAAGCCTGAAAGCAAAAGCCGTTATCCATGGCGAAGTAATTTGTGGAAAATTAGCCGTAGAACCGGGAGCAGAATTCAGTGCTTCCTGTGTTATGAAACCCAATGTAAAAACATTACCTGCCCAAAATGACATCGGAGCCGAAGAAAAAACCGCTTAACAAATGGCTTGCGTTAATGAATATCCCGTTTCAGATGGGGATTATTATATTTGCAGGGGTTTATTTTGGCAACTGGCTTGACGAAAAACAGCAGAACGAACATTCACTCTATACAATTATTTTTTCGTTGTTAGCCGTTTTCATAGCACTGTACAATGTTATTCAACAGGTGAAGAATCTTAATAAAGAACCTTAAATGAAATCGCAGCAAAAGGAGTTTGTTGAAAGCAGACATCAACTGAATTAAAGCGATTTCAAACATGACGGAAAAAAATAAATTTCACATATGAAAGAAAAACTACTTCCTTTTATCAAACAATTTGTTCCTTTTTCCATCTTTTTATTTATTGCCCAATTACTGATTACCCGTTTTTTGTTTCCTGAAATCTCTTTTTATTACTCAATTTATAGCATTTATGCTTTCCATTTTATCACAACATTTATACTGTTCTTGTTCTTGGTTTTTGTGAACGTATCTTTCTTTGATAAAACCGGCTATGCTTTTCTAGCTACCGGAATGCTAAAAATGATGGCATCGGTTGTGTTTTTAATTCCCCTGATTCAATCGGATTTTGAAAACAAAATTCCGGATGTCGGAGCCTTTTTTATTCCGTTTTTTCTTTTTTTAGGATTTGAAACAATCCATTCAGTTAGGCTTTTAAACACAAAAGGATTGAGTAATCCGTAAAAAACAACCTCCCAAAAAACCTTTATTTAAAAATTGTGTTGATATATTTTCATTTATTAATTAAATATGTACCTTTGCACGAAATTTTAACGACATTAAATTCTGCTAAATTTTAAAAATGAGAATAGCAAAAAGCACCATTCAGTTCATAGCGGTTTTATTAGTAACGCTGTTGCCGGTTTCCGGTTTTGCCGGAGGATCACATTCAGAAGATAAAGAGTTTAATGCCACGGAATTAATCAACTCACACATTGGAGATTCACATGAGTTTCATATCGCTGATTGGAATGGTCATCCGATAACATTTTACCTGCCGGTAATTTTATGGACAGAAAACGGATTGAAAGTATTCTCCTCTTCCAAATTTCACCATGACAATGAAGCAAAAGAAGTGGTTGAAATTGACGGAGAAAAATTTGTTCGTTACAAAGAAGTGATTTATTACGCAGATAAATTTGCTGCAATTACCGATGAAGCGGATAAAAGCGGATTGAATTTTGCGGCAAGACCGCTGAACTTCTCAATAACCAAATTGGTATTTTCAATGTTAATGTCGGTTATTATTTTATTCATATTGTTCACGGCAGTGGCTCGTTCCTACAATAAAAATAAAATGGCTCCCAAAGGGTTGGCCGGTTTCTTAGAGCCGTTGGTTTTGTTTGTGAGAGACGATATTGCGATTCCTAACATCGGGCATAAAAACTATGCAAAATACATGCCGTATCTGTTAACCATCTTTTTCTTTATTTGGATTAACAACCTGATTGGTTTGATTCCGTTTTTCCCGTTCAGTGCGAACTTAACCGGAAATATTTATTTCACGTTTGTATTGGCATTCATTACTTTTTTAATCACAACGTTCAGTGCCAATAAATATTACTGGGGACATATTTTTGCTCCGCCGGTTCCCAAAGCATTGTACCCGATTATGTGGCCGGTTGAAATCATCGGTATGTTTACCAAACCATTTGCCTTAATGATTCGTCTTTTTGCGAACATTACAGCAGGACACATTATTATATTGAGTTTAATTTCATTAATATACATTTTTAAAACAGCATGGATTTCTCCGGTATCCGGAGCATTTGTATTGTTTATGAGTGTTTTGGAAATGTTGGTGGCGGCTCTTCAGGCGTATGTATTTACCTTGTTGTCTGCCTTGTTTATTGGTCAGGCGGTAGAAGAGCATGACCATCATTGAGATTGAGTTTTTTTATTATTAACTATATAAATTTTACATTATGGTATTAGCTGGAATCGGTGCTGGATTAGCTGTTATTGGAGCAGGAATCGGTATTGGAAAAATTGGTGGATCTGCTATGGATGCTATGGCAAGACAACCAGAAGCTGCTGGAAAAATTCAAACGGCTATGATTATTGCTGCGGCTCTTATTGAGGGTGTAGCTCTTTTCGCAGTAGTAGTTGCTTTAATTGCAAAGTAATTTTTAAAAAAAAGAACACGTTTCGCAACGGTTGGTTGCGAAACTGTTTTTAAAAAAAGTAAAACAATTTTAATCTATATAAAACATGAACTTAACTTCACCGGAAAGTTTAATTTTTTGGACAACAATCATCTTTGTGGTGTTCTTTTTCCTGATGGCAAAGTTTGCCTGGAAACCCATTTTGGGAGCTGTAAAAAACAGAGAAGAATCCATCAACAATGCATTGGCTGCGGCTGAAACCGCCAAATTAGAAATGCAAAACCTGACTGCTTCAAATGAGCGTTTGTTGGCAGAGGCCAGAGCCGAAAGAGATGCGATGATGAAAGAAGCCCGTGAAATCAAAGAAAAAATGATTAACGATGCTAAAACGGAAGCACAAGCTCAAGGCGAGAAAATAATTGCTCAGGCAAAAACAGCTATTGAAAGCGAGAAAAATGCAGCAATGGCTGAATTGAAAAACCAGGTTTCTACGTTGTCTATAGAGATTGCAGAAAAAGTATTAAAAAGTGAATTAGCCAACACAGAAGCTCAAACCAAATTGGTTGAAAATATGTTAGGTGATGCTAAATTAAATTAATCCGTATATGGCAAGAGCTGCAATTAGATATGCCAAAGCAATTATAGAGAACGCTGTTTCCAACGGAAGAGCCGATGCGGTGAACCAAGACATGAAATGGATCAACGAAACGGTTAATTCGAATAAGGAATTAAAGCTTTTTTTAATAAGTCCCGTGGTCAAACCGGAAGCAAAATACGACGCCTTGTCTGAAATTTTTGCCTCTGTTCAAAACGATACCAAAGGGTTGTTTTTATTGCTGAAAGAAAACAAACGTTTCGAGATTTTAGGAGAAATTGCAGAACAGTACAATGCCCAGCATGATGTGTTGAACGGCATTGAAGTAGCAAAAGTTACAACGGCTTTCCCTATTACTCCCGAGTTAGAAACAAAAGTTTTGGCTAAAATAAAAGAGTTTTCAAACAAGAAAATCACGTTAATCAACACAGTAGATCCATCTATTATCGGAGGATTTATTTTGAGAATCGGCGATCAACAATACAATGCGTCTGTGGCCAACAGATTGCAACAATTAAAGAGAGAATTTAGTAATTAATATTCCAATAAAGATACAACAATGGCGGAAATTAAACCTGCTGAAATATCAGCAATATTAAAAAAACAATTATCTGGTTTCGAATCAGGTGCATCGTTAGAAGAAGTAGGAACAGTACTTCAGGTAGGTGATGGTATTGCTCGCGTTTACGGATTGTCAAACGCTCAGTACGGAGAGTTGGTACAATTTGACAACGGATTGGAAGCAATCGTACTTAACCTGGAGGAAGACAATGTCGGGGTAGTATTGTTAGGTCCTTCAACAGGTATTAAAGAAGGTTCTACCGTAAAAAGAACGCAACGTATTGCTTCCTTAAAAGTAGGAGAGCAAATGGTAGGCCGTGTAGTAGATACCTTAGGAAACCCAATCGACGGTAAAGGACCGATTGGTGGAGACCTTTATGAAATGCCTTTGGAGAGAAAAGCTCCGGGGGTAATTTTCCGTCAACCGGTAAACGAACCGCTTCAAACTGGGATCAAATCAATTGATGCGATGATTCCGGTAGGTAGAGGACAGCGTGAGTTGGTTATTGGTGACCGTCAAACCGGTAAAACTACCGTTTGTATTGATACCATTTTGAATCAAAAAGAATTTTATGATGCGGGTCAACCCGTGTTTTGTATCTATGTTGCGGTAGGGCAAAAAGCTTCTACAGTAGCCGGAATTGCCAAAACATTAGAAGACAAGGGAGCCATGGCTTACACCGTAATTGTGGCAGCTAATGCTTCAGACCCTGCACCAATGCAGGTATATGCTCCTTTTGCCGGGGCAGCTATCGGAGAATATTTCCGTGATACTGGTCGTCCGGCTTTAATTATTTATGATGATTTATCTAAACAAGCGGTAGCTTACCGTGAGGTATCTCTTTTATTAAGAAGACCACCGGGGCGTGAGGCTTATCCGGGTGACGTTTTCTACCTTCACTCAAGATTATTGGAAAGAGCGGCAAAAGTGATTGCCGATGATGATATCGCTAAAAACATGAACGATTTACCGGAATCCTTACGTCCAATCGTAAGAGGAGGAGGTTCGTTAACAGCTCTTCCAATCATTGAAACACAGGCAGGCGACGTTTCTGCTTACATTCCAACCAACGTAATTTCGATTACAGACGGTCAGATTTTCCTGGAGTCAGATTTGTTCAACTCAGGGGTTCGTCCGGCAATTAACGTTGGTATTTCGGTATCTCGTGTTGGGGGTAATGCTCAGATTAAATCCATGAAAAAAGTATCCGGTACCTTAAAATTAGATCAGGCTCAATTCCGTGAATTGGAAGCATTTGCTAAATTCGGTTCCGACCTTGATGCCGCTACCTTAAACGTAATTGAAAAAGGAAGAAGGAACGTTGAAATTTTGAAGCAAGCCGTAAACGATCCGTATAAAGTGGAAGACCAGGTTGCAATTATTTATGCCGGAACAAAGAACTTATTGAGAAATGTTCCTGTTCAAAAAGTAAAAGAATTTGAAAGAGATTATATTGAATACCTGAACAATAAGCATAAAGATACTTTAAATGCATTAAAAGCCGGTAAATTCTCAGACGAGTTAACCGATGTTCTGGAAAATGCAGCAAAAGAAGTTTCAGCAAAATATAACTAATTATAGTATTAAGTATTAAGTACAAAGCATCAAGACGGTCTTTGTACTTAATACTAAAGTCTTAATACAAAATAGATGGCAAATTTAAAGGAAATCCGTAATCGAATCACTTCCGTTCAGTCGACGATGCAAATCACTTCTGCAATGAAGATGGTTTCTGCCGCAAAGTTGAAAAAAGCACAAGATGCCATTACAGCGATGCGACCTTATGCCGAAAAATTGACCGAAATCCTGCAAAGTCTGAGTGCTTCTATGGAAGGCGAAATAGGCGGTGCTTTCACAAGCCAACGCGAAGTTAAAAAAGTATTAATAGTAGCCATCACCTCCAACAGAGGTTTGTGCGGTGCTTTTAATACCAACGTAATTAAACAGGTAAAAGTGTTAACCGATGCTTATGCCGGAAAACAAGTAGATGTTTTTGCTATCGGTAAAAAAGGAAATGATGTGTTGCGGAAAACGGGTTCGGTTATTGACAATAAAAGTGATGTTTTTGACCACTTAACGTTTGATCACGTTGCCGCTATTTCGGATATTCTGATTCAGCAATTCATCTCCGGAGAGTATGATAAAATTGAGTTGGTGTACAATCAGTTTAAAAATGCAGCGACGCAAATTGTTCAAACAGAACAGTTTTTGCCTTTAGCTCCGGTTGTTGGCACAGCAACAGTTAGTTCCGATTATATTTTTGAACCATCCAAAGAAGAAATTGTATTGACACTGATTCCAAAATCATTGAAAACACAATTGTACAAAGCTATTCGAGATTCATTTGCTTCGGAACACGGTGCCCGTATGACCGCTATGCACAAAGCAACCGATAATGCAACAGCGTTGAGAAACCAATTGAAATTAACCTACAACAAAGCCCGTCAGGCAGCTATTACCAACGAAATCCTTGAAATTGTTGGTGGGGCAGAAGCGTTGAAGAGCTAATAAAAAATAAATTTTATTCGATTTGAACCGGATAAAAACTGATTGAACAAAGTCACGTGAATAACGTGACTTTTTTATTTCATATCTTTGAGAAGCTAATTTTTTAAAGATGAAATACTACATTGCTTTTTTCGTTTTTTTTCTGATTCAAACAATTTTTTCTCAAACACTTTCCCTGTCTGAAATCATGAAAGGTGATGCGTTCATTGGTCATCAACCTGAAAATCATCGTTGGGCAGTAGACGGCTCAGTTGTTTATTTTGATTGGAATCCGAAAAATGAAATAGGAAATAGCACTTATTTTTGGAAAAAAGGAATGAAATCGCCCGAATTACTTCAAAAGGATATTCTCTTTACCGAAGAAAAATTTGAAAACCAAAAGCAGTTTAATGAAGTTTATTATACTCAAAACGGGAACTTGTTTTCCTATGATAAAAAATCAAAAACACACAAAAAAGTAATTATTACATCCGGACGAATTTCAAATGTGCATCGAAGTAACCATCCGAAACGGATTTTCTTTGAACAGAACAGCAACATTTTTCAATTGAATCTGAATGATTTTTCCATGATCCAACTTACCAATTTCAAACAGGGCAAAGAAACGGAAAAGAAGGAAAAGGATAATTTTCTGATCAGTCAGCAAAAAGAACTCTTTCAGTTTGTTAACGATCAGGAAGCTCAAAAGGAATGGAATAAATCTAAATCGGTATCAGAAGTAAAAGTACTTCCAAAAGAATTTTTTTACGATAAAGTTTCCATGGAGCAACTTTCGCCTTCGCCAAACGGAAAGTTTATCACGTTCAGGCAATCAGAATACCCGGCTTCTAATCCAACTAAAGTAGAGCAGTTTATTACCGCCGATGGATACACTAAAAACAACAATGCCCGTTCTAAAGTATCAACAGCCAATTTCAGCAAGCATAAATTGGGCATATTTAATGTTGAAAAAGATTCGGTTTATTTTGTTTCTTTCTCCAGGCTGAACGGCATTTCAGAATTCCCCCAATATTATCAAGAATATGATAATTTAAAAGATAAAGAAAAAACAGAAAAAGGGATTGTGATGCAGAATCCGATTTATAATGACGAGGGAAGTTTAGCTGTTTTAGAAATCAGAAGCCAGGACAACAAAGACCGCTGGATTGTACAGTTAGATTTGAAGTCCGGAACCATTACAGAACTCGATCATCAACACGATGAAGCCTGGATAGACGGACCAGGCATACCGGGTTATACTTTTGGGCGTGGTACGTTGGGGTTTTTAAAAGATAATCAAACCATTTATTTTCAGTCGGAAACCAGCGGTTATTCTCATTTGTATGTGATGAATCTGAAAACGAGGCAAAAAAAGCAGCTTACCCAAGGCAATTGGGAAGTTCGCAATGTCAAACTTTCCAACGACGGCAAATCATTTTATATCACCACCAACACAACACATCCGGGCAACCGTGAATTGTATAAACTGGAGATTGCTTCGCAAAAAATGATTCCGATTCTCACCCAAGACGGAGCTCATGAAGTGGAAATATCACCCGATGAAAAAACCTTACTGGTTCGTTATTCTTATAAAAACAAACCATGGGAATTGTACATAGCCGAGAACAAACCCAACACAACATTGCAGCAGATTACTTTTTCAACGACTAAAACGTTTAACAAGTATCCGTGGAAGTCGCCTGAAGTTTTGACATTTAAAGCCAAAGACGGAGCCAATGTTTACGCCCGTATTTACGAGCCAAAACCGGAAAATAAAAACAAGGCAGCCATCATCTTTGTACACGGAGCAGGCTATTTACAAAACGCTCACAATTTTTGGAGCAGTTATCACCGTGAATATATGTTTCACCATTTGCTGACCGATTTGGGTTACACGGTTCTGGACATCGATTACCGCGGGAGTGATGGATATGGACGAAACGTTCGAACCGGAATTTACCGTCACATGGGCGGATTGGATTTGTCAGATCATTTAGACGGAAAACAATGGTTAGTTTCTCAAAAAGGAATTGACGCTGACCGGATTGGCATCTATGGCGGCTCCTACGGCGGTTTTATCACACTCATGGCATTACTCACGCAACCGGGAGAGTTTAGGGCAGGAGCTGCGTTGCGATCGGTGACCGATTGGGCTCATTACAACCATGGTTATACCGGAAATATTTTAAACTTTCCGGAAACAGATCCCAAAGCTTATCAAAAAAGTTCTCCCATATATTTTGCCGATAAATTACAAGACAAATTGCTGATGCTGCACGGCATGGTAGACAGCAATGTGCAATTTCAAGACGTTGTTCGCTTATCGCAACGGTTCATCGAATTAGGAAAAAAAGACTGGGATTTGGCCGTTTATCCGGTAGAATCGCACGGATTTAAAGAAACCTATTCGTGGGTAGATGAATACACGCGAATTTTGAATTTATTTAATGAAACGTTATTAAAAGATTAAATGTTTGCCGCTGATTCTCAGATTACTATTTTTATTTTAAAATCAGCGGCATTAACAAAAAGAAATGAAAAATAATAATTTGGGTTAATTCGTGTAATTCGTGGCTAAAAATAAGAAGCAAAATGCAACTAAAAGAACTCTCAACCAAAGCCGAAATGCTTGAACAATTGCCGTTAATTCAGCAGTTATATCCCGATTTTACCGAACAAATTTACAGTGATTTGTTAGACGAAATGCTTTCCAACAAATACCAGCAACTAGTCGCTTTTGAAAATAAAACAGCCGTAGGTCTTTCCGGTTTTTGGGTGGGAACCAAATTGTGGTGCGGGAAATATTTAGAATTGGATAATGTGATTGTCCATCCCCTTCATCGTTCCAAAGGAGTGGGTAAGTTACTTACGGAATACCTAAACCAAAAAGCAGTTGATTTAGGTTGTAAAGTTGTGGCTTTGGATGCATACACCAATAATTTTCCGGCCCATAAGTTTTATTACAACCACGGATTTGTGCCGAAAGGGTTTCATTTTGTAAAGTTTTTGAAGGAATAATGATGAAAAAAGGTCTAATCATACTATCTCTTTTTATGATAAGCTGTGCTTCCAATGAAGCCTTCCAAACCAGATTTCCTGTTCCGGTTTCGGACTATTTTTACCAAATAAAAGGAAATCAAAATCACTTTACAATTGTATTTAAAGAAGCTGTTCCTCAAGAAATCGAACTGAAGCGACTCTATTTCAGAAACCAAACAGGAGAAATCAAATGGATTACTGATCAAACAGCAACGGCTATTTTTATCAAACCGGATTTTATGCTCGATGTAAATCCTGAAAAGGAATATGGAAATCAGCCGCCGATCAAACAAAAACAACGTTTTCAATTAAATGCTACCGAAGCTGTTATAGAATTTGCCGAAAAGGGCAAAATAAAACACTACAAATTCACCAATGTACCGGAAAAGTCAAATAAATAGTTAATTTTGCCTGATTGCACCATAAACATATAATTCATTGGGACTCTACAAATCACTTTTTAAACAAACGGCTATTTATGGGTTGGCTACCGTGCTGCCCAGAATATTCAGCTTTTTGTTGGTTCCGCTTTACACCAAAATGCTAGAGGCGGGAGCGTACGGTGAAGTCTCTA
The DNA here is from genome assembly GCA_023434025.1 of Bacteroidota bacterium. GTDB lineage: Bacteria > Bacteroidota > Bacteroidia > Flavobacteriales > Flavobacteriaceae > Flavobacterium. The sequence goes on from JAEYTL010000031.1 coordinate 67,061, forward strand.
TTATTTTTTCCTGGTTAGTGGTATTCAATGTTATTTTAGCTTATGGAATGGAAACTTCTTTTTTCCGGTTCTATCATACCTACGACGATAAACGGGCAGTTATCGGCACCTCAACTATTTCTGTTTTTTGGACAACAATAGTGTTTTTGATTGGTTCGCTTTTGTTCCGGAATACACTGGCCAGCCTTTCCGGAATTGATGCGGAATATATCACCTACACCATTTGGATTTTGGTGCTGGATGCGTTAGTGATTATCCCGTTTTCTAAACTAAGGGCTTATCAGCGACCGATTGTCTATGCCGTAATAAAAATCGGAAATGTAGCGGTTAATTTAGGGTTGAACCTTTTTTTCCTGGTTTATCTGCCTCAAATAGCGGTATCTCATCCGGATAGTTTTTTAGCCAGTTTATATGTAGAGAACTTTCAGATCGGCTATATTTTTGTAGCGAACATCATTGCGAGTTTACTCACGTTAATTGTTCTTTCTCCGAACTACTTTCATATTCAATGGTATTTTGACACGAAATTATGGAAACAGATGCTCCGGTATGGTTTTCCGATTCTGATTGCCGGATTGGCGTTTGCCATCAACGAACATTTTGATAAAATCTTACTCGAAATATTTCGCATCCCGAAAGCCGAAATCGGGGCTTATTCTGCCTGCTATAAAATAGGACTGTTCATGGTGCTGTTCAGAACGGCTTATACGTTGGGTATTGAACCTTTTTTCTTTAGTTATGCTGCTAACGAAAATGCTCCGCAAACCTACGCAGATATTACTAAATATTTTGTGATTTTCGGATCCTTAATTTCATTGCTTGTGATTGTTTTTGCCGATATTTTAAAGTTGTTTTTAATTCCGAACGAAACGTATTGGTCAGCCATGAAAGTGGTTCCGTTGATTGTATTGGCCAATTTCTTTTTGGGAATTTATACCAATTTATCCGTCTGGTATAAACTGACCGACCGGACCAAAATAGGAGCTTATATTTCCATCGTTGGAGCCATAGTAACACTTGCTTTAAACATTATGCTAATTGACAAATTAAGTTACATGGGTTCGGCCATTGCCACCATTGCCGCTTATGGAACGATGATGACCATTTCCTATTATTTAGGCAATCGCCACTATCCGATCCCGTATGATAAAAATAAAATCGGCAGTTATTTAGGTCTTTCTGTTTTCTTTTCTTTCGTCTATTTTTACGCTTTCAGGGAAAACTATTTTGTAGGGACAGGACTGTTGCTTCTTTATCTTTATTTTATTTACAGAAATGAAAAAAAGATACTGTTACGTGTTTTAAAAAGAAAGTAAAAACCCCGCTGATGCAAACTGATTTTATTTCTCATATTTATCAGCAAGGCTTTTTAAATTTATCCGTTTGTGTTTATTTTTTCAGTACATCCTTAATTCCGCTCAAACCATCCGAAAACTCGGAGAGTAATGCAATTACTTGTGCCATTCGGTCATCGCCACCTACCCCTTTTAAAAGTTTGTTTTTCACAAAAGTGGCTTTAATCTCTTCCCAGCGTTTTTGCTCTTCTTTGGTTTGAATTTGCATTAATTCTTTTAGCTTTAGTAAGTTGGCTTCTGCTCCGTTGGTGAGGGTTTGTGATTCGTTTTGATAATGATTTAATAGAATGCTTTCAACTTCTTTTTCGGTTAAAATAGGCTGAATTTTTGAGACCAATTTATTCATATCCCTATATGATCCTTGCAATTTAAATGAAGGTTCATTACGATAATCATCAGACATGGCCGCTGATCTGATGTAGAGAGCATTGGCTTTTAAAACCGTTTCACGTACCTGAATAATCTTTGACAGTACCTGTCTAAAATCTTCAATTTCCTGCGAAGAAAAATTACCTTCTAAATCGATGTTCGTCTCTTTTTGCTTGATTGCGTCATACAGCTTGTATAAATTTTGATAGGATGGTTGTGTCAAACGAACCATGTATTCGTTAGACATCAGGGCATTTTCTATCAGACTCAGGTCGAATAAATCACCTCTTGATCCGGAAATATCGCCCAGGTTATACGTGTCTGCTCGGTTGGCCAACATGTCCGGGATTTGGAATTTGTCGCCACTTTCAGTATAAGGATTTCCGGCCATCACCAGACAAAAACGTTTGGAACGCAAATCATACGTTTTGGCTTCGCCGTTGTAGATTCCTTCAATTTTTCGCTGACCATCAGCCAAAGAGATAAATTTTTGTAAAAATTCCGGATTACAGTGCTGAATATCATCTAAATATAACATTACATTGTCGCCCATTTCAAAAGCAAGATTCAGTTTTTCCAACTCTTGTCGGGCTCCGGCATTTTTGGCTTCGCTAGGATCGGTAGAGGTAATTTCATGTCCTATAGACGGACCGTTTATTTTCATAAAAACCAATCCCATCCGGTCGGCCAGGTATTCCATTAAAGTGGTTTTTCCGTAACCCGGAGGCGAAACCAACAGTAACATTCCCATTCGGTCGGTTCGCTTGGTGTCGCCCAAAGCACCGATTTGCTTGGCTAAATTGGCTCCGATTAACGGAAAATAAACATCGTTGATCAGCTTGTTTCGAATAAACGAAGTGAGTACCTGACTGGCAAAAGTATGCAGCTTTAAATCTTTCTTCTTTTGTTCAACCCACTGCTTTTTCAGTTGTTGTAAACTTAAAAAAGCAGGTTTTATTTTGGAATGAAAATAATCTAATCGACCCGAAAATTCATAATAATCCAACGTATAAGTAAGATTGCTTTCAATAGATTTTAATCCGTTTATTTCAACCGATGAATTACTGTTTACAATTTGTTTTTTATGATAATTCTGTGTCAACACAAAAGCTGCAATTTCTTCAATAAAACCTTGCGAAAGTGTAGTTCTTTCTTCAATAAAAAATGTTTTTAACGCATTTTCAACAATGTCATAACAAGCCGAAGGATAAGGGTATAAATCTTTTACCTGATTGATAAAAACCACATCTTTTCCTTTTTCTTTCAAACTTTTAAAAAAACGCTCATAAGCATCGGCAGCCGTTTTTGAAATTGAAAAAGCCGAACGATTTTCTTTCTTCAGATATACCGCGGCACGATAGGACGAAACAAAATCGAAACCATCAAAGGAATCATTAAATGCCTCAATTTTTTCTGACAGACGTCTGTTTAAATACTTGAACTGTTCGGCATTTGAAAAAGTTTCTTTCAGCAAACTAACGGCACTAAACTGCTTTTCATAAAAGGTTTTGTCTTCTTCGTTCAGAAAAAACCAAAAAAGCTGAGCCAAAGCCCTTTCAGAAGGGGTATATTTTAAAACACCTAATTCATTGTTAATCTGTTGCAAATGTTGCAAAAGCACTAAGGCATCAATATCGTGAACACCTTTTACCAGGCCTTCACCAAAATGTGCTGCCATAAATTCCTGCATTCGTTGCACATTAACTGATTCCGGAACAATATTCTCTTGTTCCAGAAAAACCTCCCAGGCCATGTATTCAAACCGTTTTACAGTTTGATTTTCAGACACAAATTCTTGATTCCAGACTTCTTTATATTGTTCAATTTCTTCAAATTCAACCGGTTGATAAAAATTTGTTCCGGTTAAGTGATAGAAATACTGTTGGTCTTTTAAAACCAGAGTCAAGTCTAGTTTTTGCCTGTTTACGGCAAATTTATAATCGCCAAAAGCAATAACGGCATCACCATCTTCATAAATTTCATGTTTGTCTTTTAGTTTTCTAACCGCTTCTTGCTGTGCTGTTTTTAGTAATGTATTGACTTCTTCTGATTTGTTGCTGTCGTTTAAATCTTTTAATTGAGTGGCAAGATCCCGTACTTTTTCAACCATTAAGTCCGAAGCAAAATAACCGTTTATTTCAGTTTCGGTTTCAAACGAAGCCGCTTTGTTTTTTACCCCTTTCAAAATGCGTTCTGCCGATTGAAACAACATGGTGGTGCGTTTGTTTTTGGCTTCGGTCAGCTGAACGCTTTTGTTTTGAAAATGACCGTAAACCTCCTCACGTTTGATACCGATTTGCTGAATAAAATCGTCAAAATCAACAAACTTAGCTTCCATTTCTTCTAATTGAATGGATAATTTATTGAGAAAATCATCGCATTTTTCAGCCGTGTTGGCCAGTTCTAAAAAGTTGATTACGGTTTGATCAAAAAGAGTAATTTGGGCTTTAAAATCAGCCGAAAGCTCTTTTCCTGAGATTTCTCTTTTCTTATTGTTAAGTTCAATCCGCTGTTGGTTGATTTGTGCAAAAAGCAGCGAAATATTCTCGATAATCTGAGTGGAATGTGAAGCGTCTTCAATCTTTAAATTATTGACAATATCAACTAATAATTCCAATTGAAGTGCCACTTCATCAATATCTTTTTCGAGTGTTTTAGAATCGATGGTCTTTTTTAAACCGGCGATTTGTTGGTTAATTGTAGCCATTTTTTCCTGATACGGAAGCAACGCATTGTCTTGCAACAAAAAGGAAACACACGCATTGGAAAGTTCGGTAGCTCTATCGTGAAGCTTGGTTTCTAAGGCTTCAAGCAAGGCAATGTCTGCATATTTTAATTCTTTGGCACTGATTAATTCACCTCGTAACGACCTTATTTGAGCCAGAGCAGCAATGTATTGTTCTAACGATTGATAGGAAACAACACTGGTGTCTGAAAACAGTTTTTCGTATTTTTCTTCTAAATCCGCAATGGTTTGACCAGTTTTGTTTTTGATTTCCTGAGCTTTTTCAAATTCATTGATTGCCGCATGGGCAATTTTTCGGATTTCAAGCAGTGGCTCGTTGAGCAGATGAATTTCTTTTTCACCCAGGAAGTAATAACTGTCTAAAATAATGGTTGCCTGTTTAACAATATCGTCATACAAACCGGAATAGGAATCTTGTTTAGACAATAAAATATTCAGTTCCTGACACTCTGCCATTACACGAACCAAATCTTTGTTGCCAATTTTATACAGCAAATTGTTTTTTAGCGAATCATCAATTGTAATTTCTTTGGTAAAAGGAGTTTGCCAGATTTGTATCAAATGGTGTTTGGTTTCTTCATTCGATTTAAAATAAGCCAGTTTCCCGTTATCAAACAGCGTGAATCCATTGCAGTTTATCGGCGTTTCAATGGTTTGTTTGATGATGTTGTACGGAATCAGAATATAATCATAGGATTGTTCATCATAAAAAACAAACATGAAATTTTCTCCGGTAACGCCGGTAATTCTTTTTTTGAAATAAACAGGTTTGTCTTCTGTTGCAATCACACGAATTTCGCCGGTTTGCAAAGCGTAGCCGTTCGGATAAATTACACCTTGGTTTTCGGGCAAAAGGATGATAGAATACTTTAACGAATCTACCCGTGCAACCTTCTTTTCTTTGTGATTATAAATAAAAAAACGTTCAGGTTCCTGATAAGGTTTTATTTTAAAAATAACGAGATTATTATAATCAAAATAATGAATTTCGGCATCATCCAGGGTTTGGTCTTTGTGTAACACATCTTCACTGTAGATGCCTTTTCCACTGTTCGTATTGTCTTCTATTTTGATGGTAAGGTCACCGCCAATGGCTTCCACAAAAACTTTATCTGCCAGCGAAATATGCGGATGGCTTCCCTTGCGTTGCATATCACGGGTGGCTTTTATCCATGTAAATTCCTGCTGGGCCGGATATTTTACGTCTGCGGCACTCCGGGCATCCACAAAAGTGAGCGTATTGTTTTTAATTAGCCATTTGAACGCTTTGATGTCCGAAGGACTACTGGAAAGCTGGAAAACAAAGTACAAATAGTTTTGTGTAACATGAAAACGAACAAAAACGGTATTTCTGTAATATTTATACAGGTTTTTGAATTCGTCTGTAAATGTTTGGTCTTCAATAAACTGAATGGATTGCGGTTCAAATCTATTGTCTATGAGTAAATAAGCCGAAAAAACATCGCTGAGGTTAATTTCGGTCCGCAAACCCAAATGCGTGTTATGCCCAACTAAACAAAGTTTATCTAATGAAAAAATATCTTTTATCTGGCAGTTTTGATCAGTAGAAATACGCTCGTTGGCAATGAGTGAAAAATCTACGCCGCCGAAGACTTTTTTTCTGTCTTCGTTCAACAGCTGAATGCGTTGTAGTAATTCATCTTTTTGCTCATTCAATCGGTTCTGAATGATTTCGTAGGTACCCGTATTTAATTTTTCGGTGCTCATTAATTTTCGGTGAAATTTGAAAAGTCTTTAGCGTCTAAAAAACTTTAATTAGCTTTAAAATCAAAGGAAAAGCAAGAGATAAACTAAAATAACTCTCTACTGTTTTTGCAGTAGAGAATTATTTCCGGTTCAAAAAATCCGATTAAATTTTACTTTAACGGTTTGTTGTCAATGCCCAAATGTTTGGCCATATCCATTGCTCTGGCTAAAATGCCTTGTTCTTTATCATTGGCAACACCCTTTAACTGAAAAATCAGAGAAGCAATGCTCAGGTTTTTGATGTCATCAGAAGAAATGTTATATTTTTCGACCATGTTCATAATTTTGCCGATCAGGTTTTCGTCACCTTCATTATTGATTAAAGCTTCTTTTACCAATTGAGCATTTTCGCTGTGTTGGATAAATTTATCGATTCCCTTTCCGGCAGAAATTTGTCTGACCACATTATCAAAGAAAGAGTTGTCTCCGCCGACAATGTCGATGTTAGCGGTTTTAAATGCCTCGGCCAACACTTGGGCTTGGGCCTGAGCAATATCCTTCTGGATGGCAATTTCGGCTAATTCTACTTCTTTTTCCTTGGCCAAGGTTAATCTGAACTCTTCGTGTTCTTTGCCGGCATCGTTTAGTTTTTTCATGGCTTCGGCCTTTTCGGTAATTCCGGCTGCTTCTGCAAAGGCTTTTTCTTTAATAACTTCGGCTTGTGCCAAACCTTCCTGTTTGTTGGCAACTGCTTTTTTCTCAATAATGTTGGCTTCAATAAAGCCTTGTTTTTCCATGGCTTCTGCTTTAGCATGCATTACCTGAGCTTCAGACAGACCAAGCGTGGCCTCTTCTTTGGCTTGAGCATCGGCAATAATTTTTCGGGCCTCTGCTTCTTTTTCGGCGGCATCGCGTTTGGCCTGGGCTTCAATCACATATTTTTGAGCATCTTTTTCGGCCGATTGTTTTCTGGCTTCGGCAGCACGGGTCAGGGCAATTAAGTTTTCTTCGGCCTCACGGGAAGCAACGATTAATTGTACTTGTTTTTCTCTTTCCGCAGCTTTTAATGCTTCAACGTCAAAAATGTTTTGTTGTTCTTCTACAACGGTTTTTTCTTTAACCAGGCGTTCGCGGATTACATCCTGAATGTTTTTCTTTTCAACCTCTACGGCTTTATCTTTTTCAATATCTGCCAGTGCCACCACTCTTTCTCTTTCTGTAGCTTCTAACAAACGGTCTTTTTGCACTCTTTCGGTTTCAACCAATTCGGCTCTTTCTTTGTTTTTGGCAGCAATAACAACCTGTCTGAGTTTGTTTTCTTCGGCGACCATAAGGGTTTCTTCCGTTGCAATGCGAACAGATTCTGATTTTAATCGCTCTTCTTCGGCCACTTTTAAAATTTCTGCATTTTCTCGGGCCTGAATATTGGCAATTTCCCGGCGTTGTTGTTCTTCTTTTTCGGCCAGCTGTTTTTCTAATTCCAGAATGGTTTCGCGGGCTTCCACATCTTGTTTTTTGATGGTTTTTTCTTCATCTCTTCTTACCAAGTTGGCTTTGATGTTTTGATTTGCGGTTAATTCGGTAATTTTTTTAATTCCTTCCGCATCCAGAATATTGTCTTTGTTCAAATGTTGTAAAGAAGTTTGTTCTAAATAATCAATTGCACAATCATCTAAAACATAGCCGTTTAAGTCGGTTCCGATAATGTTTAAAATTTCTTGTCTGAATTCGCTTCGGGCTTCATAGAGTTCAATAAAATCAAATTTTTTACCCACGGTTTTTAACGCCTCCGAAAATTTAGCCTCAAATAATTCTCTCAGTGTACCAATGTCCGAAGCTCTTTGACAGCCAATGGTTTGACCGACATTTACAATATCATCAACTGACTTATTCACCCTGACAAAGAAAGCTACCTGTATGTCGGCCCGCATATTGTCTTTGCAAATCAATCCGTCTTTCCCTTCCCGGGCTATTTCTAATTTTTTTACTGAAATATCCATATATTCCAGCCGATGGATTACCGGAATTACTACTCCGGCATTAAAAAACACTTTGGCTCCGCCGTATCCGGTTCTCAGTAACACAATACCCTGAACGGTTTTTTTATACATGGATAAAATCCAGAATATAAGGCCTAAAAAGGCAATGACAATTACTGCAATTGTAACGTAAAATGTAGTCATAAGGTCGTTTTAATAAATTATTTTGATGTTATAGGTATTTAAATTTCGTATGATTTTTCTACAAAATAGAATTTTTTATCTGGATTTTCATCCACAATATAGGCTTTTTCGCCTTCTTTTAAAAGCGAGCCATCTTTACTTTTTACCAATAGTTTGATAGGGTCTTTGTTCACCACCAATTCAAGCAAACCCAGTTTGTCGTTTTCAATCGTTGATTTTAATGTGCCTATCCGTCCTAAATAATCATAAGCTATTTCACCTTTGTGATTAATTTCTTTAAAAACGGGTTTCAAAGGCATACTGATGTATTTGGTGATAAACAAACTTGCGGCAAAAGCCGGCACAATGGTGATAAAATACATCCAATTGGGCAAGGGTATAAAATAACTGATGTTAACGTTTATCAACCAGGTAAACAGTAGTACAAGTGTTAAAAAGAAGGTTATCGGAATGATATCCAGATTCAAAAACTTTAAAAACTGAATAAAGGTAGATGGGTCTTGCGGCACTTCAACGGTTCCGTCAGGAGCATCAAAATCGGCTTCTGACCCGATTTCAAAATCAATGTCGTAGTCTCCAATACCGGTTATCATGGTAAAAACCCAATAAACAACGCTAAGAATCAGTAAAATAGAAAGTATTGTGTTGGCCGGATTAAATGAAATGGCTAATAACTCCTCAAAATTCATAAATTTAATTTGCGTTGAATTGTTCTTTTAATTTTTGTAACTCCATTTCTGCATGAGCATCAGAGGTATTAACGGCAGCATCAATTTCCTGATCAATGCTTTTGGAAGCATCGGCAATATGACTGTAAGCATCGGCCAAAGCTTCCTGCTGCAACACTTTATCTTTCATTTTTTCTAACATTGAAATAGTGCTGTCAGAGTCTATCTGTGTCATCTTTTTGTTAATATCCTGAGTGGCCTTACTCACCTGTACACGGGCTCTCAGTGTTTTTAACTCTCCTTCCCATTTTGAAATCGTCGATTTTAAGGTGTTGATGTTGTTTTGCATTTTTTCAACATCACTCTCCAGCTTCTGACGTTCTTTTTCGGCCAGTTGAGCGTCTACTATAGATTGTTCTTTCTTTTTTAATGCTTCTTTAGCCAGTCGGTCAGCTTCGTCAACAGGCATTTCTTCTTTAATGCCTTTTTGAACCAAAAGCATGGCTTTGTTTTGATAATCATTTGATTGATTCATCAACGATTCCTGTTCATTTTTTCGGCGGATAGACAAAGCCTTAACCTGAGCAAGGGCTTGAATACTTTGATCTAACTGATCTTTCATTTCCCTGATTCCCTGCTCGGTCATTTTGATAGGGTCTTCCAGGCTGTTGATGGCAGAATGTGCTTCCGCTTTTCCTATTCTAAAAAGTCTTTTGATAATGTTCATAATCATCCGGTATTATAAAGTTAATATTAAGTTTTTTTTTCGAATTAAAAGATAATTTGAAAAACTATTTTTGTTACAAAACATGCTATCGTAAAAATAAAATGCACCATGTTGATAATTAGTTTTTTATTGTTCGTTCTGTTTATTTGCTAAATGAAATCATTTCAGAGGAATATTCGCTTATTAATAAACTTAACGAATTTAAAGTGGCTACCAACTCGTTTTCGTTTAAGTTTTCGGTTTGAAGTGTATCTCTGAAAATCACTTTCTCTCCGGTTTCATCCAAAACAAATGCCCCGTGTACAATGTCTCTGTTTTTAATCAACAATTGTTTGTAAATGTCCTGCTGATTATTTTTGCAACGAAATAAAAACTGTTCAATAATCAGAATTTGAGGAGCAATTACAATCATCATGTTTTTTATCCCTTCATTTTCTTTTTCAATGATAAGGTATTGATGCTCTTCATTTTCCAGTTGAATACTGCACTCTAATTCGAGTAACCAGTTCTTAACTTTTGAAAACAATTTTAAATCTTCCATAAATTGATAGGTTTGATAGTTGATGTAACAAATTTATATAAATATTTTAATATTGCAAATATTTTTAGCAAAAAAATCAATCTTTGTTTGTATATTTGCAAAAAAGAATAGCGAAATGACATATTTTGGCACCAATTTAAAGAAGATAAGACAAATAAAAGGACTCAGCCAGCAGGCTTTTGCAGAGTTGATTGACTTAAATCGGGGAGTTGTTAGTTCTTATGAGGAAGGGAGGGCGGAACCCAAGATTGATACGCTGTTGCGGATTGCCAATTATTTTGGTATTTCTACTGATGATATTATATCAAAACCGCTCACGGTGAATCAATTATCAAATTTTTCTTTAATAGAAAACAGTGTAACATCATTGTCTGAAGAAAACCCACTGAAAATCAATAAAATTACGGCTAAAGGAGGGTTTGAAAACATTGATGTGCAAAAAATATTAGCACAATTTGATTGTGTCTTTTTTGTTGATGAACAATTGGCCGATAACAATAAATATGAAAAAGGGACTATTTTATTCTTAAAAAAAACAGACATAAATACCAACGTTTATGATCAGTATATAACAATAGAGAACGGTACAGCATCTGTTGCAGAACAGTTTACTTCCGCCAAGCCAGCCTATGCTGTTGTAGGAATGCTTGGAAAGGGTTTGCAACCTGAACAAAACACCATATTGGAACGATTGACCTTACTCGAAAAAAAGGTTTTTGGAAAGTAATACAACTTTAGGTTTTTAAACGTGTTATAAAAACCTAAAACAAGTTATATTTCTTTAATTTTTTTAACTTTGATGCTTCAATGTATGTAGCTCAAACTGAAAAGGCTGTGTTTTCAATAAAAAAATAAAGAATGAACATCAAAATAATCAATAAATCCAGGCATCCGTTACCTGATTACGAGACCATTGCTTCGGCCGGAATGGATTTACGGGCCAATTTATCAGAACCCATTACGTTAAAATCACTAGAACGAACCATTGTGAAAACGGGATTGTTCATTGAATTACCAATTGGTTACGAAGCACAAGTTCGCCCACGTAGCGGATTGGCTGCTAAAAAAGGAATCACCGTTTTAAATTCACCCGGTACGGTTGATGCGGATTATCGTGGAGAAATCGGGGTGATTTTGATAAATTTATCCACCGAGGATTTTGTGATTGAAAACGGCGAACGAATCGCTCAGCTTGTTATTGCCAGACACGAAAGAGCCGAATGGACAGAAGCGGAAGAGTTGTCTCAAACATCCAGAGGCGAAGGTGGTTTTGGCAGTACAGGTGTAAAGTAGTTAAAAGTACTCAGTTATTAGTTTAGTAATTATAAATTCAAAAAAACTTAGTGAACTTTGCAAAAATTCTTTGCGAACTTTGCGGTTAAATTTAAAAAAATGAAAATAATAGTTCCAATGGCTGGTCGTGGCTCACGATTACGACCTCATACGTTAACAGTTCCAAAACCTTTAATTCCGGTTGCCGGAAAACCCATCGTACATCGATTGGTAGAAGATATTGCCGGGGTTTTAAACCAGCCGATTGATGAAGTAGCATTTATCATTCACGAAAGTTTTGGTAAGCCCGTAGAAAATGAACTCGTGGCCATTGCTCAAAAATTAGGAGCCAGAGGAACCATTTATTATCAGAATGAGGCTTTGGGAACCGGCCATGCCATTATGTGTGCCAAAGATTCTTTGAGCGGACCTGCCGTAATTGCGTATGCCGACACATTAATCCGTGCTGATTTTGATTTGGATATGTCAGCCGACAGCGTTATTTGGGTAAAGCAGGTAGATAAACCCGAAGCTTTTGGTGTAGTCAATCTGAATGCCGATGGTGAGATTATTGAACTGGTTGAAAAACCAAAAGAGTTTGTATCTGATTTGGCGGTAATCGGGATATACTATTTTAAAGATGTAGCCGTTCTTAAAAATGAATTGCAGTCAGTTCTGGACAACAACATTATTCATGGCGGCGAATACCAGATTAATGACGGAATTAAGCAAATGATGGCAAAAGGCATGAAATTTGTACCCGGTAAAGTAGATGAATGGATGGATTGTGGCAATAAGGATGTAACGGTTGAAACCAATACCAGAATGCTGGGTTTTTTGCATAATGACGGAGAGCATTTGATTGACTATGATGTAAAACAGAAAAATGCCACCATTATTCCTCCCTGTTATATTGGTGAAGATGTGGTTTTAATAAACGCAACCGTCGGCCCGAATGTGTCATTGGGAAAAGGATGCCATGTTATTGATTCAACCATTAAAAACAGTTTGGTGCAAACACATGCTCATATTAAAAATGCTGATTTAGACAATGCCATGATTGGAAACCACGTTTCGTTTGATGGCAACTTTACAAGCATCAGTATAGGTGATTATTCGGTTTTAGAATAAAAAAATAAATATAGTGCCCGCTCCCCCTGTTCTTTGGAACGGAAGCAGGCTAAACAAAATGAAAAAAAGCATTCGTCATAGTCTGATTTTTATTGGAATTCTGTTCCAATCCGTCTTCGTGTTTTCGCAAGTAGAACCGGAAGATATTGTGTTGGAAACCAGTGAATTTCAGGTGTCATTTTATGAATCCTTACGGGAAAAGGGGATTGAGAATTATGACAAAGCGGTTAATGCTCTTCAAAAATGCCTTGCTTTGGAACCCAATAATCCGGTGGTTTATTTTGAATTAGGCAAAAATTATTTCTATCAAAAGGATTATAAAAACGCTTACGATAGTTTTGAAAAAGCAACACAGCTGGATGCCAAAAACCGTTGGTATTGGGTTGGATTATATGATGTTTCGTATGCCACCCGCGATTATATGAATGCGATTGTTATCATGAAAAAACTCATCGGGTTTAAAAAAGAGTATAAAGAAGAGCTGGTTTCGTTGTATATGTTTACACATCAGTACGACGAGGCGTTGAAATTAATTGACGAACTGACGGAGACAGTCGGAAAAACTGAAATCAGGGAACAGTTCCGCAGCCAGATTAAAACCACTACCCGCTATCAAGGGCAGGAAACGGATAAATTAGTACAAGCGATTAAAAATAACCCCAAGGAAGAAGATAATTATGTAGCCTTGATTTATTTGTATTCAGAAAATAATCAGGAGGACAAAGCGTTGGAAGTCGCTAAATTGCTCGAAAAAGAAATTCCATCTTCGGACTGGGCTCAGGTGAGCCTGTTTAAATTTAACATAGACAGGCAAGACGGTACCCATGCGGCCTCCGCGATGCATAAAGTATTGAACAGTGCCAAAATTGATAAAAAAATAAAACACCGCATATTTAATGAATTTTTAATTTTTGCTAAAAATAACCCGGCTTTTGTCCCTGACTTAGAAAAGGCAATTCAGTATTTTAAAGACGACCGTGAAGTAAAGGTTGCTAAAGAAGTGGGCAAATTTTATCAGCAAAAAGGCGATTGGGTTCATGCCGTAAAATATTATGAAACACATGCCAGGTTCGACCCGGATGATCTTGAAAACAGTTTGCTGCTGCTGAATGCCTATGCCGAAAGCAAACAGTTTGATATACTGGTAAAGCACGCTGAAGAAAAAATAGAGCTTTATCCGTTGCAACCGGACTTTTATTATTATGCCGGTCTGGCCAATAATCAATTGAAAAACTTTAAAAAGGCAAAAGACCAATTAGAGTCAGGAATTGATTATATTGTGGACAACAAAGCGTTGGAAGCTAATTTTTATATTCAATTGGGCGAAGCGTTCAATGGGCTTGGTGATAACGGGAAAAAAGAAGCTTATTTTATCAAAGCTGATAGACTACTAAAAGAAATTAAATAATGAAACCGTTTTTATTTGCTTTGGTGCTTGTTTTTACATTAGTTGGATGTAAGGCAAAAAAAGGATTGACAGAAGGAATAGCATCTGATGATCTTGCTACGCAAAAGATCATTGAAAACCACTATGATGTCAAGAAAGATTTTTCAACGGCATATATCCGGGCTAATGCCAAATATAAAGACAAAAACCAATCGCTGAGTTTTTCGGCAGAAATCAGAATAAAGAAAGATGAAATGATTTTGGTTAGCATCCGTTTTTTAGGAATGACAATGGCCAAAGGACTGATTACGCCAACCGATGTAAAATACTATGAAAAAAACGGGAACAAGTTTTTTGAAGGAGATTATACAACGTTAAGTAACTGGCTTGGAACTGATCTGGATTTTTTTAAAGTCCAAAACATGCTCATTGGCCAGGCAATGGATGATTTGCGAAAAGGAAAATATGTCAACACTATTGAAGATAAATTATATAAACTAAGGGATATTAACGATAAGCAAAACGTGAAATCATTCTATTTTGAAGCCTCTAATTTTTTAATTAAAAGACAGGAAATAGAGCAAATATCAAAAAATAGAAAGTTGAATGTTGTTTATCCTAACCACAAAGAATACAGAGAGGCTATTTTGCCGTTAAATATTCTTATTGAAGCCATTCATGAAAATGAAAAAAATATCATTTCGTTAGACTATAATTCGGTTACGTTTAACGAAGAACTGTCTTTTCCGTATAGTGTACCCGGTGGTTATGAACAAATTTTTATAGAAAATTAAAGCTCCAGACATGATAAAGTGGGTATTGACATTTTTGCTTATGCTTTTCGTTGCGACGCTTTCCGCCCAAACGGAAGCACAGAAGAAACTGGAAAAGCGAAAAGAACAGTTGTTGGAAGAAATCAGAATAAACGAACGTATTCTTCAGGAAAATAAGAACAAGGAAAAGTCTGTGGTTACCGTTATTCAACAACAGAATGCCAAAATTGAGCTGCGCGAAAAACTCATCCAGACCAATGAAAAGCAAGCGAAATTGCTCAATGATGATATTTATACTAATCAGCTGAAAATAAATAAATTAAACCGGGAATTAGAAGCCCTTAAGGAGGATTACGCCAATATGATTGTCAAATCATATAAAAGCCGGTCAGAACGAAGCAGAGCGATGTTTCTTCTCTCATCAAAAGATTTTACACAGGCCTATAAGCGGGTGCAATATATGAAGCAGTATGCCGGATACCGGAAAAGTCAGGGTGATGAAATCAAAGCCAAAACAACTGAGCTGGAAGTGTATAATGTAAAATTAGCAGCCCTCAAATCGGAAAAGGAAAAGATTATTCAAGAGCAGGAAAAGGAAAAATTGGTTTTGGTAAAAGAGAAGCAAGAACAGGAAAAGCTTGTAAAATCAATCAAAAAGGATCAAAAGAAAATTGCGGCAGATATCAAGAAAAAACAACAGGAAGCCAAAGATATAGACAGGAAGATTCAAAAAGCCATTCGCGATGCTATTGCGGCTGAAAACAAAAAAACAGCAGCAAAAGCAGGAGCTAAAACTACTTCTGCCGGCTCTTCTTCTTCCAAAATTGTTTTAACTGCAGAAGGAAAAATAGAATCAGATAATTTTAAGGCAAACCGAGGTAAATTGCCTTGGCCGGTAGAAAAAGGATTTGTATCGTTAAAATTCGGAGATCAGCCGCACCCGGTTCAGCCATCATTAACAATTCACAGTAATGGGGTAGAAATTACAACAGAGTCAGGTTCATCGGCTAGAGCTGTTTTTGCAGGTGAAGTAATGTTGATTCAGGTATTGTCACCCATCAACAAAGCCGTTTATATCAGACACGGTGATTTTATCACGGTTTATCAAAACCTGAGTTCTGTTTCTGTGAACAAAGGCGACAAAGTAGATATTAAACAAACCATCGGAAGAATCAGAACCAACGAGTCAACCGGAAAAACAGCGATCAAATTTTCGGTCTTACAAAATGATTCTTTTTTAAACCCGCAGAGTTGGTTATATAATATGTAATCTAATCAAAAAGCCTGAAGATTTTTACTTTCAGGCTTTTTGATTTATCATACAAACAATGCTTTTAATTCCGAAGCATCGTGCGGATTCATTTTCCCGGCAAGAACCAGACTCAGTTGTTTTCGCCGTAAGGCCGCATCAAAACGCTGTTTTTCCAGTTCAGTCTGAGGCTCTATTTGCGGAACAGAAACCGGATTTCCCATTTCATCCACCGCTACAAAAGTATAAATTGCCTCGTTGGCTTTGGTTTTGTTCCCGGATTCGCGGTCCTCAATCCAAACATCAATGTAAATTTCCATTGAGGTATTAAAAGCCCTGGAAACCTTAGACTCAACAGTTACTACACTGCCCAGCGGAATCGCTTTGTTGAATGCAACATGGTTAACGGAAGCCGTCACACAGATGCGTCTGGAATGACGTCTGGCAGAAATACTGGCCGCCCTGTCCATTCGGGCTAATAATTCACCACCAAAAAGATTATTCAGCGGATTGGTTTCGCCGGGTAAAACAACGTCGGTTAACGTGGTAATAGAATCGGAAGGATATTTTACTTGCATTTTATTTTTTTGCAAAGGTAGAAAAACAACATTTATCCTGTTTGTATTACGGTAAATAAAAAAAAGCTCCATATGCGAAGCTTTCAGTAAGGTTGTATGGGCAAAGGGTTTATTTTTCTAACGCTAAAATAAGCATCCAGGCTTCTTTATTGTGCGACTGTTTAATAGATTGTAATGCTGTCTGGGCTTCTTGAATGGTAGCATAGCTACCATAAATAACAGGGTGTAAGCCATGTTTGTTGGGAGCAATTTTTTTGGCTTTATAGCCTAAATCCTTTAACGCCTGCAAGGTGCGTTCTGCATTTCTCTCTTCTTTAAAAGCTCCGGCTACAAGGTGATAATTATAAACCTTATCGTTCTCTGCTTCTACTGTCAGCGAAACAGAAGGAATCGGACTCTCGATAAAAAAAGTAGCTTGCTGGATTTTATCTTCCACTTTTTGCCGAACCTTCTTTTCTACAAGTAAAGTTTCAGCATCCACTTTCTTTTCATACCACTGATTGCCAAAATAACCGGACATTCCTAAGCCGATTGCAAAAACGGCTGCATATTTAAGCCAGGGATTTGGTTCTCTTCTTTTTTCCGGTGTAAATTGAATAGGGGCTTTTTCCTCCAACTCTTCAGCCTCTTTTTTAAAGATTTCCCGCTTAATTTGCGGAGAAACAAATGAAGTAAGACCAAATGCGTGGGTCGCATAATTCAAACTGTCAGCCGGTTCAAAAACCAAACTGCTTTCACTGTTTAAGGAAAGTTTTCCAATATTTTTAAGGAAGAGCGATTCACTTTTCTGAATAGTATATTTCCAGACGGTAACTTCTTCTTCGATCAGGGAAATAGCTTTTTCATATTCTATCTTCTCAGAAACAGCAATATGATTAGCCAAAAGACCGTCATTGTTCTTTAAATGAAAATTAAAAGAAACCACTTTCTGGGGCGGATAAAAGGTGTGGGTGTCTTCAGACAAACGGGCAGATTGGTTTTCCGTTAAAAAAGCACCAAAACCCGGAACCGTAACACATTGGTACCGATATAATAATTGGGATATGTATTGCTCAATTCTCATAGCAACAAAGAAAAAATATTCAACCGCCGAATCAAAATTTTATCCACAAATTTTATTAACAATTTGACGCAAATTGATAACCGTTTCGGACTCATTAAATTAGGGACTAATGCTTTTTTTATAAAACAGAACGGAAGTGTTTTCAGCTGTTTTTTTGAAAGGCTTCAAACGTTGAGATTCAAGCGTAAAAACAAGGCGTTTTATAGCCAAAGTGAAAAAGTTTGTATCACTTCCTTGTCAAAAGTTTTAAAAAAACAGAAAAAAGCATTACTTTTAAATTCAATTATACGCCATGACAACATCAGAATTATATTATACGCTGGCATTGCTGCAGGTAGAAGGAGTAGGTGACATTGTTGCCAAAAAGCTTATCCGTCACTGCGGGTCGGCCGAAAAAGTTTTTCAAACTTCCAAAAATAAATTAGCAAGCATCAACGGAATTGGCTCTGTTTTGATTAAGAAACTGGTCAACCGGTCTGTTTTTAAATTAGCTGAGCAGGAAATAAAATTCATCGAATCGGAAAGTATTGATTTTTGTTCTTTTCAGGATGATGCCTATCCGGAAAGGCTTAAACAATGTATTGACGGACCAACGGTTTTGTTTTCAAACGGTCACGTCGGGTTAACGTCAAAAAAGGTAATCAGTATTGTCGGAACCCGTCAAATTACAGATTACGGGATTGATTTCTGCCGGAAACTAATCGAAGATTTATCGCCTTTAAACCCGGTTATCGTGAGCGGATTTGCGTACGGTGTTGACATTGTTGCCCATCGGGCTGCCATTGAACAGAATCTTCAAACCATTGGGGTTTTGGCTCACGGACTCGATCAGATTTATCCCAAAGCTCATCAGAGATACATGGCTAAAATGATGATAAACGGAGGCTTTTTAACTGAATTCTGGAGTTCTTCTAATCCGGACAAAGAAAATTTCGTCAGACGAAACCGTATTGTAGCCGGTATATCAGAAGCCACGATTGTAATTGAAAGTGCCGCCAAAGGCGGATCGCTGATTACAGCAACTCTGGCAAACGATTATAACCGTGATGTTTTTGCCGTTCCGGGAAGAATTTCAGACAAATACAGCCAGGGATGCAATAACCTGATCAAAACCCAGCAGGCCCATTTGCTTACTTCTGCAGCCGATTTGGTTTATATCATGAACTGGCAGCTGGAATCAAAACCACATAAACCGGTTCAAAAACAACTGTTTGTTTCGTTAGACGGAGAAGAGCAAAAAGTGTATGATTATTTGTTGCAGAAAGGGAAGCAATTGATGGATATCATTGCCTTGGAATGCGGCTTTCCGGTTTATAAAATCTCAGGAATACTATTGAATATGGAGTTGAAAGGAGTGGTTCGTCCGTTGCCCGGAAAATTATTTGAGGCTGTTTGAATTATTGAACTTTTTCCCAAACCACTTCATATTTGGCATATAAACCATTTTCAATGGCTTCAATAATATAAATTGTTGGAAAAAGCTCGTTAAGGTTCTTTTTAAATTCAGCCTCTTCTTCGCGGGAAATTATTTCGTCTAATGTAATCATGTTGTAATTGGCTACAGCGGAGCCGTCAACCGTTTCAAAGTGATTTTTTTTGAATTCAAAAACAAAAATATTCCGGCACAAAACAAACCGGGTAATGTTGATTTTGCGGTGCCTTTTCTGCGAATAATCCAGTTTGACTTTTTTAACGGGATCACGTTTCACGGGATATTGACAGGTGGCGGTCTCATTTTGGTTAAATAAAATATACACCGGCTCCTGCTTCTGGCAATAGCCAAAAGTGAAAACCATCAAAGCAAAAACCGTGATATATTTTCTCATTTTATAAAAAGCCTAGTTTTTCCCGAACACGCTGCAAAACACCATCGGCAATTTTTCCGGCTTTGGCAGCTCCTTCTGCCAAAGCTTTATCTACTTCCGCCAGATTATTCATGTAGTAATGGTATTTTTCTCTTTCGGTTTTAAAACGTTCTGAAATTAATTCAAACAAAGCTTGTTTCGCATGACCATAGCCGTAATTACCGCCTAAATAATTGACAGTCATTTCCTTAGCCTGTTCGGCAGAAGCGACTAATTTATAGATGGCAAAAACCTTGCAGGTTTCCGGATCTTTGGGTTCTTCCAGTGGCTTGCTATCAGTTTCAATTGACATAATCTGTTTGCGTAACGCTTTGTCGTCCAGAAATATATTGATGATATTTCCTCTGGACTTACTCATTTTGTTTCCGTCAGTTCCCGGAATATACATGGTTTCTTCCTGAATTTTTGCCTCGGGTAACACAAAGGTTTCACCCATCTGATGGTTAAATCGCGAAGCAACATCACGGGTAATTTCCAAATGCTGTAACTGGTCTTTTCCTACCGGAACCACTTCGGCATCATATAATAAAATATCAGCGGCCATTAACATCGGGTAGGTAAACAATCCGGCGTTTACATCTTCCAGGTGATCGGCTTTGTCTTTAAAGGAATGTGCCAGAGTTAATCGCTGAAACGGAAAGAAGCAGCTGAGGTACCATGATAATTCTGCTGTTTGAGAAACATCGCTCTGTCGGTAAAAAATCACTTTAGAAATATCCAATCCGCAGGCCAGCCAGGAGGCCGCAACACTGTAAGTGTTTTCACGAAGGGTTTTACCATCCTTAATTTGCGTAACAGAGTGCAGATCGGCAATAAATAAAAAAGATTCGTTTTCAGGTTTGTTTGCCATCTCAATCGCAGGCAAAATGGCTCCTAAAAGATTTCCTAAATGAGGTGTTCCGGTGGCTTGAATTCCGGTTAATATTTTTGACATAATGACAGGGTTGTAAAAAGGCAAATTTCGGAAAGTTTTTGAAAAACACCGCTACTTTTTTAGGTTTAAATTCATTGGACTTAAACAGGTTTTGAGATATGTTCTTTCCGGGCATCTTAATTTGAACGTTTAAATGGATTTCCCGTTGATTAAAATCTGCGAATCAGCGGCTAAAACTTTGCGTATTGACTTGTTGTGCAAAACGTTTAAGTTGCAAAACATGCCTTTGGACTTCAGCGGTATGGTGGTGAATAAAAACACAAACTTGATGTTGTGATTTAAAAATTACTTTGGTTTGCTTACATTTGGCTTTATGAAAATGGTTAAACTACTTTTTTGGCTTTTTTGGCGGATATGGTTTTATATCGTTCTGGCCTCCCTTATTATTCTGCTTTTCCCACTGTTGATTGTTTCCATTTTAAAAGAAGAATGGTATCCTTTTTTCTTTCGGCTGGCCCAACTTTGGGCAAGAGGAATTTTGTTTGCCATGGGATTTTACCCTAAAATTGTTCGTGAACAAGTATTTAAAGAAGGAGAAAGTTATATGCTGGTGGCTAATCACACCTCAATGACCGATATTATGCTGATGTTGATTATCGCCAAAAACCCCTTTGTTTTTGTAGGCAAAAAAGAACTTTCTAAAATTCCGCTGTTCGGATTTTTCTATAAACGAACCTGTATTCTGGTTGACCGGGATAGCCCGAAAAGCAGATTGGCGGTTTATGAACGTGCCCAAAAGCGTTTAAACCAGGGGCTAAGCATCTGTATCTTTCCGGAAGGATTAGTGCCGGATGATGAATCGGTTGTGCTGGCCGATTTTAAAGACGGTGCGTTCCGGTTGGCCATTGAGCATCAGATTCCGATTGTTCCGATGACATTTTACGACAATAAGAAACGGTTTTCCTATACCTTTTTCAGCGGAAGCCCCGGTATAATGCGGGCCAAAGTCCACGAATTTATTCCTACTGCCGGCTTTACGGTGGATGACAAGAAAGCCATTCGCGATAAAGCAAGGGATGTGATTTATAATGAATTAATAAAAGATAATATTTAAATTTTTGAATTGTATGAGTCATATCTGTTTAAAGTCATTTCAAACTTATATGACTTATAGGGTAAATGAATAATTCCCTCAGCCATTAAAACTGCTCATCGTGTTGCGATAAATCCAAACCAATTTGTTCCGATTCTTCCGAAACACGAAGCGGAATGATAATGTTGGTGATTTTATACAGCAGCACTGAACCAAAGAAAGTGAATGTGGCAACCAAAACCAACGCTGTCATGTGGTGACCGAAGATACCCCAGCCCCCGTGAAGCAAGCTGGCATTTTCGCCCTGAGCAAAAATAGCCGTTAAAATCATACCCATGATTCCGCCTACACCGTGACAGGCAAAAACATCCAAAGTATCATCAACAGATTTCAGCTTTTTCCAATACAGCATTTTGTTCGAAACAATTGCGGCAATGAATCCGAAAAAGATGCTTTGCGGAATGGTTATAAATCCTGCGGCGGGTGTAATGGCAACCAATCCCACCACAGCACCGATACAAGCCCCCATGGCCGACACTTTTCTTCCGTTCAAACGGTCAAAGAAAATCCACGTCAGCATGGCAGAGGCAGACGTTACGGTTGTAGTAGCAAAGGCCATTGCCGCTGTTGCATTGGCTGCCAAAGCAGATCCGGCATTAAATCCGAACCAGCCAAACCAAAGCATGCCGGTTCCCAACAGTACAAACGGAATATTAGTAGGGATATGTTCACTGTTTTTCCGTTTTCCTAATACCAAAACGCCTGCCAATGCGGCAAATCCTGCACTCATGTGCACCACCGTTCCGCCGGCAAAATCTTTTACGCCAAAATAACTGCCTAATAAACCGCTCGGATGCCAAACCATGTGACAAAGAGGGGTGTATATGAATAAAGTGAACAAGCAAATGAATAATAAATAGGAAATAAACCGAACCCTTTCGGCAAATGATCCGGTAATAATGGCCGGAGTGATGACGGCAAATTTCATCTGAAACAAAGCAAAGAGAATAAACGGAATGGTAGAGGCCATTTGGTGGTGGGGCAGCTCGCCTACCTGATCCATGAATGCAAATTGAAACGGATTTCCGATGATGCCGTAATGGGTTCCGTTGATCGTAAAACCACGCGAATCACCAAAAGCCAAACTGAATCCTACAATCACCCATAGTAATGAAACTACGCCCAAACAGATGAAACTTTGCAGCATAGTGGAAATGACATTCTTTTTGCCTACCATACCTCCGTAAAAAAAAGAAAGCCCGGGTGTCATTAATAAAACCAAACAGGAAGAAGTGAGCAACCAGGCCACATCTGCAGGAACAATAGTATCGGCCGCATTAAAAACAGCAGATTCGGTTGCGGCAGTGCCTTTCCAGAATAAACCACCGATGGCGGCAAGGCTGATCAAGCCAAATGAAATTATCCAACGTTTTTCAATTTTCATAATATACCCTGTTTATATTGGGGTAAAAATACAAAAAACAATATTTTTTTATAAAATCACCCTAAAAAATATAATGTAAAAATAATATTTTTATTAAATTTTATTAAAGTGAGTCAGATCTATATAAAAAGTAAAATTTTAAAGTAAGAATTGATTTATTTTTTGAAAACTATGCAAAACCGGCTAATGGTCATGCTTTCAAACTAAAAAATTAACATCTGTTTAAAGAAACTACAGGTGATTTTAAAAGTATTTTCTTTTTTTGATTAAATTAGCTTTACCGTATTTGCGTTTTAATGATGAAAAATGAATTGCTTTCCCAAGTCTATCAACACCCGCTGATTCGTCCGGAAGAACTTGATCGGATTGTCGCATCACACTATCCGGTAACCTTTAAAAAAGGTGATTTTGTGTTTAAAAAAGACGAAGTGGCCGATGGGTATTTGTTGCTTCAAAACGGACTGATGCGTTCGTATGCTTTTGATTATAATCAAAATGATATTACCACCGATTTCTTTTCAAATTACGAAGTAGTTATCGATGTTTTGTCTTTGTTTCAACGTATTCCGAGTCAGGAAAACATTCAGGCTCTGAGCGATTGTATGTGCTGGAAAATCGATTTTGAGGTATTCCAGCAACTCTATCACACCATTCCCGGTTTTTCGGAATGGGGACGGCTCTGGATGACCAACCGTTTGTTTCATTTCAAGCAACGCTCTGTAGAAATGGTAACCCTTTCGGCCAAAGACCGTTATTTGCAACTCATTAAAGAAAAGCCGGAGCTGGTACTAAAGTCACCGTTAAAATACATTGCCAGTTATCTCGGTATTACGGATACGTCTTTCAGCCGGATCCGAAAAGAAATCAGTTCACATCATTTCTTGCCATAAGGCAAGAATATTCTTGTCGGAAGCAGTTACATTTGTGAATAAACAAACAAAAAAATAAAATTATGAATGAAAATGTTATCTGTTGGTTTGAAATTTATGTAGATGATTTGGAGCGTGCCAAAAATTTTTATGCTTCAGTTTTAGGAACTTCTTTTCATGACATGCCTTCTCCTGAAGGAAGTGAAGATTTCAAAATGTCCTGTTTTTCAAATGCCGAAAATCAAGGTGTAAGTGGTGCTTTGGTACAAATGAAAGAAGCCCGTACCAATGAACCCGGAAACACATCCACCATCGTATATTTTCCCTGCGAAGATTGCAGTGTGGAAGAAAGTCGCGTAGAACAAGCAGGCGGTAAAGTACATTGTCCGAAAATGTCTATTGGCGAGCACGGTTTTATCAGCATTTGTCTGGACACCGAAAACAACACATTCGGATTGTATTCCATGAAATAAATAAAAAGATGAAAATAGTAAAAACCATTCTGTTTGTTTTATTTGGCCTGATGTTCCTCAATGCCGGATTAGATAAGTTTTTGCACTATATGCCCATTCCGCCTTTAGAGCCGGAAATTATGAAAGTGGGCGAAGCTTTTATGACCATTAAATGGTTAATGCCTCTGGTAGGAGCCGTTGAGTTGATTTCCGGTTTGCTATTCCTTTTCCCCAAAACCCGTTTGTTAGGAGCATTGATGCTTTTTCCGGTGATGATCGGCATTCTGATTCACAATGCGGTGTACATGCCATCCGGTTTAGCCATTGCAGGGGTATTATTTCTCATCCAGCTTTGGGTGATTTATGATAACAAAGAGAAAATAAAAGGGTTGGTTAATTAATGGTTATTATGGGCTTATGACCTGAAATAAAATTCAAACAGAGAACCGACAATAATAAAATAAAAACGATGTTACTAAATCCGTACTTAAATTTCGATGGAAATGCCGAAGAAGCTTTCCGCTTTTACCAGACCGTTTTTGGTGGTGAACTGTTTGTGTCTAAAATGAGCGAAGCTCCCGGAACAGAAAATTTACCTGAAAGCGAAAAAAACAGAGCCATGCACGTCGCACTGCCTATCGGGAAAGGACAACACCTGATGGCTTCTGATTGTCTGCCCAGTGCCGGACATATATTGACGGTGGGAAATAATAACTATATTTCCATTACGCCCGACAGCCGTGAAGAAGCCGACCGTTTGTTCAACGGATTATCAGCCGGAGGAAAAGTGGAAATGCCCATGGACGATATGTTCTGGGGTGACTATTTCGGTTCTTTTGTAGATAAATTCGGTGTGTGCTGGATGATTAATTATCATGAAGGAAAGTCTGAGTAACTGAAAGCCTGAGTGTTGGGAGAATAGATTAGAATGACTATAAAAAGTATAGCACAAGCCTTTTCAAACGGGGAGTTTCAATCCGTTTTTCCTTATCTTGACAATACGGTTGTATGGCAAGTAGTAGGCGAAAACGAGTTTCTCGGAAAAGAAGCCGTTATTGCACAGTGTTTACAGGTGGAAGCCTATTTTAAAACGGTAACCACCCAATTTGAAACAATCAATTGTCTGGTGGATGGAAATAAAGTGGTCATCAACGGAACAGCGGCATTTGTCATCAATCAAAAACCGAAAGCGTTTGTTTGGGCTTGTGACGTATACGAATTTAACAAAGCAAATCAATTGCAGAGAATTACATCGTATTGTATTCAAAAAATCCGTAGAAAATGAAACTCATTATTCAAGCTAAAATTCAAATTCAAAAACCCATTGCAACGGTTTTTGAAAACATTGTTAATCCGGATAAAATGACCAATTATTTTATCGCAAGCAGTTCCGGACGTATGGAAGAAAAGGCTGAACTTATCTGGACTTTTCCCGAATTTGACGAAAAATGTCCATTAACGGTTACCGAAGTGATTCCGAACCGTAAGATTACCTTTGTTTGGGATCCGGAAACAATAGTCACCATTCAGCTGACCGAACAAGCCGACAAAAGTACCTTGGTTCACGTAACCGAAGACGGAAAAGAAAACACCGAAAAAGACATCAAATGGTTTGCGGGAAACACCGAAGGCTGGGCCAATTTTTTGGCCTGTTTAAAAGCCTTTTCGGAATATGATATTAATTTGAGAAAAGGAGCTTTTGAATTTTTGAAAACCTGATAATCCAATCATTGCCTATGGAGTCCATTCAAAACTATATTATTAACCTTCCCACAGCAACCGAACAAGCCATTGGCCGGGAACTGGCCAGGCTTATTGATAACCACTTATCATTTACCGAGAGTAAGATCTGGCATGCTCATCCGGTTTGGTTTATCAACGGTAATCCGGTTGTGGGTTTCAGCAAACAGAAAGCAGGCATCCGACTGATGTTTTGGAGCGGTGCCGATTTTGAAGAAAAAGCGTTAAACGTCAGGGGCGGAAAATTCAAAGATGCTTCCGTTTTTTATAATGATGTATCCGAGATTCAGCCTGATGAGGTGAAACGGTGGCTGCAAAAGGCAGAAACCATTCAGTGGGATTATAAGAATATAGTGAAACGAAAAGGAGTTTTGGTGAGGCTCTGAGGAGAAAAGCGGCAAAGATTCCGGAGTTCAATACTTAATCCTTTAACGGTTAAAAGAATAAAAACGTTTTTACTGCCATAACAATGAAAAAATTAAACTACACGATCAACATCATGGCCAAGGCCGAAAAGGTTTACAGCACTATGATTACCAAGCCGACTTATGAAAAATGGACGGCGGAGTTTAACCCTACGTCCACCTTTGAAGGCGGTTGGAACAAAGGCGATAAAATATACTTCATCGGAACGGGAGAGGATGGGAAAAAAGGCGGTATGGTTTCCAAAATTGCCGAAAATATTCCGAATCAATTTATTTCGATTGCTCATTTGGGCATATTGGACGGCGAGACCGAAATCACCGAAGGGCCACAAGTGGAAGCCTGGAGCGGAGCCTTGGAAAATTATACTTTTTCTGAAGCTGACGGCGTGACAACCGTTACTGTGGAAACCGATACCGGTGAAGATTATGCCGACTATTTTAATGAAACCTGGCCCAAAGCGTTACAGGTTTTAAAAGATTTGTGTGAGTAGGTTTAGGCGTTGATGGAGAAGTCAGGATTTTTATAAACCATATAAATTATACATCATTTGTAATGATCCTTAATTTCCAAGTGGTTTAAAAAAAATTAATTGCTGCAGATCCAACTCTGATGGCCTAAATGATTTTAAAATCAAACCGGTAGTTGTTAGTTTTTTGATTAATTACGCAACCTTTTTCTCTTTTTTTACTCTTGGTTACAGTAACGAATAAGTTGATAATCAATGCTGAAAAAACTACTTGGCGTACTCTTGTTTTGGTCTGTTCTTACCACTTCGGCTCAATCTGTTGAGTGGGTGAACACGCCTGAAATTACATTGGCTAACCTATTGCCTTCGGGTTATATATCGGCTACTGATGCCAATGGAGCGGTTTATTTGGCCGGATTCAAAGACAATCCGTTTTCCTACACCGAGTTATTTGGCAACCTGATATATCAAAAATATACCCAGGGCGGCAACATATCGTTTTCCAAAACCCTTGGAGACAGAGCAGTAGTGCATCAACTGCAAAGCGACCCGCAGGGCAACATGCTCATGGCGGTGGAGCATTTGAATACGTTGACATACGAAGATTTTTCAATTCCCAATACAACAGGTTTACCCCAGCATGTTTTGCTGAAATTCAATATTACGGGCGAACTGCTTTGGCATAAAGTCTTAACGATGCCGGTTGTGGGAGTCAATACATTTAAAACAATTGCCTTTGATCCGGCCGGACATATTTATATCGGTTATGACAATTACGGTACCTGTCATATAGAAAAACTTAATACCAACGGCGATTCGTTGCAATTGATTGTGCAGGAAAACGTGAATCGACTAACCTCTTTGGCCGTAGATTCTGACGGCAATATCTATGCTTCGGGTTCCTGTGCCCATATCAATTCTACTTATGCCGGCAACATGCAGCCTACGGGTTTTGATTACAGTGTATACCTGGTCAAGTATTCCGCTACAGGTGTTTTTCAATGGATTAACTATGTAGAGGACATCACGTGTTCCTCTCCCATGATACAGGTGGATATGAACAACAACATTTATTGGGCGGCCGAAACCTTTATTCCTGTGCAGTTAGATGCCATTATGACGGAAGGCCCCAGTGGAGGCGGGGTTGATTTTTTCTTGGCAAAATTAGATGCCAACGGAAATTATCTCTGGGTAAGAGAAGTGCCCGGCAACGGTTCGTTGGAACTGGCACACCACAATGCCCTGCAATTGGATGATTTTGGAAGCCTTTATCTCACCGGAATACTCTCAGGCGGTTTAACCCAATGGTCAGAGCAGGTAAGTACAGATACCGGTACGTTTGCCAACCGGGATGCAGTAGTGCTTCGTTATCTATCCGACGGGGTATTGGATTTTGCTTTTACCGCTGGAGGAGCACAAAGTGATTGGGCTCACGGGTTGTCGGTTGATGCCGCAGGAGATGTTTACCTGACCGGCATGATGCAGGGAACGGCTCAAATGCAATGGTTTTCTTTTACACATCCGCAACCCATGGGTTACACGCCTTTTTTAGCCCGAATTTCTCCCGTTAGATTATCCGTCAGCCAGACGGAAAAAAACACCGTTCGCATCTATCCCAATCCGGTAACGGATTTGCTCACGGTGCAAACCTCTGAAATGATTCTAAATTTATCTGTTTTTTCCTTAAACGGTCAACGCATGCAATTGCCACAAAATGATAACCAACTTGATTTTAGTGGAGAGGCTAATGGGGTGTATGTGGTAGAAATAGTAACGGAAAAAGGGGTTGAGATGGTGAAGGTGGTGAGGTAGGTGTGGGTGAATTTTGAAGATGAGTAAAAACGTATTAATCTAAGTTTACAGGTTTTCAAAAAAAAGTTCCTCACCTGTTTCAAAATCTTCAATTCTGAAATCTTCTCCACATTCATCACAATGAAAATATATTACTGTTTTGTTTGGGAAATAGTCATCGTTTTTAACAATAATTTCTTCCCAAGCATCTTCGTTGCAGGTACATTTTTTGTGTTGAATCATTTGCAGTTTTTTTGTTTATAAAATTACTAAAATTAGATTTCTTTTTATTTTGACAAGTCATTTTTTCTTTTAAATTTGTAACCATTGTATAAGGTTAAACAATTTGGTTATGAATGATTTAATGACACTCTCTGAAGCTTCAGAATATATAAGCAAAAGTAAAGAAACACTGCGTAGATGGGATAATGAAGGAAAGTTAAATGCGGTTCGAGAACCCATGAGTAATTATCGTTTATACAAAAAATCTGATTTAGATAATTTGTTTGGAGGCTATATAGATTTTAAAGTCAAAGAAACAGTTTCCAATTATGTGCAACCTGATCATAATTACACCGTAATTGAGTTATTCGCTGGTGCAGGAGGTTTGGCTGTAGGAATGGAAAAAGCCGGATTAAAATGTGTGGCTTTGAATGATGTAGACAAATGGGCTTGTCAAACATTACGAAACAACCGACCCAATTGGAATGTTTTAGAAGGTGACATCAAACAATTTAATTTTACAGAATATAAGGATAAAGTAGATGTGGTTACGGGCGGTTTTCCTTGTCAAGCGTTTAGTTATGCGGGAAAAAAATTAGGCTTAGCTGATGCAAGAGGAACACTTTTCTATGAATTTGCTCGGGTGGTCAAAGAAGTGAATCCACCAATTTGTATAGGAGAAAATGTTCGAGGATTACTCAGTCATGACGGAGGTAAAACCTTGCAAGGAATGATTTCTATTTTGGATGAAATTGGCTATCATGTTGTTCCTGTACAAGTGTTGAAAGCGATTCATTACAATGTGCCTCAAAAGCGTGAACGATTGATTTTGGTGGGAATTCGAAAAGATATTGATATAAAATATGACTATCCAAAACCATACAAACGCATTTATAATTTAAGCGATGCGTTGAAAAAAGGAGATTTATTCGATTCGGATGTACCAAAATCTGAAGGTTCAAAATATCCTAAAAGTAAAATTGAAGTATTGGATTTAGTCCCACCAAAAGGCTATTGGAGAGATTTACCACTTGATATTCAAAAAGAATTTATGGGTGGAAGTTTTCATTTAGGCGGTGGAAAAACGGGTATTGCAAGAAGAATTGGTTGGGATGAACCGTGTTTAACGTTGACCTGTAGTCCAGCTCAAAAGCAAACAGAACGTTGCCATCCAGAAGAAACGAGACCTTTTACCGTACGCGAATATGCAAGAATTCAAACGTTCCCAGATGATTGGCAATTTGCAGGTTCTATTGCTCAGCAATACAAACAAATAGGCAATGCGGTTCCTGTAAATTTAGGTAAGGAAGTGGGTTATTCGATTGTGAAGTTTTTGAATGCGTATTACAGCTTGTCAAAACCCAGATAAAAACCATAATTTTCAAAAGTAATTTGGTCTAAAACAGTTCTTTTGGATTTTTTGGTTTCCTTGTTGATTTCTTC
This sequence comes from Bacteroidota bacterium, assembly GCA_023434025.1. GTDB lineage: Bacteria > Bacteroidota > Bacteroidia > Flavobacteriales > Flavobacteriaceae > Flavobacterium. Next base: position 97,495 of record JAEYTL010000031.1, read on the forward strand.
TAAAGCTGAATTTTCATTCTCTGAGGTTGTGTTTACAATACTTTTCAAATAGTCGGTAATGACTAATGGCAGCTTTTTATAAAGTTGATAAAAAGCGTCTTGTTCACCTGAAAGTAAAGCATAGAATTGATCACCAGAAATTTTGTAAACTCTACTATGGCTGTATTCTTTCCCGTTAATTTCGCCTTGCCATAATTCACAAAAGCTACTTTTGGCTAAGATTTGTACCCAATAACATTTTGATTTTTTGTAAGTATCGGCATATCGAGCTAATTTTTGAAATAATGCTTCTGCTGAACTGCTATTCATTGTGTTGTGTTTGTTTTTGATATCTGCAAATAGAGTGTCGTCAATCGCTTTAATATCAAAACCACTTAATTTCCCAACCTCATAACCTTTTATTCCTCCTAAAATTTGTTCGTGAAATGTTCCAATTGAATTATTAATTGATTTGTCAATTTGTCTAAGTATTTCACCTTTAATCAAACTTTCTTCATCAATACCATTGAATTTAGCATCAAACGTTAACTTAATGGTGTCTACTTTATTACTGTAAAAACTTTTTTTAGTCAAATTGTTTTTTGCTTTTGTATAGGCTTTATGAAGATTGGCCACACATTCTAAAAAATGTTCGTCTGAAATAAAGTTAACGTATTTATTTTTCATGAATATAAAGTTATTTATACGGCTAATGTAGGAATTAATATTTTATCCGTCAATAAATGGTTTGTTTGTTGAAAATAGTATCCAAATGATATTCTAAAAATTCTTTCTTTGGGAAATAATCTTGTGGTGTATTTATCCTTTGTTTTTCAATTCCAGCAAAGTGTGTTGCGAAGTAAGGAGCCTCTTTTTTCCTTTTCAGTTCATTGGATAAAATGACTTCATGATTCGTATTAATTCCGATTAATCCTTTATCAAATGCTTTGTCATATAAACTTGATAAACAAATTCCGTTTTCTGGATTGAGTCTTTCTTTTTCGTTTTGTGACCACGGAATAATATGGCTTACAAAAAGTAATTGTGGAATATCAATACCAGTGATGGCACATTTGGAATCATAATTAGAAAGCACCATTTGTCTAAAAACCGATTGATTTACTCTAGTTTTTACTTCACGAATGATGGTTTCTCCTTTTAAATGACTTAGGTCTGCTAAAACTTCTTTGTATTTTGATTCGATGTTTGTTTGTTGTTTTTCGGCAAGAATTTGTTCGCTTAAAAACACTAATTCTTCTTGGTTGTGAAAGAATTCATCCCAGATGGGTTTTACTTGATTCATCCCACCTTTTAAACCGCCAATACCTCTTGCTTGTAAGTTGGGATCACAACTAGCAAAATTTCCTAACCGCATTCCAATTGAACTTGGTGTTCTACCCAACAAATCAGCTAACTCAATTATTTCTGGTGTTTGTTTATGCATTTTACCAAAAGGGAGCTTTAAATAGAGATTAAAAGCAAGAATTAGTTCTTGTCGTGACCAGAGGTTTTTTGGCATCGTTTTTTATTAAAATTAATTAGATTTAAAAGTAGATAAATTTTCTTTAATATTCATGTTTTTAAAATTATTGTTATGCCTACAATTGACCCGCCTACTATTGTAAGCACAGCTTTTTATTTATTAACCATTTTTTTAAAGGATTTTTAATGAGGATTATGTGATTTGCTTCGCCTGTTCACTATCGTTCGGGTCTCCTATCGTCGAAATGACACAGTAGTACAAACAAAAAAGCCATCCGGAACAGAGGGCTTTAACATTCAGAAGATGAAAAAAGGCGGGAATTATTTGACAATCAGTTTAGATACGACTCCTTCGGCAGTTTTTACAAAATATAAACCACTGCTTAAAGCAGAAGTATCTAAGGTTTGAGCGTTTTGAGCTTGGAAAATTAACTTTCCGGTGTTGTCATACACTTGAATATCGGCCATACGGTTGAAATAAACCAAACCGCTTTCCGATGGATTCGGGAATACCACAAACGTTTTGGGTGTGTTGTTCCCAAAATCTGGGGTAGAAAGCGAAGTAGCATCTACTTCAAAAATGGTAATCGTACCACTGATTTCATTGGATACCAAAATATAACCAACTCCCGTTGGGCTATCGGTAGGCTCAATATAAATGATGCCTTCTGCACCAAGGTCACCGGCATAAGCCGAAGTGCTTCGGGTGTTTTTGTACTCTACAAACGTGGGGTTGTTCGGGTCGGTAATGTTATACACCATTACACCACCAATGCGTTCCAAAGCAATAAAAGCAAAGGTTTGATCGGCAATGGTAGCCACAGTCACACCTTCCGGCTCAGGACCTTTGGCACGGCTTCTCACTTTGGGCGTGTTGCTTTCATGGTCGGCATTGAACAAGGTCGGGTAATTGGCAGCCGTGTAGCGTTCAAAGTCATCGCCACTATCATATACAATTTGTTGGGTTGCCGTATTAAAAATCGAGAATGAACGAGCTCCCACACAGTTGATTTCTTCAAATTCCGGGTCGGCATCTACGTTTCCGTTCAAGTTGGTGGCTCTAAATCGTCCCAAGTTGTGCGATTGTTTCAACATAGCGGCATTCGGGAAAATCGTAGCGTCCAAACCATACGCATTGGCTCCCACGGCAACGCGTTCTTCAAAACCGCTGTATTCTTTTTCGTCACCTTCGTTGGCCGTAATCAAATAGGTTGTGCCGTTTACGGTATAGCTCGCTATCGCATCGGGAATATAAAACGCTTTTACCGGCCAGTTGGCAATCAATACTTCGTTGTTGTTGTCCGAAGCATCAAAACCGTTTCCGGGAAGACTCATGTCTTTGGTACCCAATGCCCAAACACCTGTGTAGGTATTGTTGGTTAAATTGATTTCGGCAATCGCATTGTTCTCTTGTAAAGCCACCCACGCTTTTTGGCTGTCGGCACTTACAGTAATGTATTCCGGTTCAAAATCTTGGGATAACGTACTGGTTAATTTCAATTTACGAACCCCTGAAGCCATTAAAGCCGCTTCTTGAGCATTGTATTGCGTAAATAATAAAGTAGTTACATTACTTTGCGTTAAATTGGTAATTCCGCCTGAAATATCAATGATACTCACCGAACCTTCCGGATCGATGGTGTAGTTGTTGTTAGGCTGTCCTTCGTTTGCCGTTAAGACTTTGTTTCCGTCCGGTGTAAACGTAAGCATATCCGGTAAGGCACCAACGGTTACTTGTTTTAAGAACGTTCCGTCAGTGTCAAAAAATACCACGGAACCGTCTAATACTTCATCAGTATTAGGCGAAGCTACGGCAACAATTCCGTTTTTCACCGCCACACTGGTAATACCGCCATAAGGCGACATGTTGATTGATGTTATTAACGATGGAGCGGCAGGATTGCTAAAGTTGATAATGTCCAAATAACCCGAGATAGCACTCGTGGCAAATAATCGCTGACTGATGGGGTCGTGTGCTACAATTTCACACGTACTGGTGTTGTTTCCGGAAGGGTCAAAACTTCCGATATAATTCAATTCAATTTGTTGAGACGGACTTGGAATAACCTGATCGTTATCAATAATATAGATGGTTGCCAAGGCATCGCCTGAAATGGTTAATCCAACCGGATTTTCTAAACTTAATACAAAATATTCGGCTTGTTGTTCTTCTACTGCATCATCAATAATCGAAATCGCAATGGTTTGGGTTAACGAACTGCTTCCGTTAAATTTTAGCGTTTGGGTAGTTAACGTAAAATCATTGGCATCGGCCGTGCTAAACGGAGTTCCTTTTACCACTAAATCTACCGAAGAAACAGCTGGACTGTCTAAGTTAATGGTAAAATTCAAAACCCCATCCCCTTCATTTACTTTCAAAAAAGTGGAAGCAAATGACACAGTTGTATTAAAACTAAAATTAAACGTAAACGGACAAGCCATTGGAACGTTGTTTACATTTTGAACATTGTCAATCGTTAATGCATAGTTTGTAGCGGAAGCAAATGGTGTTCCGAAAGTTAACGTAACCACATTGTTTACCGCTGTAGACGAACTTAAATTGGCTACTCCGGTATAATTAGAAAGTAATTCAGCCGAAGCGACATCGACAGCCTGACTGAATGTAATTGCAATGGTGGTATTGTTGATGACCACCGCATTTTGCACACGAATTGTGCTTGGGAAATTCCAGGTTGGCCATACTTGAGGAGCCGTTCCGCCATTGACAGCAATCCAGTTAGCCGGATTCAAAATAGCAGTTCTCAATTCAGCAGGAGTTCCGGCTTGCGTTCCGTTGTAATACGCATTTACGGCATTTCCATTGTCATTACCCGGAGCAGTACTGGTGTTTAAAGCGGTAACGCCATCCGTTAATCCCGCCGGAATCATCGATAGACTTCCACCACAAGTAGTATTCGAAGCCACCCATCCGTTAGAACTTAAAGCGGTGATATAGTTTGGAGCCGCCGCTGTTCCGGTATAAACTATAACTTGATCACCTCCTGAGCTCAATCCAAAACCTGAGCCTGTTACAGTTCCAACATTGGCTACCAAAGCAGAAGTTTGAATACGGATAACAGATCCTGCCGGAACACATTCGTTGCTGCCTAACGTCCACACAATTCCGTTGGCACATTGCGGTTGAGCATTGTTGGTATATTTAGAATCGGTTAAGTTGATAAACGTTCCCGGTTCAATATCAATCAAAGAAAGTAAAGCCACTTCATCTTCGGTTGCTGTTGCATTCATCCGATAGGCTACAACTACTAAGTCACCGGCCTGAAATTGTGTTTGCAAAGCAATAGTAGTAAACGTACCGGAAACAAGAGTTGCAACTGCATTGTCATTAAAATCTTCAACCGAATTAGGCAATAAAGCCACATAATACGTTTGATTATTAGCTAAGTCAGCCGATGGAATAAGCGTGATCGTGTTGTTTTCAAAGGTAGTGGTAAACGGCACTAAAGTTCCGGAGGCATTATTCAAACGCAATTCAACAACAGATGCTGCAGTTGCATTGGTCAACGGATCATTGTTTATCAAACGAACATTTTCATTAAAAGAAATAGTAGGATTTACGGAAACCGCAACATTTGAGGTGTTGTTCATTGGGAAAAGAGTCACCACCGGAGCAATAGTATCGCCTCCGCCAAGGGCATTTCCGTCCGCGGTAAAATTATCAAAACGGTTGTTTCCTACAGTGCCACCGGAACCGGCTTCAAAAGCCACCCGAAGTTTAAAATTCGCATTGTTGTTTACGGTAGTATTAGATGAAAAATCAAATGTAATCAACCCCGGATCTCCGTTGTTGGGTTGAACCGTTGTATAAGGAAGGTAGTTGGTTCCGTCCACTGTATAACTCCACACTTGCGTTCCTGCACCTGAACCGGAACGACGGGTTGCAAATTGGATGATGATGTTTTCAAAACCGGTTGTCGGTAAATCAAATTGCAACTGTCCTCCGATGGGGTCATTAAAACGCAAATGCGTTCCGGCCTCATCACCGTTCCGGGCATTTAAATTCAAGACATTAAAATTTTGTCCGGTTCCACCCGCAAAGTCAATCGTACTGATGCCGCCGGGAATGGCCGTGATGGCTGCTCCGGTTACAAAAGTTTGCGTGGGGGTGGTAATCGCTGCTACAGAAGCATTGTTGTTGAAGTTCCAGTAATGAACCAACGTTTGGCTGTGCAGAGACGAAAATAAGAGCAAACTTAGCCCTATTATCAGTCCTTTAAAGTTGTAGTTTTTGTACATAGTATTTGGTTTAGATAATTTTTTACAAAAGTCAGCCTAAGTTGTTATTTCAATTTTAATTTCAGAATAAGGAATGTTTAAAAGGCTTTTGTGAATTGTTTCTAAAAAGTTAAGGGATAATCATTTGGTAATGTTTAGGTTGTTTTTAGGTAATACGAAGGGGCTGTTACAGTTCTTTTAATCGTAAGATGCAGGTTGAAAAAAGTTATTTGAAGGATATACATGCAGTTGGACTGAAACGGCGTGAATTTTGGAAACATACTTTCTAACGATTACCTTTACGCCATGCAAGTTAAAACCAAAGCCCTCGTCATTTCGGCTTTAAAGTACCAGGAAAAATCCCTGATCGTGAAGTGTTTTACCCGCACCGACGGCGTGAAAAGCTATTTTGTACCCAATGCGTTTTCGGCTCGTAAAAGCCAGCAGAAAATAAGCTACTTTCAGCCTTTGACATTGTTGGATATAGAGGCCAACCATAAAAACCAGGGCAAACTGGAGTATTTTAAGGAAATCCGCATCAGCCAGCCGTATGTGAGTTTACCCATCAATGTGGTAAAAAGCTCCATAGTGCTGTTTCTCTCCGAAGTGCTTCACCATTGCATTCAGGAAGAAGAAAAAAATGAAGCGTTTTTTGATTACCTCGAAACAGCTTTGCTTTGGTTGGACAGTCACGACGAAGCGGTCAATTTTCACTTAATTTTATTGTTGGGAATGACTCGCTTTTTAGGGTTTTATCCCGATGTATCGCAAAATGATGCGGCTTTTTTTGAATTGACAGAAGGCGTTTTTACAAACGATAACGGCATCAGTTGCCTTTCGGAACACGAAACGATTTTATTTAAAAAACTGATTGAATTGAAGTTCAACAGCGAATCCAAGTGTTTTGTAGTTGCTGAACGACAGATCTTGCTTAAAATTTTGTTGGATTATTATGCGTTTCATTTGGACGGGTTCAGGAGACCAAAGTCGTTGGAGGTGTTGGCTGAAGTTTTTGGCTGAGATTTTTTACCGCAAAGGTCGCAAAGGAGGTCACAAAGGGCACAAAACGCTTCGCTTTTTTAATGGGACACGGATTGTAAGGATTAAATAGATTTTCACGGATTTATAACTGCAAATTTAATTGTCATTTCAACGTCTCGTCTCCCCTCTCCAAAGGAGAGGGGTCGAGGGTGAAGTTTCAAAAGCTTTTCATTGCCCTATTTGTCCCATCGATACATTGACGAATTGCCCCGTCGCCCAATTAGCACATTGCCTCATTTCCCCATTGACATATTATATTACCATATTATCCCAAAATTCCTTACTTTCGCAAATTGATTTTTTAGAACGAGAAAACATGAGTACGAAATTCGCTGAATACAAAGGACTTGACCTGCCTACAGTGGCCTCGGAAGTGCTGAAGTATTGGAAAGAAAACCAGATTTTTGAACAAAGTGTCACCAGCCGTGAAGGCCGGTCACCGTATGTGTTTTTCGAGGGTCCGCCTTCGGCCAACGGTTTACCCGGAATTCACCACGTGATGGCTCGTGCGATTAAAGATATTTTTTGTCGTTATAAAACTCAAAAAGGGTTCCAGGTAAAACGAAAAGCTGGTTGGGATACCCACGGTTTACCGGTAGAATTGGGAACCGAAAAAGAATTAGGTATTACCAAAGAAGACATCGGTACCAAAATTACCGTGGCCGAATACAACGAAGCCTGTAAACGTACCGTCATGCGTTACACTGATGTGTGGAACGACCTGACTGAAAAAATGGGGTACTGGGTGGATATGAACGACCCGTATGTGACCTACAAATCAAAATACATGGAGTCGGTTTGGTGGTTGCTGAAACAGATTTATGATAAAGATTTGTTGTACAAAGGCTACACCATTCAACCGTATTCACCAAAAGCCGGAACAGGTTTGTCTTCGCATGAAGTGAACCAACCCGGAAGTTACCGGGATGTAACCGATACGACGATTGTGGCCCAGTTTAAAACTAAACCGGATACGTTGCCGGGCTTTTTACAAGGTTTTGGCGATATTCATATTTTAGCTTGGACGACTACACCTTGGACGTTACCGAGTAATACGGCGTTGACGGTTGGACCAAAAATTGAATATGTTTTAGTAAAGACTTTCAATCAATATACGTTTGAGCCAATTAATGTCGTGTTGGCGAAGAATTTAGTTGGAAAACAATTTGGAGGAAAGTACGTATTAGCCGTAAGCGAAGACGACTTTTCAAACTATAAAGCAGATGACAAGAAAATCCCGTATCAAATCTTAGCAGAATGCAAAGGTTCAGATTTAGTAGGTATCCGTTACGAACAATTATTGCCATGGATTTTACCGTATCAAAATCCCGAAAATGCGTTTCGGGTGATTTCGGGTGATTTCGTAACTACGGAAGATGGAACCGGAATCGTACACACCGCTCCAACTTTTGGTGCCGATGATGCTAAAGTAGCCAAAGAAGCTACGCCGGAAGTACCGCCGATGCTGGTGTTGGATGCTTCAGGAAATCCGGTTCCATTAGTAGATTTACAAGGAAAATTTATTCATGGACTGGGTGCATTCTCCGGTAAATATGTCAAAAACGAATACTATAACGAAGGCGAAGCTCCCGAAAAATCGGCCGATGTTGAAATTGCCATCTTGTTGAAAGAAGAAAACAAAGCCTTCAAAGTAGAGAAATACGTACACAGTTATCCGCATTGTTGGCGAACGGATAAACCGATCTTATACTATCCGTTGGATTCCTGGTTTATCAAAGTGACGGAAGTTAAAGACAGAATGTTCGAGTTGAACGATACGATCAACTGGAAACCTAAAGCTACCGGCGAAGGTCGTTTTGGTAACTGGTTGAAAAACGCCAACGACTGGAATTTATCCCGCTCACGGTATTGGGGAATTCCGTTGCCGATTTGGCGTACGGAAGACAAAACGGAAGAAGTCATCATGGGTTCGGTGGAAGAATTATATCACGCTATTGAAAAATCGATTGAAGCAGGTTTCCAGAAAGAAAATCCGTTTAAAGGATTTGAAATCGGCAACATGAGTGAGGAGAATTATGATTTGGTGGATTTGCACAAAAATGTGGTGGATGACATCGTATTGGTTTCGCCTTCCGGAAAGCCGATGAAACGGGAAACCGATTTAATTGATGTTTGGTTCGATTCTGGTGCGATGCCCTATGCTCAATGGCATTACCCGTTTGAGAACAAGCATTTAATTGACAATAACGAAGCTTTTCCGGCTGATTTTATTGCCGAAGGAGTCGATCAGACCCGGGGGTGGTTTTATACCCTGCATGCCATCGGAACCCTGGTTTTTGATAAGGTTGCTTATAGAAACGTGGTTTCCAACGGTTTGGTATTGGATAAAAACGGGCAGAAAATGTCCAAACGATTGGGCAATGCCATTGATCCGTTCACTACGTTGGCTGATTACGGACCGGATGCTACGCGTTGGTATATGATTGCCAATGCAAATCCGTGGGATAATTTAAAATTTGATATCGAAGGCGTGGCCGAAGTGCGTCGTAAGTTTTTCGGTACGCTGTATAATACCTATTCGTTCTTTGCGTTGTATGCGAATATTGACGGGTTTACGAACCGGGAAGCGGAAGTTCCGTTAACGGAAAGACCGGAAATTGACCGTTGGATTTTATCCGAATTGCAGACGCTGGTTCAGCTGGTGGATGAAAGCTATGCCGATTATGAGCCAACGAGAGCAGCCCGGGCGATTTCCGATTTTGTGCAGGAGAATTTAAGCAACTGGTATGTTCGTCTGTGCAGAAGAAGATTTTGGAAAGGCGAATACGGCACCGATAAAATTGCGGCGTATCAAACCTTATATACCTGCTTGATTACGGTGGCCAAATTATCGGCTCCGGTTGCTCCGTTCTTTATGGACAGGCTTTACCGAGATTTAACACAGACAACACATTCAGAAAATTTTGACAGTGTACATTTGGCCGAATTTCCGAAATATGTTGAAAAATATGTTGATAAATCGTTGGAGAGTAAAATGATGAAAGCACAAACAGTTTCGTCACTGGTTTTATCGCTTCGTAAGAAGGAGATGATCAAAGTACGTCAGCCCTTGCAAAAGGTAATGATTCCGATACTTGACGACCATCAGCGTGCCGAAATAGAAGCCGTTTCCGACCTGATTAAAGCAGAAGTAAACGTGAAAGAAGTGGTGTTGTTAGACGATGCATCGGGGGTATTGGTCAAGCAAATCAAGCCGAATTTTAAAGCCTTGGGTCCCCGTTTTGGTAAAGATATGGGATTGATTGCCAAAGAGATACAAAACTTTAGCCAGGAACAGATCAACGAATTAGACCGCAACGGCAGCTATACGCTTGTTATTTCAGGAAATTCAATAACTTTAACACAGGATGACGTGGAAATTTCTTCACAGGATATTCCGGGCTGGTTGGTTGCGGGTGCAAATGGTATTACGGTAGCGTTAGACATCACCATCACAGAGGAGCTGAGAAAAGAAGGAATTGCCAGAGAACTGGTAAACCGTATTCAAAACCTGAGAAAAGACAGCGGTTTTGAAGTAACCGATAAGATCAAGGTGCAATTGATGAAAAACGGCTTATTGGAAGAAGCTGTTTTAGCCAATGAAACGTATATTAAATCGGAAACCCTGACAGAAACGTTGGTTTTGGAAACCAGTATAGAAAATGGTACGGAAATTGAGTTTGACGATATTAAAACAAGAATAATAATTTCAAAATAGATTAATATGACAGATGAAGTAGTACGATACTCAGAAGCCGATTTGGCGGAGTTCAAAGAAATTATCTTAAAAAAAATTGAGAAAGCCCAAAATGATTTGGAACTCATCAAAAGTGCCTATATGAATGATTTGAATAACGGCACGGATGATACTTCGCCCACTTTCAAAGCATTTGAAGAAGGCAGTGAAACCATGAGTAAAGAAGCAAACTCTCAATTAGCGATTCGCCAGGAAAAATTTATCCGCGATTTAAGAAATGCTCTTTTCAGAGTGGAAAACAAAACATACGGTGTTTGTAAAGTAACGGGTAAATTAATTTCAAAAGAACGTCTGAAATTGGTTCCTCATGCTACGATGAGTATAGAAGCTAAAAATATGCAGCGATAAAAGTTGCTGAGAGCATAGTTTGAAAGTTTTTAAATAATGACTAGTCCTAGAAAACCCATACAGGTTTATATTAGACAAAAATAATTAATCAAACACTTGCAAAAACGTTTTTGCAAGTGTTTTTTGTTACATACGTTTTTCTTTATTTCTTATTTAGAATCAATTCTTTTTACTTCGTTAATCAATCGAATCGGTTTATTGTAAATTAATTTCATCGACATTACTTCGAGAAATGAAGTGTATTTTTTGTTACCACATTCATACCACCATAAAGACTCATATAAAATGGAATCTTTTTCCATTACATTAAACCATACTTTTCGATTATCAACTAAAATTTCTTTGGCTTGAAGAATTTTGTAACCGTCGCCTGTCCAACAAATAAGTGGTTTGTGCGATGGGGTTTTGATGTAAATTAGTTTTTCTTTTGTTTCAATTTTAAAAACTTCTACATTAAACCATCTTCCCTCTTTTAAGTTGTATTGTGCATCAATATCCTTTAGCAAATCATAATTTATTGGATTTTTCATTTCAAAACTTGTCAAAAGAACAACTAAGAAAGAAACTGCAATTGGAATTAGTTTTGAATTAAAATTTGATGTGCTTATTTCGGCTATAGTTGGTTTAAAATAGCGAATAAGAAATAGCATCGGAATAACCTGATAGATAGCAAAACAAAACAGTCCTATCGCATGATGAAAAATGTTTTCTTCGGTGCATTTTAATAAAATCAAAGCAATAATTCTAAAGTAATTTGAAATAACATTTAAAAGAATTACGAATAGGCAAAAAAGTAAAATTTGAATTATTCCAAAATACCGATTTTGCTTTTTTTCTTCAAGTGTCAGTAGAATTGCTCCAGTAAGTAATCCTGTTTTAAACATTGATAACCCCATACATGCTGTATCAATTGTAATTCTTGCTCCGTTGATATAAAAATTTACCCCTTCCACTTTATCAATTTCAATGAAATTTTTTAACGTATGATATACAATATTACAGAGTGATTGCTTAATTTCTGACGTTAAATGTTCGAAAAACTTATTGAAAACGGTAGAGAACAATAGAATACAAATAAAAGCAATGAACGAAAATTTCTTAGTTAAACTATAATAAATCAAACAAATAAAAAAAGCAATCGATAAAAAATGAAGCGATTTTGTGTGTAATCTGAAACTAATAAATTCAAACAAAATAATTAATCCAACTAGCCAAAAACTGATGTTGAGATTTGTTTTTCTTCCACCAATAAAAAATAAAATTATAGAAAAAAATATTCCAAAAAAATCATTAGAAATTCCAAAATTAATCACCAACACAATAAGAATGACGAGAATGGATAACGCAATTTTATTTTGGTATAAAAACTTCATTTAAACCGATTGTTTTTTACTTTTTTTATAATAAACAAAAAGTATAACTAAGATTAAGATAATTAAAACCCATTCGTGCGGTTCTGGTACAGCACCATCGTTGTTAATTGAGGCGTTTCCTAAAGTGTCAATGTTTTTTTCGATGCCATTTTTAGTATAATCTTCGTCTGTTTCTAAAACAATTAATGATGTGATTGGCGTTACAATATTAGCATCTTGAGCCAAAGTAACATATTTATTAACTGCTAAAGAATCGTTTTGAATAGTTACTTGTTCTTCCAGTACTTTTCCAAAAGCATACATTCTGTAGATGTGATTTGATCCATTGCTTGAAAGTTTCTCGAACGTTTCTTTCTTATGTATAGAAATGCCAGCGGGTTCAATATTTACTCTGTTTTCATCAGTTGTAAGCGATAGAAACTGATTGTTTTTTACTAATTTCAAAGCATTATCTAGATCTGTTTGAATGAATTCAACATACTTTTGTTCTTTAATGGTTTGCCAAAACGGGTTAATTTCTGAAGAAATATTAATTGCTTTAAGTTGTTTTTGTTTTGTGCCTGATTTTATTTTATTTAAGAATTCTGAGGTTTGTAATTCTTCAAAATTGGCAGAGTATGAGCCGCTTTTGGTTATAATTAAACTGTTTTCTGATAAAGTATATAACGGTAAAAGAGAATACTGTAAATTTTCAAATTGAGTAAAAACAGTTTCATAGTTTGCTGAATTGATTTCTTCTTTTTTATTATTAATAATGACCGTGAATTTATTTTTGTTGAGGTTGACGATTTTTTTGATTTCCTCTAATGACCAATTACTATCTAAGTCCAAAACAATTTCAGATGGAATAAATGAATTGTTTCCACTTTCTATCGGATTGATTTCATACACATTGTCTTTCCAAATAAACGAACTCGTGTAAGTTGAATTGCTGATAGGAAGAAAAGCTTCCCATTTATCCAAACCTCTTGATTCATTGATGTAAAAGTTGTTTTTCAATTCGAAATTCTTATCCGAATCAAATTTTTCATTGCCCGAAATTTGAAGTCTCGAAAGCGTTTCAGCATTTGAAATATTTGGACCTTTTATGTTTAAACTTTGGTATTTTAATTTATTATTTTCTAATTTCAGAGGTGTTGTAAAACCGCATTTAAAAGTTCTTGGTAAATCATAACTAACAGGAAAAACTCTAACAACCACTCTATTGCCTTCTCTCCATTGCATTAAAGACGGATCGCGAGCTTCAACACCAACGATTTGAGTGTAGGCTTTTTGAGCTTTTTCTTTTGTGGTTAAAATACCTTTTCGTTCAACTCCATTCACCCATAATGAAAGTGATGTTGCCACAGAACCTTCCGGCAATTGAAATGAATAAATAGCTTCTTTAGGATTCCAAGTCTTTTCCTCAATGGCAATATCCATGGTGATTTCGGTGTAAGCGAGTCTTTCGTTCGGATAAATTTTTACGTCTTCTTTGATGTTTTTAGTAATTAAATCATCTCCGCTCCACAATTGTTCCTCAGTTTCCAGTCTTTTATCAAAATTTGATTTTAAAATATTTATCCGATCATCAACACTCAAACCAGTATCTTTTGTATAAAAATAAGCCACATTCACAAAAGGATTGTGCGATTTTCGTTCATTATATTGTTTAGCAGAAAAAAAGCGAAACTGTTGAGAATCAAAAAAATTCTCTGTTGAAGTATAAACTAAGTCTTTTTTAAGTAAAATTTCATTAAAAAAATTAGGCTTTAAACTTTGAGAAACGGTGATGTAAGTTGGTAAATCAGAGTTGGTTTCAAATGTTTTTAATATGGAATGACTTCTAATTTTTTCACTTTCTTTATTTAATTGAATCGTAAAAACAACAAAACTTAGTATTGTTAACATCATTCCGCCGCTAAATGAAATGAGATTGTTTTTGTTCTTCGGAAGTGTTTTAACCAATCTAAATGTGTGAATAACAAGTACTATGAAAGGAACCAAACCATAGAATCCTAATCCTAAAGCCAAAATCCCTACAACAGAATAGAAGGTTAATGGCATTAAATAGATAGCGTAATAAACGATTAATAAAATTGTTGTTCCGTTGATAAAAAATGAAATTGGGATAATCCATTTGCTTTTAAAATTGCTATAAATGAAAAAATTTGAAAAGCAAAATAAAAAGGTAAGTACATAAACCCAAACCGGTAAGTTTTCAAAAATATTAATGAGTACATTGGTACAAAAACATCCAATAAACCAATTTAAAATCAAGAAAGGAACCAGATGAATAAATTCTTCTCTTTTTCTGATTAGTTTAAAAGAAACAATAACACCATAAACCAATCCTACAAATAAACTAAAAATACACAACGTTTGCATAGCATCGTTGTTTATTCTTAGCCCGATAATAGCTATCGTAAGCATAACTATTCCTAAAATAGCTACAGAAACACTCGCTTTAACCCCGATTTGATTAAAATAATTTCTAAAATTTTCCAGATTGATTTCCATGTTTATTTTTTTAAAGCACTTTGAAAAACAAAGTTAAATAAATATTTATTACAACCTAATTTTTTTGATTTTTTATTCTGAGTAGATTTGATGTCAATGAAATTATGAGTTAAGCTAAATCAGAATTTTTAAATTCCTAATTGTAAAACCATAAAAAAACCCAAATAGTAGTGGACTCTGGGTTAATTTTGAACGGTAATTGGTATAAATTGTTTTACCACTTATAAAAAGAATTCAGCTGAAAATTAAAAATTCACCACACTTATCACTTCCAACGTGTGATTTTCGCCATAGTTATATTGAATGATTTTGTTGGTTCCCACGGCAATCAGATGGGTGTTTAAAGCAATGACGTCTTTTACGTCTGTTTCGTATGCATTCATTAAGATTAACTCTGCAGAATTTGTTGCATCAAAAACGTTCAGTTTACCATGGGCACAAACATACAGTACATTGTTCAGGATGCCTAATCCGTAAGGTTGGTTTAACAGGTAGGTAGACAGCAGGGTCGGGTTTTGAATGTTGGTGATGTTAATGACATTAACCTGATCTTCAATCGAACCGCAATTGGAGCCTCCCCGAACGGTAATATAGGCAGTGTCTCCGTAAACCACCACCGGATCGCAGGCTGTGGCATGGGCAAAACCGGATACAAAATAAGGGTTGAACTCATCATAAGCATTCACAATATACATTCCGTTGGTAGAGCCTATAAAAAGAAATTCTTTTTGCTTGAATAGCGTTTCAAACAAACCGCCACCCAACCATTCGTTCATGTAAACGGTTTTGTCGTAAACCGTTTCTGCCGGATTGGAGATGTTAAATACTTTAAGGCTTTGGGATTCCACCGTGTACAAAGCATTGTTGTTAATTTGAAATTTGGCATAAGAACCACCCGTTCCGACATTTCCGCCACTGACACTTTCAAAATTTGCAAGGGCATCATTTGCCCAGGTTATGTATTCTTCGGTTGGTCTTTCCCGAGTTTCAACGCTGAAACCAACCATGATTTCACCTTCTGACGGATAAACATCATAAGCATAAAATTCTGCCTCATCAGGATAAGCAGGGTAAAAGGAAATTACATTTTCGGCAATCCTGACCACCTCAATATGGTTAAGGTCAGCAATATCAAAAACAACCAGATCCACAAAATTATCGGCATACAGATAGTGGCCTTTTACGGCAATGTCATGCACGCCTTCCAGCTTGATAAAAGCGGTATTTTGAGGGGCAGAAGGATTAGAATTATCAAAAATGTGGATGCCGGATTCCTGAGCCACATAAAAAAGAAGGTTTTCGGCAACATAAATTTTTCCGTCAGCATGGGTTGGTTGGGCAGCGGTCACCGAAATGGAACTCCGTAAAGCATTCAATGATTTGATAACCGGTACAGCAAATTTTGCCGTTTCTCCGGAACGGTCATCATCCTGGTTACAGTTTGCCAGAAAGCAGGTGAAGAAGGATATGCAAAGTAATTTTAATGTTTTCATTATCAGTCAGGTTAGGTTGAACAAATGTAAATCCATTTTTAATAAACGGAAGATGTAAAAAAGACAAAAGGTTGCGTGAAATGCTAAAAATTATTTAAAGTTTTGTCCGTAAACAGCATATTTCCCTTTTTGTTTGAGAATATTGCTATTTTTGCACCATAAAATCTGAAGAATGTCCTTAAAGAAAGCTTATTTGATCGTCTTTATCATCTTGTTAGTGGATCAGGTATCTAAACTATATATCAAAACCAATTTTGTTTTAGGAGAAGAAATCAAAGTTTTCGATTGGTTTCGCATTCATTTCATTGAAAACGAAGGCATGGCCTGGGGTACCAAAATTCCGGGAGATTACGGGAAGTTATTTTTAACATTATTCCGTATTGTGGCCGTTTTCGGAATTGGCTATTGGTTGTGGGACAGTGTTAAGAAACAGAGTTCAAATTATTTGATTGTAGCCGTTGCCTTAATCCTGGCCGGAGCATTCGGAAATATTATTGACAGTGTTTTTTATGGCGTGATTTTTAACGACAGCCACCATGCAGCTTCTACGCTATTCTCTGAAAACCCTTACGGAACCTGGTTTCACGGAAAAGTAGTGGATATGCTGTATTTTCCTATCTGGAAGGGAACGTTGCCGGAATGGCTTCCGGTTGTGGGCGGAAATTACTTTACCTTTTTTAATGCTATTTTTAACATTGCCGATATGGCTATTTCCACCGGTGTGGGTATCTTAATTATATTCAACAAAAAAGCATTCGGTACCCCTGCAAAAGAAACAGCAGCATCAGAAGAATTAGCATAACCCTCCGGAATAAACAGAAAAAAAATCTTTCAAAGAATCAGAATTTCTTTGAAAGATTTTTTAATAAAAAGGATGCTAATTAATCACTAATTTTATGGTTTCCGTCTGGTTTTCTCCTTGACACTGCAAAACGTAAATCCCTTTTGAAAATCCCGAAATATCGAGGGTGTTTTCACCGGAAGACAGTGAAAAAGAGGTCAGTTTTCTTCCGTTGCAATCAAAAAGTAAAAGATTGGTTGCTTCAGGAGCCTTTACCGTCAGGTTTGTGGTGGCCGGATTAGGGTAGTAAATAAATTCATCTTTTTTGTTTGCATTCACCGCCAGATTCTGATCGACCAGACGGGTTAATTTGGGGGTGTTAAAAAGATTTACACCATTGTAAGAATGAAAAGTACCCAGCACCATTATTTTTCCGGAATTCAATTGGTCAGTTTTGGTCACATTGATGTTGGCATGACCGGTATAGAAACCGTATCCGAAATTATAGGAGGCGTTCTGTGTTCCGTCGCTGTTCAGAACAATAAGTCCGTTGGCAAGTGTGCCTGTGCCGTTGTAGTGAATCATATTGCCGCCAACCAGTGATGAGCCGTCATCCAGAAGGGTAATATAACGGGTTCCGCCTCCAAATCCGGTACCAATGTTAAACGTAGCGTCTTTTTCACCATTCGGCATCAGCCGGATAATCCGGTTTGTTGAACCGCTTAAGGAAGGGGTCTGGATAAAATCGCCCACGGCAATGATTTTTCCGTCATCTTGTACGGCAACTTTATGGATGCGGTTCTGGTAGTAGCTTCCGGGAGTGAATTCAGGGTCAACACTTCCGTTTGGCAACAGGCGGGTGATGCTTTTCTGCGAGACGTTTCCGTTGAAGCTGGAAAAGCTGCCGGCAACGATTATTTTTCCGTCCGGAAGAAGGTGCAGGTCATTGGTTTCAATGTTGGATCCATTCCCGGCATTGAACGAAGTGTCAACCGTTCCGTTTGAATTGAACCGGGCAACAGAGTTTCGGGTAGCACCGTTAATACTGTAAAAGTTCCCGCAGATAAGTATTTTTCCGTCACTTTGTATTTCGATGTCATTGATGGGATTGCTGGTTTGTACAGCCGAAAAACTGTCATCAATGTTTCCGTCGGGATGAAGGAGAACGAGTCCGCCTGCTGCATTGGGTAGTGAAGTGAGTTTAAAGGCTACAACTATTCTGCCGTCGGTCAGGGCTTTGAGCCGGTTGACAAATTTATCGTGCAGGAACGGGTCTGCACTGAATTCCGAATCAATTCCGCCATCCGGCATTAACCGGACCAGTCGTTTGGCTTCGGTGTTATTCAGGTAATCAAATCCACCCGATACCAATAGCTTGTTGTCCGGGAGTTCAATGTAATAATCCGGGGTGACGTCAAAACCGTCGCCGATGTTGAACGTTGCATCTTTTACGTAGTTTTGAGAAAAACTACTCATCACCAGCATTGTGTTGATTAAAAAGAGAAAATAATTTTTTGAGTTCATCGTTTATTTTTTTAGGATTTAGGATGAACAAATTTTAAAAACAGATGGTTTGCCGGCAATACGGCATCTGCCTTATTTTGTCAGGCGGAAGTCAAAAACTGTTTCAGGCGTAACACAAAAATCAAGCTTGATATCGTTTGGAGCAACGTCTTCTATTTTTTCTTCCGGTTCAAAAAAAGATAATCCGATTTTTAAGGTTTCGGGTTTGCATTCGGCCAAAAAACGGTCGTAAAACCCTTTTCCGTAGCCAACCCGGTGACCGTGTGTGTCAAAAGCCAGTAACGGAACAAAAACCACTTCGATGTTAGCGACCGGAACTTCCAGGCCATTCACCGGCTCCGGAATATTGTACTCGTTTTTTCTGATCCGGGTATTATCCGTCAACAGAAAATGAGTCATTTCTCCGGTGGTAAAATCACTTTTCGAAATCACGGTTTCTTTATCTTTTCCGGCCAAGATCTGCAGGATAAATTCAGTGTCAATTTCTTTTTGCTCTGCAATGGTTAAAAAAAGGTGGTAGTAGGTCTTTTCCCAAATGGCCAGCCGAAGCAGTTGATTGGCAATGGCCATGCTTTTTTCTTCAATCACTTGTGGCGAAAGGGCGGATCGGAGTGTTTTGTAACGCAACCGGAGTTCTTTTTTAAACATATGCCGAAGCTTTTAATTCGGTTATAAAAATAGTTAAAATACCCGTGTGCATTATCATTAAAAACGTAACATATTGTTTTACAGTTAATTGTTTTTTAGCCACAGATGCACAGATACAAAATCAAAAAATAATTTAAAAAATCAAGTACAGATTACACGGATATTGAAAACTTTGCATTCGATTAAAACTGTGAAATATAATTTTCCGGATAAAAATATAAAAAAATCTGTGCATCTGTGGCTAACTAATAATGCACTACGGGTTTAAATGTTCGGGCTCTACATGACGCATGACCACAATTTTATACGATTTGTTGTCCTGTAAATAAGATTGGCATACGAGTTTAAAGCGATTGGCTATTGCTGGCGGGTTTACTATGAACGTTTGCAAAGTGTGACTTTTTTGAGAAACGGAGCATGATCATAAAAACACTTTTCCGTCTAATTTGGAGGCCGGAAAGCCTAAGGAAATGTCTTTTGAAAAATTGACGTTTTCCGAAAGAGCATTTTTAATTCGGGTCATTTTTTCCTGAGGAGTATATTTTTTCCAATACATCATAATCAAAATGTTTTGGCAAAACTACACGGTTTAACAGAAAGGAAATATGATAAATGTTAGTTCCTTTTCTGTTGCATGCTGCTTTTTTTACTGATATATTTGTACAATGCAGACCAATTTGTTAGAACTCCAGCTTCAAACCCTTCCGGACAGTCCGGGAGTTTATCAGTATTTTGATAAGGACGGAAAAATTCTGTATGTGGGGAAGGCCAAGAATTTGAAAAAACGGGTTTCTTCTTATTTTACAAAGTCGCACGATAACTACAAAACGGCTGTGCTGGTTAAGAAAATTGCAGAGATCAGGCATATTGTGGTGACTTCTGAGCAGGATGCTCTTTTGCTTGAAAATAACCTGATAAAAAAACTGCAGCCCCGGTATAATATCAATCTGAAAGACGACAAGACCTATCCGTGGATCTGCATTAAAAAAGAACCGTTCTCACGCATTTTTCCCACCCGTAAGATGATTAAGGACGGCTCGGAATATTTTGGTCCCTATACCAATTTTAAAACGGTAAATACCTTGTTGGATTTAATCAAAGAATTATATCCGTTGCGGACATGTCATTACGATTTAAGCGAAAATAATATCCGGAATCACAAATACAAAGTTTGCTTAGAATACCATATCGGCAACTGCAAAGGCCCGTGTGAGGGATTGGAAACCTTAGAAGACTATCAGAATCAGGTGGATGCCATCCGCGAAATTTTAAAAGGAAACTTCAAAGACAGTTTAAAGGCATTTAAACAAAAAATGAATGCATTTGCCCGGGAGATGGCGTTTGAAGAAGCTCAAAAGATCAAAGAAAAAATAGACATTTTAGAGAACTATCAGGCTAAATCTACCATTCTCAATCCTAAAATTTCAAACATCGATGTGTTTTCCATTGTGTCGGATGAAACCATGGCGTATGTCAATTTTCTTCAAATTGCTCACGGAGCCATTATCCGTTCACATACGTTAGAAATGAAAAAGAAACTGGATGAAACGGACGAAGAGTTGCTGGAATTGGCCGTGGTAGAACTTCGGGAGCGTTTTCACCTTACTTCCAAAGAGCTTATCCTCCCGTTTGAACTTGATTTCGGCGATAAAATTAAAGTCACCGTTCCACAGTTAGGCGACAAAAAACAAATTCTCGAACTCTCGCAACGCAACGCCAAATACCATCGGCTGGAACAGTTAAAACAAATTCAAATCGTAGATCCGGAACGGCATACCAACCGGATTATGGCTCAAATGCAAAAAGATTTACGTCTTTCGGTTGAACCCCGGCACATTGAATGTTTTGATAATTCGAACATTCAGGGAACAAATCCCGTAGCCGCCTGTGTGGTGTTTAAAGACGGAAAACCCAGCAAAAAAGATTACCGCCATTTCAACATCAAAACCGTAGAAGGACCTAATGACTTTGCTTCGATGGAAGAAGTGGTGTACCGCCGCTATAAACGACTTTTAGACGAACAGCAACCGCTGCCGCAACTGATCATTATCGATGGCGGAAAAGGACAGTTGTCCTCTGCCCTGAAAAGCCTGGATGATTTGGGTTTACGCGGAAAAATTGCCATTATAGGTATTGCCAAACGGCTTGAAGAGCTGTTTTATCCGGGTGATTCAGTGCCACTGTACCTGGATAAAAAATCGGAAACGCTCAAAATCATTCAGCAATTGCGAAATGAAGCTCACCGGTTTGGCATCACACACCACCGGGACAAGCGGAGTAAATCAGCTTTGCAGACTTCGCTCGAAACCATTCCCGGCATTGGCGAAAAAACGATGATTACGTTATTAAAGCATTTTAAAAGTGTTAAAAGATTGGCTTTGGCTACCGAAAGTGAAATTTCTGAAGTGATTGGTGCATCAAAAGCAAAAAAAATTCACGAATTTTACCAAAACATATCAAACTAATACAATTTTGAAGCGAATCGTTTCCACTTTTTTGGTTTCCGTTTTCCTGTTTTCGCCGCTATCGCTCCACTACGTTGCGAGGATAACGCCAAAAAGAGGGCTTGGAAGGATTTGTCTTTTGTTGTTGTTAATCCTGACTTTTTATACCGCCAAAGCCCAGGATTCCGTTCCAAAAAAACCAAAAATCGGGTTGGTGTTGAGCGGTGGTGGAGCAAAAGGATTGGCTCATATCGGAGTGCTCAAAGTGATAGAAGAAGCCGGTGTAAAAATCGATTATATCGGCGGAACCAGTATGGGAGCCATCGTTGGCGGATTATATGCTTCGGGCTATACGGCTGCCCAGCTGGACAGTATTTTTAACCATACGGATTATGATGCGGTGATTCAGGATTTTATTCCCCGCTCTTCCAAAAATTTTTACGAAAAAGCCAATGATGAGCGGTATGCCGTGACCTTGCCGTTTGATAAGTTTAAAATCGGTATTCCGACGGCCTTGTCCAAAGGACTGTATAATTATAATATGATTACCCGTTTAACCGCTCCAGTCAGACACGAACGGGACTTTAAAAAGCTGCCGATCCCCTTTTTGTGTATTGCCACCAATATTGAAACCGGACAGGAAGTAGTGCTGGATCAAGGGTTTCTGGCTCAGTCTATTCTGGCCAGCGGGGCTTTCCCTTCGTTGTATTCGCCCGTTATCATAGATGGGAAATACCTCATAGATGGCGGAGTTGTTAATAATTATCCGCTTGATGAAGTGAAAAAAATGGGAGCCGATATCATCATAGGTGTTGATGTGCAGGATGATTTAAAAGATCGTGAATCCCTGAAGGATGCTACCCGTATTCTGGTTCAGATTTCGAATTTGCAGATGATTCAGAAAATGCAGCAAAAGAGGGAAATGACCGATGTTTATATCCGGCCCAATGTGGAAGAGTTTTCGGTAATTTCGTTTGACAAAGGCACTAAAATTATAGAAAGCGGCAGAGAAGCTGCTCTGCGTGTTGTTGAACAACTGCATCAGCTGAGTACTTCCTATCAAAAACAAAAAACAATTGTTCCATTGACTGAAAGAGACAGTTTGTTTGTTTCGGCCATTACCCATACGCCACTCGATAATTATACCCGGGCTTATATCGTGGGCAAACTGCGGTTTAAGGCCGGGAAAAAAATCAGTTTCTCCCAGTTAAAACAGGGCATTGAAAACCTTAGTGCCACACAAAATTTCGGATTTATTAATTATACTATTGAAAAAGACATAGAAGGTGGAGGTGACCGTATCCACCTAAACTTAACGGAAAACCCGTATAAGGCTTTTTTGAAGCTGGGTTTGCATTACGACGGGTTGTTCAAAAGCGGTATTTTGGTCAATTTTACCCAAAAGAAAATGTTGTTCAAAAACGATATCCTTTCTGCTGATGTGGTGTTGGGTGACAACTTCAGGTATTATTTAGACTATTATGTGGATAACGGATTCTATTGGAGTTTTGGCATCAAGTCCCGTTTTACCGGTTTTAACCGGAATGTAACCACCGATTTCAGCCAGGGCGTCTTGTTTACCTCACCGGATGTGAATTCCATTAATGTAAATTTTTCTGACTTTACAAACCAGATTTACATGCAGACTGTTTTTATTCAGAAGTTTGTGGTAGCCGGCGGGTTAGAATACAAACACCTTAAACTAAAATCAGAAACCTTAAATACCGGAAATCCGATCATTGAAAACAGTGACTATCTGAGTGCTTTCGGGTATTTAAAATATGACACGTTTGACAACAAATACTTTCCAAAGAGCGGATGGTTTTTTAACGGAGATGTACAGGCATTTCTGTTTTCTTCCAATTATACCAATACGTTCAATAATTTTTCCATTCTTAAGGCCGAAGCCGGGATGGCACAAAAATTATTTAACAGAACCACTCTTTTACTTCAAACGGATGGCGGGGTTAGTGTTGGCGAACAAACTGTTCCGTTTTTTAATTTTGTTTTCGGCGGGTATGGTTTTTATCCGGTAAACAACTTCAAACCTTTTTACGGCTATGACTTTTTGAGTTTTGCCGGAAACAGTTATGTCAAGGCCATGTTTCAACTGGATTATGAAATTTTTAAAAAGAATCACCTTAATTTTTCGGCCAATTTTGCCAATGCGGGAGATAAAATTTTTGAAACCGACGAATGGCTGACCAAACCAACTTATACCGGTTATGGCTTTGGCTATGGTCTGGAAACCATTTTTGGTCCGGTAGAGATTAAGCACAGCTGGTCACCGGAAACCAAAGACCACCACACATGGTTCAGTGTAGGTTTTTGGTTTTAATTGTGTTGTATTCAAATTTTTACGATATTTGTGTTATATTTTAGTAAAATCATAAAAAATGGTTGTGATTCTTGGTTTTTTAGTGGCTTTTAGTCTTGGCATTATTGTGGGCGTTAACATCAGGAAAAACCAGAACTAACCTCAGATAATTTTCAGAATGAATGCTTTTTGGCCCGGATTATTAGACTACCTTCAGTTCCTTATCAAACGGAATCCGGAATGATTTGATGTGGTAGTTGACCGATGAGTCAATTAGCCGATGTATCCACAGGACTTCAATTGTTTAATTAAAATTCAAAAAGATGCCATTTTATCATCAATTAGGAGCAATTCCTCCCAAAAGGCACACCCAGTTTCGCAAACCCGATGGGGAGTTGTATTATGAACAGCTTTTCGGGACGGTAGGTTTTGACGGGATGTATTCCAACATATACCATGTTCACCGGCCAACACAGGTGAAAGAAATCCGCGGGCAATATTCAGTGGCTCCGGCCATTGCCAAAGCCAATAATATGCAATCGTACAAGCTGCATGGTTTTGATGTTACGCCCGAAAAGGATTACCTGGACAGCCGTAAAATTGTGCTGACCAATGCGGATTGTCACATTACACTGGCAGCACCTCAAAACAGGACACAGGATTATTTTTATAAAAATACCGATTCAGACGAACTGATTTTTATCCACAAAGGAAGCGGTAAGCTACGTACTTTTTTAGGGAACCTCGATTTTAAATACGGGGATTATTTATTGATTCCACGCGGAATTATCTATAAAATCGATTTTGATACCGAAGACAACCGTCTGTTTATCGTAGAATCGAGAAGACCCATATACACACCCAAGAGGTACCGGAACTGGTTCGGACAGTTGTTGGAGCATTCGCCTTATTGCGAACGGGACTTACGCCGTCCCGCCGAACTGGAAACGTATGATGAAGTGGGCGATTTTATGATTAAAGTAAAGAAGAAGGACGAGATTTTTGAAATGATTTATGCCTCGCATCCGTTTGATGTGGTGGGTTATGACGGTTTTAATTATCCGTATGCTTTTTCCATTCACGATTTTGAACCGATAACCGGTAGAATTCACCAGCCGCCACCGGTTCACCAGACATTTGAGACCGATGCGTTTGTGGTTTGTTCGTTTGTACCGCGGCTGTATGATTATCACCCGCTTTCGATACCGGCACCGTATAATCACAGCAACATTGACAGCGATGAAGTATTGTATTATGTAGATGGGGACTTTATGAGCCGGAACGATGTGAAACCCGGGAATATATCCCTGCATCCGGCAGGAATTCCGCACGGACCACATCCGGGAGCTTATGAACGCAGCATCGGAAAAACGGGAACCAAAGAGCTGGCCGTAATGGTTGATACCTTTAAACCGTTGATGGTTACAGACGAAGCAATGAAAGTGGCGGATGAAAAGTACTTTCAGTCGTGGCTTTGATAATGTGGCAATTAGTCAATGAGGGATAGTAGTAATGAAGATATTAGAAATTATATTTAAAAAAAGACATTAATAATTTAAAAACATTTGTAAACAAATCAGTCAATTGACACATTGAAAAATTGACACATTAATTCTATAAGCCATGATAACATTTAAAGAAAAGTACAAGGAAAATTAATTCTTGTAAAATCATTCGAGTTTGCCAAGAAGGTTGTTTTATACACCGAAAAATTAGAGGAAAACAAAAAGTTTGTTGTTGCCAATCAACTGCTTAAGTCCGGCACATCAATTGGAGCAAATATTAAAGAAGCTCAAAATGCAAAAAGCAAAGCTGATTTTATACACAAATTTAAAATAGCAATGAAAGAAGCAGATGAAACCGAATTTTGGTTGTTTTTATGTAATGAACTTGAACGTTATCCTGATACAGAAGAGTTGTTAATAGAATTGTTTGATGTTTTAAAAATCACAAATAAAATAATAGCAACTTCAAAAATTAATAAATAAAGTTTAACCCAATTGGTTGATGTAATGTCAATTTTAGCAGTTTTCTAAATTGACACATCGACACATTAACCAATTGACAAATTAAAAGAGTATGTCACAAGAAATAAAATCAGTAGAATACGGTTTAGAAAAAATATTTGAAGGAGCCCAGGATTTCCTTCCGCTTTTAGGAACAGATTATGTAGAGTTTTATGTGGGCAATGCCAAACAGGCCGCTCACTTTTATAAAACAGCATTCGGGTTTCAGTCACTGACCTATGCCGGATTGGAAACCGGTGTAAAAGATCGGGCTTCCTATGTGCTGAAGCAGGATAAAATCCGGTTGGTGCTGACCACCGCTTTAAAAAGTGATTCGCCGATTGGTGAGCATGTTAAAAAACATGGCGATGGCGTAAAAGTAGTAGCCTTGTGGGTAGAAGATGCCCGCAGATCGTTTGAAGAAACAACCAAACGGGGAGCAAAGGTCTTTATGGAACCAACGGTTGAAACCGATGAGTTTGGAGAGGTAGTGCGTGCCGGAATCTATACGTATGGTGAAACCGTGCATATGTTTGTAGAACGCAAAAACTACAACGGTGTTTTTCTGCCGGGCTACAAGGTTTGGGAATCAGATTATAACCCGGCTCCTGTAGGATTAAAATATGTAGATCACATGGTGGGCAATGTGGGTTGGAATGAAATGAATGTGTGGGTAAAATGGTATGAAGAGGTCATGGGATTTGTAAACTTCCTGTCGTTTGACGACAAGCAGATTACGACAGAATACTCGGCCCTGATGAGTAAAGTAATGAGCAACGGGAACGGGAGAATTAAATTTCCGATCAACGAACCGGCCGAAGGAAAGAAAAAATCACAGATTGAAGAATACCTGGATTTTTATGAAAGTCCCGGTGTGCAGCATATCGCTGTAGCGACAGACGATATTATTTCAACCGTTGCGGAAATGCGAAAAAGAGGCGTGGAGTTTTTGAGTACACCGCCGCAAGCATATTACGATGCCATTCCGGAACGTTTAAAAGACCACATGTCTAAATTTAAAGAAGACATCAACGAACTGCAAAAGCTGGGTATCATGATTGATGCAGACGACGAAGGCTATCTGCTGCAGATCTTTACCAAACCGGTAGAAGACAGGCCAACCCTATTCTTTGAAATTATTCAGCGAATGGGTGCCCGGGGATTCGGAGCAGGTAATTTTAAAGCTTTGTTTGAAAGTATTGAAAGAGAACAGGCGTTGAGGGGAACATTGTAAACGTTTTTTACACCTTACCATCCGTTAAGGCAACTTTTGAGAAAACAGCCTTAACGGATTTTTATTGTTTTTTACCCGATATATTTCTGTTTTTGTTGAAAAGAATAAAGTAAAAACGATTTAATATTATCAATAATTGATTTTAAGACGCTTAAAAAACATGTTTTTTGTCAAAATAATGTTAAAGTTGGTTTTTCATTAAAAAAAACTCAAAAAACTGATTACCTTTGCACTCGCAAAAACGGAGGAGTGGTTACCTTCATTGCAACATATAAATTTTCATAATTTATAGTTTTTTTTGGTTAGTTAATAGCATACAACTCAATCGGGCTCGGTTGGGTTTTGTGTTTTTTAATCGTGTGTCAGTTTAAGAATTGGTGAATTGATACACGGAGCTTAAATAGCCATGAATTCACTAATCTTCACGCTACAGTTCATTCATTTTACTTTTCCTTACTTTCTGATAATTTCCTTCCTTATTTTGTCAGAAATTCTGATTAATATTTTTACAGAAAATGGTGTAAACAAAATGATAGGGAAAGGATGTTATTGTTTTTTTAAACAGCTAACA
This sequence comes from Bacteroidota bacterium, assembly GCA_023434025.1. Lineage (GTDB taxonomy): Bacteria > Bacteroidota > Bacteroidia > Flavobacteriales > Flavobacteriaceae > Flavobacterium. Next base: position 125,228 of record JAEYTL010000031.1, read on the forward strand.
GCTTATTCATGAGCGTTTTGTTTAAATATTTTTTTAAAAAATACAACAAAATATCACTGTTTTTGGTGAGGAAAAAAATATCACCAAAAGTGGGTATTGTCTGGCATTTATTTTTCTTTTAAAATTGCAATCTGTGAAGTTGTAAATATACTTTTTAACGATTGCAGCTTAATTTAGCTGCGTCACGTTTCAAAAAAAACGCATTTCTTTTTACGGTAAGCTGTAAAATCAGCCGGATAGTATTTTCAGCATTGCCCGGTATTTTTCAAAAAAAATACGGATAACCCGTAAAGTGCGGTTTGATCATATTTTTTAATTTACGGAATCATTCACCATAAAGTTCATTACTATGAAACAACACAAACCATTTTGTAAACCCATTGTTTTATTATTTTGTTTAGGCACAATATCCTTGTTTTCTCAGGATATTCTATGGGAAAAATCAATGGGAGGCAAACATGCCGATTATTTGTCTGATGCACAACCCACGGCAGATTTTGGATTCATTTTAGGCGGAAGCTCCTATTCAGGTTCAACAGGTAGAAAAAATGAAGACAGCCGGGGTAATCTGGATTATTGGCTATGGAAAATGGATGAACACGGAAAGGAAGAATGGCAGAAAACATTTGGCGGTATGGGGATGGATTTGTTGCGGTGCGTCAGGGTTACACCGGATGGTGGAATAATCTTAGGAGGACAATCATCCTCTGATGCAAATGGTGATAAAACGACTCTTGCTCTGGGAGGAGAGGATATCTGGGTACTCAAACTGGATGCAAAGGGAGGTGTCGAATGGCAGCTCAGTTTAGGAGGCAGCGGGCAGGAAATGCTACACAGTTTGATGCCAACCGCAGACGGAGGATATATACTTGGAGCTTCCTCTTCTTCCAATGCTCCGGATGAAACAGTCATGGCTCACCGCAATGGTCATTCTGACAAAAGCAAAATCATTTTAAAAGATTCCGACAGTTTTGGTCATCTGGATTACTGGATTATAAAGCTTGACAACAAAGGCGATTTGCAGTGGCAACGTTCCTTTGGCGGACAGTATGCCGATCAACTGCGGGCCATTGTGCAAACCCCGGATGGCGGGTATGTGGCCGGCGGAAACTCTAATTCACCTGAAGCAATCACTTTGCATACCGGAGCCGGTATTCCGAAAAGTGAAAAATGCTACGGGTCGGGAGATTACTGGATAATCCGCCTGGATAAAAGCGGTAATCCGCTTTGGCAAAAAGTGTATGGCGGAGAAGGTGACGACCAGCTGGAGGCGTTGATACTTACGGAAGAAGGACATATTGTGATGGCCGGAAATTCAGATTCCGGTACAACGGGCAACAAGAATACGGCCAATGGAAAAGGAACGGATTTCTGGGTGCTGGAAACGGATGAGATGGGTAATATTTTATGGCAACGCACGTATGATACCGGAAAAATTGACATACTGACCTCGCTGTTGCGGAATAGTGATGGTACGCTTTTGATGGGAGGCTACGCTAAAAGCGAAACAAAAGGAACAAAAAAGAAAGACCGGGAGGGAGTCAATGACTACATCCTCCTTAAAACCAAAGCAAACGGAGAACAGCTTTGGAAAAAAACAACAGGCAGCAATGGAGAAGATGTGCTTAAAAAAGCCATTGAGACCCGTGACGGAGGCTATTTGCTTTGCGGCACATCATCAGGAGAGTTGTCCCGGGACCGGGAAAGCTCGGTAGGACGCAATGATTTCTGGATTGTAAAACTGTTGGATAGGGATAAGCCGAAGAAAGAGAAGGAACCGGTAGAAGCTGTTCCGAACCCCACAGCAGCATACACCAACATCATTACAGGCTTTGAGTTTGAGGAAGCAACGTTGTCTGTTTTTGATCTGAGTGGCAGACAGTTGCAGAGCTTTGCTATCCAACAGCGGATGGTTCCCCTGGATCTCAACGGATTGCCCGAAGGGATTTATATTGTGGAGGTCAGGAGCAAATCGGACAAAGGCAGTGTAAAGGTCATGAAGAAATCGCACTAAATAAAAACAAGATACCAACCAATACGATATAAAAATGGAAAACAGCGTTTTTACCCGAAAGTCATTAGGGTTGTTTACCCGCAAAGCAAGTCTGGCCTTACTGGTTTTACTGTTCGGACTTCCAGTAGCAGCACAGTTAAATAATCCGGCAGCGGCAGCGGACATCAGTTTTGAGCAGTATGCCGTAGATCTTTCTACAGGTATTCCGCAAATCGGGGTGCCCGTTTATAGCCTGCCTACCCGCGATAGAGAAATGAACATTGACCTGCTGCTGAATTATCATCCGTCTGCCGTGGCGGCTTTTAACCAGGAAATGGGTGATTGCGGACACGGTTGGAGCCTGCAGAAAGGCGGAATAATATTCCGTACACTGAACGGAGAACCGGACGAGGCCAACTGGGTAGCCGATACCATTGCGGCAAATGATTTGTATGAATTCCGTTTTTTAGGTTATAGCGGAAAATTCACGGTTGAAAAAATGTCAAACAACCAGCTGGAAGTCTTTATGACGGAAAACAAAGGGATGCCGATAGAAATAGAAGCCAATTATAATCCGGCTACTTATGTGATTAATTCATTTACATTGTATGACGACAGAGGCCATGGCTACGTGTTTGAGGTGGCCGATACGGCAGTATTCCGCGGGCCAGGTTACCCGGACAGCGAGTATAAGTCAGCGTATCACCTCTCCGGAATCAGAGACAGCAACAACATTATGCTGGCTCAATTTTACTACAATAGCTATTTTAGGATACTGCCTTACCATGCTTCGGGTCAGAAGAATACTTTTCACGTTATGCGTAAAATAGAATCTCCGGGATTCGGTGAGATTGAACTGACCGGTCTTTATGTAGATCAAACACTTTTTAATTACACAACACAGGAGCAGATTTCCATCCGGTATGACAGCATTGTGGTTAAGGATGTGCTGGAGAATACCTACAAAACATTTTCCCTGAATTATGAAGAATTGAATAACCGTATCCATCTGGTACGGCTGGACGAAACCCAAGGCGAAGTAACCCATTCTCATCATTTTGAATACAAAACATTCCTGTACGAGATTGAGTCTATTGTCGGGGTTGACCGCTGGGGCTATTATAACCTGACGGATAAGTGGTGCAATACGTCCGATATTTCCAGGTTGTCAAGCGACTTTTCGACCTATGGTATTCTGCAGAAAATCAAACTGCCTGCGGGCGGCAGCATTATTTATGAATTTGAACGCAACACGTATTATTATACCGCTAACAAGGCGTTGGACTCCGTCCTTAACCCTGTGACGATGGAAAGCGAAACAGATGAAAACTTTTTTTATGACCTCAGTCCCGATAAAAGAGCCAATAACCTTCATAATTATACGGTTGTTAACTATGCTTCCAAAGGATATTTATCCGTTTCAGATGTACTTTCCTTTACCGTAAACAGTACGGAAACATTTCACTTTAAGTTTGATGCTTATCCGCAGGAGGTGATTATTCCGAATCTTGATCCGGAAGGAGGAGATCCGATAACCATTTACGTTTATCCGGTCTTTACCTTAAAAAAAGAAGGAGTCACGGTTCAGGAATTCTCTACACCCAATAACTCCCATAATTTTGGTTACCAGAACCAACTGAACAACGGGCTGGGGAAAGACCTGGAGCTTACGCCGGGCAGCTATACCCTTGAAATGACCATGGGCGATGTAACTACCGGAAGTGCCCGGGTAAACAGGGTAATTCCGGTAAGCCAGCCCAAAAAATGGTGGTACGGAGGCGGTTTAAGGATACAAAAGATAGGGTATTTTACAGAAGAGACCGACCGACGGTATTACCAAAACCACTTATCGTCACCCCAGCCGGTAAAAGAAGTCAGCTATGAGTACACCTTTTTTAACGAACCCGATAAAAGCAGCGGATACCTGAAGAATATAGAATACACTCCTTATGAACCGGATTACAGCAATTATGACCTTATCCGTTATAAAAACATAACGGTCCGAGACAGCGACGGAAACGGAAAAACACAATACCTCTATTATTCTCCGATCGACAACCTGCCTTATTCGGAATATACGGTTGACCAACGGGTAGGCAGAATCATGGAAACAAAGGTTTATAACCATTCCGGAAACCTGTTGCACTCCACCGAATACAACTATGACATGGCCACGCCTTCCAGGTATTTAGCCTCGAATATACTGATCTGGAACCTGCCCAAAACGATTACTGAAAAGGAATATTTGTCGGGTAATGTATTTCAAACGGCAACACAGTATGAATATAACACAGACCTGAAAATCCGGAAAATGTTTCAATACACCAGTTATACCAACGATACGTTATCTACCTGTTTTTATTACCACAAAAACAATACGGTCTATTCTAAGAACAGAAATGCCCTTGAACGGGTGGAAAATTACAGGAACAGTGAATTGCTTACGTCTTTTGTGGTGAACTATTCCAATACCTGGCCGGCAATTCCGGAAGATAACGGCGGGACAAACGTTTCTTTTCTACCGCTTTCAAAAGACAACTCAAAAGGAGACCAGCTTTTTTATACGGAAGAAAAGGTGAACCTGTATGACCACTATGGCAATATCATTGAGTTTGAAAACCAGACCGGCGTAAAAACGGTTAATATCTGGGGGTATGACAAAACCCTGCTGGTGGCTAAACTGGAAAAGGCATCTTACAGCGAGGTGCCGCAAAACCTGATTACAGCTATCCAATCGGCTTCTGACACCGGTAATGAAACGGCACTTTTGACGGCACTGGAAAACCTGAGGAACGATAGTGCCCTGGCCGGGGCAATGATAACCACTTATACCTATAAGCCGTTGGTAGGGGTTACTTCCGAAACGGATTATAAAGGAGATACCCGTACGTATGAATATGACCCGTTTGGCAGGCTGATTCAGGTGAAAGACAAAGAAGGCAACAGCCTGACCGAGAATGAATACCATTACAGAACCCAAAACTAAGCGTTAAAGGCATGATACATCAAATTATAAATACCGGACAATTCTTCGGAACGTTACACAAAGGCCATTATACCTGGTTTGTATTTTTAGCATTTGTTTTTGCGTCTTACGCACAAAGCCAGGACCAGAATTATGTTAAAACAACAGTTTATAAAAAAGCGTCCGCTACAGCGAGCATTGATCCGGAAGACCCGGCCGATGCAGCGGTTCATATTCAGTATTTAGACGGCCTGGGTCGCCCTGTGCAGCAGGTAGCTTATAAACAGTCTGCATCGGGTAAAGATATTATATCACACATCCGCTACGATGCTTCGGGCAGGGAAGAAAAAACATTTCTGCCGTATATACGCGGATCGGCTTCAAAAGACTTTGACCCGCTGGCAGAAACCAATCAGGAAAGTTTTTATGCTTCCAACAATCCGTCACTGACCGGTCACCTGCATTTTGCCACAACCCAGTATGCCTATAGTCAGAAACAGTTTGAAGCTTCTCCCCTGAACCGCATTTTTAAACAGGCAGCCCCCGGAGATGCCTGGGCTTTGGGAGGGGGAAAAGAATTAAAATTTGATTACCTGGCCAATGAAGCCGAAGAAGTGGTGCTGTTTAAAGCAGTATCAAACTGGTCGTCAGCCCTGGGACTATATGCTATTGAAATGAGCAAAGAAGGGCATTATACAGCCGGGCAGCTTCGTAAAACGGTTATTAAGGATGAACACTGGACGTCCGGAAAAAACCACACCACCGAAGAGTTTACAGACAAGCAGGACCGGGTGGTGCTCAAACGGACCTATACGGATTACAGCGAAAACAGCCAGACAGAAGTACCCCATGATACGTATTATGTGTACGACCAGTTCGGCAACCTCACCTATGTGATCCCTCCTCTGGCTGCGGCAGAAACAACGATCAGCCAGACCATACTGGACAGGCTTTGTTACCAGTATAAATACGACTGGAAGAACCGTCTGGTTGAAAAAAAGCAACCGGGTAAAGACTGGGAATATGTGGTGTATGATAAGCAGGACCGGGTGGTGATGACCGGCCCGGCCCGGCCGCCGTTCAGGAACCTGAGCAACAACGGCTGGCTGCTCATAAAATACGATGCTTTTAACAGGGTAGTAATGACCGGCTGGATCTCTGCCACGGTAAACAACAGCCAGCGGAAAAACCACCAGACGGAAAGAGACAACCAGACGGAAAATTTCCACGAAAGCAGGCTGTCGCCGGGAAATACGACAAATTATACCCACAGCGGCGTGGCCACACCGCACAGCTATACCAATGTTTCACTGCCTGTGTCCGGGTATTATATCCTGACGGTGAATTATTATGATGATTACAACTATGCTGATGCCCCTGCCGTTCCGGCGGAAGTGGCTGAACAGCCCGTATATTACAACAATACGGTGCTGCCCAAAGGCCTGCCCACCGGAAAATGGGCCAGGGTATTGTCAACGACCTCCTCCATAAGAAAAGAAACCTCTTATGTGCTGTATGATAAAAAAGCCCGTCCGCTTAGGACGTTTGTACGGAACCATGAAAACAGCCCGGGAGGTTATACGCACACGGATATGAGCTATGATTTTGAAGGGAAGATTACGGCGACCGAAACATTCCACAAACGGATCAACAGCGAAAGTGCGATTGCGGTAAAAAACGGATTTACCTATTCTGACCAGGGCAGGTTGCTCACCCATACCCATCAGGTTAACAGCAACCCGATACAGTTGCTGGCCGCCAATACGTATGATGAGCTCGGACGGCTGATCTCCAAAAAAACAGGCAATACCGTGGGCGAACCGTTACAGAAAACAGATTACCGCTATAACATCAGGGGATGGCTTACGCAGGTGAACGACACGGACAGCCTGACCCAGTCAGGCGATCCGACCGATTTGTTTGCTTTTACGCTTAACTATAACACCGTTGCCAACAACGTGAACAATGCCGTAAAACCGCTTTACAACGGGAATATAGCCGAGACCCTCTGGCGAACCGGTTCCGATAATATCCTCCGCAGTTACAGTTACAGCTATGATGAGGTCAACCGTTTAAAAAACGCCTATTACCACAAGAACCATGTGTTAAGCGAGTCTTATGACGAGCACCTGACCTATGACCGAAACGGGAATATCCGGAGCCTGATCCGGAACGGAGCTTCAGACATTGATGTGCCGGCCATTGAGACCGATAACCTGGAATATGCCTACGAAGATTATAGCAACAGGCTGATAAAGGTAACCGACGGCACAACCCCTTCGTATAACGACGGCTTTAACGACGGTGCCGACAATGCCGAAGAATACGGCTATGACGGGTTTGGCAACATGATCCGGGACGATAACAAAGGGATTGTAAACATCAGGTACAACCACCTGAACCTGCCCGTTGAAATTGAATTTGCAACCGGCGATAAAATTCAGTATGTTTATACCGCCGAAGGAAAACGGCTGGAAAAAACGGTAGAGGAGAACAGCGTGACCACGACCACAAAGTACCTGGAAGGATTCCAGTACAGGAACAATGTATTGCAGTTCTTTCCGCATGCCGAAGGGTATGTGGCCCGTTCGGGAAGTTCTTATCATTATGTGTTCCAGCACAAAGACCACCTGGGGAATGTCAGGTTGAGCTATGCCAGAAACCCGACATCGGGTTTAACAGAGATCATCGGGGAAAACAATTATTATCCGTTCGGGCTGCAGCACGCGGGGTATAACAACGATGTGTGGCTGACGCATGGCAACAGCGAAGCCCAGAAGTATAAGTTCAACGACAGGGAATTTCAGGCAGAATTAGAGTTGAACATGACGGCCATGGACTTCCGCCAGTATGACAATGCCCTGGGAAGATTTATGGCGATGGACAGGCTTACCGAGCTGGCTCCGGGTATCACACCGTATCG
>JAEYTL010000050.1 GCA_023434025.1 Bacteroidota bacterium
ACAGTATATTGAGAACATTGTTAACGAAATGAATATCGTGTTTTCTAATCTTTAATCAAACCACAACTATCACCTAAAGAAATAGAAAAGATTATCCAATATCGTGTTTTCTAATCTTTAATCAAACCACAACGATTAGGGATTCAATTGTCAAGCCTTGCATAATATCGTGTTTTCTAATCTTTAATCAAACCACAACCGACGGTACACCTGCCGACGATGATGTTTTAATATCGTGTTTTCTAATCTTTAATCAAACCACAACATGTATTCAATTTCGATTTGGTATCTTGTTAATATCGTGTTTTCTAATCTTTAATCAAACCACAACACGTAAGACATCGAGCAATTAATTAACCATAATATCGTGTTTTCTAATCTTTAATCAAACCACAACATATCACCGTAATTAGATTTAGACTTTTCAAATATCGTGTTTTCTAATCTTTAATCAAACCACAACTGGTTTAATTTTTATAAATCAAAATTCCCAAATATCGTGTTTTCTAATCTTTAATCAAACCACAACCTGCTTCATATCCTTTAATCGCATCTTGTAAATATCGTGTTTTCTAATCTTTAATCAAACCACAACTGCATAAACTGCTTGCCTGTACTGGTCTTAAATATCGTGTTTTCTAATCTTTAATCAAACCACAACTAACAGATTCCAATAACGATAAAGCAAATGAATATCGTGTTTTCTAATCTTTAATCAAACCACAACGCATCATTTGTTACAACGATTGATATACTAATATCGTGTTTTCTAATCTTTAATCAAACCACAACTATGGTAGTTTCTATAATACTAAAGAAGAAAATATCGTGTTTTCTAATCTTTAATCAAACCACAACCTTGCTGAAATAAATTGGAATCCTGTCATTAATATCGTGTTTTCTAATCTTTAATCAAACCACAACGGAGAAGGCTTTTTAAGTTCAAGGGAAATTAATATCGTGTTTTCTAATCTTTAATCAAACCACAACCAACAATAACTAAACAAATAACTTACAACAAATATCGTGTTTTCTAATCTTTAATCAAACCACAACTTCATCTGATGATTCTATCAACAGGCCTGTAATATCGTGTTTTCTAATCTTTAATCAAACCACAACCCAATTGTTGATGAAGAAAAAGCTATTGAAATATCGTGTTTTCTAATCTTTAATCAAACCACAACCCATATATGGAAGTACAGCCATTTCAAAGTAATATCGTGTTTTCTAATCTTTAATCAAACCACAACCCTTGTAATGAAGGAAATCTAAAAAGTTTTAATATCGTGTTTTCTAATCTTTAATCAAACCACAACCAATGCTTTTTTCTTTTTTTGGTCATACACAATATCGTGTTTTCTAATCTTTAATCAAACCACAACCTTCGGCTGTTAGCCTTTTCGTATATTTGCAATATCGTGTTTTCTAATCTTTAATCAAACCACAACATTACAGCAATTACGATGTTTTTTATAATAATATCGTGTTTTCTAATCTTTAATCAAACCACAACTCTGCAAAGTATATTCGTGTGTACACGAAAATATCGTGTTTTCTAATCTTTAATCAAACCACAACTGGCGTTTCATGATGTTCCGCTGCCATCAAAATATCGTGTTTTCTAATCTTTAATCAAACCACAACTTAATTTCTCTGCGAATCCCTTCTCGAGTAAATATCGTGTTTTCTAATCTTTAATCAAACCACAACATTTCCTATAATTTTTCCAGTTCAGGATTAATATCGTGTTTTCTAATCTTTAATCAAACCACAACACAGCCGCCGCAACCTTGGAATTAGCTGTCAATATCGTGTTTTCTAATCTTTAATCAAACCACAACTGTAGCGATCTGCGTAGAAACTCCGTTGTGGTTTGAGTTGTTCAAGAGTTTGAAAATTTTATGTCAATGAACTTTTACTTAAAAAATTAAACTAAACCTAATTTCTTTTTAAACTCAAGAAGCATTTCTTCTTTGGTTTGCTTTTTTGCTAAACCACTTTTCTCAGCCTTATCTATTTTTGCTTGTATTTTTTCGATTTGTTCTTTTGTTAATTTTGGTTCATCCATAATTATATTTTTTCAAACTTTCCAGTTGATAATACCTTAAAATCAATTCCCTCAATAAAAGCTGTAAATTGTCCTGGACTCATTTTTCTTGTTGGCTTATTTTCTCCTAATTTAAAATCTCCATCAGGCTTGAAATCATCTTTTTTAATGTCATCTGATTTTCTTGCTTCTTTGAAATATCTCAATTGAATAACACCATATTCATCAACTTTACCAGAAGACCTCGATATTCTGTTAATTGACAATCCTTCTATCAAATATATTCTTCCTTTGAAATCTACAATTTCAGAAATATCTTTTGGATTCTCAACAGTTTTATCGTAAAAAATTACTTGTTGTCCTTTTTTCAAAATAACATCTCTGTTATTGCTTTTTGCAATTGGATATAAGACTTTTTTCCCTTTTATCTCTTTTTCTTTTTGGATTGGGTAAAATCCTTCGCCTTGTTTAATAAGTTTTGCTAAATTAAAATTATTGATTAATTCAAACTCTCTTTTTCCATCCAACTCATAAATTGCCATTGCATAGTTTTCATCGTTTTGTGAATAAATAGTTTGCTTATATTCAAAACGAGATTTAGACAAAAGGCTATGTTTTTTAATCTCTAATGGGTTTTTAACATTTGTCACAAAAACACGAACCTTATTAATCGGAATTCCAACTAATTTTTTTTCTTCATTTGGCTCTCTCATCCAAATATTTATTCCTTCTTTTATTACTGCTACTTTCTTTCCTAAAACAGTTTTGAAAGTAATAAGCCCATCTTTTATTGCCTTTTGTATTTTTCCCGCTACTACATTATCAACAATATTACTAATATCATTTTCGGATAATTTCGACAATGCTTTTCTTTCAACAAAATTAATTACATCATTACCTTTTATGTCTTTCTTTAAAATGAAAGCACCATTTGATGTATGTTTTGGTTTTTTAGTATTATCATCAATTTCAGGCTGTTTTATTGCTCCATAATTACCTGCTAAATGTAGCGAACCTCGAATGGTATCCCCTTGATTGTATTTAGGGATTTTATAAAATGTATCTCCATTTGTTACAATCTTGAAATAATCTTTGCCTTCTATTTTATTTAAATAGTTTTTTGGCAACTCTTTATAGTATGTGTCACTATGTTTTTCTTTATTTTTAGGAATTCTGTAAAGTATTGCAGAATCAAAAATTAATTTAAAATAATCTTTTCCTTCTATTTTATTCTTAAACCCTTCTGGCAGTTCACTTTTTAGCAAATATTTTTTTTTACCTCGAACCCTAACAATCTTTTTCGATTGCTTTTTAACATTATCGGGCGTATAATGTGAAACCAAAATTTCTTCTTCTATTTTTTCTAAATCTTCTTTAAAGGTTTTCCAAGGTTTTGATGCAGCAAGTATTTTTCTAGCCTCAGGAATTTGTTCTTTATCTTCTAATGTCCAAGCGTGAGCCAAAACATCATATTTGTCTTTGGTCATACAGGCAATAGTAATCGCATCAATAGTATGATGTGTGTGTTTGCTTCTGTCTTTAATTTTATAATGTTTGAATCCGTTTTCATCCTGATAGCTTTCTTGTATTCCCCATATTTTTCTAAATTCTGCTACCATTCCACCTTTTACACTTTCAACTCTTTTGAAATACGATTTCAAATACGCTTGCGAATATTTAGTAATAATTCCTGTATCTGGAATTTGACTATTCTTAAATCCCACTTTTGGTTCTTTCCAAGTAAAACGGTCGTATTTTCCTTGAAGGTAATCTCGCTTTAAGGTTAAATAATGTCTTCTTCTTATCTTTTTGTCTTTGACTTCTTTAGTTGTAGCTGCCTTAATTGAACGACTTATGATTTCGATTTCTCTTGATAAATTATCTGCTTCTTCTTTCCAATGTACAATTCTTGGCAAAATCTCCAAATGATTAGTTAATTCGGTTGGCATTTTTTGCTTTTTAACGTCTCTATTGAAACGTTGGCTACAAAGCGTTTTGTTCATTTGGGAATTATCCTGAGAAATACTTCTTGGAATAGTGTGTTCAATGTCATAAGCAGGATTACTTCCTATAATATCACAAATACTAATGTTTTTTCCTTGTTCATAAATTTCACATTTCCTTTGTTCAATCCACAATTGATATCTTAAAATATCATCTTCAGTTGGTTCAACTTCTTTTTTACATTCTTCGAAATAGAGTTTCTTAATTTCTTTGATGGCATCTTCTCTGAATTTTTTATTCTCGTTTTGATAATCTTGAATTCCTTTTCTTTTATTAGCATCGTTCAATTCACGAGCCATTTCTATATGAATTCGTGTATTTTCATCAACGTAACCATCAAAAATGAGTGTGTTCAGCACTTTTCTCAATTGGTGCAAAGCCCGCATTGCCATTGGGTTTTTAATCGAATTAGTTAATGGGCTTCCTAAAACGACTTTTTCATTTCCAAATTTATCTTTAATAATTTTCCTTTTAAAGACTTCAATATCTGAGGGATGATAAAGCTTTTTCAGTCGTTTTGGATTACTACAAAAAACTTCGCCGTCTTGATTTTTTCCTGAAAGAAATTCCAAAACTTTTTCATCTAATCGTTTTACTTTTATAAATTCATGTTTTTTTAATTGCTCAATAAAAATTGGAAATAGATTTTCAAGAATTACTTTTTGTTCAGATTCGTTATCAATTGTTTGGTTTTTATAAAATGAAACTAATTTATTAGTCAAATCACTTTTATAAATGGATTCCGCTTCTTTGGAGTAATATTCTTCTTTTAGTTTACAATCTTTAATAAGTCCATTAATTATTTCTAATTGATTTTTTTTAAACGTATAATTTTCAACTATTTCAGCAATTTGAGTTTGAATGTATTTTCGTTGAAGTTTATCTTTCCAAATATCCTCATCAACAATGTTTTCGATATTTGCCATAAAAACAGCGTGAGAATACAACAAGCCTTCTTTGATGTAAGGAAGAATTTTATTAATTGCAGACAAACTTAAACTGGCAAAATCTTTTTTCAATTTAATTTTACTAAAAGCTTTAGCACTTTTATCATCAAAACCTAGTTTCTCTTTTGCATATTCATACAAGTAAACATCTGAAGTTGCAACGGATAACAAATGCCATAAATCTTTACAATCAACTGATTTTATAACTTCTTCCCTTTTAACATTTAAAGTTTTGTAAGTAAATATTTTTGTCTTCCAATCTTCTCCAATCACATTTTTTAATGATGCTGAAACTTGACAAGCAGAAACTGTATCAGTTGGTTTGTAATTGAACCAATAAAAAAACTCATTCTTCTTTGAAGATTTATAAAATCCAAAACTTGCACCTTTTTCAATTAATTCTTTAGCTAAAACTTCAAAATTGAAATCATTTTTTCTATAAAATTTCTGAACTAATTTTAGTTTTTCTTCTTGTGTAAGAAAACGCAATGTTTTTTCGCTTTGAGTTCCAATTTTAATGGTATTCAAATAGGTCCACATTCTGTATTCTTCAAAATCAGGATGTGAAATTGCACAACGAGATTTACTTGTTTCAAAGGAACATTTTCCAATCAATCCTTTTTGAGATTTCAATGGTCTTTGAAAAAAAATAGCTCTGTACAATTCTTTTGCTAATCCAGTAAATTTCTTTTCCGGAAGCTTTTCATTTTCATCAATTCCTTGAATTCCTTGAACTTTACAAATTGCTATAAACTCATTTAAATAATGTTCTTCTCTTGAAGTATATTGATTTCTAATTTTTCCTTTGTTGTATAAACTAAAAAAATACTGACCTAAAGTTTTAAAGTTTCCATCAAGCATAGCTTGCGAAATATCTTTAATTTTACCTTTTACTTTACCTAAATCTTCTTTCTTATTTAATCTGGCAATCAGTTCTTCTTTACATTTCACAATGTCATTTTCATTCTTTTTAGCAATTGCAACCAAAGAATTATAAAGAGATTTCAATTTCTTCTCGCCTTCATCCAACTCTTTTTTAAAACCTCCTTTTTCTGTTTCATCAATAATCCCAAGATTAATAAAGTAATCCTTTAATTCATTTAAAATTAATTCAGCGTTTTCAGCATCTTCAATAAAAGATTGTATTTGAGGATTATGCTCTTCAAAAACTCCTTCGGCAGATTGATCTAGTCGATTACTTAAAAAACCTCTTCGTTGAGCAATGTGATAGAAAGCTCTACCAAGTTCATACAATGCTACTTTTTCTTTGCTGGCTCTATCTCTGAAAAAATATGGATTGTTATTTTCATCTTCACTAGTTCGCAACCATTTTAGGAATTCAGGATTTAGTGGATAATCTTTAAAACCAGATTTTTTCCATTCTTCAACTTCTTCAATTGATAATGGACACATTCCGTTTATTGACAAAACTTTTAAAGTTTCGTACTTCCTTAATTTTCTACGATATTTAATTTTTCTTGCACTTCTATAACTCGTCCGTTCAGCTGCTCGAGAACTTTCAATGCCTTTTTCAGATTTCACTCCTTCCGAAAATATTCTAACTCCTTTATCTATCAAAGAAAAATCAACTCCTTCTCTATCCACAATCGCCCAACCAATACTATTTGTCCCCAAATCCAATCCTAAAATTCTTGCCATAATCGTAATTTTTTAATCCGCTTTTAAAAGTAATAAAAAGAAATTTAACATTTTTACGGAAATCCATAAACCACCTCAAAAAAGTTTTTTCTATATTTGTATCAGATTAAAATTTCTAATCTTTAATCTTATCACAATAAGGCTATATGCCGTAGATGAAAATCTTTAGTCCTGCTTCGGTGGGACTTTTTTTATGCCGAACAATTACTAAAATTAAGTTAATCAATTTCAAAATCAATAGTAATGCTATTAAATTTGCGTTGTCTTTTTACTTTTACAAAAAGCAAGCGTATGAAAAACATTTTAGACGGCATCAAAATAAACATCAGCCCCAAAATTTTTGTCAAGGATCCGGAAACTTCGGAACTGGGTAAAAAAATCATTGAAAACAGTATTCAGCTGATCGATGAAATTGGTTTTGACAATTTTACCTTTAAAAAATTAGGACAGCAAATCGGTTCAAACGAAAGTTCAATTTACCGTTATTTTGAGAGCAAACACAAACTTTTGTTGTACCTTAGTTCATGGTATTGGGGCTGGATAGAATTCAAACTGGTCCTGAATACCAACAACATGGCAAACCCGAAAGACAAACTGATAAAAGCCATCGAAATGGTTACGCAGGAAATCACAAGCGACAACAATCATCCGCACATCAATGAAGTAATGCTCCATAAGATCATTATTTGTGAATTCTCTAAATCATATCTTACCAAAGAAGTTGACGAAGAAAACAAAGAAGGTTATTTTCTGGTTTACAAAAGGGTCATTAACCGTATCGTAGAAATGGTCACGGCTGTAAACCCGGCTTATCCCTATGCCAAAAGCCTTATTTCTACCGTGGTGGAAGGTGCCCTGCACCAGCATTTTTTAAAAGACCATTTTACATCCATTACCGATTGCTCAAAAAAAAGCAGCCCTTCCGAATTTTTTAAAACCTTAGTGTTAAAACAAATCAGCTGATCATGCAAAAAGCTTCAAAATCCATACCTCCTTTAAAACGGTTTATCAACCTCCTGAAACTGGATAAAAAAGACATTTACCAGGTTTTCTTTTATGCCATTTTTTCCGGAATAGTAAGCCTTTCCCTGCCATTGGGTGTACAGGCAATCATTAACCTGATCCAGGGCGGACGGGTGAGCCTTTCATGGATCATTCTCGTTATTGTGGTTATTCTGGGCGTGGTGTTCAATGGTATTTTAAGGCTGATGCAGCTACGGATTACCGAAAGCATTCAGCAGAAAATTTTCATCCGCTCTTCTTTTGAATTTTCTTTTCGCTTCCCGAAGATACGCTATACGGAATTTAACAACAATTATCCGCCGGAACTGGCCAACCGCTTTTTTGACACCATCACGGTTCAGAAAAGCGTAGCCAAATTAATCCTGGATTATTCGGAATCATTGCTACAGATCGTCTTTGGCCTGCTGTTGCTTTCCATTTATCATCCGCTCTTTATCTTATTTGGCTTACTGCTCTTTATTGTACTTTTCCTTATTTTCAGGATTTCATTTGAAACCGGATTAAAAACCAGCCTCGCCGAATCTAAGTACAAATACAAAGTAGCCCACTGGATTCAGGAAATTGCCCGGAATTATTTTGGCTTTAAAAGCAAAATCGAATCTGAATTTGCGTTGAAGAAAAACGATAAACTGGTGGCTGAGTACCTCAAATCCAGAGAAAGCCACTTTGCCGTGATCAAACGGCAGTTTATCCAGCTGATCGGGTTTAAAGCCCTTATTTCGGCCGGACTGTTGCTCATTGGCGGTTTTCTCGTGATCAACCAGCAGCTGAACATCGGGCAGTTTGTTGCCGCAGAAATCATTATCCTGCTCGTTATTAATTCTGTTGAAAAAATCATCGTCGGCTTAGAAACCTTCTATGATGTGTTAACCTCTATTGAAAAAATCGGTCAGGTAGTGGACATGGAAATGGAAGAAGCCGAAACGGAAGAAAGCAATTACTGCTACCAGAAAATTCATTTTGAAATTGATGAGCTGAGCTATGCGTTTCCCGATTCAACTAAAAAAATACTGAATGCGGTTTCATTACACATCAAACAAGGCGAAAAGATTTACCTTGACGGTAAAAACGGCTCCGGCAAAACCACACTGCTCCGCATTCTGGCCGGATTGATCCACACAAATTCGAGCTCGATTTATATTAATGACGAGCATTATAAAAAAATAAACATTGACCAGTACCGCTCCCAGATCGGAATAATCACCGAAGGCCAGTCACTTTTTGAAGGCACCATTGCCGAAAACATTGCCTTTAACAACCCGGCGGTTAACAGCGAACGGTTAAAATGGGTACTGGAAAAATTAAAACTGACCGATACCGTTAAAAAAATGCCGAAAGGGCTGGATGAAAAAATCCTGACAGAAGGCAAGCAGCTGACTTCCTCGCTGGCTCAGAAAATCCTTTTGGCCAGAGCAATTGTGAGCAACCCGCTCGTTCTGTTTCTTGAAAACCCTTTTGACAAAATGGATTATGACCAGGCGAAGGAAATCATAGATTTCATTTTGTCTCCGGAGAACCACTGGACCGTTATTGTAACGTCCAAAAACGAGTACTGGAAGCAAAAATGCGACCGGATCATAACATTAGAGAAAGGAAAACTAATTTCAGACACGCAATAATTATGTTGAATATAGCCCGGAATAATATCAATGACAAAGTAAACCTCACCCGCTTTAAAACCATTCAAAAGCTGGGTGAAAGAAGGTATTTTAAAACATTCAACCGCCTGTTGATGTGGTTTTTCATAGGCAGCTTTCTGTTTGTCCTGCTGCCCTGGACACAAAACATTCAGGGCTCCGGCTTTGTCACGACCGTTTCGCCGGAACAGCGTCCGCAGACAATCCATACCGCCATTGCCGGAAGGATTGAAAAATGGTATGTTTCAGAAGGCCAGTATGTAAACAAAGGCGACACTATTCTGTATATTTCTGAGGTGAAGGAAGATTACTTTGACCCGAATTTAGTGAACAACACCGAAAGCCAGATGCGGGCAAAAATGCTATCGGAAGAATCATACGAAGGCAAAGCCAATTCGCTTTCGGCACAAATTGCCGCCATTGAACGCGAACGGGTTTTAAAACTGGAACAGGCCCGGAATAAAATAGAACAGTCATTGCTTAAGGTAAAAAGCGACAGCATGGACCTCGAGGCGGTAAAGACCCAGCTGAAAATTGCCCAGACGCAATTTAAGCGTTCACAGGACCTGAATAAAGAAGGGCTGAAACCCATGACCGATGTAGAAGACAAACGGTTAAAACTACAGGATGCGGAGGCCAAAATCATTACACAGCAAAACAAATTTCTGACCGCTAAAAACGAATTAATCAATGCCCGGGTTGAGATAAACCGGATTACGGCAGAATACACCGATAAAATTGCAAAAGCCCAGAGCGATCGCTTTACGGCCCTGAGCAGTCAGTTTGACACCGAGGCTCAGGTGAACAAACTGCAGAATCAGGTTACCAATTATAAAATGCGGAACGAGCTGTATTACATCAAAGCTCCGCAGGACGGTTATGTGAACCGTGCCTTGCAGTCGGGAATCGGGGAAACCATTAAAGAAGGAACGCCGGTGGTCAGCATCATGCCGTCTAAATATGACATTGCCGTAGAAACGTTTATTGAACCAATCGACATGCCGCTGATCCACAAAGGTGAAAAGGTACGGATCTGGTTTGACGGCTGGCCCACTATTGTTTTCAGCGGCTGGCCTAACTCATCCTACGGAACTTTTGGCGGAAAAATTGTGGCCGTTGAAAATTTTATCAGCGTTAACGGAAAATACCGTGTGCTGATTGCCCAGGATCCGGAAGACAAACCCTGGCCCAAAGAGCTGAACATCGGAGCGGGTGCCCAGACCTTTGCCCTGCTTGAAAACGTTCCGATCTGGTATGAGATCTGGCGAAAATTAAACGGTTTTCCACCAAATTTCTATACGCCGGCAACCTCCAACGAAACCAAAAAATAATTTCCATGAAAAGCCTGTTGCCCATCTTTCTTTTTATCCCGCTTCTTTCATGGTCACAGAACCCGCTGGCAGATTCCACCTTAACGCTGGATGCTTACCTGGGCTATGTCAAGCAGTTTCATCCGCTGGTCAAACAAGCCAACCTGGAAGTAAGCCAGGCACAGGCAGGCCTTATTGCCGCCCGGGGCGGATTTGACCCGAAAATTGAAGTGGATTACGAAAACAAACAATTCAAATCAACGGAATATTATGATTTACTGAATGCTACGTTTAAAATTCCGACCTGGTACGGCATCGAGATAAAAGCCGGATTTGACCAAATGGACGGGGTTTATCTGAATCCGCAAAACACCACTCCGGCTAACGGCCTGGCCATGGCCGGAATTTCTGTACCCATCGGGCAGGGATTACTCATCAATAACCGGATGGCCGATCTGAAAAAAGCTAAAATTTATGCCAGTCTGTCGCTGGCCGAACGGGATCTGGAAGTGGCCAATGTGTTATATGTTGCTTCAAACAGCTATTTCAACTGGTATAAAAACTATAATGAATATAAGCTTTACGAAACATTTTTAAAGAATTCCGAAGTACGGTTTGACGGAATAAAAAGCTTGATTTCCGCCGGAGACCGTCCTGCCATAGACAGCATTGAAGCCGGAATACTGGTTAAGTCGCGAAAATTAAGCCTGGAGCAGGCCCGGTTAAAACTGCTTAAATCAAAATTGGAACTCTCTAATTTTTTATGGTTTGAGAACAACCTGCCGTTGGAATTACAAGACGGCATTGTTCCGGAAACCGAATTGGAAAAGAAAGTGGAAAACACGTTGAAAACCAACGGGCTTCTGCTGGCCGGTATTGATTTTGAAAACCATCCGAAAATACGGTCGCTGCAACACAAAGTTTCTATGCTGGAAGTGGAAAAACGCCTTAAAGGCGACTTGTTGAAACCTACTATTAATTTAAATTACAATTATTTGTCGGAACCGGAATTTGTCCGGGATTTTAATACCGTTAATTATAAATACGGCGTAAACTTTCGTTTTCCATTGTTTTTAAGAAAGGAAAGAGGAAACTTTAAAATCGCCAAACTGAAATTGCAGGATGCAGAACTGGATCTGCAGTTTGAAAATCAGGTGCTCAGAAATAAGATCGATTATCAATTACAGGAAATCAATTCATTAAAAGAGCAGATTGAAATTGCCGACGAGCTGGTCAGCGATTTTAAAACAATGCTGGATGCCGAAGAACGGATCTTCTTTTTTGGCGAAAGTTCTCTGTTTCTGATCAATTCCAGAGAGAACAGCCTGTTAAGCACAAGCCTGCAACAAATTGACACCCAGTTTAAATTTTGTGTTTCCAATGCCGATCTGTTTAAACTAATGGCCAATCCGCAGTAACAACTGATTAAACCCGGCAGGTTTTAAAACCTGCCGGGTTCAGATGTAATCAAGTAAAAAACAGCGTTTGTGGCGAAAATGAATTATGAATACAATTAACAAATCAACTTTTTAATGTCCATCATTTCAAAATAGGCTTTTTCTATCCATTCACGGTAATCGGGATGAGCAATTTTGACCATTTCTGCTACCCTTTGCTTCAGTGTTTTTCCGTAAAGGTTGGCGATTCCGTATTCGGTAATGATATACTGCACGTGAGACCGGGTAGTTACCACGCCTGCCCCCTGCTTTAAGAATGGCACGATCCGGCTTTCTCCTCTTCTGGTTTGCGACGGAAGTGCAATAATGGCTTTTCCGCCAACGCTCAACGAGGCTCCCCGCATAAAATCCATCTGTCCGCCAACACCGGAATACATTCTTCCGCCGATGGAATCGGCACAAACCTGTCCGGTAACATCAACTTCTATGGCAGAATTGATGGCAACCATTTTAGGGTTTTTACGGATCCGGGCCGTGTCGTTTACCGCAGAGGATTCTTTCATTTCGATAAAAGAATTATCGTCAACAAAATCATACAAACGCCGGGATCCCATTAAAAAAGTGGCTAAAACACGGCCTCTTGTAGTACCTTTGTAATTACAGTTGATCACGTCATTTTCAATCAGATCAATCACGCCGTCAGAAAACATTTCGGTATGCAGTCCCAGATCTTTATGATGAATCAGCTTACTCAATGCGGCATTGGGTATGGAGCCGATTCCCATTTGAAGCGTACTCCGGTCTTCGATCAAAGAAGCTACATATTCGCCTATTTTCTCTTCTTCGGGTGTAAAAGCTTCAATGTCGTGTGTGTATATGGTCTCGTTTACTTCTACCAGGTAATCAATTTCTGACTCGTGCAGGATTCCGTCACCAAAAGTTCTGGGCATCTGCGGATTTACCTGTGCGATGACAATTTTTGCATTTTCAATGGCGGCTACCGTTGCTTCAACCGAAACGCCCAATGAACAATACCCGTGCCGGTCCGGTGGCGAAACATGGATAAATACCACATCTAACGGCAATACATTTTTACGGAACAAGTTGGGTAACTCACTTAAAAAAACCGGTGTGTAGGAACCGTTTCCGGCTTTAAGCGTATGCCGCACGTTTGCTCCGAGAAAAAACGAATTAACGTGAAAACTGGCCGCTAAATCCGGGTTGGCATAAGCCGCTTCGCCTTCGGTGTGAAGATGGCATACTTCTACATTTTTCAGTTCAGATGCTCTGTTAGCCAGGGCTTTTGTTAAAACGGTCGGGGAAGCAGCAGCGGCCTGAACGTAAACCCTATCGCCGGATTTTACAACTTTTACAGCCTGCTCTGCGGTTACATATTTACTCATAATTCCTAAATTTTATACAAAGATAGCGGCAAAAATTGGTTTAAAAACTGACATTTCTCATTGTTTTTGGGATTTTTAGTCCGGAAAGTTACCATTGCCGTTACACAATGAAGGTCAAAAAACACAGGGCAGCTAACCGGAAATTATCCGATATAAAAAAATAAAAAATTGTGTACCTTTGAACCTTTAATTTTTTAACCATGATTATCCCTAAAACCCGAGAAGAGATTGAGTTAATGCGTGAGAGTTCCCTGTTGGTTTCCAAAACGCTTGGTATGATTGCAAAGGAAATAAAACCCGGCGTCACCACCTTGTATTTAGACAAACTGGCAGAAGAATTCATTCGTGACCATGGCGGTGTTCCCGCTTTTTTAGGGTTATATGGTTTTCCGAATTCCTTATGCATGAGTCCGAATGCACAGGTGGTTCACGGAATTCCGAATAACAAACCGCTGGAAAGTGGCGATGTGATTTCAGTGGATTGCGGTGTGCTGAAAAATGAGTTTTATGGTGATCATGCCTATTCATTTGAAATCGGGGAAGTAGCACCGGAGGTAAAAAAATTACTGAAAGTAACCAAAGAATCGCTGTATGTCGGGATCCGTCAGTTCAAAGCCGGTAACCGCGTAGAAGATGTGGGCAATGCCATTCAGACCTATTGTGAATCGCACGGTTACGGTGTGGTGCGGGAATTGGTAGGGCACGGCTTGGGACGAAAAATGCACGAAGATCCTGAAATGCCGAATTACGGCAAAAAAGGCCGTGGAAAATTGCTTGTAGAAGGAATGGTCGTTGCCATTGAACCGATGATTAACATGGGCACCAAAAACATCAAGCAACTGAAAGACGGCTGGACGATTTTAACGGCCGACATGAAACCGAGTGCTCATTTTGAACACAATGTGGCGTTGGTTAACGGCAAGCCGGAACTGCTCTCTACGTTTCAGTACGTGTATGATGCTTTAGGTATCGTGAGCAACGAAGAAGATGAGTTTAGAAAAATACCATGAATTTAAACACGAATTTCACGAATTTTCACAAATTATGAATGACCTGATATACAAAGAAGAAGCTTATGAAATAATTGGTTTGTGTATGGAAGTTCACAAACATCTTGGAAAAGGTCATAATGAAAAAGTTTATGGAGATGCCTTAGAATTTGAATTTAAATTGAATCAAATTCTTTATGCAAGAGAACAAAAATATGTCATTGAATACAAAGGAATTCTGTTACCAAGTTATTATTTTTCTGATTTTACAATTTATGACAATATCATTTTAGAAATAAAGGCAATTCAAATGCTAACCCAAGGTGAAACTAAACAAGTATTAAATTATTTGGCAGCTTCAAAATGTAGTTTAGGTTTATTGGTTAATTTTGGGGAAGATAGTCTTAAATATAAAAGAATCATTCTTTAAATACTAAATTCGTGCTAATTCGTGAAATTAGTGTTTGAAATGAAAAAAACATTCAAGTTTATATTAAATACTATTCCCCGCCCGCTTTTAATCCGTCTGAGCTATGTGGCAAGACCGGTATTAGCTTTTTTGCTGAAAGGAAACCGGTTTACCGACCCGATTGACGGAAAGAGCTTCCGTATGTTCCTGCCTTACGGCTATGGAAAACAACGCCAGAACGTTTTGTCACCCGGCACCCTGTCACTTGAAAGACACCGGTTGCTGTGGCTGTTTCTGAAAGAACAAACCGATTTTTTCCAGCCCGGAACGGCTTCTGATTCTTCAAGAATCAAACTACGAAATACAGATAACTTACTGAAAGTGTTGCATTTTGCTCCGGAACAGGCATTTTACAAACGGTTCAGAAATCAAAAGAATTTAGAGTACACTACCACAGATTTGTTTTCGCCGCTGGCGGATGTAAAAGCAGACATCTGTGATCTTCCCTTTGAAGACAATGCATATGATGTTATTTTATGCAACCACGTTCTGGAACATATTCCGGATGATACAAAAGCCATGCAGGAATTATACCGTGTTTTAAAACCGGGCGGCATGGGCATTTTTCAGATTCCGCAGGATTTGTCAAGAGCCGTTACTTTTTCGGACGATTCGATCACGGATGAAAAAGAACGGGCTAAAATATTCGGACAGTATGACCATGTAAGGGTTTACGGCAGGGATTATTTTGACAAATTGAGAAGCATTGGCTTTAAGGTCATTGAAGAGGATTATACGGCCAGGCTATCACCTGACCAAGTGGAAAAATACTGTTTGGCCAAAGGTGAAATTATTCCGGTTTGTTTTAAATAATAAAAAGCTTTTGAACCATGAAAAATTAAGGCTGATGGACGCTTTACAAATAAACAAACCCACGGGAAACCGTGGGTTTGTCAATTAAATCATGATACTATTTGATTTATTCTTCCGGCATCAACATGGCAATCACTTTGTCTTTCGACAAATATTTTTTGGCCACAGCCTGAATATCTTTTGCGGTTACCGCATCGATTTTTTGCTCCACCTGTAAAATTTCATCCGCGGGAACACCGTATGTAAAGGAACGAGTTAAATAAGACATCCAGTAATTATTTTGTTTGATCTTTTCCTTGTAGTCTAATTTTTCAGCTTCCTTGAATTTTTTCACATCCTTTTCTTCCGGCCCGTTTTCAATGATTTTATTCAGTTCTCTTAACGCCGACTGTGTCAATGTTTCCGCATTTTCCGGTCCGCAAGGGAAATTGATCGTAAAATTATAACTTCCGTTGGGCACTTTATTCATACTTCCTCTGGCACTGGCTCCGTAAACCCCGCTTTCGTTTTCACGGAGTTCTTCAATCAGCTTGATGGACAATACTTCTCCGGCCGCCCGTAAAGCCAGGGCTTCTTTGGCATCGTATTCGCAATCACCGTAAAACATGATGTTAACGGTACTTTTAGGATCTTTTCCTTTTTTAACTACTTTTTTCAAATCGCCTTTCAGCATTCTGTAACCTAAATCAACGGCTTTTTCTTTGGTGTCATTAGCCGGTAATGATGCTAAATACAAGCTGGCAAATTCTTCCAGTTTTTGCTCGTCAATGTTGCCTACAAAGTAGAAATGGAAATCAGCGGCATTGGCAAAACGCTCTTTGTATTTTTGATAGGCTAATTCATAATCGGTCTTTTCCCAGGCAGCATCGTCCGGCAGAATCCCTTTAAAACGGGGGTTGCCTTCATTTAAATACGTATATAATTCATTCTGAAAATGCATGGCAGGCATGGCTTTCATGTTGGCCATAAAACCGTTTTGCTTGATCTTGTAGCTTTCAAAAGCTTCTTTATCCAGATTCAGATCGGTAAAATACGCATAAACCGTCTGGAAGAGATACTCCAGGTCCTTCGGGGTAGCCGATCCGCGTAAACCTTCCTGAATTCCGACCACATACGGATTTACACGGGCAATTTTACCGGTCATGAACTTGTTTATGTCGTTTAATTTCATGCCGGAAAAGCCGGCTTCCGTTAGACCATTCATCGCCCATTGCACTTTTTCAAATTCCTGGTTGTTAATGAGATTTGAACCACCGAAACTCAGGGCTTCAAAAACAATTTCGTCATTTTTAAAATCGGTTTTTTTATAGGTTACCTTCGCTCCGTTAGACAAGGTTAAGGTTGTTGTTCCGATTTTATCGTTTTTTTCCTTTTTGGCCACTGATCCTTTTGTCACCGGATTACGCAATAAACTTTCTGCCACCGCTTCATCAACATAAGCCGTGATAGCGTTTTTATCAATCTTGATGGAATTAAGAACTTCCTGTTCCGTTGGCTTAACCATTCCTTCTTTTTCCGGTCCGGTTAAAATAATCACCCGGTTATCTTCCTTGATATAACCGTTGATCAGTTTATTGGTCTCTTCTACCGTGATGGTCGGCAAAAGTTTCTGCATGGCGGTAAAAGTCCATTCAATGCCCGGCATTGGTTCTTTTTCAAGAAAATTGCTCTGGCAGGCCCACACATAATTTTCAGATTCGGTTTTGTCTCTTTCGTTATATTGCTGTTCAATCTGTGCCAGAAATTCGGTTTTGGCTCTTTCCAGTTCCCCAGCCGTAAAGCCAAACGCTTTTACTCTCTCGTTTTCTTCAA
This sequence comes from Bacteroidota bacterium, assembly GCA_023434025.1. Lineage (GTDB taxonomy): Bacteria > Bacteroidota > Bacteroidia > Flavobacteriales > Flavobacteriaceae > Flavobacterium. The sequence continues at coordinate 17,514 of JAEYTL010000050.1, forward strand.
CCAGAATTCTCAAAGCATCCAATTGCTTGTCCTGCGGAACCATGGCAAATGACTGAAAGGCTTTTTTGGTCTTGGCATAAGTTCCTCCGTAATAAGAATAACCATACGTAAAAGGAGGGTTTGGTGAATTACGCTTTTCCTCTAAACGGTTGTTGAGCATTGTTGCGAATAATCCGATGGCCAGCTCATCCCGCATATCGCCAATCGTTTTCACCACTTTGGGCTCTTCATAATCTTTATATAACAGCTGAACACGGGTAAAAGCCGCTTCCGGATCACTCTCTACCGCCACAAATGTTTCCTTGTGGTTAGGCACATCGTATTTGGTTCTCGGACGTTCTTTTTTAGGATTCTTATACGATGAAAAATGGGCGATGATTTTTTTCTCCATTTCCGCCACATCAATATCGCCCACCACAATTACACTCATCAGGTTAGGACGATACCAGTCTTTATAGAAACTGACCACCTTGTCATAGGTAAAGTTTTCCAGAATCTCTTTCTGACCAATCGGTAACCGCTTGGCATAATGTGAATTATACATCATTTTGGGCATAAAACGCCCCATCATTCTTTTATCTGCTCCTAAACCGATGCGGTATTCTTCCAGCACGACCCCTCTTTCTTTGTCAATTTCTTCCGGGGTCAGCGTGGTGTTAAAAGCCCAGTCTTCCAAAATCTGGAATCCTTTTTCTAATTTTTCGGCATCATCAGAGGGAATCGGTAAAAAATAAACCGTTTCATCAAAACTGGTATAAGCATTCAAATGCTGCCCGAATTTTACACCAATACTCTGTAAATAGTCAACCAGGGCGTTCTTGGGAAAGTTTTTTGTTCCGTTAAAACACATGTGCTCCATGAAGTGAGCCAATCCCTGCTGGTCATCGTTTTCAAGAATAGAACCTGCATTGATCACAAGTCTCAGATCAACTTTGTTTTCCGGCTTTGCATTCTTTTTGATGTAATACGTCAGACCGTTTTTTAATTTTCCGGTCTTTACCGAAGGATCCATCGGTATCGGACTGTTGAGTTTTAGTTCCTGAGCAAATACCAGCGAGGGCAATGCTAACAAAAACAAGCATAGTTTGTTTAGTTTTTTCATAAAAAATGGTTAATGGTTTGTAAATCTAGAGGTATAACTCCAAATGTTAAAACTTATTATATTTTCTTTAACGAAAAAACCTACTTTTAGAATCATTCTAAAATAAGTGACTGAAAATTAGCGGTTTTGAACTGTTTAACCTGATGTTGCTCATCAGTATAAATCAGTAAAACGTATAAATCCTTCCGTCGCTGAAGTAATTTTTGAATACTTTCGATATCCATAACCATAAAAGCGGTGGCATACCCATCGGCTTCTATACATTTGGGAGCTAAAACCGTCGCACTCAGCATCGCACTCTTTTGTGGCAAACCCGTTTTAGGGTTAATGATATGAACATATTTTTGACCGGTCAGGCTGTCTGTTTTTACCTTACGGTAATTTCCGGAAGTTGCCATCCCCAGGTCTTCCAGCTTAATCTTGGCAATCAAGGTGCGTTCACCGGGCTTTTGCGTGGGATCGTCAATCCCGATGATCCAGTTTTTATTTTCAATGGTATTAGTGCCGAAAGCAGAAATTTCACCCCCAATTTCAACGATTCCGTTTCGGATACCTTTTGACTTTAAAAAGTCAACCACAACATCAACAGAATATCCCTGGGCAATGGCATTGAAATCAAAGTACGTTTCTTTAAACCGTTTTGTGACCGTTTTGTTCTGGTTCAGTTTTACTTTATCAAAACCTACGAACCGGAGCAAACTGTCCACACCGGTCTGGTTCAGGTCTATTTTATCTTTCCTGGGGCCAAATCCGTAGGCATTTACCAGCACACCTATTGTGGGATCAAAAAGCCCGTTCGTTTCCCGGTAAATCGCCAGGGACGTATTAAAGGTTTCTATAAAAAAATCATCCACCACCAGAGTTGAATCTCCTTCATTTATCTTCGAGATTTTGGAATCCGGACGGTAAGTGGAAAGTGACCTGTCAAAAGTCAGCAAGAGGGAATCAATGCTCTGCTTGGAAACCACTTTTGCTTTGCTGATGTATTTTAAAGTATAGGTACTTCCCTGGGCATCGCCCTGAATGACAAAAATGCTCTCTCTCCCTTCTTTTTGACAGGAAGCGGTTAATAATAGCAGAATAAACAGGCTAACTAATTTCTTTAATTCCATTGTAATTGATGATGTAATCGTCACTTTTTAAAATTGGTTTATCAAAATCCGATGCATTGGCTATCCCCACCCCGGCATAAAGCACCTTTGCGTTTAGCTTTTGGGCATGCCTTTTAAAGGTTTCCATCCAAAGCACATCATAATCTTCCGGGTTTTCAGGATAACTATAAACGGTGACCAGCACAAAATGCAGCGTATTGGTAGGCTTATCAACACATACAAACTGCGGATGCCGTTTTAACTGGCTATTGACGGCGATAAACTCAAACCCTTGTTTTTCGAGTTCCTTGCCTACGTAATTCATCGCAATGTTATGAAGTTCCTGTTCTGATAAAGTTTCCATACTGCAAAAGTAAGCAGAAATAAGAAAAACAACGCTTAATAACGTTAAAGAATCAGATCGTTCATTAAAGAAAGAAACCATTAAGAAATTAGGTTTCATTAAGTATTGCTGACTTAATTTCCTTAATTTCTTAATGGTTTAAAAAAAACTTCTGTAAAAATATTATCCTCCGAAGTCGTCGAATCTTATATTTTCAGGATCTAACCCAAAATCTTCTCCCATTTTCTGAACGGCTTTGTTCATCATTGGCGGGCCACAGAAGTACAATTCAATATCTTCCGGGTTTTCGTGTTTAGACAAATAGTTATCAATCACCACATTGTGAATGAATCCTACAAAACCGTCGCCTTCACCGTTTATGCCGTCTTTCACTTTCCAGTTATCTTCCGGTAACGGTTCAGAAAGGGCTAAATAAAACTTAAAGTTCGGGAAATCTTTCTCCAAAGCCCTGAAATGATCGGTATAGAACAGCTCACGTTTAGAACGTCCGCCATACCAATACGTTACTTTTCTTCCGGTTTTTACGGTTCTGAACAGGTGATACAAATGCGAACGCATCGGAGCCATTCCGGCACCACCGCCCACGTATAGCATTTCAGCTTCAGATTCGTTGATAAAAAACTCTCCGTAAGGACCGGATACGATAACCGGGTCACCGGCTTTTTTTGAAAAGATATACGAAGATGCAATCCCCGGATTGACTTTTGCCCAACCATTGATATTTCTGTCCCATGGCGGGGTAGCTACCCGTACATTCAACATGATTTTTCTGCCTTCTGCCGGGTAAGAGGCCATTGAATAGGCTCTTTCAACCAGTTCCGTATTTTTCATCACCAAAGGCCAGAGATTAAACTTATCCCATTCTGCCTTAAATTTTTCCGGTTCTCCCGGATGTTCAACCGGATGTGCCGTAATATCGATATCGGAATATTTTACTTCACATTTTGGTATTTCAATCTGAATATAACCTCCCGGCTCATAGTGCATATCGTCCGGTAATTCTACAATAAATTCTTTAATGAACGAAGCCACGTTATAGTTTGAATAAACTTTGGCTTCAAATTTTTTGATCCCGAACACTTCTTCCGGTACCTCAATGACCATGTTGGCTTTTACTTTCACCTGGCATCCCAAACGCCATCCTTCGGCAAGTTCTCTCCGGCTGAAATGCGGCACCTCGGTTGGCAAAGCTTCACCACCGCCATCAAGCACCTTACATTTACACTGAATACAGGTTCCGCCACCACCACAGGCCGATGGTAAGAAGATTTTACTGTTTCCTAATGTGGAAAGAAGCGTGTTACCGGCATTGACTTCTATTTCGTTTTCGCCATTGATTTTTATTTTCACCAACCCGGATGAAACCAGCTTTGCCTTTGCAAACAAAAGTATTCCTACTAATAAAAGTAAAATAAATAAAAATACTATTATGCTACTTATAATTGTTATAAAATCCATTACTTTATATTAATAAGTTTATAATTTAATTCCCATAAAACTCATAAAGGCTATTGCCATAAGTCCGGTCAGTATAAAAGTAATTCCTAATCCTCTCAGCGGAGCCGGAATATTTGAATACGCTATTTTTTCACGAATGGCCGCTATAGCCAGAATTGCCAGAAACCATCCAACGCCCGAACCTACTCCATATACGACAGACTCTGTTACTGTTCCGAAATCTTTTTGCTGCATAAACAATGCTCCTCCCATGATAGCACAGTTCACGGCAATAAGCGGAAGAAAAATTCCTAACGCACCATAAAGAGCAGGAGCAAATTTTTCTACGGCCATTTCAACCAATTGAACTATAGCCGCAATAACGGAAATAAACATGATAAAACTTAAGAAACTTAAGTCTAAAGAAGCATAATCTTCTCCCAGCCATTTTAAAGCACCGGGCTTCAAAAGATAATTATCGAGTAAGTAATTGGCAGGAACTGTTACGGCCAATACAAAAATAACCGCCGCACCCAATCCTACTGCTGTTTTCACCGTTTTGGAAACCGCCAAATAGGAACACATTCCTAAAAAGTAGGCAAAAATCATATTTTCTATAAATATGCTTTTTACAAACAAATTTGCTAAATCTTGCATTTTATCGTTTTTTAAACAGATTAATTAATATTAATTTTTTTCAATCAAATTGCGGTTTTTGGAACGCTGAATCCAAATTACAATCCCTACAATTATCAAAGCCATGGGAGACAATAGCATCATACCATTATTTACATACCCCATTTCGTATAACGAATCCGGAATTACCTGATAACCGAGCAATTTACCGGAACCGAAAAGTTCTCTGAAAAAGGCCACGATTAAAAGCAACAGACCATATCCGGCTCCGTTTCCGATTCCGTCCAATAAAGAAGGCCAGGGTTTGTTACCCAACGCAAAAGCCTCCAAACGTCCCATTACGATACAGTTTGTAATGATTAACCCCACAAAAACGGATAGTTGCTTACTGACATCATACGAGTAAGCTTTAAGTATCTGATCAATGAGCCCCACTAAGGCAGAAACAACCACCAATTGCACAATAATCCGGATGCTGTTCGGAATGAGATTTCTGATTAAGGAGATAACCACATTACTCATTGTGATTACTGCAATAACAGATATTGCCATAACTATAGACGGCTTTAACTGAACGGTAATCGCTAAAGCGGAACATATCCCTAAAACCTGAACGGTTACGGGGTTACTTTCGTTTAACGGGTCTATTAATAATTTTGTATTTTTCTTTGAGAACAAAGCTTCTTTTTCTGTTGACATAGCTTTAGTTTTTTGATTTTTTACTTGAGAAATAGTTGTCATAGTGTGATAATCGTTCCACAATCATATTCGTCACACCATCACCCGTAATGGTAGCTCCCGAAATAGCATCAACTTTATTATCGTCCTTGTCTGTCGAATTGTTATTGTTTTTCTGAACAGTAACCCCGACTAATTTATTCTCAGAATTATATATTTTTTCGCCAACAAACCTCTCTTTAAACCAGGATTGTGTGATTTCTGCCCCTAAACCAGGTGTTTCACCGGCATGATCCAACGAAATACCCTTCACGGTATTAAAATCGTCTTTAATCGAAATATAACCCCATATAGCGTTCCAAAGACCCGCTCCGCGTAACGGCACGATGTAGAATTTTTCATTGTTCAATTCTGCAACAAACAACGGAAAATTTTGCTCAGCTACCGGCTTTTTCATTTCTGATTTAATATCTATGTCAAACGCCTTAACCCCCTCATTAACAGAACCATCAGATTTAATCACGATCTGCTCTTTAATTACCTCATCAAATTTGGCCTGAGCCTCTTCACGGCTGATACCTTCAACCCCAACTGTAGAAAGAATATTCTGCATTTTTTCGTTTCGGATATTCAGACTCTGAATCGGTTGAAGCGATGTGGCAGCAACCGAAAGTAATACACCAACAATGACAATTAATGTTATTGTAAAAATCAATGTATATTTATTACTATTTTTATCCATGGTTAAGCTGTTTTTAATTGTTTGGCAACTCTTTTCTTTCTTCTTTTGATATTTCCTTCCACCACATAATGGTCAATAGTCGGGGCAAAAACGTTTAACAGCAATATTGCCATCATTACGCCTTCCGGATAGGCCGGGTTAAACACCCTGATCAGAATGCTGAACAACCCGATTAAAAATCCATAAATCCATTTCCCTTTGTTGGTTTGTGCCCCTGAAACAGGATCAGTTGCCATAAAAACAATACCAAACGCCAGACCTCCTACAATAAGGTGATTATACCATTCAAAATTCATCAGAGCACTTGCTCCCCATAAATTAAACAGAAACGCTGTAAAAGCCGCACCTAAAAATCCGCTCACAATAATTCGCCAGCTGGCCACTCCGGTTACAACTAAAATAGCTGCACCAACCAGAATCCACAACGTTGACATTTCTGCTACAGATCCCGGAATATATCCGTTAAACATTTCCGCAGAACTGTAAGCCACCTCTTTTCCGGCAGCTAATTCTCCTAAAATGGTTTCTCCTGAAATAGCGTCTGTAGTGGTTGCATCTGAAACCCACACCTTATCACCTGACATAAATGTAGGGTAAGCAAAAAAAGCAAATGCTCTGGCTGTTAAAGCAGGATTCAAAACATTCATCCCGGTTCCTCCAAAAGCTTCTTTACCTATTATCACGGCAAATGCTACCGATACAGCCAACATCCACAAGGGCAAATCGACAGGCATAATCATCGGAATCAACAAACCGGTCACCAGATAACCTTCATTTACTTCATGACCCCGGGCGATGGCAAAATAAAATTCGATCCCCAGACCCACACCATAAGAAACGGCAATCATCGGAAGCACTTTCCACAAACCGTGCATAAAGGCATCCATGAACGGAACAACTTCCTGCACCTGCGACAAATTCTGGTAACCTGCATTCCAGATACCAAAAACCAGAGCCGGAAGCAAGGCCAAGACCACGGTGATCATGGTTCGCTTTAAATCAACGGCATCCCGGATATGAGCTCCATGTTTTGTGGTGTGATTAGGCACATATAAAAAAGTGTCCAGTGCATTCACTGCCGGAGCGAATTTTTCAAACTTCTCACCTTTACCAAAAGGTTTTTTAATTTGATCTATTTTATCTCTTAAAAACTTCATAGCTGTATTTTTTATCCTACTTCGTTAATCATTAAATCCAAAGCCTCTCTGATGATAACCTGTGCTTCCAATTTAGACGTGTTTGAGTAGTCAATCAAGGCAAAATCCTCGGGAGCTACTTCATAAATTCCTAAATTTTCCATTTTTTCAATATCATTAGCCAGACAAGCCTTAAGGAGCTGCATCGGATAAATATCCATTGGCATCACTTTTTCCATCTCGCCTGTTACTACCAAAGCACGTTCTTCACCGTTCAGATTTGTATCCGGAGTGTATTTTTTACCGGGCATTAACCAGGATAAAGCCGTACGCTGCATACTGTGTTTGTTTGCTCCCGCAAATGGCAACCAGCCAAACATACGGTATTGATTTCCTTCCGGAATTACCGTTACCGTATTGGCATAATAACCTAAATTCCCCTCTAACGAAACCTTATCCCCGGTTAAAATATCTCCCGAAATAATTCTGACATTATCAGAGACCAGCTTCCCGGAAACAATATCTTTTATCTGAGCACCTGTTTTAACGATGTAATATTGAGGATCAACAACTTCTGAACCTGCCAAAGCGATTGTTTTAGTAGCATCGAATTTTCCGGTTAAAAACAAGTCACCTATAATGGCCACGTCCTGCGGTGCCACCACCCAAACCCGCTCTCCGGCATTAACCGGATCAATCATTGCGATCTGAACCCCGACATTTCCGGCCGGATGTGGACCAAACACCTTGTGCAGCTCAACTCCTTTTGTATTACTTAAAACCGAATTGGATTTACCGTTAACAGAAAGATGTACTTTTCCCGATGTTAATTTGCATAAAGCATCAACCCCGGCCTGAAAAGAAGCCTGTCTATCTTTCAGAACCACGTCAACATCTGCTGATAGCGGTGCCGAACTGTAGGCTGAAATAAAAATTGATTTGGGTGTATCGGCAGAATTAGCCACCACATCATAAGGCCGTTGCCTGATAAAAGGCCAGCAACCCGACTGCAACAAATGCTGCTTAACCTGCTCGGGAGACATTTCTGCCGGATTCTTCCTTCCATGCTCAACAAAAGTATCCTGAGCATCAGCCTGAATCCTGATCTCCAGAATTACCCTTTTTTCACCTCTTTTAATTTCGATAATTTTTCCGCTTACGGGAGAGACAAACTTTACAGCTTCGTCTTTTTTGGAATAAAAAACCACCTCTCCTGCTTTTACTTCAGCTCCTTCCTTAAGCACCATTTTAGGCGTAACTTTATGAAAGTCAGAAGGTTTTATGGAATAAACCTGAGAACGTGCTACAGAAGCTATCGTTGACTTTGCTTCCCCAACCAGTTTCAAATCCAATCCTTTCTTAATTCGAATGTCTTTGGACATATTTTATGAAGATATGATTAGTAAATAGTTTACATAATTTTAAACGGTGCAAATTTAAAAATTAAAATACAATTGCTATGTTGAATTAACAATTGTCTATTCTTTTTTTATTTATTTATATTAATTCTAAATAACTGATTCGTTTAATTTTAAAGTGATTATCATTTAACAAATTATTTTACAGATCCGGCAGAAGTCAATTGTCTTTTATACCGGGCTTCAGAACAAAAAAACAGCCCTAAAAACAGAAACACCGGCCGCTAAAAAACACATCGTCCAACCGTTCCTGAAAAATGAAAGCTATTCAGCCGGAAAATGAAACGGTCTGTTTTATGTTCGCAAAGTGGTTTAAACTTTTTTTCAATTGAAGCGAAAAATAGTATATTTACCTTTTGATTAAACCATTAACCCATGCGTAACTTTTTTTTATCCGTTTTTTGTCTTATCTGCCTTTCTACTTCGGCTCAGGTTGAACAGGAAATTGCTCCGCCCTACAACATTAAAACGGCTACTTTTATTCAAAACAACATCAATGCTATTCCGATTTTCCGACTGGGCGATCCCTTTCAGTTTGTTTTTGATGATCTCTATGGTGACGAGGCCAATTATTATTACACCATTACGCATTGCGATTACAATTGGACAAAATCGCAGTTGAATTTGAACGAATATATTGCAGGATTAGACAACCAACGGATTATGGATTATGAAAATTCATTCAACACCCTGCAGCTGTATTCGCATTACAGGATATCTTTCCCCAATCAGTTTACCAAAGGGTTTAAGGTAAGCGGTAATTATATGCTGAAGATCCTGAACAACAACCAGGAAGTCGTTTTTACACGGAAATTTATTTTATACGAAGACATTGTTTCTGTACCCATGCAGGTTAAAAGTGCCCGCGATGTGAGAGTGCTGAATCAGAAACACAACCTGGAATTCTCTGTGATCCCCAACAATATGCTGTTACAAAATCCGATCCAGAACATCAAAATCATGTTGTTGAAAAACGGCATCTGGAACACTGCCATTACAAATGTAAAACCGATGTTTACATTAGGGAATGACCTGATATACAAATACGACAAAGAAACCCAGTTCTGGGCCGGAAACGAATTCCTGTTCTTTGAAAACAAAGATATCCGGAATGCCGTAAATAATGTGCGGTATATTGAGTTAAAAGGAATATACAACACTTATTTAATGCCCAATTCAACCCGCGGAAACCTGGAATACACTTATTTTCCGGATTACAACGGTAATTTCCTGATCAACAACGTTGCCGCCAGAGAGAATGTCAACGTAGAAGCTGATTATTCCTGGGTATTTTTCACATTGAGTGCCCCAACCTATTACGGTAAAAAAGAGGTTTATGTTACCGGAATGTTCAATAATTATGCCCTGACACCGGAATACAAAATGGATTACAACAGAGAAAAAGGTGTCTATGAAAAAGCCATGATCATCAAACAGGGTTTCACCAATTACGAATACACCTTAGCGGATTCCAACGGCCGGGTTGATTTTGAAAATGCCCTGGATGGTAACTTTTTTCAAACAGAGAACAACTATTTCTGCATTGTTTATTACCGGGCCAACAACGACCGTTTTGACCGTGTAATCGGCAAAGGCATGGCAAGTTCGGTTGACATTATCAAGTAAAAAACATGTCAGAATCCACCAAAGCAACCCGAAATTACCGCGGAATCAAATGCCTGAACTGCAACCATCCGTTAGACATTTCGGATAAGTTCTGCCCCAACTGCGGACAAAAAAACTCTACCAAACGACTGAGTTTAAAAGACTTTGTCGATGAGTTTCTGGCGAACTTTTACGCTTATGATTCAAAAGTAAAAAACACAATCGTAAAACTTTTTACCAAACCCGGAAAAGCAGCCAGGGAGTTTATTGACGGAAAACGGCAGATCTATGCCAACCCGTTCCGGTTTTACCTGAGCATATCGCTGATCTATTTTATTTTCAGCGGCATTGTCACCAAATTCAGCGACGAGACCATTGTGGACCTCGATCAGACCGTAGTTAAGGATGCAAAGAAAAAAGAGAGCCGGGAAAAGGATTCAACTCAAACAAACCATGCCCCGGTCAGGTTAAACAACTTTAAATTGCCCGCAGAAAAAGAAAGAGAAAAAGAGACAGAAAAAAAAACCGAGCCGGTCAAAAGAGAGAAACTATACACCGAAAAACAAATTGCCACTTTCGGCTTCTTTAAAAGAACAACCTTAAAAGTACAGACCTACTCCCACTTTTTTGATCATTCCAAAACAACCTCTCCCGTAAAAATACTGGATACGTTAAAACACGAGAACAGCAAATGGAACAGGTACCTGCTGAAAAAAACATACCAGGCCTATAAAATTGCCGATGAAGACGGCTCTGGAAAATTAGGCTTCAACAAGTTTTTAGATTATATGCAGGATAAAGTTCCTTTTATCCTTTTTATCTCTTTGCCGTTTTTAACCGTTGTTTTTGCTGCGTTGTATTACCGGAAAAGAATGTCGTATGCAGAACACATGGTATTTGTCTTTAATTTTATGAGTTTTGTGTTTCTACTCATTTTTGTCAATGAATTAATTCATCTTTTGGTCAATATAGACCTGGACTGGTTACTGAATTTAACCGTCGTGATTTATTTCTATAAAGCCTTAAGAAATTTTTATCAGCAAAGTAGGTGGAAAACAATTTTAAAATTTGTAATTTTGACCTTTATTCTGCCAATAACTGCTTCATTTGTAGCTGTTTTGGTATTTATAATCGGATTTTTGCTTTATTAACATGGTTTCACAAATAACAAGAGGCATAAAAATTTCAGTAACAACTGGTTTTGAAGGTACCTACTTCAAAAACTATAAGTTGCACTTTGCCTTTAGCTATCATATCACCATTGAAAACCACAGTAAAGATTCTGTTCAGCTGATGTCCCGCCACTGGGAGATTTTTGATTCCCTGAACCACAAAGAAATTGTAGATGGCGAAGGCGTTATCGGTAAAAAGCCCGTGCTCAAACCCGGTGAAAGCCACACCTACAGTTCCGGTTGCTTGCTGTCTTCCCCTTTCGGAGCCATGAAAGGACATTTTAACATGGTGAATTTTACTTCAACACGTAATTTCCGTGTAATCGTACCTACTTTTAAATTAGGAGCACCGTTTGCGTTGAATTAATTTTTTTCAGAAGCTGTTCCCGCTATCCGTTACAAGCTTTTTTGTCCTGCTGTTTTTTTCTAAGTCAAAAAAGAGCTTCCTTTGGTCGCTCATTTTCGCCAGGAAAAAATACAGCAATCCGGCAAAAGGCTTTCCACTGCTATCGGGGCTAAAAAACCTCTGCCCTCATCCAAAATGTAACTACAGTTGCTAAAAATTCAAAAAAACCTTTGTACTTTTGTGTACAATTATCAAATTCGCATTCATTGATAAAAATGTTTATTAATCAAACAACACACTTATGTTAAAAGGATTTTTTCACGTACCCAAAGCCATTAACGAACCCGTAAAAGCTTACGCTCCTGACAGTCCGGAAAAAGCAGCTGTTTTAGCGGCTTACCAAACCATGTGGAACAGCCGGATCGACGTACCCTTATACATCGGCAGCGAAGAAATTCGCACCGGAAACACCCGTACCATGAGTGCTCCGCACGACCACAAACACATCGTAGGCACCTACCACGTAGCCGAAAAAAAGCATATAGAGCAAGCCATTGCCAACGCATTGGAATCGCGAAAAGCCTGGGCCGCCATGCCATGGGAACAACGTGCCGCTATTTTCTTAAAAGCCGCCGAACTGATTGCCGGCCCCTACCGTGCCAAAATCAATGCTGCCACCATGATCGCCCAATCCAAAACCATTCACCAGGCCGAAATTGATGCCGCCTGTGAACTGATTGACTTTTTGCGTTACAATGTGGAATTCATGACACAGATTTACAACGACCAGCCGGCTTCTGATTCATCGGTCTGGAACCGGGTAGAATACCGTCCGTTAGAAGGTTTTATCTATGCCATCACACCGTTCAACTTTACCGCCATTGCCGCCAATCTTCCGGCCAGTGCCGCCATGATGGGCAACGTGGTGGTCTGGAAACCCAGCGACAGCCAGGTATTCTCAGCAAAAATTATTATTGACGTATTCAAAGAAGCCGGCGTCCCGGATGGTGTTATCAACGTTGTTTTCGGTGATCCGGTGATGATTTCCGACACCATTTTTGAACATCCGGATTTTGCCGGAATTCACTATACCGGCTCCACCTTTGTATTCAAAGAAATCTGGAAAAAAATCGGAACCAACATCCACAAATACAAAACTTACCCGAGAATTGTAGGGGAAACCGGCGGAAAAGATTTTGTTTTAGCTCACCCCAGTGCCCATGTCAAACAAGTTGTTGCCGGGCTGATCCGCGGTGCTTTTGAATTCCAGGGACAAAAATGTTCGGCCGCTTCGCGGGCTTATCTTCCCAAAAGCTTATGGCCTGCCATTCATGCCGAATTAAAAGCAGAAACAGCCACCATCAAAATGGGCTCGCCGGAAGATTTTTCCAATTTCTTTACCGCTGTCATTCACGAAGGTTCGTTTGACAAGCTGGCAAAATTCATCGACCAGGCCAAAAAAGATACCGATGCCGAAGTGATCATCGGCGGAAATTATGACAAATCGGTCGGTTATTTTGTAGAGCCAACGGTTATCCTCACGACCAATCCAAAATATGCCACAATGGAGACAGAGTTGTTCGGACCCGTTTTAACCATTTATATTTATGACGATGCCAACTGGAAAGAAACCCTGAAACTGATTGACGAAACATCAGAGTATGCCTTAACCGGAGCCGTATTCAGCCGGGACCGTTATGCCATCACAGAAGCCACACAAGCGTTGGAAAACAGTGCCGGAAACTTCTACATCAACGACAAGCCAACCGGAGCCGTTGTCGGCATGCAGCCCTTTGGCGGGGCAAGAGCCTCCGGAACCAACGACAAAGCAGGCTCTGCACAAAACCTGTTGCGTTGGGTATCGCCAAGAACCATTAAAGAAACGTTTGTTACACCGGAAAATTACCGTTATCCGTTTTTAGGTTAATTCCATATAAATCAAAAATTTATAAAGTCCGAATGTTAAATCTTCGGACTTTTTTTTATATTTGATGGAATTAAATCACTGAATCTTACAACACTGATCCTTTTGCCAATGAAAACAAAAATTACCTTATTTGCTTTATTTTCAGTTTTATTTTCTTTTGCACAAAAAGGAGAATATGATTTACTGAAAGAGCACACACAGACAAAAATTCTGTACAACCGGGTTTTCGATATTTCTAAAATCACCCGAACCCCCAAAGAGGAAATTTCTGCCATGTACTTCAGGCAGGTATATCATGAAATTCAGCGGGCCGATTTTTTACAGCGTTTACCCCGCTATGACGTGTTGAAAAAAGAAGCTGACGACGCTTTTTTCAGCAAACAGATTCCGCTTTCCATTTTAATTTCAGAAGCAGAAACCATTAAAACAGAAGCGTTAGAAAACAATGTAATTTCAAAAAACAACAATCAGTTTGTGCTGAACGATCCGTCTGCTGATGTATTCCAACAGCATGAAATCATATTGATGGCTCCGCTGGTTGCCAAATCAAAAAACAAAACAGTTGAATTTATCCTGAAAGACAAAAACATTTTCAACACTACTTCCAGAACCATCCGGGCCGTTTACATCCGTTTTGACGATGAAAGCCTTTGGCAGACCGTTACGGTTAACCAGCCCCTGACCGCCAATTTCGGAACTTCAGGCAAAAAACCGATAGCATTCAAAATTGAATTCACCAACGGAGAAAGCAAAATAATCAAATCCGTGTTTGATGTACAGGGCGGTTCAGCCACTGCTCACCGCAATGGAAATGAAATTTCAGCACAAACCATCACTGCATCTATTCCTTATCAAGGCTTTGGAGAAAGTGCTCCTTATTTGGGTCAGGGTGAATATGAAATTTACCTCGATAATGTTGACCAGGTTTTAGACAAACCCATTTTTCTGATTGACGGTTTCGACCCGGGCGACAGCAGAAATAACGAGCTGATCTATTCCCTGCTGAACTATGGCAACGGCAATCAGAACTTAGGCGATACCGTCCGCAACGAAGGATTTGATATTGTGGTGTTGAATTTCCCGCAATACGCTCCTGCCAACGGAGTGGTTATTGACGGCGGAGCCGACTTTATTCAACGCAATGCCATGGTACTGGTAGAGCTCATCAATCAAATCAACGCTCAAAAAACAGGAACCGCCAAAAACGTGGTTATCGGGCCGAGCATGGGCGGACTCATTTCGCGTTACGCCCTGCGTTATATGGAGCAGAACGGTATGGAGCACGACACCCGTTTATACCTCTCGTTTGATTCGCCGCACCTGGGAGCCAATGTGCCGATCGGGTTTCAGCATCTTTTTAACTACATGGCCAATGGTCCGTTGGGCGACGTCACCCTTCAGGAGATCGTAAACAGTGTCCTGTCGAGCCCGGCAGCCAAACAAATGCTGCTCGACCATTACACCGGTCATTTGCAATCCGGCAGTGCAACCGAATTTGATAACGCCGTGCAGTTGCCAACCGGAGCTCCGAATTTCAGAACTGCTTTTCAAAATGAATTAAACGCCATGGGCTTCCCTACAGCAACCAGAAATATTGCAATAAGCAACGGAAGCGGTAACGGCATGATGACCGGTACGCCCGGCATGTTTGTACTGAACGATTATGTCGTGAATGCCTCCGACACGCAACGGGCCCGGTTTGACATCCGTTTTACCCCGCCGGCCGGTGTTTCAAATCAACTGGTAAGTCGTTTCAGGGGGCAGCAGTTTGTTTTTATCTGGTTAACCATCTTTTCCAGTCAGGCCAATGCCACTTCTCCGGCCGCATCTTCCGGATTCGATTCTGCTCCGGGCGGTATGTTTAATGTAGCTGATTTTGCAGACGGCGGAAGCGGAAACCCGACCTTAGATGATTTTCTGGCCAATTTAGCCATCGACCGGTTTTGCTTTATTCCCACCCTGAGTTCGCTGGCCATTGCTAATCCGGATTGGTATGCTAATGTAACCGATGCTTCCGTTACACCATTTGCGGCTACGTTTGTTCCAACCGCAAACGAAGACCATGTTACGCTCACCAACGGCAATGTGGCGTTTGCCCTGAATGAAATTCTGAACGATCCTTTAACCGTTGAACAGCCTGTTTTAACGGAACACATTGTCATTAAAAACCCGGTCAGAAATACGATTGAAATCTACAGTTCAGACTTGCTTTCCAACGCAACCATCTCGATCATGGATGCTTCAGGTAAAAAAGTGTTCTCGCAAAACCATATCGCTTTGCAAGGAAATCATCAGCTGGAAATCAATTTATCCGTTGGGTTTTACTTTATCAGCATTGAATCTGCCGAAAGAAGTTTTGTGCAAAAGCTGGTTAAAAATTAATTCTCCTTGCATAGAAAAGCCATGAATGCACGAGTTTGATTGTACATTCATGGCTTTTTATTTAAGGACAGATTACGCTAACTTTTCTAACTTATTTTTCAGCTCTTTGATCAGTTCGTCTTTTTCTTTTAACCGCAATTCATACTGCTCGATCAGTTTTTCGGAAAGCTGGTTGATTACTAACGCATTAGTAGAACTGCCTCCTTGTTGATTATTACTTAAGATTATTGAATCATTTTTTACCAGTTCTTCAGGAGTGACATCAAAAACTTCACATATTTTTTCAATATGATTTGACCACGACTGGCTTTCGCCCGATTCTATTCTCGCATAAGCCGATTGCGAAAGATGGAGCAAATCGGCAACATGCTCCTGCGACCATCCTTTTTGTTTTCGGTATGCCCTGATTTTTGAGCCTATAACTGCATTCATATTCTTTCTTTTTAGTCAAAGATAATTGATTATGCGAAATCAGGGTAAAAATAGTTAAAATTAGCATACGATTTTTCAATTTTTATCCGTAATTTAGTTGTACACTTTTTCCTGTTATAGTCCGCTGGTTTTCCTGTTGAAAACCAAATTGCTTTTTAAAGCCGGATACAACCTGCAAAGCAGCAAACAGGTAGCGTTCCTGAATTAAACAGTATACTATGCATAAAAAACCGAAACAATTTATCCCCCAGATCCTTTTATCAGTTGCCCTGCTTCTTTTTTTCAGCTGTACTTTTGACGGGCATGAACACCACGATGCGGATGCACACCAGCATGACGGTGAGATCATTCTCAGGCGGATAAACTGGCACGAGCTGAACAGCAGCGTGCCGAAATTGTCTCATGCCATTAAGGAGGCCAACGCCAAAAACGTTAAGGGAACATCGTTGCTTGCCCGTGACGGCAGTGCGGAAAAAACATACACGATTAACACCGACGAAGTAATTGTGATCAGTAAGGACGGCAAAACAACCTATACGTTTTCGATAACCCGTGAAGACGAAACCCATTTAACGGAAAACCTGGTGGTTACGCTTGACCTGTCCGGAAAAATGACTGGCAGGATTATTGTGTAT
>JAEYTL010000053.1 GCA_023434025.1 Bacteroidota bacterium
CTGTACCTATAAGGCTTCGGCAGACTGCGACCACAGTTGGAAGCTTTTTTCTACATCGACATACGATCGTACATATTACTGTGCTGCACATATATTTCATAGTAAAAGATATTATTAATCGCTATGGTTATGGATGCCTGAAATGTGATGGGTGGTACGAGGATGATGTAACAGTAAGTTCCTTCACACCTTATACTTTAATTTATATTTAGCTCTGATTCTTGTCAGGGCTAAATTTTATGTAAGAACAAAAGTGTGCTTCACACACTCTCGCGATAGTAAATCCTCCCATGCGCAGCTTTTGTTCCGCGCGCGAAGCTGCGCATCCTCCCGAAGGGTTTTATTTCATAGGACGAACTTTCCCTTGTAATAAAAAACTTCCAACCGAATATTGATAGTTGGAAGTAATAATCAAATAAACTTGAGCGCATAAAATGCAATTTTTTCATGATCCATGAGTGAACACTTTTTTGAACAATATTTACATTTTTTATTCCTAAGTTTCTTTTTTAGTTTTTTAAGATCTTTTTCATATGCTTTGAAATCATCTAAGATGGTAAATTCTTTTCTAATTAATTCAGCTATATTTTCTTGAGCACAACACAAGTATACTTTATCTTTTGGTAATAGTTCTTTAAGTTTTGATAACTCCCTTAAAAATTCAAATTGCGGACACTTATCTTTTGATCTGCCGCGGCTAATATTCTGATTTATCCAAATATACTTTGTACTAATTTTACTGTAAGAAATAGTGAAATACTCATATTTAAATCTTCTTTTTAGAGAAAGCAAAATCATTATCGCAAGACAAATATAACAAATTCCCAATATGTAATATAGAATTGCAATATCCCAAAAAATGATTAAAAAATATGAAATGATAATAGGAATTAAAAAGATTGCTCCAATCATTGTTTCTGCGCTGTTATTATATAACATGGCTTTAAGACGTATCATAAGTATCCCCTTCCCGTTTTATAACATATTACTACGCTTACTATCAATATTCAATTGTCAATGCACATAATTAACATAATTAACTATCAGTCTTAGTACAACAAAAAACCTATTAACCTTTACTGATAGTTGATAGGCGTTTACCTATTCCTTATTAAATTTATTTCAATATTTAATATGCTATTGGTTTATTTACTTAGTCTATCCGAAAGGCATTTCAATTCTTCGTAAATGTCTTTCTGTAAAGCTGACATACAAATTGCAATAAAAAAGAAGGTAAAAGCGAGTCCTAAGAATAGAAGCATAAAAACAGAAGCAAACGGAAAATTAAATAGAACATCACTTCCGCCCTTAAAAAGACTCACGATTGCAGCTAAAAAAAATATTGCGCTAAAAACATATGCCACAAACCTCAACTTT
This sequence comes from Bacteroidota bacterium, assembly GCA_023434025.1. GTDB lineage: Bacteria > Bacteroidota > Bacteroidia > Flavobacteriales > Flavobacteriaceae > Flavobacterium. Next base: position 1,378 of record JAEYTL010000053.1, read on the forward strand.
TTAAATCTCGATAACTCAAACATAGAAGACCTCCCTAAAAATAATTTTCAGTTAGCACTTGAAGCTACAACGAATCATTAATTATATTATACCACCACGGAAAGATTATCTCTACTCGTTTACTCCAGTAATGCTATCAACTATTAATATTCAGTTTTCAATGTATCTAATGATCTAAATCATTATTTTGAATATTAATTTACTTAATCACAAACACTACTAAAAACCGAAAGGAAGGAGCATCTACGATGAATAGCAAAGACACATCCTCAAAGAAACAGGGTAAAAGTAGTGTTACAAATAATAATATTAGTGATAAAAATGTAACTCATACCGATCATCGGTCTAAGACTAAATCTAATAGTTTAACAAACAGTGTTTCTGAAAAGTCTGGAGCCACCGAAAATAAAAGACCTTCATCAGGTAATATAAGGGGAGTTTAGGCTTCCCTTTTATATTACGCAATTATCCTTCTCTGCTTCTTCGACACATTGGTTCTTCCTATTACATATTTATTTCCCAGGTGTTTGAATGGTGCCGCCAACCTGTGGAATAAAACAAGCTGTCAGCAGAGCTGTGATTGCTATTTAGGCATGCTGAATCCTTTGACAGCACAATTTGTACCAATAATCAGAATAAAACTGAATTTGAGCCATATAGGATTTTTAATTTAGTTCTATAATAGGTTCACCTATCCTTAACACATATAATCCGGACTTTATGAATGCATAAAAATAATTCTAAACACAGTAATGGAGCAGGATTCAGAATCCCACCCCAACTATTGTCACAGAGCCCTATTTACAAAGAGCCGTTTTAAAAAGCGTATGAAAAAAGCTATCTTCAAGGATTTCATAATCTCTTGAAAATGGCTTTTTCACTAACATTTCTCACTGTTTTTCTTTTAGCAGCTCGTACGGGAATCGAACCCGTGTTTCCGCCGTGAGAGGGCGGCGTCTTGACCCCTTGACCAACGAGCCATCAGGAACAATATCTATAATACACCATACAGAAACAAAAAGCAAGTACTTTTTCATATTTTTTTCATATTTTTTAAATTGTTTTACCAATTGACACATTTTTATAATTATAGTATATTTCTTCCATTTTTAGATGCAAATCTCAATACTAAAGTAAGGGGCTGCCCACGTACCAAATTCACAACCAATTTCACACACCAATTGCCGAACCACATCCAGACAATTACCATCCCACTCATCGGTCAAAAGCACAGCAACAAAACTACGTAAGGTCAACCTCTTACTTTACCTATCGCTATCAAAAATATAACTATAATACTAACCGGCATTATAATTTAATCAATACCTGAAATTCAATATCTGCAATTTAATACATGCATTTAATACATGCATTTAATACATGCATTAATACCCACATTTAATACATGCATTTAATACCTGCTTTAATAACTGCATTTAATAACTGCATTTAATACCTGCATTTAATACCTGCATTTAATACCTGCATTAATACCTCTATTCCAATCCCTACAATCTAATAC
>JAEYTL010000057.1 GCA_023434025.1 Bacteroidota bacterium
CACCAATACCTCTCCAGATGCCATCCCACCACCGCGCCGTGCCATCCCACAACGACGCGGTGCCATCCCCAAATCGCGCCGTGCCATCCCACGATGGCGCCCGGGCGTCCCCAACTGCCGCCGTGCCACCCCAACCCCCGCCGTGCCACGAGCAGAACCGGGCGGGGCTCCAACAACCCGCGCCGTGCCGTCGGTGACTAGTCCTTGGTCACCTTCCCCTTGCCGCGGCAGACGGAGCACCGCACCTGAATGGTAGCTTTCGTCATATGGGTGCCGGGTTGGGCGTACACGCCCGGATTCTCGCGCAGCTGTCGCACCTTATCGTCCCACTCTCGGGCCTCCTCCTCCGTGAACCTCGTCTGATCCTTGCCGGTCAATCGCCCATCGCCTCCGCAATGCGCGCAGGCGACCTCGACCGACCGCGGTGATTCGCCTGCGTCTCTACCGGGCGTCGGCCGAGACCCAGGCTGCACAGGCACCAGCTTCCCGTCCCTGCCCTCCATGGGCAGACCAGCGGCTTTCATTTCGTTCGCTAGTCGGGTCATCTCGCGGCTCACCCTCAAAATGGCACGGTCGGCATCGGAGACCTGTTTCAACTGCTCGTCTGTCTTATCCTTCACCTTCCGTAATCGCTCGTAGACGGCGGTGGCCTGAATGAGTTCAGCCTCGAGCGAGCGCCACTGATCGAACATCACTTCGGCGCGAGTCTTCTGCCGTGGTTCGGGCTTTTTGGCATCATCAGGTGAAGGTGCGCCGGAACTCTCGCTTGAAGCCACCGTTCCCGTTTGAAGAGTGGGAACGTCCACGAGACCTTGTTTTGCACGGTCTTGAATCCAACCAACAAGCGTTTCCAGGACGAGTCTCTTCGCTTGGAGCATCCGGTCGCGCTGATCCAAGAGTGCAGTAAGGCTTCGGTACGCGCGTTCCACGTACTCGCCGCCGCCGCCCAGCCGGCCGAGTTCCATCCTCTGTTCCTCGAGCGCTATCGAAGCTTTCACCAAGCGCTCGGCGGCCATGTCAAACTCGGGCTCATAAATCGCAGAGAGTCCGTACTTCTGCTTGGACTGAGCAGCCAGCAGGGGCAGCACGAGCATCTGCTCCAATGATGCTCCGTCCAACGACTGCGGCACTCCCGTGTCGAACCTGATACGCAGGACCACCTTGAACATCTGGCCGTCAACACCCTGCTCTGACGGCGGAATCCCGTCGGTGCTTGTACCGGCGGACACGTCCAGGAGCGTTACCCCTGAACCACACTTCTCCCGCAGGCGCGATTCAACCTCCCTCGTGACCGTGCTCGCTATCGCCTCTCGATCCTGCTCTCGGACTTCCTCGATTGACCTCTCTGCTTGGATGTCAGCCGCCGCCGGTGCGGCCACGTTCGTTGACCCCGCGTCAGCCACGGGCGGAGTCTCGCTCCGAGCGGCCGGGACTTGGGGTTGTTCGCCGTTGCCGTGTTTCAGCAACGCGGCACCAATGATGCAGCTCACGATCACGAGGAGACCGGCGACGAGCGCGAAGCGTGAGCCGCCCCCGGACCTGGTCGTGCGGCTTCGTGCACCCCCGGGATGCGGCAGGTGGCTGCGGAGTTCCGGGATCACCGCTGGCGGAAGCCACGCCCCGGCTTCTCCCCTTCTGACCGGGGACGAGGAGCGAACCTGGCCGCTGGTGAGCATGGACCGCAACACCAATGTCGTGACCGGCCCCAACACCTGATCGCCATGTTTCCAGTACCAGGTCTCATCTGGTTCCGGGCTGAGCAGGTCGACAGCCGCATGCATTGGGGCAGACTCGGAGCGTGCTTCCGCATCTGCGGTCCGAGCCACGAGGTCGTCAAGTGAATCGCCGCGCGCAACTCGCTCGCGACACTCTTGCAGCATCGACTCCGGAAACAGCCCCTTGGTCCTCCAGGCTGGCAATGTATTAGGGCGCCCCTCTTGCGAGAGCAGGTCTGTCAGCGCGATCTGTCCGCGTCTCGCCATGAACCGTACTTCAGCGACGTCGAGTGGCCCAAGCCGACTACCGTCAGCTCGCTCCACGAAGTACCTCGTTGGCATGTTCCCGCTCCACTACTTCGAGCGTTCCACGATACCCGCTGGGTGCTGGTCTTGCAAGACCATTAGGAACGGCCCGCGGCATCACCTTCCGCCGTGCCACCACCCTTCTGCTCTGAGGAGGGTGGTGCGGGACGCTCGCGACTCCCGTGGCCGCCGCGTTCACCGACGCTCCACCATCACCCTTTGCAGGGCCAAAGGGTGATGGCACGGCTCACCCATCACCAACCCGCGGCCTCCAACCCCACCGCGCGATGGCACCGCCCCCGGGACTTCGGGCACTGGCGAGGGGTGCGCCCCCACCTTTGCCGCACCGCTCCCCAAGTGCCCCACCGGAGCCAACGCCTTCCCGTCTTGAGCGATCGGAGCAGTCCCTACGCCCCCTACGCCGATGGCTTGGGAAGGAAGCCGGGGCGTTTCCTCATCACCCGGAGCACCGTCTCATTTTTCGAGAGCATATCGATCGGGAGGTGATAGCACCACGTGACCAGTTCCACTGGCGGGCGGGGCGGGAACGTCACGGTGCCAGGAACCGCATCCGCAGGATGGCGGGTTCGATAGTGAATCCGGGCGGGACCGCACCAGCCGAGGTGGAGATAGACGTCCGCGGTCCAAAAGGACAGCCTGCGAAGCACCCCCTCCACCTTCTCGATCCACTCCTCAAGATTGTCATCTAAGTAGTTGATCGATCCCGCGAGCAGGATTCTCCGCCCCTCTCTCAGGCCGCTCCGCGCCCCCGTTCCCGTGACGGTGAACATGGGCCGGGCAAGCGGCGGATCCACATCCTCGACCGGAAGCGACGCGAGCACGGCGTCGTTGTGGGGATAGACCCAATCATCGGTGTACTCGCGGATGACGCCGAGCAGTTCGCATTCGTTGGCCATGTCGTGCCAGTTTACGGCCGACTCAGGAACTGGACAGGTTCGCGTGTCGCCTTGAGCATCCGCCCCGCGCCACCCTGACCCTGCGCCCTCTACACTCCCCCACCATGCCCAAGCCCCCCACCAAGTCCAAGAAGAAGCCCGCCCCCGCCAAGCCCTCAAAGAAGGCCACCGCCACCGCCCGAGCCATCGAACCCAAGCCCGCCCGCGGCGGTTCCGCCCGCTCCCCACATCCGACATCCACCCGCCTCGAAAAAGACTCCATGGGCGAAATGCCCGTCCCCCACGACGTCCTCTACGGCGCCTCCACCCAGCGCGCCGTCCTCAACTTCCCCATCTCCGGCCGCCCCGTCCCCGAGCCCATCATCCGCGCCTACGCCGTCCTCAAGGCCGCCGCCGCCTCCGTCAACCACAAGCTCGGCCGCCTCGACACCAGGCGCTGCAAGGCCATCGTCGAGGCCTGCCACGAGATCCACGACGGCCTCCCCTCCCTCGGCGGCCTCCCCAAGCACTTCCCCATCGACATCTTCCAGACCGGCTCCGGCACCTCCACCAACATGAACGCCAACGAGGTCATCGCCAACCTCACCGCCGTCCGCTCCCACAACCCCATCGGCAAATCAAAAGACCCCGCCTACATCAAGCAGGGCGGCGTCCACCCCAACGACCACGTCAACATGGGGCAGTCCTCCAACGACACCTTCCCCACCGCCATCCACCTCGCCGCGGCGGTCATGATCCAGGATGAGCTCCTCCCCGCCGTCTCCGCCATGGCCAGGGACCTCGAATCCAAAGCCAAGGCCTGGGACAAGATCGTCAAGATCGGCCGCACCCACCTCCAGGACGCCACCCCCATCCGCCTGGGCCAGGAGTTCAGCGGATACGCCAGCCAGATGCGCCACGCCGAGGAACGCCTCCACCGCGCCCTCCACACCCTCAGCGAGCTCCCCATCGGCGGCACCGCCGTGGGCACCGGCATCAACGCCCACGAAGACTTCGGCCGCATGGTCGCCGCCGAGCTCACCAAGCAGACCGGCGTCCACTTCCGCGAGTGCCAGAACCACTTCGAGGCCCAGCACGCCAAGGACGCCGTGGTCGAGGCCAGCGGCCACCTCAAGGTCATCGCCGTCAGCCTCTCCAAGATCGCCAACGACATCCGCTGGCTCGGCTCCGGCCCCCGCTGCGGCATCGGCGAGCTCATCCTCCCCGCCGTCCAGCCCGGCTCCTCCATCATGCCCGGCAAGACCAACCCCGTCATCGCAGAGGCCGCCATCATGGTCTGCTGCCAGGTCATCGGCAACGACGCGGCGATCACCACCGGCGGCCTCGGCGGCGTCGGCTCCCTCCTCGACCTCAATGTCGCCATGCCCATGATGGCCGCCAACCTCCTCGACTCCATCCACCTCCTCGCCCGCGCCTGCGATGTCTTCACCCAAAACCTCCTCGCCGACCTCAAGCCCGACGAAGACCGCTGCAAAAGCCTCATCGAAGGCTCCCTCGCCATGTGTACAAGCCTCGTCCCCGTCATCGGTTACGACGCCTCCGCGGCCCTCGCCAAGGACGCCTTCAAGCAGGGCAAGACCGTCCGCCAGCTCGCCTACGAGACAGTGGTCGGCAAGCCCGACAACGCCGGCAAGAAGCTCACCCGCGAGGACATCGACACCTACCTCAACCCCTGGAGCATGACCCTGCCGGGCGGGGAGGGGAGTGCGGGGGGGTAAATACGAGAAGAGGGTCAGCGCCCCACGCTCTTAGGCACCAGCCGCCGGCCATCACCCGTCCGCCATCGTGATGCCGGTGAGGTACTTATGGCGGTCAGCATCATTGCGCGGGAGCAACCTCAGGAGAGAGAGGTTCACGTCTCTGAGCCGATCCCAGTCGCGCTCTTGGATCGCGTGCTTCCCCCCCTCGACCAGAAGACGCGCCTGGGCTTGGTCGTTGTAGCGGCTTGACTGGTCGCCCGTGAGGTGCCCGAACATTGCGGTCAGGAAGTCCGGGGTTCTCCAGAGAACACTTGCCCGAACGCCCTCAACCATTTCAAGGGCAGCTTCAAGGTCTCGCGCGGCCCGTTCCAAGGTCGCTCTCTCCGCAGCCCTCTTTGCATCAGCGAATCGTGAGCGATCAAAGTCGCTGCCGTTCTCCGTGACCAGTTTCTCAACTTCACCGAGCGAGGTCTCCAACTCCGCCGTAAGCCGCGCGATGGACGTATCACGGGTGGTCGCATCAACATCCTGCGCCAGCCTGCGCAGCGCGTCTTCCAACTGGTATCGCTTGTCTCTTGCGTCATCCTCGGGGAGTGCCGAGGCCTCCAGGCTTAACTGCTCCGCCTTGTCGCGCATTTCATCCAGCTTCGCCGCAAGTTCGAAATTCTCAGCCGCCTCACACTCTTCGAGCCGCTCCCCAATATCGTCAATCAGGGTACTGGAGCGATTCAGAAGCACGTCGACCGGCACGTTGCGCTCAAGCTGTTTGAAGGTGTCCGCGAAGATTTTGTCGATGGTCTCCAACTCCACTGTCGCCTTGACTGCACGGTCTTCTGTCATCTCGATGAGGACGTTGAGTGGTGCACCTTTGCGCAAGTCGGAAACCAGGCCACTCCCGTCAATGCGGATGGTGCCGATATGGCGTGCGATGTGCGATGACTCGCGGTGATTTCCCTCATACACGCTGACATGAATGACCTCTGTCTTGGAGCCTTTGGCCACCGCTCTCGTCGACAGCAGGCTAATGGACTTGCGTGCGGGGAGGATGGTCCCTCTACGAAAAACCAGCGTCAGATCGTTCCGGCCTTCCGCCACATTGTCGGTCAAGAGGCAGATGTCCTCTGGCAGTGGCTGACCCTGAATGACACTCTTCCCTTGTGCGATGCGTACCTCGGTCAACCCTACATCGAGCCGCTCACCCTTCGCATTGGCGACGGTGAACTCGAAAACGTTGTAGGCATCGGGTTCTAGGAGGAGGTCTTCGGTGATTCTGGCCGTGAGCGGCTTCGTGCCCGTGTCGTAGCCCCCGTCCGTGCGACGGAGCCGGTACGTCATTCCGCGAGTGTCGCCCGTAACCTTTGCTGCGAAGAGCTCCTCCCGTTCGCGCGAGAGGGGAGGGTAGTGTGCCTTGACGGTGATGCCGTGACTTGGTGCCGCCGCAGATGGGTTCGCCCCGATGCTGACCGGCTTCGACGCCGCGTAATAGGCGGCCCCGACTGCGATCGCGGTAACCGGATCGATGTCCCAGTTGGTCTTTACGCCAAGGAGTTCTCCGACACGCTTTCGAACCAGAGGGATGAAGGTGGAGCCACCGACAAGGAGGATGAACTTCAGATCTCTTGGCGCTATGTTGTTGCGCGTCATCACCTTCCGGACCAGTTCAACCGTGCGGTCGACCAAAGGTGTGACCAAGGCCTCGAACTCGGATCGCGTGATCGCGATTGGCTCGACAGGACGAGGCCCATTGACCGACGGGAATGTCAGGCCGTCGATCTCTGCGCTCGTTCTCGTCGATAGCTCTTTCTTCGCTTCCTCCGCCCTATACATCGCCGCGCGGTAGAGGTGGTGGTACTTTCCTGAACGGCTCGTGAATGCAGCTTCGATGTCGCCGGGCAAGTCAAACTGGGCCGCAAGCTTTGGAATGACCAACTTCTCAACGATGAGCGCGTCGAAGTCGGTGCCACCCAGATAGTTGTCGCCCTCATGATCGATCACTCGGAGGTCCCGATCCTTCATTTCCACGAGCGCGGCGTCGAATGTGCCGCCGCCCAGGTCATAGACCAACCACCGCCCTTCCAGCGCGTCCCCTTTGATCTTGTTCGCGTAGGCAAGGCTCGCGGCGATCGGCTCCTGGAGCAAGCTGACCTGCTTGAAGCCCGCCAACTCGCCCGCAGCCATGGTTGCATTGGATTGGACAGTGTCGAACGACGCAGGGATGGTGATCACCGCCGCCTCGAGATCGGCGCCGTCGTAGTGCGTGGCCCGGAGCTCCTTCAATACCTCCGCCGACAGCTCCACCGGCGACAGATCCCGCCCGGTTGAGACGAACTTGTAGCGTTCGCTCGTGCCCATCTTCCGCTTGAACGCCATCGCCACGTTCTCGGGGTCGCCCTCCTTGACTGCGCTGCGTGCCTTCTCCCCGACGTCGATGCGGCTCTTCCTGATCCAAACAGCCGAAGGGAGCGTGTCCTTGAACGTAAGACTGTTCTTGCGGACCTCGACGTTGCCTTCTTGGAAGACAGCGAGGAGAGAGTTGGTCGTACCGAGGTCGATGCCGACGTTGATCATGCGGTTCATCTCAGTTCCTCCCTCACGCTTGCTTAGGTTCATCAACAAGCACAGAGCCTCTTTGTACGGTAATGCTTTGACCGAAAACCTTCAGCTTAATGACGGGCCGAAGAACCTCAGTGATGACGAGCCGGTCCGACAGGGGTGCGAGCAACTCGGCATCGATGTCTGCGCGGCGGCCGTCGTATGGCTCGTTGATCGGGTCCTCGACGTATAGCCCGGCAGCCCCTAAGGCGCCGTCCAGTCGTATCGGAAGCGACAGGTTTGACGCCAAGTGCTCCTCGATCCGAGCTATGTTGCGGTTCACATTACTGGCATCGGCCGTCACGCGCAGCTTCTTCTTCATCTCGTGAAGCTGATTCAGTGTGTACACGTAGCTGCGAACGAGCTCCGCAAACTCCCGCTGATGAGTGATCTGCATCATTATGCTCACTTGCAGTGGCTCAAGGCAAAAAGGATTATCCCGATGATTCCGACAACCCAGAAGATCTCCGCACAACCGTTGCCTGTCGTCACCGGCTGCGACGCGAGAAGTGCGGTGTCCGCCTTGATCAACTCTCGAGTGGCCACGCCAGCGTTAACGCTCGACGCGAGATCAAGAACCGGCCGTGCAAGGTCCTTCAGCCCACCACAGTTCCAGCATGCCACCGAGATCATCCGAAGCAGGCCGGCGACTCTGTCTCGAAAATCCTTGTCATCTTTTCCGTTGCCGACGTTGTTGACGAATACAACCATCGCCTGTCCGCTGTTGATGAGTTGCTGCACCCGCTCGCGGTAAGGCGTGGAGCGTGGAAGGCTCTTGCCACTGTCGGTCAGTTCAGACTTTGCCAGTTCCAGCAAGAGTTTTAGCGCGGCATCGACCTGAGGGGTGGGTCGATTGTCTTGCGCTTTTCGCAGTTCGACAGCTTCTTTCTGAATATGCGATTGACTAGAGGTGCCGGAGGCTGCGACGGTCGCGAGGTCAATCAGAGCACGCGGAATCGCAGGGTCGTCGATGTCACCGTTGTGCACAGCTACCGAGAGAGCTCGCAATGCGGTCGCGAGCTTGGTCTTTTCAGGTGAGAAAGACTGCGGCAACGCTCCAACGGCACGATACATCGCGCTTTGAGACAGATGACCTTTCAATGACGGTTTCTTGCCCCGATCCCAGCCCTCACGATCCTCCCGGATCTGCGCAACAGCGGCTTCGATCTCTTCTCGAATCGGCGCGAACACGGGACCGCGTAATGCCGGTGAGTCACGGTCGACGGCCTCGGCAACCGGGCTGATTGCGAGCCCGTCCCGTCGCTGCTTCCAATGGAGGTCGACGACGGCTCGTAAGCGTTTGGTCCACAGCCGTTCGAAAGTTTCGTGGCCCGAGAGCTTCGCCAAGGCGCTCAATGAAGCCGCAAGTCGCTCGCATGATTCTTTGTTTTGTGGTAGTTCACCGTCGGTCAGTAGTACTCGAGCTGGCCCGGTCCCGCTGACTCGAAGCAAATAGCGCCGGGCGTCGGGGTCCTCTAGCAATTCGAAAGCTGCGAGAACATCTGCCTTGGAGACCTCAGTCCGTCCAGCACGAAGTACAGGTGCCTCCGCGAGCTCAAACTCAGCTAGCCAGTGCTTCCGCCGCTTTTTCCTGTACCCAGAGTCATCCAGGCTATCAGCCGATAAGCCCAGTGTCCCTAGAGGTTCGAAATCTATTGCGGTCGACAAACATGCCCCCACTTGTTCGGGCGGCAGGATATCAGAACCAGTCAGCCCTGCAACCCCCAATGGCCGTCGGGGGGGGCGGAATCTCCTTCCGACCGTTCCGCTCTGGAAAAGGTAGCGGTTGGACGCCCGACGCGGCCCCGCCCCCAAGTTCACCGACGATCACCCCCGCGTCCAAAGCCCAGCGCACCAACTTCCCAGAGCGGAAGTTGGTGGCACGAGAGGGACATCGGTCACCCGCGCCCACTCACGCCGCCACCCCCAGCCCTCCACCCCCACCCAGCGCCGCCCTCTCGCCCTTTTCCGGGAAGTTGAGGCTGGCGTGCACGCCGAAGAGCTCGCGGGGTCAGCGTTGTCGCAGGCGCGGGCGGCTTCGTCTGGTCCTGGCCCGGGTCGGCATCTTTTGCGCGTTCGCCGCGGCGTGCAGGGATCTACGCGGCGGCCCGACCGATCGGCGGCGATCGGCGCGAGGCCCGTCAGGTCATTCGTGCGGCCCGGCGGATCACCGAATGGACCCATTCTGCTCCTGCGCAAGCCTGTTTTGCTCCCGCACAGGCCGGTTTTGCTCCCGCACAGGCCGGTTTTGCTCCCGCGCAGGCCGATTTTGCTCCCGCTCAGGCCGGTTTTGCTCCCGCGCAGGCCGGTTTTGTTCCCGCGCAGGCCGGTTTTGCTCCCACTCAGGCCGGTTTTGTTCCCGCGCAGGCCGGTTTCAGAGCGCGTCAAGCCCCCCGAACCGCGTTCTAAGGCTTCCAAACAGGTTTTTGCCCTCCCACGACCTCCGGCCCACCCCCCCAACCGCCTTGTGCGCACAACCCATGCCGCTCTGCTGAGCCCCCCCACGTTTTCCAGAACTTTTTTTCCCCCACCAATCACAGCCCCAAACCCACCACCCCCGCGCTGTAAGTCCCCAAACGCGCGCACAAACCCGGTGCCCCGCCCCCTTGGGTAGAGAGCAC
>JAEYTL010000044.1 GCA_023434025.1 Bacteroidota bacterium
AAAAAATAGCGTGCAAACACAAATGGTTTAAACACGCTATAGAGACTAGTTCAGAGACTGTCTTGAAAAACAAAACTAATAAAAATTTAGATTTTATTTTGGAAATCAACACAGAATCTATCGGGACGGATTTAATAGATTTCCGCAGATTTTTTTTGGCTTCGCTTCGTTTAAAATGGATGGAAGCGGATTTTATTCTTGTTTTTTCTCCAAACTCCTATTTTAAACTTGAAACTTCAAATCTGAAACGTTCATCAACCCCCGCTAAACTTCAGCGTCTGGTCCACATCCCAATTAGACCGCACATCAATGGGAGTCAGAAAATAACGGACTTCTTCGGTCTGGCGTTTTTCAAGATAGTTTCCGGTGTCCCATACCTTGTTCTTGTTTTCATCATAAATGATTCTGACAATAAACAAAGCCGGTTGCAGGAGGTCAAAGTCGATCACGGTTTCCCCTTCCGAATAGGCAGAAGCCAGAACCGTCCCCTTGTCGCTGGTCAATTCAACAATAATCGGAAAAGACTTGATGCCTTCCAGGCGGAGGCGAAGATTACCATAATCGGAAACATCCCGGGTTGAAAGCCGGAATCCCGTAGAGTCGCTTTCTCTTTCCAGCAAATCAGTAAAGGCACCTTTTTCCAGGGTAAAACTATACTTTTCTAACGGTTCTTTCTTAAAGTCAATTTCAACTTCCTGTTTCTGTTCATCATAGTTGGTCGAAAAAGCTACGGCAACAGAATCTTTGTTGATTAGTTTGATTTTTGATTCGTTAATCTTTGCTAACGGAACAGAGCTGCTGAGCGTAAATTTTTCCCTGAAATGCAACGTGCCGCTTTGTTTGGCTTTGATGCTGAGCGTATCTGCTTTCTGGTTTTTCAGTTTAACGGTAAATTCCTTTTCAAAATCATAGCGGTTTACTTTTAACGAAACCGAGTCGGCTTTAATGGGCTTAAACCAGAGTTGAACGGAATCCTTTCCTTCAAAGGGCGTGACAACGGTGGGAATTATTTCGCTGCCGTTTTTCAGTTCGGCTTTCAGGTTGTCTGCTTTTCCCTGGTGGCCGAGTATGATCCGGTTTCCGGAGGCCTGTGTTGGTTTGAATAATTTAAACGGAAGCTCTTCTTTAAACAGTTCCAGTTCATAGGCAAATTCACTCGGAATGGTGACGGTTTCACTGAAAAAAGCAAGCTTATCCGATTTCGGGTCATATTTGTTGTTGCTGTTCTCATCCTTGAGTGCAACCAGCAGGTAATTCCCTTCTTTCAAATTTTCCAGTTTAAAGGTTTTACTGCTGTCTAAGGTGTTCGTAATATAACGGGGTACTTCTTTATAAATGATAGAATCATAGAACTTTTCGTTCTTTTCATACAACATGACCGATACAAAATTATCGGTTTTGAGGTTAAACGCATCTTTGATGGTTCCTCTCAATTCCAATGAGTCGATATATGTTCCGGTAGAAAAGATATATTTGAACTGCTGATACGGGTTTCCTTCGTTGTTATCCTGAATGCTTTTGCCAAAGTTAAAACTATAGGTCGTGTTTTCGGCAAGCGTATCTTTGATGCGGATTGTTATTTCCTTTGATGCCACAGTGGGGGTGATAAGAGGCTGAAGCTTCATCGGCGGCGATACAATCAGTTGTTTGTTCACGTCTTTCAGTTTCACATATTCGTCAAATTGCAGTTTGATAGTGTTCCCTTTAAAGTTTGTTGAAAAATTCTTGGGCTCACTGTATTTCAGTACCGGCGGGATGGTGTCTTTCACGCCTCCGGTAATGAAGCCCCGTTTGGCACAACCTGTGAACAAAACCGAAATAAGAAGCAGCAAAATAACTCTCATCATATTATCAGATACTTAAAGTTGCCACAAAATAACAATTATATTTAGTGTAAATGAAATGTTTTAGGTTTTTCTTTACGTATAATCAGCGGGTGTAGGCCATGCAGGCTATACTCAGCCGGGTCTGCGGTATTTTCAGGATTGCTTTTCCGCATTGTTCCAGGGTCGCTCCGGTCGTGATAACGTCATCAATCAGCAGGTAATGCTTTTTGCAATGCTTTTCGGTGTGGTGGACTTCAAAAAGGGATTGGGAGGCTTCTGTCCGTTCTGAAAAAGACTTTTTGGTTTGGGTTGCCGTATAAGTATTCCGATGTAAAAGATCCTCAAAAAAGGGTATTTGTAATGATTTTGACAGTGATTGACCAAAAGTGGTTAACTGGTTGTATCCGCGTTCCCGCATTCGTTTTTGATGTAAAGGAACCGGAATGACGGCATCAAATTTTAGTTCCGTGTGAATCTTTTGGAGCTCTCCTCCATACCAGTCGCCTAAAAAAGTGCCCACTTGCTGCCGGTTTCTGTACTTCAGATGATGAATGAGCTCCTGCACCATTCCTTTTTTGTAAAAATAAAGAAAAGCAGAAGCGTGTTCTAACGGCAAACGGCCGTAAAATTTCCGGAACACTTCATTATCAGGGTTTTCGGTGTGTCCGGTAAGCGGCAGGTCATGCCGGCAACGGGTACAAACCAGTATTTCATTGGTAAACAAAGGGCTTTTACAGGCAAGGCAGACTTCGGGAAAGAATAGATGAAGCAGGTTTTTGAGCATTTTGGCGTGTTTTTGTTCGGAATGGCTTTTTAACTTGTAATAAAGTTATAAAATTTTAGATAACCGACAATGCGGTAATGTTTTTATCTTTCTTATTGCTGAATTATAAATGGCCTTGGCTTTTGCTGACCGGTGAGTTTTTGGTCAGTGAATCATTTTTCAAAACAAAACAATTCTGTTATTTCAATATCCAACGCCTTTGACAAAGCATAAGCAGAACTTATCGTTGTGTTTATTTCTCCTCTTTCGATTCTGCCTACCTGAGATATAGGTATGTCGGCAGTATAGGCAAGTGTTTCCTGTGAAATTTTTTTTGCAACCCTTATTCTACGAAGGTTTTTACCAAAAGCAATTATAAAATCTATATTTTTTACATTATTCACAATGTAAAAGTCATCATATATAAAAATATTAATAAACGCATATATGCGTTTATTAATATTTTTTATTATGTTTGTAACAAGATTATTCTCAATAAAAATATTTTTATTAGATTTACTAAAGTTTTAAAATTATAAACCATTAAAAATCATAGTATGAGAGACAGTTTAAAACTATTTTTTGTTTTAATGACTTCCATGCTGTTTTTCACGTCCTGTGAAAAAGAAGAATTTGAGGTTTTCGGTCAGGCTTCTCCTGTCCAGACAACTCATCAGGTACGGAAAATCAGTTTCGGAGAGTTAAAGCGTAACCGTAGTGCCTTTGAAACGTTAAAGGAGTCGCGTTCAAAACTAAAGGCATCATCTTTATTGCACAGAGGAGTTTACAGTGACGATTTCGGGGTGTTTATCGATACAACCACGATCTTAGTTACGG
>JAEYTL010000045.1 GCA_023434025.1 Bacteroidota bacterium
GTTGCCTTGCGTGTGCAATGTAACCAACCTCCGGCAGGGCATTTTACAGTTTTTCTGTAAAAATTGTTAAAATTTACACCAGCAAGTTTAGTCAATTTTGACAAGTAAAACAAAAATTTATTAAAAATTTTTTTTACGAATCAATCGGATTCGTGCGGTAGCGTGGTAACGAGTTACTCCGATTAGTCAAATTTTATTGCACTTTATATTGATTCAACTGATTCAAAAGCTCCATAAAATAGCAAGATTTTACGCTAAATAGATTTTTTTAAAAGGTAACCCCATCCACAACTTCCATCTCTTTCCCTAACACCGGATGCCAAAACCGCAACGCTTCCGCATGCAAATACAAACGCTTCGCCTTGATGCCGTATAGATCATCGCCCACAATGGGGGCGTTCAATCCTTCGGGGTGGGCAGCGTGTACCCGCAGCTGGTGCGTGCGTCCCGTGATAGGATAGAAGTGTACCAGGGTAGTGTTTGTTCGTCGTTCAATGACTTTCCATTGTGTTTTGGCGGGTTTGCCGTGCTGGTAACACACCAGCTGGTTCGGACGGTTATCTAAATCGACCCGCAACGGTAAACTGATTTCACCGCTGTCGGCAGCCACGTGTCCGGTGAGTAAGGCTATATACCGTTTTTGCACGGTGCGTTTCATGAATTGGGCCTGCAACTGTAAATAGATTTCCGTACTTTTGGCTAACAGTAAAATGCCGGAAGTGGACATATCCAGGCGATGCACGATCAACGGCCCGGTGGCTTCCGGAAATTTTTCTTTGTAGCGGCTGTACACCGAATCCTGTATCGTTTTGCCGGGAACGGACAGAAACTCAGCCGGTTTATGCACGACAGACAAGTAGGCATCATCATATAAAAAAGTCAATTCTTTGTTTTCGGCCGGATTTTGCAAGAGCGGATTGTCGTCTAACACCATTCCGTCTAACATATGAGCCAATATAGGTTTGCATTTTCCCGTACAGGCCGGATAAAAATGACCGTGCTTGCGGATTTCCGATTTTGGCGATTGTCCCCACCAGAATTCGGCCAGTGCAATGGGTTTGAGCTGATGAGCAAAGGCGTACTGCAACAATTTGGGAGCGGCACATTCGCCCGCACTGGCCGGCGGATTATCTTCAAAAATGGCTCCTAAACTTTTGGATGCTCCGTGTTGATTTAAAAAGGCATACTGCTGAAACAATTTCTGTTGCAACGCCGCCGATTTCTCCTTACGTTCCTCTTTTAACTGATTGATTCTGGATTGAAAATCGTTTACTTTTTGTTGAGCTTTGGCAATTTCTTCTTTCCAATAATGGTTCATTTGCTTGAGCTGAATGCTTTCCTGCTGGCTTTCTTTGCTCAGGCTTTTCTGTAAGGCTTTGTAGTCGTCAAATGCTAATTCCTGCTCCGCTTTGAGTCGCAGTGCATCCCGGCGGATTTTATTCAACCTGCTTAGCTCCTTTTTTTCGGCTTTGTCTTGTTCAGCTTTCAGAAGGGTAGAAGCGAGTTCATTTTGACGCGAGATGAAGTCTGTATCGTTTTCCAACGCTTCAATTTTCCGGTTGTAGTCGTTCAGGATCTTTTCTTCCTGTTTAAAAAAACCGTCTTGTTTCAACATATCAAACACGGGGGGTACAAAGTGCCGGTGCTCGTTGCTGTCGGCTAATTTTCCGGAGAAGGCGGCTAAATAACCTATTTCTCCGGCTTGATTTTGTACGACCAACACGCCAAACATTTTTCCGATCACTAAGCCTTTTTGACCTTCAACCAATCCGAAATTGTGTTCCCAGTCGGTTTGCGTATTTAAGTAATCCTGCAATTCCGCTGAAGCGATTTTACTCAATGCATGCGGTTCGTAGTAAAACGGAAAAGTGAATTTTTGCGGTAAAGCAATACCTGAAATATTTTGTTTGAAAGCGATAAAATGGGAGTGGTTTTTCATCGCTGCAAAGCTATAAAAGGAAATTGGAATTTGGTGGATTTTGGATTTATTCCTTCTTTAAAATCATGTTTTCAAAGAAAAAAATATTCATCTCATTATTTTGTTTTGATAAATTTATTCTTTTCCAAAAGATAAGTTCCGCTTTCAATACAACTTAGTCCGTCTTCTTTTGTTTTTGAACTTTTGATTGCCAAACGATTATCTTTTAGTTGAAATGTTGCTTTACAAACGGAGCTTTTTCCATCATAACAATCAAATTCATTAAAACTAAAGAAACTGATATACTGATTTTTAGCAACATCAAATAAACAAATAATTCGATACAAACTTGAACATGTTCCTGAGGGTGAACGAGAAAATTCAATACTTATAAAACGATTGTTTTCTTCGGTTACAGTAGTTAGATGAGTATTTGGTCCGAAATGAAGCGATAGTTCAAAATCATAAATGAGCCATTTCTCTTTTTCTTTTTTCACAAAAAACAGTCCTTCATTTTCTTTATATGTTTTAGTGAAGAAAAAATCTGCATTAGATAAATGATCAACTTTTACCAATTTTTTTACTTCGTCAGCAGAAACGTTTTCTACGAATTTTACCGGATTAAATTCAAGTATGTCATTTTGACTCCGGGAAGTTGAACTTATCAGAAATGTAATTAGTACTAAAACAATTTTCATAGGTTGTTTTAATTATGCTGGTTTAAAATGGTTTAGATGGAATGATTTACAAGTTAAAATCAAAAACATTAATTTATACCTGAATCACCCCCAAATTAAATTTCTTTTCAATCGGGGCATGGTTAGCGGCTTCAATCCCCATCGAGATCCAGGTTCGGGTTTCCAGCGGGTCAATGATGGCGTCTGTCCATAAACGGGAAGCAGCGTAGTAGGGGGAAACCTGCTCGTCGTAACGGGCTTTGATTTTATCGAATAATTCTTTTTCTTTGGCTTCGTCCACCACTTCACCTTTGGCTTTCAGAGAAGAAGCTTCTATCTGCATCAGTACTTTAGCGGCTTGTGTGCCACCCATTACGGCTAATTCGGCACTCGGCCAGGCAAAGATCAAACGGGGGTCGTATGCTTTTCCGCACATGGCATAATTCCCGGCTCCGTAGGAATTGCCGATCACCACCGTGAATTTCGGTACCACCGAATTAGAAACCGCATTGACCATTTTGGCTCCGTCTTTAATAATGCCGCCATGTTCCGATTTGCTTCCCACCATAAACCCGGTAACATCCTGCAGAAAAACCAACGGAATTTTCTTCTGATTGCAATTCGCAATAAAACGGGTTGCTTTGTCTGCCGAATCAGAATAAATCACCCCGCCAAACTGAATTTCACCTTTTTTGGTTTTGGAAACCGTACGCTGATTGGCCACAATTCCCACTGCCCAACCGTCAATGCGGGCATAGCAGGTAATGATGGATTGCCCGTAACCGTCCTTATATAAATCCATTTCAGAATTATCCACCAGACGTTTGATGACTTCCATCATATCGTACTGATCAGACCTGGATTTCGGGATAATACCGTAAACATCCGCTTCTTTCAATGCCGGCTTTTCCGCTTTGATACGATTGAAGCCTGCTTTGTCGTAATCTCCAATTTTACTGACAATGCTTTTTATTCTATCCAACGCATCTTTATCATTTTTGGCTTTGTAGTCCGTTACCCCCGATATTTCGCAGTGCGTTGTGGCTCCACCCAGGGTTTCGTTATCTATATTTTCGCCGATAGCGGCTTTCACCAAATAGCTCCCGGCCAAAAAGATACTGCCGGTTTTATCGACAATCATGGCTTCGTCACTCATAATCGGCAGGTAGGCACCACCGGCTACACAACTACCCATAACAGCAGCAATCTGGGTGATGCCCATACTGCTCATCACGGCATTGTTTCTGAAAATACGTCCGAAATGTTCTTTATCCGGAAAAATTTCGTCCTGCATCGGCAGGTAAACCCCGGCACTGTCTACCAGGTAAATGATCGGCAAACGGTTTTCAATGGCAATTTCCTGAGCCCGCAGGTTTTTCTTTCCGGTAATCGGAAACCAGGCTCCGGCTTTTACAGTAGCATCATTGGCCACCACGATGCATTGTTTTCCTTTGATGTAGCCTATTTTTACGACCACACCTCCGGAGGGGCAACCGCCGTGTGCGGCATACATTCCTTCTCCGGCAAAAGCACCGATTTCTATACTTTTGGCTTTATCATCCAACAAATAATCAATGCGTTCCCGGGCTGTCATTTTTCCTTCGGCATGTAGTTTTTCAATTCTTTTTTCGCCGCCTCCCAATTTAACAAGGGTAAAACGTCTTTTTAATTCGGCTAACAACAGTTTATTGTGATCTTCGTTTTTGTTGAAGTTTAAATCCATTGGAGTATTTTTTTGTATTCGGACGCTAAAATACGAAAACGTTTTAGAAGTTGGAAATTTGTTGAGGTAGATGGGAAGTTAGGAGGTTTTTAGTTTGAAAATAACGTATGATTAAGGGTTTAAAATTATATAAGTCATAATTTTTAACTGTTAAAATTGTGATATATCAATTTTGTGCTATCATTTGCAAAAAATGTGCTATTTTAAAAAAGAGGTTAGAACTATTTTTGAGTAAACCAAAAAAGTAAAATTATGAGTTTAATTGAAAGACCGCATTTAAAAGAAAAGTACGATAACTACATCAACGGAAAATGGACAGCACCTTCTACCGGGCAATACTTTGAAGTATTATCGCCTGTTGACGGGAAATTAATGGCCAAAGCGGCACATTCTGCCAAAATGGATATTGAAATGGCTGTGAATGCTGCTCATGAGGCTTTTAAGAGCTGGGGACAAACGTCTGCCACCGAACGAAGTATTATTTTGAATAAAATAGCCGACCGCATGGAAGCGAATTTACAGTATTTAGCGGCTGTAGAAACGCTGGATAACGGTAAGGCTATCAGAGAAACCATGGCGGCTGATTTGCCTCTGGCCATTGATCATTTCCGCTATTTTGCCGGAGTAATCCGGGCCGAAGAAGGTTCGATAAGCGAACTGGACAAAGATACAGTTTCAATTATTGTGCACGAGCCGATCGGGGTGGTTGCTCAGATAATCCCCTGGAATTTCCCTATTTTAATGGCTGTATGGAAATTAGCACCTGCTTTGGCCGCCGGGAATTGTGTGGTGCTGAAACCGGCCGAAAGCACTCCGGTTTCGATAATGGTGTTGATGGAGCTGATCGAAGATTTGCTTCCGGCCGGCGTTGTGAATATTGTCAACGGTTTTGGAGCCGAATTGGGCAGAACCCTGGTCACGAATCCGAAAGTGTCCAAAGCAGCTTTTACCGGTTCTACGGCTACCGGAAGAATGGTCATGCAGTATGCTACGGAAAATATCATTCCGGTTACGTTGGAATTGGGAGGTAAATCACCGAATATTTTCTTTCCGTCGGTTATGGATGCCGATGACGAATTTTTAGATAAGGCTCTGGAGGGAGTTGTCCTCTTTGCCCTGAATCAGGGTGAAGTTTGTACCTGTCCGTCAAGACTGTTGATCCACGAGTCCATTTATGATAAATTCATTGAAAGAGTCCTGGAACGTGTAAAAGCCGTTAAAACGGGAAACCCTTTTGATCCCACGGTCATGATGGGTGCACAGGCTTCGCAGATCCAAAAAGATAAAATTCTTTCCTACATTAAATTAGGAAAAGAAGAAGGAGCTGAATTACTGTGCGGAGGTGATGTGAATCATTTGGGCGGAGAATTGGAAGGCGGTTATTATATTCAGCCTACTCTGTTCAAAGGTCACAACAAGATGCGGATCTTTCAGGAGGAAATCTTCGGACCGGTATTGGCTGTAACGACCTTTAAATCTACCGAAGAAGCTATTGCCATTGCCAACGATACGATGTATGGATTAGGAGCAGGAGTTTGGACGCGTGACGCACACGAGCTGTATCAGGTGCCCAGAGCCATTCAGGCAGGCAGGGTTTGGGTGAACCAATACCATGCCTATCCGGCCGGAGCACCGTTCGGAGGCTATAAACAGTCCGGAATCGGCCGGGAAAACCATAAAATGATGTTGGGACATTACCGTCAAAGTAAAAATATGCTGATTTCCTACAACAAAAATAAATTAGGTTTCTTTTAATTGTTTGGTTGAACCGGGTGAACCGCAAATTCACAAATGATTACATTTGAAGGATTTGCGGTTTTTTTTGATGGATGAGCAGTAAGTTAAATCATAAGGATATGGAAAAAATAAAGCGACTGGAAGCCACTGAAAAGGCGTTGGATCTGATTGCAATGCTGCAGGAAAAGTTTGGAGACCTGATGTTTTACCAAGCGGGCGGATGCTGTGAAGGCACACAGCCACAGTGTTTTGAAAAAGGTGGTTTTTACCTGCGTTATGGCGATGTTTGTATCGGGACGGTTCGGGGGGCTGAATTTTGGGTGGACAAGGATTTGTTTGAATATTGGAAACACGCTCATTTTACCTTAGATGTCACCGATTGGATAGGAGCGGGTGGCTTTTCGCTGGAAACTCCTTTCGGAAAAACGTTTAAAATCAATTACCGGTTGTTTACGGAAGAAGAAGCTGCCTGCCTTGAAGAGATCAGACGAAACGAATAACGGAATCATTAACCGTTTACATTCATCAGTTGGTATTGTTTGGGGGTTACCCCTTCGTATTTTTTAAACACACGGATAAAGTAATTGGCGTCTTCAAAGCCTGTAGCATAAGACACCTCAGAAATATTTATTTTGGGGTTGTTCAGCAGATTTTTAGCGAACTTTATCTTTTCATTTAAAATGAATTCGATCGGACTCATTCCCAATTCCCGTTTAAAATACCGGTAAAAAGAGGTGGTACTCATACAGGCTTTATCACTCAGTTCTTTCAGGCTGACCGGGTTTTGAATATTCTGGCGGATGTATTCCACCGCAACGGCAATCGGACTGTTATAATCTGAGAACTGATTATGATCAATCGCTTTGACGGTTTGCGACTGAATGATTCGTACCAGTAATTCCTGTAAGGTTAAATCGGCCAGAGCATCTTTGGTTATCGACGTACTCATGCATTCCTTGATGAGTTTGTTGATGGTAGTGGCCAGTTCCAGGTTGTTGTAAAAAAAATAATTTTCATAATCCAGTTTCCAGAATTGCCCGTCACCTTCTTTGGGATAACGCTCGTTTAAAAAATCCAGTGTTTCTTTAATTTTGAACTGATCGATGGCTAAGGCCAGGCATTGAGTGGGATTCTGCTGGGTAGCTTCCGGAAAATCAATTTTCATCTCTACGTTAGAAGGGATGATGACTGTTTCGCCCGGCAGATAATCAAATTCAGGGTCTTCAAAAAGATGCATTACTTTTTTACCCCGCAACATACTGGTTACTACCAGGTCATTAAATTTCAACGGAACTTTTATACTTTGCTGATATGTTTCAAATAAATTTAACTCACAGTTATTCAAAGAATAAACGGTTCTGTTCTCCACTAACGTTTTAAGTGATTTTTCATGTGTTAAAGCCGGAGTTTGAAGCGAAACTTTGGAAGGGTTCATGTTGAATTATTTGTTTAAAAATACTAAAAAAATATTCAAAGGCGGCAGGGTTTCTGATTTTTTTAACTTGGTTCCCGTTTATAAAAAAAAGCTTGCCAATGACGACAAGCTTTCTCAGTTTAAGTTAAAACGTTTATTCTTCTTTTTGTCCCATCATCATCAGGTAAGCTTTAAGGAACGGGTCAATTTCACCATTCATTACGCTTTCTACGTCGCTGGTTTCGTGGTTGGTTCTTACGTCTTTAACCAGTTTATACGGATGCATCACATAGTTCCGGATTTGCGAACCCCATTCAATTTTCATTTTTCCGGCTTCGATGTCGGCCCGTTGAGCCATACGTTTTTTGAGTTCGATCTCATAAAGCTGCGAACGGAGCATTTGCATGGCACGAACACGGTTGTCCTGTTGCGAACGGGTTTCTGAACATTGAATCTGAATACCGGTAGGTTTGTGAAACAGCTGAACCTTTGTTTCAACTTTATTCACATTCTGTCCACCTGCACCACTCGAACGGGACGTGATGATTTCCAGATCGGCCGGATTGATTTCAATCTCAATCGTGTCATCCACCAACGGATATACATAAACCGAAGCAAAAGACGTATGCCGTTTGGCATTGCTGTCAAACGGGGAAATCCGCACCAAACGATGCACACCGTTTTCACCTTTCAGGTAACCAAAGGCATAATCACCTTCAATTTCGAGAGTGACGGTTTTTATTCCGGCAACGTCGCCTTCCTGAAAGTTGAGTTCTTTTACTTTGTAGCCTTCTTTTTCGGCCCACATCAGATACATGCGCATCAGCATCGAAGCCCAGTCACAACTTTCCGTACCACCGGCTCCGGCAGTAATCTGTAACACGGCACTCATGCTGTCTCCTTCTTCGGAAAGCATGTTTTTGAACTCCAAGTTTTCAATTAAGGCACTGGTTTGTTCAAAAACAGTATCCACTTCTTCCTCGGTGGCGTCACCGTCTTTGTAGAATTCGAAAACAAGCTGAAGTTCTTCGGCCAGGCCGACCCCTTTTTGATAATCTTCTACCCATTTTTTCTTTGAACGGAGATCACGGACCACGATTTCAGCTTCTTTGGGATTGTTCCAGAAATCCGGATCAAAGGTTTTCTCTTCTTCGTTGGTAATTTCAATTAACTTCTTATCGATGTCAAAGATACCTCCTCAACGCACCAAGACGTTCTACAATACCTTTAATTTGTTCGGTATTTGTCATAATTATTGTAGTTTTGTTTTGGCAAAGGTAGGGACAAGTCGTGATTTGTCCTAATGTGTAGTTTAATAATTTGTCAAACCACATAGAGACAGGTAGCGGCCAGCTCCGGCAGAAAAAATAAAAATAAAAAACAATGGAAATCAATTTAGTAAGCGATACAGTCACCAAACCAACCCCTGATATGCTGAGGGCAATGTTTACCGCCAAAGTAGGGGATGATGTGTTTAAACAAGATCCGGCTGTCAACGAATTAGAGGCTTACACAGCTGCTTTTTTCGGGATGGATAAGGCTTTGTTCTTTCCGTCAGGAACCATGGCTAACCAGACAGCCATCAAATTGCATACACAGCCGGGCGAGCAGTTGATCGCTGATAAATATGCCCATATTTTTAATTATGAAGGGGGCGGAGTGTCTTTTAACAGCGGTGTTTCCTGTAGGTTGCTGGATGGAAACAGAGGGATGATCACCGCTCAACAAGTGGAAGAAGCTATTAATCCGCCGGATTTTTACCACAGTCCGTTAACCACTTTGGTTGCCCTGGAGAATACAACCAACAAAGGAGGTGGTGCGTGTTATGATATGGATGACCTGATTGAAATAAAAAAGGTCTGTGATCAGCACGGGTTAAAATACCATTTAGACGGTGCCCGTTTATGGAATGCTCTGATGGCTAAAAACCAGGATCCGTTACAGTACGGAAGGCTGTTTGATACTATTTCCGTTTGTTTTTCAAAAGGAATGGGAGCTCCGGTTGGTTCAGTGTTGCTGATGAATGAATGTGATTACCAGAAAGCATTGCGGATCAGAAAAGTGCTGGGCGGAGGAATGCGTCAGGCAGGCTATCTGGCTGCGGCGGCCATCTTTGCATTGGAACACAACATTGAGCGGCTGACAGAAGACCACCGGAGAGCAAAAGAATTGGGCAATGCACTTATCAAAGCCGACTGGGTGCAATCAGTAGAACCGGTAGAAACCAATATTGTAATCTTCTCTGTGAAATCAACTATCCGGGATGCTGAAGTTATTGAAAAATTAAAACAAAAAAATATTGCCATCAGCTCTTTAGGTAAAGGAAAACTGCGTATGGTTACCCATTTAGACTACAAAGAAGTAATGCATACTTATGTGTTAGAAGCGATAGCAAAGATGGTTTTTTAGTTGCCACAGTTTATGGTTGAAAAACGGTTTCTGCACCGGATTTCTTTTCAGCAGTATCTTTTTGTGGCAACCCAAACTGGTTGCCACAAAAAGATACGAAAAGGGTTGACTAAAGAACCTGTACATTCCCGGCTATAAACCTTCTTTGACAAATAGTTTTATCGGCCAAACATATCCATTCCGGGAATGTTTGGCATGCCTTCTTTGGCTACGGCAGCCAATTCAGTTTCGTTCACGTCGGTTGCTTTGGCAATTGCCTTGTTCATAACCAAAATTAAATAATCCTCCAATTGTTCTTTATCTTCCAGTAAAACCGGATCAATTTCGATAGATTTTACGGTGCGATTAGCGGTTAAAGTTACTTTTAAAAGCCCGTCATTGCTCTGTTCATCAATTAAAACAGTATCTAAACGTTTCTTGGTATCTTCTATTTTTTGTTGGGTTTCTTTTAATTTACCCATCATTCCCATCAGGTCTCCAAACATGTTGATAATTTTTATAATTTGTAAGTTACAAATGTAGTATATTGCATAGTTTTGATTAACTATTTTTTTATGAATTATAAAGTAAGCATAAGTTTTATTTGTGTTATTTTTGCAACCTCTTGCGAAAAAAAAGAAACACCCATGTCAGATAATATTATACCTCCCGTTGCGGCCAAAAGGGATACCGTTTTGGAAAAGCACGGAGATAAGAGAGTCGATTCGTATTATTGGTTAAACGATCGTGAAAATCCGGAGGTCATTCAGTACCTGAAAGATGAAAATACCTATTATCAAAAAATGACGGCTCATACGCAGCCCCTGCAAAAAGAGTTGTTTGAAGAGATGAAATCACGTATAAAGGAAGATGATGAGTCGGTTCCCTATTTATACAACGGCTACTATTATATTACCCGCTATGAAAAAGGGAAAGAATATCCGGTTTATGCCCGGAAAAAGGGAAGTCTTGAAGCCAGGGAAGAAGTGCTTTTTGATTGCAATGAAATGGCTAAAGGACAGCCTTATTTTAAATTAAGCGGATTAAATATCAGCGAAGACAACAAATTGGCTTCCTTTTCGACGGATTTAGTGGGGAGAAGGATTTATACCCTTCAGGTTAAAAACCTTGAAACCGGTGAAATTCTGCCGGATAAGATTGAAAATGTAACCGGATCTGCTGTCTGGGCAAATGACAATAAAACATTGTTTTATACCAGCAAAGATAAAATGACACTGCGTTCTGATAAGATCCATAAGCATGTTTTGGGCACAGATGTAAAAAAAGACGAACTGGTTTTTCATGAAAAAGATGAAACGTTCACGATTTATATTGCCAAAACAAAATCCAAAAAATTTCTGGTTATTAACAGCAGCAGTACACTAACATCCGAATACCAGATTCTGAATGCTGACAAACCGAATGATCAATTCAAGGTTTTTCAACCGAGAACAAGAGGCTTGGAATATAGTATTTCACATTACAAGGATCATTTTTATATTGTGACAAACAAAGACAAGGCGACTAATTTTAAAGTAATGAAAACGCCTGATCATGCCACAACCAAAGAAAACTGGACAGATGTTATTCCGCACAACGAAGATGTTCTGGTAGAAGGAATTGAAATTTTTAAAAACTACCTGGTAGTTGAAGAGCGGTCTAACGGTTTGAATAAAATCAGAATTATGCCCTGGGATAAAAGCGGTGATTATTATTTGCCGTTTGACATAGAAACTTATTCCGCTTTTGTAGGAACCAATGTTGATTTTGATACAGATATCCTGCGGTATGGTTATCAGTCGTTGGCAACACCTTATTCGGTCATCGATTTTAATATGAAAACCAGAACCAAGGAAGTAAAAAAGGAACAGGCTGTTTTGGGCGGAAAGTTTGATAAGAACAATTACAGCGAAGAGCGGGTTTGGGCTACAGCTACAGACGGTACAAAAATTCCGATTTCGATGGTTTACCGCAAAGAAATGAAAAAAGACGGTAAGAACCCGTTGTTGCTTTATGCGTATGGCTCTTACGGAAATTCGATGGAGCCTAATTTTGATTCTACTATTCTAAGCCTTTTAGACCGGGGTTTTGTATATGCGATAGCTCATATAAGAGGCGGAGAAGAAATGGGACGCAAATGGTATGAAGACGGAAAGCTGTTAAAAAAGAAAAATACGTTTACGGATTTTATTGATTGTTCAAAATTTGTGATTGAGCAGCGGTTTACAAGCTCCGAACATTTATATGCCCAGGGCGGTTCTGCCGGCGGGTTATTGATGGGAGCTGTTGTGAATATGGCTCCGGAATTATACAAGGGGGTTATAGCCGGTGTTCCTTTTGTGGATGTGGTAACAACCATGCTGGACGAAACCATACCGTTGACCACCGGAGAATATGACGAATGGGGAAACCCGAATGACAAGGTTTATTACGATTACATGAAGTCTTATTCACCCTACGACAATGTTAAAGCCCAGAATTATCCTAATATGCTGGTCACAACGGGTTTACATGATTCACAGGTTCAATATTGGGAACCTGCTAAATGGGTAGCTAAATTGAGAACGTTAAAAACAGATAAAAATTTATTATTTTTAGATACAAACATGGATGCAGGTCATGGTGGGGCTTCAGGGCGATTTGAAGCGTTAAAAGAGCTTGCAAAAGAGTTTAGTTTCCTATTAGATTTGGAAGGAATTGAAAAGTAAAAATTTTTTTTATAAATTTGCAAGGTTTTAAGGTTTCCAAAAACAAGAGAAGTTTGCCTTGACTAACATATTTTTTATGAAAGAACAGATAAAAGCTTACAATAGTGTATTGGATTTAATTGGGAATACACCGTTAATTAAACTCAATAGGATTACAGAGAATTTAGAAGGTAATTTTTATGCAAAGGTTGAATCGTTCAACCCCGGTCATTCTACCAAAGACAGAATTGCTCTCTATATTATTGAAGAAGCTGAAAGGCAAGGAATACTTTCTCCGGGAGACACTATTATTGAAACCACTTCCGGTAACACGGGCTTTAGTCTGGCGATGGTGAGCATTATCAAAGGTTATAACTGTATCTTAGCCGTGAGTTCCAAATCATCACGTGACAAAATTGATATGTTGCGAAGCATGGGAGCCAAGGTCTATGTTTGTCCCGCTCACGTATCAGCTGACGATGAACGTTCTTATTATAACGTAGCCAAACGCTTGCACGAAGAAACAAAAGGTTCCATTTATATCAATCAATATTTTAACCAGCTTAATATTGATGCCCACTACAAAACTACCGGACCCGAAATCTGGGAACAGACCAATGGACAGATTACGCACTTGATTGCCTGTAGCGGAACGGGTGGTACTTTGTCCGGAGCCGCAAAATTTTTAAAAGAAAAAAACCCGAATATCAGAATCTTAGGCGTTGATGCTTATGGTTCGGTATTGAAAAAATACCACGAAACCAAGGAATTTGACAGCGAAGAGATTTACCCGTATCGTATAGAAGGGTTGGGTAAAAACCTGATCCCCACCGCTACTGATTTTGATGTGATTGATAAATTTATCAAAGTGACAGACGAAGAAAGTGCTCATACTACCCGCGAAATAGCTGTTAAAGAAGGTTTGTTTGTTGGTTATACTTCCGGTGCAGTAGTACAGGCTATCCGACAATTTGCGGAAGAAGGTGAGTTTACGGCTGATTCAAACGTAATCGCTATTTTTCCGGATCACGGATCACGCTATATGAGCAAGGTATTCAGCGATGACTGGATGAATGAACAAGGGTTCTTTGACAGTGTGAATCTGGAAGAAGTTCAGAAGATAGAATTTATAAAATAAAATAAAAGCCCGGTTCATCCGGGTTTTTTTATTGAAAATATTTCTGAATTTTTCAGAAGCAAGAGTGAATTTTTTCTGTAAGTTGTTTTCAGCTTTAATATGTCAGTTTAAAAAATCGATTATTTTTTGATTGACCTTTTCCGGCTGATCTATTGTTAAAAAGTGTCCGGCATTTTCAACAATCAGGGTTTCTCCTTTTGGCAGAAGTTTATCTCCTTTTTCAAGGCTTTTTTCCGAATTAACAATGTCATGATCACCAATCATGATTAGGACTGGGATATTGATTTTTTCAATTTCTTCTTTCGAAAAAGGCTGCATCTGGAGAAAGCTCATATTCGTTTTGGCAAATTTGTTTGCCAGATAAAATTGATTCCTATAAACCATGTCTATTTTCTCCGGATAATAAGCAAAAGCATTTAATGTTTTGGCCAGCTTTTTTTTATTCGGAAAAAGTTTGAACAGGAGGGCAGAAGATGCCTTGTGCATTTTATCTAAATTTTCAAGGGTTTGTGCCGGACTTAGCAAGACCATTTTGCGAATAATGCTGTTTTCCTGTGTGGCGAGCAGGGTTGCCAGCCAACCGCCACGGGAAGCTCCCACTACCTTGATGTCTTTTAGGTTGTAATGCTTGAAAATTTCATTGTACCACACAACGGTTTGCTCTTTTGATATTGTTTCTCCGCAGGAAACAGATTTGCCGGGTTCCATTAAAAAATCGATAGCATACACACGGTGGTTTTTGGCCAGTGCCTTAATATTAGGGTACCACATAGTTGAACTGGCATCCATGCCGTGTAACAGAATAAGCGGTTCGGCATTTTTAGGTCCGCAAAGAATAACATGAGCAGTGCCGTAGCTTGTTTTGATGTTTTCTTCTTCAAAAGGAACTTTCCAAAGTTTTAACGTTTCATTGTAGGCTTTGATATAACGGGCACGTTCCTCTTTTTTCCGGAATACATAATCATCTATGCGGGTGCTTTTTTGGCTGTTACAGCCGCACAAGATAATGATTGCGGGTAGTAAAAAAACAAAAGATTTAAACATACGGTTGAATTTGAGTTGTAAATTAAGAAATTTAATGGTTGTTTGTACATTTTAATGAAAAATGACTCCAATAAAAAACTCCCTTTTTCAAGAGAGTCTTTATGTTTAACGTAATGATTCTTATTCCTGCATGGTGTGATACACATTCATCACATCGTCATCTTCTTCAATCTTTTCCAGTAATTTTTCCACATCAGCCACTTGTTCAGCAGTTAGTTCCTTGGTAATTTGCGGAATTCTTTCGAAACCGGATGATAAAATTTCAATATTTCTGTTTTCCAGTTCTTTTTGAATCGCCCCAAAGCTTTCAAATGGAGCATACATCACGATACCGTCTTCGTCGGCAAAAATTTCTTCGACGCCAAAATCAATCATTTCCAGTTCCAGGTCATCTACATTCTGGCCTTCTGCCGGGATTCTGAAATTACAGGTGTGGTCAAACATGAATTCAACCGAACCCTGTGTTCCCAGGGCACCGTTACATTTGTTAAAGTAACTTCTGATGTTGGCCACCGTACGGTTGTTGTTATCGGTAGCAGTTTCAATCAGAACAGCAATACCATGCGGAGCATAACCTTCAAATAAAACTTCTTTAAAGTTGGCCGTGTCTTTGTCTGATGCTTTTTTAATAGCCCTTTCCACGTTGTCCTTCGGCATATTGGCTGCCTTGGCATTCTGAATAACGGCTCTTAACCGCGAGTTGGTTTCAGGGTTTGGTCCGCCTTCTTTCACGGCCATAACGATATCTTTTCCAATTCGGGTAAATGTTTTGGCCATGGCTGACCAACGTTTCATTTTACGTGCTTTTCTAAATTCAAACGCTCTTCCCATTTCTACTTTATTTCAATATTATAAGTTCGTTGTTCAATGCTCAAATTGTTGTGCAAAAATAAGATTTAAACCATTATTTCAAAATCTTTTACTTTTTATAAAACGGCATTTTTACCACTTTTGCGGCTACTTTATTGTTTCTGATCTGAATAAAGATTTCAGAATCAACGGCAGAAAATGCGGTTTTTACATAGCCCATACCAATTCCTTTTCCCAAAGACGGAGCCATGGTCCCGGAAGTTACGATGCCAATGTTGTTTCCGTCGGCATCAACAATTTCATAATCATGACGCGGGATACCTCTTTCCAACAGTTCAAAACCTACCAACTTTCTGGAAACACCCTCTTCTTTTTGTTTTTTCAGGTTTGCGGAATTAACGAAATCCTTGGTGAATTTTGTGATCCATCCCAATCCGGCTTCAATAGGCGAAGTAGTATCGTTAATGTCGTTTCCGTACAGGCAAAAGCCCATCTCCAGACGCAATGTATCGCGGGCAGCTAAGCCGATTGGTTTGATACCGAATGAGGCTCCGGCTTCAAATACCTTGTTCCACACTTGTTCTACTTCTGAATTTTTACAATAGATTTCAAATCCGCCGGAGCCGGTGTAGCCCGTAGCCGAAATAATGACATGTTCAATTCCGGCAAAATCAGCCACCTCAAAATGATAATACTTGATTGCCGATAAATCAACAGAGGTTAACGGCTGCATAGCCTCAACTGCTTTAGGTCCCTGAATGGCCAGAAGTGAATAATCATCAGAAAGGTTCTTCATTTCTACTCCCAAATCATTGTATGATGAGATCCAGTTCCAGTCTTTTTCAATATTGGAAGCATTTACAACCAACAAGTACTGCTCGTCTTTGATTTTATAAATAATTAAATCATCCACAATACCGCCTTCATTGTTGGGTAAACAGGAATATTGTGCCTTGCCTGCCGTTAACACAGCAGCGTCATTTGAGGTTACTTTTTGAATGAGGGCAAGGGCATCAGGGCCGGTTAATAAAAATTCGCCCATGTGCGACACGTCAAAAACGCCTACGCCATTGCGAACCGTTTCATGTTCTGCGGTTACTCCTTCATACTGTACCGGCATATTGTATCCGGCAAAGGGAACCATTTTTGCTCCCAGACTTTCGTGAATGTGCGATAACGCTGTATTTTTCATTGGTATGCTGTGTGAAATTTGAAGTGGCTAATTTATTAAAAATAATGCGATTTTTGATTTAAAAAAAGCGTATAAATTAGCTATTCGTTAAAAAAACATTCCATAACTCATTATTCTTGTATTAATCGAATTTAGGCTAAAAAATATTTTTAATCACAATCCAAAAACCTATATTTACTTTTTAATATTAATATTGATTACGATTTAACCGATTGCATGAAGCCAGCTGAAAATACAATACCACAACAGCCAGAAAAAGATATCATTGAACCTCAGCTTAATTTACTTTTAACGACCGATGAAGAGGATGACAGACCCGTGTATATTGCAGGGAATTTTAACAACTGGGTTACGCAGGACAGAGCCTTTCAGATGGAAAAAGTAGGAAAAGGGCTGTATCATTTTAAATTTCCAGCCGATTTTAGCTATCCTGATGAATTGTTGTATAAATTTACAAGAGGCGATTGGAGTGAAGTAGAGATTGACAAATACGGAAACAGAACCGAAAACAGGTCATGCCGTCAGCACAATGGCGTGCGGAAAGAGCATGTGGCAAAGTGGCGACGGAACTGGTTGCCGTTTAAACCCAATTTTTTGCCTAAAGTACATTTGATTTCCAGTGAGTTTGAAATCCCGCAGCTGAACAAAACCCGCAAGGTATGGGCTTTGCTGCCGCATGATTATGAAACCTCTGCCGAACGTTATCCGGTGATGTACTTACAGGATGCCCAAAACCTGTTTAATGAGCAGGCAAAATACGGCAATTGGGAAATAGATAAAAAGCTGGCCGTTATGGCAGAGTACAATATTGGTAAAATCATCGTCATTGCTGTTGAGCATGCGGATAATGAACGTATATTGGAATACAATGTGGGCAATACAGTTTTAGGAGCCGGACAAGGCAAGAAATACATCCGGTTTCTGACCGATACCTTAAAACCTTTTGTGGACGAAAATTTCCGGACAAAACCGGATCGTGAATTTACAGGTATCGGAGGCAGTTCGATGGGCGGACTGGTCAGTATTTTTAGTGGGATTATGTATCCGGAAGTATTTGGTAAACTGATGGTGTTTTCCCCTTCGCTTTGGGTAGTTCCCAAGATCAAACTGTCGTTTTTAGATATGGAAGAACCGCAGAACACCCGGATTTACCTGTATGCCGGTGGAGATGAAAGTGTTACGATGATTGATCATGTAAAGAATTTCAGAAAACGATTGCTTAAAAAAGATGCACTGAATGATAAAATGAAAGTACGGCTGAGTATTAATGAACAAGGCAAACACAATGAAATATATTGGAGCGACGAATTTCCGAAAGCGATAGAATGGTTGTTTTTCAGTTCAAAAGAAGATTAGAAAAATATATGATAATTAATTATTTACAAAAGGTTACTTCAACAGAAAATTTAGTATTGGTTCCGGTAACAGAAACGGATGAAACCGTCCAGTTTTTATCCATAGCGGTTTCCAATGCTGTATTTTCCGGAAAAAAAGAAACGACCTATGCGATAGAAAAAGTAGGAGTTGTTTATTTATTCATCGGATTGGGAAAAACACCTGATTTCAGCAGTGTTAAAAAAATATTCAGACGTATTGCCCATCAGCAAATGAACTTTTTTAAAAAGGAAACGTCGTTATGCCTGCCTGATTTTTTTACGGATGAATGGGTTACCGCTGCTGTAAACGGATTAACCTTAGGAACGTATCAGGTGGGGCATTATAAAAAAGAAAAGAAAGTACATCCGTTGCTGGATGAAGCAAACTGTTTAAATATTATTTCAGCAAGATCAATTGAAAAAGCGGTTGAACGCGGTTTAAAAATAGCCTCAGCCCAACTGGAAACATTTCTTCTGGTCGATTTGCCGCCTAATACCGTTACGCCAAAGTATCTGGCTGACTGGGCTGTTGAAAAGGGAAAGAAATATGGCTTTACAGTAGAAGTTTTTGACCGGAAAAAGGCAAAGGAGATGGGTTTGGATGCGTTTGTAGCCGTTGGAAAAGGTAGTGCCAATGAACCGCAGTTTATCGTGATGGATTACCATCCGGAAAAGGCTCAGAAGCATATTGGTCTGGTCGGAAAAGGTATTACGTTTGATACGGGTGGACTTAACATTAAAACAGCCGGAATGGTACACATGAAATGTGATATGGCCGGAGGCGGTGCTGTTTTGGGAGCCATGCAGTTAATCGCCGATTTAAAATTGCCTTATCGTGTAACGGCTGTTGTGCCTGCCTGTGAAAATTCGGTTGATGCCCATTCGTTTTTACCCAGTGATGTAATCGGCAGCTACAGTGGTCATTCGATTGAAATTATTGACACGGATGCCGAAGGACGGTTGATTCTGGCTGATGGTCTGTCCTATCTGATTAAAAACTATCAACCGGAAACCATCATTGATATTGCTACTTTGACAGGCAGCAGTGTGGCAACTTTTGGGTATGAATGCGGAGCATTATTTACGAACAACGAATCACTTTCTAAAAAGATTCAGGAGACGGGGATGAAGATCGGGGAGCGGTTATGGCCTTTGCCTTTGTGGGACAGCTATAAAACAGATATAGAGAGTGAAATAGCCGATGTAAAAAATTTTTCAGGCAAACCCGTAGCCGGAGCAATATCTGCGGCAAAGTTCTTAGAGTTTTTTACGGAAAATCACCCTGCCTGGGCACACTTGGATATTGCCGGAGTCTCATTTACGGACGATGAATTTGCCAAAACCAAGCATGCCTCAGCCTTTGGGGTGCATTTGATTACTAATTTTATCGAAAACCAATAATTTATGGAGAATAATACCAAAACCTTCATTTGTATTTCCAATTATTTTAAAGGAAACGACTTTCTGGTTAATATGAAGCAGTTAGGCAATAGAGTTTTTTTGATTACTTCGGAGAAACTGCGGGATAAACCCTGGGCTTTTGATGCGATTGATGAAATCTATTACATGCCCGGCCAGGATATAGACTGGGATCTGGATATGCTTCTGCACGGGGTAGCCGGATTGATGCGTAAAGAAAAGATCGATGCCATTGTAGCTTTGGATGATTTTGACGTGGAAAAAGCCACATTTTTACGAGAAAACCTCAGAATGGACGGAATGGGACAAACCACCGGCAGGTATTTCAGGGACAAGCTGGCCATGCGTGTCAAAGCTCAGTCTGAAGGAGTTCCGGTACCGGCCTTCAGTGCCTTGTTTAATGATGATTACATCAATCATTTTGCCGATACCGTTTCGCCTCCCTGGGTTTTAAAACCACGTTCAGAAGCTTCTGCTTCCGGAATCATGAAAGTGCATTCTAAAGAAGAACTATGGCATAAAATCCATGAGTTGGGAGACAACCGCATTAAGTACCTGGTGGAGCAATTTAAACCCGGAGCAGTTTATCATTGTGACGGATTGAATTTTAACGGAAAAGTTTTATTCAGCATAACATCGCAGTACCTGGCTACACCGATGGAAATTTCACAAGGTGGCGGAATTTTCAGAAGTGCCAATATTCCGTATAATTCTGCTGATGACAAAGCGATTAAGAAAGTGAACGAGCAGGTGATGAAAGCGTTTGGCATGAAACACGGAGCCACACACACCGAATTTATCAAATGCAATGAAGACGGAAAGATTTACTTTTTAGAAACCTCTTCCCGTGTGGGCGGTGCTCACCTGGCGGAAATGGTGGAAGCCGCTTCCGGAATTAATCTGTGGGGCGGATGGGCAAAAATTGAAGATGCACTGGTGAGGGGAGAAGTATACAACGTTCCTTTACAAAAAAAACAATTTGCCGGTATTGTGTTGACGTTGTCTAAATTTGAGCATCCGGATCTGAGTGGGTTTAACGATAGTGAAGTGTGTTTCCGTGTCCCGCTGGAATACCATGCCGGATTGATTGTAAAATCAGAAAAACATGAGCGGGTTAGGGAATTATTAGATGATTATGCAGAACGGCTGGTAAAGGATTTTGCTACGGTTGCACAGCAAGAGAAGGTAAAAAAGTTGCATTAACATATACTATTTTTATTTACCATATAAGTCATATAAGTTTTTATTGTTTTTAAACTTATATGACTTATATGGTTTAAAATATTTGATTTGAAGAAATATAATTCATATAACTTCCACAAACACACCTTTTGTCTTTGGACAGAAATTTCTCAAACGGATTTTGAGTTACAGAAACCCCAGTTCAAAAGTAAATCGGGCAGTGAATATTTTTTTACAGAAGAAGGCGTTTATCGCATTTCTAACCATTGGGGACGGGTTGCCAATTGCCGTTGGCGGTTGTTACCGTTGGCCGACTATAAAAGCCAATATACCAAAATAGGTTTTGCTCAATGGACCGGTTTTTATCCGAATAACGAAACCGCCAATTTATTCTTTATTCAAGTGGACTTTGAACAGAAAACAGTTGATTTTTTTCATAAAGAGATGCCGTTTTATGATGGAAAGGCTACTTTGCGAAATGCCTCGGAAACTGCCAAAACAATAAAAAGGATTAAACAAGTTTTAAATGAAGAGAACTGGGCAAAGTATCTTGAGCATGTAGATTTGGATAGTTTACGGAGAGAAGTGGTTGAAAAAATTATAAATTCGGAACTAAGTTTTAATGAAATTAAAAGAAAATACGGTTATATTTTTTAACATTAAGTAGTTAAGAATGATTAAGGTCTTTCATTAAGACTAAAAACATAGTGAAATTATCTTAACGTCTTAAAGGTTTAAAAATATAAATACTATCTCTCAAACATTCCCACCGTTCCACCAACCCAATCTTTATCTTTATTGAATTTCACACCAATCATTTCACCACGGCTCAGTCGGACTAAATTGGTTACCGGAATGGGAGCAGGGGCATTTTTAGGCCAGACACATAAAATCCGGACTTCTGTTTTTACTTTGCCGTCCGGTGATTGAATGACGGGCAGGTAGTTTACTTTTTTCTGTAGAATGTATAAGTCTTTTTCAGTAACAGCTTCGATGTCTTCTTTTTTAACGTGGAAGATGACACCGCTTCCGGAGAAGGAAAACAAGGGTTTGAGAACGTAATTTTCTAAATCGGCCGGAATTTCGTTTAAATCGCTTAATAAGGAGGTTTCAATAAAATAATTACCTTTTAAATATGGCAAAATAAATTTACTGATGCGGAAAAACCAATTCGGATGCCCGGCCCATTCTACGTCTAAATCGGCAGAAAAATCAAAGTTGAGCTGCAGATCGGTACGCAAATCCAGTTCGTCAAAAATAACCCGGTTATAAATGCGTTTTACTTCAGTTTCAACGCCTTTATTGTTGGTATAAAACAGTTTTCTTCCTTTTTGAATTAACTCTGTCACACAAACTACCGGAATACCAATATCGCGTTTACAATAGTAAAAATCAATCTTGGTATTTTGCTTTTCGGGTTCAATTTCCAGCAGAATAACATTTTCTTTCGGATGATTATTACAGATTACGTCTTCGATCAACTTCAGATATGACTCGTTATCCAATCCGTTCAGGTAAGGCGTCAATTTGTCTAGAAAAGGGTAGAGGGCCGCAAACTTCTGATACAAATGATTCTGAAAATTAAACAGCGAGGGGAAGCCTTGGACTTCTATTAATTTCGGTATAATTTTTCCATCTTCTTCGCAAATCCCGAAATCAATGGCTAAAAATGTGGTGTGAATATCTTCGTTAGGAACTTTTCTGTTTAGTTCTAATGCTTTGTTTGTTAGTTCTTTGAATGTGCTTTGCTGAATGAATTTTATAACTTCATCGCAACCTTCCAACAATTGATTTTTCAGCTCGTTTGGAATAAAAAAAGGCGTTTCTCCAATTCTGAACGTTGGTTTATAATCAAAATCGGCGGTAATCGAATTGATTAACCGGTTATATTTTTCGGGAGAGAATTCCTCGTTAAATTGTTTTCGGAAAGCTGGATTCATAAGAGCATTATTTTTTAAAAAAGGCACAAAAGAAAATACCAGTGTGCCTTTTAGAAATTTAAAATTTGAAACTTAGTTAGAGAGTATTTTTTTATGCTTCAGCAAATCATTGATGGCGATACGGAGAAAATTCGGAATGATGGTTTCATTTGTTTTGTAGATTTTCTCTTCATCCACCAAATCTTCCAGCATTTTCAGGAACTTCGGACGACCTTTCATCGTGATTATCTTTTCTTTAAAGGTTTTGTTTTTCATGTGTGCCAGGAAACTCAACGGGTCGGCCTCCGGATGAAATTGTAAGCCGACAAATTCTTTTGAAAAACGAATTCCCATAATCGCCCGTTCATACTGCACGTGATCACGGATTTTTTCTAACGCAATAATTTGTGCCCCCATTTTTTTGAGGTTCTTCAGTTTGGGTTGAACGACCTGAAAATCACGGCTGTCTATGGTGTAAAACGGATTTTCCAATCCTTCAAACAAGGGATCGGTTAAGCCTTCGTTAACTTTATGGGTTGTCATCACACCGAAAGAAGTATCTTTCCGCTTATTGATTTCTGCCAGACCAAAATGTTTACAGGCCATCTGAAAGGAATGGCAAATGAATAACACATGTTTCTTCATTTCATTTTCACGGTTCCAGTTCCACAGGGAATCAATTAAATTGAAATAATTGACATCCCATTTCCCGTCACCTTCCAGCGGATTTCCGGGACCACCGGTTGAAATAAAAATATCAAACTTTTTGATGTCCGGAAATTCATTTTTTCCGCGGACATCAAAAACCTGAAAGGAAACCATTTGATTAAACCGGTTGATGATGTCAAAAATACAACGCATTCCCTGATTGGGCTCGCCGTCATACATATCTAAAACCGCTATTTTTATTTGTCCGTTCATAGTAACTGTTTAATAATGCAAAGATAACTTTTTTGATTTACTTGGCTGATAAGGTTTTATTGTTGTTTATTCAATAGAAATTAACAATTTTAATTAAAAACGAATCACTCGGATTAATCATTTTTACATAATGGAATTGACCTGCAATCGGAGCAGATAGCGTTCAGCAGTCATTTTTACCCACCAGATGAGCGTTTGCTATCGCTTGTATTTTCTTTTGACTTCGTCATCTTTCAACATAACAAAAATGTTCCTAACTCCGAATTTCTGATTTCTAAACTCTAACTTCTAAATTCCCTTTGTAAACTCACTCGTAATAAAATCAACAACTTTGGTCAGATCCTGTGTTTTTTCAAAAACCGCCAGTTGTTTGGCTGCTCCTGTTCCTTCACGCAGAATGGTGTGTACGTAATTAATTTCGTCACGGCTTCCTAATTCATCCACCACATCGTCTATAAATTCCAATAATTCAAGAATCAGTTCTTTGGTAGGTACTTCTTTTTGCAAACCAAAATCGATCATATTTCCCTGTACACCGTAACGGGCGGCACGGAATTTATTTTCTTTAATCAAGGCCAACCGGTACACATTAAAACTGATGTTTGCCGTATTTAATTTATACAGCTTTGCCACAATAGCCTGGATAATGGCCACAATACAAATGGTTTCATCTACCGTTAAGCTCATGTCGCAGATGCGGAATTCGATCGTGTTATAGAAAGGGTGCAACCGCAGATCCCACCATATTTTCTTCGGATTATCGATGCAATTGGTTTTAACCAGTGTTTCCAGAAAATTATCATATGACTGTACGGAATCAAAATATTCCGGCAGACCTGTTCGCGGGAACTTATCAAAAACTTTGGTTCTGAATGATTTGTAACCGGTATTTCTTCCTTCCCAAAAAGGGGAGTTGGTTGACAGTGAAAAAATATGTGGCAAAAAATAGCACGCCTGATTGATTAATTGCAGTCCCACTTCCCGGCTTTCGATTCCCACATGGCAGTGCATACCAAAAATAAGATTGGAACGGGCGGCATCCTGTAATTCGTTGACAATGTTATGGTAACGGGGATCGTCCGTAATCGGTTGATCCTGCCATTTGGAAAAAGGATGTGTTCCGGCAGCCCCGACAACCAGTCCTTGATTAGCCGCTAATTCAACAATTTTTTTGCGTAAAAAAGTGATTTCCTCCCGTGCTTCTTTTACGTTTTTACAGATATTGGTGCCTACTTCTACCACGGATTGATGCATTTCGGCTTTCACCTGTTCCTGTAAAATGATTTTGGCACCATCTACAATTTTAGACATGTGCGAACGCAAGTCTCTTGTTTCCGGATCAATGATCAGGTATTCTTCTTCTACGCCCAGTGTAAAAACAGGCAATGCTTTCTTCATCATTTTTATTAAGCTATATTTTCAAAAGAATCATATTAAAATCGTTTGGCATCGTTAACAGAACCTTTCATAAAAGTTCCCCAGGTAAGGTTCATCTGGCCGTCTTTGTGTTTTTTAGCGTATTCAATGGCCATTTTAGCAGCTTCTTCTACGACCCATTCAAAATTTTCTTTTCCGACAGAGGTCAGTTCTGCATCAGGAGCCGGATTGCCAAAATCGATGGCATACGGAATCCCGTCACGTACGGCAAATTCAACCGTGTTAAAATCATAACCTAATCCTTTGCATAAACGAAGGGTATAATCTTTTACGGTTGCCAGAAGTTTTTTATCTGCCGGCGGACCGTCAACCACATAGCGTAAATGATGCGGATTACGCGGTTCATAGGGCATGATGCGAACCGCTTTACCTCCTAAACAATATACGCGGAAGTACTGATCAAATACAATTTCTTCCTGTAACAGCATCACTAATTGTCCGGTTTCACGGTGAATATCCCAAAACATATCACGGTTTTCCAGGCGGTAAACGTTTTTCCATCCGCCACCGGCATAGGGTTTCATGTAGGCGGGGAATTTTACATACTCAAAAATAGCTTCCCAATCCATCGGGTATTTAAGGTTCCGGAATGATTTACTGGTAGTATCGGTCGGATGTTCTGCCGAAGGAAGAATTACCGTGTTCGGAAGGGGAACACCCAGCACATCGGCCAGACAGTTGTTGAAAAATTTGTCATCGGCACTCCACCAGAACGGATTGTTAATGACGGCTGTTCCGGTTAAAGCAGCATTTTTTAAATAAGCCCTGTAAAACGGCACATCTTGTGAAATACGGTCGATAATGACAGCATATTCGGTGGCTTTGTTCTGAATAACCTTGTCAATAGATACGGCTTCGGCTATAATGCCTTTTTCGTTTTTAGCGTTAACACGATCAATAAAGGCTTGCGGGAAGGTATCTTCCATACCAAATAAAATTCCAATTTTTTTCATAGTTCAGGATGCGTTATTTTGTTTAAAAAAATTTAATTCTGGATAAATAATGCGGAAACATTTCCCGCCAGACCGGCCAGTCATGTTCCCGGTCTTGTCTTACATCCAGCCAATGCGGGATATCCCGATGGGCTAAAATCCGGCTCAGCTTGAGGTTTGCATCAAAGCAGATGTCCCAGTTAGATGTCCCTAACACGATGTCCATATTCCATAATTCATGATCATTCAATCCGTGTAAATAATCTTCCGGACTGTTGTAAAACACATTGTCGTCATGAAAACCGTCCATAAAACTTTTAATACTGAAGGCTCCGCTCATCGAAAACAGGTGACTTACATAACCCGGATGGCGAAAAGCGAAATTGGCGGCATGATAGCCACCGAAACTGCACCCGGCTACGGCAACTTTACCGGAATAGGTGTTGTTTTTTACCCGTTCTACAATTTCATGGCAAATCATTTTATCATACCAGACATGGTTTTGGATCCGGTGTACGGGGTGAATTTTTTTATTATAAAAACTGTCCTTGTCAATACTGTCCGGACAAAAGATTTGAATCAGACCTTGTTCAAGATACCACCGGGCAGAAGCAATCAATCCCTGGTCTTTATTTTCATGATAGCTTCCCATGGAAGTGGGGAATAAAATAACGGGATAACCGGCATGACCAAAAACCAACATCTGAATTTCTCTGCCGAGGTTAGGGGAGTGCCATTTAAAGTACTCTTCTTTCATAGTATTCGTTTTAACAATAATAATGAAAATATATTATAAATAGTGATAAAATATTGTATTTTGATTATTTTTGTCATATAGTCTTTCACAATTTGGATTGCCTGTAAAAAACTCAAAAAAAGCCCGGATTTTAAGGATTCGATTTAAGTATTTGCAAAAAAATGTATTCTTTTTAACAAGCTAAAACCATCCTTGTGTTTGAAATCGTCGTTCATTTTACTGAAAAGCACAGCACTTTTAAACAAAAGTGTGAAAAGCCTTAATTAAAAGTTGTAAATTTAAGGTTGAAATACGAATACTTCCCGAGATGAAAAATATGCTTTACTTAGTTGTAACCTGCTTGTTGACAGGATGTGTGGTTAAGAAGGATCTGCTTCAAAAAGCTACTCCCGAAGCCCCGCTATTAAAATCAAAACCAGAAGGCTATTTTAAAGCAGTTGGTACGGAACCATTTTGGTATTTGGAAATTTCTGAGGAAAGGATACGTTTTCAGGGCACAGAGCCGGAAGATGAGTTCACGGCAACCCATGTGGAACCTGTTTTGGCCATGGATGCTGACGTGAAAGCATACAGGATGAATTCAGATAACGGAGAAATGATTATTACAATTTACAGGCAAAACTGTTCGGATCAGATGTCTGATCAATTATACGGCTACCACGTTGATCTTGAGGTAAGAAAGAGGACTCAGAAGGAAAAGGTGCATTATTCCGGTTGCGGAAATTATACAGCAGATTACCGTTTGTTTGATCTATGGCTTTTGGAAGAAGTGGAAGGCAGGAAAGTCAGTGCTGAAAATTTTGCCGGAGAAATACCGTTGTTGGAAATAAACGCATCCGAGAAAAAATTTAGCGGCTATGGCGGATGCAACCGCATTTCAGGAACCCTTTTTCAGGAGAGAGAACGTTTGCGGTTTACCGACATTATATCAACAAAAAGGGCTTGCGGTTCCGAGAATATGGAAAATATATTTCTGAAAGCTTTGCAAAGCTCTACGGGCTATAAAATCAAACATAACCGTCTGTATTTGATTAACCCCGACGGTATCAAAGTAATTCTTAAAAAAGTGGATTAAGAGGCTTGTTGTGAGTCAAACAGCATAATGTTGCTTTTTAACCGTTCAATCAGCATATTCATCATGCGTTTATTCAGGTTGGAAGAGTTTTTAATGTACTCCGCATACTCATTGATGGTAAATAAACCGATGACCATTCCTTTTAAAGAATTTCTGAATTTAATGTCTTTTTGAATGGAGTTCTCAATAAACAGTAATTTTTTTTCGGTGGAATAGGTATAAAAATCATTCTTGTATTTTGAGATATAATTTTTAAAAACATCTACAAATAAGTCGTTCTGTAGTTTCAGTATAGGGCGGATGGTTATGTTTTGAAACCGTTCTTCGGCAGAAGATTGTTCTGTTACGATGCCCAATGCTTCTCCTCTGTTTTCGATAATATAAAAATCCCGGGTTGTCATGATTTTTTATTTTAAAGTTATAAAAAAACCTCTGTCGTGAAACAGAGGTTGATTTATAGTTATTAAGAATCGATTGTTAATTATTTCACTCTGAAAGTTACTCTTCTTACCAATTTTCTTGCTCCGGCAGAATTCTTATCTACAGAAGTGTCTTCACCTTGCGAAATAACATTTAATCTTTCGGCAGTGATTCCGGCTTTCATCAGGATGCTTTTAACATTAGCAGCTCTGTCGTTAGCTAATTTGTTGTTGTATGGCGTGTTTCCGATTTCATCTGCATGTCCGATGATGTCAACAGAAGATTCCGGATTGTTTCTCAAGTAGGTCAGGATAAAATCGATACCTTCAGTAGAAACATTGGTTGGTTGTTTTTTGTTGAAATCAAAGTAAGTAGCTACATAACCGTCGTTGATGAATTTTTTCATCATTTCAGATCGATTGCTGTCTGAATTGTAAGTTTCATTGGTTACATACGTATTGTTCAGGTATTTCTCCAATTCATCCGGCACACCGTTTTGGTTGATGTCGATCATTCTTCCTTTCGTGTCAACAGCTACGCCGGCGATGGAGTTTGGTTCTGCATCTAAATAATCCGGCACACCATCCTGATCACTGTCGCTCATGTTATTTTCGATTTCGCCAACACGTTTTTCAAGGGCGTTGATTTCTTCCTGTTGTTTACTTGTGATGGTAGCCCAGTCTCCGTGTACTTTGTGAGACCCGAACGAATAGGAAAGACCAATTGAAGTGGTATACATACTTCCGGCTAAGTTGTTACTGTCTTCCGAATAATCAGCACCATCCCAGTTGAAGTGCTGTCTTACATTTGAAAGCAAAGTAAAATCAGCCGTTAACGCTAAGTTTTTAGTAATTCTGAATTCAGGTGTAAAACCGACCATAATACCACCATTCCATTCGCTTCTGCCGTCAAGAGGTCCCATTTGGGGAGTCATCTGAGCAACCTGAATACCGCCATGAAACAACATGCCGAACCGGCCTAATTTCTCCTGTATATCAAAAAGTCGGGCTGCATTTACTACCCCCTGAAGACCGATACGAATTTGCTGTAATTCAAAATCATTACTCTCTTTACTCAGGTTTTCAAGTCTGTCCAAAGCCCCGTCTAATTTTAAACCGAAAGTCGGACTGAACATGTAGCGAACACCAAGTTCATAATGATTCAGGGTAAAGCTACCCAACACTTTATTTCTGTCGCTGGCAAAATAACCATTCGTATAAGGTTTGATACCTTTACTTTGTCCGGCATTTAATTCAATAGACCATTTATTATACTCATCAACTTTGGATGCTTCCGTTGAATCTTGTGCAAAGGTATTTACACAGGCAAAGACTGACAGGGAAAAAATAAGTAGGTTTTT
This sequence comes from Bacteroidota bacterium, assembly GCA_023434025.1. Taxonomy (GTDB): domain Bacteria; phylum Bacteroidota; class Bacteroidia; order Flavobacteriales; family Flavobacteriaceae; genus Flavobacterium. The sequence continues at coordinate 29,527 of JAEYTL010000045.1, forward strand.
CTTCATTTTCTGGTGTTTATTTTGTTATAAATAGAAATTTTATACGGGTGCAAAGATAGTTCAAAAGTTGAGATATTCAACTTTTTTGTTAAAAAAGATAAAAAATAATCTCTTAATTTAAAAGTAGTTAGCGATGAAATGCATGGTGCAGGCTTACCTAATAACATAAAAATGATGTAGTTGAATTGCGAAAAGCTTTTCGGTTAATCTGTTAAAGATTGTCCGGATTTAGCGTATTTAAGCTTAAATTTGCAGCAAATTAATATTCTTTGATTATGAGATTTCACACCAGAAAATGGGTAAAACCGGAAGATTTGAATCCGAACGGAACGCTGTTTGGCGGCAGGTTACTGGCATGGATTGACGAAGAGGTTGCTTTGTATTCTATAATCCAGCTTGAAAATGCCAAAGTGGTCACTAAACACATGTCTGAAATAAACTTCAGAAGTTCAGCCAAACCGGGTGATATTGTTGAAATTGGTATTGATGTGGTGAAGTTTGGAAAAACATCAATCACGCTTACCTGCGAAGTGCGGAACATTATGACGCGTGAAACAATAATCTCGGTTGACACCATCACGATGGTTAACTTAGGAGAAGACGGAAAGCCGCTTGCTCACGGAAAAACACAAATAGAGTTTGTGAAAGACAGGCTTGGAAAATAGGCTATGCCAAATATTTTTTTTCCACGTAAAAGGTGCCAAAGGGTATCACAGAGGCCAGACATATTATGATGAATTGTCGGGTATTCCAATTCAGGGAAAACTTGAGTATTACGGCCATTACGATATAGGCTATAAAAAGAATTCCATGTGCCATCCCGATGGTTCTTACATATATTTCCTGACCGGCAAAATATTTCATCGGCATGGCAAAAAACAAAAGAGCTAACAACGAGAGTCCTTCTAAAAGAGCTGTTTTTTTAAAAAAATCCAACATAATTATAACATTTGATAAATGGCAAATCCGTAAACCACAAAACGAAGAAAACGCAACAAGGCAAACAGCAGGAAATTTTTAAAATTAAATTTTATCATTCCGGCAGCCATTGATGCCATGGCAAACGGCAATGGTAAAAGGGCTCCGACAGCAATTAACAAACCTCCCCATTTTCGCATGTTGGTTATGTGCTTTCTCATTTTATTGAACATAAAATGGTTTACAGAAGGGATGATCAGCATGGCCTTTCCTAACAAATAAGAAACGACTCCTCCCAAATAGGATAAAGTTGCCAGTAACGAAAGGTAAAGAATCGGGTACTCTGTATTTTTGGTCCAGGCAATAAATATATCAGGCGGAATCAGGCCGAGAATTGATTCGGAGGCAAAGAATACCGAAAAGATGGTCAGGTCGCTGTATCGCTGTGTGAGTATGGTCAGTGCTTCGTTGATGTCGATCACATAATAATGAACATATAATAATGCTCCGACGATAAGGACTGTAGGCAAAAAAGCACTTTTTAAGCCGTCAAGGATGAACTTATAGAAACCGGTATAGGTGTAATACATGTGGAGTTGTCTCCATTTATTTTTTTTAATTCTTTCGCGTTGCATAATTTTAAGGAATATCAGTTTCTGTAATGTTTATTGTTGATTTGTTGTTTGTGAAATATAAAAAAAGGAATCCGACCGTACCACCAATTAAAGAGGCAATAAGGATTCCGATTTTGGCTTGTTGAATTAACTCCGGACTGGTAAACGCTAAATTGGCGATGAACAATGACATTGTAAAACCAATGGAAGCCAGTAAACCAACGCCGATTAAATGTTTAAATGTCATGCCGATGGGAAGGTTTGCTAATTTTAGTTTGATAAAGAGCGATGTGGTGCCTACGATACCGATAAATTTACCCAATAGCAAGCCAAACATAACCCCGACGGCTACATAACTCATCCCGGAGCTGGTGGAATCAGAGGTAATGGTAACGCCTGCATTTGCCAGGGCAAAGATGGGCATCACAATAAAGGTTACAAAAGGATGCATACCGTGTTCTAACCTTTGTAAGGGCGTCATCGCTTGTTTGGACAGTGTTCGCATATCTTCCAAAATATGAAGCTGCTCCGGTGTTACGGTCGGAACATCATTAGGGTCAGCATTTTTGAATTTATGAAGATAGTTTTTCATTTTTTCAATAAAGACAAATTCATCTACCTTTACGTTGGCCGGAATTGTAAAAGCGGCTAAAACTCCTGCAATGGTAGCATGCACACCGGATAATAAAAATGCCATCCAGACACCGCCAACACCTAAAATACCGTAATAAAATGTATTGCGAACGCCGAGCAGGTTAGACAAAATCAATAAAAGCAGAAAAACAGAACCTACGATCAGGCTTGTAAATGAAATATCTGAGGTGTAAAAAAAGGCAATGACCAATACGGCTCCCAGGTCATCTGCAATGGCTAAAACGGTGAGGAAAATCTTTAACGAAGAGGGAACTCTTTTGCCTAACAGAAAAAGTACACCCAACGCAAAGGCAATGTCTGTTGCCATCGGAATTCCCCAACCGTTGTGAGCTTCGCCGGACGGATTGAACAGCAGGTAAATTATTGCCGGAAAGATCATGCCGCCAAAACCGGCTACAATCGGGAGTATAGCTTTTTTAACATTAGACAATTCACCGCCAATGATTTCACGTTTTAATTCTAAACCGATCACAAAAAAGAAAACAGCCATTAAGCCATCATTAATCCAATGATGAAGCGTTTTGTCAAGCATGAAATTATTGTCGATTCCGAAACTGATTTTATGTTCCCAAAGGTGATGATAAGCATCTTTCCAGGGCGAATTAGCTAAAATTAAAGCGACAACTGCCGAAAGGAATAAAACAATTCCGCCCGTAGTTGATTTTCCGATAAAACGATTAACGGGATCAATTACCCATTTGTCTATCGGTGTAATTTTAATTTTATACTTCATACGGATTTTAAAGGCTTTTTAAAAGGGCTGTAAAATTAAGAATATTCGTTGAATGTGGAGTGTGCGGAAACTGTTTTTAATTAATTTTATATTTAATTTAACCTTTTGGCAATCATGCAACTGATTTTTAAAAATTTATTAACCTTAAAATGGAATAATAGGACTTTATCTGCTTATTTTTGCAAAAATTGAATTTTTAAATTTTCAGAATGTCAAAAAAAGATATATTACTTGAAATTGAGGCAAAGAAAAAGCTCTACAGCTATCAGTTGGGTGATATTGATCTGATTTTTGATAAGATTCAGAATGCCCCGCACAATTATCATTTGCTTTATCAATTACCAACCGGTGGAGGAAAAACCGTCATTTTTTCTGAAATCACCCGCCGTTATCTGGAAAAGTATGATAAAAAAGTAGTTGTGCTTACCCACCGTATCGAGTTGTGCAAGCAGACTTCTAAAATGTTGAAAGGGTTTGAAGTTAAAAATAAAATTATCAACAGCATTGTCAAAGAATTGCCGGATCAGGATGAATATTCCTGTTTTGTGGCCATGGTAGAGACCTTAAAAAACCGTCTCAATGATGAAAAACTGCACATTGATAATGTGGGTTTACTGATCATTGATGAAGCTCATTTTAATTCGTTCAGAAAGTTATTCCACGCCTTTAAAAACACTTTTTTTCTCGGTGTTACCGCCACACCGCTGAGCTCAAACATCAAATTGCCGATGAACGAGAATTACCATGAACTGATTGTAGGGAACAGTATCGGTTCGTTGATAGACAAAGGTTATCTGGCTAAAGCAACAACATATAGCTATGATGTTGGACTTACCTCATTAAAAATTGGAATCAACGGTGATTATACAGTTAAGTCGTCTGATGAGCTTTATACCAACATGGCTATGCAGGAAAAACTGATCCATGCTTATACGGCTCATTCGTTAGGCAAGAAAACATTAATTTTTAATAATGGAATCATAACCTCTCTGGGAGTTTTAGATGTTTTTAAGGAAGCCGGTTTCAGCCATATCAGGCATTTGGATAATACACATTCCAATGAAGAGCGAAAAGAGATTCTGAAGTGGTTCAAAGATACGCCGGATGCTATTTTAACATCTGTAGGTATCCTGACAACGGGATTTGATGAGCCTACTGTGGAATCAATTATTTTAAACCGGGCCACTAAATCATTGACACTTTATTTTCAGATGATAGGGAGGGGATCCAGAAAACTTCCGGACAAAGATGAATTCACAATCATTGACCTGGGGAATAATGCTGCACGGTTCGGACTCTGGACGGATAAAATGGATTGGCAGCATATTTTTAAATACCCGGAACAATACATACACAACCTGAAAGGGGATGCAGAAATCGAAATGAATTTCTTTTACAAAATGCCTCCGGAATTACAGGCGAAGTTTAGTAATACAGCCGATTTGACATTCGATGTTGAGTCGGAATACCGGACTGCTATTGCCAATAACCTTAGGCCTAAGGTTGTGATTGACAAATCAATAGATCATCATGCATTGATGTGTGTAGACAATGCCGAGACTCTGGTTGAAGCAAAACGCTTGGCCAGAGAGTTGTCTGATGATATTGAGAGTCGCGTACGTCATTTCACTAACTGTTTAAGTAATTCTACCAAAAATTACCGTGATTGGTTGATTGATGATTACAAAACAAGACTTTTAATTGTCATTGGTCGAAAATTCAGAGAAAAACTGTTTTCGGACGAATAATTTCACTGTTTTTAGTGGTTAAAATATCACCTTTTTTCATTCTCTTTTAAAATTGATTTGCCGTTAATCGGTAATATAAGTTACTCATCTATAAGGGTATGCATTTCATCGATGAAATGAGTGTTTTCAACAGATTTCAAAGGATTTATTTTGTGCTGTTTAGATTTAACTCTACTTTTGAATCGTCTTTTAACCGTGTAAAGTTTTATTAATTATATGTTAATATCGTTTTATTAAGTTAAAAAACTTTTTAGAAGTCGTCCCCAAAAGCCGGCGTTCCAAAAAATACCACAAAACCACCCTAAGATTGTTAAAGTGCACCAACTTGTCTGGTTCTGCATAGGCAGATTCATCGACGAACGGAATTTTATTATGTAAAAGTTATGAGCAAAAAGCACGACGTAATGTTAATTTTAGAAGGAACCTATCCTTTTAATGGCGGTGGAGTTTCTACTTGGGCACACATGCTTTGCAATGAAGTTAAAAATTCAAATTTTACACTTTATTCCATCAATGCTGAGTTTGAATCTAAAACAAAATACAAGCTGAGTGATAATGTAAAAAACCTTATTCAGGTACCTTTATGGTCTCCTATGGAGCCCCAGGAGATGATTGATTACGGTAAAAAATATTATAAAATTATCTCTCTTAAAGAGAAAAATGACCTGGACAAAATTAACCAGGTTTTCATTCCTGTTTTTCAGGATTTACTGAGACATATTTTCTCTGCAAACAGAGATGTAAGGGCTTTTGATGAAACAATCCATAAAATGTGGCGTTATTTTCAAAAGCACGACTACAAAAAAACAATGAAGAGCGAACCGGTTTGGCGTACATTCTGCTATATGGTTTCGGATCTGAATGCTGAACAGGAGAATGAGAAGGTGTCACTATTTGACTTGACCTCCGGTATGCGTTGGATTTACCGATTTCTTATACCGCTTTCAGTTGATGTTCCGCGGGTTGATGTTTCTCATTTAACATTGTCCGGCTTTCCGGTAATTCCGGCTTTAGTATTGAAATACAAATACGGTACACCAATGATTGTAACGGAACATGGTGTTTTTATCCGTGAGCGTTTATTGGCAATCAATTCTTCTGAGTATTCTTTTTTCCTGAAAAAAATGTTGATTAAGTTTTCAGAATGTGTAACGGAACTGGTTTATTACAAAGCAGATAAAATATTGTCTGTGAACAAATTCAACATTAAATGGGAAAAAATGTACGGAGCAGATCCGAACAAAATAGAGATCATTTACAATGGTATTGATCACAATGTATTTAAACCATTGCCAAAGCCGGAACATTTAAAAAATATTCCTACTGTTGTGGCGGCTGCCCGTATTTTTGATCTGAAAGATATTATCACGATGATAAAATCCTGTGCTGTGGCCAAACGGCAGATACCTGCTATTCAGTATCTGGTCTATGGTGACAATAATGCCGTACCGGAATATACCGCTGCCTGTGAACGGTTAATCGATGAACTGGATTTGAGAGATAATTTCAAGTTAGCCGGCTACCATGAGAAACCCAGTGAACTTTTTTCAGAAGGTGATATTTCGATTTTAACCTCTATTTCGGAAGGATTTCCCTATACTGTTTTAGAATCAATGAGTTGCGGAATCCCGGTCGTAGCCACTGACGTTGGTGGTGTTACCGAGGCATTGGATGAATCATGCGGTTTTATCTGCAAACCAAAAGACGCTGAAGAAATAGGAAATAGGGTAGTAGAGCTTCTTAATAACAAAGCGTTAAGAGAGCAAATGGGAATTAATGCCCGCAAAAAAGTAATAGATAACTTTACGATTGGTAAATTTGTCAACGCTTATGAAGCTGTCTATGAAAGAATAGTAACCCGTGAAGTTAAAGAAGTACAAATGCCAATTTTAATCCCGTCTTTAAATGAAGTAGAATCTGTAAAAGCCTCATAAAACCCCTCCCAAATTTACATCTGAATCTCAAACCTAACCAAAATAGAATATATATGTGTTCTACTAATGCAAAATGGAAAAGCATAGTGAAAATATAAAAATATTAATTGATAATGTAAAAGATAAAATAGGTAAGCCGGTCAGCAGCAGGGTTGTTGCCGCTACTATCGAATCTTTTGGCATCAGGGATATTGATACGGAAGCCGATTACGGTGTTTCAGATATTCAGGACTTGGCTAATTATATTTACCGGCAACTCACGACCTCTCTGGAGCATAAAGAGAGTTTGAATGCCAGGGAGCGTGAATATATTGAAACTAATCCGAAAACGATTCAGTTGTCGGATTACATGGCTGTCAAAGCTAAAATCTTTGCCCAATATTATCCGTTGGGAATTTTTCACTTACTTCCGGTTTTTCTTCAAATTGCGGCAATTGTTGTTTTTGGTTATTCGTTATGGACACACGTTCACTTTAACCACTTACAATCCACAGCCGTTGTTTTGGGGGTAATAATTGGTATTGTCTCTACCGGTGGATTTGTACAGGTTATTGGTCGTCAGGCTACTTTTTACTGGAATTACCACGATTATTCCATGACCAAAAAAACCATTGATTATTTATTAAAGTTGGGAATTAAGACACTTTTCACTGTTTTTGCAGTTATTCTGTTTATTAATTTCTTTATTCATATTTACCCTTACAAAGTATTATTCATTGTTTTTACCTATGCCTTTCTGATTGGTGTACTTTTACTGGTTTTAGCACCATTGCATACTATCAGACAACGATGGATGATTACCATTTCGGTTATTTTAGGAACGCTGGTTACGGTGTTGCTAAACAAATTTTCTTCGTTACTAATTTATTATACGCACTGGTTCGGAATCAGTATTGCTGTGATATCGGCTAAAACGTATTTGTATTTTTTCTTCCGTGGGCTTTTAAAGAAACATCCGCCTAAAGCAGATTTAAAAATTAAAACATCCGTTTTTATTTATCAGAATCACCGGTATTTTTTATACGGTGTTTGTATTTACCTGTTTATTTTTATCGACAGAATACTGGCTTGGTCAACCACCAGTAAGGGACAGCTTCCTTTTCTGGTCTATTTTGAAAAAGATTATGAGTTGGGTATGGATATGGCTATTTTGGTTTTCTTACTGTTATCCGGTGTTTTAGAGTTCAGCATTGCTTCTTTTACACGCTTTCTGGACATTACGCAAAAATTAGTGCAGTTTGAAAACGCAAAGCTTTTTAACAAAGAGCTGTATAAATTATACTGGCAGAATATTCTTATTTTATTGGCTACTGCTACAGTTATTCTTGTCATTATCTATCAATTAATGTTTGCTCCATGGGGCTACAAAGGCCAGTTTCATGAAGAACTGGCAACTTTGAGTGTAAAAGTAACTTATCTTGGAGGGCTGGGGTATTTTTTTCTGGCTTGGGGAATGCTTAATACTTTATATTTGTTTACCTTGGGTCAAACAGAACAACCTTTGAAAGGAATCATTTATGCTATTGTGATTAACCTGACCATCGGGTTTGTTTTGAGCCGGTTTGTCAGTTTTGAATACAGTGTTGTGGGCATGTTGGCCGGAGCCTTGTTTTTTATGCTTTATACATTAAAACATATTTTCCGCTTTTTCAAAAAACTTGATTATCACTATTATGCGTCGTTTTAATTTGTTTTTATGGCTTTTGCCGTCATTGTTAGCTACGCCTGTTTTCAGTAATACTGCAAATAAGAGTACTGTTTTGGTCTGTTACGGCAGACTGAACCCTGCTGCAATCAAAGGCTATAATTACGTTATTTTAGAAGAAAAAAACTTCAGGAAAGAAGAAATTCAGCAAATCAAGAAACAGAATAAGAACGTTCTGGCCTACATCAGCTTAGGCGAAGTAAACAGTAATGCCAGACATTACAAGTTGTTAAAAAACAGGACATTAGGAAAAAACAACAATTGGGACAGCCATTATCTGAATTTAAAGGATAGCACTACGTCGGTTGTCCTGATGACCTTGATAAAAAAAGTATTAGAAAAAGGTTTTGATGGTTTGTTTTTAGATAATATCGATAATTATTCGTCTTTTGGGCCTCAGGCTGCTCAGCGTAATGAGCTGGTTGACCTGATACAAAGAATTAAAAAGCAATATCCCAATCATGTATTGGTTCAAAATGCCGGTTTAGAGTTGATTCCGGATACTAAAAATTATATCGAATCGGTTATGTTTGAATCGGTTGCAACAGATTATAGTTTTAAAGACAACACTTATAAGCTTCGGGAAAGTAATGATTTTAACGAACGGTTAAAGCGTATCAAAGCAGTTAATGACCAATATAAAATTCCCGTTCTGCTGATTGAATATGCCAACAGTAAACAGCTTTTTGAGCACATCGTGAAACGGTTATCTGCTACCCGTTTTGAGTATTTTATAGGAAAAATAGATTTACAGTCTGTTCCCGATTTTACCAGATAACCATGATACTTTCCAGCTCCATATTAGTAGGTTTTATACGGCTCGTTTTGCTGCTGATGTTCTTGTATTATTGCAACAACAAGTTGGTCAAACGGGAGTATAGTCATAACCTGTTGCAATTTATTGTAAATGAATGGTTTAAGTACGGTAGTTTATCGTTGGTTGTTGTTTTTGTACTCATTCAGTTCAGTGCTTACAGCCTCATCAACTATGTGCTTATTATGTCTTTTATCATAGTGGTAGATGTGGTGGGGATTAAAAACTTTAAAAACCCTGTCCGTTATTTTAAAGATACCGCAAAGTCACGCTTTTTTGAATTCCTGAAAAACAGTGAAAACAGAAAACCTGTTCGGGAACTTCTTCAGATGGAAAGACCTAAAAAGATAAAAGATGATCGTGTATTTATTTTTTATGCCGTATTGATTTTAATTATTATGGCCTTTGTTGGACGGTATTATTTTTATATTTATGATACATACCTGCTTTCAGATTTATGGGTGGCAAACCTGAATAAACTCATACTTTTTGATGAGAATACTTGGTTTGATGGTACTGTTTCGGTTGAAGGAGAGCTGGCTGTCAGCAACTTATATTCCAAATTAGTGGATGTTAGCCCGGAAGTAGGTTTGCAAAGTTTAGCAATTTTAGAAGATATCATACTGAGCCTGGTTGTTTTCTGGACAATACGCAAGATTACTCCCTCCAGGGTTCTGGCTCCCATGATCGCTTTTCTTACCTATGTTTTTCTATACACCTTTTCACCTGTTGAAATTCATTACCTATTGCAGAATGAACCTGTTTTGATGGGACTGACATTTGCAATACCTTGTATGGTCTATACCCTTAAACCGGATGCCATAAACTTTAAAAAGACCAATTATTTCATCAGTTTAACCATTTGCTTTTTTGCCATTGGTTTAATCGATTTGTTTACCTTATTAATTCTGATGCCGCCGTTTTTCATCATCGCATTGGTGTTTGTAAACAAACATTATCTCTCATTCAAATGGCTTGCTCTTTCAGCCTATGTTATTGGAACAGGTAGTGTCTTGGCGATGTATTATATGATGTGTGATTATTATCAGAATGATTTTTTAATCTTTCTGCAATCGAGTTTAATTTCGGTGACATCTTTTACCTATATGCCTAATTTGATTATACCGTTTGATGAATTGATTACGTATTACCAGTATGGGTCACTGTTCAGTATTATCATTTTGCCTTTTTTAATTTGGTATAAAAAAGAACCATGGAAACCTTCTTTGGTCTTTATGTTGTATTTTAATCTATTGGTAACCTTGAGTTTTATGCATGTGGAATGGATTGATACAGATTTGCTTCGTTTGGCACTGTCTGTTTTAATTCCGGTTTGTTTCGGAATAACAGTAGCGGTTTTGCTGAGATTGCTGCAGCCGGCCTACAGGAAAGTACTTCAGTTTAAAATACCGATTGCCGTAGTGGTTTCATTGCTCGTCTTTGGCGGAATTTTATATTCACAAAAGGAACCGCTGAGCAATGTTAAAACCTCAGACAAAACCCCGCGGATGGTGTTGGATGCCTATGATGAAATTTTACACGAATATTTTCCATACAGTTATGCCGTGGTCAATGACAATATTGCTCAAACCATGAGTATAAATAAACATTTCTTTATCAATTATGAAGATTTTTTATTCAGCTACCTGGAAAGTGATTCTATTTATCACCATAACAAGAAGAAGCCGAGGTTTTTTATTGAAAATCCGCAGTATGTAATCCCTAAGAGTGTTTTGGTGTTTGTGTACCATGACAATTCCGAAAAAGAAAATTATTTTGCCGATCAGAATCAGTTAGAACCGTTGCTGAAGGAGCATATCCAAACGTTGGAAAAAAGGGGGAGAAAGGTTTCGCTGTATTATGAAAGCCCCTTTGTAAACGTATATGAAATTGAAAACGAACCCAAATCAAGTAAGATTGATGACCTAATCTATTAAGTATGAAAACCCGTGCTACCCTAAATCGATTAGCCATATGCAGCCTGATGGCCTTTGTGTTGATTTTTTCAAGCTGTGCCGACTTTGATGCGATAATAAACCCTGATAATATTGATTTATTTTCAAAAGATCAGGCCGGAAAAAATGCATTATTAAAACACTACTCGGATACTGATTTAAATCTTCCGCCTTTGGTAGAATACATTGTAGATTTTGAAAATCCGATGAGTGTTAAGTACAGTAACCACCTCAAAAAGGTGTGTAATTATACCAAGATACCATTTAAGAACATCAACATCAAAGCATGGAATGCCAATCTGGAAATAGCTCCGTCCACCCGAGTCCTTTGTGTGCTGGAAACGAAGAAGCTAAATGATGCTTCTGTGGCAAAGCTTTTGAAATTTGTTTCAGACGGCGGTACACTTTACCTGCCGTATGCCTGTGAAGACAAGCGTTTTGGTTTTATGATCGGGATGAAAACAAATTCAGATTATGTAACCGATGTTACTTCTGTGGGAATCCGTTTTAAGGAAAATTTTATTCCGACCCTGGCCGGAACTTCAACCCGGAAATCAATCATTCATTTTGGAATGAGCGGTGAAAATTTTGATATGACAAAGATTAAAGTTTATGCCACTTCCATTAATAATACGTCTTATCCATCTATTTTAGAGTGTCGGACAGGAAAAGGGAGGGTGATTAACCTGAACTCGACGTTTGAACTGGAAAAAATGGACAGAGGTATACTGTTTTCAGGCATGATGATGGGATTAGAGGGAATCCCTTATCCGATAGCCAATACCAGTACTGTTTTTTTAGACGATTTTCCTTCTCCGCTTTATGATACAAAAATGGAGCCTATTAAATCCGAAATGAACCTTTCTATCTCTGATTTTGTAAAAAATGTATGGTGGCCCGATATGAAGGATTTGGCCAAAAAATACCAGATCAGTTATACGGCTGTTCCGGCTTTTGACTACAATGCCAAGACAGATCCGCCGTTTCTTTTCAGTCAATGGGATGCCAAAAAAATTTCAAGTGGCGGTAAGGTAGAACCCATCAGCAGTTGGTTGATGCGGGATTGTATTAAAAACGGGCACGAGCTGGGATTTCATGGTTATAACCACGTTTCTTTGGTAAAAAGAGACTGGAAGAAGCCTGAATTTATTGTGACGGCACTCGAAGGCGTTCAGAAAAAATGGAAAGTGAGTAATTTTGGTAATTTACCGGTTTCCTATGTACCTCCGTCAAATTATATCGATCAGATGGGATTGAAAAGGCTTAAAGAAGGGTTGCCCTCTATTAGTTTTATGTGCAGCTTGTATTTGGGAGAAACCTATGATGGCGGAAACAGGGAATTTGATTTTGATCCCTATCATCACGGCATGTTTGATTATCCACGGATTTCAAGCGGATTTGAAATAGATGATGATTCAAAATACAACATTCAATCGATGTATCTGTACACCGGTATCTGGAATCATTTTGTGCACCCGGATGATGTATACCAGATTCCGAGTCCGTTTAACAAAAGTGCCGGTGATTTCGACCTTCGGAATGCAAAAGGATTGGGCTGGCGTAAAACAAAAGGGAAGTCCGGAGGCTTATTGGCAGAACTGGATAAATATTTTAAAGAATTTACCACGGCTTTTCCGCAATCAAGGTTTTTAAATGCCGGAGAAGGAGGGTTTATCGCCTTAGACTGGAGAGCGTCAAAATTCAACCATAAAACAAATGACGGAAAATATATTGTAGAAGAACTGAATCCTGATAATTCAATGTCCAACAGCCAGTACTGGTTTCTTTACGGATCAGCTGAAAATGCAGAAAATATTGAATACCAGTTAAAATCAATTGCCGTAATTTATTCAAAGACAAGCTATTTAAACGGATTTTTATACTCTGTTTACACCAATGAACCCGTTATTAAAATTAAAGATTACCGCGAATACAGAAACAAAGAGCTGGATTTTATTTTCAGTAAAGTACAAAATGATTACTACACTTATCTAGTGAAAGTTAAAGAATTTGAACAAGGGGAGGAGAGTAGTGAGAATTATGAAGAGCAGATCCGGTTGGAAAAAGCGGCCTTGAAACAGCGTATGCTTTCCGAAGCTGTAATTGATTATCCTACCTGGAACAAATATGCCGAATACATGTCATGGGAAAGCAAAGAAAATGAGGTCTGGACCATGCTTGAAAAGCATTGTGCCAAATACCCGACCAAACATAATGTGATGTATGCCCAGGAATTAGACAAAATAATCGGTTATCCGAATGATCTCGCCATGGAAAAGTGGATGAGTGCCCAATTATTGGTTAACCCGAGAGATAAAGATTTGTTAAACAGCTATGTGGCGAATTTTAATACCCCGGAGAACAACGAAAAAATCAAACAGGCATTAATTGCACTTTTGGGTGTTGACACCGGTAAGCAAAGTATGTTTAACTATCTTCAGCACCTGTTATGGTATGAACCTCAAAATGCATTGACAGAACTGGAAAAGATAGAGCCGTCTGATGATTACAGGGAATTGGCAACCAACATTACGTGGCTTTATGCCAACGAAAAAAATTATCAGAAAGCGTATGACTGGTCATTTTACAGCAACGAAATTGATATAGCCAGTAAAATGGAATGGCTTTTTCAGTTGAAGCAATATGATAACCTGATCGGGGAATACAATTCGTATATTGAAAAAAATCCTGACGATTATAAAACAAAGGCTTTGATGGCTAATTATTACCACGATATGGGTAAATTTAAAGAAGCATGGATTTTGGCCGGCGAATTGCCGGAATCAAAAGAAAAAGAATCACTCAGAAAGGCCCTTAATGCAGATGTAATTTACCAGGATGATTTTCTGCAACAGGATTTACTGGCTAATTATCCGGAATTGTTTTTAGACAATGTCCGAATGGCTGTTACCAAAACCAACCGCTTAAAATACGGTAATTTTATTGAATCTGAGAACGAGATTCAAACTAACAGAGACAGGACAGCCTCTTTAACAACTCGGCATTCGTATAATTTTTATGATAAGAAAAAGAACCTGCACCGTTTTGCGGCCACCTACTCAGAATTTTTCCCGCTCATCCGGTCAACGGTTGATACCATCGTGATTGACCTGCGTATGCAAAACAGGGAGGAGAATGAAGCATTAATCATCTCGGATGACAATAAATTCACAAGAGTATATGGGGTTGAATACCAATATAAAAACCCGTTTTCATTTGAAAAGTTTCAGTATTGGTCAAGAATCAGGTTTGAAATGGACAATTATCAGCAGGCTTATTTTCAATTTGGAGCCGGTGTAAACAAAACATTCAGAAAAAATTTCAGTTCCGCTCAGGTAAATGTATTTCCGGTGCAAACAGCACCCGGTCATGCCAAAGAAATTTACCACGTTCAATCTGTTTTGTACCAGAGTGTTTATTGGATGAAAAAAATCAATATTACTTTGGGGATTGAATCTAATTATTACACGAAAAGCAAGTATAATACCGATTTTATTACGGATAATAACATTGATATTTCTGCTACTTTACGGGTTGGCTGGGATGATGGCGAAGAGAAGAAATCCAGGTTCATACCGTTTCTGGAATCGTCTGTTCAGACAGGTTCTGCCGACTTGAGTGACGGTTACCCGTATTGGATGCTGGATAAACGTTTATTTGGCGGGGGCGGACTAAGCTATAGCTACGGTCTGGAAGCCAATGATTTTAAAGCAAAATTAGAAGCAGCCTATTTTTTTGATGATTATGCCGATCAGTTTCAGCGTTTTTCCGGTACCGTTTCTTACCGGTTGTTCAATTATACTGCTTTAGTTGCTGCATTTGAAATTTTCAATCAGGATAAATTCTACTCAAACACAGTTCAGTTCGGGTTAAAGCACAGTTTTAAAGAAAAAAACAGAGTTAAATAAAAAATGATGAAGTACTCATGATATGTACTTCATCATTTATTTTTTTAGATGATGCTTAAGATTAATGTTTTACAATAAATCTTCTGGAATCATGTATTTGCCCGTTATCAAACTGAATAAAATAAACACCGTTTGTCAGGGCCTGTGTATCAAAAATTACTTTATTGCCGTTTTGGTTCATACTTAGTTTGATCTGCTGACCCAATGAGTTGTAAACGGCAAAGTTGTATGCAGAGGCATCATCCATTTCAACCATCAGTTCATGATCTGCCGGAACCGGATGAAGCACAACTTTTAACCGGTTGGCATCTGCTATACCGAGTGTTTCGCTGATAATCAGTTTATGGTTCAGGCGGTTGTATCCTGTTGAAGATTCCCACACGTTGTTATTGGCAAAACGAATAGCATATTCCGGTTTGTTGGCCAGCGATTCATAGATATCCGGTAAATGCAGATACATGTCATACGTTCCGGGAATGATTCCTTCCGGCAGGCTGAGGTTTTCGGTAACCGTAAATTCATCCTGCCAATTTCTAGGGTCAGATTCCATCATTATCGAGAATACTTGGTTTGTGGCCGTATTTTTTAAAACGATATAGGCATTTCGTTCGTTAAACGGAGCGGCATAACCGACATTGTTTATATTTAACGTTACGGATAATTGACTGTTCAGGGGAATACTTTGCGGAAGAACGGCACTGGTAAGCTGAAAACGGTAACCTAAATTCTTCTGAATTTCCTGATAGCAATCGCCGGTCTGCCAACCGTTAATAACACTCGGATGATAATCTAAATTAAGATAGGACCAATGAAATTTAGCCATTTCAAATTGAGCTGTTGCACAGTTTGTTCTCGATTCAAAAACCGCACAGGTCTCGCCACCCATAGGTACATAGCGGGTTTCCTGATCAAGGTAAGGATATTCGGTGTTTACGTTGGTGTAGGTACCCACATCGGTATTGCTCGATAAAAAGCAATCGTTATGGTGGCCAATTCTGGCCAGGCTGGTGTTGGTATACGCCTGACTTGGCGGCAGAGGAGCGGCAGTATTATACATTTGCTGCTTCATTTTCGGATAACGTATCTGCAGAGATCTTGAACTCGGCAATGCGTTCAGAATAGCATCTGTAATATCTTTCCGATGGGCATAATTTGCAGAAGTCAGGTTGGTCTGGTTGTAGCCCCAGCCTCCAAATTCCGACTGGCCGGTGTAATACCATTCTCCCCAAGCTCCTATAAAGCCGGCCTGCATTACGGCAATAACATCCGCATTGGCAATTAACAAAGGTTTGATCTGATTAATGTGTTCAAGCATTCTTGTTTTGGTTGCATCTAAAACAACCCCGCTTCCATAGTCATCAGAATAAGCAAACCGGATAACAGCTTTTAAACCGGCATTACGGATCCTGTTAAAATCAGTCTGCATATTATTCAGATAAGATTGCGAAATGGAAGTATTAATAAAATCTTTTAAATAAAAATACCTGAAAATCAATGTAATGTTCTGATTGACACGGTAGTTTGTTAATGATGACTGGTTTAAAAGATTGTAACTACTCGAAGAGGATGATTCGGTATCACTGTACTTATAAAATCCGCGTTCAGGATTTGGAAAGTTAGCACTCGATGCGGTGTAAGTCACTGTAGTCGTCTGTGCACCCCCGTATAGAAACAGAAGAGCACCCAAAAAGGTAAATACTTTTCTCATAGTAGTAGGTTAGTTTTTGCTAAATTTGGGTTTAGCGGATTAAACGTTTTAGTTTTATTAGCCTAATACAATGTTGTGGCTCATTGTATTACGATGTCAAATATAGATGAAATGTGTTTTTTTATCGATGAAATGCGTTAAAAAAATACATAAATAATCGATAAAATGCATATTTTGGATTTTATTGTAAGAATTAAACTATTATTTAACATAAATTTATGTAGGTTTTGATTCACTTTTTTTACAGATTTGTGTGAATTATTAATCTCTAATTTTCAGTTAGTTAAGAAAATATTTACGAAATTATTTTTTTATCTGTGCTGATTGTTCCCTTGACTCAAAGTTTCTTTAAACGGATGAATTTTATTTTTAAAGATTTATTTTATATAATGTGCGGCATCGGAACGGATTACAAAAATCAGGAGTAGCATTGCTTGTGATGATCTCACTTTTTTTGAATACCTTTATTACAAATAGTTAAGTATGCAAAATAAAATGATTTTTCAGTTTATCTCTGAACCGGGAGATGTTAATTATGGAGGAAACGTTCACGGAGGGAGCGTGATGAAGTGGATTGATCAGGCGGGTTATGCGTGTGCCAGTGCCTATAGTTCCTGTTATTGTGTCACTGTTTATGTAGGAGGAATTCGTTTTTACTCTCCTATAAAAATCGGACATCTTATCAAAGTAGAAGCCGAAGTTATTTATACAGGCAAAACGAGTATGCATATTGCGATCAATGTTTATTCCCGTAACATTAAACGAAACGATTTTGAGAAGAAAACACATTGTGTTATTGTGTTTGTTGCTGTAGATGACGAAGGACAGCCTGTTGTTGTACCCAAATTTGAACCTCAAACCGAACAGGCCAAAAAAATGGAACAATATGCCATAAAACTAATGGATTTGAGACGGAATATTGAAGACGAAATGAAACCGTTTTTTTAGGATTTTATCAGTACATGATTCTTATTATTTGGTTAGCCACAGATGCACAGATAATTAAAAAATAAGTTTAAACCACTTTATGGAATCTGCAAAATATATTTTAACAGATAAAAGCATAAAAAGTCTGTGTATCTGTGGCTAAAATAATTATCCGAAGCACAGCATTTTTTAAAATGTCGCAGAGCAATTTTTTTTATCAGGGGATCATAACCATCAGGTGTGTAACCTATTTGAATTTTCAATACATGAAGAAAAACATTGAACAAAAATTAATAGATAAACATACTAAACCAACCAGTATGCGGATTCTGGTTTATGATTACCTGAACTCTCAAAAGGTAGCTTTATCTTTATCTGAAATCGAAAATCATTTTGAATATGCAGATCGAATAACAATTTATCGAACCCTTAAAACATTCGAAGAAAAAGGAATTGTTCATAGCATTCAGGAAAATAATACCTCAAAATATATTTTGTGTCACGACGGATGTGATGAAAAAACACATAAAGACTGGCATTTACATTTTTATTGTAAAATCTGTAAACAAACCACTTGTAAAGAAGATATTTCGCTGCCTGACCATTTGAAAGCTAATTTCAGAATTGATGAAGTCCGGCTTTTTGCAAAAGGAATTTGTGAGAATTGTTTAAAGGAAGAAGAATTGCAATAGTGTTGCACCTTTTTTGACTGTAATTTTGCCTCAAATAAATTCAAAGTTATGACACATCAACATACATATGACAAAGACGGGAAACAGCTTTGCTGTACTCAGGAGGAAAAAATCTATACCCGGGCAGGAGCCGAAAATCTTTTGAAAGGAAATCATGAGCACGATGGACACGATCATTCGCACAGTAATGATGACGGACATGATCACGATCATTCCGGCTTTGAAGGAAATGCTTTCAAATTGTTTTTACCTTCGGTTATTTCACTTGTTTTATTGTTGCTGGGAATTGCTTTTGACAACTGGATTCCTCAGGAATGGTTCTCAGGTTGGATACGAATTGTCTGGTATGTTTTAGCTTATATTCCGGTTGGAATTCCCGTTCTGAAAGAAGCTCTTGAAAGCATCCGAAAAGGAGATGTTTTCTCGGAATTTTTCCTGATGGGAATAGCAACCATCGGAGCTTTTGCTATCGGAGAATATCCCGAAGCTGTTGCGGTAATGTTGTTTTATGCAGTAGGAGAGGTGTTCCAAACGTTGGCTGTTTCAAGGGCTAAATCAAATATTAAATCATTACTTGACCAAAGGCCGGATGAAGTAATAATTTTAGAAAATGATAATCCAAAAACAGTAAAAGCTGAATCGGTAAATATCGGAGATATCATTCAACTCAAACCGGGAGAAAAACTGGGATTAGACGGAGAACTATTATCCGAAAACGCATCGTTCAATACTTCAGCACTTACAGGAGAAAGCAAGCCTGATACCAAACAAAAAGGAGAAACGGTTTTAGCAGGAATGATAAACCTGAATACCGTAAGTCAGGTAAAAGTAACAACAGCTTATCAGGATAGTAAATTGAGTAAAATTTTGGAATTGGTTCAGAATGCGACTTCTCAAAAAGCACCAACCGAATTATTCATCCGAAAATTTGCCCGAATTTACACTCCGATTGTAGTGATTTTAGCCGTTGGAATCTGTTTGTTACCTTATTTTTTTGTAGCAGAATATTCGTTTACTACTTGGTTGTACAGAGCACTTATTTTCTTGGTAATTTCGTGTCCTTGTGCTTTGGTAATTTCGATTCCATTAGGATATTTCGGAGGAATTGGAGCTGCTTCACGAAACGGAATTCTATTCAAAGGAAGTAACTTTTTAGATGTTTTAGCTAATATCCAAAATGTGGTAATGGATAAAACAGGAACAATGACCGAGGGTGTTTTTCAGGTTCAGGAAGTGAATTTCGGTTCGGAATTCGATAAAGATGAAATCCTGAAAATGGTGAATAGTTTAGAAAGTCATAGTACGCATCCTGTAGCTACTGCAATCCATCATTTTGTTGGAGAAATCAACCATTCTGTCGAACTTAAAAATACCGAAGAAATTGCAGGACACGGACTTAAATCGACCATAAACGGAAAAAATTTATTAGTAGGAAATTTCAAATTAATAGATAAATTCGGAATTAAATATGATCTGGATCCGAATGATATTGTGTACACAATCATTGCAGTTGCTTATGACAACAAGTTTGTGGGATACATAACTATTGCAGACAACATCAAAGAAGATTCGCAACGTACCATTGATAAACTGAAATCTTTGAATGTAAAGCCAACCATGTTAAGCGGAGATAAAAGTACGGTTGTCAAACACATAGCAGAAATATTGGAAATTCCGACTGCTTTTGGAGATTTGCTTCCGGAAGATAAAGTCAATAAGGTAAAAGAAATCAAAGCCAAAGGAGAAAGCGTAGCTTTTGTGGGAGATGGAGTGAATGATGCACCGGTTGTAGCATTAAGTGATGTCGGGATTGCCATGGGAGGATTAGGAAGCGATGCAACTATTGAAACAGCAGATGTGGTGATTCAGGATGACAAACCAAGTAAAATACCGATGGCTATCCATATTGGAAAACAAACTAAAAAGATTGTCTGGCAAAATATTGGACTGGCTTTTGGAGTAAAAGCCATTGTTTTAGTTCTAGGAGCCGGAGGATTAGCTACCATGTGGGAAGCTGTTTTTGCAGATGTCGGAGTGGCACTTTTAGCCATTATGAATGCGGTCAGAATTCAGCGAATGAAGTTTTAATTATAATTTCCCGTTTTAAAGTATAAGGTTATTATACTAACTTTAAAATTTTCTTTATCAGGCTTTTATTTATAGCATAATAACCTGATAAAGAAAATATATTGAGAATGATTTTTCTATAAGTTTTTAATTTTTCATTGATAGACCCGTCATACAACAGATCTATTGTAATGATCATAAAATGATATTTTTAAAGAAATGTAAACAATTCATTTTCAAATAAATGAAATGTATTTTTTGAATTATAATTTATATTATGTAAAATAGAAAAAATAAAAAGACCTAAATCCTTCTATTGTTTATGAATATAAATAATAGTGACACCAGAACAAAAGCTGCTGTAACGCCTAAACTATTTATAAATACATTTAAATAACCGATTTGATTTGCATCTAAAAAAGGATACGGATAATGATCTGAAAAACGCCCGATCAATAAAACGGAAACCAGATAAACGAACGGAAAAATTAAAATTTTAAAAGTAAACCGGTATGCTAAAGACATTTTTATTTGAATCATATACCAGTACAATACAAAAATGAACGGATTTACCACGTGCAATAATTCATCTATAAGGCGTTGCAAACCAGTTGGCTCCCAAATAAAACGCAAAACAGAATTATAAACAATGGCAACAATACTGATATAAACCGCAATAGCGGTCTGGACTTTAAAAGAACTGAAAAAAGGAGAAAAATTAAATAAAGATGCGGTAAACGATAAAGCGGTTAACCCATTAGACAAAATCGTGAAATAAGTAAAAAAACGAATAATTGAGTCAGTTACACCCGTTACCCCGCTTTGCATCATAATGATAAACTGTACTGTCAAAGCAAACCAGGTCAAGGCAAAGCCTGCCGCTAAAACTAATTTTTTATAATCCATTTGGCTCAATTTTCTATAAAGTTAACAATTCTGAAGATAAATTTTAAATCAACTCTCAGAATTTATGTAACTTTAGCTTTTAATTTATAAGGCCATGAAAAACTCAATTGCGGAACGAATAGCAGATTTTTTGAAGAATTTCCCCCCTTTTTTCAGTCTTACTTATGCTGAATTGGTTCATATAGCCAGTGAAGTTCAGGTTGTTCATGTAGAAAAAAACCATATTCTATTTAAAATAGGCGATAAAACACACCCTTTCTTTTATGTTGTTAAAGAAGGTGCAATCGGACTTTCCGTAACCTCTGATGCCGAAGAGACCCTGATTGATAAATGTGATGAAGGTGATATTCTCGGCCTTCGCCCCTTTTTTGCCAAAGACAATTACCTGATGACAGCCAAAGCACGGGAAGAAAGTCTTTTGTATGCCATACCGATCGATGTTTTTAAGCCTTATGTGAGCCAAAATGCCGAAGTATTGAGTTTTTTACTGGAAAGTTTTGCCTCCAACACCCGTAATCCTTACGACAAGGAAAATAAAGGCAAATTAGTGTCTGAAAACGTAATTTATACCGAGCAAAATGCCGAAATACAGTATTTTCAACCCATAGCCTACACAAAAAGTCCGGTAACAGCTTCCCGGAAAGATGTTGTAAAGTTCGTGGCCCAAACCATGACGCAAAGTAAAATTGGCAGCGTAATTATCCAGGATAACAACTTACCGGTGGGTATTGTTACCGACAAAGACCTGCGTTCAAAAATAGCCACGGGTCTTTTTCCTATTGATGTTACGGTCGATCAAATCATGTCGGCTCCCGTAATTACAGTAGCCGAAAATATTTCAATTGCCGAAACCCAGATGATGATGCTTAAACACAATGTCGGTCACCTTTGTGTAACGGCCGACGGAACCAATAAATCTAAAATCATGGGGATTATTTCGGAGCACGATGTGGTGGCTGCCCAGGCCAATAACCCCGGAGTGTTGCTCAAACAGACCAAAAGAGCTACCCGTTCCAAAGAATTAAAAACGGTTCGTGAAAAATTGAATGACCTGATTCAGAATTCATTAGATAAAAACATACCGATTCAGCATATCGCTAATATTGTTGGCGAAATCAATATTGCCATCACTAAACGGGCGGTTGAACTGGCCATTGAAAAAATGGATGAGCAGCCCCCTGCCCGATTTGCCTGGATGAACATCGGCAGCCAGGGACGCAAAGAGCAGTTGCTGATGACCGATCAGGACAATGCCCTGGTTTTTGAGGATGTGGAAGAAGAACGTTATGATGATGTGAAAAAATATTTTCTGGAACTGGCCGAAAAAGTAACCAAAACACTCAATAAGATTGGCTACGAATATTGTCCGGCCGAAATGATGGCCAGCAATCCGATGTGGTGTAAATCGGTAACAGACTGGAACAAGCAATATAATGCATGGATTAACAAGCCCGGTGAAAAAGGAATTTTAATGTGCTCCATCTTCTTTGATTATGATTTTATTTATGGCGATGAAAAGCTGATCGATCTGATGACGGAAAACATTTTTCACCATGTAAATAACAACCAGTTATTTTTGGCTTATCTGGGCACAGATGCTTTAAAGAATCCTCCTCCATTAGGTTTCTTCCGCCAGTTTTTAGTAGAAGATGACGGTGAACACAAAGATACGTTTGACATTAAAAGCCGTGCGTTAATGCCTCTGATTGATGCTGCCCGTTTGTTGGTTTTAAGCCAGGGCATCAGAGGGATTAATAATACCTACCAGCGTTATAAAAAAATGGCTGAATCAGAACCGCAGAATGCTGATTTATTTGAAAGTTGTGCAGAAGCCTTCTCAATCCTTTCTTTCTTTAGAACAGAAGAAGGATTGCTAAACAATAACAATGGCAGGTATCTGAATTTGAATGAGTTGTCAAAATCAGATAAAGTAAAGCTTAAAAATGCATTCCAGCCGATCCGGGATGTACAGGACGCTATTAAAAATCGTTTTCAACTCACTTATTTTACCTAAAAAATTATGGTGTTTGATTGGTTTAAAAAAGTCAGTAAAGATTATCCTAAATTCTGGGAAAACTACCTCGCATACTTTGAGCAGGAACCGGATGAATCAAAGCCTAAGCGTTATGTGGTCTTTGATTGCGAAACAACCGGATTGGATTTCCGCAAGGATGTTATTCTGTCAATTGGAGCTGTCGCTGTGATAGACAGTGCCGTGATTGTAAATGATTCACTCGAACTTTTTTTACGACAAGATGTCTATAATGCGGAAACGGCATCCATACACGGCATTTTAAAAGAAGGTAAAGAAGAAAAAATTGTTGAAGCCGAAGCAATTATCCGTTTTCTGGAATTTATCAAAGATGCAACCCTGATTGGTCATCACGTAAATTTTGATATCGAAATGATTAACCAGGCTCTGAAGCGTTTAGAAGTTGGAAAGCTCAGGAACGACAGTATGGATACCGATGCCATGTATCAAAAATTCAGAAGGTTACAGGAAGATGAACATACCAGTCTGGATGAACTTTGCAAAATTTTAAAAATAGAAAAAAGCGACCGGCATACCGCATCGGGAGATGCTTTTATCACTGCTTTGATCTTTTTAAAATTAAAGAGACGGCTTTTGATTTAAATATAATTTTTATACGTTTATTTCAAATAATTGGCTAACGGCAATCGTTGTTTTTGCAATTCGCCTGCAAACAACCGGCAGATTTCTGTAGCTCCCAATACAGATAAATGCGTATTGTCTGTAATTCCTTCGGGGAAATATGGGTGTTCTCCCGGTGCAAAATGCAGGTGCAGCTTTTTGGATTCCTCTACACCATAGTTAATTTCCATCTGTTCAGTAAGGTATTGCAGATCAATGAACAGAACGTTCATTTCCTGTGCTACTAAACGGGCTTGCAGCGTATAGTTTCCATGTGCATCCAGCAAAACACCTTCGGGGTTAAATTTTCTCCGGGCAATGGAAGAAAACAAAACAGGAATGGCTCCCTTTGCTCTCGTTTCTTCAATATAGCGGATTAAATTATAACGATAGGCCGTCTGTGGGTTGGTATAACGGGCAGGATCCGTTTCTTTACCGTCGTTATGACCAAACTGAATGAAGACATAATTTCCGGGTTTCAGCAAATCCAATACCGGTTGCCAATGGTTCAGTTCTCTGAAACTTTTGGTGCTTCTGCCGTTCACGGCATGATTCCGGATGGTTACTTTATCATTAAAAAACTGCGGTAAAACCTGTCCCCATCCTCTTTCCGGATTTTCATCGGGATTCTTCTTGTCCGCCATCGTTGAGTCGCCAATCATGAAAATGGTTACCGGCGATTGAAAAGTTTCGCTGGTTTGGGCACTTTTGCATCCCAAAATAACGATGAACAGTGCTCCCACGATAATTTTATAAATTCTCATACCACTTTTTCTTGCTTTCATTTTCAGATAAAACAGTTTGTATAGCATATTTTTCAGCTTGTTTTTTGGTTAATTGATGTGACCAGGCTACTCTTTTCGTTGCCTTCGCTCCTTCTCCACGGTTTTGATATTCGCCGTAGAAAGTTGTTTTTTCCGCCTCGGGTTTAGACCAATTGTGCCAGCCTTCCGGTAAAATGTGAGCACCCAGGACACAATTTATAAAAACCGTTTTTGCATGCAAACGCCAGGGACGGCCAAGATATACTTTAGAAACCGAATCAGCAGCAGTTAAGATACAATGTTTAAAAACATAGCCAAAATTTGCGTCCTCAGGAGTTGATGCTGCTGTGATATACGAATCTTTTTTGCTGTGCAGCTGACAGTTTTCAAAATAAGCTGTGGCACTGCCGAAAATAAAATCGGTGGTACCTTCCATATAGCAGTTCTTGTAATATTGTTTTCCGGTTCCGGAAGCATACAACGTGTCCTGATTGCCGAGTAAGCTGCAATTAACGACAGCTACCCGGTTGGAGGTTACTCCCAAAGCAATTGCCTGGCCTACTTCGCCGGAAGAATTTTCAATGGTCAGGTTTTTTAAGACAACATCATCAGCCTCAATCAATAAAGTGTATGTATAAAAAGTACTGTTTCGCCCCAACCCTATTTTACTGAAATAATCATCAAATGTAATGATGGTCTTTTCTTTACTTTCACCGATCAGCGAAAGATTGGTATTCCATTCGTGGATTTTTACTTTTTCTTTGTAAACACCGTTTTTGATGAAAATACGGATCTGTTCATCCGGAAATGCTTTGGACTGGTTGATGGCATCCTGAATGGTAATATAATCACCTGAGCCGTCTGAGGCTACAATAATGCTATTTATACTTTTTTCAGGTCGGTAACCTTTACTTTCCGGAGAAAATAAAGCCTGTTTACCTGTCCGTTCAGCTTTGGTTGAGCCAAGCTGGATAATATTACTTTTGTAAATCACATTTTCCCAAGATTCCTTATTTGATGACTTGAAATGAAAAAAATGGACATAAAGTAAAAATACAACGAAGTTAATTAATGTGTTATATTTCAAAATATTACCGATTTAATTCTAAAGCAGCTAATATAAAAGGTCCGGTTGCTTTAGGATCGTTATCTTTTTTCTTTTCATTCACATAATAAGCAAAAGAACCGTCTCTGTTTTCTTTTCCGCCCAATCCGGCTACAGCACAAACTTGTGTGAGTACCGTATAGCCTTCGGGGGTTACCTGCATTAATCGGGTTGTTAGTCCGTCAAATGCTTTATGGGCATGCTCCTTAAACTTCCCGGGCAGGTAACCTTTGTTTGTACCCTTGGCAAAGGCATAGGCAAACATGGCTGAGCCGGAGGCTTCAAGATAGTTGCCTTCTCGGTTTCCATGATCAGTTACCTGATACCATAATCCGGAAGAATGCTGGTAATTGATCAAAGCTTCTGACAACCGATTTAAATAACCAATCAGCTCATTTCTTTTAGGGTGGTTTTCCGGAAAATAATCGAGCACATCAACCAAAGCCATAGCATACCAGCCTAATGAGCGTGACCAGAAGTTTGGTGAAGTGCCGGTTTTTTGATCAGCCCATGCCATCTGCCTGCTTTCATCCCAGCCGTGATAAAGTAAACCGGTTTTTGTATCGAGCAGGTTTTTCTGAATTAATTCAAACTGCCTGGCAACATCGTCTAACTGATTGCCGTTTTCAAAGGTAACATTATAGCGAGCATAAAAGGGAGCCCCCATATACAGGCCGTCTAACCACATTTGGTTCGGGTAGATTTTTTTATGCCAAAAGCCTCCTTCTGAAGTTCTTGGCTGAGCCTGCAGTTGCGAACGAAGAGTTTGCAATACTTTTAAATAGCGTGAATCCTGGGTTTTTTCATATAAATAGAACAAATGATTGCCGGCAATAACCATATCAATATTGAAGTTCTCAAATTTATAGCTCGGAATATTTCCGGAGGAGTCAATCGTTGAATCGGCATATCCCTTAACATAATTAAAATAAGCTATATTATTTGTTTCTTCATACAGTTTTTCAAAAGAGGTCATTACCAGACCATGTACATAATCCCATTTAGGAGTTGTTTTATCATCAATCTGATAGGCTTCCGGGTGTTTTATCATGAGTGTCTGTGCCATTCGCTCAGACCATTTTAATTTGCCGGAAACTTCTTTTCGGATTTCTTTATCCTGTGCCGGTCTGCAACTTACAAACAAAACGATCAGCAGGGTGATGAAAGCAATTCCCCAGAAAATAACGCGGATTGATTTTACTCGGTCTTCCATAGTTACTCTAATTTGTTTGATTTATTTAGTCTGTCTAATAATCCGTCAAGGTAATCAAAAAATTGTTTTTCGGTTTTAATTCCTTTTATTTCTTTCTCCCAGGCACCTAAAAAATAAAAATCCGTTTTTTGGGTTGCCGGTTTAAACTGAATTAAATAATCATGTGGTCCCTGGTAAATTTTTTCGGCCGTATCAACCTGATAAAAGATGGCCATGCCTAAATTATCGTCAAACAAGGTTTGTTTACCATAGGTCGCTATATAGGCCCATTTTTTATTTTTACTCTCTTTTTGCAGCATCGGAAGTTGGTACAAATTAACTATTCCGGTACAAATTCCGTCCAGGGCATTTGAAAACTGAATCGTGTGTCTGGTGTACCTTTCGTTGGGATAAATGGTTAATTCCGATTTTAAATCTGTTTGCTGTCCGTTTGTCTTCCATCCAAAATAATCAACACGGACAACCGACTTTCCGGTTTCGTTCTGTACCCATGCAAAAGTAGAATCTACCTCTTTAAAATGTTGCATTTCACCGTTAACCATCCTGCCGATTGAACCAATTCCAAGTCCTTTGCCCACTTTTAAAATATCAGCTCCCCAGTCGCTCATCTGATGGTATGAATCAAATCCGTCTTGTCCGACATCCGCCAGAATCATTTCTTCGGTTAATTTCCCGTAAATATCAATCGCATTCCGCCAATCCAGGTAAAGCCGATAGCCTATTTTATTGCTTTCCCAGCCCGGCCCCTCATAGCGAATGTAGAAAGAATGATCTGTATGTGATTCGGGAACCCGTAAGTAGTTTACATTGTTAAACGTTCCTCCTTCGTATTTCCGGCCGTGCCACTTCCCTCCTTCTTTTACGGATATTTCAGCATAGGTTTTAGGAGTGGTCAGCGACTCTTGCTGAGCATTGCTTTTGCAGGCCAGCAAGCTAAAAAGAGTAGAAAAAGCAAGAATTGGTTTATTGACTTTCATTGTATTATGATTTTAGTATTCTATCTAAAAAAGGAATTATATAACCGATAGTTGTATCAAACCATGGGTGAAATAACCAAAAGGTATGCGGACTATCTTCGATGGTTTTAACAGCCGTCTCAATCTGAAACTGCTTCATTTTTTCGGTCATTTCATCTCTGCCGGCATGAAACCGGTTAAACTGACTGTTGATAAAGAGAAATGGAGGCATGTTTTTGTGAACATGTGTTAAAGCAGAAGCGTCTTCCCATATGGCCGGCTTTTCTTCATAATTTCCGCCTAACCAATGTGAAGCAAGATATCCTTCTTCAGATTCAGGATGATGAAAGGCCAGGATTCCATCCAGGTTAATGACCAGTTTTATACCATTTGAAAATTTTGTTCCGATCAACGAGACTATCTGGCCTCCTGAAGAGCAACCTAATAAAGCAATATTGGTAGTGTCTGTTTTGTATAGGTTTGCTTTTTCCGTAATGAATTTCTTTGCAGCCAGAATATCATCTATGGCGGCAGGATAACGTACTTCGTCTGACAACCGGTATTCAACAGCAAAGCAGTTATAACCATACGAGGCAATTTTTCTGGATATAGACTGCATCATCGATTTGTCTCCTGATTTCCAACCACCTCCGTGTACTAAAATCAGAGCCGGAAATTTGCCTTGTGCTTTAGGAATATATGAATCTAATGATAGTTTTCTCCCGTTTATGTTCTGATAAACAATATCCTTTTGTTCTTCAACAATGTTTGGGGTTGCTTTTTGAATTGCAATTGTGATCTGCGGGTATTTTTGCCGTTGCTTATCATATTCCTTTTCTGTTGAATATGTATATTCCTTATTGATCTGTGAAAACAGACTTTGACTCAGTATTAATACATAAAGGAGAGGATGGTTAAACCAAGATTTCATATAAGCTAAATTTGATTATTTTCTATTGCTTATGTGTTAATAAAAATTGCAATCGATTACACAAACATAAGTATAAATAATGAAAAATTAAAATTATACCGCTAAATATTATAAATAATACATTTATAATGGTTTTACATTTAATTATAATCAAATAGCGGGATGATATTATGCCTAATTTAATGAGAATTTTTGAAGGAACGGATAAAAACTAACAAAAATTAATCTGTTGTAATGAGATTTTTCTTGCCGATAATTGACATTTTAAATAATTCGCACTATATCGATGTAGTTGAAATATCCAATAAAATAAGGACTTAAAAAAATACATGTCATAAAAAATAAACAAAATTATTATATTATTGATAATTTATTTGGAACGTAATTTATAAATATATAGTTTTGTGTAATCCATTACATAAAACTATATTTAAATAAATCTACCCTTATGAAAAGAATTTTATTTTTTCTGACTGTTCTTTGCTTTTCAATTCAGCTGAAAGCACAGACTATCACTATTACGCAGACCACAGGATGGTTGGAAACCGCTTATATCAACTGGGAGCCCGTTGAGGGGGCTGACAGCTACAAGGTATATTATACCGGAGGTGGATTTACCGATCGATTGATTGACACCCAGCTTATCCGTAACTACGGAAGTTATTTCAGGGCAGACATTTTAGGACTTGAAGCCGGTACATATACTTTTAAGGTTTCTTCGGTAACGGCAAATGTTGAAAGTGAACCGACTGTTTCTGAAAGTGTAACCGTTTTGGCACAGGACAGAAACGGTTTTGCACACAGTAACGGCAGAGTACCCGGCGGGTATAACCTGAACGGAACCGTTAAGTCTAATGCTGTTATTTTATACATTACCGAACAAAATAAAAATACGGTTTCCATGACGGTTACCGGTGCAACTTCCAATCCGTGTGTCGGACTGCAGACTATTCTGGACGGGTTTAAAAAGGGATTAGACAATCGCCCTTTAATTGTAAGGCTGATTGGGAACATTACCGGTTTCAGCTATATGTATAATGGTGATATTGTCATTGAAAATAAGAATAATGTAAACGGATCGATCACATTTGAAGGCGTAGGATCTGATGCTCTGGCTAACGGTTGGGGTATCCGTATTAAAAAAGGAACAAACATTGAAATCCGTAATTTAGGTTTTATGCTCACGGATTCTGGTGAAGGTGACAATATTGGCTTACAGCAGGATAATGAATATATCTGGGTTCATAATTGTGACTTGTTTTATGGTTTGCCCGGAAGTGCTTCCGATCAGGCAAAAGGAGACGGAGCCTTAGATGTTAAGCGATCCGGATTTGTAACTATTTCTTATAACCATTTCTGGGATACCGGAAAATCAAATCTTTTAGGAAACGGAACGGAAACACCAAGAAACATCACGTATCATCACAATTGGTATGATCATTCCGACAGCCGTCATCCCCGGGTAAGAAGCCATACGGTTCACATATACAATAATTATTTTGACGGAATTTCCAAATACGGAGCCGGATCGACCAAAGCATCGTCTTTGTTTGTCGAAGGGAACTATTTCAGAAACTGTAAATACCCTATGCTTATTTCAAAACAAGGTTCTGATATCGCCGGTGGTGCACCCGGAACATTTTCTGGTGAACATGGCGGAATGATCAAGGCTTACAACAATGTGATTATCGGGGCCCAAAGTTTCATTCCCTATCACCCGACTACCAGTCCGGTTCAATTTGATGCCTATGTTGCATCATCCCGAAATGAGGTTTTAGGCAATAACATCAGTGCCTTTTTAGGTGGTGCAAATTATAATAATTTTGATACCAACCCTGCTCTGTATGTCAATAGTTTAGTGATTGATGAGCCGGAAGTGGCGAGAGATAAAGTTATGCAGTATTCCGGCCGGGTTTCGGGCGGAGACATTACCTGGACATTTGATAATGCGGTTGATGATGCTTCGTATGCCATTAATCCGGGATTATTGGCAACCTTGACCAATTATACCTCTTCATTGGTTGCCGTACAAGGTGAAACTCCTATTGTAGAGAGCAGTCAGACGCTTACTATCCCGAGTAATAATGACCAGACGGTTGCTGAAGGAACGGCGATCAGCAATATGGTTTTTACCTGGGGCGGAACAGCAACAGATGTTACAGTGACCGGTTTACCGGCTTTCGGAATTGATTTTGTTAAAAATATGGCCAACAAAACGGTTACTGTTTCGGGTATTCCGACCGATGAAGTTGATTTCACGATTACCACGGTCGGTTCAGCCGGAACACCGGTTTCTGCCAGTGGAAGCATCTCCATAGGCGATGGAAATATACAGGGTGAAGAGATCCACAATTTTACCGAATCTGTTTTAAACAGCTCATTTTATTCTTTTACATCTGCCAATATGAACTCTAACCCGGGTAATACCACTTATAACGGATTAACTTTAACGGCCCGTTTAAAAATTGAATCCGCTACCATTATCAGTTATACTACTTTTGCAGAATCCTCACTTACATTGGTGCTTGACCCTAATTTTAACGGAACAATTAAAGTGGACAATGTAAACTACACCGCTTCTTCCGGTCTGGTTGTCATTCCTTCAATTGCTCCCGGAAATCACACCATAACCAAAGGAAGTGTAGCAAATTTATATTATATCAAAACGGAATATACTACGCTGGGATTGAACCAGATTTCTAAAAACGAAGTGGCTTTATACCCTAACCCTGTCCGCCATGAGCTCAATATTAAAGTGCCTGATGAGGTAACGATTGAAAAGATTGCTGTTTATAGCATTATCGGACAACTGATTAAAAGTGAAAACGGTTCATCTATGATTAATTTAAGCGATTTAAATAATGGCATGTACTTGGTTAAAATTCACACCAATCAGGGAATTGTAGAGAAAAAAATCATCAAGAAGTAGTTTTTTCATATTTATTTTTATTCTGAATAAACCGTCTGAAAATAGTTCAGGCGGTTTATCCTTCAATTCTTTTTTTAATATAAATTTTTATAACAGCACAAGCTTATCCCCTCCCCAAATCTGAACAATAATACCGTACTGACAATATTGCTTTTAATAGAATTACTTAATTTCTAATGACAGATAAGTATGAAAAAAATATTAATTTTATTGTTCTTTTTACATTGTGTTGCTCTCTCCAGAGCCCAGGTGGGTATCAATACAACAACACCGAACAGTTCATCGGTTTTAGACTTAAACAGTCATCTTGGCGGTTCAAATTTTGGCGGTTTTATGCCTCCGCGGGTCACCTTGGCTCAACGGGATTTAATTCCGGTAACAGCTTCAGAAGACGGATTGATCGTATATGTTTCATTTCCAAGTGGATTGAGATGTTTACAACTTTTTAATGGTTCTACACTAACCTGGGAAAATATAACCTGTTTTGGAATTCCGCCGGTTATAGGAACGGTATTTTTTGAATCGATGGGCAATGTAACTTCCAACACCAATATTTCAACACACTGGGCTAATGGCGGATTTGATAACTCGGCTACCTGTACGTATGGTTCAACCACCTCAACACAGCCGCAAATAAGAAACACACTGCCTTCAACAGCCGTTTTTCCATCTGCATCCGGATCCGGAAATCTCTACTTGGCCAATGCAAACAGGGATTTTATCATCAGCGGTATTGATGTAACGGCACATTCCGGTCCATTGACCTTACAATTGTTAATCCATAAAAGTACAACTGCCTCTAACGGCTCCGAATTAACCATTGATTATTTTAACGGAACGTCGTGGGTTGATGTCACTATTTCAGATTTACCTACCGGAACAGGAACGGCAACATGGTACCAACGGGTTTTATCAACCAATGTCCCTAATACGATACAGAGCATCAGGTTCAGCAGAGCTACGTCAGGACCTGAATTCAGGATTGATGATATTGAAATAATTAACCCATAATATTATTTCCCCCAAACCTATAATTTTCAATAACTTATTAATAGCCGGTGTGTTTTTTCAGAAACAGGCCTGTCTTGTTTTTGGCTGACAAAAATTAACTAAACAAACAAAATCAAATGAGTATGAAAAAAAGTATCACTTTTTACTTGATCTTTATGTGGATAGGGTTTTATTCCTATTCACAGGTAACAGAACTTCGTATAGGAAGTAACTTTGTTAACGGTCTCTCACAGTACACCTTCTCTGAATCAAATGACATTATGTTCAGAAATGAAACCGGAGGAACATTTGCCAATCGAAACACCGGTGCGGTTTGTTCCGGTGCGGTTTACAGAACCGAACTGAATTCGGTTGTTTTCTATTTGCAGAGCTCTGCCATTTCGGAAATTGCGATACATGGAGCCAGTAGCGGTTCTACACTGCGGACATTGTCTTCTATCCAGACAGCAAGTTCATTAAACGGAACATATACACCGTTAACAGGCTATTCAACCAGTTCAACGGTTGACGGAACTTGCGGAACAATAAACGTATCGGGTATTCTGATTCCTGAAAATACTTATATCAGCTTTGTATTCAGTGGAAACATCAGGCTAAGTGGTTTTGATATTACCCCTGTCAATCTTATCAGTACACCGTCTGAACAGGCTGGTAATATATCGTTCAGTAGCGTATTATCTGATTCTTTCGTAATAAATTGGGCTAATGGAGACGGAACAAACCGGGCTGTTTTTGTTAGAGAAGATGATCAGGGAAGTATAAACGATCCTGAAGACGGAGCGGATTATCCGGCAAACAGCAATTGGAATAACGGTACACCTTCCGGGACTCAGCTGGGAACTTCCGGCTATTATTGTGTTTATAACGGAAACGGTTCTTCGGTTTCGGTTACAAACTTAAATCCTTTTACAACCTATTGGGTCAGGATATACGAATATAACGGATCGGAAGATACTACACTTTATCTGACAGATACGGGAGTTAATAATCCCAATCATCAAATAACACTCGCCTCCCCTATTCCGGCTGGTATGTCCGGCTTATTAAATACCGGAGAAACGTTAACAGGTAATTATGATTATGATGAGTTTCCCGGCGATGAAGAAGGGGAATCTCTTTTTCAATGGTATGTGGCAGACAATAGTTCAGGTCTGAATCAAACAGCAATTTCGGGTGCTTCGGCCTTGACGTATGTGATTCAGTTAGCCGACGAAGGAAAATACCTGCGGTTCGGAGTGACTCCTGTAGATGTGAACGGACTTCAGGGAGAAGCTTCTTTTAGTGAGTGGCAATTAGTGAACGCAAGACCTGTAGCTTCTGACGTTGTCGTATCGGGCTTATTAAATGTAACGGAAGTGCTAGCCGCCGCTTATTTATTTACAGATGTTGACAGCGATGATGAAGGGGTTTCTGTATATCAATGGTACCGGGCAGATGACGAAGAAGGTACAAACAGCGAGGCAATTCCCGGAGCAAACGGACTCGCCTATTCATTGGGTATTGATGATTTATCAAAATATATTCGTTTTGGCGTGACTCCGTTTGCCTTATCGGGCTCATCACCCGGTGAGGAAGCTACCGGCGAATGGATTGGTCCGGTACTTTCGCAGGATGCCCCGGCTGTTACTGCAACCGGAAATTTATCGGAAGATAGTTTAAATACCGCTACTGTTACACTAACCCTTGTTAATGACTCTTTTACAACCAATTCTTTAGCGATTGAAAATTTCTCACTAAACAATGCTCCTTCCGGATTGACCATAAATCAGGTTGTATGGATAAATTCAACCGAAGCAAGCGTGGGGTTTTTATATAATGACGAAGATTTTGATACGGATATAACGAACTTTTCAATAGCAATTGATCCGGTAATTTTAGTTTCAAATACAGCATTATTATCTAACGATTTAACCATCAATGCCGTTGAAGAGATACTGACACTCTCGGGTGAATTATATTTTGACGAAGTTTGTACAGGTCAGGAAAGCGAAACCGGTGAATTTATAATTTCGGGCATCAATCTCAAATCCGGAAATATTTCCATAGCCTCATTAGAAGGCTTTACCTATTCTGAATCAATAGACGGAGCATATGCTGCAACACTTGATTTTGTTCATGCTGGAGGGGATTTAACGGCTAAAACGGTCTTTGTAAAGTTTTCGCCTGTTATGGTAACCGACTACAGTGACAGTATTGAAATTTCTGGTGGCGGTGCTCCTGTTGTTTATCAGAATACAACGGCATCGGGAGTTAATTTTCCTTCATCTGTAACCGCTCCAGCCAGTTCAGCGGTTAATGCTACACAGGCATTTTTAGGAGGAAACCTGACTCAGACAGGTTGTAATGATATTATTGAACGGGGAGTTTTTTACAGTACTGTTAGCGGTTTTGAAGATGGTGA
Organism: Bacteroidota bacterium; assembly: GCA_023434025.1. Classification (GTDB taxonomy): domain Bacteria; phylum Bacteroidota; class Bacteroidia; order Flavobacteriales; family Flavobacteriaceae; genus Flavobacterium. Next base: position 64,773 of record JAEYTL010000045.1, read on the forward strand.
TGGTATTAAAGTTTCTGAAACGGCCGATTTTTTCAATGCAGGAGCATTTAATATAAATGTCACCGGATTAGCAACCGGTACAACATACTATTTCAAAGCGTTTGTTCTAGGAACAGATGATGTGTATTTTTACACTGCACAAGCTTCTTTTACCACGTTGCCGATTGCTGAGCCAATAGCAGTTGATGCTTCTGATATAACAGTGAATAGTTTTTCGGCTAATTGGGAAGCCGTAACAGGAGCTGTTTCTTATCAATTAGATGTGAGTACTTTTCCCGATTTTGGATCATATACCGTGAATCCGAACCAAACCCTATTATCCAACACGGGTGTTTTGGGTATGCCAAACTGGTCAGAAACAGCCGTTACCGTATCGTCGGGAGCTTTATCAATGATTAGTCCGGCTTCTCAATTAATTACAGCTCCTTTTAATCTGGTTTCTTATTCAGGAGTTGAGCTAAGTTTTTTAATCAGAACTTTTGGAGGCGTAACCGGAAACAGTAACCAGGTAGTTATTTCTATATCAACAGACAACGGACAGAATTGGGCTGTGTTAGGAACAACAACTGCGGCAGGTTCCAGTTTAAATCCAGTTACGCCCTACAGTCTGGATGCTTATTCAGGAACTCAGGTTCGCCTGCGTTTTGAAACTCCTGATGCAACCGGAGCAAGGGGAATTGGTCTGGATAATATTACCGTTACAGGAGATCAAAATATTTTTACATCCAGTTTTGTGGAGAACTATGAAAATGTTTCTGTTTCCGGAACATCTTATGACGTTACGGGATTAAACCCGGGGACTGCTTATTATTACAGGGTTCGTTCGGCAGATGCCACATCCGTTTCCGTAAACTCCAATGTGATAACCGTATTAACGGCTACTCCTTCCCTATGGTATGCCGATAACGACGACGATGGTTTTGGTGATGATGACAATACTCTTTTAGCCGTTGAACAACCGGTTGGCTATGTAGCCGTTGGCGGTGATTGTAATGACGATGACGATACAATCTACCCCGGAGCCGTTGAAATCTGTTACGACGGTATCCTTCAAAACTGTAATGGTGATCTGAATGACGGTTGTCCGGTTGTGTTAGCCCGATTGCGTAATGACAATTGCGGAGCAACCTTAAGTACGATCAACGAAGTACTACGGGGCGATTTAGTATCACCCAGTGTTCCAAGCGGAGTTTCCCGAACCGGTTACCGTTTCCGATTGACCAATACGACAACCAATGCGGTTCGTGAGGTAGAACGTCCGAACTATGTTTTCCAGATCTCTACCACGGATATTGCTGAATACGCCACGGTGTATACCGTTGAGGTAGCAGTACGTTTAAACGAACAGTGGATGCCTTATGGTCCGGCATGTACAGTGGTGACCCCCGGAGTACCCTCAACAGTAATTGCAGCGAGTTCGTGTGGAACGACCCTGGCACAGTTGAATAACATTATCCGTGCAGAAGTTGTGCCTTCAGCGGTTAACTATGAGTATGAAGTGTCGCTGATAGAAGGTGGCGTAGCGGTTGAGACCACAACGTTAGTGCGTCCGGGTGCGAGTTTTAACTTATTACAGCTTACAGGCATTTCGATCAAATACGGAGCAGAATACCGCATCCGTGTAAAAGTGGAAGTTCCTACGGCTACCGGCTTACAGTGGTCTACCAATTACGGAGCAGCGTGTTCGGTATTCAGTCCGC
>JAEYTL010000040.1 GCA_023434025.1 Bacteroidota bacterium
TTATCAAAGCAAACAACCATTTACCGGGAATTGAATCTGCACAGGAATTAGTAGAAAAAGGTCTTGATCTAGGAGAGATGCAGGCCAAACAAATGGGTAAGATTGAAGAGTTGACGTTGTATATTATCGAACAGGATAAAAAATTAGAACTGCAAAGTAAGGATATTGAGGAGTTAAAAGCTTTAGTGAAAGTTTTAATGGAGAAAAAATAATATAAGTTTAATTTAACTATTTAATTATGAAAAACTTATGTTTGAAATATTTAGTTGCCTTGTTTGTTACTCAAATATGCAATGTTTCGTACGGACAAAACTATGTAACATGGAATTTTGTTCCACCACCCCACTCAGGAAATGCAGTTATAGGTACTGCTGGAATAGTTAATGTTTTTACTACACAATCATCAGGTATACCTATTGCTTTTCAATCACCTGCAGCAAATCAAAATAATTTAATTGTTAATGGAGCTCAAACTTTTTCAACTATAGGTTCAACTAATCAAGGTGTATCTAGTGATTTGATATTTAATTTTGATCGACCAGTTATAATAACAAGATATAATATGGTCGACATTGATTTAGGATTCTCTTGGGACGATTCGTTTATATTCAATGGGATAAATTTTTCAAATAATCCAGCTCCTGTAGGAGTAAATGTTACTGCTAATTTGGCTGGGGCAACAGCTACAATTGATGTTGGTCGTAATGCTGAAAATGCATCGTGGTTTTGTTCAAATCCTATTACTACCTTTACAATTGACTATCAAACCAATAATGGTCTTACACATGCTTTTTTGGGGTATTCAATAGAAGTATTATTACCTCCCGTTTTACCTCCCATTTGTTTAAATGAACTTGCTCCAGATTTTCCTGTTGTTGGTAATGGTATTGTGGGTATTTGGAGTCCAAACATTATAAGCACTGATGTAGTTGGCGATTTAGTTTATACTTTTACACCAAATGTAGGTCAACCTATTCAATGCCCAATAGAAATGACAGTCAGTGTAATAGATTGTTGCCAACCAACATTATTATCCTCTACAACTATTGCATTAATGATTCATGAAGAAAGAGGTGATTGGATCAGTTCTTCAGATTTGATAACTTTTTCTGATGGGGTAGTTGGTAATGGAGTTGTATATCATGCTGAAAATTTTGTGGAATTAACAGAAGGTTTTGAAGCTATTTATGGTTCACAGTTTGCGGCCTATCCTTTGGGTTGTTCAAATACTTTTGTTTATAAAAACAATCCAATAAAATCTAAAGAAATAATTAAAAATGAAATTCAAGTAAATCAAGGCTCACCTAAAATAATGAACTTGACTCCAAATCCCGTTAAAGACATAATCAAAATTAGTATGATTAACAATTATCTCAGTCATATAAAGATATCATCACTGGACGGAAAAATTATATACAGTAATAATTTTGATGATTTGCAATTTGCTGAAATAGATTTAAGTTCTATACCAGCGGGAGTCTATATCGTTCATGTAGTAAATAGTTATGGAGGTGAATCAATTGAAAAAATTATTAAAAACTAAAACACAATTTTATTTAACAAAAGCCTTCCGTTAAAAGAAGGCTTTTATATTTTATCAAATTCTTAAAATACAACAACTAAAATTATTAATCCCACAACAACTATTGCTTTTGGAAACCCTTTTTTTATCTTTGTCAAAAGACAAAAGCAAGTATATGCTACCATTAAACATTCAAAACGAAACTTCCCGGTTGAGGGCCGTGGTTCTGGGAACAGCAGTAAACAACGGACCAACTCCTACAGCCGAGGAAGCCTATGACCCAAAATCACTTGAACATATTTTAGCCGGAACTTATCCTGTAGAATCCGATATGATGACCGAAATGGAAGCGTTTAATCAGGTGTTCAAAAAATACGATGTAGAAGTTTTCAGACCGGATATTATTCCTAACTACAACCAGATTTTCAGCCGGGATATCGGTTTTGTTATTGATGATATTTTTATCAAAGCCAACATTCTTCCCGACAGAGAAAAAGAACTCGATGCCATTCAATATGTTATCGATCACATCGATCCCAAAAAAGTAGTACGGCCGCCTGAAGAAGTGCATATCGAAGGCGGTGATGTGATGTTGTGGAACGATTATATTTTTATCGGAACCTACAAAGGATCCGATTACAAAGATTACATCACGGCCCGGACCAACTGGCAAGGCGTGGAGTATATCAAACAATTATTTCCACATAAAAAAGTAAAAGATTTCGATTTAGTCAAATCAAAAATTGAAGCACGCGACAATGCATTACACCTCGATTGTTGTTTTCAACCGGTTGGAACAAACAAAGGAATTATTTATAAAAGCGGTTTCCGCGAAGAAGCTGATTACGTGTTTTTAGTAAACCTTTTCGGGAAAGAAAATTTATTTCACATTACACGAGACGAAATGTATGACATGAATTCCAATGTGTTTTCCATCGCACCCGATGTTGTAGTTTCAGAACGAAATTTCACACGCCTAAACAATTGGCTTCGTGAAAACGGTTTCACCGTCGAAGAAATTCCGTATGCTGAAATCGCCAAACAAGAAGGATTGTTGAGGTGTTCGACACTTCCATTAGTACGAGATAAATAGTTGTAGGTTATAAGTTCTAGGTTGTAAGTTCTAGGTTGTAAGTTATAAGTTTGAACAAAAATGAGCTAAATGACAAGTTATAAAGATTTAGATATATATAATTTGGGATTAGAATTGTTTTATTTGTCACATTCTTATTCTTTACTTTTGCCTAAGTATGAAATGTATGAATTAGGAAGTCAGTTAAGAAGATCTTCTGATTCTGTTCCAACAAATATTGTTGAAGGATACGGTAGGAAAAGATATAAAGCTGATTTTATAAAGTTTCTCACCTATTCTTGGTCTAGTTGTTTAGAAACTGTTTTTCATATTGAAAAAATCATTAAATCGTATCCAGAAGTAATTCCAAATCATGAAAATTTAATTAATAGGTACAATGAATTAAGTGCTAAAATTTTTAACTTCATTAAATATGTTGAGGAAAACTGGAAAACCTAACCCGCAACCCACAACTTACAACTTACAACCTAGAACTTACAACCTAGAACTTACAACCTCTAAACCACAAAAAAAATGAACCAGACCACCAACACCATCCTCATGATCCGCCCCGTCGCCTTCCGAATGAATGAGCAAACGGCCGTCAATAATTACTATCAAAAAGTGTTAGACAATACAACTCCCGCCACAGTAAATGCCAAAGCTCAGAAAGAGTTTGATGCGTTTGTAGAAAAACTTCAGAAAGTCGGCGTTAACGTAATTGTGGTAGATGATACCTCTGATCCCGACACGCCCGATAGTATTTTTCCCAACAACTGGATATCCTTTCACGAAAACGGTGACGTAACCTTATACCCCATGTTTGCCGAAAACCGACGTTTGGAACGAAGAGAAGATATACTTGATATCCTTGAAGAAAAAGGATTTGTCATCAACGAGATCATGGATTACACCTCGGCCGAAGATGATGGACTTTTTCTGGAAGGTACCGGAAGCATTCTTTTAGACCGTGATAATGCCAAAGCCTATTGTGCACTCTCACCGAGGGCTGATGAAGAATTATTCATCGAATTTTGCGAAGATTTTGATTTGGCTCCCGTTATTTTTGAAGCCTATCAAACCGTGAACGGTGAGCGAAAACACATTTATCACACCAATGTCATGATGTGCTTGGCAGAAACGTTTGCCGTTATTTGTGCCGATTGCATCGACGATAAACAGGAACGCAAAATGGTGCTCGACAACCTGCGGGCCGATGGCAAAGACATCATTCTTATCACCGAAGACCAGGTGAATAATTTCGCCGGAAACATGTTGCAGGTCAAAGGAAAAGAGAATAAACGTTATTTAGTTATGAGCAATTCGGCTCATCAAAGCCTTACCAAAGCTCAGCTTCATAAAATTGAAGCACATTGCGAAATTATTTCATCCAGCCTGGATACTATCGAAGCCTGTGGAGGCGGAAGTGCCCGCTGTATGATGGCAGAAGTATTTCTTCCTAAAGCATAAGACTTCAGACGTTCAATCACATAAGCTTTGTTAAATTGTAAACTTTGACAAAGCTTTTTTTGATTTTTCAGAAACTGTTCCGGCTTTTCACTCCAACTCCTCGGTCAGCAAGCCGTTTTTCTAAAGCTTTTTAGCGGCTTCCGTTGGTCGCCCCAAAATGCTAAGAAAATCAGGCTTGCTGTCCTGCGGGGTTTCCGCTTCAATCCGGGCTGGGGTGAAGTAGGCCGTTTCGAGTATTTAGGCATAGTTTTGTCCGCTTCTGTTATGTTTCAGTAGCATTAAAGTGCGTTGAATAACAGGCATTCAAAAGATATCATACTTCAAAAACCCTTCTCTCAAAACGGCAAACAAAGATGAGCTGCTTTATCGGTGTTCTGTTAAAAACAATAAATCAGCTTAGAATTAACTTGTAATCAATATCATAAAACCCTACAAATTCATCCTTGCCTTTTTCAAACGCTAATAGTTTCCGTAATTCTGTTAATTCAGCCAGGTCTAATAGAATAATCAGATTGGGCTGTACTGTCGGAATCGGAATTTTCTTCTCATAAATGGAATTTTTATATTCCTGCTCCCAGTAAAACTCATCAATCGAATTCACATAATTCAAAAAGCTGTTCCATTCCGTTTGCGACAGATTAAAGTTTAGGTTCTTAAACAACAGCTGAAACACACCAGAATGTTTGCACTGTAACAGTATGCCGTTTTTTGTTCTTTTTAATAATTCTATTTTACACATGGATGCTGTTTTTTTTGAGTTTGTTTTTTAAAAAATAGTGATTTTATAATATTGAAAACCAGTTTGTTGTGTTTAATCTTTGTTTGAAACACTGTTTTCTGTTCAAAATTCTTCCACAAAAATATTATTTTTATTTAGAATAATTAAAAATAACATATATATTTGTCGAATATTATTTAGAAACAATCTTAATAGTGAAAAAAGTAATTCCCGTCTTATTGTTTTTTTATGCCCCGTTTTTCTGTGCACAGGTAATAGATTCTACCAGGACAATTGATTTAAAAGATGTAGTGGTTACCGGACAGTTTGAGCCGCAATCGCTTAAAAAATCAATACACAACGTAAGGGTTATCACCGGTCAGGATATTAAAAACCTGGCGGCCAATAACCTGGGTGATGTATTGAATCAATATTTAAACATTACCGTAAGACCAAGCAGCAGTACAGGACGTTCAACGGTTTCTATGTTTGGATTGGATGCCCAGTATTTTAAAATTTTAGTAGATAATATTCCGTTGGTCAATGAAGCCGGATTTGGCAACAATGTTGATTTGTCACAAATTAACCTGAATGATATCGAACGGATTGAAATCATAGAAGGATCAATGGGGGTTACGCATGGAGCCAATGCCGTTTCCGGAATTCTGAATATAATTACCAAAAAAAGCAATGCTCAAAAATGGGGAATTAGTGCCACGTTGCAAGAGGAAACCATTGGAGACGAATATGAATGGTTTAACAAAGGGAGGCACATTCAGAACCTAAAGATGTCGCATAATTTTTCAGCGAATTGGTTTGCCTCTGTTGGGGTAAACAGAAATGACTTTCAGGGGTTTTTAAATAATTTGAAAGGGAAAAATCATGCTGAAAACAACGGATTGAGAGGTTATCGTTGGTTACCCAAAGAACAGTGGAATACAACGGCTTTGCTCAATTACAGAAAAGAAAATTTTCAGGTTTTCTACAAATTTGAATACTTAGACGAACAGATTGATTTTTATAACAATGTGGTTCAGTCGGGTTTCAGCAGTCAACTTGGAGCCTATAAATACGGCGACGATATTCGCTATTTTACCAATCGTTTCTATCACCACCTGAACGCTGTCGGAAAGCTATTCTCTAAAGTAAATTACAACCTTTCGCTGTCACACCAGTTACAGGAGAGAATAGTGGAGGAATTCCGCTATAATATTCCGGCCAGAAATGAAATGAACCACAACAAATTCAAAGATCAGTCTGTAGAAGTGTTGTATTCTACCGGAAACTTTAGTAATTTTTTTAGCCATGAAAAGCTTGATTTGCAATTTGGGTATGAAGTAGTTAGTAATTACGGTTTTTCGTTGGAATCCGGTGAAAACAGTACCACTAAAGCTGTTCGTGAACGATTGGATAACTATGATTTATTTGCGGTTACCGAGATAAAATTAACTGATAATTTTTCACTTCGTCCGGGAGCACGCTACTCATTTCAATCAAAATTTGACAATCAATACGCTATTTCGTTGGGAGCAAGGCAATTGTTTAAAGATGATTTGGAAATGAGAGCATCTGTCGGAAAATCATTCCGTACACCGAATTTCGAAGAATTATATACAGAAATGGTTTTTTCCGGACATTATTTTGTGGGAAATGAGAATCTGATTCCGGAAATGAGTACTTCGTATGAAGCGAGTGTCAAAAAAAGATTCCCGTTTGAATATGGTTTTTCGCTTTCAACTAACCTGATTACCAGTTTTATGGATATAAAAGACCGGATTGATATGGCATTGATAGGCTTTGATGAGGTAACTAATAACCCGATGTATCAGTACATCAATATCAACAGTTATAATATGTGGAATGTTTCCACGAATAATCAGTTGGAATACAACGAATGGCGACTAAATATGGGAGCATCTTTAGTAGGAATTTCCCGGTTGATTGATAACGGAGAATTTCGTTCGGATGATAAATACCTTTATGCTTTTAATCTGAATAGCAGTGTGTCATATACGATCAAAAAATGGAATGCAATTGCTTCGCTATATTACAAATTTACCGGAAGAACACAACAGTTTATTGCCGGACAACAAGGATATATATTGTCTGATATTGATTCTTATAATTGGTTAGATGCTTCTTTTCAAAAGAGTTTTCTAAACAATAAATTAGAGTTGACCATTGGTGCCCGTAATCTGTTCAATATTACAGATATAAACCAAACCAATATAAACCAGGGTGGTGGTCATTCCGTATCATCTCAGATTCTGTTAGCCTACGGAACAAGTTATTTTACCAAATTAACGTATAACCTCAATTTTTAATTTTATAAATCAATTACCATGAAAAAAGGATTTTTTATTTTATCATTAAGTGTATTGGCACTTGCTTCCTGCTCAAGTGATGATGACGGAGCACCGTATGTACCACCGGTTTCAGAAGCCGTAATCGAAGCTTCTACCGGAGGACCAAACCAACAAAACCAATTGTATGTAGATTTAAGCACATCAACAAAAACTTCTGTTCAAAGAGACTCCTGGGATTTAGGATTTTCTTCCGGAACTCCTTTCAGAGTGGCTATTAATGGTTCAGTTAAAATGGCTGTAAAACAATTAAATACAACCAATATTGATGAAGTACAAGCAGAGGATTCTTCAGTTACGGTAGGTTTTTCAACATTAGCTTCCTGGGGATATGTTGATAACCCGACCGGAATTTTGGAAGGTGCGGGAAGTGGGGTAGGAACAGCTATTGCTGAAATTTCTGCTAACGATGCCGATAACAAAGTTTATCTGGTTAACCTTGGATACAAAGTAGGAACAACAACACCAAACGTTGGTTCAGTGGCCACAGACGGTGATTTGAGAGGGTGGAAAAAGATCAGAATTACCAGAAGCGGAAATAATTATGTGTTACAGTATGCAGATATAGATGCAACAACTCATTCAACGGTAACTATTGCTAAAAATACAGCCTATCATTTCACTTTTTTCAATTTAGTAACAGGACAGCAGGTTTCCGTAGAACCTGAAAAAGGAAAATGGGATTTGAACTTTACATATTTCACTAACTATTTTCCTTATATGGGGGCTGATGTAACCTATGGTTATGCTGATTTTATTACAACCAATGTAAAAGGAGGAACAACTGTTTACGAGCTTTTAACAGCTAATCAGAACTATGAAACATTTGCTTTGGCTGATGTAATAGAATCATCGTTTACGGCTTCTGCTACAGATCAGAGAATTGTCGGAGCGAACTGGCGTTCAGGAGGAGGGCCATCCTCTTTGCCAAATATCAGAGATGATCGTTTTTATGTATTGAAAGACATAGACGGAAACATTTATAAACTTCGCTTTTTGACGTTAACAAACGATGCCGGAGAAAGAGGTTACCCCGTTTTTGAATATGAATTGTTACAATAATTTATGTTGAGTTTTTTGTTTGTATAGTGAATCGGGCTGTGAAAACAGCTCGGTTTTCTTAAACAAATAATAACTTAATGAACCTTAATTTCTTAATGGTTTAAAAACAATAAATGTTTAAAGTCAAAAACTATGAAAAATACAATCACATTTCTTTTTTGTTTGGTTGGCATAATTGCCTTTTCAAATGAAAAAGCAACAGCCCAAGAACGAATTATCACTCTAAACGGAGCCATTACCGAAATGGTCTGTGCTCTTGGTCATCAGGATAAAATTGTGGCAACCGATGTTACCAGTACATTCCCATCTACTTTAAAAGTAAAGGATTTAGGCCACGTTCGAACCCTTTCTATTGAATCGATTATGGCTTTAAAACCCACCTTGATTTTAGCAACAGAAAAAGATATGAACCCTGATTTGGCAGCCAAATTAAAAGCCTCCGGTATAAAAACCCATATTTTTAAACAGGAGTTTTCTGTTGAAGGAACTAAAAAGTTAATTCAGGAGGTGGCCGTTGTTTTGGGAGAGAAAAATATTACGGCTTTGCAATCGTCAATTGACAAAAAAATAAAAACAGTAAAAGCAATTCCGTCCAAACCAAAAGTACTATTTGTTTATGCTCGTGGTGCCGGAACCTTAATGGTTGCCGGAAAAAACACACCGGTTGATAAAATGATTGCCCTGGCAGGTGGACAAAATGCGGTGACCGGATTTGATGATTTTAAACCATTGACTCCTGAGGCGTTGTTGGCGAATAATCCGGATTATATTTTATTTTTTGATTCCGGGTTACAAAGTTTAGGAGGTATAGAAGGAGCGTTAAAAATAGAAGGTTTAGCCAAAACCAAAGCCGGAAAAAATAAAAATATCATTGCCATGGACGGGGCTTTACTTTCCGGTTTCGGACCCAGAGTGGGCGAAGGCGTAGCAGAACTTAATCAATTAATTTCAGGAAATGCCCAATAAAATCGTTACCTACCTGCTTTTAAGTATTTTGTTGCTGATTATTTTAGCAGCCGTATCCTTATTTGTGGGGGTGTATGAATTTGAAACCAATGTTTTTGCCATCCTGAAAAGTTTCTTCATTTCTTCCACTGAAGTTTCAGAAGCTGATCAGTACATTTTATTTGATTTACGCTTACCGCGAATTGTCATGGGCATTCTCATTGGCAGTATGTTATCCGTTTCAGGAACGTGCATGCAGGGAATGTTCAAAAACCCATTGGCAACTCCGGATTTAATCGGAATTACATCGGGAGCCACTTTGTTTGCCGCTACTTCAATAGTTTTAGGCGGCATTTTAAAAGCTTTCATCCCCGAAAGTTTACATTTTTATTTATTGAGTTTGATGGCCTTTTTAGGTTCTTTACTCACGATGTTGATTGTGTATAAAATTGCCACCGTCAACGGAAAAACAAATGTCGTGATGATGTTGCTTACCGGAGTTGCCATTACAGCCATCGGATTTGCGTTCACCGGATTTTTAATTTACATCTCCAAAGAAGAACAACTTAGGGACTTAACGTTTTGGAATTTAGGCAGTTTGGCCGGAGCGACATGGATGAAAAATGGCTTGCTTTTAGTAGTCTTATTGATTTCCTATTTCTTTTTATTAGGAAAAGGAAAGTCGTTGAATGCGTTGATGTTAGGCGAAAACGATGCAAAACATTTAGGCATTCCGGTAGAAAAAATTAAAAAGCAAATTGTGGTTTTTACTGCTTTGATGGTGGGAACAGCCGTAGCTTTTTCCGGAACAATTGGTTTTGTAGGATTGGTGATTCCGTATATTTTGCGGTTACTATTTAAATCCAATTACCAATTGATTTTACCTTTGTCAGCCGTTTTTGGTAGCATTTTATTAGTAGTAGCCGACACCATCAGCCGGACGATTGTGGCACCTTCAGAAATTCCGATTGGCATCTTAACCGCCATGTTGGGAGCACCTGTTTTTATCCTTATTTTAATCAAAAATAAAAAATCAATCGCATGATAGTTGCTCACAAAATATCGTATGCCCACAAAAAAGTGGCGATACTTAAAAATATTGATGTGGACGTTAATTATGGCGAATTGGTGGTGATTGTCGGACCCAACGGAGCCGGAAAATCAACTTTATTATCCATGTTGGCCAACGAAATGAGCGATAACGAAGAACCGATTTTTTTTAAAAAGAAAACGTTTCAGGAGTGGGATCAGAGGCTCCTGCCGTTACATAAAGCCAAGTTTTCGCAACAATATAACCATGATATTCCGTTTACGGTGGAAGAAGTGGTTTTGATGGGAAGATATCCTTATTTTGATTCCGTTCCATCTAAAGAAGATAAAACTGCCGTTGAAAAAGCAATGGTTGAAACCGATGTAATTCCGTTTGCCAAACGAAATTATAACACACTTTCGGGTGGCGAAAAACAGCGTGTGCATTTGGCTCGCGTACTCACGCAGTTGGACAACGAAGTCGCTCATAAATTATTATTTTTAGATGAACCCCTCAACAATTTAGATGTGTTGCATCAACATACCGTGATGCAGTCTGTCAGAACATTTACGCAAAAAGCGAACACGGCCGTAGTGGTGTTGCACGATTTAAATCTGGCAGCACAATTTGCCACGCATATCATCATGATGAAAAAGGGAAAAGTCTTTTGTCAAGGAAAACCTAATGACGTTTTTACAGGTGAAAACATCAGTCAGGTGTATAATTTTCCGTGTACAATTTGCACGAATCCCATTAATCAAAATCCATTAATATTATTTGGAACTTAATACCTCATACAAACATGAATACAACAGAAACAACATTAAAAAATCAATGGGAAGCCTTAAAAGCAACAACTCCACATCTTAGAATCAGAAATGCGGCTGAACAATTAGGCGTAAGCGAAGCCGAATTGTTAGCTACTCAAATTGGCGAAACCGTTACGCGTTTGAAACCTGAATTTGTAGCTATTTTATCTGAAATTGAAAGTCTTGGAAAAGTAATGGCTTTGACACGTAACGAAGAATGTGTACACGAACGCAAAGGAATTTATCTGAATCCGGATTTCAGCAGTCCGTTTGCCGGATTGTTTGTGGGCGAAGATATCGATTTGCGAATTTTTCTGTCCGCCTGGGATAAAGCCTATGCCGTGAGTGAAACTTCTGAACACGGAAACCGCAAAAGTTTACAGTTTTTCGGGAAAGACGGTTTAGCCATTCATAAAATCTATTTAACGCCCGACAGTAACGAAGCTGCGTTTGATGCTTTGGTTGAAAAATATAAATCTGAAAATCAGGAAATAACAGAGGCTACCTCCGAAGTCGCAGCCTTACCTGCGGAAAAACCGGATACAGAAATTGATGTTGAAGGCTTTCAAAAAGCTTGGATTGAATTGAAAGATACGCACGAATTTTTTGGAATGCTGAAGAAATTCGGTGTAACCCGAACCCAGGCTTTACGTTTAGCTCCGAATGATTATTTTGCTAAACCAATTGAAAAAGAAGGTATTGTTACTTTATTAGAAACAGCAGCAAAACAAAAATTACCGATTATGGTTTTTGTCGGAAATCGCGGAAATATCCAAATCCATACCGGTACCGTTCGCAAAACTATGTGGCACGGAACCTGGTATAATGTAATGGATCCGGATTTTAATCTACATTTAGATATGTCAAAAATTGCTCAAACCTATATCGTCAGAAAACCAACTGAAGACGGGGTTGTTACCGCAGTTGAAGTATTTAATGATCAAGGCGAAATTATTGTTCAGTTTTTTGGAAAACGCAAACCGGGCATCCCGGAATTGGAGGAGTGGAAAACAATTGTGGCAGCATTGTAATTTGGCAATAAGTCAATGAGGCGATGTGTCAATTTGATGACATGCTTAACATATAAAAAAACAGTCAGAGAAAATTAATTATCTGACTGTTTTTTTAGGTAAAGATTATTTATTCTGCCACCGGAAGTTGTGTACTCACGGCAATTCTGTTCCAGGCATTAATAGTTACAATTGCAATGATGATTTGGGCAATTACCTCTTCAGAAAAATAGTTTTTTGCATTTTGATAGGTAGCATCCGTTAAACCGTGATGATGAATCAACGTTATTTCTTCGGTAATAGCCAATAACGCTTTTTCATCTGCAGAAAATGTATTGGTTTCTTTCCATGCATTTAATAAAAAAATACGTTGCGGTGTTTCGCCATATTTCAATGCATCTTTGGTATGCATATCGATACAAAAGGCACAACCGTTGATTTGTGAAGCTCTGATTTTGATGAGTTCTTTTTGTGTTTTTGTTAAGGTTGTGGTGGCTAAATAATTTTCTAAACCCATTAAAGCTTTATATGCATTTGGTTGTGTTTGTAAAATGTTTACTCTTGTTTCCATGATATTGAATTTTAAAATGTTAGTATTGATTAACAGGACAAAATTCAGTATTATGAAACCAAAAAAACTTAAGCTGGTTTAAGAACGTATTATTAAAATTATCTTGTTTCGTTTTTCTTTCTCAGTTCACTCAAATATTCGGGTGTAAAACCTAAAAAAGAGGCTAGTATTTTTTGCGGAATGCGTTGGATAAACCCGGGATAACTGTCTCGAAATAAATGATAAAACTCTTCTTTGGATAATCTGAATAATTTTATCCTGAACAAAGAAGCGGCATACGCCCGTTCATAAATATGACGGTAATATTTTTCCAGTTCGGGAAACCTTTCCAGTAAAAAATCCCAGTCATCTTTTGTGATTGCAATAATTTCGGAGTTTTCAAGAGCCTGAATGGAGTAAGAGGATTTTCCTTTTTTGTGAAACGCATCAATGTCGGTCATCCACCATGTTTCGAGAGCAAACTGGATGGTTTGTTCAACACCTTTGTCGTCTGAGTGATACAGCCGTAAGCATCCTTTTGATACAAAATAGAGTGTGTTACAGGTATTTCCTTCTTCAAGCAATACCTGACGTTTCTTAAAATTTAACGCAGTAAAGAATGGAGGTATCTCTTGGGCAACATTTTTATCCAGGCTGACATATCGGGAAATATGGTTGAGCAATATGTCTGTCATATTAAAAAATATGTTTAAAAAAATAATTGCAATTTAATGAAAAACAGAGTGCAAGGCAATCAAATGACTCACTGTTTTACGATGAAATAGTTCACACTTTTTTTAATTGACTACAAAAGGTCTTTGTCTGTTCGCTTCGCTCAGTTCGGTTTTCAGTCTCGAGTCGCTTCAATCAAAAAAAGTGTAAATCACTTCAATTTTTAATTTAGATGAATGTAATACTAAAATAAAAATACTTTTTTAGTAACAGTTCCTTTTGATGTAGTTACCTGAACTAAGATAACCTGATCTGCTACATGATATAGCCGTGTGCTAAATTCATTTTTATGAATCTTGTCCTGATCGTAAATTAATCTGCCGCTTATATCATATATTTTTAGGGTTGATACATCTTGGGTACCTGCATGGACATTAAGGGTTTTTTGTGAGGCATAAACGATGATTTCATCAGTAAAAGAATGGGGGTTTTCTGAAAGGGTATTTTGAAACATTAATTCAAAACGCGAATTAAATTCGCCCGATGCACTTTCAAAGGAAAACGGACTCATCCGGATATTGTGAATGTTTCCTGTCTGATTATCTTTTATAAAGATACCCATACCGGTATTTTCAAATAAACCGTCAGAATGTGCTAATGAAATAGAAAACAACCCAGACTGAGTAGAGCCAAATCCTAACGGCACTACATCAGTTGCCGTGAAAGGAAGGCTTCTTCCCTGGATGATATAGGCTTCGTCAGACAGGATCGTTGAAAAGTAATTAGGACTGTCATGAATATATTTTCCGTCTATTGCCGGATCTATTCCGGAGGTTGCTCCTGTCATGTATGCAACCATCAATTGCCCCATCATTCCGCTCGGACCTGCCATGTTTAACCAGATGCGATGGCGTTCAAAGTTATTGACCGCTTCCGGACCGGATGTTCTCAGAAACTGATTTTCGGTATTGCCTACACGCATTGAATTATTGAATACTAAATTAGCTGAAGGGGCTTTTACGAGAAATCCTTGGCCAATCTGTAAAATACCATTAGGAATAATAGAACTGCCGCCTCCTGAATTTTCAACCCCGCCGGCAGTAGTATAAGTTGCGTAAGAACTATTTTCAGAATTATTTACTTTACGCCAAAAATACAAAGGCTCGTCTAAACCGTTCGTTAAAATAAAATCATCTGCCAGCATTGCAGAAGGATAAGGATTACCAACAGCATTAAAAGTTTCCGGTGTTACAGTAAGATGATAACTTCCGTTGTGCGGCACTCCCGAAAATATACCTAACCATTGGGCAGGAGTAGTAGAAAAATTGTTCGGCATACGGATCAAGTATCCTTTTGCATCTGAAAAAGTTGAAGCAGCAGGATTGATGGAAGAATATACATCCGCTGCAGGATTGTATTCATAAAAACGATTAGTCAGTGTCTGGGGAGAGAAAGCCTGCAGATTTTGTCCTGAAACAGGAGAAGACCATAAATTATAATCCAAACGTCGTACTTCATCAGAAGTAAATCGTTTTACAATAACAGATCCTGAGTTTATTACATCTTCAAGCTGAACCAGATTAGCATTGCTTTCTAAAATAAACTGAGCTCCCGCTTCCACATTCAGTTCCTTGTTTAAATAAATCGTGTGAGCAGGATTTACAGTAACAACAGCCGGGTTCAATACGGTTATTGAACAGGCATTTAGATCACCGGTTGAAGAATAGTTTCCTGTAAAGATAGCTGTTGTTGTTTCATTGGGAATACCGTTACTCCACGAAATACCATTCCAGGTAGTTGATGAAAGCGAGATGGTAGCTATAGAAGAATAGACTAAATCACAGCTGCCATCTTGCAAAACAGCTCTGAAATATGTAGTTTCCGACAAAGGTCCCACCACTGAGCCTAACATTTCACTACTTGTTATACTATAATTTATTGGTGAGGTGAAAGAAATATCAGTGTCACTTTCCCAGTAAATTATTGATCCTGTAGAACCGTTTAAAATTAAAGTTTCCGGTTCTGTTAAAGCACATATGACCTGGTCGTTTAGTGTACCTCCTACAGTATCTGGTAAAATAGTAACTTCTGAGAGCGAACTGGCTTGGACACCATTACTGTCTGTTACCGTGACCTCATACGTTATGGTGCCCGGATTTGTACTTGGCGGTACAGCGGTAGCTTCATTCCCTAAACTTTCACTCCAGAAATAATCATACGGAGGTGTACCTCCCTGAACAGTGGCCAACAGTTCAATAGCTGAACCAATACAAAAAGTACCATAGCCTGAAACAGAAACATCCAGACTGATTCCTTCGATTCCGGTAATAACAAGAGGTGACATTTCTTCTAAGGTAATATTATCAATAACGATTTGTGAAGCCTCCGGATTGCTGAAAACCCTCCAGGGATTAGTAAACTGGTTAAAGTTACCCTGAAGTATTGCTGCTGATATGCTTGACTCATTACCAACAACATCTGAAGTGTCATAGTTTGCTATAACGGAAAGTAATCCTGATGTTATGCCTGAATGTTCCAACTCCCAATACCTGGTCAAAGTATTAGAAAGACTGCTGTTGTTTGGATGGATAGCGTCAACAACAGAAATACCAATATAGGCATTTGTAAAGCTACCTGATGTAACGGTGGTCGTAATCGGAGTAAAGTGAGCACCATTACTGCGTTCTCCAACCGGGAAAGTGTAAGAGCCGACTCCTGTAAAGTTTCTCCGTACTTTTCCTGTTCCACTGGTCACAAGCATGTTTGACGTACTGAAAATCCCTGCTATAGGAGCTGTTCCTACTGTTAGATTATAATTGCCAATATCTAAGACTCCTTGTGTTAGTAATAGAGTTCCGTTAACTGTAACGGATGTAGCCAGTAACACTTCTCCGAAATTATTGTTTACAGTTAAGTTGGATAACACCGGTGAAACAGTTCCGCCAATACTTTGCGAAGTCAGACCGTTCATGACAATAGCTTTTCCTTCAAAATTTACGGATTGATTTAAAGATAAGTTTCCTGATATATTAAGGCTTGAGGGGAATATAGCTCCGGTACCGTTGATTACCAGATTGTTATAGGCGGATAACGTTCCGGTTGGTATTGCAAGTGTTTGATTTGTTCCTGAGTAAATAATGGTATTGGAAATAGGACCGGAAAACAGATTGCCCGAGTTTACAAATTCTCCTTTTATTTCTGTAACAGAACCGGTAATAGGTCGTAATCCTGCACCGGTTTCGATTCTTAAATTATTGAACGTTGTTGAGCCGGAAATAGTGGCATCCGGATTTGTGAAAATTACCCGGCTATTTCCGTTGCCGGAATTAAATGTTCCGTTGTTAATCCAGGCTCCGGAAGAACCGTTGATCGTAAATTGGGTAGCATCAGGAGAGTTCAGAATACCGCCTGCTTCAATATCCAGCTTACCCAGTAAAACACTGGGGTTTAATTCCGGATCAAAAAGTGTTGTTGAAGCGTCTGGGATTAAAACAGCAGTGTTGTCAGAAGGTGTTGCATTAGGCGTCCAGTTCGCTGCGGTAGTCCATGATGTACTTACGGAACCATTCCACACAAGTATTTCTGCTTCGGATTCATCTAATGTTAATAATACATCGCCAAAATTTGAAGTAAAATAGACCCCTACGTTTACATTCGTTAATTCAATCCAGTTGTCAGCCATATTATAATTGGATCTGCCTTGTTCTAAAAAAGTAGCCGTAGCCGTTAAATAGGCCCAGTCAACCAATTTACTTTCGGTATTTCCATTGAGTTCCGAGTTCAGGTAACGGGCTCTGATGATTGCTTTTGTACCGGAACCGCCTGTTTGAATAAAATCATACTCGCGAAGAATAGCCCCGGAACGCCAGGAAGGAGCTGTTCCGATGCTTACTTTCAGGCTCATGGAAGACGGTAAAGTTCCTACATTTGGAAAAAGTATTGAAGTGTCCCGGTGACCAAAAGTATAGTTTACATTCGGAACAATTGCATTTCGGGTTATAATTCCGGTAACATCTCCTGTTCCGGTGTTGGAAGACAGAGGACCCATGGTTAAGCTAAAGGTTCCTGTTGAAAGGCTTCCGAGCGTTGCGGATGGATTGGCAGCCGGTAAATTCAGTACTTTATTGACTGTTAATGCACCGCCGGCAACCGAACCGCCGGGCGATGATAAAGTAAGGTTCTCATATGTACCTGCCACCACAGTTTGAGATAAAGCCGGAGCGTTGTAATGAACTGTCCCTGAGCCACCCCAGGTTTTACCGGTCGGTAAAGGTAACCCGGTTGTGTTTTGTGTTAACAGTGTCCCGTTATTGGTAATGGAATTTAATGAGCCTGTCAGGGCATTGATTCCTAAATTAAATGACTGTTTTTCCGCAATTGTTAAGCTTCCGTTTATAACAACCGGATTTAACAAGGTTGTTGTGGTATTCTCGGCGGTTGTGGTAATTTCTAAAGAGTTCAGTGCATTGGTGACTCCTGCTGTGGTTTGGTCAAAGCTCAGAGAGTTATTCACTGAACCGTTAACAATAAGTGTACTGGCATTATTCCCTTTTAAACCCTGAGGCGTAGTATTGTTAATTGACCCGCTGAGCGTAAGTGTCTGATTCGAAAAATCAAGTTTACCTCCGTTAAAAGTTAAAGAGTTCAATACGGTTGTAGCTGCATTTATTCTTGCATTTCCCTGTAGGACAAATGTTTCTGGAGTACCTGAAAAAGGGACAAAAGTTGTCGTAGGATTTGCGACCATTACAATATCATCAAGGGCAAAACCATCAAAATTGGTTGTCCCGGAAACAGTGGCTCCTGACCATCTCAGATAATAATAATTATTGGATGGAATTGACAATCCCGTTAAGGTAACTACCCTGTAATAGGCTTTCCATCCGGGAGTTATATCCGGTGTTTCAGCAGAGATGACCGATAAGCCTGCAACAGGTGTATAAGTTGAGTTATCTGTTGAATGACTAAAGTTTAAACTGCTTGAAGAAGGCTGATTGTTGTAAATATAAACGGTATAACCTATATTTATTGAGTTAATTGTAGAGGCAGTCTGATTTTGAAAGCGAAGTGTAATATTTCCGGGACTAAAATCCCCGGGAGCTGATTGAAGTCCTAAACTAAAATTACCGGGCGATGTTTCATAAGCATAAATTCCGCCCTCTGAACCGGGTACATCCGAAGTACCTCTGTCAAAATCAGTGTCTTCAACACTGTTGCTTCCAAATGCCAGATTACCACTGCTGAAGCCATTTACTGCCCAGGCGTTAGAGTTTAACATTCCCGAAGTAGCTACAGCAGAAAAACCATCTCCCTGAAAAACTTCTGCATTCACACCATCTGCATTCGTATCAAAATTAATTGTGTTTACGGTATTTACGGTGTTAATCTGCCAGCCAACAGGTGCATTTAGTGTAAGTCTGTTTGCTACTGCTGGATTGGCCGTCAGGTAATTTTCCAGTCCGGTATCACCATTGTACTCATACACGGCGATATGATAGTTTGTGGAAGGAGACAGGTTGGTGACATTTGCAGTGGAGCCAGCTCCACTGTAAACTACATAATTGCCGGTTCCCAGCTGACTTCCTGTACCAAATGATGAGGAAGCAGTGTAGGAGGTACCATTAACAGGATTGGAGTTTACAGCACCTCCTGCCCGGATTATGACAATTCTGTTCGTTCCGTTCCCCGGCAAAAACTGAACGGTAAAACTCGTTGAAGTCACATTAGTAAACGTAACGGCTGTTGTCTGAAGTGTGGGCTGTGTAGCCGTAACCTTTCCTGAAACATTAACAAATTTAGACGTACCGCCTGTGGTCATGTGCGAAATAGTACCGTTGTAATTTCCGGAAGGGGCAGAGGCTTTTAACCGGCAACGGATTGTTACAGGCTGGCTGGTTAATTGCGAACCATTTATGGTCAAAGTTAAATTGTCGGAATAACTTGCTCCGCCGTTGGACGATAATTCAAAATGCAAAGGAGCCGCTAATGCCGCATTTGCAACAAGATTTTCCCCTGAAATAGTGTATGTTGAAAAGGATGAAGCATTTCCTGATACGGTTGTAAAGCCTGCCAGTGCATTTGTTGACAGGATAAGTACGGGTTCGTTAGGAGCATCAACATCAAAAAACTGAGTATTAGAAACGGACTGGCCGTTGACTACCGTTACAGGATAGGCACCCTGGGTCTGTAGGTCTGTTGCAGATATTGTTGCTGTTAATTGAGTAGGAGAAACATACGTCGTGGAACGGTTGCTTCCATTCCACCTGACTGTACTGGAAGAATTAAAATTTTCACCGGTTACTCCCAGAGTGAAAGCTCCTGAACCTGCAATTGCAGAACTTGGTGTAAGGTTAAAAACAGCTGGTTTTTGAATGGTTACTTTTATCGCATCAAAAAATGCTCTTTGGTTAGATTGAGAAGCTGCATTCCAATATGCTCCCAACAAAGGCAAAACGGCATTCACATAGGTTGTGTTAACTACTGAACCTTGTAAAGTCAAACCGCTACCGGAAGGGTCCTGAAATGAGGTGCCATCATTTCTGACAAATAATTGCCAGACAGAATTTACAGGATTATAGGTCACTTTAACACTGATGTATTGTGAGCCAAAATCATTGAGTCCATTTGTGTTTGAGGCTAACAGAGTGGTGTAATTCCTTATTCCGGCATTGTAACGCACTAATCGTATCGGATCATTTGCCGTTGAGTTGCCTAACGTAACGGCATAACCTGTGCCTGAAAGATTAGTGGTGCCATTGCTTCCTGCAAGTATGAAGGCAACTCCATAATTGCTGTTGCCAAATCCGGCAGGATTGGAACGTGGCTGCCTCATGTTAAAAGTCCATGTCACAAGCCCCGGATTAGCGGATAAGCTTTGATTATAGGGTGAGGAAAATCCACTGGTTGGCGTAGTAGCAATTATCCACCCGTTTTGGTTTGCAATACCGCTTGCGTCATTGGTAAGTGTTAAAATCCCATTGTTAATTGAGGCACCAAAGTCGGCACCGCTTCGGGTCATCGACCATAAATTACTGGTGCCTATTGGTCCGTTTGAGACGGTGTAAGCACTTCCCGTTGAGGTTGTAAAGTTTTCAGAAAAAACAACATCCTGGGCTTTGGAAAATATATTCAGTAATAAAAAATAAAGAACGAGGGACATACGCAGGTATGTCGATAGTAGATTTGTTTTCATAATGATTGCAATTTAGATTTGGGGGGTGCAGTTATAATTAGAAAACTAATAGTAAATACGCTACAAAAATATTGTTAACATGTTTTTTAAAATAAAACAGCGTGTTAAACTTTTGGTATTTAACACACTGTTGCATTTGGTCGATAAATTTTAATATTTCTTTTCTGTCATTTTGATTGACAGAAAGGCGACAATATTCCACAAATTAATAAAGGAACAGTTTGTGTTCTTCAGGAACTATATTTTTGGTAATGATTTCTGACTATGATTAGAAATAGTTGTTAAAGTCAGCCGGAAAAAGAACTGACTCATTACGAATCGTACTGCACAACACAGCAAGGTTACTTTCGTGAATTCACTATGAAAGAGTTTGTTCCTGTTGTTTATCTAATTTAAAAGCTATTTAACAGTGTTATTTCCTAACATATTTTCGTTGGGTCGTTGAATTCTACCTTTGGCGTTATAAGGAAAATTTTTGGTGTGTATTTTAATCATTGTCTCCGGATTATCTCCGTCATAATCAATAATTTGAATTTTTTCATTTTTAAAAAGAGAGTAACCACCGTATTGTGCCGGTAATTCTTCAGCACTGTTCCATTGGCCATTTTGCCAAAAGTGATAAAGATTTTCACTCAAATCATAATAAACCCTCATGTTGGGATAATAATGGTAGCGAATTGTTAATCCGGTTGTTTTACTGGTTTCTAATACAACTTCTTTTTTATTTTCTTTTTTTGAATCCTTTTTCGGATCAGTCGGGTCAGTGTGTATTGCCCATGAATCGATGGTACATGTGCAAACCATAGCGATGAATAGTAGTAAATTTTTCATGGTTATTTGATTTAATTTGTACAGTACAAAGTTGCTTCGGAAAGAAAGATTTTGTTTTACAACAATTTTTGATTTTGTTATATAATTTTCATTTTTAAGACTGCCGGGTAAAATTCCTGGTATAAAAGAAATCAATTGAATATTAATCAGAAACAAATATTTATTGTCAGTAACAAATTTTAAATCTGATCGTCTTGGTAAATAAATGAACTAAAATGCGGTATATCATCATCTTTTTTTTAGGTACATGTTTAGTTGTTTTTGGTCAAAATGCAACGGTTAATGTTAATGTGTTTAAAAAAGATAGTTTACTTATTGTTGCCGGACAACCAGAAAAGGGCTTCTGGAATAACTATATTTTGTTTATTCCGAAAGGAACACCTTTGAAAAAGCATCTGTTTCTGCTTGTAGAGCCTAATAATACGGGGAAAACTTCTGATAGTATAGAGGTTCATCAACAGTATGCCATTAATTTAGCTTCGGTTAGCTCGGTTGGAAATAATGTTTCTACCGAGCTTAAAATCCCTTTACTTGTTCCAGTTTTTCCCAGGCCGGCTTCCCGGCCTTTGATATATACCCACGCTCTGGACAGGGATGTAATGTTGGAAAAGCTTCCCGGACTGGAAAGGCCTGATTTGCAGTTATTGGCAATGATTAATGATGCGGCCGGGCAGTTGAATCTGATGGAGATCAAAATTGCTCCTAAAGTTTTTATGAATGGTTTTTCAGCTTCGGGAACGTTTGTAAACCGTTTTTCGCTTATACACCCAGAAAAAGTAAAAGCATTAGCTATTGGCGGATTTAACGGTAAGCTTATGATTCCTCAAGATCAAATGAATGGAATTGAGCTTAATTATCCGTTAGGAATTAATGATTTTATTACCCTGTTTGGTTCGGATTTTGATTTAAAAAAGTACCAAGAGATTCCTCAATTTATCTACATGGGCAAGTTGGATGAAAACGATGCGGTTCAGTTTGATGATGCTTACAGTGAAAATGAACGTAGTATAATCAATAATAATCTTGGACGATTTGTTGCGGAAAGATATCTTCAGTGCCGGAAAATTTATCGGGCAAATGGTATTAATCCGATTTTTAAAACCTATGATAAAGTTGGACATTGGACGACATCAGATATGAATTTAGAGGTTATAAAATTCTTTTTTAAACAGATGCAAGAATAAAAAAATACCGTTTTTAGACTGACATACTGATTTGTTCCGGCTTAATTCCTCTGGTTATTTAGCATAACTAAAAAAGGGTTTAACATCATTATACTGACTTAAACCCTTAATTTTTAATTAAACAGTCTTTGGTGTATATTACCTGAAGTTACTTTTTAATGAATTTTTCTTCCTGAACGGTGTAATTGTCATTAATGATTTTTATTATATACATCCCATTGGTAAGATCAGTTATGTTGTATTGATGGATTTCATTGTAATATTCCGTTTTTATTTTTCTGCCGTTTAAATCAAATATTTCGATTTTGGAATACTCCACTTTAGCGTTAAATTCCAGTTTTAGATTATTTTCAACCGGGTTAGGAACAACAAATATTTGTTTTGAATTTCTTATATCGGTTTTGTCCAAAGTTCCTCCTAGGCCACCATCACACTTATCAAGTCGTAAATAAAGTCTTGTGATGCATATTTGTCCGGTTACGGTATCTGTATAAACAATTTTCAGTACAACCCAATAGTAACCCGGTGTGATAAACTCGTTACCGATATTTGTTTGATTTATTTGAAAAGTAACATTTTGCAAAGATGTTGTTTGGTTTGCTGCCAGACTGATACTGTTTGGGCTTACTATGCCTCCTCCTATATTTTCGGAGTATATTGTTGCAATAGCCGGATTATTGAAAGGGTTCTGCAATTGCGAAAAATAAGCTCCTATTTCAAGTACATTTCCGTTTCTAACAATATCACAATTGAAGATTTTTCCAGTAGCAATACAGCTCACAGGTTCAATAGAACCTTCACATTCATTTAAAATGATACTGTCTGATACAATACAGGTTATACCTGGGTCAAAAAAGTCAGTTATAACAACAATTACCTCAAAGGCTAATGGAAAACTTGCATTGTTTTGTGACAAATTGAAATTGAAGCTGATTTGGTTTAAACTTAAGATACTATTTGCGTTAATTATTCCGCTTCCTGAATGTACTTGGTTTCCGTTATAGAGAAATTGGTATGTATATATCATGTTCGTACTGTAAGGATTTCCAATTTCCAATGACGGGTTTAGCACGATTAAATTTTCACTGTTAGCCTGACAGGAAGAAAATGAAGCATAAACAAAGCACTCATCAAATAGGTTCATGTTTGAAATAGTCACATCTTTACAATTACAACACGGATCAGCATCCTCTTTAAATTTGGTGATGCATATTTTGCCGGATCCGCTTCCTGACTCTGATTTAACGGTTATCTGATTTGTTGATTGTCCTGAAATGAGCTCCAGGTCACCCTGTACAGACCAAAAATATTGAAAACCTTGCTCAACCAATACGTTATAACTGTTATAGCTGTTTGCAGGAATAGTTCCGCTACCGTTTATATCACAGGATTGTGAAAAAGAGTAGCCGGTAATACATAGAAAAAAGACAAAAATTGTTTTAGTGAATAGTTTTTTTATCATCATAATCTGTTTAATAAGTTAATTTAATTTTTTATATGGTATTCAAATTTAATAAAGATAAGATAATTTAACAATACTTATATTGTTAAGAATGCCGTGTTGAAATTTTCAATATCGTATTAAGTACAGACATGCTGAAATAATGGAGTCACGATTTTTTAGCGGACTAATTTATTACGATGGTGGAGGTCAATCAATTAATAACAGAAAATAAGATGCTAAAGGCACAAAAGATAAGCCATGCCGAGGAAATGAATACCTCAAAGCCATGCTATGCTGGAACGTTTGCAACGTTTAAGAGTTTACAGTTAGTCAGCTTAAGGTGATGAAATTACCCAGTATTCCATTTTGATGTGTATTGATTTGACCTTGACCGGCGAATTGTGCCAATTGATGTAAAAAAAGGTCACACTTTGATTTATACCTGTTCCTTTTTTACAGTTTTGTATACTTTTTTAACTTCCGGCAAATGGAGTTCCAAACAGGCCCACAGCCAATTCTGCCCACACCAGAAATAGAATAAGCAATAAAATCCCACAAAGAAGCACCCGGTTTCGGTTAGAACGAACTGTTCGTAACGCCAGTTCGCATAATAAACCGGTTCCCGATAAGAGTATTCCGGCTACAATAAAATCAAAGGAATTCCAACTGACTTCTTCTGTAAATTGCATGGCAATTAACGGGGTCATGAGCAGTAACCCTACAAGAACTGCAATACCTGTCAGTCTTTGTCCGGGAGTAATTTTTGATGTTTTGTTTTTCATGTTTTTACGTTTTTTGATTTGTTGCAAATGCAACATGATGATTTACAGCTACAAATATATATAAAGAACTTTGAATTACAAAGTAAAAAAGTATTCTTTTTGAGTAATAAAAAAATAACAAGGAAAAGCAGGAATGTGTACTGTGTGTACTGACTGTAAGGTTGCAGCTTTGATTGTAAGGCTTTAAAAAGAACTAATTATATTTTTAAACCCAATCAGGTGTGAAGAAAACAATTCAGCAACCGTTAAATTGTTTTGAAAATGTTAACAATAGAACTACTAATGTATTCTACACCAATCGCAATAACAATAAAACCGATTATTCTCGAAATCGCTACAATTCCGGAGGCTCCCAGTATTTTAGAAAGATAATGAGCACTTTTTAAAACTAAAAAAATAACTAAAGCTACGCCAAGAATGGCAAGCACAGCGATAATTTTTTCACTGATTTTTGAATAATCCTGATAAAAAGCAATTAACAGGGAGATGGAGCCCGGTCCGGCCAGCATCGGAATAGCCAATGGTGTTAAGGCAATCTGGTTTCTGGTTTGAGCATCATTTTCTACTTTTTTATTTACACCACGGGTCTTGTTGAATTTTCCGGTCAACAACGAAAATCCTGAGCTGACAATGATTAAACCACCGGCAATGCGAAGAGCATCAATACTGATTCCGAAAAACTTCAACACGTATTCACCCACAAAAAAAGAAATGATTAAAATGATGAAAACATTTAAAGCGGTTAAGAATGAAACCCTGGAACGCTCCGCTTTAGTGTAATCCTGGGTTAATCCCACAAAAATAGGAACAGCACCCAATGGATTCAGAACAGAAAACAAAGCTGCAAAAATGTAAATAAATAGTCCCATTGTTTTTTCAAAAATACAGATAACCACAAAATAAAAGGTTATCAAATGAATAAAACAAAGTTACTATAAATCATCAATATATAATGTATCAATTAATGCTATTTCAATTAGCAGCTTTGTTGTGAAAAATATTCAGAGATACTTTTTTTGAAAAATGATGGTATAAACTTTTTTGACTGAAGCAAAAAAAGAACATTTGGCAACCATTGAAAAAAGTTTAATCACTTCAATATGATAAAGCTTTTAAAAGCATTACTTTTGTGTAATAGCTATATAACATGAAAAAAACCTTAGTGATTGGTGCTTCTGCAAATCCGGAACGCTATTCTTTTTTAGCGATTAACAGTTTACTTAAAAAAGAACATCCGGTGGTTGCCATCGGACAAAAGATAGGAGAAGTAGCGGGTGTTAAAATTCAAACCAAACAGATTCCGTTTAAAAATATACACACGGTAACCCTCTATCTGAATCCTAACGGGCAGCGGGATTACTATAACTATATCGTGGGATTGCAGCCCAAACGGGTCATTTTTAATCCGGGGACGGAAAATCCGGAGTTTTATGCGTTGTTGGGAATTAATAATATAAAGGTTGAGGTTGCTTGTACGTTGGTTTTACTTTCTACGAATCAGTATTAAGGGGTGTCGGTTGTTGGTTGTCTGTTATCGGTTTTCTGTAAACTGCGACTGCGACTGAAAACTAACTTACTTTTTCCGAATAAGCATTAAACCCACAAAAGTCAATAATCCGTTTACGATTAAGATTTCAAAACCAAAGGCAAATCCAAACCAATCTTTGCTGTATAAATTCAGAATTATTGACGAAATAACGGCAGTAATTGCTACAATTGGTACCCATTTGTCTTTCACATTCCATTTAGTAAATAACCCAAAACTGTAAAGTCCCAGTAAAGGACCGTAGGTAAAACCGGCAAATTTTAATACTTTGTCAATGACACTGGCATCTTCTACAAAGTATTTAAAACCTAAAATAACCAGTACTGAAATAATGACAAACAGTTTGTGAATCTGTTTTCGGATGACCACTTGTTTTGCGGCATTATACCTTTTTTCGATTTCTAAGATATCGATGCTGAAAGAGGTGGTCAAAGAGGTCAAAGCACTGTCGGCACTGGAATAAGCCGCTGCTATTAATCCTAAGATGAAGAAAAAAGCAACCCCGACACCTAAATATTCATTGGCTAAAACGGGAAACAGCTGATCCTTGTGTGCATCAATGTTATATTTCAGGGCATATTCTGTAAATAGCAAGCCCATCACTAAAAACATAAAGTTCACCAATGTAAGCACAATCGTAAACCAGAACATGTTTTTCTGAGCATCTTTCAAACTGCGGCAGGTGAGGTTTTTTTGCATCATGTCCTGATCTAATCCTGTCATCACAATAGCGATAAACGCACCGGATAAAAATTGTTTCCAAAAATAATCAGGCGAACCCATGTCTTCAAAAAAGAAGGTTTTGGAAAAATCACTTTCGGCAATAAATCCTGAAAAGGTTGAAATGTTTAGCCCTAAATCCTGTGAAACAATGACGATACAGAATACTACCGAAGCCAACATAAAAAAGGTTTGCAGTGTATCGGTCCATATAATGGTTTTAATTCCGGATTTGTTGGTATATACCCAAATCAACAGAATGGTGACGCTAACGGTTATCCAATAAGGAACATTTAATTTATCGAAAACGAGTGTTTGAAGCACATCAGCCACTAACATCAACCGTAGATTTGAGCCTACTGTTCTGGAAATAATAAAAAACCAAGCCCCTGTTTTATAAGCATTTCTGCCAAAGCGGTCGCCTAAATAAGTGTAAATAGAAGTGAGGTTCAACCGGTAATAAAGCGGTAGCAAAACCGTTCCGATTACCAAATAACCTATGATATAGCCTAGGACTAACTGGAAATAAACAAATTGAGAAGCTTCTACTTTTCCGGGAACAGAAATAAACGTAACGCCGGAAAGCGATGCACCGATCATGCCAAAAGCCACTAAATACCAGGGAGAGTTTTTGTTAGCCTTAAAAAAAGCATCATTGCCTTCGTCTCTTTTACTGATTCGTGAAGAGATTAGAATCAGTAAGCCAAAATAGCCCAGAATGAGCAGTAAAATAGAAATCGGTTCCATTTGTTATTTTTAATTGGATTGCAAATTACAAAAAGGAACCGGTATTCCGGTTTTACAAATTATTTTTTTAAACGTAAAAGCAACAGGAGTAATTCTGTATTCGGTTTTAAATTTGATAGCTGTAACATCATCATCCAGATTTACAGATAAAAAAATCTTCTTTAAAAAGATCTGTTCATTTTTGATGAAAATTAGAATAAGATCAGATGAAAAACACCCGTTGTGCATTATTAGTTATGCCACAGATGCACAGATTTTTTATATTTTTATCCGGAAAATTATATTTCAAAGATTTAATCAAATGCAAAGCATTCAATATCCGTGTAATTTGTACTGATTTTTTAAATTAATCTGCGAATCTGTGGCTAAAAAAATAATTGACTGTAAAATAATACATCAGATTTTTAATGATAATGTATTACGGGTAAATACTTATAAATAGTTGATTCTTTTTTAGACGCAAATACACAGATGTAAGTTTAAACTCAATCTGTGAAACACTATATTTATTTAGAAGAAGCAAAAAAACTGTGTATCTGTGGCTAATCAATAATGTATAAAATTACTTAAAAATTCCTTCCAAGGGTTTAAGCTGTTCCATGTCGATGTCAGACTTTTGAAGAGCACTCAACAGCGTCATAAAATCCTCCGGATTCATTTTGTTGCCTAAAATACGGACAACAGCAAAACCATTTTCGCTTTTACTTCCGTAAAGCACAAATTCTTCAATAGCATCGTCTTTACCAACAAAATAAACGGCAGCTCCCTCTTTGCCTGAGCCGAATTTCATCAATTGCTGGTATTTTTCGTTTTTTAAAATTTCGTTGACTTTGGTTCGCTCACCGTCAAATTTAGCCTTGTTTTGTTCATTGAGCTTGAAAGCCAGAATATTCATTTTTTTAAATGTTTTCAACGCTTCCTGCTGTTCGGTTGTTAGCACTTCCGGTTTAATGTTCAGGATGCTCGGTGACATATCAACTGAAATAAAATCGCTGGATTCTGTATTTTCTACAAAGTATTTTTGCAGGGTAGGTTCTTTTTTACATGCGATGAAAATCATCAGCAAAAGGGATAAAGCTATTTTTTTCATAATTATTTATTTTTTAATGTTTGTAAAATTCGCTCTTCATTTTCTGAAAGCGGAAGCGTATTACTGGTTTCCCAAAAGTTTTCGGAATAATTCATCCCGTTATGATACAGACTTCGTTCTCTGAAATAACTTTCCTTTCCGGGAAGGGCTGTTACGTTGTCATTAAAATCAGTTACAACCAGATCACTGATGCACATCATACGGTCGTCCATCTGTTTGCCGAATTTGATATGCAAGTCGATAATTGATTTTTTATAAGCAGGAATGTACTTTTCATTTACATATTTATATGCCTGTTTAATCTGAATGTCGTGAAGAGCAAACTTGAACAGCAATACGTTTCTCATTTTTACATATTGTTTATGCTTGTCTGACATTTTTAAATCAATGTCCAATACAATTCTTTGAACCGGATCATAGGTTATTTTTCCTTCAAGAAGAGCTTCTTTAACGCTGGATTTTGGCATAACATGAATAATTTCAACCGTTTTTCCTTCATGATCCTTTTTGGACCGCAATTCAAAATCATATTTTTCAGAAGACTTTTTGTTTGAAATGCCTTCTACTATCTCGTAGCTGAAGAAGCTGTTGGCCGCTTTCTGAATATCAAAAAAAGAATCCAGCTCAGAGAGGTCAAGTTTCCCTTTTTGTTCAATTTCTCCTTTTTCAGCCAGTTGAAAAGCACGGCTTTGATCAACGATCAGATTAGCTTCAATCTTTGTTTTTCGTTTCGGTTGAAGATAAAAATCAATCAAACCGTCGGCAAATTTGGAGTAAGTTCCGTTGATTTTCACAAATTCACGATAGTAGGTTTCCAGTTTGATGTTTTTGTCAAGCTGTTGTTTTGAATGGTCAAGAATACCCGCTAAAATCTGATTAATGGGTTTGTTGGTTACAATAACTTCCTCCAACGCCATTTCATCGGCTTCCAAATAAATAGTAAGGGGCTCAGACTTTATATGGTTGACCGAAAAAGTTTGCGTTTTATAACCGATATGGCTGACTTCAATATGTTCAGCATCTTTTGGGATATAAAATTTAAACGCTCCCTCTTCGTTTGAAATCACACCCTGGGTTGAATTCTGTACAATAATATTGACAAACGGGATTGTTTCCTCCGATACTTTGTCAACAATTTTTCCTTCGAAAACAAGTGACTGAGCATTTGCAGATAATATAATGAAACTGAAAAGAAATAAATAGATTTTTTGCATAAGTTGAATAGTGTTCGTTTTTAGTGGCGGTCAAGGTAAGAATTTCCATAAAAAAAACTTTGCCAAAATTGGCTTTTGACAAAGTTTTTTCAAATTTTGTTTCCGAGGTTATTTTTTTCCTTTCGATGCTTTTTTCAGATCGTCTCCGCCGGGTAGATTCATCTGTTCCGTTAAGGCTGAAATTTCATCTAAGTTAAAGTTTCCGGTTAAGGAAAACAAAACGGTTTCGTTGTCTTTTGCGTTTCCTTCGATAAACATAAACAATTCTTTTACAATAGAGTCATTGGCACCGGATCGCATGTAGATTTTTACATTTTTACCGCCATCCGAAACCCGCATTAACTCATCCATTCCTGCTGTTTTCAGATACTTGTCTGTGGTAGAACGCATTTCTGCCGTTTGCTTTTGGCTGGACGTGATAAACACTTTCAGATTGTCCAGTTTTTTGAGTAGATTGACATATTGTTGTGTTTCCTTGTCATTGGCTTTCACTTTACTCATCATTTCAAACATCTTTTTGTTTACAATGATGGTTTTTACATCTTCGGGACCGTCAAATTTGTCGAAAACAGATTGACCGAACATTATTTGAGAAATCAATAATGCTGCAAATACTAATAATGAGGTTATGATTCTGGACATTTTTTTATTTTTTAAAGATTAAATTTTTTGAGTTTTCGTATTCATGAATATAATTAACACTTTCCATGCCAATGTTGACTTTTTCTGATAAAAGAGCCAATACTTTTTGCGTTTCTTCAAAGGCTTCTTCCGGTGTTTCAAAAGACCCTAATTCGGTATGGGCAACTTGGGGTGAGGGGGTTGGCTTGTAGTTTAAAAAGGTAAATGTGCCGATTAAAAAGACTACACTTGCGGCAAGGCTTATCCGGGCAACCGTCAATCGTTTTTTAGTTTTTAAGGATAGCGTTGGCTTAAATTCTTCTTCTTTTTCGGCAGTAAGATACACAAAAAGTGGTTTGTAATGCTCTAAATGTGCGGCAACCTGTTCGGTTGAAAAGTACTGTTTCAACTGAATTTCTTCTGCGGTAGTCGTTTCTCCTTCGAAGTATTTTTCGAGTAATTGTTCAATGTTAGCTAATTCCATACTGATGGGTTTTAGTCATTTTTTCTTTAATTGTTTTTCGTGCCCGGGACAGGCTAACCCTGACCGCTGTTTCATTCATATCGAGTATTCTGGCAATTTCTTCAAATTCATATTGTTCAATATCCCGCATCTGAATAATCAGTTTTTGTTGTTCAGGCAGTTCATTAATCATTCTTTCAACCCAGTTCCAACTGTCCCGATCCTCCACCTTTTTGTCTAAAGAAGCCTCTTTCGAAGTAAAATTGTTGTGCACAATCTTCAGATTGGATGCTCTTTTTGACTTTAACTGATCCAAACAGTAATTTTTGGTCATTGTCATGGCAAAAGCCTCTACACTCGAATAATTTTCTAAACCGTTTTTCTTGTCCCACAACTTCACCAGAATATCCTGTGTAGCGTCCTGAGCTTCTTCGTTACTCACCAGCAAACGCTTAGCAAGTCTGAAAACCTTGTCTTTAAAAGGAGCTATCAGTGTTATAAACTCATTCTGGTTCATCAGTCAGGTTTAAAATACGGTTATAATGTCAAGACGAATAACAATCTTTTTTGTTACAAAGAAATTGAAAATAAAACGAAAGTTATTAAATTTACGTTCTTAAAAAGAAAATGCTATGAAATTAGTTGTAAAATCAGCTTTATGGATGATGTTTTCACTTTTGATCTTTCAATCGTGCGAAGATATTGACGATAAGCCCGTTCCATCAGAACTGGAAGTAAAAGATTTTATCTGGAAAGGGTTAAACCTCTATTACCTCTGGCAGGCAGATCAGCCCAAATTAGCAGACGATTTATTTGCGACCCAACGGGATTTGAACACTTTTCTGGAAGGGTACGAAACACCGGAAGCCCTGTTTAGCGATCTGAAAGTTGCTCCTGCTATCGATCGTTTTAGTGTAATGTTCAGTGATTACAGAGTGTTGGAAAATGCCCTACAGGGAGGTTTCAGAACCAATGGGATTGAGTTCAGCCTTCGTTATAAAGATAATACCCAGACTGATATTTTTGGTTATGTGCGTTATGTCCTGCCTAATACCAGTGCTTCAAATCAAGGAGTAGCAAGAGGGATGGTTTTTTACGCAATCAATAATATCCAGCTGACAGCATCCAATGAATCGTTGTGGCGTGCTGCCTTTGGAGAAGATACATATACGTTGCAATTTGCAGATTATGACGGAGGAAACATTACGCCAAACGGTATTTCATTAAGTTTTGCCAAAGCACAATATAATGAAAATCCGGTCTATTTAACCAATGTAGTTGAACTGGATGACAAGCGAATCGGGTATATCATGTATAACGGATTTTATTCCAGTTACGAAACGCAGTTGAATCAGGCTTTTGCCCAGCTTAAAGCAGCGGATGTTACCCATCTGGTACTTGATTTACGCTATAATTCAGGGGGATCGGTTGATACGGCTACCCGGTTGGCCAGCATGATAACCGGGCAGTTTAACGGTCAGGTTTTTGCCAAACAGGTGTGGAACCAGAAAGTAATGAATTATTTAAACCAGACAAATCCGGAACAATTGTTGAACAGGTTTACCAACCAACTGGCAAACGGGAACACAATCAATAGTTTAGGATTGCAAAAAGTGTATGTGTTAACCACCGGTATCACAGCGTCTGCCAGTGAGTTGATTATTAATGGTTTAAAACCTTATGTCAGCGTTGTTCAGATCGGAACAACCACAACCGGTAAGAATGACGGTTCTATTACATTATATGATTCGCCCACTTTCGGCTCTCAAAACAGAAACCCGAATCATCGTTATGCAATGCAGCCTTTAGTGCTTAAAATAGCAGATAAAAACGGTAACGGAGAATACCAGAACGGTCTGAATCCAACTATTGAACAAGCTGAAAATATTGCAGATCTCGGTGTTTTAGGCAATCAGAATGAGCCGTTCTTCAATACGGCAATCAATGATATTTTAGCCAATGGACGGGTAAGTAACCGTTTTACAGAACCGAACAGCTTGCAGGTAGATAACAGTAAATCAATGCGTAAACTGGGTAATGAAATGTATCTGGAAAAAGTGCCGGAAGGCATTTTTCAACATTAACCCGCAAAAATCAATCATAAAAAAAGAGAATGTTTATTTTGGTAAACATTCTCTTTTTTATTCCTGCTATAAACGTTAATCGTTAAAGTAAAACCCTGCCGGAATTACTCCTACCGTTTCCTGCTGTAATAAAGTTCCGGACAACGAGTAAACGTAAACCTTACCGTTTGAATTGTAATCAACAGCATCACCAACATAAATCTTATTGTCTTCTACGGCAAAACTGTAAACCCCATAAACACCCTGGGCTGTTGTGCTGAAAATTGGAGCAGAAGGTAAGCTTGTAGCAGTTAAAGAAGCTTTGTAAACAGCAGCGTCGATTGTGTAATAAAATTGACCGTCTTCCTCAACTAAATTAGAAGGATGTTCGGATCCGCCAAATTCAAAAGTGCTGATAACCGTATTGTTGGCTAAATTGATTTTGGTCAGTTTTCCAATGGTTTCATCATTTGTCCAGGCCGGTTTTCCGCCGGATAAAACATACAACGTATTATTCTCAATAAATAAAGAGTTAGGAGCATCACCCACCGGAATCGAAGCGATAACCGTATTAGTAGCAGAACTGATTACAGAAACGGTTTGTCCGAAACCATGTCCTCCCTGATGAGCCACATACAGATTGCCGTTTTCTTCTGTAATTCGTTCCGGACCTTCCACTACCGGAATGGTTGATGAAACACTATAGGTAGAAAGATTTAAAACAGCTACATAATCATCTTCTTCATCGCCGGCATCTCCCCAATTGGTTACATATCCTTTTCCGTTAGCAAAAGCAATGTATCTCGGGTTGTCCAGTCCGGAAGAAACCGTGGTAATGTGTTCCAGTGTATACCGGTTAATAACTTGAATGGTGTTTGACAGGTTCATCACGACAAATGCTTTGTCCTGATAAAAACCAATATCCTGTCCGGTATCGCCCAGTTCGATGGTCGGATTAACCGTTGAAAAGGCATTGCTTTGAAAACGTTCGAAATCATTAGACCAATAGGAAACAGAACTGTTCCCGGATCCAAAGTTTCCTTGGTTCAAAATCAACACACCGTGATCATAATCGCCCAGTGGTAAATCAACAAAGTCGTCGTCATCGCTGCAGGAAGTAAACAACCATACACTGGCTAAGGCTAAAAGAGAAAGCTTTTTGAAGTTCATTTTTATTATAAATTTAAAGTTAGATATACGTGGTAGTGTCTTCCTTGCATCGGACGGGAGGCAACGTTTTGATAGTCAGTGTTTTCAAGGTTTAAAACTTGAAAGCCTATGGTATAGTTTTTTTTCTTTCCCATACCATAGTCCATTCCGAAATTAGAATACTGATAAGCATTCAAATGATAAAAATTATCAGAAGAAGTAAAAACTTCACCGTTAAACAGTGTTTGAAAATAAACGGTTATTTTTTCATAAGCGTAAGCCAACGAACCGTTTGCTTTGTGAACCGGAACATAAATCAATTGTTTTTTCAAATCATCCCGTTCCGAAATAGTGTAAGCATACGAAGCACTCAAGGTAAAATGATGATTGCCAAAAGTCAATTTATTTTCCAACAGCGTTTCTACACCATATGAGGTTACTTTGTCTGTGTTTTGAGGTTGCCAGAATCCGGAAGAATTCGGGATCCATCGCAACATGTCACGAAGTTTGATGTAATAGCCGGTTACCGTAAGTGTTGTGTTTTTGTAGTTAAATTCCTGACCAATTTCTGCCTGCAAGGCATGCTCCGGTTTTAATGCCGGATTTCCGCTTCCTTGCCAGTACAAGTCATTATAAGTAGGAATGCGATAATTTTTAGAAGTATTAAATTTTATCGTATAAAAATCATTCAGGCTAAACCGGGTTCCGGCCGAAAACAGAAGCGGACTTTCATAGCGATCTGAAATTTCATTCCGAACACCTAATTCATAAATCCATTTATCCGATAATTGATGTTTCCAAACAAGGCTGCCGCTGCCAATGGTTCTCCTTTTAGATTGGATATCCGAACCTTCGCCTTGATTCCGGCTGAGATCAAAAACAGAATTGAGTTCAATTTTTTCAGAAATTTTGACACTTATATCGTAACGTCCCAAAAGGGTATTTACCTTTCCGTAGGTAAAAAACGAATTGTCTTTGTTTTCAAAGTACTTGTATTCTTCTGTTAAATAAGCCAGCTTTAATTTAGCAGTAAACCTGTTCCTGAAATTTACCCATTCCAGCATGTTCCGGGTAGTAAAATCCTGGTACTTATTTTTAGATGATACAGTAATCGTGCCCGAAAAATGCCTTTCACTGTCATACCAATGGCTGTAAAACTTCAAAAAATTATTGTTGTTAATTTTATAGCCGGCAGAAAAATGAAGGCTTTGATTATAAAATTCACCGTTTTCATTTTTTTTATTCCGGCCGATATATTCATAATCATTATCCGAACTGTTTCTCGTTATACCAAGCTGAAAAGCCCATTTTTCCCAACCGCCTTTCATATTATAATTCAGGCCAAGGGTGTTGAAACTGCCATATTTTGAACGAAATTGATGTTGGGTTTCAGTGTTAAACGCCAACAAATTGGTCAGATGAACACTGCCGCCAACTGCTCCGCTGCCATATAAAACGCTGCCACCACCGGAACGAATGCCAATCGAGTTAAAATCAGTTGCATTAATCGTATTAAAATCAGTCTGACCATTGAGTTGCGAATTAATATTGATCCCGTTCCAGATTACCGCCGTTTGTTGAGCCGTTGTTCCGCGAAACGAAGGCGACGAAACCATTCCGGCACCATTTTCTTTAAAATAAATTGAAGAATGAAGAAGAAGTAAATTGGTGAATGAACCGTTGTTTTTCAATAAAATACTGTCATTCAAAAACACCACTTGTTGAGCATCAGAAAATTTACGCAATTGCGAGTCAGAAACCACCACTTCCTGCAAACGCACAATCGAATCGTTCTGCCCCAAAACCAATTGAAACAGTAACAAAGCCATGCCGCAAAAGAGAAATTTCCAAGTCATAGTCATCCAAAACCTTTCTTCCCGAAGGTTTGATAATTGTTATACACCTGGCAGGTCTCCTGGCTTGCGTCTTGTTGTCGGCCTTCCCGTTTTGAGGTAGGAATTTAGAATTTAGAAATCAGAAGTTAGAAAAATTCTAAACTCTAAATTCTATTTTCTACCTTCATCACAGTGGCATGAAAGATAACAACAAGCTGAATAGCTCACAGTTGCGGGTACAGCTCAGGATTTTGATTAACGATTTTTGATTTTTGATTTTTGATTTCAGAACAGTTCTAAAATCAACAATCGCCAATCTCCAATCAACAATCTTCACCTGATTCCCTTTTAATGCTCTGCCCAAAAAAGGCATTGCAACCAGAATGCGAGGCAAAAGTAAGTAAATTTTAATAAACAATTCCTAATTTTCAGAAGCATTTCCAGCCATTCACGGCAACTCCTCGGCCTAAACGCTGTTTTTCTAAGGTTTTTTGGTGGCTTCCGTTGGTCGCCCCCAAAAGCCAAGAAAAATTAGCTTTTAGTCCTGCGGGGTTTCTGTTGCTGTCTGGGCTAGGGGATAGTGCCTCAAAAACATTCAGAAAAATTTAAAACAATAGCTACCTTTGCAAAAAGCATTCAATGAAAAAACATATTACACTTTTAACGGTTACTTTACTATTCATTTCATGTCAGCAAAAGCAGAAAAATAATAAAGAAACTAATTCGCCTCAAAGTTACATTCGCTACGCCACCGGACTTTCCATTCAAAAATATGACGATTTTTCTATTGTAACCGTTTCCAGTCCGTGGCCAACATCCGATAAAAATTACACCTATATTTTGCACAAACAATCAGCCATAATTCCGGATAGTTTGCAAAAATATTCCGCTATTCAAGTACCCATACAATCCATCGTGGTTACTTCCACCACGCACATTCCGGCTCTGGAATTATTAAGGGTAGAAGATAAACTGATTGCCTTTCCCAACACCGATTATATCTCTTCTGAAAAAACAAGAACTTTAATCGAAACCGGAAAAATCCGCGAAATAGGAACCAACCAAAGCCTGAACACCGAAGTACTGCTCGATATGCAACCCGAAGTTATCATTGGTTTTGGTGTAGATGGTGAAAAGAAAACCTATGACAACCTGCAGCGAAACGGTTTAAAGATTTTATACAACGGTGATTGGACGGAACAGCATCCGCTCGGTCGTGCAGAATGGATTCAATTATTTGGAGTTTTGTTCGGATTAGAACAAAAAGCAGATGCCGTTTTCAAAACCATCGAAGAAGACTATCTCCAGGCCAAAGCATTGGTACAAAATATAAATCAAAAGCCAACCATTTTCAGCGGATCGGTTTACCAGGACCAGTGGTATCTGCCCCAAGGAAAGAGTTGGGCAGCTCAGTTTCTGGAAAATGCCGGAGGAAATTATCTCTGGGCAGCTTCTGCCGGAACCGGAAGTTTATCCTTGTCGTTTGAAACCGTTTTTGAAACTGCTCAAAAAGCTGATTTTTGGATTGGTCCCGGACAATTTACTTCCTTTGAACAACTCGAAAAAGCCAATCCCAACTATAAGTACTTTAAAGCCGTTCAAAATAAAAAAGTATATTCGTTCAGTACCAAAAAGGGGAAAACCGGGGGTGTCATTTACTACGAACTGGCCTCTAACCGCCCGGATTTAGTGTTGAAAGATTTAATTAAAATCCTGCATCCGGAAATGTTGCCGGAGTATGAATTGTTCTTTTTTGAAAAATTGAAATAATTTGTCAATTACATTATTAATTATAGTCTTAGTATATTTACGCTTCCTTAATTTTTCCTAACTCCTTATAAATGGTTTAAATTAGTGTTCTCACAAAAAAATAAAATACTATTCTTACTGTTAAGTTTTGTCTTAATCGGAGTTTTTCTCTTAAACATGAGTTTAGGCTCAGTTTCTATACCAGCCAATGAGATTTTGAACTCTATTTTAGGCAACGAAATCAAAACTTCCTGGGAAATCATTCTCTGGAACTTTCGTCTTCCCAAAGCTATTACAGCAGTTTTAGTCGGAATGGGGTTGTCAATTTCCGGATTGTTAATGCAAACCTTATTCAGAAATCCGCTTGCCGGACCGTATGTTCTCGGCTTAAGTTCGGGTTCAAGTCTCGGTGTCGCTTTTGTGATTATGGGAGCCGGATTTTTACCTAGTTTTTTAGTCTCCGATTACGGAATTGTTTTGGCTTCTTCGTTGGGAAGTTTTTTAGTTTTATTGGCGGTTTTAGTCGTTTCCCAAAAGTTGCGCGACACGATGGCGATTTTGATTGTCGGACTTATGTTTGGCAGTTTCACCAGTGCCGTTGTGAGTGTGTTGAGTTATTTCAGCACCGCTCAGGAATTACAAAAATTCACCTTTTGGTCAATGGGAAGTTTGTCAAATTTGCCATGGAGTTCCATTTTAATTTTAGCCATTTGTTGTGGTTTGGGATTAGTGTTGAGTATTTTCAGCATTAAACCTTTAGATGTGTTGTTATTAGGTGAAAATTATGCCAAAAGTCTTGGGTTAAATTTCAAAAAAACACGATTCATTATCATCTTTGCCACCAGTATTTTAGCCGGAAGCATCACCGCTTTTGCCGGACCCATTGCTTTTGTAGGATTGGCTGTTCCGCATTTGGCAAAATTGCTTTTTCAGACCAGTAATCACTTTACTTTGTTTTGGAGCACGTTACTCATCGGAGCTATTCTGATGCTGGTTTGCGATTGCATCGCCCAACTTCCCGGAAGCGATTTTACCTTACCTATCAATGCCGTTACTTCCATGGTTGGAGCTCCGGTTGTAGTTTGGCTTTTAGTTCGGAAACGGAAAATAATGATTTAAAAATCTCAGAACTTCAAAAAAATGATCATCCAAACCCAGCAACTCCGCATCGGCTACACCTCAAAGAGCACTGCCAAAACAGTAGCCTCAGATATTGCTGTGCAGTTGCAGGCAGGAAAATTAATCGGTCTGGTTGGAGCCAACGGTATCGGAAAATCTACCTTGTTGCGAACCATTACCGGCATTCAAAAACCACTTTCAGGAACCGTTTTGTTAAATCAAAAATCAATCGAATCATTTGAATCCTTAGATTTAGCTCAACAAATCAGCGTTGTGTTAACCGAAAAATTACCACCCAGTAATTTAACCGTTTATGAATTGATTGCTTTAGGCAGACAACCTTACACCAATTGGCTGGGAAAATTAACAGACGAGGATAAAATCCAAATTGACAAAGCCGTTGAATTAACCGAAATCAACCATTTGATTCGTCAAAAACATTACGAAATTAGTGACGGACAATTGCAAAAAGTTTTAATAGCCAGAGCATTGGCACAAGACACGCCGTTAATTGTTTTAGATGAACCTACTACGCATTTGGATTTACTTCACAAAGTTTCCTTATTTAAGCTCTTGAAAAAATTAACCACTGAAACTCAAAAATGTATTTTATTTTCTTCTCATGATATTGATTTAGCCATTCAATTGAGTGACGAAATGATTGTGATGAATGGAAAAACGGTCATTCAGGATCAACCTTGTAATTTGATTTCGCAAGGAGTTTTTTCTTCTTTGTTTAATGATGAACACATTCAATTTGATGCCGATAAAGGAAAATTTACCATTATTTAATTTTTCCTTTCAGTAAATTAATACTCACCGTGGCATACTCCGTATTCGGGAATTTATGAAACAATTTTTCATCAGGATGCAATCCGGCTTCGGCCGCAATTTTGTGCAGCACGTCAATTTCAACAATGTATTGATCCGAGAAACCATGGGTGGCATCATAGGCCGTGGCGGCCGTTTTTCCTAAATTTTTTGCCGTTAATTCCGGAGAAATTGTGTGTAATTCAATTAAAAGTAAACCATATTTGGCTACGTAAGGCGACCATTTTTTCAAATGTTCCAATAGATTGTCTTCCACCTCATTATTGGCAATTCGTTCACCTCTAAAAGCAAAAGCTCCGGTTGAAGAACTCAATCGATTAGGTGTTTTTGTTTTCGGATTTTCCCAGATTCGATTGTGGTCCAGAAAGGTTCGAACATTGAGCAAATCGTTCAATTGAATGTTGTAATTTTCGTTTAAATCGTTGGCTAATACATCGGGTTGACCAATATCGCCCCAGATCACTTTGGCCCAAATGTCGGCATTAATCAAATTGGCCCGGGTAACTTTTAATGCAGCCTGGTTATAATCGGCACCGACCAAAAATAGCGGATAATTGTCCAGCATTTTTCCTCTTAATGTTTGTCTGTCAATTACTTCAAAAATATGCTGAATAAACGCTCCGTTACCACATCCCATATCCAGAATACCTTTGGGCTGCTCTTCGATCGGACGGTTAAACAATTCAATGATAATATCATCCACCACTTTAAAATAAGTGGCATGGGCACCCCCGCTTCCCCAAACGTTCATTTCGCGGTCCACATGTAATTCGTCTTCGCCCGGACCAATGTTTCTCAACACATCCGGGTTGCCGAAAATCAACTCGTCTACTTTCCGAAACATCGGCAAATAGGATACCGTTACCCCATAAGCCGCTACTTTTTTAGCAAAAAACAATCCGTTTTCGGTAAACTGATAAAATCCGTTCTTTTCAGTAAACCATCCTAAATACATAAAAAAGTTCAGAATCTGCGTAAAATGTTCGGGCTGTTTGTGGAACTCTTCCGGTTTAAAACGTGTTTCCATAAAATACTTGTGAAACATGCCGTTCATACCCAACCGAACCAGCGTGGAACCTACTAAATTTCCTTCAATATGTTTCAGAACCTGATGTTGAATAGGAAGCAGGTTGTCATCTTCTGAAAAAGTAATTCCGAAATGATTTTTATATTTTTCAAACAAAGGTTTTAGCCGCAAAAAAGGTTCTTCCTGAAAAATACGGTTATGAAAATTTCCGGCAAACTGAGATAATTCCACGACATCTTTATACAACGGAAACAGATCAAAAGCGATTTTACTTTTTTTATTGACCGAATACATCACTTCATTCGATAGGTTGTTTACCTTAAAATCAATAAAACCTTGCGAAGCCAAAACACGCATGGCTACATTCAGGTAACCTTGGTTGGAAGGAAATTGAGCAGACAAATCTTTCAGCGAAACCGATTTTTCGGCTAATAAATAATCCGTAACGCCTTTTTTCCATAACGCATAAGCCACGGGAGCGGTTACTAACCCATCTAAATGTTGAAAGAGCTGACTGCGGAGTTGCGATTTGTCTTGCATAGTGAACCGATTTTGGTTAAAGATAAAAATTATTTTTATTCAAATCGAAAGAGTTCCTTGGATATGCATTTTTCTTTTCCGTATTTTTACTTTTCAAAAAATCATCGCCAAATGTCAGACATTATTCTCTTTACGGCTGTATTTATCATTGCTTTAGTGATTGGAATATACATAGGAAAACTACTTTTTACGGCTCAATCCAAATCTGAAAAATCAGGTTTAGAAGAGCGGGTGAGTGGTCTTTTATTGCAAATGGAACAATTGAAAGCTGCTTTTTTAACTGAAAAGAACCAATTTGAAAAAAGATTGGAAGCAGAAAAAAATGAACGCGAGCAAATTCGCCAGCAAAAAGAATCTCTTTCCATCCAACTCACCAAAAAAGAAGCCGATTTTGAAAACCTCTGGCAGCGTAACAAAGAGCAAAAACAGGAGGTAGAAGAATTACAGGAAAAATTCACCAAAGAATTTGAAAATTTAGCCAATAAAATTCTAGAAGAAAAAACGGTAAAATTTACGGAACAGAATAAGGAGAATTTAAAAAATATTTTATCGCCTTTACAGGAAAAAATCCAGCACTTTGAAAAGAAAGTGGAAGATACACACAAGGAGAGTATCGATTACCATGCCGCACTTCGTCAGCAGATTGTAGGGTTGAAAGAAATGAATGAGCAAATGAGTAAAGAAACCCTCAATTTGACCAAAGCTCTGAAAGGCGACAGTAAAATGCAAGGCAATTGGGGCGAATTGATTTTGGAACGTGTATTGGAAAAATCCGGTCTGGAAAAAGGTCGTGAATACCAAGTGCAACAAAGTTTTCAAACCGAAGAAGGCAATCGTGTGCAACCTGATGTGGTAATTAGTTTGCCAGATGGCAAGAAAATGATTGTGGATTCAAAAGTTTCGCTCACAGCTTATGAACGTTATGCCAACGAAGAAGATGATATGCAAAAGGCAGTCTTTTTAAAGGAACATATCAATTCCATCAAACGCCATGTGGAGCAATTGAGTGATAAAAATTACCACGATTTGTATCAAATGGAAAGCCCTGATTTTGTGTTGCTTTTTATCCCGATAGAATCCGCTTTTGCCATTGCTTTGAATGAAGATAATTCATTGTATAACAAAGCCTTTGAGCGAAATATTATCATTGTAACACCAACTACTTTATTAGCTACTTTACGCACCATCGATAGCATGTGGACTAATCAAAAACAACAAGAAAATGCCTTGGAAATTGCCCGCCAGGCCGGAGCTTTGTATGATAAATTTGAA
Organism: Bacteroidota bacterium; assembly: GCA_023434025.1. Taxonomy (GTDB): domain Bacteria; phylum Bacteroidota; class Bacteroidia; order Flavobacteriales; family Flavobacteriaceae; genus Flavobacterium. Next base: position 42,643 of record JAEYTL010000040.1, read on the forward strand.
GGTTTTGTTTCCGATTTAATTAAAATTGGTAAAAAAATGGATGAGGCAAAGGCCGAATACGGCAACGCTATGGGTAAACTGGTGGAAGGTAAAGGAAATCTGGTCGGGAGTGTGGAACGTCTCAGAAAAATGGGAGCAAAGGCTAAAAAGATATTGCCGGAATCTGTTTTAAAAAGAGCAGGGGAGGAAGAAAGCAGCGAAGAGTAAAATTTAGCTCTTCAGTTTTTTAGCGATTTAAATGGAGAATTTATCAAAAAAGCCTTTATATAAAGCCTTTTTTGAGTTTTTTGGTAAACTTGGATTGCTTTAACTTCATGTTTTTCTTTGTTTTTGTGTGTAAATTATCAAAAGTATTTGTATTTATTTATGAATCATGTTGTTTTTTTATTATTTTTGGATGCGAATTCCCAAAAAACAGAAATGAAAAAAAAATACACATTCCTTTTATTATTTATTTTTTTTGTAAGCCTGACTTTATGCATAGTTTCTTGTTCAGACGACGATGATTATACACCGGTTGAAGTTATTTTACCGGTTGCTACAGACGATACAGCAACTTATCCGTTAGGAGAATCTGTAGAAATTCCAGTTTTGGAAAACGACATCACCGGAGCAGAAGTCAATCCGGTAACGGTAAGCATTGTGAATGGTACGGATACAGATTCAAACGGTACCTTAGACAAGCTGGAAGTGGCAGGAGAAGGAGTTTGGACCGTTAATGCCTTGAATGGAAATATAACCTTTACACCATCGGTTTCTTTTTTAGGAAACCCAGGATCTGTGAAATATACCGTTCAGGATTTTGAGGGGAATGTATCCAATCAGGCTGCTGTTACCGTTACAGCCGTTGCTGTAGCAGTAGCAGATTTAACACAGGTTCCATATCCTAAACTGTCTGATTATAAGTTTTTTGCCGGTGATATGAAAAATCAAAACCCGTCTTTGGGGGTACTGCCTTTTAAGCCTGCCAGTTCCTTGTTTACAGACTATGCTCTGAAAAAGAGATTTGTTTGGATGCCGGACGGAACAACCGCCACATACAATGGTGATGAAAATAACCTGGAGTTACCTGTCGGAGCTGTTTTAATTAAAAATTTTTACTACAACAATGTACAGCCGTCCAATACTACCCGTATCATTGAAACCCGTTTAATGATCAGAAAAAATGAAGGTTGGATTTTTGCAGAATATGTATGGAATGATGAACAAACAGAGGCTTTTTTGGATATGAACGGAAGTTTTACCAATATAACCTGGCAGAATGAAAACGGTGTTTCTAAAACAGTTTCCCAATATAGAATTCCGTCATCAGCCGAGTGCTTAATCTGTCATAAAAAAGAAATTAACCCGATTCCAATCGGTATAAAGCCTCAAAATTTGAATACGGTTTACAACTACCAGACCGGAATACAGAATCAGTTGGCCAAATGGATTGAAATGGGATATCTTAGTAATAATCTGCCAAATACGATTGCTTCTACGGTAGATTATACGGATACTTCCAAATCACTTGAATTGAGGGTTCGTTCTTATTTGGATATCAATTGTGCTCATTGCCACAGCGAAATGGGACATTGCAATTACAGAGATGTCCGCTTTGATTTTGTAGACACAACGGTGCCCGCCAATCTGGGAATATGTGTGCCGCCTGTTCAGCCGGTTGATGGAGCTACGAGTGTTGTAGAACCGGGAAATTCGGGACGTTCGGCATTGCTGTACAGAGTTAATACAAACGAGTCTAATTTAATGATGCCTTTAGTAGGCAGGTCAGTAATACATGAAGAAGGGGTTCAGCTTATTCAGGATTGGATTAATTCGTTAAACGGATGTAATTAAAAAATAACACCATAAAAATAAATAACACATGAAAAAAATTACTAATCTGATACTTGCATTGTTTTGCTTAACAATTATGCAGGTACACGCACAGGATACCTGTGCAACAGCTCAGCCTGTATCTGCTGGAACCTATACGGTTGCAATGATTGACGGAATTGAAATTCCGTTGCCGGTATGTTCTGCAAACGGAACAGGAGCAACAAACGGTGAGTGGTATTCTTATGTTTCACCTGTAAGCATAAATGTTACCGTTACGACCGATTTACCGGCTAACGTATGTAAGGATACCCGTATTCAGGTGTACACAGGAAATTGCGGCTCGTTATCTTGTGTGACCGGTGATGACGACGCAGGGGTGCTTCAGTGTCCGAACAGCAATCAGAGTTATTTGTCTGTAGCAAATTTTACAGCGATGGCTGGTGTTACTTATTACATAGCTTTTGATGATAAATGGAGCGATACCGGATTTGATTTTGCGGTAATTGAATCTGAATTTGAAGAGCCTGTTCCACCAAGAATTTCTTTTACCAACACAACGATTTCCTTAACCGGTTCATACAAAGAATGTGCCGTTGATATGAATAATGACTTTTTAGATGATATAGTAGGCGTTAGCCAGAACTTTGTCCATATTTTCTATCAAAATCCAGAAGGAGGATTTACCAATCAGGTGATACCAACACCCAGTGCACAATTTATGCCATCCTGGAGCACAGCAGCAGGAGATATCGACAAAGACGGATACAACGATTTGTTATATGGTGGAGGTCAGGGCGTAACCTTTATGAAATCGATTAATAACGGAACCGGTTTTGTACAGCTGTCAACGAATGAATTTGTGTTTTCTCAACGTTCAAATTTTGTAGATATCAATAATGATGGACATCTGGATGCGTTTGTGTGTCATGATGTAGCTCCGAATGTCTATTACCTTAATGACGGAGAAGGAAATTTGAGTTTTAATCAGGGAGGTATAGGAGATTATCCGTCCGGAGGCCATTATGGTTCCCTTTGGGTAGATTATGATAATGACGGAGATATAGATATGTTTATCGCTAAATGTGGTGGTGAAACTGCCAGAAGAACCAATCAGTTATTTAGAAATGACGGGAATGGGGTGTTTACAGAAGTTGGTGCGGTAGCCGGATTAGCCGATCCGATTCAGACGTGGTCTTCTGCATGGGCCGACTTTGATAATGATGGTGATATGGATGTTTTAATAGGCTCTTATGTAACAAGCGAAGCTCATAAATTAATGCGGAACAATGGAGATGGCACATTTACAGATGTAACTGCAGGTTCTGGTTGGAACATGAATACAGCTGTTGGTACGGAATATATTACGTATGATTTTGATAATGATGGTTTTGCAGATGTTTTAGGTTCCGGAGGTATTATTATGTTCGGCAAAGGTGATTTAACATTCACACCAGAGGTGATTCCCTCGCTGTCGGTAGGGCCTGTCGGCGATTTTAATAATGATGGGTTTCTGGATATTCAGGCCGGAAATACCCTGAAAATGAATAACGGCAATAATAATAATTGGATAAAGTTTAACCTGCGTGGAATTCAAAGTAACGGAAATGGAATCGGAGCCAGAGTTGAAATTTACGGTGCTTGGGGTAAACAAATCAGAGATGTAAGAAGCGGAGAAGGATTTGCATATATGAGCTCGTTAAACGTTCATTTTGGAATAGGTCAGGCAACAGCCATTGATCAAATTGTTGTAAGATGGCCGTCCGGTATTGTAGACACGATTGATAATCCTGCCATTAATGCAGCTTTATTGGTGGTAGAAGGGGAAACGTTGAGCGTAAATAATAACAATTTTACAAACTTTAAAGTATATCCAAACCCTGCAAAAGATATCGTTACCTTAAAGTCAGCGAATAATTTCCAGGTTATTTCTGCCGAAATTTTTGATCTTAACGGAAGAAAAGTAATTGAAACACCTGTTGTAAACGAAACGATTTCTGTTCAGTCACTTGCTGTCGGAACATATATCTTATTGGCAAGAGACAGTGAAGGAACATTATCAACCCACAAGTTGATTAAACAGTAACAAAACCTAACCAACCTAAATTTTTTAAAAAGCCCTCCGTTATGAGGGCTTTTTTATAACTTTGGGTTTCAAAAAAAATAATATCATATTATGAACTATATACTTTTTGACGGACCCGTTCGCAAGGCACTTTTGCCATTTACATTCACCCGTCCGGTGGCTGATATCCGTATCGGAATTTTAACCATTCGCGAAAAATGGGAAAAATACTTAGGCTATACAACCACTACTATTACCGAAGATTATTTGTCTGAAAAATACCCGATGGTAGAAATGGATGATAATATTCTGATTAATTCGTCTTTTCTACCGAATGAAGTACTGGTAGAAATGATTAAAAGCCTTGAGAAAAACCAGGCCATTTTAAAAGGAGACGAAGTGATTGCTTTCTACACAAATGATACCCAGGAAGAAATAGATTTTGATACCTATGAAATTATTGATTATGATGAAGAAGGGTTGCGAATAGAACACACCTGGGATATTTTTGCTAAAAATGATGCTGCCATACGGGAAGATTTTGAACTGTTAACCGATGGACGAAATTCGCAGCCCATTCCCAAAAGTGTAAATGTCATTGCTCCCGAAAATGTATTTATAGAGGAAGGGGCCAAACTCGAATTTGTAACATTAAACGCTTCCACCGGACCCATTTACATTGGCAGGAATGCAGAAATCATGGAAGGCTCTGTGATTCGCGGCCCTTTTGCCTTGTGCGAAGAGGCTCAGGTAAAACTGGCTGCTAAAGTCTATGGTGCTACCACTGTTGGACCACATTGCCGAATTGGGGGAGAAGTAAGTAATTCCGTTCTTTTTGGTTATTCCAATAAAGGGCACGATGGGTTCTTAGGAAATGCCGTGTTGGGTGAATGGTGTAATATAGGAGCTGATTCGAATAATTCCAATCTCAAAAACAACTACGAAGAAGTAAAATTGTGGAGCTATGAAACCGAAGGCTTTGCCAAAACCGGTTTGCAGTTTTGCGGGCTTATGATGGGAGATCACAGTAAATGCGGCATCAACACCATGTTCAATACCGGAACGGTAGTGGGGGTTTCTGCCAATATTTTCGGCAGCGGATTTCCACGGAATTTTGTGCCGAGTTTCAGTTGGGGAGGAGCTTCCGGTTTTACGACCTACATCACTAAAAAAGCGTTTGAAACTGCCCGTATTGTCATGTCTCGCCGTCATGTAGAATTTACAGAAGAAGACGCTGGAATTTTAGAACATGTGTTTGAAGAGACGAAGAAGTGGAGGAAGGAATAAAAACTATACGCTTAACCGCAAAGTTCGATAAGTTTACGCAGAGTTCGCAATGGATTACTCCATTTTTTTATTTTCTCACAAAGTCGCTAAGTTTTTTGCTTCACTGCATCTTTGCCAGAAGTATTTTTAGCGTTCTTAGCGTAAAACTTAGCGAACTTTGCGGTTAAATCTTCTTAACCCTTTTTAAAGATAACAAATTCAACGGATTAATCCCCAGCCCTTCCACATTTTTTCTCGTAAATCTCGCCACTTTATCATAGAACAACGGAATTACCGGAGCTTCTTTAATGATGATCTGATCCATTTGTTGATACAGTTCAAATCGTCTGACATCATCGGTTTCTAAAAAGGCTTTTTCATACAAAGCATCAAATCCGGTGTTTGAAAAATGGGTATAATTCGGCCCGTTCGGAGCAAAGTTTTTACTGTAAAAAAGCGATAAATAATTCTCCGCATCCGGATAATCAGCAATCCAGCTGGCTCTGAAAAAGGTGATTTTGCCAGTTGCAATTGCTTGTCGCAGGGTAGAGGGCGGATTCACATCAATTTCAATATCCAAACCAATTTTTTGCCATTCACGTTGTAAAAATTCACCAATATCAATATACGTTGCATTAGTACTTAAAATAATCTTCGGCTTTTTAATGCCAGTCTCTTTCACAAATTCAGCCACTAAATCTTTGGCTTTTTCCGGTTCAAAATCATAGCCTTTTTGGTTGTTAAAACCCGGCATTCCGCTCGGAATGATGCCGCTGGTGGCCGGAATTCCCATGTTGTTCCGCAAATAGGTAATCATCTTGGCCCGGTCAAAACCGTAATTCAACGCCTGTCGGATGCGTTTGTCTAAAACCGTTTGATCAGTTCCGTCCATTCTGAAACCCAGGTATTCGGTGTTGAGGTAAGCACCGCTAATTAAATTAACATCGTTGGCATATTTGGGTTGTAATTCACCTTTTTGTGTCAGAATCTCATCTTTATACGACGGATCCAATCCCGAAACAAAATCGATTTTACCTTGAATAAATTCCAGAAAACCACTTTGTTTGTCGGGCAAAAAGGTAATAGCAATGGCTTCTAAATAAGGTAGTTGCTTTCCGTTTTTGTCTTTTTCAAAATAAATGGGGTTTCTTCTTAAGACCAATTTTACATTTTCTTCCCAGAATTTAAATCGAAAAGGTCCGGTTCCGATGGGTCTTGTTCTAAAATCATAATCCGGACTTTCGATAATTTCCTTTGGAACCACCGAGGCATATTTCATCGATAACAAACCTAAAAATGCCGGGAATGATTTTGTTAACCGGATTTCAAAAACCGAATCGTTTATCGCCTGAAAATCCTTCACATTTTGTAGAATCCAGCCGCCGGGTGAAGCTACTTTTTCATCTTTCAAACGCTTTAAACTGTACTCAAAATCGGATGCCTTTACCGTTCGGGTGGAATCTTTTCCAAACAATTCATGCTTATGGAAATAAACGTCGTCACGAAGGGTAAACCGATAGGTGTTTCCGTCTTCCGAAATGAGCCAGCTTTTGGCAATATCGGGCTTAATATGTAAACTGTCATCCAATTGAACCAGGCCGTTGTAAAGCTGGTTGCAAGCCCAAATCGTGTTTTGCGATTTAGAAAAAGCCGGATCTAATGTGGCAATATTGGCACTTTCGTTATAGCGAAAAACCAGATGGTCAAGCTCTTGGGATTGGTTTTTTCCGCATGAACTCATCAGGAGGATGAGGTAACCAAATGATATATAACAAATTAATGATTTCATTTTCCCGATTATTGTGTGTAAATTTGCAACCTTTATTTAGGGTAAATATAAGGAATGTTACCCTTTTTCCAATTTAAGGAAATGCAGATTATGACACCAAACGCTAAAAAAGTTGCTTTTTATACCTTAGGATGCAAACTGAATTTTTCTGAAACATCAACCATAGCTCGGAATTTTCAGCAGGAAGGTTTTGAACGGGTTGATTTTGAAGAGGCTGCTGATATTTATGTGATAAATACCTGTTCGGTAACGGATAATGCCGATAGACAATTTAAACAAATTGTTAAAAAAGCATTGAAAAATAACGAGAAAGCGTTTGTAGTTGCCGTTGGATGTTATGCTCAATTAAAACCTGAAGAATTGGCTGCGGTTGATGGTGTAGATTTGGTTTTAGGGGCTACCGAAAAATTCAAAATCACCGATTATTTGAACGATTTGGGTAAAAATGATTTGGGCGAAGTGCATTCCTGTGAGATTGAAGAAGCCAATTTTTATGTGGGAAGTTATTCGATTGGAGACAGAACCCGGGCGTTTTTGAAAGTACAGGACGGTTGCGATTACAAGTGTACGTATTGCACCATTCCGCTGGCTCGTGGAATTTCACGTAGTGATGAATTGCAAAATGTATTGAAAAATGCCAAGGAAATTTCGCAACAAGGCATTAAAGAAATCGTGTTAACCGGTGTGAATATCGGTGATTACGGCAAAGGCGAATTTGGCAACAAAAAACACGAACATACATTTTTAGAATTGGTTCAGGCTTTAGATAAAGTAGAAGGAATTGAACGTTTGCGAATTTCTTCTATCGAACCGAATTTATTGAAAAACGAAACAATTGATTTTGTGTCGAAAAGCCGAACCTTTGTGCCGCATTTTCACATTCCGCTACAATCGGGAAGTAATGACATATTAAAAAAAATGAAGCGTCGTTATTTGCGGGAACTGTATGTAGATAGAGTTAATAAAATTCGTGAAGTGATGCCCGATGCCTGTATTGGCGTAGATGTTATTGTCGGCTTTCCGGGTGAAACGGATGAGCATTTTTTAGAAACCTATCATTTTTTGAATGATTTGGCCATTTCTTATTTGCATGTTTTTACGTATTCTGAGCGAGATAACACAGAAGCTGTTGAAATGGATGGAGTTGTGCCGATTAATGTTCGCTCCAAAAGAAGTAAAATGCTTCGCGGATTATCGGTAAAAAAACGGAGAGCTTTCTATGAAAGCCAACTCGGTGCAACGAGAACCGTTTTATTTGAGGCCGAAAATAAAGAAGGTTACATTCATGGGTTTACTGAAAATTATGTAAAAGTAAAAACGCCATGGAACCCTGAATTGGTGAATACGTTACACGAAATCAAACTGACCAGGATTGATGAGGATGGATCGGTTAGGATGGCGTTTGTAAGGGATGTTGTATCTGTTTAGAATTTTGAATTTTTCTCATTTTGTGTCATTTCGACGAAAGGAGAAATCATATAATCCAAGTAAAACTATTACTAAACTATCAGAATTTGTAACCTCAACTTTATGTGATTTTTCCTGCCGCTAAAATGACACAACTAAACGTGGGAGCTGGGAAGGATGACGTTTGTGAGGGATTTGGCGGTTTTTGTAGGTATCCATACACTCAATTTACTTCTCATTAAATTCTTAATTAAAAGTCAAAATGCTATCAATTGATAAAATTATAAACGAATATACTTGTACTAAAACTTTTTATCACAATATTGATTTATTTGAAGGTTATGGTGCATTTTGTGATGTATACTTTAGAAGTAAATCAAAAAAAATAAAACAGGAGCAAGTAGATGTTTATAACAATTTCAAAAATGATTTTCTAACCACTATAAAAGAAATTGAAAAATTCATTGAATTTAATTTAGATGATTCAGAAAGAAGTAAAGCTGAAATTATCAAAAAGTCAAATTTGAATTTAGATGTTATTGAAATTCCATTTGATAATTTGAAATATGATATGGTTCTAATTTGTGGTAAAACCTATAAAAATTTCTTTTTCTTCAAAAGAAATATAGATGTTCGCGTTGAGTTTAAAGATGGAAAAATAAATTCTATTAAAAGAAAGAAGAATACATTGGAAGAGAATAATTAATGTTAAAGACTACTCCTGTGTAGAGGTTGCAGGTCATGAAAATCTCGTATGTGATTGAACACTAATGACAGCGGCTGATTATTGTAAACTGACAACTACCTCTCAAACACCGTCACTCTTCCCTCAATCGTATAACTCGAAAACCCGATATTTTTAGTAATCCATTCCATGGTTTTGGGATGATAGAAAAATACATGTGAATGATCGTTTTTGTAATACCACGTATCAAAATTTTGGGTTTCAGAGAAAAAATCGGTCATGCAAATCAGTTTTCCACCGGTTTTCAGAAGATCATGGAGCTTTTGAAACTCTTTAAACGGATGGTGAAAATGCTCAATCACTTCGCAACAGGTAATATAATCATATTTTTTTTCCAATACTTTTGGGTTATTGGAAAAGAAGGGGTCGAATTCAATGATGTTGTATTTTTGGTCTTTGAGTAATTTGACAATGACCGAGTTGGTTCCAGAACCAAAGTCCAGACCGGAATTTTCGGGCGTGAAGTCGTTGAGCACTGCCTTCACAACAGGTGATGCAAATTGCTGATAGCCGGGATCATTTACATCGTTATTGTGAAATGTGTAATGTTTTTTCTCTTCTGATTCCGTCAGGTAATTTTTAGTATCTAAAAAAACGGAAAAACAAGTGGTGCAGAAATAAAATTCCCGGTGTTTCTGTGTATAAAAATGATTGGAAGGCGAAGAACAAAGCGGACACTTCATGGTTATAGTTTTATTCCCGGAGGAAGCAACTCTTTGTAAACCGGATTTTTTCTGAAAAAGTGGGCTACTTTTGGATGTGTAGGGACTACTTTGAACTTTCTTTCTTCAGCTATCGAAAGCACAGTTTTAATAAAATCATTAATGAGTTCGGTATCCAGATCTTCCGGGTGATTTAATTTTGTTAGAAACAGCTTTCGCTCTTGTACGGCATATTCCATTACCAATAAACCGAGTTCTGTTTGGGTTTCAAATTGTCTTAGTAATTGATTGTCTTTGATTTCCATACTTTTGTTGGGTTAGGAAAAATGAAATTTTGTTTGTGCAAAGGTACGGATTTTAAATTTTTTTCTTTCAAAAAGAATGTTAATCTGCACCGAACTCAAAATTATCACTAATTTAACTCTTAATTCATCGTTGTTTTGCTTCAAAGTTTTTAAATTTATTACATAAATCGGTTTTTATGGAAAAAATTCCTGTCTATTTTATGCCGGGATTAGCGGCAAGTACCTCTATTTTTGAACGTATAGCGTTGCCGGAAGATCAATTTGAAGTTTTTTTGATGGAGTGGATTATTCCGCATCCAAAAGAATCTATTAAAGAATATGTAACCAGGTTATCAAAAAATATCCAGCATGTAAGCCCGGTATTAATCGGTGTTTCGTTTGGCGGTGTGATTGTACAGGAAATGGCAAAAATTATTCCGGTAAGAAAAACAATTATTATTTCAAGTGTAAAATCAAATAAAGAATTTCCCAGACGGTTAAAAATTGCGAAATCAACCAAAGTATACAAATTACTACCCACCGGATTAGTTCAGAATGTAGAAGCTTTGTCTAAGTTAGCTTATGGTGATACGGTGAAGCAACGCTTAAAATTATATGACCGCTATTTGTGTGTGCGGGATAAATGCTATTTAGATTGGGCTATTGAAACCATTATCCTTTGGGATAGAAAAGAAGCAGACGATTCGGTTGTTCATATTCACGGCGATTCAGATAATGTTTTCCCGATAAAATATATTCAAAATTCTGTCGTTGTCAGGGGAGGGACACACATTATGATTTTAAATAAATATAAATGGTTGAATGAAAATTTACCAAAAATTATTTTAAATAATAGTTGAGTTGGACTGATTTTTGTAGTTTTACATTTAACAAATAAATCTGAAAGGTATGAAAAGGATTAAAAATGTTGTAATGGCAGCCGTTTTGGTAGGGTTGAGTGGAATTTTTGTGTATTCTTCCTCAAAAAAAATTGTTGTGGCAGAAAAAAGGGAAGTAGTTGCCCTTCCTTTGGAAATTGATTTTGCGGGAGAAAAAGCACCTTTACATATAGCAGACGTACGGGAAAGGCTGGATCGCGAAATGGTAATCAATACCAACTTACATTCTACAACCACGTTAATTATAAAGAGAGCTAACCGGGCTTTTCCGATTATAGAACCTATTTTGAAAAAATATGGTGTTCCGGATGATTTTAAATATTTAGCGGTCATTGAAAGCGGTTTGGCAAATGTGGTTTCGCCGGCAGGAGCTCGTGGTGTTTGGCAATTTATGCCTCAAACGGCCAAAGAACAAGGAATGGAAGTAAATGATTTTGTGGATGAACGTTACCATTTAGAAAAATCAACCGAAGCAGCCTGTCGTTATCTGATTGAGGCCAAAAACAAGTTCGGAAACTGGACATTGGCTGCTGCTGCTTATAACGGAGGCATGGGCGGTGTAAATAAACAAATTTCCAACCAGCAGGTTTCCGATTATTATGATTTGTTGCTTACCGAAGAAACATCCCGGTATGTCTTCAGAATTTTAGCTTTGAAGGAAATCATGCAAAGCCCGGCAAAATATGGATTTGACATTCCGTTAGAACAATTGTATCATCCGATAGAAGTAAAGAAAATCAAAGTTGATTCCACTATAACGGATTTAGCGGTTTTTGCTAAAAATCAAGGTGTAAATTATAAAATCTTAAAAATTCATAATCCCTGGTTAAGGGATAAAAAACTTGAAAATAAAACCAAGAGAACTTACACAATTGAAATTCCGACTGAAGGATATTAATTCTGATGAAAATGACAGTTTCAACCTTGTTATTATTGTTATGTATCGGGCTTTTGGCGGGTTTGTTAAGTGGGTTAATCGGCATAGGAGGCGGGATTATTATGATTCCGTTGCTTTTACTGCTTGGCATGACACAACACCAGTCACAAGGTACCAGTCTGGCCGTTCTTTCGGTTCCGGTTACGGCATTAGCGGCATTTAACTATTACAAAGAAGGGTACGTTGAATGGAGATATGCTGCTGTTATTGCTGTTTTTTTTGTAATTGGCGGATATATTGGCAGCAGATTAGCCATTCAGATTGATGAGAAAATTTTAAAGAAAATCTTTGGTGTGATTTTACTGGTTATCGCCGGTAAATTAATTTTCGGAAAATAGTCAGTTGGTTACCAACATGCCGTTTTTATCTTCTTTCATTTTGATTAGTCCTGAAATACGCTCTTTGAAAACAGCATAATTCATTTCCACGGCTTTTTTTACAGGTGTTTTAAAGGGTGTTGAGGCAGCTCCTCTTTTGATGTTGACAACCTGTAAATGTTCATCAATCATATAGCATGTAGGGAAACCAAGTGTTTCTTTCATGCTTTCTACAATTTCATTGTCGTTTTTATAATTTTTATGCGCATAGCAGACTTCAATAGGGTTGTTGAATTTTTTGGCAAATTTTTTCACTTCTTGTTTTTTACCCCACACAATCACAATAAATTCAACGTTTTTATATTCTTTGGCGAGTTTGTTTAAAGCCGGAATTTCGCCTTTTTCCGGAACACACCAAGCGGCATACGTAATCAGAAAAACGGGTTTTTTAACCTTGCTCATCTTGAGTTTCCGGTTAGATACTCTCTTTAAAGAATAGTCATTGAATTTAGAGCCGATCAGTTGATTTTGAACCAAACTGTCAAACAAAAACTGTCCTCTGTCAAAGTCTCCTTCTTTAAAGGCTCGGTTACTCTCGCTTTTGAACCGGAAGAAATTTGTGCGTACAGCATCTGAGAAAAGTCTTTCATTTTCCTGGCCGGAAACAGAAAAAGTGAGAAGAGATAGTACTAATACAACGGATAAATTTTTCATCGGATTAGTGTATTAACTAATCAAATGTAAATATATTTGTGAACAAAAACAAATTTTTGATTACCTAAAGTGTTGGTAATTAAAAAATTAAATAAAAAAGCCGTTTTAGATTTGACTCAAAAAACGGCTTTTCTATCAGGAAGTCACATTGTTTAAATCTTTTTCAACTGTTGCTTCATCATGGTAATCTGCTCTTTCAACATGTTTTGTTTGTCGAGTTTATTGGCTTCATTCAACAGATTGGTGGCTTCAATTTTTCTTCTTCTCGACATGGCTATACCGGCTAAATTCAGTTTGGCCACGGCCAAATCCATATCCATCGAAAGTCCTAATTCAATGGCTTTTTTAAAGAATTTCTCTGCTTGGTTCAAATTGGTTTGCGAAACCATTAGCCCGTGCAGGTAGTTGTAATAGCCTTGTTGTTTTCTGACCAGGGCAGTTTCAGGATTTTTAATTTTACTCAACCAGTTCTTGGCTCCTTCAAAATCCTGCTTTCTCAATTTTAAAAAGGCCAGTAGGATAAACTCGTTTTTAAAGTATAAGAAAATTGGAAATACAGTTAATAAGAGGAGGAAGATTCCGTTTCCGATATTGTTTTCAGTAAACTGCCAGATCCCCAAGCCTACAAGTGCGGCTGCAAGAACTAATTTGATATTTTTGTGAAACATAATAATGACTTTATTTTTTGTGATGGCAAAGGTAATAAAACGAATTGAAAATATTTTTAGAAAACTGCTTGTGAGAAAAAAAAGTCTTTGTATATTTGCACTCGGTTTTTGAGAAACCCGAGATAAGCTAATATATACGATTTTAAAGATACAAAACAATGAGTAAGAGAACATTTCAACCATCGAAAAGAAAAAGAAGAAATAAACACGGGTTTATGGATAGAATGGCTACTGCAAATGGTAGAAAAGTCCTTGCTCGTAGAAGAGCAAAAGGAAGACATAAATTAACTGTTTCCTGCGAACCAAGACACAAAAAATAATGATTATAATTAATCATAAATAAAGGCGTTACTTTTTTTAGTAACGCCTTTTTTTATAACTTGTCATCTCAAAAACAACTAAACTTCTATAACACAACACTATGCCTAAAGACAATTCTATCAAGTCGGTTTTAATCATCGGGTCAGGCCCAATCGTTATCGGACAAGCCTGCGAATTTGATTATGCCGGTTCACAAGCTGCCCGCTCTATCAGAGAAGAAGGAATTGAAGTAATTTTAATTAACTCTAATCCGGCTACTATCATGACCGATCCGTCTATGGCCGATCATGTTTATTTGTTGCCGTTAACAACTAAATCCATCATCGAAATCTTAAAAAAGCATCCCAATATTGATGCTGTTCTTCCTACCATGGGAGGTCAAACAGCTCTGAATTTATGTTTGGAAGCTGATGAAAAAGGAATTTGGGACGATTTTAATGTCAGATTAATCGGGGTGGATATTAATGCCATCAATATAACAGAAGACAGAGAGCAGTTTAAACAATTACTGGAGCGGATCGGAGTAGGAGCTGCCCCTGCAAAAACGGCAACTTCCTTTTTAAAAGGAAAAGAAATTGCCCAGGAATTCGGTTTCCCGCTGGTGATTCGTCCGTCATTTACATTAGGAGGTTCAGGAGCTGCTTTTGTACACAATAAAGAAGATTTTGATGAACTGCTGACGAGAGGGTTAGAAGCTTCCCCTATTCATGAAGTGTTGATCGATAAGGCTTTGCTGGGATGGAAAGAATATGAGTTAGAATTGCTTCGGGATAAAAATGATAATGTTGTAATTATCTGTTCAATCGAAAATATGGATCCGATGGGAATTCATACCGGTGACAGTATTACGGTTGCTCCGGCCATGACCTTATCGGATACAACTTTCCAGAAGATGAGGGATATGGCCATTTTGATGATGCGTAGCATCGGCAATTTTGCAGGAGGTTGTAACGTGCAATTTGCCGTTTCACCAGATGAAAAAGAAGATATTGTAGCCATTGAAATTAACCCGAGGGTTTCACGTTCTTCGGCCCTGGCATCAAAAGCAACCGGCTACCCAATTGCAAAGATTGCTTCCAAACTGGCTTTGGGGTATCATTTAGATGAACTTCAAAATCAGATTACCAAATCCACTTCGGCACTTTTTGAACCAGCATTAGATTATGTGATTGTGAAAATTCCACGTTGGAACTTCGATAAGTTTGAAGGTTCAGACAGAACGCTCGGGCTTCAGATGAAATCGGTTGGTGAAGTGATGGGTATCGGCCGGTCTTTTCAGGAAGCCCTTCATAAAGCTACACAATCATTGGAGATTAAACGAAACGGTTTGGGAGCAGACGGAAAAGGATATAAAAATTACGAGCAAATCATTGAAAAACTAACCCATGCCAGCTGGGACCGTGTTTTTGTAATTTATGATGCGATTCAAATGGGAATTCCGTTGAACAGAATTCACGAGATTACAAAGATTGATATGTGGTTTTTAAAGCAATACGAAGAACTTCACTTGCTGGAAAAAGAAATTTCAAAATATGAGATTGATTCTTTACCTAAAGAACTCCTTTTAGAAGCTAAGCAGAAAGGGTTTGCCGATAGACAGATTGCACACATGGTTCGTTGTCTGGAAAGCCAGGTTCATAAAAAACGAGAAGAACTTTCTATCAATCGAGTCTATAAATTAGTAGATACCTGTGCCGCTGAATTTAAAGCTCAAACACCTTATTATTATTCTACTTTTGAAGCCGAAATTGAAACGGCAACCGGAGAAAAATATGTACACAACGAAAGTGTAGTTACAGAAAAGAAAAAAATAATCGTTTTAGGTTCGGGGCCTAATCGAATCGGACAGGGAATCGAATTTGACTATTCCTGTGTTCACGGTGTTTTAGCTGCCAAAGAATGTGGTTATGAAACCATTATGATTAATTGTAATCCCGAAACCGTTTCGACCGATTTTGATACAGCCGATAAATTATATTTTGAACCTGTTTTCTGGGAACATATATACGACATCATTCAGCATGAAAAACCCGAAGGTGTTATTGTTCAGTTAGGTGGGCAAACGGCTCTTAAATTAGCAGAAAAATTAGACCGTTATGGTATAAAAATCATCGGAACCAGTTTTGATGCACTTGATTTAGCCGAAGACAGAGGCCGTTTTTCCGAGCTTTTATCAACATTAAAAATACCATTTCCAAAGTTCGGTGTTGCCGAGAGTGCCGACCAGGCTTCTGCATTGGCTGATGAATTAGACTTCCCGCTGTTGGTCAGGCCTTCTTATGTTTTGGGTGGTCAAGGGATGAAAATCGTGATTAACAAGCAGGAACTGGAAGAACATGTAATAGATTTGTTAAAAAATATTCCGGGAAACAAATTACTGTTAGATCATTATTTAGACGGAGCCATTGAGGCCGAAGCCGATGCCATTTGTGATGGTGAAAATGTTTACATTATCGGAATCATGGAACACATAGAGCCTTGCGGTGTTCATTCCGGAGACAGTAATGCCACATTACCGCCATTTAACCTGGGTGAGTTTGTCATGCAGCAAATTAAAGAGCATACGAAGAAGATTGCATTAGCTTTAAGAACAGTAGGATTGATCAATATTCAATTTGCTATTAAAGATGATATTGTTTATATTATCGAAGCCAATCCGAGGGCATCACGTACCGTTCCATTTATCGCAAAAGCGTATGGTGAACCGTATGTAAATTATGCTACAAAAGTAATGTTAGGGGAGAATAAAGTGACCGATTTTGTTTTCAACCCGCAATTGAACGGATATGCCATTAAGCAACCTGTTTTTTCGTTTAGTAAATTTCACGGCGTAAACAAAAAATTAGGCCCGGAAATGAAATCGACCGGAGAAAGTATTTTGTTTATTGAAGATTTAAAAGATGATCAATTCTATGAATTGTATTCGAGACGAAAAATGTATTTGAGTAAGTAATAAAAAATGCCCCTTAAAATGAGGGGCATTTTTGTGTCTAATTCTTTTTCAGTAAAACTTTTTCCTGCGTAAACTGAAAGGCATCTTCTAAAAAGTCAATCATTTTGCCCCAATTGCTGTTTGGTTCATAATAATTGTTGTAGGATTTTGTGGTCTTTATAGTGATTAAATTTCCGCTTTGTGTAATTGAGCTCACAAACCCACCGGTTTCATTTTCTGCATTTTTGTTGAATTTATCCAAACCGGTAGCGGTATAGCCTTGCGGAATTTCAAACTGAATTTCTTGTTCAATTTGTCTCGGGAAGCTCATATAGATGTTGTTTGTTCTGTTTTTTTCTTTCTCAGAGAGTTCAATCTGTGAGGTTAAGAACTTTCCTAATTCCAGAATAATATTATTCCCCGCCTTTTTGATATAATGGTCTTTAATGCTAAACGACTCTTTATATGCCATAGGTTCTTTACTGCCAAATCTTCCTGAATTTTCTACATCCATGGTGTAATCTTCAATGTCATGCCCAAACTCTTCTTTTACTGAATTTGTGAAGTTTTCTTTTTGTTTGTCTTTATACTTAGCAATCAATGCATCAAATTCCTTTTGATATTGCTCTTTTTTCTTTTTGTTTTTTACTTTCTCCAGTAACGATGTGGTGCCGTATTTTTCATAATCATCATAAACATAATCAAAGAAGTAAAGTTTATCTGATTGTTCACTGGGTTTATAGTGTCCGGAAAAATAATTTTCTCTCTCTACTTTAATGCTGCTTAAATCTTCGTTTAGTTTAATTTTAGTGATACTCCTTGATACATTGTCTTTTTTGGTAGAACCGGGAAGTGTAATCATTTCGGAATCTACTACTTTTTTGTTTTTTGAAACCTGAAGTAAATAGGCTTTTGTGTTTTCAAGATGATAGCTGAACTGATCTGCAGAAGAAAAAGGAGTGAAAAACTCCAGATAAACTGGAGTTGCAGTGTTTACCCGCAGCAGAATGGTAATGTTTTGCTGGATTAACAAGTCGGTTATAGGACCATTGTAACGGGCGGTGCCAATCACAATATCATACGGAATTTTATTGTCTTTTAAAAAAGCCATGAAATGGTTAATAAATTCCTCTTCCTTCTGAAAAAATATAGCATTGGGGTATAGATCAAAAGGATAGAAAATATTGGCATCTTTTGCTACAAAAGCTTCAATGTATTGCGTAAAATATTGGTGTCTGGTAAAATAATAGACTTCTCTTACTTTTTCTTCATCAGAATTAAATGTTTTTCCTTTCAAAAACCTTTCAATATGGCCCAGGTCACCAAAAGGTCTGAATTTTGTGTTATAATAATTAAAAACATCTTCTTTAGAAACAGTCGATTTTACGATGCTTTCCTTTTCAGAAAGAAAAGCTTCTGCTCTTTTTTCAAACTTTCCAGATCGGGCAAAAAATACCTGAAACTTATAGCAAGGCAACTCAATTAAAGGGTAGAACCATCTTGGAAATTCATTTTTTTCGATGTCTTTCGCCGAAAATTCATAATGACGTTCACCACTTTTTTTATTCGGAATTTCTTTGAGTTCCGGAGCTCCGTTGTAGGTTGCAAAATTTAAAAAGAAATCGTTTTCAGTCTGAAAAATAAGCTTATAATCCATAATCGGATAAACATCGCCCAGCGTTCTTTCAACCGGGGCAAAGCCCATTTCATATTGCGATTTGAAAGGTTCTTCCGAATGTAAATAATAGTCAATGATATCTCCAATTTCTAAATTAGGAATAGCAATTTTTTTCTCTTTATCAGCCTCAACAGCTTCTTTACTCACATCTATAATTGTTTCCTTTCCATCTGGTTTTACCACTTTGATGCCCAATGTGTTCTTTCCGGTACGCCTGCTCCAGCCTTTATCTGATGAAAAACGTTCTTTGAAGGTAAACTCTGAAAATTCTTTTACAGCTGCCTCATCAAGTAGTTTTACTCTGTTTCGAAGGGCAGAAGTATAATTAACATTAGTTCCAAATTTGTGATAATCGTGAAACTCATATTTATAAATCATCACTGCGGATTCATTTTTCCATTTATCAGGAATAGCCATTGTTTTAGAGTGCGGATCATCTTTTCCCCAAAAGAAATCCCGTATTTTTATATTTTCCTGGGCAGATAATGAAACAGTTATAAAAAGACAGATAAGTAGTATTTTTTTCATTAGACTATGATTTTGATAAAGTGATGGATGAATTATATAGATCAGTTAATTTTTTGTGAGCCGCATTCCATGATTCCTGCTGTTCTTTTTTAATAATTGCATTTTTGAACGTAAAAATTTTTCGGTAAATGAGCTCTTTCCCTTTTAATGAGAAGCTTACTTCAATATCATAATCTTCGTTTTTCAGACTCAGGTTTTCGGGTAATTTATCGGGCTTATATCCGTCCGGAAGGGTAATTGTTATTTCAGAATCATATAAAGTCTTGTAATCCAGCTCATAATCGGTTTCGCGTTCTTTGAATGTGAAACTTTTGTATTCATTCATAAATTCTATGTTTATGTAAATTTCGTCATCAAATTCACTTACTCTGTTAGAAGATTCCAGGGTGTAATCAATTGTGAGTTTTGTATCCCGGTTTTTTAAATCACTCGATTTGATATCTTTTACTTTATTGTTTTTGTCGTTTTTAGCCAGATAATATTGCAGAGCCTCTGCTTTTTTATCACTTTCAAAACTGTTATAAATGTTTAAAAACTGACTTCTGCTTTCGCCGGTATAAGTCCGGTTACAAGTTCCTGTTAATTTGTCTTTATCAACAACTAACTTTGCTTTGAATGTTTCTTTGTTTGCTTCTGCAGTATTAGACGGAACCCTGTCGATGATGAACGTATGTCCGTTTTCAATCATAACCTGCTTGTTCTGAATCCGTTCGGCATAATTTCCTAACGAACTGAATTTTTCAGTACCATCCAGGTAAATTTTCTTTCCATTCTGCAAAACAGTACAAATCATGTGGTTGTCAACAACTAAAGATGGAATAGAGTAATCGTATGCAATATGTTTGGTGCCAATCCACGTTAGCCGGGCATCAAAGCCTGCAAGCTTTAGCATTTGCTTAGTAAGGTTTGCCATTCCTTTGCAATCACCATAACGTTTTGAAAAAACCTGATGAGAATCGTCGGGTTTAAATCCCGCAATTCCATCTTCAAAAGCAATATAACGGATGTTGTCCTGCACCCAGTAAAAGATATTTTTTATTTTTTCTTCGTCCGATGTCGCTTTTGCGGTAAGTTCGTTTACTTTGTTTTTCAATTGCTCAGTGTCATCTTTCATTTGATCAACAAGCGATTTATACCAACCATATAAATCAGCAGTGGTTTTAAAAAGATTACCTTTTTTTCCATTGTAATCATACGATTTGGCTAAGACCAAAATGTGTGGATATAAATATGATCTTCCCGGGCTGCCCGGCTCATTAAAAACAGCGGGAATATCCTTGTAGCTGTATGAATAAGTTGTTGATTTGTTTTTAGTATCCTTAACCTGGCTTTTAATGATATTATGTCCGTTGAAATTCATCTCTTTCAGCTCGATTTCCAGCCAGTCCGGAACTGTAATTTCAATTTTTTTGTCCATTACGGGAAATTCATCATTAAAATGAAGCGAGGTAAAGTACTTTACGTCGTCAAATTTTTTGTTCATCGCATAATTATAAGTGTAGCCCTGAACCGGAAAATCAATTTGAACATGTTTCACACGGGCATCATTATAGAACAAATCTTTGTCTTTGTAGAATTCGTCTTTGATGGGAAAGGTTGCTGTTTTTTCGTTCCGATATTTCAACAAAAACGTTTCAATTTTTGAAGAGCTGTCATAAAACTCATATTTATAAATGTCTGCACGGTGATTGATATTCATCAATACTTCTTTAACAGATAAATCTACTGTTACATTTGAAGTTGATTTGTTAAACCCGAAATTCACGGTTTCTGTACTTTCTAATATAGCAACATCTTGTTTACTGTATTTTCCACGGATAGTTTTAGCAAGTTCTATATCGTTGGGAGTAGGGTCAATGTTTTTTTGACCCCAGACAGACAGATTTCCCCAAAAGAAGAGAAATAGGATGGTTTTAAAATGCATAAAAATTGTTTTTGCTAAGTAAATAAAAAATAATAGTTTAAACTAAATTATTTTTTAAAAGCCAATTGTTTTTTAAATTTTTATGCGTGAACTTATTTAAACTTTTTCCATTGGCCGCAAAATGTCTTTTTTTGTTGTATAGTTAACCTGTTTTTTAGAGCATAACTATTATGAAAAAAGACTGAAATTTGAAACAAAGGCCCCGTTTTTAACATCACTGCGTTTGGCTTTCTGCTTCAGATTTGCTCCAACCAAGAAAATTAAGTCATTTTATTTTTTAAAATACTTCCATGGAACAACCAACATACCAAAGCACTCGCCATCTTCTTTGCCAATGTGTTTGTGATGCATTTTATGAGCTCTTCTCACCGCTTTTGCATAAATGTTGTTGGCATTTCTAAAAAGTTTAAAGCGTTGATGAATAAAAATATCGTGAACAAAAAAATACGCTAAACCATAAGCAAAGATGCCTGTGCCAATAGCTAATCCGATTTCTAAAATGTTATATTTCCAAAGTAGAAAGAAGCTGATGCTTACGATGGCATAAAAGATAAAAAAGGCATCATTTCGTTCAAACCAGGAATCGTGATCTTTTTTGTGATGATCAGCATGCAGGTGCCACAAAAAACCATGCATCACATACTTATGGGTAAACCATGCCATGAATTCCATCATGAAAAAGGTTAGCAGGAAGACTAAAATGTGAATCCAGATACTCATTTTAAATTGTATTAAATCGATAGTTAATATAACATTTAGCCAATAAGCCCACTTTTTGATAATCCGAAACTCTTATTCTGCTGTTTTTGATGGATACAGAAGGTGTTCTTTTGAGCTTGGAAAGCAATTTTTTATAATAGACATAAGCCGTATATACACCAAATTTTGCTTCGATAGGCAATTTACGAATTCCTTCGTAGCCGGCTTCAAAATCAGCTTCTATTTCCGCAATGATGCTTTGCTTTGAATTTTCATCCAGCTGATTCAAATCGGTATTAGGAAAATAGGTTCTATTCAGTTCTTCATAATCAGCTTTTAAATCCCTTAAAAAATTCACTTTTTGAAAGGCAGAACCCAAACGCATGGCACTGTTTTTAAGTTCATCATATTTGGCATCGTTGCCGTTTACAAATACTTTTAAGCACATTAATCCCACTACATCAGCAGATCCGTAAATATAGTCATGGTATTCTTGTGTGGTTTTATATTCCGATTTATACAAATCCAGTTTCATACTTTTCATAAAATCATTAATCAGTTCTTTCGGAATTGCATAGTGATTGACTGTATGCTGAAATGAATTTAAAACCGGGTTTAAACTGATCTTATGCTGAAGGGCATTTTCTAAATCGGCTTCAAACAAAGTAAATAATGTTTCTTTGTCATACTCATGAAAAGAATCCACAATTTCATCTGCAAAACGAACAAATCCATAAATGTTATAAATGTCCTGACGGATAGACGGGGCCAGCATTTTTACGGCAGAAGAAAAGGATGTGCTGTAGGTTTTGGTAACATTTCTGCTGCATTCATAGGATATGGTGTCAAAAATAGATTTCATAGCAAGCATTATTAACGGTTAGTTGAATTTTTTTGGATTAATTCAGAAACTAATTTTCCTGAAATCAATGAAGGGGGAACGCCGGGACCGGGAACGGTAAGTTGACCGGTAAAGAATAAATTTTCTATTTTTTTGCTTTTCAATTTTGGTCTTAAAAATGCAGTTTGAAATAGTGTATTAGCCATTCCGTAAGCATTTCCTTTGTATGAATTGTATTCTTTTATAAAATCATTTATACAAAAAGATTCTTTAAAAATGACAGAGTCTTTGACAGATTGTTTTGTGAGTTTTTCAAATCGGTCGATAATAATATTGAAATATTTTTCCCTTATTTCACCGGTGTCGTTAATTCCGGGAGCGAGCGGAATTAAAAAGATGCCTGCCTCTTTTCCCGGAGGAGCGACGGAATTATCAGTTACGGAAGGAAAACTGGCATAAAAGAGAGGTTCTTCCGGCCATTCCGGCTTATCATAAATTGCTTGTGCATGCTTGTCAAACGGAACATCAAAAAATAATGTGTGATGTTCCACGTTTTTTATCTTTTTATCAAAACCAACGTAAAATAGCAGGGAAGAAGGAGCAAAGATTTTCTTTTGCCAGTATGATTCCGGATAAACTCTGTGTTCTTCATCTAACAGGGTTTCTGAATGATGATAATCGGCACCGCTGAGCACAATGTCACAAAATCGTTCTTCTCCATTAACGTTGATACCAACGGCTTTTTTTTGTTTTACGATTATTTTTTTAACATTAGCATTGGTGTAAAATTTCACCCCCAGTTCTTTTGCGAGAGATTCCATTGCCAATACAACACTGTACATTCCGTTTTTAGGATGCCACGTTCCCATTCCGAAATCGGCAAAGTTCATAAAGCTGTAAAAAGCCGGTGTATCTTGTGGTTTTGCTCCTAAAAACAGAACCGGAAATTCTAATATTTGAATTAATTTTTGATTTTTAAAACGTTTGCGGACTTCTTTACTGATATTTGAAAAAAACTGTCCGACTTTTAAGGCCGTTTCAGGTGTAATCAATTCCAGAGGTGAAACACCGGGCCGATAAACCAACTCTTTAATGGCAATGTCATAATTACTTTTGGCTTCTGCCATAAATTTTTCTAAAACAGCCCCACTGCCTTTTTCAATACGCTCAAAGGTTTTAATAATGTCTTTCAGGTTGTCAGCTATAGTTACAAAATCTAGTGTGCCAAAATAAACCTGGTAAGCCGGAGAGAGCTTGATGAGTGTATAATAATTAATTGGTTTTTTGTCAAAATCATTAAAAAAACGTTCAAAAACATCTGGCATCCAATACCAAGTCGGGCCAATATCAAATGTAAAGCCTTCTCTTTTGAGTTGCCTTGCCCTGCCACCAATGGTGGGATTTTTTTCAAAAACGCTGACAGTATTACCTTCTTTCGCCAAGTAGCAGGCGGCAGCTAAAGCTGAAAATCCGGATCCGATTATGATGATGTCTTTTTTCATATTGTTTAACAAATATATATAAAAAGTTAAACAAAAAAAAGATTTAAGGAAAAATTAAAGGTTGTTTGATATTTCTAAAATTGAGTTGAATACTTTTACATTAGGATGTTGCTCTTGTTGTATAAACTCGGTTAATCGGCCAATTGTCCATAGTTCAGCCTCATGATTTTCTAAAATCTCAGTGTTAATTTGTTCGAGGTAATTATCAATATCGTCTTTTGAAGGTTCAATGGTCAGATAGGTGACATAGGTTACCTTATCGAAATACTTTTTTATATCTTTCAGACTTTCAATAGGAACACTTTCTCCTAAGTAAATCGTTTTATAACCGTTGAGAATGATTTCATAATTCAGATACATCAAACCCAGTTCGTGTATTTCATTCAGAGGAAGAAAAAGTACAAAAACCCGGTCGTCTTTGGTTGGTTCTAACAATTGGATTTTTTCAGTATTAACCAATAACTTCTGTTTTACTAAATAACTGATAAAATGCTCATGAGCAGGCGAAATGGTTTCAGATTGCCAGAGTAAGCCAATTTCATTCATTAAGGGAATGAAAATGTCATAAAAAATTTCTCTGAAAGATTTTTCAGAAAGTAAATTGGTGTAGGTTTTAAAAAAAAGAGCTTGATCAAAATTCATCATGGCCATTTTGAAAGCGTTTATGGCATGATGCTTTACGCTTTTTTCATTTACGATTTCTCTGACGAGGATGCTGATTTTGTCGGGAGATAGTTTTGATATTTTTGAAATTTTATAGCCGTGATTGTGAAGTAAGGTAATGTTTAACAACTTTTGTAGGGCAGACAGATCATAGTAACGAATATTCGTGTCTGTCCGCATTGGTTCAAGAACATTGTATCGTTTTTCCCAAATCCTGATCGTATGAGCTTTGATGCCCGATAAGTTTTCAAGGTCTTTGATACTGAAAACATTTTTAACGTTGTTCATTCTTTTTTTATATTTGTTAAACAAAATTAATAAAATATGTCTTAATTCAAATGCTTTTAGTTTATTTTTTTAATGTTAAGTACATTATGCAGGCAGGACACTGGCAAAAAAATATTTTAAAAGAAAAATCCCAAAGAATAAATCCTGTTAAAAAGATTTGTTCTTTGGGATTTTGAGTGACCACGATCAGATTCGAACTGACACGTCTTGCGACACCACCCCCTCAAGATGGCGAGTCTACCAATTTCTCCACGTGGCCTGTTCTAAAAAAGTAAAGACGTTGCGTGCAACGTCTTTACTTTGTGACCCGACTGGGGCTCGAACCCAGGACCCCAACATTAAAAGTGTTGTGCTCTACCAACTGAGCTATCGAGTCAATTAGAGACGCTGCACGCAACGTCTTTACTCATAGATACGTTATACAATAACGTCTTTACTGCTTTTGTGACCCGACTGGGGCTCGAACCCAGGACCCCAACATTAAAAGTGTTGTGCTCTACCAACTGAGCTATCGAGTCATTTGCAATTTCTTGAATGCGGGTGCAAATATACGGTCTTATTATTTATTTTTCAAAGCAAATTTGTCTTAAATTTACATTTTTAAAATAATCTTTCTTAATGCCTTATTATACAGGGATTTATTATGTGTAAAAAAATTATTTTGCTAGGATACATGGGGTCGGGAAAGACTGTGGTTGCCTCAAAACTGTCAAAAGTTTTCAAAAAAAAACATTTGGATTTAGATGTTTTAATTGAAACACAACAGGGATTATCAATTAGTTTAATCTTTAAAAATAAAGGAGAACTTTATTTCAGAAAGCTTGAGCATGTATTCTTTAAAGAGCTGATTGAATCAGATGACGAGTTTATATTAAGTTTAGGTGGCGGTACACCTTGCTATGCAAATAATCACCTTCTTTTACAGAATAAAGAAGATGTAGTATCAATATACCTGAAAACGTCTGTAGAGGAGCTTTGTCGGCGTTTGGTTAAAGAACAATCAACCCGGCCGATAATTGCCCAAATGAATAAGGAGGAATTAAAAGAGTTTATTGCCAAGCATTTGTTTGACAGAAATTACTACTATCATCAGGCAAAACATGTGGTTCTTACCGATGGAAAATCAACGGAAGAAATCGTAAAGGAAATCCAGTTGTTAATTGCTTAAATAGGCAGAGCTATTCTCCTTCTCAAAAGTAACCTGTACATGCTCCTGTAGGGAGGTTGAAAGTGAAATACCTTTAAAATCAACTTTTACAGGAAATTTTTTATGGTTTCTGTCAACCAGAACCGCCGTTTTAAATTTCTTTAGCGGAACTTCCAAAAAATGCTTTACACCATATACAAGGGTTGTGCCGGAGTTTAAAACATCATCAACCAGAACCAGTCCTTTATGCTGATATTCGTCTTTTGATAATGAGGTCGTAATGGGCAGAAAAGGATTCTGCTTGTCAATATTTACTTTACAGAGTAAAATTTTAAGGGTAGAAATGGCTGATAAATCAGCTTCCAGTTTCTCTGCAAAAATATAACCGTTCTGGGCAATTCCTGCTAGAATAATTTCTTCTTCATCTACAAATGTTTCGTAGATCTGATAAGCAATACGCTTAATTTTATGCTCAATTTCCTGATGAGAAAGAATAATGTTTTCGGCCATGGTTTTGTTTTTCTCAAAGATATAAAGATTGCCCGCACTATAAAAACATTTTAATCTGTTTTGATGTGATTTTCTTCAGAATTTTTTGAGATGTATATTTATGTCTGATTTTCTGATTGTCTTACTCGTTTAGATGGCGTTTGGTCATAATAAGGTTGTTTTTTATTCTTTTTTTACCTCACTCCGGACTAAAAATACCTATACATTACCACAACAAAAACTATATAAATTACAATTTTAATTGCGATGACAGCTTTTGAGTAATTGTTTAGATGCCATATATTTTGGGATAAACGAATGGTGTTTTGCAGTTAAAGATTGTATAGTTTATATATGATTGTATTCGTATTTTTTTAGGTTAATAATTGTAATTTTATAAAAAACAAATAGCAATTATTAATTAATCAACAAAAACAAAAATTATGAAAAGAACTTTACTAAGATTTAAATTGTTATGTGCAATTTCATTTTTATCAGCTCAATTTTTAAGTGCTCAAAACACCGTGGATGTAAATGCATCTGCAAGTTGGTCAGGTTATGCAAATGTATTTGACCTTGGAGGAGTTTATCAGTTTGGTTCTGCCTGGGAATTAAGTGCGATTAAAACTGTTTTTAATACCACTGAAAACACGGTAACCCTTTATCCTAACTATAATACCTACAATGCGAGTGATCCTTATTGGGCTAACGGAGCCATTGGAAATAAGATTTTTGAAGGTAATACTTTTGTGGAAAACAGTGCTTTGGCAGGACAAACATTAACCTTTAATGGTTTTGTGGAGAGTAATACGATTGTAAATGGCTATGAAGTGCTTGCTTTTATAAAAGGATTGAATCCTGCTACAGGCTATTCGTTGGATGTGTTTGTTTCAGCACCGTTAATTGCGGGAGAAAATTTTAGTATAACGGCTAATAACATTCCTGCCGGTTTGGTAGTTCAGTATGGCTTTTCTGTGACAGGACTAAATGCTAATCCGGCTGCAGAAGCCTCAAATGGAAATGTAGTGGTGACAGAATCTTCTTTGTCGGTTGATTCTTTTAATGTGGCTAAAGTGAAAGTTTATCCAAACCCAACTTCGTCATTGTTAACCATTGAGTCATTTGCTAATTTAGATTCAATAACGGTAATCAATGCTTTAGGACAGGAAGTTTTAAGAAGAACTCCTGATTCCAATAATTCAACTTTTGATATTTCGGCACTTCAATCAGGGCTTTATATTGTAAGAACTGTTTCCGAAGGCAAAGTAGAGACGACTAAAATCATCAAAAATTAGGCAGGTCAGCTTATTGCTAGACTCAGTAAAGAAGACACCTCAGGTAACGGTAACGCTTGCTTGAGGTGTTTTTTATTAAATCAACAGTTGATCCGTTTTAAGCTTTACGATTTTTTTCTATTGTTTTGAATTACTTCAATCAATGCTTCTCGGTTTATGGATAGGCTAAATGCTAAACTCATAAAAATGGACCAGGAAATAAGATAAGAAGGGAACTTTTCTACACCAAATTGCAGGGATTCATTTTTTGAAAAAATCAGCATAATAATTATTACTATGGCATTGCAAATGCTAATGGCCCAAAAACTGAATTTTAAATTTGAGACTTTAAAAAGAAAGGTGTAAAAGTAAAATAAAAGTAAAGCGGCCAGATAGCCTCCTGAAGTAATCATAACGATTCCCTCAGATGCAGAACTGCCCCTGTTGGCTATGTCTTGTATCCATTCGTCAAAAAAATAAATTACTATTCCTAATCCAAGAAAAACCAGGTAACTTTGTCCGATGCTCAAAATGACGCCCAAAGGGCGATTTGTTTTTAATTTATCCGCATTTACTAAACTGACGGACAACGCAAAAATAAGTGGTAAAAAGAATAATGCCTTCTCTACAGAAGGAACAAGTATCATTATAAAAATAACAAATAGAGAGCCAAGTAAAATCCGTAACATAATGTGATTTTTCAGTGTTTGAAATGGGTAGATAAAGGTAATAAAAAAAGAGCTGCTTTTTGGGCAACTCTTTTATGTAAGTAAGTTAAAATCGGGTTGATAAAACGTTTATTTTACTTTATTCACAATGGCTTTAAAAGCTTCCGGATGATTCATCGCTAAATCAGCAAGAACTTTACGGTTCAATTCAATACCGTTTGCTTTTACTTTTCCGATAAATTGTGAATAACTCATTCCTTCCAATCTGGCACCTGCATTTATACGCATAATCCATAAAGAACGGAAGTTTCTTTTGTTTTGCTTTCTGTCGCGGTATGCATAAAGCATGGCTTTTTCTACAGCGTTTTTAGCAACTGTCCAAACGTTTTTACGTCTTCCAAAGAAACCTTTGGCTTGCTTTAATACTTTTTTTCTTCGTGCTCTTTTAGCAACTGAATTTACTGATCTTGGCATAATTTTCTTGTTTTTTTGTAGCAGGCGTCCCGAATCTAATCAAGGGAACTTTACTGGCCATGCTCCAAGGTTATTAAAATTGTTTTTTAACCTAAAGAATTAATAGGTGAAAACCAATGACTAAGCATTAGTTACGAATCACTATTAGATAATTCTTAATTGTTCTTTCACACTTTTTACATCAGCAGCGTGTACTAATGCAGAATGTGTTAAAGCTAATTTACGCTTTTTAGACTTTTTAGTCAGAATGTGACTTTTAAAAGCGTGCTTTCTCTTGATTTTTCCAGAGCCAGTTACCTTGAATCGCTTCTTGGCACTGGATTTTGTTTTCATTTTAGGCATAATTTCCCAAATTTATTTGTGATTCAACTTACTTACTTATTATTTAGTTTCTGATTGTTCAGAGGTTAAGATTTTGATTTTAACTCTTTAACTTAACTTGGTTGCTCAAAAACTTATTTCTTCTTTTTAGGAGCGATATACATTATCATTCGCTTTCCTTCTAAAACAGGCAAAGCTTCCACTTTTCCTAATTCTTCTAAATCCTGAGCCAAACGCAACAAAAGAATCTGACCTTGCTCTTTATAGATGATTGAACGACCTTTGAAAAACACAAAAGCTTTTAATTTAGCTCCTTCTTTTAAGAATTTTTCTGCGTTCTTTTTCTTGAATTCATAGTCATGTTCATCAGTTTGAGGGCCAAAACGAATCTCTTTTACGACAATTTGAGTAGACTTAGATTTGAGCATTTTTTCTCGCTTCTTTTGTTCATAAACAAATTTACCGTAGTCCATTAACTTACAAACAGGAGGTTCTGCATTGGGAGAAATTTCAACCAAATCTACCTCCAGTTCTTCGGCTAAACGCAAAGCTTCAGTGATTTTGTAAACACCCGGTTCGATGTTTTCACCAACCAAACGAACTTCTGGAACACGAATCAAATTGTTGATTCGGTGTGCCGCTTTTTTCTCTACTCTGGGTTGATAACCCTTGTTGTTTCTAATTGCTATGACTTTTAAATTTTAAGTTAAACTATAAATGGTTTTAATGTTTTACTGATTTCTTCATTCACAATGTTAGAAAATTCTTCCACCGTAACAGTAACATTTCCTTTTCCTTCTTGACCGTGCCTTCTCACTGAAATTGTTTCGTTTTTCTCTTCCTCTTCGCCAACAATTATCATGAACGGAATTTTTTTCACTTCTGCATCCCTGATTTTCTTGCCAATGGTTTCGTTGCGATTGTCAATTAGGCCGCGAATTTCGTGATTTTCTAGCAAACTTAAAACTTTTTTGGCATAATTTTCATATTTCTCACTCAAAGACAAGATTATAGCTTGTTCCGGCATTAGCCAAAGCGGGAAATTTCCTGCTGTATGTTCCAGCAAAATGGCAATGAAACGTTCCATTGACCCAAAGGGTGCTCGGTGAATCATCACAGGGCGATGCATTTCATTATCAGCTCCTTTGTAGTTCAATTCAAAGCGTTCCGGCAGGTTATAATCTACTTGAATGGTTCCCAATTGCCATTGCCTGCCTAGTGCGTCTTTAACCATAAAATCCAGTTTAGGTCCGTAAAAAGCAGCTTCACCGCTTTCAATAACGTAATTCAAGCCTTTGTCTCGTGCGGCACTTATGATCGCATTTTCTGCTTTTTCCCAATTTTCAACGCTGCCAATATATTTATCAGGATTGTTTAAGTCTCTCACGGAAACTTGGGCTGTAAAGTTTTCAAATCCTAAGGATCCAAAGACATAAAGTACTAAATCAATTACATTTTTAAACTCCGCATCAAGTTGCTCCGGTGTACAAAAAATATGAGCATCATCTTGTGTAAATCCGCGTACGCGAGTCAATCCGTGCAACTCACCGCTTTGTTCGTATCGATAAACGGTTCCGAATTCTGCATAACGCTTCGGAAGGTCTTTGTAGCTCCAAGGTCTGGTGTTGTATATTTCGCAGTGGTGCGGACAGTTCATTGGTTTTAACAAAAATTCTTCACCTTCGGCCGGTGTGTGAATAGGTTGAAAGCTGTCTGCACCATATTTTGCATAATGCCCGGAAGTAACATATAATTCTTTTTGTCCGATATGTGGCGTTACAACTTGTTCATAGCCTGCTTTTTTCTGAGCTTTTTTCAAAAACTGCTCCAGGCGGTCACGTAAAGCGGCTCCTTTGGGTAGCCATAAGGGCAGGCCTTGGCCTACTTTTTGCGAGAAAGCAAACAGTTCCAGTTCTTTGCCCAGCTTTCTGTGATCCCTGCGTTTGGCTTCTTCCAGCAACTCTAAGTACTCTGTCAGGTCTTTTTGTTTCGGAAACGAAATGCCGTACACTCGGGTCAATTGCTTGTTTTTTTCATCACCCCGCCAGTAAGCACCGGCAACACTCATGATTTTTATGGCCTTGATTAATCCTGTGTTCGGAATGTGGCCTCCACGACACAAATCAAAAAAGTTGGCGTGATCACAAAATGTAATTGTTCCGTCTTCCAGATTCGAAATCAATTCTGTCTTATATTCATTATTTTTATATATTTCCAGAGCCTCCGCTTTTGAAATAGGCCGCATTTTAAATTCATGTTTTTCTCTCGAAACTTCCAAAATCCTGTCTTCAATGGTTTTAAAGTCAGTTTCTGTTATTTTTTGGTCTCCAAAATCGATATCATAATAAAATCCGTTGTCAATGGCGGGACCTAAGGTTAGCTTAATACCGGGATATTTTTCCTCTAATACCTGAGCCATTACGTGCGAAGTAGAATGCCAAAAAGCCTTTTTGCCTTCCTTGTCATTCCATGTATATAATATGAGTGAACCGTCCGTGGTCAATTTCGTCGTCGTTTCTATAATAGTGTTGTTAAAAGACGCAGAAATAACATTTCGTGCCAAACCTTCACTGATACTTTTTGCAACATCCATTGGAGTCGAATTTTTCTCAAACTCCTTAACCGAACCGTCAGGTAAACTAATTTTTATCATGCCTAAAATTTTATGGACTGCAAATATATGAGATTACGGAATCTCATACAATAATATATTCAGGTAATATTAAGCAATCCGTTTCGATTAATCTTTTTTTTAGCAGCTATTTCCCGCTTTCCATTGCAAGCTTGTTTGTCTTGTTGTTTTTTTCTAAGTCAAAAAAAGAGTCCCGATAGCTATCGGGATTGGTCGCTTTTTTTTGCCAAGAAAAAATACAACAATCGATCACAAGGCTTTCCCTTACAATCGGGGCTGGGGTAGCAGTGGTGAGTTGGCCGTTTTCAGTCTGGGGCTCATTTTTGTGATTCCGCAAGATAACGGATTCGAAACAGTAATCT
>JAEYTL010000049.1 GCA_023434025.1 Bacteroidota bacterium
GTTGCCTTGCGTGTGCAATGTAACCAACCTCCGGCAGGGCATTTTACAGTTTTTCTGTAAAAATTGTTAAAATTTACACCAGCAAGTTTAGTCAATTTTGACAAGTAAAACAAAAATTTATTAAAAAAATCCGTAGTACATTATCATTAAAAATGTAAAACATTGTTTTACAGTCAATTACTTATTTGTCCACAGATTCACAATAATTTAAAAAAATTAAATAATAAACAGTAAATGCATCATGTATAAACAAAATTTACAGTTGCTTGAGTAGGTATTTAATCAAAATCATGGTCTATTCAATCTGTAAATCATAAAGTCAATTTTGCATTCATTACACTTATTACCTGTTTAATAACAGTAATTTTTATGAATCATATTTTTCATCATCTTAAAAAAAGTTGCATCTTTAGAGCATAAATTTTGCAGGATGGCATCAAATACTATATCGATTCGCTATTATCAATCGCCGGTAGGTGAGCTTATTTTGGGTGACTACCAAAACCAACTTTGCTTGTGCGACTGGCATTACCGCAAAATGCGAAGTGAAGTAGATAACCGTATTCTGAAAGGCTTACAGGCCGAATTCATTGAGGAACAAACCCCTTTGCTCACCGAAACACAAAAACAATTAGACGCTTATTTTGATAAAAAAAGTACTGCATTTGATTTACCGCTTTTATTAGTAGGTACCGCTTTTCAGCAAACCGTCTGGAAAGCCCTGCAACAAATTGACTATGGCAAAACCCAAACCTATCTGGGCTTATCCAAACAGCTTAACAACCCTAAAGCCATTCGGGCGGTAGCTTCGGCAAACGGAGCCAATGCTATTTCGATCATTATTCCATGCCATCGGATCATTGGCAGTAACCAGGAGTTGGTGGGGTATGCGGGCGGATTGTCTGCCAAGAAAAAATTATTGGCCTTGGAGCAGGGGAGCCAGTTGGAATTGTTTTAGCTCGACTCCGGAAGATGCCCGTACCGATTCAAAGCTCTCTCCAAAATACTTTTCATCCGGCGACGTAAGCGTTCCGGTTTCAACACTTCCAACCCCTCACCAAAACCCAGAAGCAAACGTTCCAGTTCATAATTTTCAATCAAAAACAAGTTAATGACAATACTACCGTCTTCATTCTGTTTCAGTAACCACTGTGAATGATGAAGCGGTTTGGTCAGCACATACGGAGCATTAACCCGGTCAATCCACAATTGAATTACTTTCGGTTGCAAACCTTCATTGACCGTAACGCCAATCACATTTTTGTAATATGTTTCCGCATCAAACGGCTGTTCTAAAAACGGCATCTGAAAATCGTAATCTATCCTGATAACCCGGTCTAAAGCCAGATTGGTAATGGGTTGACCGGCTTTTTTTTGACCAATTACAAACCAGCGGTTATTGAATTCTTTCAGGATAAACGGATGAAAAGCAAACCGGCTTTCTTCTCTGGATTTAAAGGATTTATACGTGATGACCAGAACGATTTTTTTAACAATGGCCTGGTAAATTTCGTCCAAAAAGTGCAACCCTTTTAATCCTTCGTTTTTATCCAGATGAATCACCGGCTGTGCATGCGATTTCTCGGCATAAATCTTGTCTTCCAGCCGCTGAAGTATATCGGAAACATCTGCAAACAACGAAAAATCTTTAAACTGCTTGAGCATCGAAACGGTTTCGGTCAGCACATTAATATCCGTTTCGGTCAGCGGAATATCCGTAATACTGAAACCTTCTTCTGCATAATGGTAGTATTTTTTGTCATACACTTCTATCGGAGCATTATAACCCAGTTTTTCACTACGCATCAGCTGAATATCCAACTGAACCGTGCGTTTGCTCACCGGATTTTCCCTGCCTTCGTATTCATACAGGGCTTCGCTGCAGGCGTTTACCAAATCATCCAGTGTCCATTGGCGGTAATTGTTCTGCAAACATTTATCAATCGTTTTGTAGCGGATAAGGGCGTTTTTGTTTTGGGCCATTTTTTTGAGTTTCTGTTATCTGTTTACCAGTCACTAATTACTACCAACTAATCCTCCACTTTCTGTTTCCACTTCAAAACCTCCCGTTCCGGATTCTGCCACCAATGCTGACTCCAGACCCGTTGGTAATCAAAGCCTGCTGCTTTCAGAATTTTTTCTTTGTGCATGTCTTCCAGATAAGCCAGTTCTCCGCAATAACGTGCTTTACTCAAACATTCCAACGCAATGGGTTTTCCTTTTGCGGTCTTGATGACCAAATCCAGTTGGTACCCGCCAAACGGATGGTTGGCCATGATTTCCGCTTCCGGCATACTTTTTTTCAATTGCCTGTAAACTTGCTCTTTAAAGGTGTTTTGTTTAACATGTTCTAAATCGGTTTGTTGGTTGCTGTACTGATCCAAATCGTTCAAAATCTCTTTTCTTCTAACTTCATTTTCTTCGCTAACGGCTTTGCAATACGACAAATAGGCATAAAAAACAGCTCGCCTGTTGTTGCTTCCTTCTTGTTGCAGGGCTTCTTTATAAGTGCTGTACATTTCGGAGGGTACGGAATTACAGATATACATTTTTTCTTTCGCACGCGTTACAATCACATTCAGCAGTTTGTAGCCTTTGGAATGATTAATCGGGCCAAAACGCTGTATAAATTTCCCGCCTTTTTTTCTGCCGTAAGTTGTTGAAATGATGATGACATCCCGTTCGTCCCCCTGAATATTTTCCAGGTTTTTGATAAACAGTCCGGCAGCTTCTAAATGGATCATTTTGGTTCTGAACTCCACATTTTCCTCTATACTTTGTTTGTAAGCAATTTTCCGTTTGATGTAATTTCGTTGCGTAATATTAAAGGTAGCAATGCCAACAGAAGGGTATCTGCCGGATGCATTGGGCTCTATTTGTTCTAAAATCTCCAGCACTTTTTCTGCTTCTTCCTCATTGATGTGCTCGTGAAATGTTCCGTTGACTTCATAAAATTCAATCGGCTTTTCATGGTGCAAAGCAGGCAGGGGTTTTAACCGGGCATTGTAAAACGCATGATTGGAAAAATCAATTAAAAAAGGATGTTTAGACCGGTAATGAAAATCCAAATGGTTCTTATCAAACTGATATTCCAACGCAAAATCCAACAGCGATTCGATGTTTAACAAAGCGTTTTTTTGCGTAATGATGGCTTCTTCTTCCAAATCATCTTCGTCTTCAAACGAACCGTCAAACACTTTGCTGAAATAGTTGGAAGGCGGCATCTGATGTTCATCGCCGGCAATAATAATGTTTTTACCTTTCAATAAAGCGGGCAGATTATCTTCTAATTTGAGCTGGCTGGCTTCGTCAAACACCACATTGTCAAAATAGAAGTTTTTCCCTTGAAATAAATTGCAACACACATCGGGTGTGGTAAATAAAACCGGAAAAAAAGCCGTAAACAAATCGGTATCCATATTCACAATCTGTCGCAACGTGAGCCGGTTAAATTTTACACTTTTCCGTTTATTGTATAAATTGGCCACTGTAATTTCCTTATTTACTTTTTCAAAATGCATAGCCGCTTTCAACTGCTCATTTTTCCAATAGCTTTCAATATAATTTTTTTGTGTACCGGCATAATACAGCAATTTCTTAGCCATGGCCGCATAATGCTCCTCACTGAAATTGAGGGTGTGATTCGAATTGTTTTTCAGCAAAAGCTGCAAATAAGCATACCCAAACGAATCTTTCCAATGCTTTACCGGATAAAGATGCGTAAGGACTTGCTTTTGAAAATTAGTCAATGGCTGGTGAAAAATCTGCCAGTTATACGCGATCAAAAACGGATTGTCCGGGTGCATTGTATAATTTTCATGCCGTTCTAAAGCAGCAGTTATCATTTCACTGAACTGCATAAAAGTAGTGCCGAATTCTAATTGATGCAACCAATTGTCCTCCAGCAGCAAACGCTTTAGCTTTTTGGTTCCGGAAACAATATCATCCAAATCGGCATGTTGGTAATTTCGTTCAAAGAAGTTCAACAAATCGGTTTGCCTGAAATCATTTTCTATTTTTTCAGAAAAGGTTTGTTTGGCCAATGTTATTTTTTCTTCATACGCTTTGCATTCCGTTACATTTTGCCGCAAATCAGCCGTGATTTCTATCGGGTAAAAATTGCGGTGCAAACTGATGGTTTTGATCTGTTTGCCCAATTCACGCAACGTTTTTTGGTGCTGCAATACGGTTTTTTTAGACGTAGAAAACCAGGCAGCCACTTTGTAGAAAAAACCATTGGTTCTGGCAGCGTTAAATTCATCGCTTTGCTCACTCAACGTAGCCGTAAGCACCAACATGGCATGGCGGCTCTTTTGCAGTTCTTCCAACTGTTGTGTAAACTCTTCTTTTCGTTGGGCATAATAAAACGCTTCATAATTTTTTACCGCTTGTTTAATGTGCCTCCAATCTGATTGATAGCCCTGAAAAGCTTCGTTCAACCGAACCTGGCTGCCAAACGCATCTGTTTCCGTAATTTTATTGAGATTATAAAACAAATTCCCGCTGTACGGTTTAAATTTTGCATACAACGGCTCTCCCTGCTCAATCATACCGGTCAACCGAATCCATTCGTCCGAATCAAAAGCAAAGGGCAGTCCTTGTAAGTTAATATCTTCTTTTAGGGTTAAGCTGTCTAATACTTGCCCGATAATTTCCGACCAGTTTTGGTTGTTAAGCAGCGGTTCATTCAACTTGTGATGAATGGCGTTAATTTCATTTTTAGAAGCGTGAATGCTGTCTAATTGTTCCTGCAGCAGACTGTTCGGATAAACCTGCGTGGCTTCTTTGAATTTACTATTGTCCACCACATTTCGCACTGCATCCACCACGTTTTTCCGGTCGGCCACACTGTCTTTGATCATCATGCAATACTGATCGAGCCGGTGTTTTTGCATGGCCGTTTGCAAGACTTCCAAAGCCGTTTGTTTCTCACAAACCACAATGGTTTTTTGCCTGCTTTCCAACGCATTGATGAGCAATGCCGTTAAGGTCTGGCTTTTTCCGGTTCCGGGTGGACCCTGAATGACAATCCTGGAGTTGGTTTTTAACGATTCCAGCACACCTTGTTGAGACGGATCGGTTTCAATGGCCGTAACAGATTGAAATATTTTTCCGTTGAGCGGCTGTTCTTCCGCTTTATAATTGGCAATCAAATCGCCGTAATCAGTAATGATATTTTGTTTTTGCACTTCAAACAACGAGAAAAGTCCGCACTTTTCTATAAAAGCATCGCCTTTTTGAGGTAATAATTTTTCATACGCTGCTTTGTTTTTAATCGGTAAAATCGCTTCGTAGTTGTTCAGGATAAAATCAAGGTTTTGCTCTACGTGCAATTGCTGCAAAATCGACTGACAGATGGCCTGCAATTCCGGTTTGTCAATTTTACCGTCTTCCAGCATTTCGCCCGGAATCGGTTCCAGAAAAACACCGGAATCGGTCTGCAGGTGATTGATCAGTACTTCATTCAGGTAAACGGAATCGTCTTCGGTCCGGCTTACTTCCCATGTATTCATTTCCGGCGAAGGCTTGATCTTTACTGACCAGATCAGTATCGGAGACACCGAAATTTGTCCGTCCTGCCTATCTCTGCGTATCAGCAACGGAAAACCAAAGCCCAGTGAATTGAGTCCTTTTTCGGACTGAATCACTTCGTTTTGAAAAATCAGGTTTTCTAATCCCGATGCCAGTTTCTGCAACTCAATCAACCGTTCGGCTTCTTCTTTACCCGGACCTGTTGTTTTTTCCTTTACGTTCGGCTTGGGTTTAACATCATCATAGTCATTCAGATAAATACGGTCATTTTTGGGTTCGGCTTCGGGCGTTTTTTGCGGTTTATCGTGAATGGAAAATTTAAAATTCACATTCCGCAACGTCAGCAAATCCAAAATAAAATGTTCCGGTAAACTGTTGTGAATCGTTGCCAGACGGGCTATATCAAATTTATACCGCGAATGGCCGGGAATGGCGTTCAGGTGAATGGTTCGGCGGTTTCCTACTTTTAATTTGGTTTGAAAGGCTTGAAAAATATCCGGTGTAAAATTCATCGTAAAGCGGCGATAAGTTAATAAGGTAAATATAAAATTTTTAGACGATTTAAAGAAAAAAAAATTACTGCGTAAAATAATTGCGTAGTATGTTTAAAATATTTGTACTGTCCAAACGGACAACGTTCATTAAACAAATTTATGTCGGTCAAGTAGAAGTTACTTCAAACACCATTAAAGAACTACTTTTACGATTATCGACATTCAAAACAAAATGGGGCAGTAGCTCAGTGGTTAGAGCAGGTTAGCTTTGAAATTATCCCGTTGGGTCAATCAAATCTTCCTTCTACGCTATTACGTCCGGGTCGTGGGTTCGAATCCCACCTGCTCCACTATTTTTGGTCAAAATAAACTTACTTCGAAATTGGCACTAGCGGTTCGAATCCGCCTTGGGAGTTTATACATTATCAAAAATAAATGTAAGGTCAAGTGTTTCTTACTTCAAAACTCTTTTAGGTAGAACTCAGAAACACAATTATCTAACTTTAAAAACAAGAAAAATGAAAAATGAATTACTAAAAATCGCTTTGCGTCAAAATGCAGTTTACATACCATCACGGATGATAAACAATGAATTAAATGTCCTTTCAGGCACAACAACAGTCTTGGTTGCCAATGCATCAAAATTAGGGCTTACTTTTTCAGAACCTTTGGTAAGAGCATTAAACAATAGTCCGGTGAGTTTTAAAACAGAAGTTTTAGAAACTTTAAGGGATGTTTTAGGCGTTACTAAAAACTGGACACCTTTGGTGAAAGGATGGAATATACCTACCCATGAAACCCATTTAGATCATCTTATTACACTATTTGCGAATCTGTTTAAATCCAAAAACGGAACAACATTGCCTTGTGGACATCTTATTCCAATGAATACATTTCCGTTAGAGCGATACAACGGTTGTCCGTTTTGCGGAACGCCATTTGAGTTTGGAAAAATTGAGCAGTATGGTCAAGGAAGTAAATTAAAAGTGTTAGAAGTTTGGACAGAAGCAGAAATGACAGCTTTCTTTGCCTCACTTTTAACTTCTAAAACGGCTTTAGACGCGACACAAATTGATAGTTTGAAAGTATTGGTAAAGCATTTTAGTTTACCAACGGTAACGATCGGGATGAAAGAAACCCTGATGGTGGTAATAGATGAATTAATCGAGCAAGACAAAGCCGATAAGGCAAGTCTGTTTTTTACTTCACCAACAGATATTTTACGCTATTTGTGGTATAAAAAAACAACCTTGTTGCAATTGGTAGAACCTAAAACAATTCTGAACCGAATTGAAAACAATCATAAGCATCTTTTTCTTCCGGCGGATAACAGTGCAAAATCTAAATTGCTCACACAATCTGATTTAAAGCTGAAGTATTCCAGAAAAGAATGTTTGATGGTGGCTACTTGGTTGAATGAGTTAGAAGTGTCTACTGAAGTCGCTTGTGAAATGATGCACCCCAAAAGAGGAATGTGGGTTCGGTTTATTCGAGCGTTACGTTTACCGGAATATGCGAAGCGAAAAGGATTTGAAAAATTAGCCGCCTTATTAGATGCATTTTATAATCAAAACTATACGGTTTGGCAAGGGCGTGTCAATCATTTTAGATTGAAATCGGATGCCGAAAATACTTTTGCGTTGTTGAAACAAAGACCGGGATTATTTGCTCGTTCGTTATTTTCGAATATGCTATGGTTTGGCGAAAAAGAAGCGGTTAATGCCTTTAAAGAAGTGATCGATAAAGTTCCGGCACGCTTAGTATTTACGTTGAATATGTATGCTCAAAATTATTTTGAGCCCGCATCTCAACGAAGTGTGAAACCTTTGGGCGGAACGAACAAACGAATTCCGGCTAATCCAATTTTGAAATTATACGATGAAGGTCATTTGAAAAAGATGAAAATGCTAATTGAAGAGTTGTGCATACTCGCCATGAAAAAACGTTTCGCTGCTCTTGAAAACGCGAACAGAAGTATCTATATCGACCCACAATTGTTCAACATACCGGTTTCTATTGGTGATAGAAGTAATACTGTTCAAGATTTACCGGTTGCCTTAACGGGAACTAAATTTCCGATAGAGGGTAATGAAGTTCGTTTGTTTATGCAATGGGGGAAAGACATGCCTGCACAACATTTGGATATGGATTTAAGTTGTCATATTGCTTATGCGTCTCATTCTGAATTTTGTTCGTTTAGTAATTTGGTTGCAACCGGTTGTAAACATAGTGGTGATATTAGAAGCATTCCAAACAAAATTGGAACTGCCGAGTACATCAACTTGAATTTAAATCAATTGAAAAAAGCAAATGCGAAGTATGTCACATTTACCTGCAACGCCTACAGTGTCGGAGGGCTTTCACCTAATTTGGTTGTGGGATGGATGGATAGCAAGTATCCAATGAAAATTTCAGAAACAACGGGTGTGGCCTATGACCCTTCTTGCGTACAACACCAGGTGCGAATTACGCAAACCAGTGCCAAAGGATTAGTTTTTGGTGTGCTGGATGTGGCCAAAAGTGAAATCATCTGGTTAGAAATGACCTTTGGCGGACAAGTAGTGCAAGGTTTAGATTACCAAGGGGTGCAAGCGATGCTTTCTAAATTAAGTTCTAAGTTAAACATTGGACAATTGTTGACCATTAAAGCGTATGCCCAAGGTTTGGAGATTATGCCGAATGAAGAAGCCGACGAAGTATATGACATGAAATGGGCTATGAATGCGGCGGCGGTAACGCAATTGTTGGTGGATTAGGCAATTTGTCAATGTGACAATGTATCGATATGGCAATGTGACAATGTGGTGATAGGGAGGTTTTTTTGCGTTATTTGAAAAATAAAAATTGACTACGCAAAATGATTACGTACTATGTCGCCAATCTTTGTAAAAGAAATAATCAACCCGATTGTTGCAACGGATTTCAGTCGGGTTCACAAAAGGAAAGAAAACATGAACACACCCATTAACGGAAACGATTTATTAGCTTTAGGCTATGAGCAAGGAACTATCTTGGGCATTGCTCTTCGAATCAATAAAAAAAGAAACGGCTATACCAAAGCTGAAATGCTTTTGCATTATGCCGCCGTTTTGGCTCAGCCGGAAAGTTATTCAGATGATGCTGTGTTTAGCAAATTAGCCGCCGCCATCATCGAAAAGGCAAATGAAAAACCGGAAGATTTTATTCAGTTAAATCCAAATCCGTCAGCTTATGTATCGTATGGAGCAGAACACATTGAAGAAGGTGCCCGAAAGCAAATGGAGGTTGCCATGCAATTACCGGTAACCGTTGCCGGAGCGTTGATGCCCGATGCTCATCAGGGGTATGGCTTACCGATCGGCGGTGTTTTAGCCACCAGCAATGCCATTATTCCGT
This sequence comes from Bacteroidota bacterium, assembly GCA_023434025.1. GTDB lineage: Bacteria > Bacteroidota > Bacteroidia > Flavobacteriales > Flavobacteriaceae > Flavobacterium. The sequence goes on from JAEYTL010000049.1 coordinate 9,402, forward strand.
ATGGCGTAGGGGTGGATATCGGTTGCCGGATGGCATTGTCTATCTATGACATTGCGGAAGATTTTTACTTTCAAAGCGAAGATAAATTCAAAAAAGAATTGCTGACACATACTAAGTTTGGTGCCGGGCATGGATTTCACGGTCAGTACAAAGCCGATCATGCGGTGTTGGAAAGCAAAGACTTTGAAACCAATCCGTTTATCAAGAATTTGAAAGACAAAGCCTGGTCGCAATTGGGTTCGTCCGGTGGCGGTAACCATTTTGTGGAATTTGGTATTTTAGAATTTGCCCAGGACGATGCCGTGCTTAACATCCCGAAAGGAAAGTATATAGCCTTGTTGACCCATTCCGGTTCCAGAGGTTTCGGGGCTACGATTGCCGGACATTATACCAAAATGGCCAAAGAAGTGTGCAAGTTGCCCGATGTGGCCAAAAACTTAGCCTACCTGGATTTAAACTCCCAATTGGGACAAGAATACTGGTTGGCAATGAACTTAGCCGGTGAGTATGCCTCGGCCTGTCACGAAGTGATTCACAACAAAATAGCCAACGCCTTAGGAGCAACCGTATTGGCCAAAGTGGAAAACCACCACAACTTTGCCTGGAAAGAAGTGTGGAACGGCGAAGAAGTCATCGTGCACCGAAAAGGAGCCACTCCGGCCGGAAAAGGCGTAATGGGTATCATTCCCGGCAGTATGACCGCACCCGGATTTTTGGTACGGGGAAAAGGGGAGGAGCAAGCCATTAACTCGGCTTCGCACGGAGCAGGACGACAAATGAGCCGAACCCTGGCCGAAAAAACCATTACCCCAACCGCGATGCAAACCATCTTAAAAGACCACGGTGTTACACTGATCGGAGCCGGTTTAGATGAAGCCCCCATGGCCTACAAAGACATTCACCAGGTGATGGCTGCCCAACAGGCATTGGTGGATGTGGTAGCGAAGTTTACGCCGAAGCTGGTGCGAATGGCGGAGGATGGGAGTAGGGAAGATTAACGATTTTTGATTGTTGATTGTTGATTGTTGATTGATTGGTGAGAATGTTGAAATGATACTTTCTTTTGTAGCCGTTTTTTTGAATGAACGAAACTCAGCCACTCAGAAAATGTTAATAAGTCAGCTGCAAAGTCAATAAATTACGTTGGTTTTGTGGTTGGTTTTTTGTTAAATTTGTTAAAATATGAAAGAAAATATACTGAAAAAGTTAAGAGAAATTGAACACACCAAAGGTGTGGAGGTTTTGTATGCCGTGGAGTCGGGGAGTCGTGCGTGGGGATTTGCTTCGCCGGATAGTGATTATGATATACGGTTTATTTATAAACATGATTTAGATTATTATTTATCGCTTTGGGAACAACCGGATGTCATTGAGTTCATGACCGAAGAAGATTTAGACGGTTCGGGATGGGATTTACGGAAAGCCTTAAAATTGTTGGCCAAATCCAATGTACCTATGCTGGAGTGGTTGTATTCGCCGGTGGTGTATTTTGAAAATGAAGTGTTTGTAAACCAACTGCGTGCCTTGGCAAAAGATTGTTTTTCACCCATTGCGTGTTTGCACCATTATTTGGGTACGACCAAGAATTTTATGGACGTTTGCCAAGCCGAAGAAGTAAAACTAAAAAGTTATTTCTATGCGTTGCGAACCGCTTTAGCCGGAAAATGGATTATTGAAAACAACAGTTTTCCTCCGGTGGATTTTTTGGAATTGTTACCAATTGCTCCACCAAACATACAAGAAAAAGTGGTAGCATTAATGAACATAAAAGCCAACCAAGACGAAAACTATTTGCACCCAAAAGAGGTTTTGATAACGGATTTTTTGATGGAAACCATTGCGTTTAATCAGGAAAAGGCGAGTGGTTTGGGTAGTGGTAAGAAGAAGAGTGCGGAATTGGATGGGGTTTTTAGGGATTTAATAAAATAAAAAGAAAATTATGAGCGAAATTAACAGAGGTTCAGAATGGAGAAAATGGGATTTGCACGTGCATACTAAAGGAACAAATAAGAATGACCAATTTATATCAAAAAATTTAGATGAATTTTTCTGTTTTTTTTTCAAAAAAGCGTATGAAAATAAAATTGAAGCCATTGGTATTACAGATTATTTTTCAATAGATAGATACAAAGATGCAGTACAATATGTTTCTGAAATTGAATCAAAAATAGATTCTATGACACAAGCTAAATTATTCAGTTATGATGAGATAGCCTTCATAAAATCAATATTTTTATTCCCTAATGTGGAGTTAAGGATTTCTCCGACAACTAAAAAAGGGAAATTTATTAATTTACATTTTATCTTCAACCCTAATATTATTGATCAACTTACAAATGAATTTTTCAATAAAATATCAAATGCAGAAAATTATCTAATGAATTATGATTCAATATATAATTATGCTAAATCTATAAATACCAATTTGAATTCAGATCAATTGTATAAATATGGAATTGATAATTATAATATAGAGTTTGGAAAGATTAAAACTTTTTTAGAAGTAAATAAATTAATAAGAGAAAATGCAATAATTGCAATAAGTAGTAAGTCTAATGATGGTGTATCAGGCTTAAAAGATTATTATGAAGAGTTTGAAAATGAAGGAGGTAGTTTATTAGGCACTATAAAATCTATTTATAAAATATCTAAAATAATATTTTCAAATGCTCCGTCTGATAAAGAATATTTTTTAGGTAAAAAAACTTCAATTGAAGAAGTTATTAGTCATACTGGCTCACTAAAACCTTGTATAGTTGGTTGTGATGCTCATAAGGAAGAAGATTTGTTTAGTCGTTTCACTTGGATAAAAGCTCAACCAACTTTTGAAGGTTTAAAACAAATTATATACGAACCAGAACAGAGGGTCAAAATTCAAAATGAAATGCCCGAAGCCGAAAAATTAGATAATTTGATTATTGAAAAAGTTACGTTCACTTCTTCAGAAAACCGTTTTACCAATGAGCCAATTTATTTCAATAAGAATCTAAATGTAATTATTGGTGGAAAATCTTCGGGCAAGTCTATTTTGTTATATGAAATTGCTAAAACACTTTATACTAACAGTTCAGATGAAGTCCTACAATATAGAGATGTTACCGATGGGAATATTAAAGATTTATATAACTTAAACGAAATTTCAAAAGACAAAAAGGATGAAAAGTATAATTTTAAGGTAGATTTATTTTCAGGAAGCTCACAAAATTTAAAAGACAGAAGTAATAATTCAAGTATTTTACCCAGCATTAAATACATACCTCAAAATCATTTATCCAATTTAGTTGATAAAAGCCGAAAAAATGGTGGAACTTTGAAAAAATTAATACGAAATTTGATTTTAGAAGAAGATGAATATCAGTTGAAATATGATGAATTTGTAAAACAAGCAAAACGGAATGATGAACAACGAGAAAAAGATATCGATTATTATTTTACATTAAAGAATGAGTTAACAAAAAAAGAAGCTGAGCTTCAAACAAAAGGTGACACCAAAGCTTTAAAAGAAGGAATTGAACACAACAAAAATAAAATAACACAACTAAACAAAGATTTTTCAGAAAATGAGCAAACAGAATACACTGCATTTATTGAAAAGTTAAACGCTATAAAAATTCAAGAAAATAATATTAATTCGGATTATGAAAAACTAGACGGATTTCAATCTGAATTAAAACGTAGCTTAATAGAGCTTGCAAACAAAAAGAAAATAGTTTTAGATACTTTACAAAACGAAAGTATTAAAAATGAATTTACTTCTAAATTACAGTTTTTAGATGATGCGGTTTCTTCAATTAATGAAATTTCAACAGAGTTTGGCAAAACAGATGAAAATAAATACATTCCAACTTCTTTATTTACATCTACTTTAAAAACTATTTTGGAGGATAAAGAAAAGATTGAACAGGATTTAAAACCTTATAATGATAAATTAGAAAATCAAAAACAGGTATCTGCAATTCAGAAAAGCATAAGTGAGGATGAAGCAAAAGTTGCTGCAATTGAACAGTTTATAAAGGAAATTGAAACATCAAAAGTTGCAATTATTACTCAAAAAGAAAAGTTATTTGCCGATTTTGAAACAAATTATCAATTGTACGATAAAATCATTGAAGATTTAAAACCAAGAATTTCTAATTTGCAAAGTGGAACTGATAAAATTGAAATAAAACCAAGTGTAAAATATAATTTTCCAAAGTTTAGAAGACTTGCAGATAATCTATTCGACAACAGAGGGTTTAATAATAACGGATTCAAGTATCTTTATCAATACCAATCGGAAAATCCAAAATCAGCTTTGTCAGACGTTGAGATTTCATTAGTAATTCAAGATTTAAAAGAAATTTTCAATAAAATAGTGAATAATCAACTAACTCCTAAAGGAGGAAATGATAAAAAAAGTGCCATCAAAAAAATATTTACTGATTTCTTTTTTGACCATTGGGACGTAAATTCTCAAGACGATGATATACATAAAATGTCCACTGGAAAAGCTAGTTTTATTTTGTTGAAACTGATAATAAAATTAAGCAAAGACAATGGTCCAATTTTAATAGATCAACCAGAAGATAATTTAGATAATCGTTCCGTTTCAAAAGAATTAGTTGAATTTTTAAAAGAAAAGAAAAAAGAACGCCAAATAATTTTAGTAACACACAATCCAAATATTGTTGTAAATGCTGATGCTGAAAACATTATTGTTGCAAACCAAAAAGGACAAAATGACATAGAAAGTACAAGTGATTTCCATTTCGATTATATAAATGGAGCATTAGAAGATACTTTTGCAAAAAATGATTCAACCGACTTATTAAAATCGATGGGAATTAGAGAACATATCGCAGAAATTGTTGAAGGAGGAAAAGAAGCCTTTAAAAAGCGTGAAGAAAAATATGGATTTTAAAATAAGCATCCAAGACCTCCGCACCCAAAACCTCCTCCTCTTCGAAGTCATTTCGGGCAGTAGGTCGTTTGGATTAGCTACACCCACCTCAGATACAGATATCAAAGGCGTTTTTTATTTGCCGAAAGAACAGTTTTATGGGTTGCATTATGTGCCACAAATTAGCAATGAAACCAACGATGAGGTATATTATGAATTGGGTCGTTTTGTAGAATTGTTGCTCAAAAACAATCCCAATATCCTAGAAATATTGGCTACACCGGAAGATTGTGTTTTGTATAAACATCCGTTGATGGAGCATATAAAATTGGAAGATTTCTTGTCTAAATTGTGTAAAGATTCGTTTGCCGGGTATGCGATGACGCAAATTAAAAAGGCGAGGGGTTTAAAGAAAAAAATCGTTAATCCGATGGAGAAAGAACGCAAAAGTCTGTTGGATTTTTGTTCAATCTTACAAGGTTATGATTCAGTTTCTTTACGACAATGGTTAGCACAACATCAAAAAAAGCAGGCGTTATGTGGCTTAATTAATGTGCCAAATGCCAAAGGAATATTTGCGTTGTTTTATGATGCAACGGCTTCTTTAGGTTATCGTGGCATTATTAAAAATGAATTATCTAATGAGGTTTCGTTGTCTTCCATTCCCAAAGGTGAAAAAGAAATAGCCTACTTGTCCTGCAATATAGAAGGCTATTCCAAATACTGCAAAGAATACGCCGAATATTGGGATTGGATTGAAAAACGCAACAACGAACGTTATGAAACCAATTTGCAACACGGTAAGAATTACGACAGTAAAAACATGATGCATACCATACGGTTATTGCAATCAGCCAAACAAATTCTCGCCAACGGCACATTAGATATTCGGGTTAAAAACCGAGAGGAATTATTAGCCATCAAAGCCGGACAAATGGAATATGATGATTTACTGACTTTGGCAGATAATTTGATAAGAGAAATAGAAACATCTTATGAAAGTTCCTCATTACCCGAACAGCCTAACTATGAAAAAGCAATTTCAATGTTGATTAAGATACGTGAGGAGTTATATGGTTAAAAATAGCAATATATTAATTTATGGTAGTAATGAAGCAGTTATTGATGCTTTTTATATTTTTCACTTTTCTCGGATGTCAATCTGAAAAGAGTAAGATTTCATTAAACGATAAAAACGAAAATTTTGACCCTGTCCTGATCGATACCATCGGATTAAACAAAACCAATTTTATTTTTGAAGGTGATGATGAACAATGGATGACGGAAGCCAACTATATGATTTATTATATCGGACGCAAAAAAGATACCCTTTTTATGTATCCGCTATTAGGTATTTATGATCCGCCACCCGGTCATGAAGATGATTATACGATTGATTCGGAAGACTATAAAAATCCAAACGAAGTCTATTTTGCTGATTTTTTTGAAAAGCCACACAAAAAAGCAGCCGATTTAATTACTGAAATACGGGTAGATACGACAACACGTATTGGAAATAATTTTCCCGTTTATCTAACCAATAAAAGCACAGATACCAGCTTTGTCGGTTTTGGAGAACGTTTACCGCTTATTTTAGAAGCCATTGATTCTACCGGAAATTGGAGACCCATTCAAAAACGATTCGTTTACATGTGCGGAACTGGGCTGACCTCTATTATGTTGCCACCCAATGAAATGGTTGTTACTTTTGTTCCTGTTTTTAAGGGTAATTATAAAACAAAACTAAGAATAACAGATGGTAATAATCATTCACAATCTTTTGAAGGAAAATTATTTTATACCCAATTTGAACGAAAAAGGAAATTTAAAAGACCTTCTGACGATTGATTTTAGTCTGCATGGAAATCATATGGACGCAAATTAAAAGGGTTTGAACTAACAATGCTTTTGCAATTTTTTCCTTTTCTACCTCTTCACCACTTTCCCCGTTTTTACCATTTGACCACCGCTACTGATCTGATAATGATACATACCGGCAGGCAGCTGTTCCATTTCTACCGTTGTTTGAGTCGGATTCAACGCCACTTGCTGCACTAATTGTCCCAAATTGTTGAATAAGTTCAGTTGTGCTTTAGTTGTCATGAGGTCTTGCGTGGTGCTTACCGTAAAGTGCGTTATGGCCGGGTTGGGGAACAGCGTAAACAGATTGGCCGTATCATCCTGTTTGATCATACTTAACGCATCCTCATCTGTTTTAATGATTCTGCCGTTGCTGCCGGGAATAAAGCCAATACCATTATACGATTCCACTCTTTTCAGGTTACTGATGCTACCGCCCGTAATGGTGCCTTGTGCCCAGGTTTCTCCGTCTTCCGAATAATAGACTTTGTTAAAAGCACTCACCACCCAATGGTCGAGAATATAACGAATACTGAAAAAAGAGTTAGGGGAACCCATCGGTGTACTGAATGACCAGTCTATACCGTTGGTTGATTTCCCGATGATGCCGTTATTACCGGCTAAAATAAAGGTTCCGTCATAAAAATCAACGGAATAAAACATGTCAAGGTTATCGGCTACTTCAAAAACGTTATCCCACGTAACACCATCGGTTGAGGTGTATAAAATCCCTTTGGCTTCCTGTCTTCCCGCCAGCACATAAATATTGTTTCCATAAGCCAGGTCTAAATAATCACCATTGCTCATGGGGTTTGTCCAGGTAAGTCCATCGGTGGAGGTCGCAAATTTTCCTTCGCCGCCCTGAAAATAAAGATTGTTTACTTTTTTAAGGTTTCGGGCGGCAAATACTAAGTGAACCGATTCAAATTCCCATGTTTCCAGGTTGGCAGAGGCGTACACTGTGCCATTGGTCACCAATTTAAACGCATTGTCCATGAATACAATGTCATCAGGAAAGGCATTGGGCAGCGGGAGAGGAGCAGTGCTTTCTGTCCAGTTTTCGCCATCGGCAGAAGTGAATAATTTTTTCTGCCCGCCGGCATAAGCAATGGCGGCATAGGTATCGTTGCCATACGTCATGGCAATGATGTTGGGCAGGTTAACCGATGCTCCCGGCGTAAGGTTGATGAGTTCCCATTGGGCAACCGCCTCCTGACTTCTTACTGCATTAGGATTTAAATACAGTAAAACTAAAATGAGCAGTTGAAAAAACAAGGTGTTGGCTATAAATCGGTTTAGCGTAGTGCTTTTGTTCATATACTGTTGGTTTAAAGATGAATTTCCGTTTTTAGTAATGCGGTATTATTTTCAAACCGCATTCTCAGTTTGCCCGAATAAGTACAATACCTGACGGTACAAAATTGCAAAAGGAAAGAAATGGAAACCATACGGCATTTGCCTTATTTTGATTGCAGGTGTTGACGGACGCTTGCAAACATGACATACACATGGTTACAGTACTTTTTGATTAATCCCGGCTGACAAAGCGGTCATATTCCGAAAAGTCAGGAAGCATTTTTGTAGCGGGTCATGATTTTCAAAATGAACCGCCATTCACTTAAATTAATTATATTTGCTAAAATTCCATGAAACATGAACTACAAAATATCCTTTCAGGAAAGAGCCAGGTTAGGCATGGAGATACTATCCAAACAATCGCCCGTTACCTTAGAAAAGGCAAGAGCTCAAGCACTGCGTTTGAGTCAAGCAAGCAAATCAAAAGTGAAGAAGCAACGCTCATAAGACAATTTTGTTCCAAAAATAGTTTTTGGATTACAGTCTTAAACATAAATGCTTTCGTTTCATCCGGGGCAGAACAAAAAGTTTATCTTTATAATAAACATAAGGTAATTAAGCTCAACGACAGTATTTATTACCAAACTTGGACAGATTATTTTAATAATTTATTACTCAACAACTTCTTTTTTCCCGATACAGCTTATCAATTAATTGGATTTTATGAACAAGAAGAGATTTTGTTTGCAGTTGTTGAACAAAAATTTGTTGAATCAGATAATGAAACAGATTTAGAAAATGTAAAACTTTTTTTAGCTTCAAATGGTTTTGAAAATACAAGAAACAACGATTATTATCATCTTGAATTGGGAATTATTCTCGAAGATTTGCACGATGAAAATGTATTAACTTCGAAAGATAATTTATTTTTTATCGACACCGTTTTTTACATCACAGAGCAATTTTATAAAAGTTAATTAAACAACTCTTTTTCTGAAATTCCATTGAAACATCTCAAAAATATTTTCTTTTTAGCGATAATCGCTTTAATCATTTGCCTGGCATTCTTTACACCAAAAAGTATCAGCATTGACGGGAGCTGGTCTCCCAACAAAATCGTGTTAGACGGCAAATCGTTGATGGAAACAAAAAAGGATATAGCATATTTTCGTTCGTTGGAGATTTTTAAATCTAAATACTTGGTAAAAATTAGCGGGGACTCCTTGATTATTGAAAAAGATAAACATAAAATAGGTGCGAAGTACAAAATTCAACAAGGCCAAAACGGTAACCATTTGATTTATTTTGCTTCCAATGAAAAAGCATTAAACGGGGAATTTCAACTCAACATCGATACGGTCGTTACTAGTAACACTTTTTATAAAGTGTACCTAGATATTGTTGCTAACTCCACACAAATAGCAATAGAAAAAGACGTTCACGTTGAACCTTGGAAACCCAGACCTATTCAACAAAGAGGAAGACCATGATAATAGGCATTGATACATCACTAATTGATTTATAAATCATTACCACCACAATTACAAAAAAAAGCCGGCTAAACCGACTTTTTTAATATGTATCTTAAATATGAACCCCGCCGGCCACTTCGATCCGCTGGGCATTGATCCACTTGGCATCGTCACTGCTTAAAAACGCCACCACACTGCCAATGTCATCCGGCAAGCCCACACGACCCAGAGCCGTAGAAGAAGCGATCAGCTGGTTAAGGTCCTTATTGTCCCGCACAGCACCGCCGCCGAAATCCGTTTCAATCGCACCGGGAGCTACGGAGTTTACCCGGATCTGACGGACACCCAACTCCTGAGCCTGGTAGCGGGTTAACGAATCGATTGCCGCTTTCATCACCGCATAAGCCGCATAACCCTGGTAGCTGAACCGGGCTAATCCGGAAGAGATGTTGACAATGCTGCCGCCATTGGCTATCAGCGGCAATAATTTTTGGGTCAGAAAATAAGGCCCTTTTAAATGGATATTGACCATACTGTCAAATTGCTCGAAAGTTGTTTCGGCAAAAGAGGCATAAACACCCACCCCCGCATTGTTCACCAATGCGGCAAGTTTGTCGGTATTGAATTCTTCCTGTAGCACGCCTTTTAAAGTCGCGGCAAAAGCATCAAACCCTTGGACATCCGCTACATCCAGGGTCAGGGCTTTTGCTTTCTTACCCGTGCCAATAATTTCCGCTACCACCGCCCGGGCAGCCTCGCTTTTAGTCTGATAGGTGAGTACCACATCAAACCCCTTGTGAGCCAACTGCAACGCCATATCTCTCCCGAGACCACGGCTGCCGCCCGTTACCAGGGCAACTTTGTTTACTGAATCTGTCATGTGTATAAAATTTAAGTACAGGACAAAGTTGCGGGGTTTTTACGGTACAACCTTTGTAAAATTCAAAGCAATAGTTGCAAAAATCAAATAATTAATTTTCCCGAAAGTGCAACGGCGAAACGCTGGCATGCTTTTTAAAGAAGTTAGAAAAGTGAGCCACTTCGTCAAAACCGAGTCCGAACGCAATTTCAGAGACCGTCCAATCCGTTTGCTTTAACAAAATCCTGGCCTCCTGGGCAATCCGGGCAGACACGATTTCTGTCGTTGTTTTTCCGGTGGTCTCTTTCAGCACTTTGTTCAGGTGGTTCACGTGAATGTTCAGACTTTCGGCATATTCTTTGGCCGTTTTCAGCTTTAAGATCTGATGAGGAGCTTCAATCGGGAACTGCCGTTCAAGCAGTTCGATAAACAGGGTAGAAATCCGGGAACCGGCTGTATGGCTGTAGCTGGCACTTTCTGCCGGAAGCAGTTTTTGCCCGGTCAGAATGAGTTCTACCACAAAATGACGCAGCAGCTCGTATTTATGCTGGTAATCTGAAGCCAGCTCACGGTTCATCTTCCGGAAAATGGCTTCAATTTCGGCATATTGCTGCTCATTGATCTGGTACACAAAATCACCTTTTGCCGTAAAAAGAGGAAGACTGTCCAGCAATAAACCGCTGGCCGACTGCTGCATAAAGTCTGCCGTAAACACGCAAAAATAACCGGATTGGTTGTTGTCCAGCGGTGTATAACGGTAGGGAACTTTGGGCGAGGCAAACAGCACACCCCGCTGTTTGATCTCTACCACCTTGTCTGCAAATTCCACCGTGTTGTTTCCGTTAATCAGACTGATCTTGTAATAGGTTCTCCGGTTATACGGCATAGTGGGTTTACCCGTTTTACAGACCCCGTACATGTCGGCAATATTGAATACGTTAAAATGCCCGATGTTGTGGTTCCGGTCACTTAAAAACGAATCAGACAACGGACACTGGTCATGAAACATTTCTTTGTAAAACGCCTGGATAGAAATTTTATTCATTTTGTAAAAATCAAATAACAACAAAAGTAATTAAAAATAGTATTCAGTGAACCAAAGGAAATGACAGAATTTTTTATACTTTCGGTCATACAATTCAGAATCATGACCATGCTCACCACAGTTCACCCCAAATTACCCATGCGGAACAAACCGGCTACCCTTGCTTATTATGTGGACAAGCTGGGATTCAAGGTGTTTGGAACCACAGATTATCCCGGTTACCTGATGGTGGAAAAAGACAAGGTTCAACTGCATTTTTTTCTGTTTACAGACCTGAATCCCGAACAGAATTATGGGCAGGTATATATCCGTGTCAGCCGTATCGACGACTTTTACCAAACCCTGCTCGATCACAAAGTTCGGATTCATCCCAATGGCCTGTTAGAAAATAAACCCTGGGGGCAACGTGAATTTTCACTGCTGGATCCGGACGGGAATTTACTCACATTTGGTGAGGAAGTGTTGTAATGGACTTTTCAGGTTGAAATACAGTTAGGCAAGAAAAAGCATTGCCCGGATAATCAAGCTGAAAACTTTTGAATTTTAGCCTGATAATTTTAACTTTTTACTTACATTTGCCCCGTCATGAGAAATACAAACCAACATAGAAATTACATCCTTTCGATAGAAAGTGATCGTTTATTCGGGCAAAAACCGGGTAACTATATGGACGTTGGACGTATTTTGAAGAAAAAGCACATTGATTTTTAACTGAAATCAGTTTACAATACCCAAAACGTCCTTTGCAAAAAGGGCGTTTTTTTGTTTTAAAACCAATTGAAAATGAAAAAAATAAAAAAAAATTTAAAAAAATGTTTTACAACTAACCGAATGATTGAATTATAACCTTGAAAAGTAACCAAATGAGAGACAGTCATTTGACAATTTCAACAGATCTGTAGCTTTACGGACAGGCTTTTTATTGCCTTAAATAAATTATAAGTATTTGATAATCAACAAAATAAATTTAAATTTTATTTGGAAGTTTGTTTTTTTTGACTTTATCTTTGCGGAGGAATTTTTGATGTGACAATGAGTCAATTAGACAATTATTTTTAAATCGTAAAATAGTTCAGCAATTAAAAAAAATAGAATATGCGTTATTCAGAAAATATAAATAGTAAAAATGATCGTAATCCGAGTATTGAGTTCGGATTTAACGATATGCGGGTGCAAAAGAACAGGCAGTTGGAATAATAGTATTCCATTGTAATGAAACGAAGCACCTTTGACGAGGTGCTTTTTTTTATGTCTAAATTTTGAACACAGATTTAAAAATTTTGAATAATTGGAAAAATTAATCCGTTAAATCAGTCTAATCCGTGGCAAAAAAAAGAACACGGATCCCGAAAGCTTTTGGGGCGGATTATATAAAAAAAATGATTCTGTAGCTCAACGGTAGAGCAGTGGGCTGTTAACTCAAAGGTTGAAGGTTCAAATCCTTCCAGAATCGCAAAATAGTTCTGTAGAAAGGAACCGGCTTATTGAGGTAATGGTAACCTGCCCGACTGTCTCTCGGACACCACGAGTTCGATTCTCGTATAAGCCGCAATAAATAGGAGAGTAGGTCAACTATTGGTTTGTTGCGTCTGACTGCTAATCAGATTCACATTCGTGTGGTGAAGGTTCGATTCCTTTGCTCTCCGCACATGGTGTTTTTAGTTTATTTGGTAAAACGGCTGATTGTGGTTCAGTAAAACAGGGTTCGATTCCCGAAAACACCCTAAGCTCTGTTAGAATAACGGTTAGTTCACTCGGCTTTCTACCGAGAAATAAGGGTTCGATTCCCTTACAGAGTACAAATTTGGAACAATTGTGTAAAGATTATGCAATAATGTTCAGAATAATAAAAGTTTAATTTTAGATCAAAACGTTATGAGACCAGAAATTTTAAAAAGGTTTTTAACCAACACAGACGAATCAGGAAGGTTTTTGATGAAATCAAGAATTACCGGAATTATCTATTTTGTGGAACCAATTTATAACGGTAAAACACCTAAATGGGGCGATGTTGATCCGGCCACCAAACAAATTACCGGCAATTATGGTTCAAAATATACCGGAGCAGTAACGAAAAAAGAATCTTTGATTACAGAAGAAAATGGATTTGTAAACATTGGATATTTCAAAGGAAGTCCTTTTGGAGCCATTGATGCCAGAGATAAAGAGCATCAAATAGCAATGGGCTTACTATAAATTTTATTCTACGCAAAATAATTGCGTAGTCATTTTGAAATCTTTGTTTGTAATTAACGAATTAAGAATAACGATTAAAGATGTATGAATTTTATAATACTAACCAGGTCCTGTTGCGTGTTTCTGTATAGCACCATTGCAGTATTCGTTTCGCCTTGGCGAATAATGTTGTACTGTGCAACTTGAGTTGGCGGTTTCGGTGGTTTGCCAGAAAATCATCCCCACTAAGGGTCATGGGTTCGATTCCCATTCCGCCATGGCGGATAGCTCAGTTGGTTAGAGCATTAGTTTTGGTTACGTAGGTTCGAATCCTACACGCAACTATTAATTGCGGTTGACAGTGGTTGTCACCAACAGTCTTAAAAACTGTTACACCGAGTTTCATTCACTCACAAAAAAGAATGAAAAAAGAAAAACTGTTGGTCTTTGTTGGTGATGGGTTTATTCGTAAACCAATCACACTCCAGAAAAGACCTGAAAAAAGACGACGTTCTCCTAACTGTTTTGTTGCTTTTTGCTTTGCCTGAAAGAGATTTGTCTCCTTTTGAAAAATAAGCCGGAAACCAATTGAATACTTACGTTAACCTCCTTTTTTCCGTCCTTTTTTTTTGAGGACATTGACCAATGGTTTTTTATTCGTAAAACAATAAAAAAAGAGATAAAATGATTCAAAAAATTACAATCAATGCCTACCGGGTTGGTTTGGTATTTAAAAATAAAAAATTAGAAAAAGTATTGCAGGAAGGTGATTACTGGATTTTTGGCAACAGAGAAGTTATGGTGTATGAAATGAAACAATCTTTCGTAGCACCCATCGAATTAACGCTTTTGCTGCAAAATGAAACCTTGGCTTCATTGCTGGAAATTGTTGAGGTAGGCGATGCTGAAATTGCCTTGTATTTTGTTGACGGTATTTTTAGTGAAGTATTGACTACCGGCCGATATGCTTTCTGGAAAGGTTATAAAGCGAATAGTTTCACTAAAGTTGATTTGTCTAAAGTTGAAATCACAGAAGCAGTAAATAAAGCTCTTTTAGAAAACAGTAAGTTGAGAGCCTATACCAGAAGATTTCAGGTGATGGACTATGAAAAAGGGTTGTTGTTTGTTAACGGAGCTTTTGTAAAAGAGTTGGAAGCGGGAACCTACTACTTTTGGAATAACGCCATTTCAGTTGAGGTAAAAACCGCCGACATCCGGATGCAGCAAATGGAAATTTCCGGGCAGGAATTGTTAACCAAAGACAAAGCTACTTTGAGAATTAACTTCTTTGTGAGCTACCAATTGGTAAATATGACCAAAGCTTTGATAGCAAACAAAGCGTTTGACAAACAATTGTATGTCATGATGCAGTTGGCATTGAGGGCCTTTGTAGGAAGTTTTACTTTAGACGAATTGTTGAGCAGAAAAGACAGTATGGCACAAGATATTTTAGAGCAAACCGTCTTGAAAAGCGATGCGTTGGGATTGAAAATCACAGATACCGGTATCAGGGATATAATCCTGCCCGGTGATATGAAAGAAATCATGAACCAGGTGTTGGTGGCCGAAAAGAAAGCCCAGGCCAACAGCATTATGCGAAGAGAAGAAACAGCTGCCATGAGAAGCTTGTTGAACACCGCCAGATTAATTGAGGATAATGAAATGTTATGGAAACTGAAAGAAATGGAGTACGTGGAGAAAATTGCCGATAAAATCGGGGAGATCACCGTAGCCGGAAGCGGTAACATCATCGGACAGTTAAAAGACATTTTTGTAAAATAACCGAAACCCTGAGATTATTTTTCAGGGTTTCTTTTTAAACGCTGAAAAAATGAAAGAAAAGAATAACTCAGAAGCCTTAGAAGTGGTTAAAATTATACTTTTTATGATAAAATTTATAGCTGTGGTAATCAGTTGTAATCAGGAAAAATTTAAGCCAAAGCCTGATTCGGTAGAATTTGAAATATACAACAGCACAAATAAGAATATCGTTTTACACCAGGTAAAAGAGCAAATGAAAACAACCGAACTCATTACCAACATTAAGTAATAATTAAGACAATCGCCTTGGAGCGATGCAAAAATAAAATGAAGACAACAGAAAAAATAATCGTTATCGATTTAGAAGCCACTTGCTGGAACGGCGAAATACCGAAAGGACAAGTGAATGAAATTATAGAAATCGGTATTTGTGTGTTAGATACCGTAACGGGAGCCATTGCTAAAAACAAAGGTATCCTGATTCAACCCGAACACTCGGAGGTCAGTAAGTTCTGCACGGAATTAACCACCCTTACGCAAGAACTTTTAGACAGGGAAGGAATCCGTTTTGGAGAAGCCATCGGAATGCTGCAAAATGAGTATCAACCCGATCAATATACCTGGGCCAGTTACGGACAGTATGATTTAAACATGCTCAGAAAACAATGTGCTTTACGAAATGTAAATTATCCTATGGGAAGTCATCACATTAATGTAAAAGAATTGTTCAGTGAAGTACGAGGCATACCAAAGAAGGTAGGCATGAACGGAGCGTTACAATTATTAAATTTTCCGTTGGAAGGCACACATCACAGAGGAGTGGATGATGCTAAAAATATTGCAAAGATTTTGCATTGGTGTTTGATGCAGGAATAAACCACTTCAAAACAGAGTGATTTTTTACTTTTATGGCGTAATCTTTTTTTGATTACTGCTATTATTTATATAGTTTTGATTATCGTAAAAAACAAAACTTATGTTCGGTATAAAACACATTAAATTTGACTCGATGACCTATGTTCTTCACTTTTCAAATGGAAAAATTTCGAAAGAGGGAAGAGGTCTTTCTTTTTTCTATTTTGCTCCCAACAGCTCTATTGTGGCCATACCGATGGGGAGTAATGATTTGCCGTTTATTTTTAGTGAGTCAACCAATGATTATCAGACCGTAACCATTCAGGGACAAATCAGTTATAAAATTAACAACCCGAAAACATTAGCCGACGTACTCGATTTTACAGTTACCGACAATGGCCAATATAAAAAAAATGATATTGAAAAACTCAACCAACGCATCATTAACGAAGCACAAACAGCCACATCATCCTATATTCATGAAATCAAATTGAAAGATGCCATCCGTTCCGCCAAAACCATTGAAGATAAAATATTGGAAGGATTAAAAAACTCGTCAGCTATCAGTATGCTGGGCATCGAAATTTTAGGAGCAAACATATTGGCAATCCAGGCCACACCGGAAATGGCTCGTGCATTGGAAACAGAAACCCGTGAAAAACTTCAGCAGGAAGCTGACCAGGCCATCTATGAACGAAGAAATTTTGCTGTGGAACAGGAGCGGCGAATCAAAGAAACCGAATTGAATACAGAAATTGCGGTAGAAGAGAAACAAAAGCAAATTGCAGAAAAAAAGATGGAATCAGATGTACAGAAGGCTGAAAACGACCGTAAACTGCGAGAAATGAAACTGGAGGCTGATATTGCGGTTGAAAATCAACGGAAACTTTTAATTGAACAACAAACGGCCAACGATAAAAAAGTGGCAGAAACGCAAGGCTATGTAATTGAAACTACTTTGAAACCTTATAAAGGTATGGATTGGAAAATTCTGACAGCCCTTAACAATAACGCTGATCCTAAGTTTAATATCTCATTAGCTTTCAGACGGCTGGCTGAAAATGCAGATAAAATAGGTAATCTAAACATCAGCCCGGAACTGTTGGATTCAATTTTAAAAGACAAAGAGAAAAGCAAATAATGAAGATTGAATATGCCATTATTGTCAAGAACAAAACAAGACTTGAATCATTAATTGAACGTTTTAATACGAAAGCACAGGCCAAATTTTATATTGAAAGCCTGGGCGGTAATTTTACAGACTACGAACACGAGCATGAAATTTTTCACCAGTCATTAATTTCATTACAAACACAGCTTTCAAAAGTTATTAAAAATAAAACGGTTGAGCGGATCTACCTTCCGTCGTTTATTTTTGCTGAAAATAACCTCATTGTTGTAATCGGACAAGATGGCCTTGTTGCCAATACCGCAAAATATGCCAAAGATTGTCCGATTATAGCGGTTAATCCGGACAAGAACCGCTACGATGGTATTCTTCTGCCTTTTGATACGCTTGATTTTATAAACGGGGTAGAACAAGTGATAACCAACCGTTATAACTCAAAAACCATGCGGTTTGCAGAAGCAAAGTTAAATGACGGCCAACGTTTGTTGGCATTTAATGATTTGTTTATTGGAGCATCTTCACATGTATCTGCCCGATATAAAATAACGTTTAACAATGTTACTGAAGAACATTCTTCCAGCGGTTTAATTGTTTCTACTCCGGCTGGTTCTACAGGCTGGCTGAGTTCCGTTTTTAATATGGCCTATGGTGTAGCCGGAATGTTTGAGAAAAATTTGAAACCTAAAAGACCTAAACTAAAAGACAATGAATTGTTGTTTGCCGTACGCGAACCTTTTCTGAGCATTAGAACCCAAACTAACCTTACGGCGGGAATAATCAGGGGACAAAATCAATTAACCCTCGAATCGCTTATGCCAACAAGTGGAATTATTTTCAGTGACGGTATTGAATCCGATTTTTTAAAGTTTAACAGCGGCTCCGTTGTTACAATAGGAGTTGCCAAAGAAACGGCGAAAGTGGTAACCAAATAAACTTTATATCCTAAAATATTCTGAAAGACAATCAGAATCTGTTTTTTAAAAACACACGTTGAGTTCTTAAAAAAAGTTAACACTATTCTAAAGGATGTTAAACTATCCGCTTTTTCTGTGATAAATGCCTATTTTGCCAAACATTGAAAAAGCATCCTAATACACCGCTTTTATTTTTATAAAAAATCAGAAAAACAAAATATGACTGGATTTGATTACATCGAAAACTGGGTAGATAATCTTTTAATTGAAGCAGGCGTTTCACATGAATGGGCCATTTACCTCCGGCTGTTATCGCTTTTAACCGCTTTAACGATTATTTCGGGCATCGGCTTTTTTATAACCAAACGGATTATCATTGCCTATTTTTATAAATTAGTCAGAAAATCTCCCGTTAAATGGGATGATCTTTTGGCTGATCAGGGTGTGTTTAATAACCTGGCCCATATTGTTCCCGCCGTTTTTGTCCGGTTACTGGCTCCCGGTATCTTTAATGATTTTGAACTGGTGTTGCCCTATATTATTAAATTAACCGACATCTACCTGATCATCGTGGGAATGACCATTGTGGTGGCTTTGCTCAAGGTAGCCGAACTGGCTTTTTCATCGCTTCCGGCTTTTAAAGACAAACCTTTGACCAGTTATTTTCAGCTGATCCGCATCTTGTTCTATATCACCACGGCTATATTTGTCTTTTCAGTGCTTTTAGGCAAATCACCGCTTTACTTTTTAAGTGCCTTCGGAGCCATGACGGCTATTTTACTGTTGGTCTTTAAAGATACGATTCTCGGATTGGTAGCCAGCGTACAGATGTCGTCCAACGATATGGTCAGGGTAGGCGACTGGATTGAAATGCCGAAATTCAATGCCGACGGCGATGTGATTGCCATTAACCTCAATACGGTAAAAGTGCAGAATTTTGACAAAACCATTACGACCATTCCAACTTATTACTTTATTACAGACAGCTTTAGGAACTGGCGGGGTATGGTGCAAAGCGGCGGCAGACGGATAAAACGTTCGATTTTTGTGGACAGCAATTCCATCCGGTTTGTAGATCCGGAAACAAGGGAAGAATTAAAAAAAATTCATCTGATTACAAACTTTGTAAGCGGACGGCAACAGGAAATTGAGGCGTTTAATACCAAAAATAATATTGACACGTCTGTTTTGATTAACGGCAGAAGAATGACCAATATAGGAGTTTTCAGGCATTATATCGAATCTTACCTTAAATCGCATCCCGGCATTAAAAAGGAAATGACCATCATGGTGCGGCAGCTGGCTCCGGAAGACAAAGGGATTCCGCTGGAGATTTACTGTTTTACCAACACTACTGTCTGGTTGCAGTATGAAAGCATTCAGGCTGATATTTTTGATCACCTGTTTTCTGCTGCCCGGTATTTTGACATCTGTTTGTTCCAGCAACCCAGCGGCAACGATATTACCAGAGCAGTTCAACAGGTTCAGACCGTTGCGACTATGAATTAAAAGTTTTCTATTTATGCTTTATTTTTATCATAAAAATCAGCAATAACATGATTACCGGAATATACACAAGGCAAAATACATTCCAAACCTTTTAAGACAAAACACCGGTCAGGAAAAACAAGGCAAATGCAATGCTGTATTTAACCCGTAGTGCATTATTAGTTAGCCACAGATGCACATATCTTTTATATTTTTATCCGGAAAATTATATTTTGCAGATTTAATCGAATGCAAAGCATTCAATATCCGTGTAATTTGTACTTAATTTTTTTAAATTATTTTTGATTTAGTATCTGTGAATCTGCGGCTAAAAAAATAATTACCTGCAAAACAATATAGTGAGTTTTTAATGGTAATGCACTACTAATTGTATTAATGTATTTTATCAATATTTACCGCTCAGCAATTCGCCTCCAATCGTAGACCTGGCTTCAAGGTTCAGTTTTTTCATCATTTCATAGGTCGTACACACCGCTGCTGAAGTAACCGGAATGCCACATTCTGCCTGAATCAGGTCGATTGCTTCTAACGATGGCATCTGCACGCAGGCAGAAGCTACCAAAACATCTACATCCGTTAAATCCAGTTGTTTATAGATTTCCAGTAAATTCATCGGGTTTTGAGCCGCTACTTCTAAATTATCCGGAATTTCCAATGCAATACTTTCTTTCACTTTGATGCCCTGGTGTTCAATATAATCCACTACCATATCCGTAAGCGGACGCATATAGGGGGTTATAATCGATATTTGTCCGGCACCTAAAACCTTCAAACCATTAATCAACGCCCCGGCGGAAGTCACAATTGGAGTAGGGAAGTCGTTGGCGACAGTTTCCTGATGCAGGTTCACTTCTGAAACACAATGATAGCCCCGCCCCATGCTCATAATGGCCACCAGGCATGCATAACCCATCACATCTACGTGAGCATCCGATAATTCCTGAGCACATTTCAGGCTCATGGCATCCATGGCTTCCAATTCTTCTTTGGTTACTTTTTTCATCCGCATTCGACTGGAATGAAAGGTGAATCGTTCCGGTAAAATGGTTTCCCTTGCTCTGAAAACAGCCGGAATTTCGGTTTCCATAGTGATGTTGGAGGAGGGGACGATTTGGCCTATTCTGTATTTTTTCATGTTTACTTTTTTAACCGCGAAGAGCACAAAGGTTTACGCAAAGTTCGCAAAGTCTATTATCTTTTTTCTATTTTCTCAAATCGAAATTTCCTTCACGGTATTCACAATCGTTCCAATTCCTTCTACAGTAGCTTCTACCACATCGCCATCCCACATCCATTCCTGCGGGTTTCTTCCGGCACCAACGCCGGCCGGTGTTCCGGTAGCGATGATGTCGCCGGGTTCAAGGGTGAAAACGGTACTTAAATCTTCAATCAGCTCATTGATATTGAACAACATGAATTTGGTGTTGGAATTTTGTTTTTCCACCCCATTCAATTTCAAAGACAAGTCCAAATTGTGCGGATTTGGAATTTCATCTTTCGTAACCAAATACGGTCCCATTGGGGCAAACGTATCTTGTCCTTTGGAAACAATCCATTGCCCTTCTCTGCGGCAGTCACGGGCGGAAATATCGTTAATAACTGTATATCCGAAAACATAATCCAAGGCATTTTCTTTCGGCACATATTTTCCGTATTCGCCAATAACGACAGCTAATTCCACTTCCCAATCCAATTGTTGGGTTAATTTGGGGTTTAACAAAATTTCCGTATTTGGACCAGTAACAGCTGTTGGTGGTTTGGAAAAAATGATGGGTTTTTGCGGTAATTTTCCGGTGGTGTCGAGTGTGCGGGCACTTTCTGCCACGTGTTCAGTGTAGTTCAGACCAATTCCGATGATGTTTTTACGCGGACGCTGGATGGGTGCCAGGATTTCTACTTCATCAAATGTATAACCAATCTGTTCAAAGTCGATTTCACGGGTTTCTTTTATCATTTCGGTGATTTCTTCGATAATTTCAAATCCCAGGTCAATCAGATCCAACATATCAATTGGCAATGGAAAATTGGATATTTCGCCAAAATCTTCCATATCAATGATCAGGTTGTTGTGGAGAAAGCCTAAACGAGGTTCTGTGTCTTTTGTTTTGTAAGTGAGTAGTTTCATTTTTGTTTGTTGTTGGTATCCACAGATGTTGCAGTGCAACGTCTTTACTGTTGTATAAGTATAGTGCTGGTTTCAGTTTTATCTTTTGATTTTACTTCAATCTCATACGATTGATTATCTTTTCTGAAGTTTTTTATTTTGACAATATCACAAAAATCCATTTGATCAAGTTCAAACGTATCAACTCTTATGATTTCGTCTCCATAGCTTAATTTATCTCTGAAAGATTCATCCCAAACAAATCCGACAGCATATTTATTATCAATAATGGTTGCACTGTAAATAGGCGGTTTTTTATCTAAAACGATATTTGCTGTAGCTTCAAAATAGAATTTTTTCTTTTTGAAGTCGATGATAATATCACCATGTTTTAATAAATCTAATCCGATTCTGGAATTATTATCGTCGGTTGTGTTAGCAATTAAATTTTCAAACGTGGTGTCGTTTATTTTGAAATAGGGAGCTTTAAGCAAAACCTGTTCTTTCATCGGAGCTGTCCCGAAAAGCCCGATGCTACTTGAACCAGTACTTCTTGAC
Source organism: Bacteroidota bacterium (assembly GCA_023434025.1). Taxonomy (GTDB): domain Bacteria; phylum Bacteroidota; class Bacteroidia; order Flavobacteriales; family Flavobacteriaceae; genus Flavobacterium. Next base: position 31,818 of record JAEYTL010000049.1, read on the forward strand.
AATTCTTCCCATACATCATCTTTAGAAAGAATTTTGAAAGCCCGGTTAGACATTTCATAAAAACCATCCATTCCGGTATCAATTAATACTTCTTCAGTAACATCCCTTTTATCATCTTTTGAAAAATTAATTTTTACGTAGGGCGATTTTTGTTCCCCAAATAATTTCAATTTAGAAGGCTTCGCTTTTGTTTGAAGTTTTTTTATATCATTTGTAACAATAATCTTTTTATCCTTTAAACTAATTTTTATCACCGAATTACGCAATAAATTACTACCGATAAAACCATCCATTTTAAAACACTTTAAAATAAAATGGTTATCCAAATCACTCACCAAAGCCACATTATTTTCAAAAGAAAGATTTCCTAATTTCATTGATTCGATGGCAACCATTTCCATTTCATCACTTTGATTATTGGCATCGGAAACGTTTATTTTTTTACTGTTCTGAACATTAATTTCCTCTAAAACTCTCTTTGAAATAACGTTTGGAGCACCCGTATCTAATAAAAATTTAAAGGTTTTATTGTTAATAACTACAGGAAGAATGATCTTATCATTAACCAGTTCAAAACTGATTTCTTCGTAGTAATTCTTTTGATTGATTTTTCCCTGATCAAAAGCTAATTTTTGAGAAAATACTATACTTGATACAAATAAAAATACTACTGATATAATTAATCTTATCATTTAATTAAATTTAATTATGAAATTGAAAACCATTATTTTCTGAATATTCCTTTTCTTGATACAACCCCAATTTTTCAATGACCGGTAAGTCATTAAAAGCAAATAAACACGCCTCTTCTGTATCTGAAAGGTTATGATGTTCGTGCCAGGCCCAGGAAGGAATGCAGAAGATATCACGTGCAGCCCAGTCAAAACGCTGTCCGTTGATGATGGAATAGCCTTTGCCTTTGGCACACTGATAAACAAAGGAGCCGGTATGTTTGTGGGCTTTACCTTTAAAACCGGCAGGTAGTAACTGCATGGATGCTCCCATGGTCTGCATGACATGTCCGCCCGTAAGCGGGTTGGAATACTTCATGAAAATACCGTCAAACGGATTGATTTCACTGATTTTTTCTGCTTCCAACAAGGCCGGATAGACATTTGACCAGGAATATTTAAAAAGGGGAGAATACGGTTTGTCCCAAGTTTTATCGGCAGGAATCAATCCGGCACAACCATAGGCAACGGGAGAATAATTTAAAGGAGCCGTTAATTCCTGCTTGCCGTCCAAAACGGCATAATCATTGGCCTCTAAGGCATTCACCAATGGAATATCGAGACCATCCTGCCAGATACAGGTTTTGCCACCTTCTTCCACGCCGTGTTCATGCCAGGTAGAATTGGGCGTAATGACAAAATCATTGACTTCCAACATGATTTTATTACCATCGACCACCGTATAACCTTTTTCACCCTCCATGATAAAACGAAGGGCAGAAGCCCGGTGACGATGGGCAGAAGTAAACTCACCCGGACGGGTCACCTGTATTCCGGTATATAACCATCCTACGGCAGCGGCCACATCTTTGCGTTTATCATTAACCAGATACACCACCCGGCGTCCGGCTTGTTCCGGTGTAACAAGCTCAGACGATTTAAGCACCAATGCCCGCAAAGCATCATATTTCCATAACATCGGAACGGAGTTGGCCCGGGGCTCCCAGGGCTCAATGTCATTGGCAACCGTCCATAAGGCACCGGCTCCCAGATTTTCCAACTCTTTGTAATAAGCCTTCAGTTCATCCGAATCCTGTACTCTTGCTCTTCCGTAAACGTCGTCTGAATGTTTTGCGTCCATTGTTTATTTAAAATTTGTCTACACCTGACAGGTTTTTGAAACCTGTCAGGTGTAGAAACGTTAAATGTTATTTCTTATTAAACTCCTCATGATTATCTATAAACGTGACCTTTCTCGTTGGAGCAGTATTTACCCGTAAATCAAAGATATCAAATCGGTTGTAATGTCCCAAAATATCGTGCATTTGTTTTGGTTGAATACATTTTTCCAGATCGATGTCGGCATATACCATTCCTTCGTCATCAATCAAAGGTTCACCGATAACCGCTCCGTTTGGGCCGATAAATCCGGTGAAAGCAGAGCTTTTTCGGGTTAATAGTTCTTCGACATTGGGAACATCCGGTTTTAAAACCTCCATGATTTCTTTGGAAATAGTGGAACAGGAAACAATGGTAAACAATTTTCCTTCAAACGAATGAGCAGCGGCACGGATTTTAATGGCTTCTGCCATATTGTAATCAGGAGGGGCAACGGGGAGCGAAATATAATTGGCAATATGAATCAGTTCGCCTTGCGACAATAAGGTAAAACGAGCCAGCGTATTTGTATTTTCGCCGCAAGCCAGTGTGCCGACGGGACCGATTTCTGTATTGTACACTTTTAAAGAAGAACCGTCGCCACTGGTCCATGTAAGTTTTTCCGCCCAGGTCGGGACTAACTTTCGGTGTTTTCCAATCAACGTTCCGTGGTTATCGATGATCAGGTTGGTATTGTAAATTTCGCCATAGCTGTCGCCTCGTTCATTAATGCCGATCACAACATGCATGTTGAAATCTCTTGCCGCCTGAAATAACCGTTTCATTGATTCATCCGTTACAGCGACTGAATTTTTATATAATTCTTCATACCATTTACTACCTTGCACAGGTGTCATAATCCAGTTCCAATACGGATATCCGGCCACAAAAACTTCCGGAAAGGCGATTAATTGAGCTCCGTTTGAACTGGCTTCTTTGATGAAGGAAATTGCTTTTTCAATGGTTTTTTCTACGTTTAAAAATACAGGGGAGGTTTGAACGGCGGCGGCTTTGAATTTTGGAAAGTTCATTGTATTTAAATTAAATTTTTAAAAAGAAAGAACATTAAAATCGAACTTAGTAAGAGCATTATTTTTGCATGTCTTCTTACTGATGGATTATAACTATACATTTTTCCCCTGAAGGTAACGTTTTTTTACTTACAATAAGGAAAACTGTAATTGCAAAGCCAAGCATTCCACCAGCAAAACATATTAGATAAGCTATTAGTATTGTATATTTTGGTAATTTTTCATGAGCATATAATTTTTGCCGCTTTTTTTCTTGATGAGAACTAATTTCTATATTATCAATAATGATATTTTTTTCTTGAACAAGTTTTTTTGCAAATAATACATCGAGGGGATGCCATTCCTCTTCATTTTTAAGCACATCAATCAGTTCGTTGTCAGAAAAAATATATAAAAAATGATCCTTATTTACTTTTGAAATATCATAACTATTCTTAACTAATTGGTCAACTTTTTCTCTGTCTTCCTCTTGAATTTGTATCAGATATGGTTTATTGGCTTCATTTAATGACATTGAAGGATCAAAATCAGATTTTGTGTCCTGAAGTATATATGGAATATCATTTTTTTCCAGCAAAGCTGTTAATTCTAGTGAACTATCAGCATCAATAAAACTCATATATGTTTTGAAATCACTCATATTAATTGCTGTGAAATTTCATGATTTTCTCTTTCATTTCCTCCGAAAAGCCTTCTGCTTTGATGTGTTCACGGTCTTCGGCAATTTTTACGTTGACAAGGGTAACTTCACCTTCTAAAACGGTTACTTCTTTTTCATTCACGAATTGAAATCCGCACAATACCGAAGCAAAACCAAGGTTTTTTACCCATAATTTTTTGGTTAGCACTTCTCCTAAACGAGCCGGATTTTTGAACTGGATTTTCAAATCTACTGTTGGAATACCATTGGTTTCATGCATTTTAGAAAACGGCCGGTCAAGTGCTTCTTCAAACCAATCTTCTACTAAATCATTGAGCATTTCCAAAAATCTTGGATAGAACACGATTCCGGCGTAGTCGATATGTCTGAATTTTATTTTTTCTTGTTTGGTGAAAGTATTGTTCATTTTTTAGTCTTTAAAATGAGTGATTCCAAATTCTTTAAAAAGATTTTCTTGTCTTAATGCACATTCTGAAAGAAATTTTAAGTTTGGTGAAGAGTCAGAGCCATTACAATCAAAACATAATTCTATATATCCAAAAACATAATCATTTTCATCATAAAAAATTATTGCATGACGTGGCATATAGCATTTAGCTACTTCATGAATAGATGATTTACATGATGACAATCTTTTTTTTAATTTCTTAATCTGTGATTGAGTTAATACAATTCTATTTTTTAAATATTTTTCATTGATTTCAATTTTATTGTTTTTAATATAATTCACCTTTAAATAATTTGGGTTATCTGAGTCATCCCATTTATTTCTATCGTAATATGCTAAAATTTCAATTTTTTTAGTTTGTTTAAAAACATTTTCAATTTTTTTAGTTTCTTTGGTCTGAGCTGAGACAAAGGATATAAAAAATAAAATAAATAAAGTAAATTTTGTTTTCATAATAATGTCATGACACTTAATACTTTCAACTATTTCAATTTAAATCTTTGTATTTTCCCAGTCTCCGTTTTGGGCAAAGCTTCTGTAAAATAAATTACTCTCGGGTATTTATACGGAGCCGCTACTTCTTTGAACCAGTGCTGAATATGATTTTTCATGTTATCGGTTGCTTTAGATTTATCTTTTAGTACAATATGAGCACAAACCAACATGCCCCGTTCGTCATCAGGCAGGCCTACCACGGCACATTCCAGAATCTCTTCGTGGGTTAAAAGTACGGATTCTACTTCAATTGCCGCAATATTATAGCCGGAAGAAATAATCATATCATCGCCACGGGCCACAAACCAAAAATAGCCGTCTTCGTCTTGCTTAAAAATATCGCCGGTGATGTTCCATCCGTTTTGCACATATTCCTGTTGCTTTTCGGTCCGGTTTAAGTATTTGCAACCTGTAATTCCGCGAACAGCTAATCGGCCGGGTTCATTTCGGTTTAGTTCATTTCCGTCGCTATCAATAATTTTAGCTTCATATCCGGTAATGGCCACTCCGGTTGCTCCGGGTTTCATGGTTAAATCGTTGGAGGAAATAAAAATATGCAGCATTTCCGTGGCCCCGATACCGTCAATGATTTTTAATCCGGTGGCGTTATACCAATCTTCCCAGACCTTTAACGGCAACGTTTCGCCGGCAGAGACACATTTGCGTAAGCTGGAAATATCATATTCCTGGACTTTAGCAGTAATAATTCGCCAGGCCGTTGGTGCTGTAAAACAAATCGTGATTTTATGTTCCTGAATGGCTTGCAATAAAATATCCGGTGTAGGTTTTTCAATCAAAAACGTAGAAGCACCAAAATATAGCGGAAACAAGACTAATCCGCCCAGACCAAATGTAAACCCGATAGGCGGGCTTCCGGTAAAAATATCATCAGGCGTTGGTTGAAGCGAATACATTGGAAAGGCTTCGCAAATATTCAAAATATCTTTGTGATAATGAGCCGTCATTTTAGGTAATCCGGTTGTTCCGGAAGTGAAACCGATTAACGCCACACTATCCGCTTTGGTGTGAAAATTATCAAACGTTTTAGATTTGGCAACCATCAAATGTTCTAACTGAGCATTGCCGTAAAAACAGGTTTTTTGCAAAAAGGACGATTTTACCAAATGCATTTCTTCTTCCAGTTCTCTATCACACAAGGCAATGGAAATTTCGGCACAATCGATAATGGTGGTCAATTCCTTTGAACGAAGCAGGGGCATGGTGGCTACTACAATTCCACCTGCTTTTAAAACCGCAAACCAGCAAGCGACCATCATGGGATTGTTGGCGGACCTTAATAAAACCCGGTTACCGGATTGCAAGCCTAAATCGTCTATCAATACATGGGCAATCTGATTCGCTTTTTCATACAAGTCTTGATACGTCCACGTTCCCTCAAATGTATGAAGACAGGGATCGTTTCCATGACCGTCTTTAATGTGGATGTCTAAAAGACGTTCTACACAATTGAGCATTTCGTTTTCATACCTCCCTTCTAAATAAGTAGGCTGCAAGTCGCTGCCTGGGAGGGAATCGTGAGCGAAATTGTCGATATAATGTTTCATGATTTTAATTTCTCGCAAAACAAAACTTTTGTCTTAATACTTAATTTTTCCATCTTAATACTATTTCTTATTACTCTTAGGCTTCAACGCCTTCTTCATTCCTTCTAATTGCTTTCTTTCAGAGGCTTTCAGCGAATACAAATGTGAGCTTCCCATTTTATATTGCAATGGGATATCATCCGTTTGCACATTTTCATACGCTTGAGCGTTTCTGACAAAGTTAGCATCTGCTAATAGAGGTCGGCCTAGCGCCACTAAATCCGCTCTTCCGTTTAAAATGATGGTATTAATCTGATCAATGTCCTGAATATAACCCGCCGTAATGGTTGGAATATGAACCGTATTTCTGACCAGATCCGAAAAAGGTGTTTGCCACATTCTGCCCATTTGAGGTTTTTGATAAGCCACCGTATTTCCGGTGGAAACGTTGATCATATCAGCTCCGGCTGTTTTGAAAGCATTGGCTATATAAATGACTTCTTCCTCTGAAATGCCGTTTTCTGCCCAATCGGAAGCAGAAATACGAACCGACATCGGTTTGTGTTGCGGGAATACCTTTCGCATTTCCGCAAACACACGTAGAGGAAATTTAAGGCGATTTTCAATGCTTCCGCCAAATTCATCGGTGCGAATATTGGTCAACGGCGATAAAAACGAAGCCAGTAAAAAACCGTGATGAGCTTGCAATTCAACCAAATCAAAACCAGCCTGGTCGGCATTTTTGGTGGCTTGAACAAATTCAGCAGTGATTTTGTTCATCTCTTCCATCGTCATTTCTTTTGGCGTGGCCATGTTGACATGGAATGGAAGAGGGGAGGCGGAAAATAATTCCCAGGCATGTTCGATCGGTTCATTTTGTCCTTCCCACGGTTTTTTGACGGCACCTTTTCTACCGGAATGACCAAGTTGGATTCCTATTTTAGCTGACGTATTCTGATGAATAAAATCTATGATTCTTTTCCATTCAACTATTTGATTTTCATTATATATGCCCGCACAACCTAACGTAATATGTCCGGTTGGTGAAACGGCAGTCATTTCGGTTAAAATCAATCCGACCCCGCCGGTTGCCCGGCTTCCGTAATGCACCAGATGCCAGTTATGGACAAGGCCATTTACGGCAGAATATTGTCCCATCGGAGCCATCACAATCCGGTTAGGTAATTCTAATTCTCTTACTTTGAACGTTGAAAAAGCAGCCGATTTTGAGTTGGGAGATTGGAGTTGGGAGTCTGGAGTTTCAAAAAATTCATTTAAAACTTTATCTGTGAATGACTTGTCTCTGATTTGAAGATTTTCAAACGTTACTTTTTTGGAACGTGTCATACAGCCAAAAGCAAATTGATAAAACGGATGTTGGATATGACGATCCATATTTTCAAACCAATCCAACGAGACTAAGGCAGCATGTTGAATCATTTCTACTGTATTTCTGCGGATTTTATCATACTGTTCAAAAGCAGCCTGTACGCTGGAAGGATTTGAAATCACAGCATCCGACAAACCGATGGCAGAATCCATTGCCAATTTTGTCCCGGAACCAATGGAGTAGTGGGCAGTAGCTTTGGCATCACCTAACAAAACAATGTTGTTGTGGTACCATTTTTCGTTAGTCACGTGCGGAAACTGCCGCCAATGCGACTTGTTGGAAATAAGCGGATGACCGTCTAATTCTTCTGCAAAAATCGCACTGATTTTAGCTATGGTATCTTGTTCATTAATTACTTCAAATCCTGTTTTTTGCCAGGTTTCTTCGCTGCATTCAAAAATCCAGGTACTCATCCCTTCTTCGTATTGATAGGTATGGGCTACGATGGTTCCAAAAGGCGTTGTTTTAAAAAAGTAAGTAAACGCATCCAGGGGCTTGGTAGAACCCAACCAAACGAAACGGTTTTTTTTCAGGCTGATTTTGGTACCGAATTCTTCTGCATAGTGTGTTCGGATAGCACTTCCGATTCCGTCGCAGGCAACAATCATATCCGAATCGGCAAACGGACTCAAATCATCTACATTTTGTTCAAAGTGAAGATTGACACCTTCTTCGCGGCAACGTTGATGCAGTAATTTCAGCAGTGTTTTCCGGGAACAACCGCAAAATCCGTTACCGGAAATACTCACCTTTTGCCCGTCACGGGCCACAATAATGTCATCCCAATAGGCAAATTCGCTGCGAATGAGTTCATACGATTGTAAATCTCGCATTAAAAATTCGCCTAACGTTTCATCAGAAAATACAACCCCGAAGCCGAAACTGTCATCGGGCTTATTGCGTTCATAGACCTCAATTTGACAATGAGGCATTGCTTTTTTGGTTAATATGGAAAAGTAGAGTCCGCCGGGACCGCCACCGATTACAGTTATTTTTTTCATGTTTATTTTGACACAGATTTCACTGATTTACACTGATTTTCTTCTAATCCTTTAAAACATCAGGCTCTTTTAATCGAAAAAAGCTCCCCTAATGTACTGTAATTTGAACCTGCCAAACGAGCTACAGGTTTGTAAACCTCCAGATTAATACGATTGTTTTCCATTAAAATACGGTCATCAATATGAATGATTTTTATTTTTCCGATAACTATACACGCACCGCCCCCTTCATTGTTATCCATAAAATAATGATGAATCATGTTGCACTCTAAATGAATCGGACTTTCTTTGACTCTTTTAGGTTTGATAAAAACGGAATCAACGGGGCTTAGGTCAGCCAGTTCAAATTCGTCCACATCAGCGGCAACGGAAGCAGAAGTGGCATTCATTTGTTCTACCACATCCATGGTAACCAAATTCACTACAAACTCACCGTTTTGCAGCACATTATGCAACGTGTCTTTGTATTGGTTGTTATCTCTGCGGGTGGAAAACATCACACAGGGCGGATCACTCGAAACCATGTTAAAATAAGAAAAAGGAGCGAGGTTGTTGACCCCGTTATCATCTATGGTTGAAATCCAGCCAATAGGCCTGGGAATAATAGTGCCGGTTAGTAGTTTATATAAAACAGACGGATCCGTTTTTTTGGTTTCAAATTGCATAATTAGTTTGTTGTTTCTACAAATTAAAGAAAATAGACTGAATATCTTTTCATTTCAAAAGCTAAAAATGTATATCATAAAGAAAACCGTTTCTCAAATACCCCAAAACCATACATTTATCAAAAAAGGATAAAATTTATACAGAATATAATTTTTACACAATAAAATTAAGCACTCTGTAATTTTTGATTAAAATTTTTGTAAAATATATTTTTGTATTATTGCTAATTTAATATATTTATGCAAATTTTTTATATATGGAGATTTTAGCATGCCCCAAATGCCAGAACAATCAGATTGTCAAAAGCGGTATCATCAAAGACAGACAAAGGTATTTGTGCAAAAAATGCAATTATTACTTTACTGTCAATAAGTTAGGAAAAAAGATAGATGATTATTACGTTACGAAAGCTTTACAATTGTATTTGGAAGGTTTGAGTTACCGAGAAATAGAACGCATTATCGGGGTTTCGCACGTGACAGTGAGTAATTGGGTAAAAGAATTTAAAATTAAAAAACCGGCTCACACCGATTACCATCCAACGTATAAGATTTATAATCATCCGGAACTGGTAGAATTCTTAAAAAATAAAGAACAACTTAAAGGAGCAGGGATGATTATTACCGAATTAGGCGATAAATTTATGCTGATAAAATGGGAGCGTTTCAAAGATTAACTATACTTTATTAACAAAAATATATAGCTGAATTTTTTTCTTAGTTATAAAATTTCAATTTGGTACTCCGAAAATGAGTTTACAAAATCCTGAAAACTTTATGCCCAATGAAAAAAGCAGTTTTATTTCTTATGATTATATTATATTGTTTTGATGCTTTTTCGCAAGGTTCTCCTGACTATGGAGGCGGTATGAAGTTTAACCTGAATGAAGAAGGTTCAAAATACATGCGGGTCATTGCCTGGGGGCAAATGTGGGGGCAGTACAATGACAACCTGCCGGAAGACCAGAAAGCAATTGAGTTTTCAACCCGGAGAGCCAGGATTTTGACGTATGCCCAAATTACACCTAAATTTTTAGTTCTGACACATTTTGGGTTGAATTCCTTGAATGCTGATAATATGTCGCCCACAGGAAAAGGAGAGAGTTCTCAGTTGTTCTTTCATGATTTCTGGGTGCAGTATAGTGTAGGTAAAAACCATGTTATCGGATCCGGTTTGCACTACTGGAATGGTATTTCGAGGTTAAACAGTCAGGGCACACTGAACTTTATGACGCTGGACAACAACCGCCAGTCCTGGTCAACACTCGGTCTGTCCGATCAGTTTGCCCGTCATCAGGGGGTTTATGCCAAAGGAACTTTTGGTAAATTTCAATACCGGGTTTCGATCAATGAATCGATCACAAACAGCTTAGATTCCAGAAATACGGGAGAAAACATAAATACAACGATTTATGCAGGCAGAAAAGTTTTAGGTTCAAAAAAATCCGGAATGAATTATGCCGGTTATTTTGAATACGGTTTTTTAGATGCCGAAAGTAATTTTCTGCCATACAGGGTTGGTTCATATTTAGGTACCAAAAAAGTTTTTAATGTGGGAGCCGGATTTTTTCTTCACCCCAACGGAAGTGTTTACCATGACGGTACAGTCAACATTGGTGAAGATGTATCTATCTTTGCCGTAGATGCTTTTTATGATGCTCCGGTCGGAGACAAAAAAGGAGCCATTACAGCCTATGCTACCTATCAGAGCAATAACTACGGAAAAAATTATCTGTTTAATGCCTATGGAACCGGAAGCTTTGTTTACGGTCATGTCGGTTACATGTTCCATTCAGAAAAGTTAACCAAAATTCAACCCTACCTGTCCTGTGCAACCAATCGTTATGAAGCGGTAGAGGACAACCGAAATGTATTTGGTATAGGTACAAATCTCTATTTAAACGGACATAATTCTAAACTTACCCTGGAATATAAAAATGAAACATTTGGTGAAAACAAAACGGGAACCATTACGCTTCAAGCCATGGTTTATCTGTAAATCTAACTTTAAAAACAAAAATAACAATGAGTAATCAAGCTAACGCAACCGCCTATTGGAAAGAGAATTTACGGTATCTTCTCATTCTGCTGACCATCTGGTTTTTAGTATCCTACGGAGCCGGAATTTTATTTAAAGATGCTTTAGACAACATTAAAATAGGAGGGTTTCCGCTCGGATTCTGGTTTGCCCAACAAGGATCAATTTATGTATTTGTGATTTTGATTTTTGTGTACGTCCGACTAATGAACAAATTGGATAAAAAATACGGCTACGACGAAGAGTAGTCTTCTGTTATCTGTTAAATAAATAAAAACTCAGCTATTCAGCCTTTAAAAACTAAATAAAATGGATGTACAAATTTGGACATATATTATCGTAGGAGCTACTTTTGCTCTTTATATCGGCATTGCAATCTGGTCTCGTGCCGGATCTACCAAAGAATTTTACGTTGCCGGTGGCGGTGTTTCACCGCTGGCTAACGGAATGGCTACGGCTGCCGACTGGATGTCGGCCGCTTCTTTTATCTCTATGGCCGGAATTATTTCGTTTGCCGGATATGACGGAGCGGTTTATCTGATGGGGTGGACAGGCGGTTATGTTTTATTAGCCTTATTATTAGCCCCTTATCTCAGAAAATTCGGAAAATTTACCGTGCCGGATTTTATCGGTGACCGTTATTATTCCAAAACCGCTCGTTCCGTAGCTGTTTTTTGTGCTTTGATTGTATCATTTACTTATGTAGCCGGGCAAATGCGTGGCGTAGGCGTGGTGTTTTCAAGATTTTTGGAAGTTGACATCAATACCGGTGTTATTATCGGTATGGTCATCGTTTTATTCTATGCTGTTTTAGGCGGAATGAAAGGGATTACCTATACGCAGGTTGCTCAATATTGTGTGTTGATATTTGCCTTTATGGTTCCTGCCATTTTTATTTCCATCCAAATGACAGGTAATCCCGTTCCGCAATTAGGAATGGGGGGGACGGTCGCTGACGGTTCCGGAACTTACTTGTTGGATAAATTAAACGGTCTTCAAACGGAATTAGGTTTTGATGAATACACGAGCGGATCAAAATCCATGATCGATGTTTTTGCCATTACCTTAGCTTTAATGGTGGGAACGGCCGGATTGCCTCACGTAATTGTTCGCTTTTTTACGGTTAAAAAAGTTCGTGATGCCCGTAAATCGGCTGGCTGGGCATTGTTATTAATTGCTATTCTTTATACAACCGCTCCTGCGGTAGCCGTTTTTGCAAAGGCAAATCTGATCCAGACCGTCAGCGATAAGGAATACAGTTCCATGCCGCAATGGTTTGTAAATTGGGAGAAAACTGGATTGTTAACATTTGAAGATAAAAATGCGGACGGAAAAATTCAATATGTTGCCGATAAAGAAACAAATGAATTAAAAATTGATAATGACATTATGGTATTAGCTAACCCGGAAATTGCCAAGTTGCCCGATTGGGTTATTGCTTTAGTGGCGGCCGGAGCCCTGGCGGCCGCATTATCTACAGCGGCCGGATTATTATTGGTCATTTCTTCTTCTGTTTCGCATGATTTAATTAAGAAAATGATAAACCCCGGCATCTCTGAAAAAGGGGAGCTTTGGGCTGCCCGTGGCTCTGCGGCTGTAGCGGTTTGTATAGCCGGGTATTTCGGAATTAATCCGCCCGGATTTGTGGCAGCCGTCGTAGCTCTTGCATTTGGTTTAGCCGCAGCTTCATTTTTTCCGGCTATTATTTTAGGTATTTTTTATAAAAAAATGAACAAAGAGGGAGCCATAAGCGGAATGGCAGTTGGCATGTTACTGATGATTTTCTATATGCTGAAATTTAAATTCGGTATCTTCGATGGTGGTAAAGAGGCTGTAGATTCTTTACATTCTGATTGGTGGTTCGGGATTTCACCCGAAGGTTTTGGAACTGTTGCCATGGTTGCTAACTTTATTGTAGCGTTAGTCGTGAATAAATTTACGCCGGAACCACCACCTGAAGTTCAGGAAATTGTAGAAAATATCCGGATTCCGTCCGGAGCCGGAGAGGCAGTTGATCATTAATCGTTAAAAACAGGTTTTATCACTATCTCTGCTTTTGTTTTTTCAAAAGCAGAGATTGCGGTTAAACAGAAAAGCCAAAATGAAAAAAAGACATCTTCAAAAATTTGTAATTCTTAGCTTGCTGTTATGGATAGCATTTAACTTTCCGATATTACTTTTGTTCAATAATGCGGAGGATATTTTAGGGATACCCATCATTTATTTTCACATTTTTTCAGTCTGGACGTTATCCATCATTGTGTCATTCCTTTTTTTAAACAAATATAATGAATAGCGGATTTTTATTAGTCATATTACTGCTGTACCTCGGCTTGCTTTTCTTTATTGCACAATGGGCAGAACGGAAAAGCAATTCAAAATGGACTAATAATCCCTACATCTATTCGCTTTCACTCGCTGTTTACTGCACAACCTGGACCTATTACGGCAGTGTTGGTGTGGCCGCCGGTTCCGGTCTGAACTATATCCCGATTTACCTTGGTCCGGTAATTGCTTTTCCGGCATGGATTGTTATTTTAAAAAAAATTATCCGGATTTCCAGGGTCAGTAAAATTTCCAGTATAGCCGATTTTATTTCGCTTCGCTACGGAAACAGTCGCTTTCTCGGAGCTTTGGTTACCCTGATTTCACTAATGGCGATTTTACCGTATATCGGATTACAGTTAAAAGCGATTTCAGAAACATTTCATATCGTAACCAGTTCTCCTGAAACCCATAATGTGTTTTTAGACACGTCTACTTATGTAGCCTTGGTTTTAGCTCTTTTTGCTTCCTTTTACGGAACCCGCTATGTAGACGCTTCCGAAAAAAGAAAAGGAATTGTAACCGCTGTTGCCTTGGAATCTTTGCTGAAGTTATTCTTTTTCATCATTTTGGGACTATATGTCACCTTTTATGTTTTTGACGGGTTTGATGCCATTTATGCCAAAGCTTCACTGATGGAAAATTTTAAAGAGAGAAACACAATCAACGGCTTAGAAGGAGCTATGAACTGGATGATGCTCGTTGTTTTGTCTTTCTTTTCCATCTTTTTGTTACCAAGGCAATTTCATATGTCAATCGTTGAAAATAACCGTGAAAAACACATTCAGACAGCCATTTGGTTGTTTCCGTTATACCTGTTGTTATTCAATCTGTTTGTTTATCCGATTGCTTGGGGAGGAAATATTTTATTTGAAGGTAAAAATGTCAATTCAGATATGTTTTCCTTATTAATTCCACAATTTTTTGACCATACGTTTATGACGGTTTTGGTCTTTCTGGGCGGTTTTTCAGCTGCTATTTCAATGATTGTAGTTTCTTCAATTACACTTTCTACGATGCTAAGCAATAATTTATTAATTCCGTACGGGTTATTAGGCACATTACAAAAAGATAACCAGGAAAGTAACAGTGAACGAATCGTAAACATCCGGAGAATTGGTATTTTTTTATTAATTATTCTGGCTTTCATTTACTACCGTTATTTTATCATGGACTTTTCGCTGGTATCGGTCGGAATGATTTCGTTTGTCATCGTAGCTCAATTAGGACCGGCCTTTTTTGGAGCCCTTTTCTGGAAAAGAGGCTCGTTAAACGGAGCTGTTGCAGGCATTATGACTGGAATGCTGATCTGTTTCTACACCATCATGCTTCCTTTTTTGCTGAGCTCCGTTAACCCGGAAAGCAACTTTTTTAAAGAAGGTTTTTTTGGTTATGCTTTTCTGCAGCCCTTTCAGTTATTCGGATTAGATTACCTTGAACCGATTCCGCACGCCCTTTTTTGGAGCTTATTGTTCAATGCTTTGGTATATATGATTGTTTCGGTAAGTTTTAAAGGAAATTACCGTGAACGCAATTATGCCGAAATGTTTGTAGATATTGACAAGTATATCAATAACCTCGAAAATGCCTTTGTATGGAAAGGTACGGCTTATATATCGGACATAGAGAAAGTATTAAAACGCTTTTTGGGAGAAGAACAAACCAACCGGGCACTTTCTATTTTTAAAGTAAAATACAATATTGCTCCCGATGATTTAATGGCAGATGCCCGTTTAATTAAATTTGCCGAAAACCTGTTAACCGGTCACATCGGAACCGCTTCTGCCAAAATTCTAATTGAAAGTGTAACCAAAGAAGACAAAATCAGTTTACCGGAAGTCTTGAAAATACTGGAAGAATCAAAAGAAAATCTGATCATTAATAAAAAACTGACCGAAACATCCAATGAATTAAAAGAACTTTCGGCACAGTTAAAAAAAGCAAATGCAACACTGGTTTTAAAAGACAGGCAAAAAGATGAGTTTTTAGATACGGTTACCCATGAATTGCGGACTCCGATTACAGCCATTCGTGCCGCCAGTGAAATTTTGCATGACGATGACGAAATCCCGGATGAGCTTAAAAAACAGTTTTTACAAAATATTATTACCGAATCCGATCGTTTGAATCGTTTGATTGACAAGATCCTGGATTTAGAAAAATTTGAAACCGGAAAACAGCGAATTTTCCCGATACAGGGAAATATTGTTCAAACCATAGCAAAATCGCTTTCACCTCTGCAGCAATTGATCTCCAACAAAAAGCTTCATGTTGAATTTGATGAAAATCAAGCCGCAGTTAAAATAAGTTACGATGAAGAACGCATTATTCAGGTGATTACAAATCTGGTATCTAATGCGATCAAATTTGCTGATGAAAAAGAAGGAATTATTATCATTACTGTTTCCGGCAGAAAAGAAGATTTTATTAAGGTCAACGTTTTTAATAACGGAAAGGGTGTAAATGAAGACGATTTAGAATCCATTTTCGACAAGTTTTATCAATCAAGTAATCAAAATATTAAGAAACCCATCGGGAGTGGTTTAGGACTGGCCATTTGCAAACAAATCATCGAAGCACACAAAGGCAGGATCTGGGCCGAGAATGTGCACAATGGTGTTACTTTTTCTTTCACACTTCCTAACAATTCAGAATAATTATGAAAAAAATTTTATTAGTAGATGACGAACCCAACATTATCATGTCGCTGGAATACACCTTCAAAAAACAAAATTTTGAAGTATTCATTGCCCGTGACGGAGAGGAAGCGTTGGATATTTTAAAAAGCGAACAACCTGATTTAATTATACTGGATATTATGATGCCCAATGTGGATGGATATGCCACAATTGAATCGGTGAAAAAAAATGAAAGCCTGGCCGATTGTAAAGTTATTTTTCTCTCCGCCAAAAACAAAGAAAGCGACATCGAAAAAGGAATGCAATTGGGAGCAAACGCTTATATGACCAAGCCTTTCTCAATTAAAAAATTAGTAGAATTAGTGAACGAGCTAGTAAGTGATTCGTAATCATAAAATTTACAAAAGCGATGTCTCGCTGCAACAACTCAGCAACTCAAAAAAAATGAACTATTCAGATTTCTATCAAAAAAGTCTTGAGCATCCGGAACAATTCTGGCAAGAACAGGCAGAACATATTCACTGGTTTAAAAAACCGCAAACCATTTTGTCTAAGGATAAAAACGATTACCCGCTTTGGTATGCCGATGGCGTATTAAACGCTTGTTATTTGGCTTTAGACAAACATATTGAAGATGGTTTTGGCGAACAAACAGCAATCATTTATGATGCTCCGGTGACACAAACCGTTAAAAAATATACCTATAATGAAGTGAAAACCGAAGTAGCTCAATTAGCCGGAGGCTTACTTTCGTTAGGCATCAGAAAAGGAGAAACGGCTGTAATTTATATGCCTATGATTCCGCAGGCTGCTTTTGCCATGCTGGCTTGTGCCCGGATCGGCGTGACACATTCCGTTGTTTTTGGAGGGTTTGCTCCACATGAATTAGCCATCCGGATTGACGATTGCAAACCCCGCATCATCTTAACCGCTTCCTCCGGAATAGAAGTAGATCGATTAATCGCTTATAAACCGTTAGTGGATCAGGCCATTGAACTGGCCGGTCATAAACCCAAAAAAGTAGTGGTTCTAAACCGGAAATTGGGAGCGAGGGTTCCATTTAAAAAATACGATGTGGATTATGATGCTTTGGTTTACGGTTCTGAGGAAGCCGCCTGTGTTCCGGTGGAAGCTCCGCATCCGCTGTATGTTTTATATACGTCTGGCACTACCGGAAAGCCAAAAGGAATTGTAAGAGATACAGGCGGTTATGCCGCCGCACTTAAATTTTCGATGCAATACATTTACGGTGTTCAGCCCGGTGAAGTCTTTTGGGCCGCTTCTGATGTGGGCTGGGTGGTAGGCCACAGTTATATTGTGTACGGACCGCTCATTAACCGGAATACAACCGTGTTGTTTGAAGGAAAACCGATCAAAACACCTGACGCTTCCACTTTCTGGCGGGTGATCTCAGAACACCGGGTGAAGGTGATGTTTACGGCTCCAACTGCCATTCGTGCCATTAAAAAAGAAGATCCGGAAGGCAAATTCATCAGGCAATATGATTTATCTTGTTTGCGAACACAATTCCTGGCAGGAGAACGTTGCGATGCAGCCACTTTGGCATGGTATAATGAGCATATCCCGGTTCCGGCAATTGACCACTGGTGGCAAACTGAATCGGGATGGCCGATGATTGCTAACATGATGGGGATAGAATTTTTACCCATCAAACCCGGTTCGGCAGGAAAAGCAGTTTCAGGATATGATATTCGGATTCTTAACGATAATGGAGAAGAGGTTGGTGCCGACGAAGAAGGTTTCGTAGTGATCAAACTCCCCTTGCCACCCGGAACCATGTTAGACTTATGGAACGATAGTGAACGGTTCAAATCCGGTTATCTGACTAAATTTCCGGGGTATTATTTCTCCGGAGATGGCGGCTTTAAAGATAAAGACGGCTATATTTACATCACCGGAAGAGTAGATGATGTGATCAATGTGGCCGGCCATCGCCTGTCAACCGCCGAAATGGAAGAAATCGTAGCTTCTCATTCCGCAGTGGCAGAGTGTGCTGTAATTGGGGTTAATGATGAACTTCGGGGGCAGATTCCGCTGGCCATGGTTGTTATCAAAACCGGAAATGAAACCGAGCACTTTCAACTGGAATATGAAATTGTACAATTAATCCGTGACAAAATCGGTGCTGTTGCCTGTTTGCGAAATGTAATGGTGGTGCAACGCCTGCCTAAAACACGCTCGGGAAAGATCCTCAGAAAGCTGTTGCGGAATATTGCAGATAAAACCGAATTTCAGATTCCGTCCACCATTGATGACGAGTTGATTATAAACGAAATTAAAGACGTTATTGAGAAATATGCCGTTTTGAGACAGAAATAAAATTAAAAATGCAATTTTATCTATATCTTTTTAGCAAAGATACATTGGTGGTAAAAAATAGAATCGTTATTTTTACATAAAAATTAGACTAAAAAACAGCAGCATCATGAGTTACTATAAAATACATGATTTAGAAAATTATTTCAAAATGTATAAAAAATCGGTCCGTGAACCCCGAAAGTTTTGGGACCGCATTGCCGATGAGAACTTTACCTGGTACCAGAAATGGGACAAAGTATTTGAATTTGATATGCAGGAAGCTCAATTCAAATGGTTTGTAGATGCCAAAGTAAACATTACCAAAAACTGCATTGATCGTCATCTGGCCCGAAGAGGAGACAAAACGGCGATTATTTTTGAACCGAACAATCCGGACGAAGAAGCCCAGCATATTACCTATTCTGATTTATATGCGCGAGTGGCAAAGATGGCCAATGTATTGCGGGATCAGGGTATCAGGAAAGGGGACAGGGTTTGTATTTACCTGCCGATGATTCCGGAACTGGCGGTAGCCGTTTTGGCCTGTGCCCGGATCGGAGCCGTTCATTCCGTCATTTTTGCCGGATTTTCTGCTTCGGCTGTATCGGCAAGAATCAATGACTGTGAATGTAAAATGGTCATTACCTCTGATGGCGGCTATCGCGGAAATAAAACCATTAATTTAAAGGGTATTATTGATGAAGCATTAGAAAAAACGCCCTGTGTAGAAAGGGTTCTGGTGGTTAAACGAACGCACGAGGCAATAAACATGAAGCATGGTCGTGACCTTTGGCTGGAACCACTTTTAGAAGAAGCTGTTCCGAATAACGTAGCCGAAATTATGGATGCAGAAGATCCGTTGTTTATTCTTTACACATCAGGCTCAACCGGAAAACCCAAAGGTATGCTTCACACGACCGCAGGTTATATGGTTTATACAGCCTATACATTTAAAAATGTGTTCAATTACGAAGAGAATGATATTTATTGGTGTACGGCCGATATAGGCTGGATTACCGGACATTCGTATATTTTATACGGACCGTTATTGAATGGTGCAACAACCGTCATTTTTGAAGGTGTGCCTTCCTATCCGAATTTCAGTCGTTTTTGGGAAGTAATTGAAAAGCATAAAATAACACAGTTTTATACCGCTCCGACTGCCATTCGTGCGTTGGCAAAAGAGAGTATTGATTATGTGCAATCCTACCCGTTAAAATCATTAAAAGTGATTGGGTCAGTTGGCGAACCGATTAATGAAGAAGCCTGGCACTGGTATAATGATCATGTAGGAGGAAAACGTTGCCCGTTGGTGGATACCTGGTGGCAAACCGAAACGGGCGGAATCATGATTTCACCGATACCTTTTGTTACTCCCACCAAACCTACGTATGCCTCATTACCGCTACCGGGTATTCAACCCGTTCTGATGGATGAACTGAGAAATGAAATTGAAGGTAATCAGGTTACCGGAAGCTTGTGTATCAAATTTCCGTGGCCGTCTATGGCCAGAAGTATCTGGGGAGATCATCAACGCTATAAAGAGACGTATTTCTCTGCTTTTCCGGGCAAGTACTTCACCGGAGACGGGGCATTGCGGGATGAAGTGGGGTATTACCGGATTACCGGTAGAGTAGATGATGTCATCATTGTTTCCGGTCATAATTTGGGAACAGCTCCGATTGAAGATTCTATCAATGAACATCCGGCTGTAGCAGAAAGTGCCATTGTTGGTTTTCCGCATGATGTCAAAGGAAATGCTCTGTATGGCTTTGTGATCTTAAAAGAATCCGGAGAAAGCAGAAACCACGATAATTTACGCAAAGAAATCAATCAGCAGATTTCCGATCAGATCGGACCGATTGCCAAATTGGATAAAATTCAGTTTGTTTCCGGCTTGCCCAAAACCAGAAGCGGAAAAATCATGCGTCGTATTTTGCGAAAAATAGCAGAAGGTGATTATTCAAATTTTGGCGATATAACCACTTTGTTAAATCCTGAAATTGTAGAGGAAATTAAAGAGGGTAAACTATAATTGATAAAATTAAAAAAACCGCCTGATTTTAAATCTGGGCGGTTTTTTACTTAATCGTTACATTATGAAAGAACAAGATTTAACCAAACTAACTGTTGAAGAATTAAAATCAAAGGCAAAGTCGCTAAGAATGGTGTCTGTTATACTTTTAGCAGCAATGTTCATCATGGTTATCAGCGGTATATTTTTTATGATGAAGACGAAAAGCACCGCTTTAACATTATTACCCATTGCATTCTTGCCGCTGGTCATTATATTTTCAAGCCAGTTGAAAAAAGTTCAGGAAGAACTGAAAAAACGAGCATCATAATTATTGCTTTTTCCGATAGGTCATCGTGATTTCCATTACATACTGCATGCCAACAACCGGCGAATCAGCATTCATAATTTTGTCATAGCCTTGCGGATTTAATCCATCATAGTAGAATGTTTTGCTTTTTCGCTCTTCTTTCCGGATAATCTGTTTATCATAATAACGTGAATTACTGGAAGTATTGAGCTCTGAAGATTCAAACGCAGCAAAATTTTTGTATTGGGAAGTAGGTGA
Source organism: Bacteroidota bacterium (assembly GCA_023434025.1). GTDB lineage: Bacteria > Bacteroidota > Bacteroidia > Flavobacteriales > Flavobacteriaceae > Flavobacterium. The sequence continues at coordinate 52,785 of JAEYTL010000049.1, forward strand.
AATAGCAGCAAAGTGCACTTGGATTGCAGGCGTATCTTCAGCCCCTTCATCAATGTGGTTCCGCATCTGGTTTTTTCTGACAGCCACCAGTTTCTGAGCTTCTTCAAACATTTGTGCATAAATTTTGTCTGCATCTAAATTCACATAATCTACCTTTATAATGTTATAAATGTCAAAATCGGAGGCTTTTTCAACTAAATCATCAAATGAAATCTGATTGGAAAACCGGAGAATGATATTCTTCTTAATTTCATACCCGGCATCCACCTGATTCACTTTGATCTGCGATCCCTGAGTTTCCGATTCGTAATCATAAATTTTATTCTGAGTAATAAAATCAACAAAAATTCCTTCTTCCTTTACCCCTAATTTTTTAGCGGCCGTCTTGAAGCCCTGAATACGCTGATTGATCTTAGCGTTGCATTCTTTTACAGACGGAGCTTCCTGGTTTAAACCAAAAGTAACAATGTAGGCATCCGTTTTTACGTTATTCAGGATTTTAATACGGTAAAGCGCCTCGCTTTTAGATTGCACAACCCGTTGATAATCGCCATTACTCACGTAGGATGAATGATGATACCGGTTTGTATTTCCATACAACTCATTGGAACCCTGAGCCTGGGTTTTGAAAATTGAAACTAAACAAATTGATAAAAAAACTGTTCTCATGACAAATGATTTTAAAATTAATGAGGCAAGAATACGGACTCCTTTTAAAATTGATTCGGTAAAACCGCTTTCTAAGCACTGTAATTGGTTTTCCAAACATTTACAGTAGTTTTACAGTATCGAATTAAAACCGTATTTTTATTTTCGAAATCAATTTTATGATGACCGAACAAAACGTATTCCACTTGTTGAAAAACCAAGTACTGCTGAACTACCAACGGCATTATCCTTATTTTCAGGGGGATTGGAAACAATTCAGTTCACAGGACATCCAGAATCTGATTGATTTAATTGAAGAAAAACAAAAACAACGCATCAGTGAAAAATGGATTTACACCCATTTAAAACCTGAAACGAATGAAAGATTACCGCGAAAAGATATGTTGGATATTTTATGTCAATTTTGCGGGTTTTCAGGTTGGAATGAATTTGTTTTTAAACATAAAGAAGAAAATTCTATTGATCAAAATACCAAAAAGAAACGTAGCTATTATGGGTTAATAGGCATGGGGTTAATAATCTTTCTTTTCATTTTCTATTGGATGAACAAAACAGGCACAAATTCAAAAACAATTGAAATTCAAGATGAGTTTACACAGGAAAAAATTGCTGATGAAGATGTGAAAGTTTATCAAATTGATGATGATAAGAAAGTTCCACTAAAAGTAGAAGACGGAAAAGCAGTGATAGAATCTGTTTCGGCGGAAACAAAAATCAGTGTAGAAAGTCCGTTTTATAAAAAAAGAGAAGCCAAAGTTGCCGAATCAACCGCCGAAACACAAATTCTTTTGATGCAACCCGACGATTATGCCTTGATGCTCAAAGCGTTTATGCAATCAGACATCAAAGATTGGCAAACCCGAAAAGAACAGTTACAGAAGATTTTAGCGGATGATTTGGAGGTTCTCGTGATGTTGCCCGACAATCTAGGAGCCGAATATTATAACAAAAAAGAATTTTCAGAAAAATTAGTAATTCCCACAGCCACTATTAAAAAAATGCGGGTTTTAGAAATTAAAAATAATTCGGAAGATCAGATTTTATTCATTCGAATCAAACAGGAATAAGTATGAAAATCAATTATTTACTTATCGGATTGTTATTTATTTCCATTATTGGAAATGCTCAGGATGCCGGTTTTTCTAAAAAAAGTATGAAAGCAAATTTTTCTATGGAAGTATTGAATGCTTATCAGGAAAGTTCATTTGCCAAAGTGAATGATTTTTATGAATATGCCCAACTGCTGGCCAATCCTGCGACTGCCAATGCATTAAAAAAAGAAATAAAAACGGCTGTTTTTTCTCTTTTTAATGAAAGAGAAGTTTCGGTGATTAATTTACTATCAAAAGAAAAAGAGAACATTGCTTTGACTGCATTTTTACATCAGCTGGAAAAGGAAAAAGATATTCAGTTTAACATCAAACCAAACAACGGAAAAGTTCTGTTTTTCAATGACTACTGGGTAAACCATTATTATTTGGAAATAAAACGGAATAAACAAATTACAATCATCGAAATCAAACAAAAAGTTTATTTTTCGGAACAGCTCAAATCATTTGGTGCAAATCAAAAAGAAGTTTGGAGTGTTTATTTAGGTGAGATGATTAATTAAAAACCCTACAAATAAAGTTCAAATGAACGCAAGTCCCCAAATAGCAATCATTGGTGGCGGTCTAGCCGGATTAACCGCAGCGATTCACTTGTCCAAACAAGGAAAACCGGTGATTCTATTTGAAAAAAACAATTATCCAAAACACAAAGTGTGCGGCGAATTCATTTCAAACGAAGTGTTGCCTTATTTCAGGCAATTAGGTTTGAATATTGAATCTTTACAGCCAACACATATTAATAAAACATCGATTTCAATACAAAACGGAAAATCTATTTCTGCGATTCTTCCGTTGGGCGGATTCGGAATAAGTCGTTATTTATTAGACAATTATCTTTATCAAAAAGCAATAGAATCCGGTTGTAACATCATTCATCAACAAGTAAATGACATTGATTTTTTAAATGATAGTTTTACTATTATCTCAGAAAAAGGTGAAAAATTCAAAACAAAAGTGGTTTTAGGAGCTTTTGGAAAACGTTCCAATTTAGATGTCAAACTTCAACGAAATTTTATTCAAAAAAAATCACCCTGGTTAGCCGTAAAAGCTCATTACAAAGGAAATTTTCCTGATGATTTAGTGGAGCTTCATAACTTTGATGGTGGTTATTGCGGAGTCTCAAAAGTGGAAAATGACATCATAAATATTTGTTATCTGACTAAATATGAATCATTTAAAAAACATAAAAACATTTCAGACTTTCAATTGAATGTTTTAAACAAAAATCCAAAACTCAAAGCAATTTTAAATAATTCAGAACTACTTTTTGATAAACCATTAACCATCAGTCAAATTTCATTTGAAGCCAAAAAAAAAGTAGAAAACCAAATTCTGATGTTAGGAGATACGGCCGGATTAATTCATCCCCTTTGCGGAAACGGAATGGCGATGGCGATTCACAGTGCCAAAATAGCCAGTGAAAGCACCCTGGATTTTTTGAATGGAAAAATTAGCCGGAAAGAGCTGGAAATGAATTATACGAACCGGTGGAACTTTCATTTTAAATCCCGTATTCAGATGGGTAAAATACTCTCTAACTTACTCCTGAATCCTTTTTTGAGTAATATGATGATGAAAGGCTTGATTGTCTTTCCAAAATTACTACCTTTCCTCATTCAAAAAACGCACGGAAAGCCCATTCAATAGATGCTTCTGAACACAAAATTCCGCAATACCAAAAAAGAACTCATGGATGATTTTTCCATGGAAGGTATTGAGCTGGCAGAAACCTTACAGACAATTGCAGCAATTAATCAGCTTTTGGGCGGAAACCGGTTAACACTGAACGGTTTAAAAAAATTAATAAAAACAACTGATTCAACACAAACCCTTTCTATCTGTGATGTAGGTTGTGGTAACGGTGACATGCTTCGGGAAATCGCAAAATTCGGTCAGGCCAATGGTTATTCATTTAAATTAACCGGAATAGATGCCAACCCGTTTACAATAAAAGAAGCAAGGCGTCTATCTGAAAATTATCCGAATATTCATTATTGTTGTGAAGATGTTTTAATTAAACCTGAAAGTGAATTAAATAACGATATAGTATTGTTTACCTTATTTTTACATCATTTTAATGATGTTGAAGTTAAAAACATAATCCATTCATTTTTGACCAATACAAACATCGGAATAATCATAAATGATTTGCATCGAAGTGCTGTCTCCTATCGGTTATTTCAACTGGTCTGTTTTATCTTTCAATTAAAAAAAATGCCGCGAACAGATGGTTTACTTTCTATTTTAAAAGGATTTAAAAAGAAGGAATTAATTCATTTTTCAAAAAAAATAATCGCAAAAAAACAAACGATTCAATGGAAATGGGCGTTTAGATACCAATGGATCATTTATAAATAAGCATCGTTAAAATGGCAGTCAGACTTATTACCGTTTCTACACAGCTTCCTGATTTTTCGAGAGAAACATCAGAAATTATCCCTTTTTTGGATACCTGGCTACACAACCAGGAAAGTCGTTATGTCCGGAAGGCTAAGAAAATTTTTGAAGGGGCACAAGTGGATAAACGCTATTCGATCATGCATCCGGATGACGTTTTCTCGCTCCAGTCGTTTGAAGAGCGAAACGCAGTTTATGTCCGTGAAATGATTGTACTGGGCGAAAAAGTACTACAAAAAGCATTAGATCAGGCCCAATGGCTTCCGCAAAGTCTTGACTACATTATTACCGTGAGCTGTACCGGCATTATGATTCCGTCGTTGGATGCTTATCTCATTAACCGATTACAATTAAAGCAGGATATTATACGACTTCCGGTAACCGAAATGGGTTGTGTAGGCGGAGTTTCGGGATTAATTTATGCGAAAAATTTCCTTAAAGCCAATCCAGACAAAAGAGCGGCTGTGATTACGGTTGAAAGCCCGACGGCAACCTTTCAGTTAAATGATTTTTCTATGGCAAATATCGTCAGTGCCGCTATTTTTGGAGACGGAGCGGCGTGTGCTTTATTGTCTTCTTATCCCGAAGATAATGGCCCGGAACTCATTGACGAAGCCATGTATCATTTTTATGACAAAGAACGCATGATGGGGTTTGATCTGACGGACAACGGGCTGAAAATGGTTTTGGATATTGAAGTTCCCGAAACCATCGGCGAACATTTTCCGGCGATTATTCATCCTTTTTTAGAAAAGAACAAATTGAGTATCGCTGATATAGATTACCTGATTTTTCATCCGGGCGGAAAAAAAATTGTACATTTAGTCGAAGATTTATTTCAGGATATGGGCAAAGATATTAACGATACAAAAGAAGTTTTACGGTTATTCGGCAACATGTCGAGTGCCACGGTTCTGTTTGTTTTAGAAAGAATCATGCAGCAAAATCCCGGATCCGGCAAAAGAGGACTCATGCTGAGTTTTGGACCCGGATTTACCGCACAACGAATTTTAATAAAATGGTAAACGAATTTCAACATACCTGGGCAATCATCCTTGGAGGCAGTTCCGGATTAGGATTGGCTTCTGCTAAAAAGTTAGCCAAACATGGTATGAATATCTGCATAATCCATCGCAATACAAGAATTGAATTACCTGGAATTGAAGAGGAGTTCAACACAATAAAATCAACCGGTGTTGCCTTTTTAAGTTTTAATGTAGATGCTCTACAGCCTGAAAAAAGACAGGAAGTAATCCATCAGATAAAAACAGAAATTGGCTCAGAAAAAATAAAATGCCTGATCCATAGCATTGCAAAAGGAAGTTTAAAAAGTATGACTTCCGAAAATTCATTGTCAACAGATGATTTTTTATTGACCATCAATGCGATGGCGATTTCGTTATTTGATTGGACTAAAGCGATTTTTGAAGCCGGATTGTTTCATCAAGATGCACGAATTATTTCTTTTACAAGCGAAGGAAGTCTGAAACCCATTCCAAATTACGGAGCCGTGAGTGCTGCAAAAGTAACTCTGGAAGCAATTTCAAGACAAATAGCCTTTGAATTTGCGGTATTTGGCATCAAAAGTAATTGCGTTCAAGCGGGGGTGACCAATACCAAATCACTTCAATTGATTCCGAATAGTGAAAAAATTAAAGAAATAGCTATCAAACGAAATCCATTTAAGCGATTAACAGAACCGGAAGATGTGGCCAATGCAGTTTATTTACTTTGTAAAGATGAAGCCAAATGGATTAACGGAACGATAGTGAAAGTAGATGGCGGTGAAAGCCTTTAACATGATATTTAATGGAAAAAATCAGCCTCATTTTAAATCAGCTTCCTTATAAAAAGCCTTTTCTTTTTGTGGATGAATTGCTTCATATTGATGAAAATGGAGCAAAAGGAACATTTACATTTGATGAAACGTTGGATTTTTACAAAGGTCATTTTAAAGATAACCCAGTTACGCCGGGTGTTATTCTGATTGAAACCATGGCCCAAATCGGATTGGTTTGTCTGGGGATCCACTTGACGTTGAACGAGGGTTTTTCGCAAATGGCTTTTTCATCCTCAGAAGTTGAGTTTCTTAAACCCGTTTATCCCAACGAAAAGGTAACGGTCAGTTCAGAGAAAATTTATTTCCGCTTCGGAAAATTAAAATGTAAGGTACGGATGATGAACAACAAAAAGGAAGAAGTATGCAACGGAATCTTATCCGGAATAATTATTAAATAAATGCAAAAAAAACGCGTGGTGATAACCGGATTAGGCGTGGTTGCTCCCAATGGTGTGGGAGTGAATAACTTTTTGCATGCTATCAGGAACGGAATTTCAGGAATCAAACACGATGCAGAATTAGAACGATTGCAGTTTTCGTGCCAGATTTCGGGAAAACCCGACATTCCGGAAGAATTAAAAAGGGCGTTTTTCACGGAACTGGAATTGAAAAATTTTAATGCTTCCGGAATTTTATACGGTGTAATGGCCGGGATGGAAGCCTGGAAAGATGCCGGATTATCGTTTCAAAACAATGAAAATCCGGATTGGGACAGCGGAACAATATTCGGAACAGGTACTTCCGGAATTGAAAAATTCAGAGAAAGCATTTATAAAATTGATGATTTTCAAACCCGAAAATTAGGCAGTACAGCAGTGGTTCAAACCATGAACAGCGGCGTAAGTGCTTATCTGGCTGCCAAGTTAGGGTTAGGCAATCAGGTGACAACAAACTCTTCTGCCTGTGCAACCGGAACAGAAAGTATTTTGATGGGATACGACCGGATTGTTTCCGGACAAGCCAAACGTATGCTGGTGGGGAGCACTTCTGACAGCGGTCCGTATATCTGGGGCGGGTTTGATGCCATGCGGGTTTGTACATTCAAACACAACGATTCGCCGGAAAAAGGATCCCGCCCGATGAGTGAAAGTGCTTCGGGCTTTGTACCGGGAAGCGGGGCAGGAGCACTGGTTCTGGAAGAATTAGAGTCGGCTTTAGCCAGAGAAGCAACAATTTATGCAGAAGTCTTAGGCGGAAACAGCAATTCGGGCGGACAACGAGGCGAGGGAACGATGACAGCCCCCAATCCGATTGCCGTGCAAAAATGTATTGCAGATGCTTTACAGAATTCAACTGTAAAACCAGCCGAAATTGACACGATAAACGGGCACCTGACTGCCACCGCAAAAGATAGTTTGGAAATTTTAAACTGGTGCAAAGCTTTACAGTTATCAAAATCAGAGTTTCCGCATATCAATTCCTTAAAATCAATGATCGGGCATTGTCTTTCCGCTTCAGGCAGTATTGAAAGTGTAGCCACCGTTTTACAGGTTTATCACCAATTTGTTTTTCCGAACCTTAATTGCGATGATCTTCATCCTGAAATTGCTGTGATGGTTCAGGAAAATAAAATTCCGAAACAACAGCTCCAAAAAGAAATTAACATTGCCGTAAAAGCCAGTTTTGGTTTTGGTGATGTTAATGCCTGTACTGTTTTTAAAAAGTTTAACCCTTAGTGCATTATATTAGTTAGCCACAGATGCACAGATTTTTTATATTTTTATCCAGAAAATTATATTTCACAAATTTAATCGAATGTAAAGCGTTCGATATCCGTGTAATTTGTACTTCATTTTTTAAATTATTTTTGATTTAGCATCTGTGAATCGGTGGCTAAAAAAAATAATTAACTGTAAAACAATGCATTAATTTTTTAATGATAATGCACTACGGGTAGTTTCGTTAAGTTATGTATCTTCGTTTAAAAAAGAACATGAATAACGAAGAAACCATCCTGAAACTGAAAGACATTGTAAAACCATACACTAAAAACCCGGAAGCCTTTGAAAACTTAAATGAAAAAACTGATTTTATCAACGATTTAAAGATTAATTCTGCCAATTTAGTGGATGTTATTTTAGATATTGAAGAAGCATTTGACATTGTAATCGACAATGCCTCGATGGAAAAAATGCTGAATGTTCACGCTGCTTTAGAAATCATCAAAATAAAACTGGCAGAAAAATGATAGGCAACGATGTGATTGATTTAGCGTTAGCCGAACAGGAAAGCAACTGGCAGCGAAAAGGTTTCCTGGATAAATTATTTACAGCGGAAGAACAGAAACTTATTCATCAAAGCCGTTATCCGACAGAAATGGTCTGGATTCTATGGAGCAGAAAGGAAGCGGTTTATAAAATCATCCGGCAGCAAAACGGAGCCAGAGGGTTTTATCCTTTACAAATTGAAAATATCCGCTTTAAAGCCGGACAAGTATGCTTTTCCGGGCAATTATTCCATGTAAGGACATCAGTTGAAAAAGACTGCATTCATTCGATTGCACTACAAAACCAACGCTTTGATAAGGTTGCAGAAGTTGCATTACCTGTAGAACTTCTGAAGCAAAATGAAATTCCGTATCTCTGCCGGGACGGAAAACATATCCATGTTTCAAAAAGCCATCACGGCAGGTTTGAAAAAGTAGTTGAATTTCAATAAGATATTCACTGTTTTCCATACCTCTTCACTTTGTTTTTGCCTGTTATATTGATAGTATTTTAGCTTTTTTTACAGGCATTTTTTTCACAAATCTTATTTTTAGTCTCTAAAAATTATACATATTATAGTTTTATTAAAAATAATTATTATATTTGTGTAATCGATTACAATAAATAATAATCATGACAAATTTCAGTTTTAGATACGCTGCAAATCCTGTTGATGCAAGAAAATATGGCACAGAGGAAATCAGAGAGCAATTTCTGATTGATAATCTATTCTCAGAAAACGACATTAATCTTACCTATTCCATGTATGACCGCTATATCGTAGGTGGGGTCATGCCGGTAAATAAAACGCTGAAACTGGAGACCATCCCATACTTAAAGTCAGAAAATTTTCTGGACCGTCGAGAGCTGGGGATTGTAAATGTCGGCGGAAAAGGAAACGTAACGGTTGACGGTGAAGTTTTTGAGCTGCATAAAAAAGAAGCGTTATATGTTGGGATGGGAGCCAAAGAAATTCTTTTTTCAAGCAGTAAAGAACAACCGGCCTTGTTTTACATTAATTCAGCACCCGCCCACACACCTTTTCCGAATAAAAAGGTAACAAAAGAAAACGCTATTGTTATTGAATTAGGTGAAGAAAAAACGGCAAACAAAAGGATTTTAAACAAACTCATTGTCAATGAAATTGTTCAAACCTGCCAGCTTCAGATGGGGTTAACCGAATTATTGACCGGTAACATCTGGAATACTATGCCGGCTCACACACATAGCCGCAGAATGGAAGCCTATTTCTATTTTGATCTGGAGGAAGGTCAGACAATTGCTCATTTTATGGGAGAACCACAACATACCCGGCATATTTTTATGCAAAACAACCAGGCGGTTTTATCGCCCGAATGGTCCATTCACTCCGGTGCCGGAACCTCAAACTATTCGTTTATCTGGGGAATGGCCGGTGAAAATTTAGATTACGCTGACATGGATATTTGTCCACCAAACGAACTGAGATAATCATGACATTATTTAATTTAACTCATAAAAACGCTTTAATAACCGGAGGAACCCACGGATTAGGGATGGCAATTGCCGAAGCTCTGGCCCAGGCCGGTGCCCGGTTGATCATTACCGGAACAACGCCTGCCAAAATGGAAGAGGCAATTTCTTATTACCAATCAAAAGGTTATCAGGCAACAGGTTATTTGTTTGATGTAACCGACGAAGTTGATGCGGCCAGACATGTCGAATTGATTTCAAAAGAAATCGGTGACATTCACATATTAGTAAACAACGCCGGAATCATTAAACGAGAACTGGCTGTTACGATGCCGGTTGCTGATTTCAGGAAAGTAATTGATGTAGACTTAGTCGGGCCATTCATTATGTCGCAACTTGTGGCTAAACAAATGATTGAACGCAAAGCGGGAAAAATAATCAACATTTGTTCGATGATGAGTGAACTGGGACGAAATACTGTTTCAGCTTACGCTGCGGCGAAAGGCGGATTAAAAATGCTGACAAAAAATTTGGCCACCGAATGGGCAAAATACAATATTCAGGTCAACGGCATCGGTCCGGGGTATTTTGCAACCTCACAAACCGCTCCGATCAGGGTTGACGGCCATCCGTTCAATGATTTTATCATCAGCAGAACACCTGCGGCCCGTTGGGGAGATCCGGAAGATCTGGCCGGAACAGCCGTTTTCCTGGCTTCTAAAGCCAGTGATTTTGTAAACGGACAGATAATTTATGTAGATGGGGGAATTTTAGCAACCATCGGAAAACCATCAAATGAAGAATAATTATTATGAGTAGCTTTTTTATACACGAGAATTTTTTATTAGAAAATAAATATGCGGAAGAATTGTATCATAACTATTCTAAAAACCAGCCTATTATTGATTATCACAACCATTTATCACCTAAATTAATCGCCGAGGATTATCAGTTCAAAAACATTACAGATGTCTGGATTAACGGCGATCACTATAAATGGAGAGCTATGCGGACACTGGGCATAAATGAAAAATACATTACCGGTGAGGCTCCGGACAAAGACAAGTTTATTCAATGGGCAAAAACGGTTCCCTATACTATGCGAAACCCATTGTATCATTGGACACACCTGGAATTGGCCCGCTACTTTGATATTTACGATTTATTGAATGAAAAATCAGCAGAAGCCATTTATGAAGAAACCACTCAAAAATTAAGCACCAATGCTTTTTCATGCCGGAACTTGCTAAAGAAAGTCAATGCCGAAGTGGTTTGCACAACCGAAGATCCTACCGATGATTTAGCCTATCACCAACAATTGGCTCAAAGTGATTTTTCTATAAAAGTAAGCACCGCTTTCCGACCTGACAAAGCAATTTTAATTGTAAGTGAGACGTATAATAATTATATCGATCAATTATCAAAAGTTGTTGATTTTGAAATCAATACTTATTCTGACTTATGTAATGCTTTAAGTAAAAGAATTGCGTATTTTAATGAAAATGGTTGTCAACTTTCAGACCATGGATTAGATCAGATTCAGTTTGAAAACTTTACTGAAAGTGAAATCAATTCTATTTTTGAAAAGAGGAGAAAAAATCAACCCATTTCTCCTTTAGAAGAGGCTAAATTTCAAACCGCAATTTTATTGTTTTTGTGTGAAAATTATCACCAGTACGGTTGGGTACAGCAATTCCATTTAGGAGCTTTGCGTAACAACAATGCCAGAATGCATCAGATTTTAGGCCCGGATACCGGTTGGGATTCAATCGGTGATTTTTCACAGGCCAGAAATTTATCGGCTTTATTGAATGCCCTGGATGCTAAAGATAAATTAAGTAAAACAATCCTGTATAACTTAAATCCCGCCGACAATGAAGTAATGGCAACCATGATCGGAAACTTTAACGACGGCAGTGTAAAAGGCAAAGTACAGTTTGGGTCGGGCTGGTGGTTTTTAGACCAGAAAGACGGTATGACCAAGCAAATGAACGCCTTGTCGAACATGGGATTAATCAGCTGTTTTATAGGAATGTTAACTGACTCCAGAAGCTTTTTATCCTTCCCGAGACATGAATATTTCAGACGTGTTTTGTGCAACCTGTTAGGTGATGAAATCAAAAGAGGTGAGTTGCCCGGTGATATGGAATGGATAGGAAAGATGGTGGCAGATATCAGTTATAATAACGCCAAAAACTATTTTAATTTCTAAGCGATGTTTTTTAAAGCTGAAAAAGACGAATGGGAAATTATTGACGACAAAATTGAACGGCAGATTGTCGGACACGATCGATCGGTCATGATGGTCAACGTACAGTTCAGAAAAGGAGGAGTTGGCCCTCTTCATCAGCACATTCATTCACAGGTTACCCATATTGCCGAGGGAAAATTTGAGGTAACGATCGATAATGATACCAGGATATTACATAAAGGTGACTCTTTTTATGTAGCTCCGAACCTGCAACACGGCGTAGTATGCTTAGAAGACGGCTTGTTAATTGATGTCTTTAGTCCTATGCGGGAAGATTTTATAAAAAAATAATACCTAAAAAATGAATAAAGTAGTTGCTTTTGGAGAAATATTACTAAGACTCTCAACAGAGAGACACCTGCGTTTTTCTCAGGCAAAAACATTCTCGGCCAATTATGGCGGAGGCGAATTCAATGTAGCGGTATCATTAGCCAATTATGGCGTAGATACTGAATTTGTGACACGCTTGCCCGATAATGAAATTGGACATACGGCTTTACAGGAAATCAGAAAAATGAACGTAAGTGCTCAAAATATAAGCTTTGGAGGTGATCGTCTGGGAATTTATTTTCTGGAAACCGGAGCTGGTTCCAGGGGCAGTAATGTAATTTATGACAGAGCAAACAGTTCTATTGCCACTATACCAAAAGGCACTTTTGACTGGCCGAAGATTTTTGAAGGTAAAACAGGATTCCACTGGAGCGGAATCACCGCAGCTATCTCAGAGCAAGCCGCCACTGAATGTTTAGAGGCAATTAAAGCCGCACATGCCCTGGGTTTAACCGTTTCATGCGATCTGAATTACAGGTCAAAATTGTGGAAATACGGTAAAAAACCCAGTGATATTATGCCGGAAATGCTTCGTTATTGCCATGTTGTTCTGGGCGATATTGATACGGCTTACCTGATGTTAGGACTGGAAAAGGTAAACCCCGAATACACGGATGAAAATTCGTTATTAAATCATTATTCCAAATTGAAAACCCATTGTCCCGAACTGAAAATTGCAGCTACTACATTGCGGTACTCTGTCAGTGCTTCTCACCAGAGAATTGGCGGAATTCTGTATGACGGACAAACAATCTACAAAGCTGCCGTAAAAGAAGTTACCCCCGTGGTAGATCGGGTAGGAACCGGTGATGCATTTATGGGCGGGCTGCTGTACGGGTTAATATCCAACTCAGGTAACCATCAGCGAACGATTGATTTTGCGGTTGCCGCTTGCTGTTTAAAGCATACGATTGTTGGCGATTATAACCTGGCAACACTAACCGAGATTGAAAACAGTATAAACGACACTTCAGGAAAAGTTTCACGCTAATTTTTAACCCCATACGCTATGCAAATCCAAAAAATGACTACGCTGAAAAAAATATCACACTTAACCGGATTTTCTGTTTCAACGATCTCCAAAGCATTAAACAATAAACACGATATTAATGTAGATACACGAAAAATCATTCAGGAATTTGCATTAAAAACAAATTATAAACCAAATAAAAATGCCTTGGCGTTACGAAGAAGCAAATCAAACAGTATTGCGGTTATTCTGCCACAGATAAATGATGCTTTTTACGGTGATGTCCTTTTTAACATACAAAAAACAGCTTCAACAATGGGATACCGAATTATGCTTTTCCAATCTTTTGAAGAAGCATCAAAGGTTGCAGAATACCTGGATGAAATTAACGATGGTAGTGTTGACGGGGCAATTGTACTTTCCGCTAAAGCAACAGAAGAAAGAGAAAATAATTATAAAAGCGGTAATTTTCCGGTTGAATATATCCAAATTTTAAAAAGCCAGCCTGAATCCGTTACAAAGGCAAAGTGCATTTCTAATTTTGACAAATTAATTAAACAAATCAACTAAGATGGCACAGTTTTCTAGAATTGAGGTTGCTCAGAAAATGCGGGAAACCGGTTTGGTTCCGCTGTTTTATCATCAAGATATCGAAGTTTGTAAGAAAGTAGTAAAAGCTTGCTACGAGGGAGGAGCCAGATTATTTGAATTTACCTCAAGAGGCGATTTTGCTCATGAGGTTTTTGCTCAATTGATAAAATATGCAACAAAAGAGTTACCCGAAATGATTATTGGAGTCGGGTCTGTAACAGATGCGGCAGCAGCTTCATTTTATATGCAAACAGGAGCCAATTTTATTGTTACGCCTGTTTTAAGAGAAGACATCGCCATAGTTTGCAACCGCAGAAAAGTACTCTGGTCTCCCGGTTGCGGCTCTCTCACAGAAATAGCCAAAGCGGAAGAACTGGGTTGCGAAATCGTTAAATTATTTCCGGGTGAAATATACGGACCTCAGTTCGTTAAAGGTGTATTGGGGCCGCAACCCTGGACATCAATCATGCCAACCGGAGGTGTTTTGCCGACAGCCGACAGCTTAAAAGCCTGGTTTGATGCCGGAGTTGTCTGCGTAGGAATGGGATCACAGCTGATTTTAAAGGACATTATTCAAAATAATGATTACCCGAAGCTTACCAATCAGGTAAGAGAAACGGTAGATTTAATTAAACAAATAAGAGGGATATAAAATACACCGTAAAGCAATACGTATGAATAACCAGACGACTTCTAAACCAACACAATTCCGGTGGACCATCGTGGTGATGCTGTTTGTGGCCACAACCATCAACTACTTAGACAGACAAGTACTTTCACTTACCTGGAAAGACTTTATTCAGCCTGAATTTCACTGGAATAATAATGATTATGGAAATATTACAGCCTTATTTTCCATTTTCTATGCCCTGAGTATGTTATTTGCCGGCAAGTTCGTGGATTGGATGGATACCAAAAAAGGCTTCCTGTGGGCCATCGGTATCTGGTCCGTGGGTGCGGTGCTTCATGCCTATTGTGGTATTGCTACTTCCGGAATTTTAACCGGAAACTGGTTTGTTGGTTTTGAAGGAGCAAAAGAACATATTGAAACCGTAAAAGATATCGGTTCCGTAATCAGCGTAAGCGTAACGCTTTTCATCTTTGCCCGTTTGGTATTAGCCATTGGGGAAGCCGGAAACTTCCCGGCGGCCATCAAAGCAACCGCCGAATATTTTCCGAAAAAAGACAGGGCATTGGCAACCAGTATCTTCAATGCCGGTGCTACAGTCGGTGCATTGGCCGCTCCGTTGACGATTCCGTTTATTGCTAAAGCAATGGGGTGGGAGATGGCCTTTATCATTATTGGTGCTTCCGGTTTTATATGGATGGGATTTTGGGTTTTTTATTACAATAAACCGGAAGTGCACCCAAAAGTCAATGAAGCCGAACTGGTTTATATTCAACAAGATCAAAATGATGCAGAGGGAAATGCGGTAGAGGAATCAACCACTTCATTCTCGTATAAAGAATGCTTCAGATACAAACAAACCTGGGCCTTTATAGTGGGAAAATTTATGACCGATGGTGTCTGGTGGTTCTATTTATTCTGGACACCGGCTTATTTAAGTTCAGTATATGGCATGGACAGTACGCAAAGTGCCATTCCGCTGGTGGTTTTGTATGCCATAACCCTGCTTTCCATCATTGGAGGCTGGCTACCCAAATATTTTGTAGACAACAAAGGGATGAATCCTTATACCGGAAGAATGAGAGCCATGTTGATTTTTGCCTTTTTTCCATTATTAGCTTTATTAGCCCAACCTGCCGGAAGTATTTCGTATTGGTTTCCGGTATTAATTATTGGTATTGCAGGGGCAGCTCACCAAGCCTGGTCTGCCAATATTTTTTCAACCGTTGGTGATATGTTTCCTAAAAAAGCCATTGCCACTATTACCGGAATAGGCGGAATGGCAGGAGGAATCGGCTCCTTTTTAATCAACAAAGGCTCCGGGGTTTTATTTGATTATGCACATAAAACCTGGACAACAGTTGACGGAGTTCCGCTTTTACAAAAATTTCCTCAATACACCCATGAGCGTTTGCCGGAAGGTCTTTTTCAGGAACTGCAAAACTCAGGGGCAGTGATCGTAGACGGAATAGATAAAGGCTATATGATTATTTTCTCTATATGTGCCGTTGCCTATTTGATAGCATGGATGATTATGAAAACATTAGTACCAACCTATAAAGTGATAAAATAATGGAAACAACGATAAAAACAAAACTAAACAGAAAGCAAACTGGTTTTACGGATAAGTTGCCTGTTAAAGTAGTACAGTTCGGAGAAGGGAATTTTCTCCGTGCATTTGTAGATTATGCTTTACAGCAGTTAAACAAAAAGGCCGGTTTTAATGCAGGCGTGGCTGTTCTTCAACCTTTAGAAGGTGGAATGGTGCAGCTGCTTAATGACCAGGACGGACTTTATACCGTTTTCTTAAATGGTGTGAAAAAAGGAGAAAAAATTCAGGAAATAGAGCTGATTACCAATATAGTAAAAGGCGTCAACATGTATAAAGACTACCAAAGCTATTTGGATTTAGCCAAAGAAGAAGCGTTGGAATTCATTATTTCAAATACCACTGAAGCCGGTATAGAATATATCGAAACCGATACGTTGACCATGCAACCTCCGAAATCGTTTCCGGCTAAATTAACGGTTCTGTTATATGAAAGATTCAACCATTTTAATGGAGATAAAAACAAAGGTTTAGCTATTATTCCTTGTGAATTAATTAATTATAATGCCGACACCTTAAAGGAAATCATTTTTAAATATGCCCAACAATGGCAATTGGAAGATGCTTTTCTAAATTGGTTGGAAAATAGTTGTACCTATCACAATACGTTGGTGGACAGAATTGTTCCGGGCTATCCAAGAAATGAGATTGAGGAATACAACAATAAACTGGATTATCATGATGATATTCTGGTAACCGCCGAACCCTTCTTTTTATGGGTAATTGAAGGCGATGAAAAATTAAAAACCAAATTACCTTTTGAAAAAACCAATTTAGATGTCAAAATAGTTTCAGACATGCAACCCTATCGTACCCGAAAAGTACGGATTTTAAATGGTGCTCATACCGCTATGGTTCCTTTTTCGATACTTTACGGAAATGAAACCGTGAGAGAAACACTGGAAAACAACTTTACCGGCGAATTTGTGACCAAAGTGATTTTTGACGAAATCAATCCGACACTAAACATGGATAAAACAGAACTGCAACAATTTGCAGAAGAAGTTTTAGACCGTTTCAGAAACCCGTTCATCAAGCATTTGTTAGCCGATATTGCCCTGAATTCTATTTCTAAGTTCAAGGTACGTGTATTGCCCAGTTTATTGGAATACCATAAGCTGAATCAAAAATTACCGGCTTACTTAACCTTTGCATTTGCCTGTACGATTCGTTTCTATAAAAAAGACTGGAAAGGCACCTTATTACCAGTCAAAGATTCACCAGATGTGGTTTCATTTTTTGAAAATAGCTGGCAAACCAATGATTACAAAGAATTGGTAACGAAAACATTAGCTAATCTGGATTTTTGGGAGCAGGATCTGAATGAAATTTCAGGGTTAAATGCAGCTTTGGTCTTTGCTTTGACTGAAATGGAAACAAATGGGGTAGAGTTGGGTTTAAAAAACTTTTTAAAAACGTACTAAATGCAAAATAAATTAATAAAGGTTCATCCTGCCGATAATGTAATTGTCGCTTTGACCGATTTAAGTCAGGGAGAAAATCTGCGTTTTGAAGATGTGGAAATTACACCTGTTGCTGATGTAAAAGCTAAACACAAAATGGCTGCGACTGACTTTACAGCGGGAGATAAAATTTATATGTATGGTGTTTTGATCGGAAAAGCGGTTAAGAACATTCAAAAAGGAGAAGTGATAACCACCGAAAATGTAAAACATCAAAGTGCAGAGGTGACCCAAAAAACGGAAACTTTTTCATGGACAGCTCCTAATGTTGACAAATGGAAAAACAGAACTTTTATGGGTTATCATCGTGAAGACGGACAAGTGGGGACAAATAATGTCTGGTTATTTTTTCCGTTGGTTTTTTGTGAAAATAAAAACATTGAAAAGCTAAAAGAAGTTTTTGAAGTTTTAGTCCCAAAAAAATCAGACAGTTACAAATTGCTTTTGCAAAGTTTGGTCAATCAGGAAAACGGATACTCTTCTCCGGACAACGGCTCAGATAAACCCACCTTTGATAACATTGAAGTAAAATTTATCACTCACCAGGGTGGATGCGGCGGTATCAGACAAGATTCTGAAAGTCTGGCCAGGCTGTTAGCCGGTTATGTAAATAATCCGAATGTGGCCGGTGCAACCGTATTGAGTTTAGGCTGCCAGAATTTACAGATCGAATTGTTTAAAAACACACTCAACAAAATCAATCCAAATCTTAAGAAAGAAGTATTGATTTATGAGCAACAGCAAATGGGCACGGTAGATCACATGCTGCAAACCATTATTAAAGATTCTTTTGAAGCAATCAGAAGAGCCAATGAGATACAGCGGAAGCCAGCCCCGCTTTCAAAGTTAACCGTCGGTTTAGAATGCGGCGGTTCCGACGGATTTTCAGGTATTTCTGCCAACCCGGCCTTGGGGCATGTATCCGATGTTCTTGTTGCGCTGGGAGGAAAAAGTATATTATCTGAATTTCCGGAATTATGCGGCGTAGAGCAGGAGTTGGTAAACAGATGCGTGGATGAAGAAAAAGCCACAAAATTTTTGGCTTTAATGAAAGCTTTTGAAAAATCGGTCGTTGACGCCGGTTCTGGTTTTGATATGAATCCTTCGCCGGGAAACATCAAAGACGGCTTAATTACCGATGCCATGAAATCGGCTGGAGCAGCCAAAAAAGGAGGAACATCACCTGTAGAAGATGTTTTGGATTACGGTGAATATGTTTCCAGACCCGGACTAACGCTGTTAAACACACCGGGCAACGATGTGGAAAGCACGACGGCCATGGTAGGTTCGGGTGCTACGGTCGTTTTATTTACCACAGGTTTGGGAACACCAACAGGTAACCCGATCGCTCCGGTTATTAAAGTATCTTCCAATTCTGTTCTGGCTCAAAAAATGAGCGACATTATTGATATAGATTGCGGTCCGGTGATTGATGGCAGTAAAACCATCGGAGAAATTGGCGATGTTATTTTAGAATACATTATTGAAGTGGCCAGCGGCCGCATCAGGTCAAAAGCCGATCAACTGAACCAGGATGATTTTATTCCCTGGAAAAGGGGAGTTTCTTTATAGTTGTTTAAATATATTTACTAAAAAACCGTTTAGAAATTCTAAACGGTTTTTCATTTTTAGTGTATTTTTTTTGTTGATTTCCGTAAAATCAGTTCCGGTTCCAGTACAACTTTTTTCTCAATTTTTATTTTGTCGGAATTGTTGACCTGCTCTAAAAACACCCTGGCGGTCATTCTTCCCATTTCCAACGGAAACTGATCAATCGTGCTGATAGAAAGCTCCATAAATTCGGTAAACGGTTCGTTACTGAAACCAATGACTGAAAAATCATTTGGAATTTTAATATTCTTTGTTTTTAATTCCTGTATAGCTCCCAATGCTGCAAAATCACTGGCCGAAAAAATAGCATCAGGCGGAGTTTTTAATTTTAGTATTTTCCTGACAGCTTTTTTTCCGTCATCAACCGAACTTTTGGTTTCAATAACATATTCATCAGTGTAATCGATACCATTATCAAGCAATGCTTGCTTATAGCCCATGAAACGGTCTTTAAAGATTTCGATATGAATATCTCCTGTTAAGTGAACAATTCGCTTACAGCCACTGTCAATCAGATGTTGCGTTGCTTTATAGCCGCCGTCAAAGTCATTAATCGTTACAGAACTCACGTTCTTCATAGTTTTCTTTCTGTCAAAAAATATCAACGGAACATCTTTTTTCAGTACACGCTCAAAAGAAGTAAGGTCGTTACTGGAAGTGGAAATCAAAATTCCGTCCACTTGCGAATTCAAAAGAGCCTCTATATTATCCGCTTCTTTTTTATCATTACCGCCTGTCTGGCAAATGATTACATGATAACCGTGCGGATTGAGTTCTTCTTCGATTCCCCTGATCACAGAACCAAAAAAATTGCTATCGATACGGGGAACAACCACTCCAACATTATTACTTTTACCACTTTTCAAAGCCAGAGCCAGCTTATTTTGCTCATAATTCATCTTAGAGGCCGTTTTAATAACCAGCTCCCGGGTTGCTTCACTGATGTTCGGATTGTTATTTAAAGCTCTCGATACGGTTGCTGCAGTGATATTTAGCTTTTTAGCAATATCATAAATGGTTGCTTTTTTCTTCATTAAGTGTATGAATCTAAAAATTTATCGAATATACAGTTTTTTCTTTCCGCAAATGTAACAAAATTACATTTTGAATATTTTTTTTTATTTCGAAAAGCCTGTTTTTAAAGGCCTATATTATTGATACTCTAATTTTTTTATATTATTTTTTAATTTTATAAAAAAAAGCTTGGTTATTATTATTGCTTTAATTATTTTTGGTAATCGATTACATTAACACATCATCATCAATGAAAAGCTTATTTAAAAGGGAATTACGGTTTACAAAGTTCATCATTTTATCTGTTATTATGATTAACGTAGCATGCACGGATAAAAAGAATGCACAGTCAATAGCCGAAAACGATCCCTGGAAAGAATTAGAAATTATTCTGAAGAATACCAAAGAACCTACATTTAAAAACAGTGATTACTCTATCCTTGACTACGGAGCTGTTGCTGACGGAAAAACAGTATGCACCACAGCATTCAGAGATGCCATAAAAGCCTGTACTGAAAAAGGCGGAGGAAGGGTAATCGTACCTAAAGGAATATATTTTACAGGGCCGATTCATTTGGAAAACAATGTGAATCTTCACCTGGAAGACGGGGCGGAAATCAACTTCAGTACCAATCCAGATGATTATTACCCCCTGGTACATACTTCGTTCGAAGGGATGGAATTAATGAATTATTCCCCTTTGATTTATGCCAAAAACAAAAAAAATATTGCTATTACCGGTAACGGGATTCTAAACGGACAAGCCGATAAAACCAATTGGTGGCCATGGAAAGGCAAAACCTCCGAAGGCAATGTTTATGGCTATGAACAAGGCCAGCCTTCTCAATTGGACAGCTTAAACCTGCCTGCCTTAATGGACATGGCTCAAAACGATGTGCCGCTTGAAAAGAGAATCTTTGGTAACAACCATTACCTGCGACCTAATTTTATTGAACCTTTTGATTGCGAAAACGTACTGATCAAAGGCGTAAAAATTATAAATGCTCCTTTCTGGGTTATTCACCCGATCAAATGCACGAATGTGATTGTTGACGGCGTAACGATTGACAGTCATGGACCGAATAATGACGGCTGTGATCCGGAATACTCAAAAAATGTCATCATACAGAATTGTACCTTTAATACAGGCGACGATTGCATTGCCATTAAAGCCGGGAGAGACCACGAAGGAAGAAAAGTAGGCATCAAAAGCGAAAATATTGTGGTGAGAAATTGTAAAATGATCGATGGTCACGGAGGGGTGGTGATTGGCAGTGAAATGTCGGCCGGTGTAAAAAACGTATTTGTAGAAGATTGTCATATGGACAGCCCGCAATTAGACAGAGCCATCCGTTTAAAAACAAATACCAAACGGGGAGGAACAGTTGACGGACTCTATGTAAGAAATATCACGGTAGGTAAGGTTAAGCAAGCCGTTTTACACATTACGATGAATTATTCTGTTTATGCGGGACAAAGGGACGGAAATTTTATCCCCCAGATAAAAAATATCCTGTTAGAAAACATAACGGTTCAGAATGCGGGTAAATATGCCATTTTTGCTGACGGACTTGAAAATTCTCCTATAGAGAATATCACCTTCAAAAATGTTAGGATTGATACTGTTGAACAAAATTTTTCATTAAAACATGTGTCAAACCTTAAAGTAATTGACACCTATGTAAACAACGAGAAAGTAAATGCGGATGATCAATCCGCAGCTAAAAAATAAACAAACTAACCTTAAAATTGACCACGCTGATTATGAAAGCAAAATTATTCGTATTAAATAGGTTACGATTCATTCTGGCACTATTTATCTTTATTTCCGTATCCGCATTGCAAAAAACATATGCTCAGAATTCCATAGAGATTTCGGGTAAAGTCATTGATGCAGGTGATAAAATGGAAATCCCGGGAGTTAACATCCTTGAAAAAGGAACAACAAACGGAGCTTCAACAGATTTTGACGGTACTTTTAAATTTAATGTCAAATCGCCAAATGCCATCTTGATTGTAAGTTTTATGGGCTATAAAACACAGGAGGTTGAATTAAAAGGCCGGACAAATATTAATATTGAACTGGGGCAGGATCAGGAGGCTCTTGAAGAGGTAGTGCTCGTTGGATATGGATCTGTAAAAAAATCTGATTTAACAGGAGCTGTTTCAACCATATCAGGAGCCGATTTAAAAAAGCAGCCGATTTCTAATGTAGCCGAAGCCCTGACCGGACGTTTGGCCGGGGTGAGGGTAACTTCATCAGAAGGTTCACCGGATGCTGAAATCAATATCCGCATCAGAGGAGGAGGTTCATTAACCCAGGATAGCTCACCATTGATTATTGTTGACGGATTTCCGGTTAACAGCATGAACGATATTTCTTCTTCTGATATTGAAAATATCACGGTTTTAAAAGATGCTTCTTCAACAGCTATTTATGGTTCCAGAGGGGCCAATGGTGTTGTCCTGATTACTACTAAAAGTGGAAAAAGTGGTGAAAAAATAAGTGTTTCTTATGACATGTTCACAGGCGTTAAAAAAATTGCTAAAACATTAGATGTGTTAAAGCCTGCTGACTTTGCAAAGTGGCAATATGAATATGCCTTACTGGCAGACGACATAGAATCATATGAAGAATTCTTTGGTACATACAGTGAAATAGGGCAGTATAACAATGCCCCGAATACCAATTGGCAAAGAGAAATTTATGGACGTACCGGAACAGTACAAAGCCATAGCCTGGGAGTTCGCGGCGGTTCAGACAAGTTGAATTATAATTTTAATTATACCCGGTTTGATGAAGAAGCGATTATGCTAGGTTCATCCTTTAAGAGGGATAATATTTCACTTAATTTAAAAAATAAAATGAGTGAAAAACTGCAGTTGAACCTTACGTTCCGTTATTCAGATACTGAAATAAAAGGAGGTGGAGCAAATGAACAAAGAGAATTTTCTACAAGCGATGCAAGGCTCAGACATAGTATAGGTTATTCTCCGATTCCGATTCCGGGTCTGATTGATGACGATGTTGATGAATCAGTTGCTGGTTATCTTGTCAACCCCTTTATTGCTGTAGCAGATAACGACCGGTTACAGGAACGCAAAAACTTTAATATGCTGGGCGGATTAACGTGGAAAATCACCAAAGACCTTCAATTAAAATCAGACTTTGGTTTAGATAATTATAAGTATGCTGATTACCGCTTTTTTGGACGTTCAACTTATTATATAAGAAATATACCTCTTGCAGAAAACCAAGGATTACCTGCATTAATCTTTAGTAATCGCGAAGATACCCGTTTCAGAAACGCCAATACACTTAATTTTGATTTTAAAAGATATCTGGGAGATGATCATCAATTAAAACTCCTTGTTGGTCATGAGTCAATAATTTATAAATCAAATACGTTAACCAACACAATACATGGTTATCCTGATTTCTTCACTTTCCAGAATGCTATTAATTTAACTACGGAAGGTAAACCGCAATCAGTTAGTAACTTTAATAACCCGGATGATAAATTACTATCCTTTTTTGGAAGAATCAATTATGATATTAAAAATCGCTATTTATTAACAGCAACCTTTCGTGCCGATGGTTCCAGTATATTTTTAAATGATAATGTATGGGGCTATTTTCCTTCAGCTGCTGCTGCCTGGAAAATATCAGAAGAAAACTTTTTAAAAGATGTCAGTTGGTTAGATTTACTTAAAGTTAGGATAAGTTATGGTGAATCCGGAAATAATAATATTCCGACAGGTCAGACTTCACAAATATTTTTATCTTCTAATGTAGGTGCAACGTGGATAAACGGTGTAAACAGTTATTGGGGTCCTTCTAATGTTTTAGCTAATCCTGATTTAAAATGGGAAACAACTGTTACTCAAAATTTAGGATTAGATTATGAAGTGTTAAAAGGAAGAGTAAGTGGGTCTTTTGAATATTACAATAATATCACAAAAGATTTGTTAAACCGTTTTGATGTAGCCGGAACAGGATATCTTTTTCAGTATAGAAATATGGGTGAAATTGAAAACAAAGGATTTGAGGCAAACTTAAATATTGAAGCAATCAGGAAAGAAAATTACGGATTAAACTTTTCATTTAATATTGGTTTCAATAAAAACAGAATTAATTCTATAGGAACTTTAGAAGATTATGAAGTGTCATCAACTTGGGCTACTACAGCAATAGGGAATGATTTTGCGGTCTGGGTTGGTCAACCAATCGGATCAATATTTGGTTATCAGAGTGATGGTCGTTATGAAGTTTCCGATTTTGATTATAACAATGGTGTTTATACTTTGAAGGAAGGGGTCACCAATGCTTCTTCAATCGTAGGAAGTGTACAACCAGGATCTATGAAATTGAAAGATATTAATGGCGATGGAATAGTAGATGCCAGTGATCGCGGTATAATAGGTGATGTTAATCCAAAACATACAGGAGGTTTCGTCATTAATGCTAATATTCATAATTTTGATTTATCCGCAGCTTTTAACTGGAGTTATGGTAATGATGTTTATAATGCTACAAAAATTGAACATTCTACTGCAACAATTTCTAATCCGGATGGGCAGTACCGAAATCTGACTACTGACATGGCAAATGGTGTCAGATGGACAAACGTTGATCCGGCTACGGGAGATTTGGTCACAGATCCAACAGCTTTGGCAGCTTTAAATGCGAATACGACCATGTGGTCTCCCTATTCTCCGAGATTTGTCATGACAGACTGGGCAGTAGAAGATGGTTCATTCTTAAGACTTAACACTTTAACATTGGGATACACTTTCCCCCAGACTTTAATTGACAAATTGGGTATTTCAAGACTGAGATTATACGGAACTGCTACCAATGTATTTATTTTGACTAATTACTCTGGTTTAGATCCGGAAGTTTCTACACGTAGACAAACACCTCTAACTCCGGGAGTAGATTATTCTCCATATCCCCGAAATAGGCAATTTGTTTTTGGTTTAAATGTTAATTTTTAATAAAAAAATATTGATTATGAAAAATAGATTCTTAATTTCAGGAATACTTATCTTAACTTTTCTGTGCTTCTCTTGTGAAGACGATATACTTGAGGCTCAAACACAATCAACTTTAGATGAGTCGGTAATTTTTTCAACCCCCGGATTAGCAAAAGGAGCTGTAGATGGGATAAAAATACCTTTTGGAGATCAAAATTCTTATAGAGGAAGGTTTTTACCCTGGTATGGTTTTAATACAGACATAGAGTGGTATAATTCATCTGAAACAACATCAAACGACAACCCCGATTTATGTGTATATGATACTAAACCCAACAATAGTAACATGAATACAATTAACAATGCCTGGGCAATGATGTATTTAGGGATAGAACGGGCAAACTTGTGTATTCGCGGATTACGCACATATGGAAACCCTACACCAGATTCTGAATTGGGTTACTTGTTAGGAGAAGCTTTGACATTAAGAGCAGTCTATTATGCGGATTTATTAAAAGCCTGGGGAGATGTTCCTGCCCGTTTTGAACCACTGACCGGACAAACGGCCTATATTCCTAAAACAAACAGAGACATTATTTACAAACAGCTTATTCAGGATTTAGAAGAAGCAGCTACATTAGTGCCCTGGCCAAACGAAACAGCGGCAACCACAACTGTGGAAAGAATAAATAAGGCATTTGTTAAGGGACTTCGTGCCCGTTTAGCTTTAGCTGCTAGTGGTTTTCAGCAGTATCCGGATGGTATCAGAAGAAGTAATGATCCTGATCTTTCAGTGTCTAATATGTACACAATAGCTTTCAACGAGTGTAAATCGGTTATTGAAAGTGGGACATGTCATTTAGAATCATCTTTTGAAACTCTATGGAGAAAGTACAACCAGGATAATATTACTGCTGGAAGTGAATCTTTATGGGAAATTCCTTTTGGAGACGGAAGAGGAAGAATGCTGTTCACTTTTGCCGTTCGTCACACAAATAACGACCAACATCATGCAAATGGAAATAACAGAGGGGGGCAATCCGGACCACTACCTTATGTGTTTTATGATTATGATGAATCAGACACAAGAAGAGATGTAACCTGTGTGCCATATCGTTATGGAGCAGCAGTCAACGGATTTGCCAAGCAACAGTTAAACCCTTTTAACACCTGGTATTTTGGTAAATATCGATACGAGTGGATGTCACGATTTGTAACATCAACAAATGATGATGGTGTTAACAAAATGTACATGCGTTATGCCGAAATAATTTTAATGGCTGCAGAAACTGCCAATGAGTTAGAAGGTCCGGCGGCGGCGGCTCCTTACTTAAAAATGATAAGAATGAGAGCCTTCAATCCGGCCAATCATGCCGAAAAAGTAGATGCCTATGTCAATGCCTTAACAACAAAACAGGCCATGTTTAACGCTATCATAGAGGAACACAAGTTTGAATTTACTGGCGAAATGGAACGCAAACAAGCATTAATCCGGTGGAATTTATTAAAAACGAACATCGATCTGGCTAAGGAAAAATTATTCCGTTTAAGAGATCGGGAAGGGGAGTATGCAAATGTTCCGACTACTCTTTATACTCAATATGCAGCTGATAATGAAACGTTAATTATTTATGGTTTAAACAGAAATGAAACAAATGACCCGGGAGCCGGATGGACCGCAACACCTTGGACAACTTTAACAGACTCTAAAATAAATGCGATTTATCGAAATAATCCTGATACCAAACAATTCTGGCCAATTTGGCAGGTGTTTTTAGATAATAGTAACGGAACATTGATAAATGATTATGGTTACTAAATAACCAATAATTAAACAGATTACATTTTAAAAAACTCATCATTTTGTTCATTTAAAATGATGAGTTTTTTGTAAAGACTGAATTTAGAATTGAAGTGGTCTAAACTTTTTTGATTGAAGCGAAAAATAGGGATTTTTATTCCAGATTTTAGCTCTTTGAAATGTGCATAACAGAGCCTGTAGAGTAAAAAACAGGTAAAATCTGGGAGAAAAGACCATTTTGCAGCCAATTGAAAAAAGTTTAAATCACTTCATTGCCTGATAATATTCATTCCAAAAGAATAAAGACTTCTAATCGTATGAAAAAGTTTAAAAAAATAATTGTCCTATTTTGCATTCTTTCCTTTGCAGATACTTATGCACAAGAAAAAAAAATTACATGGAAAAGTATCACAGAAAGTCATGATGAAACTTGGTTTGCCACTGAAGAAGCAAAAAAAATAGCTGAAAATGTTTTGTTGTATCAACGTGATATTGGTGGCTGGCCCAAAAATATAGAAATTCAAAATGAACTGAGCGAAAAAGAAAAGCAAACATTAAGATCACTAAAATCAGATCCGACAGGTTGTACCATAGATAATGGGGCAACGTGTCAGGAAATGCTGTTTTTATCAAAAATATACCGATCAAATCCTGATGAACGATACAAAATAGCTTTTTTAAAAGGGGTTGTCTATTTGATTGCCGCTCAAGATAAAAATGGAGGCTGGCCGCAATTCTATCCTCTCAAAGACGGGTATTACTCTCACATAACCTATAATGACCATGCCATGGTTAATGTGCTAAAATTGCTCTACGAAGTCAAAAGCAAATCAAATTATTATTCCGTAAAAGTTCCTGATGAAATAGTCAAAATGGCTGAAACTTCTTTTAATAAAGGAATCGATTGTATCCTAAAAACACAGTACAGGCAAAACGGACAGTTAACTGCCTGGTGTGCACAGCATGACAGGCAAACGCTACAACCCGCAAAAGCCAGGGCATACGAACTGCCATCGTTAAGCGGAAAAGAATCGGCAAAAATCGTGTTGTTGTTAATGGAGATCGAAAAACCTTCAAAGGAAATAATTACCGCTGTAAATTCGGCTGTCAAGTGGTTTGAAAAAACAAAAATTACCGGAATTAAAATTGAAACGGTTTCTGTCGGAAAAAAAGGAGAAGAAGATAAGGTTGTTGTTGAAAGTCCGGATGCCGAACCACTGTGGGCAAGATTCATGGAATTAGAAAACAACAGGCCCTTTTTCTGTGACCGCAACGGTAAGAAAAAATATACCCTGGCAGAAATCAGTCGTGAACGAAGAATGGGTTACGGCTGGTACACGAACGAACCCAAAGAGGTGCTGAAAAAATATGCTGAATGGAAAAAATCAATCAATTAAACCTTTAAGAGATGAAAAAAAAATTACTAGTATACATGGTGTTTTTAACGTCCATAATTCATGCCCAAAATACGGATGTATGGGATTTTGGTGCTGCCCAATTAAATGAAAGTGAATACAACAATCTTTTGAACGAAAACATAATCAATACCTGGTATGGAAGTGTGTCTCCCGGTACTTCAGGCATAAATTTCCCGACAACATTTACCGCCGGTCCGCTTTCATGGGTGGGAAATACCAGTGACAGGCTCAGAACTACAAATACAAACTTAACCCGGTTTGATGCCAATATTGCCAGTGTCAGTTCTTATTCGGGCAGGGTGTATTGCAACGGTACTGTAACAACAACCAACGGACTGCCCAATAACAGGTATTTCAGACTAATCCTCAGAGAAGACGACGAAGTGACCCTTATTGCCCGTGGTGATACAGATGGTTTACTGACTTTTACAAATGAAGAAAATCCTGTTCTACAAACCAATACATTTTCCACCACTTCGGCTTCCGGCGGCATTACAGAAGTAAAATTTGTAGCACAAACTTCCGGAGCTTACCGGATTTACGACCAGATTGCTAAAGCAAGTGTTTATCGGATTTACAGAAAAGATGCTGTTTACACTACCGTTAGCGGTACAATTGATTTGACACTGGCTGCCGGAATTCCTGATGACTATGCAATAGTTTTTACAAACGAAGCCGGAAAAACCTGGCCGGCAACCATCAACTCAAACAACTATAATGTCACTGTTCCGATAGGATATCAATACACAATCAGTTTAGCTGATGCCAATGGTTATATCATTTCTTCCGGAGATACATTCAATACAACCGGTGTATCAAATCCGAATGTTACACATGATATCGCAATTTCCGGCGTTGCATTATTTACGGTTACGGGAAATATAATTGGCCTGGGCAGTGAAATTTCGAACCTAACCCTTCATTTTTCCCCCGGCACAAGTGAAAGTGCCTTTATTCCGGTTGCCGTTGTAAATAGTGAAACCGCAACTTATAGTGTGCAATTGGAATCATCCGTTTCTTATACCTTATCAGCCACCGGAGTTAATGATTTTGAAATGACAGCCAACAGTATAAATGTAACTGAAAATACAACTGCTGATATAGTATTTACTCCAAAACCCGTTTATCCCGTTTTGATTGAAACAAACGGCTTAACCGTAACGCAGGAGAACGATCTGGAACTGATTTTTTCCAATTTAAACGAAGAGGGATACAGCTATACGTTTAACGATTTAAGTACTGTTTCATTAAGAAACGGCACCTATAAAATTACAGCAAGCCACCTGGATAATTATCCCGTACAATTAGCGTTAACATCAAACCTTACTGTAAATAATACTCAAGCATCAAAAACATTATCCTTCATTCCGGTAACCGTTTGGTCTTTTGATGATCAGGCAATCAATTCAACCACCTCAATTTACTATAAAGGAATACAGCTGAATGGCCAGGTTACCACCGTGATTAATTCCGGTCATTTAACGGCCAAAACAGGCTCATCTGTTGTTGTCCCGGTTAACCCAGGACAGAAAATAATGATTTATTATTATTACACAGCTCACTTTTCGATTGAAGGAGGAGAGGCCATAACAACGGCAACGAACAGCACATCCATCATAGAAAATGCCCAGTATGCCTACACCGGGACAGATCCGGGAACGATTACAATTAACATAGGCGGTGTTCCGTCTTTGACATCTTATTTTACAGAAATACGTGTGGTCCCCAATATCCCTTATTCTGACACAATAACCGTTGGGGTCAATAAAGATTATCAGACAATCAATGCTGCTCTAGAAGCTGTTTCTCATATGAACAGACTCAATAATGAGCGGGTGACTTTATTGATTGATGCTGGCAATTATGAAGAGATGCTGGTAATAGACCAAGCAAACATAACGTTAAAAAACGCTGATTCCAATGCCAATACAACCCTTTCGAACAGCGGTGTGACAATTGCTCCCGGGGCTGTTCGCATAACATCGTATTACGGTCATGGTTACCATTATTACAGCATGGGAAGTAACCAAAAATGGAACCAGGATGTTTTAACCGTAAGCCTGCAAAATGGGTTTTATTCCCACCCGAATGCAGGAGCAGGAACAACCAACGGCTCTTATTGGAATGCAACAGTTGTTGTGAGAGCCAATGGCTTTGAAGCAGAGAATATCATTTTTGAAAATTCATTTAATCAGTACATTTCATCCAAAGAAGCACAGGATATTGTAGTTGCCTGGCCAACCGGAAGCCCGGGAGTGAGGCCTTCCAATGCCGGTAATACAGCCGTTCAAAACAGAACATTTGTAGAAAGGGCTGCTGCGATAGCCTTTGCAAACAATACCGACAAAGCCGTTTTAAATAAATGCAAGGTGATTGGCCGTCAGGATTCCTTTTTTGGCGGAACCGGTTCCAGAGTTGTCGCTTATAAAGGGGAGGTATTAGGAGCCGTTGATTATATTTTTGGTGGGATGACGGCTGTTTTTTATCAGACCGGCTTAGTGATGAACACCAGTGACGCATCCAATGATGTAGCTTATATTACTGCTGCTCAGCAATCATCAGGCAGGGGTTATTTGCTGTATGAATGTACGGTAACTTCAACTGAACCCGGAACAGAAACTGCTTCGGCATACCGTTCAAAACCCGGTTATTTTGGTCGCCCTTGGCAGGCCAACACCAGCGAAGTTGTTTTTTATAACACAACCATTGAAACATCCGATTATCCCGGATTTATTGATCATTCTTTGATATTACCATTGGGATGGCAAAATACATTGGGCGGAACGTCAGCCGGAATGTATGAATATGGTACAATTGAACTGTCCGGGGTAAACAATGCTCCGAGCCGGGCCGGCTGGGCAACAATGCTGTCTGATCCTACTCTGAATGACGGCACAGAGATTTCTACTTTTAATTTTACAAAAGGTACAGACAATTGGGATCCGTTACCTCAACTGATTGCCAACGACCCGTTGAGTAGTGCTGACATTCACAAAAACACTGTTGATATTTTTTCCGTCAGGAACACCATCTTTATCCGCAATGTAAAGAATGCCACCAATGTAGCTGTTTATAATTTAAACGGAGCCAAAGTAAACGCTTTCCGTATTGATAAGGAAATTGATCTGGTTATGAATCCCGGATTTTGGATTGTCACTGTCAGCAATGCTGACGGAAAAAAATCGGTTAAACTAATTACAAATTAATCCCCCCGAATCTATATATCATGAATCGAAAAGTTTTACTAACCTTCCTTTTTTTATTTTTTGTCCATCAGTTTACTGCTCAGAATTATTATTTTGCTACTCCTCAAGGCTACGGATCGGCGACAACCGGCGGCGGAAGTACATCCCCCGTAACCGTAACCACCTGGGCAAATTTAAGAACTCAAATGCAATCTGCCGGCTCAAAAGTTATATTGGTTTCCGGCGTTATAAACGTACCGGCCAATCAGCAGCTCAGAGCCGTTATAAGCAATAAAAGCCTGATCGGATTACCCGGTGCAAGATTAGTGAGTACTACACAAGCTCATCCGGGAGGCGGAATTATTTATCTCAGACCGGGATCAAATAATGTTATCATCAGAAACCTGATTTTTGAAGGACCCGGGGCTTATGATATTGATGGGGAAGATTTGCTTACAGCAGACGGATGCACTAATTTATGGGTAGATCATTGTGAATTTCAGGATGGCCTGGATGGTAATTTTGATATGAAAGGCAATACCGATAATGTTACTGTTTCCTGGTGTAAATTTACTTATCTGAAACCGCCTATGGCGGGAGGCTCCGGAGGCTCTAATGACCATCGGTTTTCAAACTTGGTTGGTTCGGGAAGCAACGATGCTCCTGCAGACGGTCACTTTAGCATTACTTTTCAGAACTGTTTCTGGGGTTCCGGTTGCCGGGAGAGAATGCCGCGGGCCAGAAATGCACAGTTGCATATTTTAAATTGTTATTACAATACCGGGATTTCCAATTCAAGAGCATTAGGACTTGGCGGCGGTGTTAACCATACAAGCTGTTATGTTGAAAATACGGATTTTAGAAACATCAATAATGTATTTACAAATTATCCGGGAGACGGTGGGACTGTATCACTTCACTTTAACAATTGTCTGGATGCTGCATCAAATATCGGAACCGTTTCACCGCCAAGTTATACTGCCACAACCGTACCTGTGCATGAAGTGGCAAATTTGCTTACAGACGCAACATGTGGGGCAGGGGCAACGCTGATTGTAACGGCAGAAGGTGGGATTTCTCCCAACGAATGTGAAAATCTTAATGTAATTGATTATACCGAAAATGCAACGATTACTGTTTACCCCACAAAAGTAACAGATTATTTGAATGTTAAAATAAACGACACTCCGTCAACAACTGTTCAAATAGTATTGTTTAACTCAAATGGTCAGCAAATTCAGGCCGTTACAAAATCAATTAGATCAAATGAAATAGTGTCGTTAGCATTAGATACACTTTCATCCGGATTATACTTTGGCAGGGTTGTTACGGAAGGTAAAACGCACTATTTTAAATTCATCAAGTCATAACCGTTTTTTAAGTAAAATAACCGCTGTAAATTGAATTTTTAAAAAAATTTCTCTTTCAAAAATATTTAAATCAAAAAAAATCATCAAAATAGTTGCAAAATAATTTTTTTTACTACTTTTACGTAATCGATTACTTTAAATTATTTCTAACATTAAAACTTAATAAATCATGAGAAAAAAATTACAATCACTTATCATTGCATCGCTGTTTTTCGGAACACTTGCACATGCACAAACAAAAATTTGGGATTTTGGAAACGATACAGCAACTTGGCCTTTATCTAACGGAATTGGTACAGAACCAATAGTAGTTGATAATTTAGGATTATTTCCTATTGCATCCAATACAAACTTTGGTGCCATAACAAACAACAATTTAACTTTTGGTGATGGATTTTCTGCAACTCAACGATTTCAAATGAATGGCGGAGGTTATCCTGCAGGTGATTTCCAACCAATGCCAACACAACGTTACTTGTTTTTTGGAGTAAGTGGATCTTGTACAGTAAAAGTTTGGTTCAGAACAGGTAGTAATGGAGCTGCACGTACATTGTATGTATCTAATGGAACTGCCGCTGTTGGTTCTGCTACAACTAATGCCAACGGAAATGGAGATTTTCCAATTTTAACAGCTAATTACACCGGTGGGGCTACTACATTATATATTTACGGTGACTTAGCATGTAATCTGTATAAAGTAGAAGTTACCGGAGCTACTGTAGAAACAACATTAAGTTTAGATAATGTAGATCGATTAACAACCAATGTTTTTGGAGCAGGAAATCAAGTGTATATTCAAAATGTTGTTTCTAATACTGATGTTAGAGTTTACGGTATAACAGGAGCTTTAGTTAAATCGTTCAGCACAGCTTCAGATGTAAATTTTGAATTAAACAAAGGTCTTTACATTGTCAATGTAAAATCAGAAGAAGGAGAGAAGTCTGCAAAAGTTCTGATGAACTAATTATTTCTTTTTCCTTACACAAAGAGGTTAGTTAAGTAATATTTTTTAGTTTTTTAAGCAGTAGTAAACCTGATTTACTACTGCTTTTTTATTTCATTTTCGTGATTTCAATATATGTATAAAAATAGTTTTTACGGCGTGCCCCAAGGGTCGGGCTTTCGCCACTCGCTTTTTTGTTACATCCCGTTGGTCTTCCAC
Source organism: Bacteroidota bacterium (assembly GCA_023434025.1). Classification (GTDB taxonomy): domain Bacteria; phylum Bacteroidota; class Bacteroidia; order Flavobacteriales; family Flavobacteriaceae; genus Flavobacterium. Next base: position 86,839 of record JAEYTL010000049.1, read on the forward strand.
AAAAAGAGCTCAAACAATGGCTCTATCCCTCACGCAAATCCTGCTTCTGTAAAATTATTCCACTAAGAAGAAATCATCACATACAGATTCTGTACAGATAACTACCAATCATTTGATAATCAACAATAAAAACAAAAAAGCCTCCGAGAAATCGGAGGCTTTCATTATTTAACTCAGCAACTTTGATTATTGTTTCACCACTCTCACGGTTCTCGTTTCTTGCCCTTGGGTTACAATTACATTGTAAACGCCAGACGGGTAACGATCTCCAAACTGATAATTGGCCACTTCCGTCACAGCCACTTCGCTGGCTTCCAAAAGTCTTCCAGTCATGTCATACACTGTAAAGTTCAACTTTTCAGTACTTGCTGTTTGCACATCGAGACCAAAACTTACCGTGAACGGGTTCGGATAAGCGATAGCTTTAAACGTCAGCGGAAGCACTTTGCCGGTTTCTTCTTTTGTAATTTCAACAGGTCGGATAAAAGTACCTGAACCACCCGGAACCGTAATATTACAATCCTTTCCGGCGTAATAGAATCCGTAAACCAATGTTTCAACTGATAACGAATACATAGCTCCCGGTGTCAGGGGTGACAACGCATTAAAGTTACTCAACCTGAATGTTCTGGTACTGCTGGTATACACCTGATTATACCCCATACCATCACTTAACGTAAAACGGTACTGGGCAGCTCCACCTACCGGACTGGCATAAATTACAGTGTTTAATGATGACGGCATCAAACCTTCTTCCGAACCGCAACCGTCCAGCTGAGCTTCTGCTGCTGCCGAAGTATAAACAGAACAGGCTGCTCCATAAACTGACCACTGCAAACCTGTGTCTGTTGAAACTTCAACTCTTGCACGAATGCTGTACTCTGCACCGTATTTAATAGAAATACCACTTAAAAGCAACAAATTAAAGTTGGCAGCCGAACGAACCAATGTAGTGGTTTCAACTGCTACACCTCCTTCAATTAATGATACTTCATACTCATAATTAACAGCACCCGGAATAACTTCCGCACGGATAATATTATTCATCTGTACCAAAGTAGTTCCACATGAACTTGCGGCAATTGCTGTTGAAGGTATTCCCGGTGTTACAACCGTGCAAACCTCCCCGTAAGGCATCCATTGCTGGTTTAAACGTACGGCTACCTCAACAGTATAAACCGTGGCATATTCAGCAATATCGGTGCTAGATATCTGGAAAACATAGTTAGGACGTTCAACTTCACGAACCGCATTGGTTGCGGTATTGGTCAATCGGAAACGGTAACCTGTACGGGCAACTCCATTGGGTACACTTGGCGATACCAAATCGCCCCGCAGAATTTCATTAATCGCAGTCAAAGTTGAACCACAGTTGTCATTACGCAATTTTGCCAGAACAATTATACAACCATCATTTAAATTACCGTTGCAGTTCTGATCGATTCCGTCATAACAGATTTCAACCGCTCCCGGATTAATTGTTTCATCATTATCATCACAATCCGGACCAAGTGATGTTTCAATATACCCGGAAGGCACAGTTTCTCCGTAACAAACCGATTGTAATCCGCCCGCGGCATAACCATCGCCATCACCGTCATAATAGAATGAGCCTGATTGCCAGACAGCCGGATCAGTATCATCACAATCCAAACCAAGTGAAGTCTCAGAATATCCGGAAGGAATTGATACACCGTAACAAACCGATTGTAATCCTCCGGCAGCATAACCGTCGCCGTCGCCGTCATAATAGAATGAACCTAATCGCCAGACAGTCGGATTATGATCATCACAATCTCCGCTAATCCCTTCAGTACTTGTCCATCCATCTCCAGGAGAAGAGGGAGCTGTTTGAGTATCGGTATAATAACCATCATTATCAGCATCTAAATACCATGTTGTATTGGTTACACCTTCGGTAACATAACGCCCCATGTAAATATAACCATTGCCTATCGGTCCGGTTGTTTCAGTAGCTGAAAGATATTCAACCTGACTAAGGGAAGCATTAATTGCCCCCGGATAAAGATTCCAGGTACTGCCGTCATAAACAGCCGGTTGAATAGCACTTACAGTTCCGATTACATCTCCTGAAGCATTATTATATTTTGTTGCTAATGTGTATTCATATGCACCTGCCGTTGATGTGGCATACATCGTAAAATACCTTGTCAGGTAATCGGAAACGGATCCTGTATTGGAATAAACGCCGTCTGTAATTTTAAAACCGATTGTACGTGCAGCAGAATTAGCCGAAAAACCGAATGTCAACGGTGTGTATTCCGTTGTACCGGTAGTTTCTCCCAACGGGAATAATACCGGTGAGGTTGCTCCGGCCGGAAAGCTGTAACACAAATAACCTGCATTAGGCGTTACTACCATACTCGTACTATTAAGCGTACTGGTTCCGAAGGTTGTGTTTACCCCTCCAAAAGTCAGGTTGCCGCTTCCTACCGCCAAATGTCCTTTAGTTAATAACAATTGGCTTACTGTTACGTTTTGATTGTTCAACGTTAGCGTTCCGGTTGTCTGCATATTAACCTGTAACCTGGTTATTGTGGTATTGTTAAATAGGTTGTTAGGTAAAGTAAAATTTCCGCTCGCATTGTTAAAGATAAGGGTAGCATACGTTCCGGAAGCATTAATGCTGCCGTTCGTTCTTACAATGGGATTAGTGCCTGTAAAGGTTATTTTTGAGGAGACATTATCCCCAAAATTCAATACTCCGTTGGTTAACGTAAGTGTACCGTTTATTGTGGGCGAGGGCGGTAAAGAACTTGCAAAGTTAACCCCGCTGCTATTATCAATAATGATGTTTGAAATCCCGGAAGATTTCATTTCATGATAATAGGCTGTTTGTGCACTGCTTCCTTTATACTCCAACGTTGAACCGTTCTGATACGTTGCATTAAATCCTGAGGCTCCTGAGCGGGTTCCCTGAAATGAAACTTTTCCGTAAATATTAGAGGTCGTAAGTCCTGTCACTGTTCCGGAGCCGGTAAAACGTACTTCACCACCAGCTTCCACATTTATCCTGCTGGGAGGATTAGAACCGGAACCAAAAATAAGTAAAGCTCCGCTCTTAACTGTAATGGTGTTGGATGAATTTGAAAGGGTTCCGTTTACTGTCAGTGTAGCACCACTGTTCAGGGTTAAATCAGCAGCACAGGTTAAAGTCTGGCTGGAAGCTACTGTTCCCGTTCCAGTTAAAATAAACGGTCTGCTGAAACTGAATGAGCGGTTAATTGTCAACGCATTCGTTGTAATGGTTGCCGTACCACTGCTGTTCATCGTTATGTTACTACTACCTTGTGCCGTAAATGAGGATAATGTAACACTGCTCACACTGTTCATGTTTATCGTCAATGCACCTGTTGCATTGATAATTACATTGCCATTCGTTGTGGGTTGTGCAGCAGGGCTAGTCCAGTTTGCTGTACCAAACCACGCCTTTGTTCCGTTACCGCTCATTGTTTGAGCAGTGATGTCGTTTGTCGATAGCACAGAAGCTACCAAAGCAAGAGCAAAAAGCGATTGCTTTCCTAAAATTGTTTTTTTCATTAAAAATTGTTTTTGGAGTTTAGTTTATTCCTCCACAACAATTTCAGAAAAGCTAAGGATGATTCTGAGGCGTTGCAAACATATACAATTACATTAGTTATTTTGAAAATATTTATGTTAAATTTTATAAATAGTAAAATATACTTTTAAATATTTCATTAGTATGCTATTTTTTACCGGAGATTCATAATGATATTAACAAAAAAGTCCCCGTTTTCCGGGGACTTAAGTCTATATTTTTTTTCGGAAACTTATTGTTTGACCACCCGTACGGTTCTCGTTTCTTCACCCTGTGTTACAATTACATTGTAAACACCTGACGGATAACGATCTCCAAACTGATAATTGGACAATTCTGTAACAGCCACTTCGTTGGACTCTAAAAGCCTTCCCGTCATATCATAAACCGCTAAGCTTATCTTTTCAGTACCTGATGTACGAACATCAAGACCAAAACTTACCGCAAACGGGTTCGGATAAGCTATGGCTTTGAACTCCGTTGGAAGTGTCTTAA
>JAEYTL010000017.1 GCA_023434025.1 Bacteroidota bacterium
CAAAAAATAGCGTGCAAACACAAATGGTTTAAACACGCTATAGAGACTAGTTCAGAGACTGTCTTGAAAAACAAAACTAATAAAAATTTAGATTTTATTTTGGAAATCAACACAGAATCTATCGGGAGAACCGGGGTAAACGGTTTTGCAATATATTTAATTAATTTTTTCTAAAAATTTAAAATAAAAAACCTCCAAGTTTCCTTGAAGGTTTTAGAGGCATCGCCCGGATTCGAACCGGGGTAGACGGTTTTGCAGACCGGTGCCTAGCCGCTCGGCCACGACGCCGTTTTTTACTGGATTGCAAATATATAAAAAGTTTTTAATTGCAGAATGTATATTAACGATTTTTGATTTAAGAAGTTTAAAAAAATCTGCAATCCTAAATCGTTAATCATCAATCTCAACTCCTATACTCCTCCATCACCACCGTAACCGCTTCCACATCACCGCCAATGGGCGGATTGAGTTTAGAAACCGAAACCATCACCCGTGAAACAGCCGGAAGTTCATCAAAAACACGTTTGATAATGCGATGGGCTACGTGTTCCAATAACTTGGAGCGAATCGCCATTTCTTCCACGACCACTTTATTCAGATGAACATAATCTACTGTATCGTGCAAGTCGTCTGAAACGGCCGACTTTCGCATATCGGTTTTAATTTCCAGATCTGTTGAATAATCGGAGCCGATTTTACTTTCTTCCATCAAACAGCCGTGAAACGAAAACGTACGGATGTTTTGTAATTTAATAGTTCCCATTTGTTTTTTTTAATAGGTACACGGACAGTTGCTGATGCCCTGGAAAATATCCAGACCAATTGTTACCATGTGCGTTCCCGAATTGTAATTCACCAGTTTGTTGAGCGTTACCTGATAGGAATAGGCGAAATAAAAATTACTTCTTTTTAATCCCAGCATAGGCCCTATATTCAAAGGTTCCAACAATTGATCGTTCAAAAAACGATAGGAAACACCTGCCCAGTAATAATCCTCAAAGTTATAAAATCGCAACTTCAAATTCAAGTCGGTCGTTGATCTTTTATCACTTTCAAAATATTGAAAAAACCCGGATGGTTCCACTTCAAAATCACTGTTGGAATTACTTCGCCATTTATAACCTGTAAAAACCTGATAATTACGGAGTTCCAACGGTTCGATATCATTAAAAATGTCAACATTTTTGTTCAATAAATTCGCTACGGTAAAACTACCGTAGAAACCGTTTTTACGGTATAAAAAACCTACATCTATGTTGTGGTTGGTTAACCGCCTGTCGTCGGTTACTGCCATATCCTGTCCGGTAAAATTTTCAATTTCAATCCGGAACTGATTCAGGTTGTATGAAATACCAAACGAAACAAATTGTTCGGCATATTTATCAATCACTATATGATGGGCAAAACTTACTTTGGCTCCTGATTGACGGGTGTTCCCGTTTTTATCACTGTACAGATACAAGCCAATTCCTGATTGATCGTGAATTCGCATATCGGCAGCAAGCGACATGTTTTCCGGTGCATTTTTAATTCCGACCCATTGGGTTAATCCGTTGGCTCTGATTTTAACATGATCACCGATTCCGGCATATACCGGTGAAATCACAAACGGATTATCGGCCAGGTATTGTGTAAAAGAAGGGAGGTTTAATTCCTGGGCTTTTCCGTTCAGAAAAGCAAGCAAAATGAAAAATGGGGCTAATTTTTTCATGGTTGTAGGTTTTTGGGTTAAACCAACTCCAAACTTGTGGCGATTTGGAGTTGGTTATTTTTTATTTTTATCTGTAAAGGGTCACATTTCCAACAAATTGTCTTCCGCCGTCGAGTGTGATGGTGTACCAATAATCACCGGTAGGTAACAGTGATCCGTTATAGGTTCCGTCCCACTCGCCTTTGTGCCCGAACTGGGTAATAATTCTTCCGTAACGGTCAAAAACTTCTACACGGGCATTTGGAAATCCTTCTAAATTTTCAGGAACCCACGTATCATTATCACCGTCATCATTTGGTGTAAAGAAGTTAGGAATATCAATATCGATAAATTCTATAAAAATCTGGGCTTCGGCCGTACATCCGTTCTCATCCCGGACAAGAACGGTGTAGGTTCCGGTTGCCAGTATTTGAAAAACATTGTTATATCCATAATTTACACCGTTAAGGAAATAAGTATAATTTCCACTTCCCCCTGTTGTGGTTGCTGTAAACTGATTCTGATAAGTTTCAGCTAACGTCAACGTAATCGGAATGTAATTTGAAATAGTGAATCCGACTGTTTCTGAACAACCATCCACATGAAGAACCGTTACGGAATGATTTCCGTTTGACAGATTAGTGAATGTATTTCCGGTTTGAAATGCACCGCCGTCTAATGAATACGTTACATCTGATTCAACATTTTGCATCACTTTGATGGTAACGGTATTAAAAGCTGAATCGCCAATACAACCGTAAACAACAGTTGCTCCGGGAGAGATACTAACACCACCATCAACTCCAACCTGTAAAGTCATAACACAACCGTTGGCATCCCGTACATAAATGGTATAGGTACGTCCACCAGCTAAATTTTCAAATAAAATACGGTTTGGCGTATAATTGTTCTCGTTGTTCAAACTGGTTGAGTAAGGAGCTGTTCCGCCGTTTATATCAATTTCTATGGCACCTACATTATCACCGGCACATAAATCAGGGAACATGGTTACCAAAGAAGTATCAAGAACATTAGGTTGATTGATGGTAATATTTAATGTAGCTGTACAACCAATCTCATCTCTAACAATAACCGTGTAATTTCCGGCAGGTAAGTTGGTGAATGTTTGGTTTGTACTGAAGTCAGTCAGGTTTGGCGAAACAGCATATTCTAATTGACCGCTTCCGCCGGAAGCCGAAATCTGGAACGACCCGGTTGATTCACCGTTACATTTTACATCTGTTTTTGTAAATACAGCTTGTATGGGTGTAGGCGGGTTGACAGAAAACGGAACTTGTTTTTCACACCCGTTACTGTGTCTCACAGTAATTGTATGATTTCCTGCCGCAATATTCGTGAACGTTGCAGATGCTTGAAAAGCTCCGCTGTCTAACGAATAGGTTACATCATTTTCAACCGCTGAATTTACAGCAACTGTTACCATATTTCCAACAACATTTCCTGTACAAACATAGGTTATAGTTGCTGTTGGATTAATCGTTACAGGAGCATCTAATGTTACTGGTACAGATGAAATACAACCATTCGCATCTCGAATGAAAATGGTATAAGTTTGTCCACCTGTTAGATTAGAGAATGTAAATTGATTGGCTACAAAGTTATTTTGATTATTTAAACTTGTTGAATAGGGAGCAACTCCTCCATTCACAGCAATTGTGATGCTTGCATTTCCGTCACCGGTACATAATTCCTGTACCAAAGCAGAAACTGTTGAAGTCACTACAGTTGGTTCTGTAATGATTACTTGTTGCATAACACTACATCCGATTCCGTCACGAACGATAATGTCATACGTTCCTGCAGCCAGATTAGTAAACACATTATTCGTTGTAAATGTGGATAAGTTGGGTGAAATAGCATATTCAATTGTTCCGGTACCTCCGGTTACATCAACTGTTACGCTTCCGGTTGAAGCACCAGTACAGAGTACGTTTTGAACATTGGATAAAGTAGCATTCAACGGTTGATTATTATCGATATTTACAACCACAGTTTTGGTGCACCCATTGGTGTGTTGAACCGAAATGGTATGATTACCGGCAGGAACATTTATAAATATATTGGAGGTTTGATAGGTTCCGCCATCTAAAGCATATTGAACATTTCCAACAGCCGATGCATTTACAGAAACGGTCACGATGTTGCCGGGAACATTTCCGGTACAATTATAAACAACCGATTCAATGGCAGGAATTACTTCTACCGGTGCATCTAAAAAGATATAAGCAATGGTTTCACAACCGTTGGCATCTTTAACAAAGATAAAATAATCGGTTCCGCCTGTTAATCCTGTAAAGGTTAACTGTCCTTCGACAAATGCACCCGGATCCGGGTTGTTTAAACTGGTTGAATAGGGAGCTGTTCCTCCGGTAATCAAAACAGTAAACGAACCATCATCATCGCCCAAACACAGGTTTTGAATAACCGTCGTTAAATCGACATCAGCTGCTAATGGAGCAGGCTCCGTGATTTCGATATCTAATAAAATAAAACAACCGTTTTGATCTTGAACAATAATATCATAATTACCGGGAGCCAAATTGTTGAATGTTCCGGTGTTGAAAAATTGATTCAGGTTTGGTGAAATAGCATATTGAACTGTTCCTGTTCCTCCTGTGGTTTGGATGGAAACACTTCCGTTGGCACCACCATGGCATAAAACATTATTTACCGTTAAATCAGAAATCATCAATTCCAGCGGATCGGTAATCTGTATAACGGATGAAACTGCCGTACAATCCACACTGACAACAGAAACTACATAATCTCCGGAAGGAAGGTTGGTAAACATTCCACTGTTTTGCGGACCGGCAATTACGTTGTTTGCTCCGTCTAAAAGTGTGTAACTGTAATTTCCTAAACCGCCTGTTGTGTTAGCCATAATAGTGGCCGTACTTTCTCCAAAACAGTTGATGTTGGCACTATTCAGATTCAAATTCAATTCTAAATCAGGAATGGTTTCTATCGTAATTTGATTCGATTGAACCACTGCACAATTGTTGGCATCTCTTACAAAGAATTGATACGATCCTGAACCAACATTATAAACGGTTGTATTGGTAAAGTTAATCCCGTCGGTACTGTATTGATAAGGAGCAGTTCCGCCCGAAGCAGAAACAGTGATAACCGCATCATTTGTACAGGTCAATGAACTTGTTAAGGTTAACGAAGCCAGTACGGTTGTTGGTTCTGTAATAGTGATGAGATTAGTTGTAAAATCACAATTCCAACCATCAGTAATCGTGATGCTGTAAATGCCGGCAACTAATCCGCTGAAAGTCGGACTGGTTTGTCCTCCGGAACTCATTACAATGGTTGTTCCGGTTGAATCATACGTATTTAAAATATATTGATATGTTCCTTGGCCTCCGATTACATTCATTGCTGTTACAGAAGCATTAGTATCACCATAACAAAGTAAATTAGTATTGGTAGCCGTAAGATTTGCCGAAATTAAACTCGGTTGAACCAAAATAACCGTTGAACTTACTAAACATCCTCCGGCATCTTGCACAGAAACCGTATAATTTCCGGCAGCTAATCCGGTGAATAACGAATTGGTTCCGAATGGTTGAACCGTTGTAGAAGTCGTGTTATTGACCAATTCATATTGATAGGTTCCCCATCCGCCGGTTGCATTGGCAAAAATTTCACCTAAATTGTTGGTACACGTCACATTTGCTGTTTCATTAGCCGTTAAAACCAATGGCTCACTTGGCGAAGAAACAACTGTAAAGTTGGATGTAGCTGTACAGAACGGCGTATCAGTAGCCGTTACAATTACCTGATAATTTCCGCCGGATAAACCTGAAACAATAAACGGATTTATAGCAGTGTTTCCACTACCGGAAGCAACGGTATTTCCCAGAATATCATTCACTACAAAAGATACATTTCCAACATAACCCAAAACATTTACGGTGATTGTTCCATCTGTATCACCAAAACAAGTTACAGCAGATGAATTGATGATGCTTGCTTCAATCGTATCAAACGGAGCAATTAGATAAGGAGCAGTTATAAAATAACATCCTGTTACATTATCGGTTACCTGGAAAGTATAGGTTCCCGGTGTTGTTAATGTAAAGTTGGCACTGAAAACACCGCTTCCCGGAGTAACAGCAGGTTGACTCCCTTGGGGTAATAATTCAAAAGTGAAATCACCCGATCCTCCTGTAACATCAATTTGAACGGTTCCATCATTCGTACACGTTAAATTAGTAACCGTTGATGCCGTTACCGCTGTAATTGTGGGCAACGGATTAATGTTAACTATTGTGGTTGCCAAACAATTATTTGCATCGCGGACTGTAACGGTAATGTTTTGAACACTTCCATTATCTACGATGGTAAATGTGTTGGATGTGAAGAAATTGGTTCCGTTAATACTGTAAACATAAGGAGCAGTTCCAAAATAGGCTGTGGCTGTAATGGTTGCCGTTTGCACCACATTCGAAGCATCACAAGCAAAATCAGTAGCCGTTGCTGCAACGGTTAATAAAGCCGGTTCATCAATTACAATTATTTCCTGTAAGGAACAATTTCGGGCAGAAGTTACAGTAATTGTATACGTTCCGGCTGATAATCCTGTGAAAATACCATTATTTTGAGAAATTGGTGCATTTATACCATCAGTTAAAACATACGTATAAATCGGATTATCGTTAGATGCCGGTAAAGTCACGGTAATACTTCCGTCATTTCCGCCATTACAACTTACATCATTATGAACAGTTGTAAAAGTGACCGGGGTTGCAGGCTCTAATTCAACTGAAGCTTGAGCAGAACAGCCTGTGGTTGTATCGTTAATAACGACTACATAATTTCCGGAAGCCAATCCGTTGAATATTGGAGAAGCTTGAGCCGCTACAACAACTCCACCCACATTGTTTTGTAATTCATACGTAAATGTTCCGCTTCCGCCGAAAGGAGTCACCGTAATAATTCCATCGTTATCAGCACAAGAGGTTTGAGCAGTTACAGCCGGACTTAAATTTAACGGAACAGGAATAGTCAGATTTACGGTGTGGATACATCCGTTAAAATCTCTCACTCTGATAGAATAATTTCCTGAATTCAAATTGGTATATGTGAATGTAGGAACGGTTTGTGCTTGAAAAGTTCCGCCGTTTAAACTAAACGTATAAGGAGCAATTCCGGCAGTTGTTAATGTTACTTCAATGATAAAATCCCCTTGAGTCGCTGTACATAAATTAGTAACCGTAGCCGCAATTTGCGGAGATGGATCTGTTGGAACAAACACAGGATCCGATTGAATACAACCATTTGTATCACGAATATACACGACATAATTTCCACCTTCCACATTAAAAATATTGGTTGTACTTCCTGCCCAAGTCAATACTGTTGGAGCAGGATCTCCCGCTACTACCAATTGATATTGATATGGAGCTGTTCCAAATTGACCGGTTGCCGTGATTCGTCCTCTGTTGTTCTGACAATTGTCATTACGGGTAACATTAGCTGTTACCTGCAATAAATTGGTTGATTGAGAAACGGTGAATGGTACAGATGCACTGCTACATCCGGTTAAGGTTCCGCCATTTTCGGTAAATAAAATGTAATAAATTCCGGGAGCTAATGGCCCGAGATTTGTGACAGAAATTGGTCCGCCTAATGGTGAAGATGTTCCCGTAATTCCCGTAGAAGTATTTGATTGCGAATTAAAAATTTCATACGAAACACTGGTTGCCGTTGCATCATAATTATCAAATGTAAAATTCACAAAGCCATCATTGCTTCCTGTACAACTCACATTTCCAACCACATCTAATACAGAAGTTAGATTAGAAGGGGTATTAATTGGCGTATCGGCAGTTTTAAAATAATAACAATCAGTCACCAGATCATGCACGACAAACGTGTAGGTTACTCCCGGAACTAATCCTGTAAAAGTAGAAGTTTCCGGTGTTCCAACATCTGCCGGCTGATAATTGGTTGAATAAGGTAATGTATTGGTTTCTAAAATAGCAAACTCATATGAACCGCTGCTTACGGGGGCTGTAACTGTAATTACAGCTGTTCCACCATTCACGCAGTCAGCTGTTGAAGCAGAAACATCAATAATCAAATCACTTGGAGGAGAAGCAATAATGATGTTATCAATCATCAATAAACATCCGTTAGCGTCAATTACTTCCACATTATAAATCCCGAAATTCAGAATCTGGAACGAATGATTTTCATTGGTTACCGGATTATAAGAAGCAATAAACCCGAAATTATTGTTTAAAATATAGGTATATGGAGCTGTCCCACCGGTTACTCCCTGCACGATTATTTCACCATAAGAAGTACCTCCCGGATTGTTACACGTAATATCTACCGTAGCAATTGTAAAAGCAATCGGATTGGGTTGCGTTAAGGAAATGGATGCTGTATCGGTACAAGAATTAGCATCTGTCAATGTAATTTGATAAGTTCCGGCAGTTAATCCTGACGTTTGTGTTCCGTAATTTACTCCGGTAGTGGTGTTGATTACTTCTAAAACAAATGGAGCCAATCCAACTGTATTGTTGGTATTGATTTGAATTTCACCTTCGTTTCCTCCGTGACATAAAATTCCTTGTAATTCTACAACAGAAGTAATTTCAGGTAATGTTAACGGTTCAACAGTAATAGTTTGACTGGTAAAAGTACAGCCTTGTGCATCGGTTATCAAAAATTGATAATTTCCGGCAGTAGCAGTGGAATATATAAAAGCACTTCCAACTATATTCGTAGATGATCCAAAAGCCCCACCATTAAAAGAAACTTGATAAGTAAACGGAGCTAATCCGCCAGTAACCGTCGCTGAAATCTGAGCATTTGGCGATGCCGTACAATCCAAACCTTTGGTTAACGATAAATCACCTGTTAATTCCGGTTGTATGGTTTGCGAAACAGTTGAGGTACATCCATTGGCATCGGTAACAACCACCGTATAGCTACCCGGTGTTAAATTGGTAAATGTATTTGAATTTTGTGATGGATTTCCGTTGATACTATACGTATAAGGAACTACACCGCCTGTCACCGCAATTACTAATGTAGCCCCATTAGCGTCAAAACATAAATCGGATGACGATGCAATTACAGCAACAGGATTTGTTGGTGTAGTTAGGTTAAATGTGTTGCTCACAACACAACCATTTATATCATTGACCGAAATTATATAGGTTCCGGCTTGTGTTAAATTTGTAAAAGCGGTATTCGATTGTGGGCCTACCACTACCCCATTGGGTTGAGTGACTTGGTACTGATAGCTTCCCCAGCCACCGGCAGCTGTAATAATTATACTTCCGTTAGAATTACAGGTAATTTGATTAGCAACAAATGTGAACGCTAACGCACTACTTGGTGCTTCTACAACAGCAGTTGCCGTATCGGTACAATTAGTAACGGTGTCGGTTACAGTTATGGTATAAGTTGATGCCATTAGACCCGTTAACGAAATAGTTGATAAATTTGAATTATTAGCCGAAGCAACCACCACATTTGAACTATTTACAATTTGATAATTATATGGATTTGAGCTTGTTACAGAAAACGAAATTTCTCCGTTTGAAGCTCCAAAACAAACTACATTGCTTACCGTTTGACCAATTACATCTATAATTGGTAACGGATTGATAGTATAGGTTTCCTGATACGTACAACCATTGCTGTCGGTTACTTCAAACGTAAAGGTTCCGGCAGTGAGTCCGCCAAAAACAGGATTGATTCCGTTGTTTACCGTTTGTCCGGCCGGAGCAATGATCTGATAGGTAAACGGAGCTGTTCCGCCAACAGCCGTTACAGTTACTGATGTGTTTTGCGACGGACAGGTTAAAGCTGTTGCATTAAAGGTTAAATCCGTTATTTGATTGGGTGCAACTAATGAAATACTGTTGGTGGTAAAAATACAGCCATTGGCATCCTGAATATAAATGGTATAATTTCCGGAGGTTAAACCTGCAAATTCTGAAGAAGAAACAAAATTCACACCATCAATGCTAAACTGATACGGAGCAGTTCCGCCTGAAATACTTCCCGGTACGATGTTGATGGTTCCGGCATTGGTAATACAGGTATAATTTTGAGTAATTTCTGCAATACCGGTTATTGGAGAGGGTTCAGTAATTGTAAATGTTGATTCAAATTCACAAGTATTACTTCCCTGACTTTGAACCAATACCACGGTATAGTTTCCGGCTGGTAAATTGTTAAAAATACCGGAATTATTAGTACTGATGACATTTCCGTCTTCATCAACCAATTGATAAGTTACCTGAAATCCGTTGGTATTTGTAACGGTGTAAGTAATCATTCCGTTAGAACCGCCATTACACAAAACATTTTGTGTTGTGGTTGTATAAATAACATCTGGAGAAATAGAAATTGTTACCGGATTAGAATTAACTGTACAGTTATTTCCATCAACAATAATAAACGTATATTCTCCCGGAGTTGTGATTACGAATGTATTTTCCGGTTGAAAATCACTTGAAGTTGGGTTTTGAGCTACCCCATCAATTGTACCGATTGCATAGGAATAAGGTGGATTTCCACCAGAACCAGTTACGGTGATTTCACCTTCGTTACAGCCAATACTTTGCGTAACGGTAGCTACTACGGCTAAATTATTTTGATCTTCAATCGTTACATTTCCGGTAAATGAACAACCATCTTCTGTAACAACTGTAATCGTATAAGTTCCCGGATTCAGGTTATTAAAAATATAATCATTATCTACCACCCATCCGCTTGTGGCAGAAATAGGACTGGTAATACTGAATTGATATTGTGGCTGTGCTCCGGTGGCTTGCACCCGAATACTTCCAAAACCATTACAATTCGTGTTTTGCGGGATCAGATTAACCTGAAAATTATTTTGTTGAATTCCAATGTTCGGCAATTCAAACACACAACCATCGGTAACACCAATTTGAGTAACCTGAACCGTATAAACACCTGCATTTGAAATAGTAAATACAGGATTATTTTGGTAAGGAACTAAAATGTTTCCGGTCATCTGATCAACTAATTGAAATTGATAGTCAGACGGAAGATTCGTTATCGTGATGCTTCCCGGCGTATTACAAAGGATGTTGGTAGAAACATATTGAATATCGAGTAAGTTCGTATAAACATTAAAATAGAAACGGGTAAAACAGCCGTCCTGATAATTGATGGTCAAGCGGTATTGCCCGGCGGTAGTCACATTAAAGTTGGCACCGGTTCCCACCTGATTCCATTGACAAGATGGATTATTATTAGCACAATTGTCAATGCCCACAGCCGGACAACTGGCTTCATTCAATACTTCCCAGACAATACTGGTTGCATCACTGATTCCGGTTTGAATGAGCTGGCTGTCATTCAAACCACATAGAAACAGTAATGGGAGTTGTTCACCGTTGTTCGGACAAATCACCACCTCATCGGCAAAAGGAATCACCGGATTGGTTTGCGTTGCTCCAAACAGTAAAACATTAAATGTTTGCGTAATGCCAATACATGGTGGCGGAGCGGTATTCACTACCGTATAGGTTCCGACACTGGAAACAGTTATTGTTTGTGTGCTTCCGATAACAGCTCCGCTACTGTTGTACCAGGTATAAGTATCATAACCGTTGGCGGCGGTTAACAGTAAACTTGTTCCACACAGATAGGCATTATTTTCAAAAATACAATCATCGATATCGACCAAGAAATTTGCCGGACCCGGTTGACCAAATCCACAACTGTCCAGTCCGGCAAAACTTGGATCGTTTGATATCCAATTACTATTTAAAATTCCTCTGTAGGTGGCATAAGCTTGGTTCTGAATTAAATTCGAACAAGCGTCTTCCAATTCGCTGCAAGTGGTTGCCACTTGCACGCGAATCCGGATGGTATAAACCGGATCTCCAATTTCAACTAAGTTGTTGGGGATAGTAAAAGTCAATTCATCAAAAGCAGGATCATGCGTGAAAGTCACCCCCGGAGCTCCACTTAAATCCACCGAAATAAAACTGGTATTGATTGGTAATATGTCACGAATGGTTGTGTTGGTTGCATCATCATTCCCTACGTTTTGAAATGTAACCACATAATCTAAGAATTGCCCCAGGTTTACATCAGCCCCTCCGATGTCGTTTCCTGCTAAATCTTCGACAGTTTTTACTAATTTAATATCCGGTTCTATGACTTCAATATTAAATGCATTAAAGAACATAAAGTAGGTATCTTGTGTAGAAGTAATCCGAAGTGTTGCCGCTGTTTCATTATTCGGGATTACATTGTTGAGCGGATTTGCCACCGTAATAATATCACCATCGTACCCCAAGGTGTTTAAACTGTTGGGTACCCGATCAACAAAATCGGTATTATTAAGCGTTAACCTGCTGTTAAAAAAGTTGTTAGTTGTATTTAACGTGTTCCCAAGAGCGGTAAATGTTGGGTTTGATGCGGCTCTGAACAAAAGCTGGTCGCCTGTAATTCTGTTGTCACCTTCCAAAGCAGCCGAAGCTAATTTTGCTCTTACCGGAAAAGGTGGTGGCAAAGTGGTGAATCCGGAATAATTAATATCTGTTTGACCAATGGTTGATCGAACCCCTGCAAAACCATCATAAGCAGTGATGTATTTTCCGGTCATGGTTGGGTTTTCATAGACAAAGAAAATAGTCCATCCGCCGGAAACTCCTCCTCCGTTTACAAATCCTTGTGTAGCACGTATGTTGGCAACGGTATATTCTCCTTCCGGATTGGCCAGGCCGGTTACTAATGAGGTAATGTCTGCATAGCAGGCATACGGACTGTTTGCTATAAAATCGGGATTGGTAAATCCGTCAAAAATTAATTGTCCGGTAATGTTTTGATAGGTTCCGCCCGGTAGTTTTAAACGAACCTGATTAAAATCATTGGCCCGAACATTATCGCCGTCTCCCGGTGAAGTGGAATAGCCGTTGTTAAAACGATAGGTTGCCGACCAGTATAATCCGGCATACACAATTTTGTTACATCCGCTGGCAGGCAAAATTAAAGAAGCACTGCTGGAACTGAACGTACTTGGATCACCGTCAATGTCGATGTATCGCATGTTGAGGTTATCGTTGTATTCCGATGAATTTCCGAGTAGATTATACGGGTCATTCGGTGTGTTTGAGTTGGTTCGTCTGTTCACAATTCCGTTTGAAATTAAAGTCATATCTCCTTTTAAATTGCGTTCGTAACGAACTGTAAAAGGAACGGGAACCTGAGCATAGGCAGCCAAGTTGAGTAGTAAAAAACAACCGAGTAGGGCAATTGTTTTTAAGTGTGGTATTTGGGGCGTTTTCATTTGGGGTGTTTATTTTATGTTAATGTTCATGATCCATATTTCATCAAAATAGGTGTTATCAACATTCGTGTAATAAGAGATTAGGGCTTCACTCCATTCCGAATGTTTTTTTAGATAAACATACCTGAAATTGTTTTTTGGGTTAATAAAATAATCGGCTTTAATTCCTCGCTTTTTCAGTTTATTAATAAAATCATCTGCAAAAGCAGGTTCGGAAAAAACATTGGAAATAATGTAGAATCCGGGTTCTTGGTTATCTACCTGCAAAAAGTTTCCTTTTTTGGCAGTAGCTCTTTTTTTGTCAGTCAGTCTGGAATAATACTCTTTGATTTCTTCATCGGTTAAGGCAAATTTTGAATTAGTATTTGGTTTTAGTTCTTCTTTTTTTAATTTGGAAATTTTATTTTCCAAGTCAGTTTCTTTTGTGTTATTTGGAGTTGATGACAATTTGATTTCGTCTCTTTTGGTAGCAGATTTCATGGCCAGTAATTTATTTTCTAAATCGTTCTTTTCTTCTTTTACAACAACAGATTCTCCGTTTTTAACGGTGGTTTTTAAAGTAGTTTCCACTGTTTTTTCTTCGGTAACCACTGTGGTTTTCGGATCGCAGTTGCAATCTTTTTCAGCAATCGTTGTTTCTAATCGCCGGATGTATTGCATCATGTTATCAATTCGCTTTTCAAAATCGGCTTTTTTCAGGTTTTCAACCGAGTCTTGTTTCATAATGATTTCTAATAGTTTCAGATTATTTTCATCCAACGTCATTTTTAATTTTTCAATTTCAATGTCTTTGTAGTAGGATTTCAATTTTTCGTTTTCAACATCCTCCTCTTCGTTCGCTTCTTTTGATGCAACGGTTGCTGATTTTGTGCTTTTTGTCTTTGCAACAGTTTTTTTCTTTTTGGGAGCAGGTTCAATTACAATGGGTTCTTCAGCCATATCTTCGTACTCTTCTTCCATAAAGTCCGCTTCATATTCTTCCGCTTTTTTAGCTATTTTAGGTTTTCTGACTGTAGCGGTGGTTTTCTTTTTTGTTGATGATTTTCGGTGGTATGTTTCTTCGCTTTCTTTTCCAGCAAAGCGATAGGAAAGTGTAATTTCGTGGGTTGGCCCAAAATTTACCAAGCCATCATTGATCACTCTTTCATAGGTATATCCTAAAGACAATTTTTTAGTAAAATGAGCACCAGCACCAATATTCACTCCAAAAAAATCATCAATTCCGGCTTGCACCCAACCTAGATTTGGGAAATTAGTAATCACCGAACCGCCATACACAAAATCATCGGTCTGATTCATTTTTCCTCTGGCGATCAACCTGAAAAAACCGTTTTCAAATAAGCCTTCCTGATTTTGCATCTGGTGATGATACATCACATGACCGGTATAGGTTTTTTCAGCATATTCTTTGACCATTTCACTGGATTTAAAATCATAATCCACAAAATTTTCGGCATAAATTCCAATGTCAAAACTTCCCCAGGTTAAATTCAGGGCGGGTTTTAAAGTGAGCAACGAGTTGTTTCGCAACGCCATAATGGCCGGATCAGGTTCATTCGTCACTGCTCTGTTCCGGTCAACACCACTGTTGTAATAAGCAATATTGAATCCCATTGTGAGCGTCATATTTTCTCGTAACGGAATCTGATAGGCATAGTTACCAACTCCTCCAAAACTTGTGATAATCCCTAAGTTTTGTTGATAAATTCCTATCCCCACTCCTGCCCTTTCACCGTGTTTTCCGGAGTAGGAAAGCATGTATAATTCAGGAGAATCATCAAACTGAATCCATTGATTTCTGTGGTAAAGTGTGAGGTATGAATCTGTTTCACGCACGACAGAAAAAGTAGGATTCATCATAAACCGGTTCAACAATAATGTATTTTGCGTAGGTATCGTAAACGTTAAGACAGGAGCATCTTGTGCCTGCACATTGGCAAACACAAATCCGGTAAAGAGTAAAGCGGTTACGTACTTTTTGATCATGCTTAGTCGATTACGGTAATGGAGCCTCGCTTAATAATTTCATCTTTTTCAGAAATGGTATAGTAAAAAACCGGTTCTGTTTTAGAATATTCTAAAGAGGAATCAGGCCAGTTATTCTGATAATTTCGGGCTCTGAAAACTACTTTTCCCTTGGGTGAATAAATAATCACCTCAACATCTTCTTTGTTTACATATTCATTCGGAATCGACCAAAAATCATTGATCCCGTCGTTGTTTACCGTAATCACATTAGGTACTACAATACTGGTGTTTTCAACTACGGTAACCATGAATGTTTTGGTAAATTCACAATCGCCTATTGTTCCGATGATGGTATAGGTTCCGGCTTGTGTTACCGAAAAACTATTTCCTGTTCCTATGATTTCATTATTCAGATACCAGGTGTACTGATCTGCTCCGGAAGCAATTATTTCTTTTGAAGTACCCTGAATAACCGTGATGGTATCGGCTGTATTCAAGGTTATTCCGTTTGTTGTAATTGTATCAACTGAAATTGTATTTGAACTATATATACACCCGTCAAATTCAACGGTCATGAAATAACTTCCGGGCTGTGTAACCGTAACCGTGTTTCCGGCTCCGATTTCGTTTCCGCTTTCAATTGAAAACCAAGTCAAAATATAATTTGAATCCGTAGCTGTTGAAGTTAAAGTTACGCTTCCCCCCGATTCGCATAAAACACCTTCGGATGAAATAATGAAATCATCAGAAATACCTAACTTTATAACGACGGCATTTGAAATTACGGGACTAAAACTCGGAATCGTAACACGTAATTCATACGTTCCGTTTTCCAGATAGGAAGGAACCGTATAAGTTGTATTTGATGATGATTGAACCAATTCGCCATCCTTAAACCATTCATAAACATAATTATAGGAATTGTTTAAAATAGATGTAGTTTGAGATGAACTCACCGCATTAAAGCTTGTAACAGACAACGTTGCCTGCTCACTTTCGCAAGCTGTATAACCTGCATTAGCAGCAATTGTAATGTTGAAAGAATCCGGATAAACCAATTCTGTAACAGCCTCTTGTGTGGCATTACACCCTGTTGTTTGGGTTACTATTACTTTGTAAATACCGTTTTGCGTCACATTGATGGATGAGCCCGTTTGCCCAGAAATAATGGCGTTGTTTCTAAACCATTCAAAAGACGGATTGACTGCATTTGTAGTAGCAGTGATCGTTTTGGTTTCTCCCGGTATAATGATGGAAACGGCAGGTAGATTCAAACTGGCCGTAATGCTGTTTTGCTCTAAATTCAACGTATTGGAAGTAGAAGAACAAGTTCCGAGTGAAACCACCAAATGATAGTTTCCGGGTTGATTGGTGGTGTAGCTTGGTTGGATAGCCCCGGTAATCAACGCATTATTTCTGTACCATTTATAAGTATAAATAGTATTGGTTACCGAACTGTTTAACTGGACGGTATTAGTGCCACACAAACTTCCGACAGCAGTTATAACCGGTGTTTGGATTTGTAATGCAATGGAAATAGCATTCGATTCAACCGGAGTGAATGTCGGAACTGTTACTCTTAGTTTATAAGAACCGTTTTGTATGGCGTTTGAAAGCGTATAAGAGGCACCTGTAGCTCCGGGAATAGGATTATTGTTCAAGAGCCATTGATAGGAAAAACTGGCATTTGGTAAATTAACCGTTACGTTTCCGGAAGATGTTTGAGCCGTAATCGAACTCAACGACAACGTTGAAGTAGTGCTGTTGCACGATTGATAATCGCCTGAATTTTGAATGGTTGCCGTAAACCCAATCGGATATTGTACTACAACGGTCAGTTGTTCGGAAAGGGTGCAGCCCTGTGTTTCTGTTACGGTAAGTTGATACGTTCCGGGTTGTGTTACAGTGAGGTTGGCAGTAGTTGATTCCGCTATGATTGCATTGTCTTTTCTCCACACATAGGTTGGATTTACAGCATTATTTATCGAATTAATCTGAAGTTGTTCACCCGGAATGAGTACTTCTACGGCATCAACATTCCAATCGGCTTCCAGATCAATTAACTCTAAAAAGATGGCATTCGATTCAAAAACACAACCGCCAAACGTGATTCTTAATTTATAAGTTCCTTCTTGTGTGGCATTATAAGTCGGTCCGGTTGCTCCGGCAATGGCCACATTATTTTTGAACCATTGGTAAGAATAGCTTGTGTTTTGATGCGAAGAAGTCAAAAGACGTGGCGTTCCGTCGCAAATATAATCGACATTACCGGCAGATGAAATGGATAAATTGATGCCGGCGGTGACATTTACTGTAACCATGTTTGAATAGGAGTTCATCACACAACTGCCATAATCCACAATCGCATAATAATTACCGGCTTGTGTTACGGTTAAAGAAGAGCCGGTAGCTCCGGGAACTTCTGCAAAATTGCGGTACCATTTATAGGTTAAGCCTGAATAGAATAGGGGAGAGGCAGGTGTTCCGCTATTATCAACCGTCAATGTGGCATTTCCACCTTCGCAAAAAGATACACTTCCCACATTACTATTGATAGAAAAAGGTTGATTATGAACGGCATAATAAGCAGAAAAAGCAACACTATTCGGACTGGTTACGGCAGGAGCAGTACTTCTTACTCTGATTCTGTAGGCTTCACCGGCTGCTGTTGTTGGCATGGCAAAAGAAAGATTTACCGGAGATGTTGTACTGGTAGACGTTGTTAAAATAGTTGGAGAACCAAAATTTCCCGCCGGATCTGAAAGTTCAACAATGAATTGATTTCCGGGCTGAACATTCGTAACAGGAAAAAAAGTAAAACTGAGGTTATATGAATTAAATCCTTGTGAGGCACAGACCTGTGTGAATCCTAAAGAAGGTGTTCCGATAATAATGGTTTGAGCATACCCGCTTCCGATGCTGTTGAGCAGCAATGAAAATAAAGAAGAAAAAAGCAGTTTTCTTGGGGTAATTTTCCAAACCATAAAACATTCTTTATGCCGGATTGCTCTTACCCCAAAAGCAATCGATTGTTATTTTGTAATTTAAATAGGCACTACACTACATTTAATTACGAAAAAAACGATAAATGGTTTTTTGTTTTTATGCTGTTTTTGAAAATTTGTTTCACTAAAAGTATATAATTATTCAGAAGACAGCGTAAAATTAACATTAAAATCGATGAACGGCAGCTAAGTTTGAGGGAAACCGTAATTGCGTATATTGAAAACCGTAATAAGAAATGCAGTTGGTCGGTTATTTAGAAACAGACTAATTTTTCAGTTATTTTTTTAGAAAACCATTTAAAAGAAATAGCTTATTTTTTACGTATTTTTGTCGTTCATTTTATGAATTATGTCAGAAGAAAAGTCACTCAATTTTATTGAGCAAATCATTGAGGAAGATTTAAAGAATGGTTTTGCCAAGGATAAACTGCGTTTTCGTTTTCCACCCGAACCAAACGGTTATCTTCATGTGGGTCATGCCAGCTCTATTTGCCTGAATTTCGGGTTAGGAATCGATTATCAATCGCCGGTTAACCTGCGTTTTGACGATACTAATCCGGCTAAAGAAGAACAGGAGTATGTTGATGCTATCAAGCGTGATGTACAATGGCTTGGTTATCAATGGGCAGAAGAACGCTATGCTTCTGATTATTTTCAGGAACTGTATGACTGGGCGGTTGAATTCATTAAAAAGGACAAAGCTTATATTGACAGCCAATCTTCGGAAGAAATGGCAAAGCAAAAAGGAACGCCTACACAGGTGGGAACTAATAGTCCGTATAGAAATCGTTCGGTAGAAGAAAACCTTGACCTTTTTGAACGCATGAAAAACGGTGAATTTCCGGAAGGAACACATGTTTTACGTGCCAAAATAGATATGGCTTCGACCAATATGCTGATGCGTGACCCGATTATGTATCGCATTTTACATAAACATCACCACAGAACAGGGGATCAATGGTGTATTTATCCTATGTATGATTGGGCTCATGGTGAAAGCGATTATATCGAAGGAATTTCACATTCACTTTGTACGCTGGAATTTTTACCACACAGAGAATTATACGATTGGTTTTTAGACCAAATTTATGATAGTAATAAAGTCCGTCCGAAACAAAGAGAATTTGCCAGAAGAAACCTTTCACACACGGTTGTGAGTAAACGAAAGTTACTTCAATTAGTACAGGAAGGACACGTTTCCGGTTGGGATGATCCGAGGATGAGCACCATTTCCGGAATGAGGAGACGCGGTTATACGCCGGCTTCCATACGAAATTTTGCCAAGACAATCGGTATAGCCAAACGAACGAATTTAATTGATGTTTCGCTTCTTGAATTCTGTGTTCGTGAAGATTTGAATAAAACGGCACCACGTGTGATGGCAGTTTTAAATCCGGTTAAACTTGTGATTACTAATTATCCGGAAGAACAGGAAGAATGGCTTGATGCCGAAAATAATCCGGAAGAAGATGTTTTGACCTATAGAAAAGTACCTTTTTCCAAAGAATTATACATCGAAAGAGAAGATTTTCAAGAAGAGGCCAATAAGAAATTTTTCCGATTAACATTGGGAACAGAAGTGCGTTTGAAGAATGCTTATATCGTCAAAGGCGAAAATGTCATCAAAGATGCAGATGGAAATATCACCGAAATTCATGCAACGTATGATGTAGATTCTAAGTCGGGCAGTGGTACAGAGGCTAGTCAACGCAAAGTAAAAGGAACCATTCACTGGGTTTCGATTCCACATGCTGTAGAAGCAGAAGTTCGCATTTATGACCGCTTATTTACGCACGAAAACCCGGATGGTGATAAAGAAGTTGACTTCAAAAATTACATCAACCCCAATTCATTGGAAGTAATTACCGGATATGTTGAACCAAGTTTACAGACTGCTCAACCGGAAGATAAATTTCAATTTCAACGGTTAGGTTATTTTTGTACAGATAAGGATTCCTCTGCAGGAAAATTGGTTTTTAACAAAACGGTCGGTCTGAGAGATACGTGGGCAAAAATTGAAGGGAAGGAGTAAATTTTTTCATCACATGTGTCATTTCGACGACAGGAGAAATTACACAGCGAAAAACTTTATAATCAAAAACTATAAAAGCCACAATTTTATGTGGCTTTTACTATTATTTATATTTTCTATTGATTTTAATTTTCTATTGTAAAAAACAATCAAAAATGACTTTTTTAGAGCGTTTTTTAGAAACAAAAAATAATCAGCAAGGTGATTTTATGACTCTCTGAGTGAAGATGAATTTAAACGCTTCTAATTCGTTTTTGAAGATTTTACAACCTTTTTTTCATTCTTAGAAATTCAAAAAACTAAAAATTCTGTGTTTTTCGTGTTTTCTGTGAGAAAGTAATTTTTAAGATTTCTTAAATTTCCAAAAACCGGTGTTTATCCTTTAAGCAAAGCTTCAAAATCAAAATTCATTTCTCATCAATCAAAATGATGTTCTATAAAAAAAGAGACCCGAAGGTCTCTCTTAATTTATTCATCATCTTCGGTCGTACCAAATTCATCTTTTTTCTTTGGTTTACTGATTCGTGCAGTACTGTTGGCTTTTTTCATTGCTTCGCCCACCTGGTTGCTGGCGGTAAAACTGGCCACCATGTTGTTTAGCATATCGCTACCCGCTTGTGGCGAGTTGGGTAATAAAATCAAATTTGAATTTGTGTCGGCTCCAATAGCTTGTAACGTATCATAATGTTGAGTTACCACAATCAGGGCAGAAGCTTCCTGTGAGTTGATACCCACTTTGTTTAAAACGTCAACACTCTCTACCAAACCTCTTGCTATTTCTCTTCTTTGGTCGGCAATACCCTGACCCTGTAGTCTTTTGCTTTCAGCTTCCGCTTTTGCTTTGGCTACGATTCTGATTCTTCCGGCTTCTGCCTCATATTCAGCAGCCGTTTTTTCACGGTCGGCAGCGTTGATTCGGTTCATTGCATTTTTTACTTGGATATCCGGATCAATATCCGTAATCAGGGTGTTGATAATATCATATCCATAGGTAGTCATCGCTTCATTTAATTCGCGTTTTACAGCAATAGCAATATCATCTTTACGCTCAAAAACATCATCCAGCTTTAGTTTGGGAACCTCGGCACGCACAACGTCAAATACATACGAAGTAATCTGGTCATGTGGATATTCCAGTTTATAAAAAGCTTCATATACTTTTTCCTGAATTACTTTAAACTGAACCGAAACTTTCATTTTTACGAATACATTGTCTTTTGTTTTCGTTTCAATAATAACATCCAATTGCTGAATCCTAAGGTTAATTCTTCCTGCAATACGGTCAATAACAGGAATTTTTAGTTGTAAACCGGAATGTCTGATGCTGCTGAAACGACCAAAACGTTCAATAACAGCGGATGTTTGCTGTTTTACGGTAAAAAACGATGCTAATAGAAGAAAAACACCTAATACAATAATAATGTAGCCAGTCATAAAAAAATAGTTTATTTGTTATATGTAATGATACGAAATTTCTCGTACGTTTGTTACAACTTTACAAATAATTCATGAGAAGATATTTTTTCGCATTGGTTTTACTTGCTTTGACAACTAATGTTTCAGCACAATACGGCAAGGGTGATTACAACCATATCGGGGTTAGTTTAGGGTTAAATCAAACCGATTTATACACGTCCAATTTCAATATAAAGCCAGCCATGAACTGGACGGCAGGTTTATCCATGCGTGGAAATTACTACAATAATTTTTCAATGGTGTACGGTATGAATTTCACGGAGAACAAATTTTCCATCGAAACGTTTTCCGGGATCTCACCAAAAGAGGTTGATCTCAAGATGATGGCAGTTCAGGTACATTTATTGTTGTGTTATAAAATTGGCGGAGGCCCGGTTTCGTTAGATTTTGGCCCTGTGTTGCAAGTGAACAGTAAATTAAAATTCAATAGTTCCGATGAAAATAATTTTATTGTAGGGAATGAGTTGCTTCGGGTGCAGGACATTGAAGACATCAACCCGATAAACTTTAATATTCATGCCGGAATTACCGGAGGTTTTGAAAATATTCGTTTGAATTTAAGCTATCAATACGGAGTAACCAATATTTTGAATAATTTAAATAAACAAGAAGAAGTAGTTCTTTTAGCCGATGGAAAACTAAAAGGAAATCTGGGAATTATTGCAGGAAACATTATCTTTTATTTTTAAATTACTTCTTTCAATACAAAAGAAAGGCTCCTTTTTCGGGAGCCTTTTTGCTTTTAATGTCCTGGTTCATAAATCAGTCTGAAGAACGTACTGAACCGTTGGTTTTCTCTACTGATCGGAATCCCGGTTACAATTCCAATCAGCAAATTGTCGGCAATTCCAACCCGCATTTGAGGGCGAATGATCATGTCGAAATCCGTTTTAGTAACTTCTTTATTAAACTCAATACCAATAAAGTTTCGGGTACCCGGAATCATATAATGAACATTACTGTTAATTTGCCAGTTGGTATGGGTTGAATTGTCTTCAAAATGATGAATAAAGAGTGGTCCGGTGTACAGCAACGTATGAAAATTATTCCCCCATCGTTTGGCTGCCACAAAAAAGGGATTATAAATGTTTCCAACAAACAACTTTCCGTTTTTGTAATTGTCAAACTCATTCATTTCAAACTCGTGAATGTAGCCAATTGCCAACGATGTTTTCATTTTTTCGGATACTAAAAATGAATATTGTCCAGCTAATTTTAAGCTGTTGAGTTTGCTTCCGGGAGCCATTCCGTTTTTGTTGGAAGGATAAATGGTAAACGGTAATTCTACTTCTAAACCTAATCGGTCTATCGGTGCCCATTCATATTCTATCAACGCTAAATATTCGTCGTATTCATAATTGTCGGTTATTCCAAAACCAACGTTCCATTCTTTTTCGCCTTTTCGGGCTCCTAAATCGCGAATTAAGTCAATGTAGAGAGGTTCGGCATGCAGTACTTTTGATTTTTCGGTTTTGTTTTGAACTTCCTCAATATATAAGCTGTCTTTTAAGGTGTTCTCGATTTCTTTTTCGTTTTGTGAAAAGGCTGTCTGGCCGATTAAAAATAATGAAACGGAGTAAAGCAATTGCTTCAAACAAAGTTTGTTCATGGTTGTTTCGGGTTTAATTTATACAGTTTTTGGTCTGTTTCCGTCTTGAAAACAAGTTTTTACAACTAAATTAAACTTCCGGAGGAGGAGAATGAATTTCTAAAGAAAGCTTTATGAAGTTATTTTTTAAGTATAAAAATAAGTGCTCAGCATAATTGGCAAGTACTGATTTCATTTTAGAATCAAGCGGAAAGAGTAAAAATTCATCCATAGTGAATGACTTTTTTACGTTTTGATTTTGCTCGGCTTCGTTTGATTTATTTTCCGGAATTGTATCATCAAACCCCAAAAGCTTTTCGATAATTAATTCAATAATGCTCTCCTGCTCATTGTGAATGGTTTGATGATGTGTAAATAACGGGGCAACATCTATACTGATGTTTAACAGATAGAATGCTAAAAATCCCCCGATAAAGCCGGTTATTTTAGATTGCTCAAGTGCACTTAACATGCTGTAAAAATAAAACCTTTTTGTAAAATCAGTGTTTTTCTATCGCTTTTAGTATTCTTTTAACGGTTTATTAATTTTAAATCGATTGCAGATTTGTAATAACTAATCTCGGGAATATTACTATTCATACAAATAAAAACTTAAAAAATTTCTTAAAAAAAACCTCTAAAAGTTAACTTATATTAATAATATTTAATTTATTTGCATCTAACCTTAAAATTTAAATAATGAAAAAACTGATTTTTACATTTATTCTAGGAGCGACTTTTTTATCTTGTAGTAGTGATGATGATAGTAATTCTAATAATGCAAATGGAATAAATATTGATGGAATAAGTTATTCTATTACTGATGCAAAAGCAGTAGATAACTACAATTTTTTCAGTGAAACACATGCAGAATTTAATTTTGTTTTAGCAAGTTCAACTATTGAAGTAACAGCAATACCGGGTACTTTTTTTGGATTTGAGACCGATAATGCTAAGTTTGCTCTTGATTTAAGTATTGCTGCCCTGGGAACTACTTTTCAAAATGGAGTTTATCAATACAATGAAAATTTTGGTTTTGACGATCCAGAATTTAATTATTTCAATTTATTAACTATTTATATAGATGGTAATCAAGACGGTCAGTATTCTAATCCTCAACATGATAAAATTCTTGTTGCTACGGGAGGAACAGTAACTGTTTCAGGAACAGCTCCAAATTATGTTTTAGCTTTTAATGTGACGTTAAGTAATGGTCAAACCTTAAATTTCACATACAATCAAGGATTTGATTACGTGGATAACAGAAATTAATTGTTTCTAGATAAAAAAGTAAGCCTCTTGAAATTTCAAGAGGCTTTTTTTATAGCGTTTGAATAGCTTTTTCAATTCTTTTAACGGTTTCTTCTTTGCCAATCATTTCAATAATATCAAACAAATGAGGCCCTTTTAAGGCTCCGACCAAGCTTAACCGAAGCGGTTGCATGACTTTGCCCATCCCAATTTCGTTGGTGGTCATCCAGTTTTTTATAATTGTTTCGATGTTTAAAGATGTAAAATTATCAATCGATTCTAAAACTTCTATCACTTGTTTCATCAAAGAAGGGGTTTCTTCTTTCCAGTTTTTGGATGCCTTTTCGTCGTATGAAGCGGGTGCAACAAAGAAATAATCAGCTAATTCCCAGAAATCAGATACAAAATTTGCCCGTTCTTTAATTAAACGCACGATTTTTGTCATTTCAACGAAGGAGAAATCGCATTTTCCGGTTTTTTCTACAACAATTTTTTGGAATTCATCCACCAAACTTTCATCACTTTGCTTTTGCAGATACTGATGATTAAACCATTTGTTTTTCTCCGGATCAAACTTGGCTCCGGCTTTATGCACGCGGTTTAAGTCGAATTTTTCCACTAATTCATCTAATGAAAACAGTTCTTGATCGGTACCGTCATTCCATCCTAATAAGGCTAAAAAGTTTATCACAGCTTCCGGAAAATAGCCTGCTTCTCTATAACCGGATGATACTCCTTCTTCTGTTTTCCATTCCAACGGAAATACCGGAAAGCCCATTTTATCACCATCTCTTTTGGATAATTTTCCATTCCCAATAGGTTTTAAAATCAAAGGCAAATGTGCAAATTCAGGAGCATCCCAACCAAAAGCCTTGTACAGCAAATAATGGAGCGGGAGCGAAGGCAGCCATTCTTCGCCACGAATTACATGCGAAGTTTCCATCAAATGATCGTCCACAATATTGGCCAGATGATAGGTTGGCATACCGTCACTTTTAAACAACACCTTATCATCCAGTAAGTTCGTGTCAAATTTTATATCGCCACGAATGATGTCTTTCAATTCCAAAACTTCATTCACAGGTGTTTTAAATCGGATCACAAAATCTTCGCCGGAAGTAATCCTTTTGCTTGTTTCTTCGGCAGACATGACCAGCGAGGTATCCAGTTTTTCACGGTTATGCCAATTATAAATAAATGTTTTTCCCTGTTCTTCATGTTGCTTTCTTTGCAAATCCAAGGCTTCCGGAGTATCAAAGGCATAATAAGCCCATCCGGTCTCAATCAATTGATCAGCATATTTTTTATAGAGATGTTTGCGTTCACTCTGACGATACGGTCCGAATTTTTCGTTCTTTCCAACTGTCTCTGATGGCGAAATTCCCATCCAGTCCAAAGCATCAAAAATATACTGTTCTGCCCCGGGAACAAAGCGGTTCTGGTCGGTATCTTCTATCCGTAAATAAAAAACACCATTGTTTTTTTGGGCAAATAAATAATTAAATAAGGCGGTTCTAACCCCACCAATATGCAATGGTCCGGTCGGACTGGGTGCAAAACGGACACGTACAGGTCTTGACATTTTTCTGTTTTTTTTGCAAAGATACAGTTTCAAATTTTTATTCGTCATAATTCGCAAAATCCGTGTATAAAAAACGATTTTTACGTTAATTTCATTAGAAAACATTTAACGTTTGACTATCGAATAAAATTGTACTTTTATCAGTTATAAATAAAAGTAGCATTATTTTGGAAACAAAGTCTTTGATTTATCAAAAGTTAGAAGCTTTCATTAAAAAGTATTATGTTAACGAACTGCTTAAAGGATTAATTCTTTTTGTGGGATTGGGTCTGCTATATTTGTTTTTCACTCTTTTTATTGAATACTTCTTATGGCTTAAGCCGGTTGGCAGAACCTTGCTTTTCTGGTCTTTTGTGGCGGTTGAGTTTTTTTTGCTGTCCCGCTTTATACTGTTTCCGTTATTTAAGTTATTCAAACTGCAAAAAGGCATTAACTATAAACAGGCTTCTCAGATTATTGGCAGCCATTTTTCGGAAGTGGAAGACAAACTGACAAACTTCCTTCAGCTTTCAGCTACAAGCGAAAAATCAGAACTGTTATTAGCTTCCATCGAACAAAAGGCCTTATCACTACAACCGATTCCTTTTGGCAAGGCTATTAATTTTAAAAAGAATGCCAAATATTTGCCATGGGCCATAGTGCCGTTGTTGTTTTTAGCTTTTTTTATGTTGTCCGGCAATAGCGGTATTATTGCCGAGAGCATGAATAGGGTTGTTCGTTACAACGAAAAGTTTTCGCCTCCGGCTCCTTTTTCTTTTGTGATTTTAAATGAAAACCTTCAAACGGAGCAAGGTCAGGATTATATACTGCAGGTTAAATCAGAAGGCAAAATTGTACCCGAAAACGCAATGATTGTTATCGGCAAGGAAAGTTATTTTATGGAAGCTGTTCAGCCCGGTGTATTTGAATACAGGTTTACAAAACCAAATAAAAACCTGCCGTTCCATATCGAGGCCAATACCGTTTTGTCTGATGAATATGAATTAGAGGTGGTAGCCGTCCCCACAATTTCAAACTTTGAAATGCGGTTACAGTTTCCGGCATATTTGAATCGTAAACCGGAGATCGTAAAAGGATCCGGTAATGCAATTATTCCCGAAGGAACGCAGGTAAGCTGGAGAGTGGAAACAATAGCAACCCGCCAGGTTCAGTTTTCAGAAGGGGATGTTCTGACGAATTTTAAAGAATCTGACAACGAATTTTCTTATAGTAAGAGTGTGTTTCAAAATACAGAATACCAAATACTTACTTCAAATAATAAGGTGAGGCATTACGAAAAATTGAATTATCAGCTTACCACAATTAAAGACCAGTATCCAACAATCACCGTCAGTAATGCCCCGGATAGCTTACGGGTTGAAAAGAATGTGCTTATCGGTCAGGTTTCCGATGATATCGGGCTGCACAGGCTACAAATCGTTTACTATCCTCAGAATAATGAAAAGGCGGTCTTAAAAGCCGCTATTCCGGTTAAGAAGGATGTTTTTGATCAATTCATTTTTACCTTTCCGGGAAATCTTCCGGTAGAAGAGGGAGTATCGTATGAATACTATTTTGAAGTATTTGACAATGATGCATTACACCATTATAAGAGTTCAAAGTCTTCGGTTTTTTCAGACCGGATAAGCACAGAAGATGAACGGCAGGATGAACAATTCAGGCAACAACATGATAACATCAACAGCCTTCAAAAATCGCTCAAAAACCAGGAAAAACAGTTGTCTGAAATGGAAAAGCTTCAGAAAATGAGTAAAGAGAAGGAAAGCCTTGAGTTTAAAGACAAGCAAAAGATAAATGACTTCATCAAACGTCAAAAGCAACAGGAAGAGATGATGAAAGAATTTACCAAAGACCTGAAAGATAATTTGAAGGATTTCAATAAGAACGATAAGGATGAACGAAAAGATAAACTTGAAAAGCGTGCTGAAAATGTAGAGAAGCAATCAGAGGAAAATCAGCGGTTATTAGACGAATTGCAAAAGCTTTCAGAAAAAATTCAGGATTTGGATATTCAGGAGAAGTTGGATAAAATCAAACAGAATTCAAAGAATCAGGCAAAAAACTTAGAGCAGTTAGTTGAATTGACAAAGAAATACTATGTGGAGAAAAAGGCTGAGCAATTAGCCAACAAATTGGATAAATTAGCAGAAAAACAAGATAAACTGACCAAGGAAGACAAAGAAAACACACCTGAAAAACAGGAAGAATTAAACAAAGAGTTTGATAAAATCCAAGAAGAACTTCGTGATTTGGAAAAAGACAATAAAGCCTTAAAAAATCCGGTTGATATTCCTTCAGACGAAAAACAGGAAAAGAGTATTGACGAAGACATGCAGAAGGCTTCGGATGAATTAAAAAAGGATCAAAAGGATAAGGCCAGGCCAAAACAGAAAAGTGCCTCTCAGAAAATGAAACAGATGAGTAAGCAAATGATGGAAAGTATGGCTGGCGGCCAAATGGAGCAAATGGAAGAAGATGTAAAAATGATGCGTCAGATCCTGGATAATTTATTAGCGTTTTCATTTGCTCAGGAAAATTTGATGAAACAATTCAAGGGACTCAAAAAGGGAGCACCGTCATATAATAAATATTTAAAAATTCAACAGGATTTAAAACAACAGTTCAAGCACATTGATGACAGTTTATTTGCCATGTCTTTGCGAAATGAAATGATTACTGAAAAGGTCACGGAGGAAATAGGACAGGTACACTATAACGTGGATAAATCACTCGAGTCTTTAGCTGAAGCGATTGTTCCCAAAGGAGTTTCACACCAGCAGTACACAGTGGCCGCTTCCAATCGTTTAGCTGATTTTCTTTCTGATGTGATGAACAGTATGCAAATGTCAATGGCAGGTATGGGATCCGGAGGCGGAAAGCCAAAGCCAGGACAGGGTCAGGGCGGTGCTCAATTACCGGATATTATACAAAAACAGAAAGGATTGTCCGAAAAAATGAAAGCCGGTATGGAAAAGGGTGAAAAGCCCGGCGATGGGGAAAAGGGTGAAAAGTCGGGTGAAGGTAAAGAAGGAGAAAAAGGAGAAAAACCCGGTGGTAAAGAAGGAAAAGAGGGAGACAAAGGAAAAGGCAACCAGAAAGGGAATAAGCCCGGAGAGGGGAGTGGCGGCGGACAAGGAAATAGTGACGGAGAAGAAAATGCACGTGAGTTAATGGAGATTTTTCAGGAGCAACGCCGTTTACGCCAGCAATTAGAGGATCAGCTTCGCAAACAAGGGTTAACGCCTGGCGGACAGAAAGTTTTAGATCAGATGAAAGATGCTGAAAAGCAGATACTGAATAAAGGGTTTAAAAACGAAGTGCTGCAACGCATGCTGAACATTAATTATGAAATGCTCAAATTAGAACAGGCCTTACAACAGCAGGGCGAGGATTCGAAGAGGCAGTCGGAAACAAACAAAGCTGACTTTAAAAGTTCTGCAAAACCGCTTCCGCCCGCTTTACAACAATATTTGAATAGTGTTGAAATATTAAACAGACAAAGCTTACCTTTGCGGCCGAATTATAACCAAAAGGTTCAGGAATATTTTAAGAAGAATGATTAGTTTTAATTATGAGACTGAATTTGAACTCAGTAATGAAACGTTGTTTTCACAATGGATTTCTGCCGTAATTCTGTCTGAGGAGAAGTCAGAAGGTGAGATCAGTTATGTTTTTTGCAATGATGATTTTTTGCACAAAATCAATGTTGAGTACCTCAATCATGATACTTTGACGGACATTATTAGTTTTGATTATAGTGAAGGAAATTTTTTACACGGAGACATTTTTATATCTGTTGAAAGAGTTGCCGATAACGCTGTAGATTTTGGTGTTTCTTTCGAAGAAGAGTTAAGACGAGTAATGATACACGGAATTCTGCATTATTGTGGCTACAAAGATAAGTCTGAAGATGACGAAAGGCTAATGCGTAAAAAAGAAGACGAAAAAATGAAGATGTTCCACGTGGAACAATAAATGGATTTAATCAGGTTTCTGTGAAGTGTTTCACGTGGAACAATCAATAAAGCTATGTTTCAAGATAAATATGATGTAATTGTAGTTGGTGCAGGTCATGCCGGTTCAGAGGCAGCGGCAGCGGCAGCAAATATGGGTTGCACAACATTGTTGGTTACGATGAATTTGCAGACGATTGGGCAGATGTCCTGCAATCCGGCTATGGGCGGAATTGCAAAAGGGCAAATTGTCAGGGAGATTGATGCGTTGGGTGGATATTCAGGTGTTGTTTCAGATAAAACAGCCATTCAGTTTAAAATGCTGAACAAATCAAAAGGACCTGCCATGTGGTCGCCACGTGTGCAGAGCGACAGGATGCGGTTTGCGGAAGAATGGCGTTCAATGCTGGAGCATACGCCAAACGTGGACTTTTATCAGGAAATGGTTTCCGGATTAATCATAGAGAATAATGTAGTAAGGGGAATAAAAACCTCATTAGGCATCGAAATCAAAGCAAAAACGGTAGTGCTGACAAACGGAACGTTTTTAAACGGACTAATCCATATTGGCGAAAAACAATTTGGAGGGGGAAGAGCAGGTGAGAGTGCTGCTTTTGGGATTACAGAAGATCTGGTTCGGCTTGGGTTTGAATCCGGCAGAATGAAAACGGGTACGCCTCCAAGGGTAGATGGTCGTTCGTTGGACTACTCAAGGATGAGAGAAGAAAAAGGGGATGATAAACCACATAAGTTTTCTTATCTCGACTCTACGCAACCGTTGACACATCAAAAATCGTGTTGGATGACCTATACTTCTGAAAGCGTACATGATTTGTTGAGAGAAGGGTTTGACCGCTCACCAATGTTTAACGGACGAATTAAAAGTACAGGTCCGCGATATTGTCCGTCTATTGAAGATAAAATCAACCGTTTTGCAGATAAAGACCGACATCAGTTGTTTGTGGAACCGGAAGGCTGGGATACCGTTGAAGTTTACGTGAACGGGTTTTCCACATCGTTACCCGAAGATGTGCAGTTTAAAGCATTGCGTTCGGTAGAAGGGTTTGAAAAAGTGAAATTCTTTCGTCCTGGTTATGCTATTGAGTATGACTATTTTCCTCCTACACAGCTGAAACATACGCTAGAGACAAAGTTAGTTGAGGGGTTGTTTTTTGCCGGACAAATCAACGGAACAACCGGGTATGAAGAAGCGGCTTCGCAGGGACTGATGGCCGGAATTAATGCCGCATTAAAGGTTCAGGAAAGAGAACCTTTTGTATTAAAGCGGGATGAAGCTTATATCGGCGTGCTGATTGATGATTTAATAACAAAAGGAACAGAAGAACCTTACCGGATGTTTACTTCGAGGGCAGAATACAGAACACTGTTAAGACAGGATAATGCCGATGAACGGTTAACGCCTAAAGGGCATGCATTAGGTTTGGCTTCTGACGAACGCTTAAAGCGGATGGAGCATAAATTTGGTGAAGCAGAAAAAATGGTTGCTTTTTTCAAAGAAACCAGTATCACACCGGATGAAGCAAATCCGGTATTAGCTCAAAAGGGAAGTTCCTTAATGACCCAGTCGGATAAAATGTATAAAGTGTTTTCCAGACCGCAGATTGAGCTGGAAGATATTGTTCTGTTTGATAAAGTCAAGGAGTATATTGCCATGAATGAATTGGATGACGAAACAGTAGAGCAGGCAGAAATACAGGTGAAATATAACGGCTACATTGAAAAGGAGCGAAACAACGCCGATAAGCTGAAAAGATTGGAAGACGTTAAAATTCCTTCAAATTTTGATTATGACAAAATAAAGTCATTGTCGTTTGAAGCTAGAGAAAAGTTTAAAAAAATTCGACCGGTAACCGTATCACAGGCTTCAAGGATCAGCGGTGTTTCTCCAAGTGATATTTCTATATTATTAATTTATATGGGCAGGTAAACTAGGTTTTGCCTCAGCGGATCTCGGTGCTCAGCAATGACTGACATTTGAAATTTATCTTATTGTTCCACGTGAAACTATTTAAAAGAACCCAATAAACACAGGCGTTTTTAAACATAAAAACGTTTTTTACAGCAATGAACTTTTTAAAAAAACCGTATCTTAAAGTAAAAGATTTTTCCGTTTCAGGGGAAGAATTCGAATTGTTGATGGATGAAAACCTGCAATTGCTAAAAACACATCCACAGCCTTCTTTATCCGATTTGCCGAAGTATTATGAAAGTGATGATTATATTTCACACACAGACGGCAAGCGTTCTTTATTCGAAAAAATGTATCAACTGGTTAAACGCAAAGCGATTCGCGATAAAATAAATCTCATTGAATTTTGGACGGGGGAAAAGGGAACCGTTCTGGATATTGGTTCCGGAACCGGAGATTTTTTAAACGAGGCTAAAAAGTATGGTTGGAAAGCTGTTGGCATGGAGCCAAGTGATAAGGCAAAAGCAGTGGCAAGGCAAAAGAGTGTCTGTATGGTTGAAACGTATCCGGAATTGGAAGATCATTTTTTCGATGTCATTACCATGTGGCATGTTTTGGAGCACGTGCCTGATCTGGAATTTCAACTCAAACAACTGAAACGTCTGCTTAAGCCGGATGGTGTTATTTTTATTGCCGTTCCTAATTTTAAATCATTTGATGCAACTCATTACGGAAAGTATTGGGCGGCATTTGATGTACCGAGACACCTTTGGCATTTTTCAAAAACAGCTATGGAAAAGCTTTTTGCCGTAGAGAATTTAAAACTTAAAAAGGTTCAGCCCATGTGGTTTGACAGCTTTTATGTTAGTTTATTGTCAGAGAAGTACAAAACTGGAAAAATGAAACCGTTTAGGGCTTTTTGGGTTGGATTACAATCGAATTTAAAAGGAAAAAAGAGTTTGGAGTATTCTTCACATATTTATATCTTTAAAAACAGCTAAAAACAATTACCAAGACGTGGCTGTATTTTTAAACAGAACTTTTTTGTGTATTGAGAAGCGGGCAGTGTCTTAAAATAAGCAGTTTTGCAGAAATAAATCATGACACGAAGTAAAATAATTAAGAATTACAACAAACTTAAATTTCCTCAAAGAATCAACTTTGTAAGTTACTAAGGAATTAGTACTTTTACCAAAATTTTTATAAATCAGACAAACATAATGAAAAAATCAATTTTTATTTTCGGCTTACTTATAGCCATGGCATCGTGCGATAAAGCAGCCGAACAAAAAGAATTTAAAACGGCCTATGTAGATACTTCAAAGCTTATGGATGAATATACTGAAGCAAAAGATATTGAAGAAAAATATAAATCTAAAGGAGAAGAAATGGGCAAGCAGTTAGAGGCTGAAGTAGCCCGTTTCAGGAGTGAAGCTGCCAGCTTTCAGAAAAATGCACAAACCTACGGGCCACAGTGGGCCCAGCAAAAGGGAGCTGAATTGCAACAAAAAGAACAGGAATTATCGTATGCCCAACAGGCAATTTTGCGTCAATTGCAGGACGAAAGCGGAAAAGAAATGGACAGCCTGGTGAAAGATGTAAAAAAAATAATCAAGGAATACGGTAAAGAGAAAGGATATCATTACATCTACGGAACCGGTGATGCTGCTACAGTTTTGTATGCTAAAGATGAATATGACATCACCAGTGATGTGATTAAATTACTGAATGATAAATACAAAGCAAGATCAGCTTCCGAAGATAAAAGGGATGAAAAAGCGGACACAAAGAAAGATTCAGTTAAAAAATAAACAATGAATTTATTGTTGTAAAAGCCTCTCTTTGAGAGGTTTTTTGTTATATTACCATTCCGTTTATTTAAGTCATCTTTTACTAAACCAAATCTCATTTATACAGTTCAAGGCAATACATCTGGCACCATGATTTTTTCAATTATTCAAAATTTTGTAACTTACCGCCTTTAAATTCAACGCCATATGGAAATTACAAACGATGCACGCCAGGTTCTGCAATTTATCAATCAAACACAACGATCCGTTTTTCTGACCGGAAAAGCCGGAACGGGAAAAACCACTTTACTGCGGAAAATTATTCAAACCACACACAAAAACACAGTGGTTGTTGCTCCCACAGGAATAGCTGCCCTTAATGCGGGCGGAGTAACCATTCACTCGATGTTTCAACTGCCATTTGGCGGGTTCATACCCGAATATGCCGCCGGCTCAAGCATTTCTGAATACCAGAAATTTGAAACAAAAAACACCTTGGTTAAACATTTCAGAATGAGCGGTCAAAAGAAAACAGTTCTGCTTAATATGGAACTGCTGATTATTGACGAAGTCAGTATGTTGCGGGCCGATTTGCTGGATGCCATTGATTTTATGCTGCGTAAAGTCCGCCGGAGAGATACACCTTTTGGCGGTGTACAAGTGCTTTTTATAGGCGATTTATTACAATTGCCGCCGGTTATAAGAAATGATGAATGGAATGTCTTACGCAATTATTACCGTGGAATTTTCTTTTTTAATGCAAAAGTTATTCAGGAAACACCCCCTTTATACATTGAATTATCAAAGATTTTTCGTCAAACCGATGAACGTTTTATTTCGGTTTTAAACAACCTTCGCAACAACACCATCACACAACAGGATATGGTGGTTTTAAACGATTTTGTAAAACCTGATTTTGACAGCAAAGCAAACAAAGGATACATAACATTAACCACTCATAATGCAAAGGCCGATTTGATTAATGCAGAGTCGTTAGAAGAATTAGAAGGAAAATGTTACCGTTATAAACCTGAAGTTGTCGGTGATTTTCCGGAAAAAATTTATCCGGTCGAGGAGGTTTTACAACTGAAGGTAGGTGCTCAGATTATGTTTATCAAAAACGATTTATCGCCCGAAAAAAATTACTTCAACGGAAAAATGGGCTTCATAAAGTCGTTATCCGAAGCCGAAATAATTGTTTATTTTCCCGAAGAGCATAAAACCATCGAAGTAGAAAAATACGAGTGGAAAAATATCCGCTATTCCGTTAACGAAAACACCAAAGAAATTGACGAAGAAACCCTGGGCACATTTGTGCATTATCCGATAAAACTGGCCTGGGCAATCACAGTACACAAAAGCCAGGGTTTAACCTTTGATAAAGCCGTTTTAGATGTTTCTCAGGTTTTTTTGCCTGGTCAGGCCTATGTGGCACTTTCCCGGTTGCGTTCGTTAGCAGGGCTGGTTTTATTGAAACCGATTCAAATGAACGGTATTTCCAATGACCAGGAGGTAATGCAATATGCTGAAAATAAGGCAGATGAAGAAACAATCGTTGATACTTTGCAAAAGGAAACACAACGTTTTGTTCTTCAATATATTAAAAACAGTTTCGATTGGGAAGAGCTTTCCCAACAGTGGCGAAATCATCGGTTTAGTTATCATACTGATGCCGAAAAATCAGAAAAAACCAAACACAGCAAATGGGCAGAAACATTAGAAGAAAAAATAGCGTTATTACAAGATCCTTCCAAAAAATTTAGAATGCAACTCGATAAATTGTTTTATGCAGACGATGTAAACCTTATTTTTATTGAAGAAAGAATTAAAGCAGCCAAAGCATATTTTTTTCCTAGATTGAATGATATTTTGTCTGATTTATTGTTAAAAATGGAAGAAGTTAAACGGAAAAAGCGTGTAAAAGAATTCTACAATGAGTTGAATGATTTGGAAGAAAACACCACCAAGACTATTTTACAATTATTCAAGGCTGTAAAAATGGTAGAAGTTTTAGCAGAAGGAAAAGAAATCAACAAAGAAAATTTGTCTTCGGAAGAAATTCAAAACTACAGGAGCAAACTGGTGCAAACGGTTCAGGAACACTTCAAATCCATCAGAAATACGCTGATAGAAGAGGAGGAAGAAGCAGATTTTGACCCGTATCAATACCTTCCCAAAAAGAAAAAAACAAAAGAACCAAAGAAGTCTACCGTTCAAGAAACGTATGAACTTTGGCAGCAGAATAATTCAATACAGGAAATTGCAAAAATCAGAGTACTGACACCACAAACGATTCAAGGCCATTTAGCCAAGCTGATTGAAGCCAAAACCATTTTGATAACCGATGTATTGCCGGAAGACAAAATAAAGGAATTAGCGGCCGCATTTGAAGGCTATAGAGAAGAATCATTAAATACTTTAAAAGAACAAGTAGGCGAGCAGTTTACCTGGGGAGAATTACGGTTGTTTAAGGCAAGCTTGTAATGCTGTTAAAGAATATACTAATTCAACCAATACACCGCCAGAACAGCCGGAATAAAGTAAATCACAATCGTTCTGGCACCGTCATAATCCTTAGCCAGTCGTTGACCGAAAAGCAAAAAGACGAGTGTTATACAACTCATCACAGCGGCATAAAAGCCGTAATCACGGTTGCCGTTATAAAGCAGCTGTACCATGCCGGCAATCGCTAAAACGCTTGTACACAATTCGAGAAACAAAACAAAAGCCAGGGCTTGTGGAACCATGTTTTTGATTACCGTGTTTGAAAAATGGGCTTTTAGCCAGGCTAAATTATCTTTCCAGTAAAACAATTTATCATAACCGGATTGCAAAAAAGTAACAGTCAAAAGCAACAGAATCAGAAAAGAGGCGGGATTGTTCATGCGTTTATTTTTTATGAATTAAGCGGGTCAATTTAATCGATAAATCAGTTAAAATAATCTTCGCATTGCCATTGCGTTCAATATGATACATGGCATCGTTGAGTTCTTTATAAATGGTCAGGATATTATTTCCGTTTACAAACGGAGCAAAATTTTCGAGTTTAAATTTCTCAACCTTTGGCTCCAGATAAACCAACGAGGTTGCCTGGTAATTCAGTAACAATGCCTGACGGAACATTTCAATACAAAAAAGCAGGAATTTCTTTTGCGTTTCGCGGCCGAGTTTGGCAATTTCTTCGCTCCAGGCAATTAACTCCTGAATAGCGGATGCATTTCCTTTGGCTTTAAAAGCAGCACGAACCCAAAGTACAAACCATTGTTCAAACGGCAGATCTTCGTTATCGTCGCTCAGTAATTTGAGTGCTTTATTGTAGTTACCCTGAGCCTGATGCGCAATTTTTGTGGCAGTTTTGGGGTCAAGTTGCTGTCTTTCAATCAAGGCTTCGGTAAGCACACTTTCCGGTAACCCGTTAAAGTCAAGAACCTGACAGCGGGAACGAATGGTCTGAATCAGATCCTCTTCTTTCTCCGTAATCAGGATAAAAACAGTTTTATCGGTTGGTTCTTCTAAAATTTTCAGCAATTTATTCGATGCCGCAATGTTCATTTTATCGGCCATCCAGACAATCATTACTTTATAACCGCCTTCATATGATTTCAGTGAAAGTGTTTTCACAATTTCCTGAGCATCATCTACACGAATTTCCCCTTGTTTGTTTTCAACGCCCAGAATTTTAAACCAATCAAATAATCCGCCATAAATGTTTTCGGCCAAAAAGCTTCTCCAGTCCTGAATAAAATCAATACTTTTCGGCTTCGATTTAACCTCATCCGTTGTAACGGTAGGATAAATAAAATGTAAATCCGGATGAGCAAAGTGCTGGAATTTAAGATTGCAGGCTTCGTTTCCGCCTGTATTTTCATTTCCCGTATTGCTGCACAAAAGATACTGAGCATAAGCAATGGCCATGGCCAGTGTTCCGGAACCTTCCGGGCCAACAAAAAGCTGGGCGTGCGGAATCCTTCCCAATTGTACACTGCGGGTTAAGTGATTTTTAATGTGTTCCTGACCTAAAATTTGTGAAAATTGCATAAAGCAAATATAATTGATTTTTTTTGCCGATAAACGGGTTTACGCTTTTGTTGCAGAAATTGAATTTTTAACTAAATCAAATGTATTGTGTGTAATCCGTACTATTTTGTGGTGAGGGATTGAACAACTGCACAAGCATGGTAAAAATGCTCAATCCTCAGGTTTAAATTGCGATAAATTTCTACCCTTTAAGCGAAACAACTTTCAAAAAAGGAATAATAAAAGATGCCGCTGTGCAGTTAAAATTACGGCTATTGAATCACACCCGACGGATAAAATCAAGTTAAAATTCTTTGTTTGTCTGAAAAAAGGAACCATTTTTGGCACTTTAATCGATAAAATATGCATTTTATCGTGAGGCTTTAGTACCTTTGAACCCAAATAGTAGTCCCAAATCGAATTGCTCCAAATCAAATGAGTGAATTTATGAATCGAATAGGATATAAAAATTTATGCTTACTACTTTTTTTTATATCTGTTAATTGGTGTCATGCACAAATGGCCGTACCTTTTAAAGAGCGATACAAAGCGAATATAAAAGGAGACATGACTATTATTGCCAATTCTATTCTCAACCGTATTGATAAAAAGCACACACCCAACGATCCCTATAACGATCAAAGCATCGATGCAATTACCAACGATGAAATCGATATGGAATACATTGATATTGATACCGATAAGCAAACCTTTTCCTCCAGCAGTGCCGCATTATTTCAAAAAAATGAAGCTTCTAAAAAAATTGTGTATGCCGGATTATACTGGTCGGCCACTTACAAATATGAAAGCGGTTATAAAAAGGGAGAAGATAAGTTTGTGGCTTTTGATAAAACAAGGGAATCATTTGAAACGGTTTTGGTAAAATTCCCCCATAAAAATGACTACACCCCCATAAAAGGGGATGTTATTTTTGACGGTTTAAAAGACAAAAAGTTCAAGGATGCGGCTCCTTATGCGGTTTATGCTGATATTACAGAACATGTTACAGCCCTTGAAAATCCGTTCGGGTTTTACACTGTAGCCAATATCCGGGCTACACAGGGAACACTTATTGGCGGATCAGCAGCAGGGTGGACCATGATTTTTGTATATGAAGATGACTCAATGAGTGAGAAATTTATTGCCACACATGACGGTTTTGCCGGAGCATCCAGTGAAATTGTAAATGTGGTTTTCACCGGGTTTAAAACCCTGCCGGAAGGAAATGTTCAGGTAAAACTGGCCGGAGCTGCTTTGGAAGGTGATTTTAAGGTAGATGGCGATTTGCTGATGTTCGGCTCATTGAAAAACAAAGATTTTACAAACGTTAAAACGATTACACGACGATACAGTAATTTTTTTGACAGTTCCATTACCCTTGAAGACGAACATTTTAAATACCGTATTCCGGATAGTAAAAATACCTTGGGTTACGATGCTTTTTTAACCACATTGCCTAATTATAACAACCGTTTTATCGGCAATAATGTTGAGGAGGCTACAGTACGGTTCAAATCTTCCGGAGATGTTTTTTACCTTTTTTTCAGTGCAATGGCCATTGAAACAAAACCACCCCTTGAAACCCGGGAAGATAATACCAAATTGGTTTTTAAGGACAATGAATTCAAATTGGTTGACAAAGCCACCAAACAGGAAGTTGCCCAAAATCCAACAAAAGACGTAACATCTTCCGGTTCACTGGCTCAAAAAACAAAAGAAGTTTCAGTCTTGCCGGCAGAACAAACCGTAAAAATGACGGAGATTAAAGAAGAGAAACAGGAGAATCGTTCAATAGGGCCAAAACCGGAGGTTCATAAGGATCTTTCGGCATCGGAAACTAAAAAGGAAACCGTCACCAAACCGGCAGAAGTAAAAACGATACCCGATGCTAAACCCGAAGTTTCTTCAGCCGTTAAAAAGCCCGAAGTGAAGCTGCCATCAAATCCCGCTGTTGTTCAGACGCTTGAGCCGGAAAAAGAGAAAGGAAAAGAGCAGATAGAGACATTAAACGATATTGATTCCCCCAAAGGCTATTACCTGGTAGTTAATGTGTTTAATGAAAGAGTCAATGCCGCACGATTTATGAAAAGCCTGAGAGACAGAGGACTGAATCCAAATTATTTTACCAACCCGGTCAATAACTATATGTACGTGTATTTGGGCTATGTTACCTCCAGACTAGAGGCAGATAAACTTTTAGAAAACAAACTGAATAATTTATATGACGAAGAAATGTGGATTCTGGCCATAAACATGAACAAATAATTGAAACATGATTATAATCAGGTTAATTTAAGCACTAAAATTTTATATTTGTCTTTCGCTATTAAAAAAATAAAAACGATAAAACCATGAAAACCTTGTTTGACTTCAATTTTAAAAATAAAAAGGCCCTAATCCGGGTAGATTTTAACGTACCGTTAGATGAAAACTTCAAAGTAACCGATGCTAACCGAATTGAAGCGGCAAAACCCACAATCGATAAAATTTTAGCCGATGGCGGAAGTGTGATCCTGATGTCGCATTTAGGAAGACCAAAAGGTGTTGAAGAAAAATACTCACTCAAACATATTGTTTCAAAAACGGAAGAAGTTTTAGGTGTTCCTGTAAAATTTGCGGCTGATTGCATAGGAAGCGTAGCCGAAAAAGCAGCGGCTGACCTGCAGCCGGGCGAAGTTTTGTTGCTTGAAAACCTTCGTTTTTACAAAGAAGAAGAAGCCGGTGATGTGGATTTTTCAAAAAAATTAGCTTCTTTGGGCGACATTTATGTAAATGATGCGTTTGGAACAGCACACAGAGCACATGCATCCACAACCATCATTGCTCAGTTCTTCCCGAATGATAAATGTTTCGGCACGCTGTTGGCCAAAGAAATAGAGAGTTTAAATAAGGTTTTAAAGGA
Source organism: Bacteroidota bacterium (assembly GCA_023434025.1). Lineage (GTDB taxonomy): Bacteria > Bacteroidota > Bacteroidia > Flavobacteriales > Flavobacteriaceae > Flavobacterium. The sequence goes on from JAEYTL010000017.1 coordinate 40,508, forward strand.
TAGTGAAAGACCGGTAACGGCTGTTTTGGGCGGGTCTAAAGTATCTTCAAAAATAACGGTTATCGAGAACATTTTAGACAAAGTTGACCATATGATTATTGGAGGCGGAATGACGTTTACCTTTGTAAAAGCATTGGGCGGAAACGTTGGAAACTCAATCTGTGAAGACGATAAATTACAACTGGCCTTAGACATTTTGCATTTAGCGAAAGAAAAAAATGTACACATTCACATTCCGGTTGATGTGGTGGCGGCCGATGCTTTTTCTAACGATGCCAATACGCAGGTAGTTGATGTTCGTTCAATTCCGGAAGGATGGCAAGGGCTCGATGCCGGACCCAAATCGTTGGAAAACTTCAGGGAAGTAATCATGAATTCCAAAACAATTTTATGGAACGGGCCGCTGGGTGTTTTTGAGATGGAAACGTTTGCCAAAGGAACCATTACATTAGGAAATTATATAGCAGAATCTACTGCAAAGGGAGCTTTTTCGCTTGTGGGCGGGGGAGATTCTGTGGCGGCGGTAAAACAGTTCGGCTTAGAACCCAAAATGAGTTATGTGTCAACCGGAGGAGGAGCCATGTTAGAAATGCTGGAAGGAAGAACATTACCCGGAATTGCTGCCATTTTGAGTTAAAAAGTTATTTTTAACAATAAAAAAACAATTTCTGTCGTTTATCTTAATTATGTTTGTAAAAACATAACTTATTGACAAATAAAATATTAACAAATAAAGAATGAATTTACGAAATACCACACTTCTCGTTGTTCTGTTTTCTGCAACCGCATTTTACGCCCAAGACTCAACACTTGTGGAGGTACATGTGTCTGCAGAACCCAAATTATCCTATTTAGATTCTATTAAATCAACCTTTCAAAAGCACGACATTGCGGCATGTGTTGACGAGCGTTGGATGACGGAGTTGAGCAACCAGGATTTGTACAGCGAAATGATTGCGGACATCGAAAACACCAATATTGACCTGAAAGTTGACTATGATTTGTCAACCGAATTGCTGAAAGAGAGATTAAAGGCATTGGATGCAAAATCGGCTTTTCATATTGAATACAATCCCGGTTTGGAAAATATTATCAAACACTACCTTAAAAACAGAAAAAGATCGTATGAGCGGTTGATGGCCTTGTCACAGTATTATTTTCCCATTTTTGAAGAAGCTTTGGCAAAATATAATGTGCCTTTGGAAATTAAATACCTGGCGGTAGTAGAATCTGCCCTGAACCCAAGAGCGGTTTCCAGAGCCGGAGCAACCGGATTGTGGCAGTTTATGTACGGAACCGGAAAACAGTATAACCTGGATATTACAACGTTTACGGATGAGCGAAGTGATTTGTTAAAAGCAACCGATGCCGCTTGTCAGTATATGGTGAATATGTATAAAATCTTTGGCGACTGGGATCTGGTACTGGCTTCCTATAATGCCGGCCCGGGCAATGTGACCAAAGCAATCCGGCGTTCAGGCGGAAAGCAGAATTACTGGAATATCAGACCGTATCTGCCCAAAGAAACACAAGGTTATGTACCGGCCTTTTTAGCAACAATGTATGTGTTTGAATTTCACAAAGAACACGGCATCAAACCAGAAAAACCAATTGTAAACCACTTTGCGACGGATACCGTTATGGTAAAAAACAAAATGTCTTTCAAACAATTGTCTGACTTACTCGACATTCCGATGGATCAATTGCAGTTTTTAAACCCATCTTACAAAAGAGATTTTATTCCTTATCAGCAGGATAAAAAGCATTTTGTCCGTTTGCCATTAGATAAAGTGGCGGTGTTTACATCTAACGAAACAAAGATCTATGCCTATTGTGAACAGGATTTCAACAAGCGGGAAAAACCATTTTCTTCGCAGGAAATGTTAGCCTCTTCTGACGCCGGTATGGTTACAAAAACAAAATACCACAAAGTGAAAAGGGGTGAGTCGTTAGGATTAATTGCCCAGCGTAACGGAGTTTCTGTAAGCGAATTAAAACGTTGGAACGGATTAAAGTCCAACAACATCGTTCCCGGAAAAAGTTTAAAAATCATGACAGAGGAACGGGTAGCTGTTATGCCTAAAAAACCAATTGAAATTCAGCCTTCCAAAGCGGTGGTTGCAACAGATACAATAAAGGTGAAAGAAAGTAAAACAATTGAAAAAGCTTCGTTTCACGTTGTCGAAAAAGGTGAAAGTTTATTCAGCATTGCTCAAAAATATGAGGTAACCACTGAGGAATTAAAAGAGTGGAATAACTTGGAAAAGGAAACCATTCAACTCGGTTCAAAACTGATGGTGAGTGCCCTTGAAAAAGAAAAAACAGAAAGCCATATTGTTCAGGCAGGAGATAATTTAAGTTCCATTGCCAAAAAATACGGTGTTACAATTGATGAATTGAAAGATTGGAACGAACTGGAAGATAATAACATTAAATTAGGCTCAACCATAAAAATTATTCTTCCTGCCGGAGAAGAAGTGGCGGTGGCCGAAGTAAAAACAAAAGTGCCGGAAAAACAATCACCTTACAAGTCAGAAAAAGTTTACATTGTGCAAAAAGGAGATTCATTATTCAGCATTTCTCAAAAAATTAAAGGTGTAACAGTGTCCGATTTAAAAAAATGGAACGGTATTAGCGGTAAAAATATTAAACCGGGAATGAAACTAAAAATCAGCGGATAAATCCGTTTCATTCCACCTGAAAACACCAGCATGAAAAGAATTGTTATTTTACTGTTTGTTGCCTCTTTGTTTGTTTGTTGTAAAGAGGAAAATAAAGAAGATTTTTTAAAAGAATCTTCCGGAAAAATTAATCACTTATCGGTTATCATCGAGAACCAGCTTTGGAATGGCGAGGTTGGCGACAGCATCAGAAACATCTTTGCCGCTCCGGTAGACGGCTTACCGCAGGAAGAGCCTTTGTTTACCATTAAACAATATGCTCCCAGTCTGTTTGAAGGTTTTATGACCAACAGCCGCAACATTTTGGTTGTTTTAAAAAAAGACGACAACGAATTTGAACTGGTTGAAAATGAATTTGCCAAACCGCAGAATGTTGCCCACATTACCGGTAGGTCTGTAGCAGAAATCATCAGTTTGCTGGAAAAGCACTCGCCCGAAATCATTCAAAAATTCAAGCAGACCGATATAGCCGAGAATCAGCGAAGAATCTCAAAATCAGTGCTGGATGACAGCAAAATCAGAAAGCATTTTAAAGCCAGCTTAAAACTTCCTACGGCTTATCGTTACATCATTGAAGAGGATAAATTCTTCTGGATCAGAAAAGAACTTCCGTCCGGCAATGCCAGCGTGTTGATTTATGAAGTTCCGTTAAATACAATTCAAAAAGACACCAATACAATTGCCAATATTATTCAGATGCGTGATTCCATCGGTCAAAAGCACATAGAAGGCACGCTTCCCAACACCTACATGATTACCGAAGCAGCTTATTCGCCGTATTTGTTCAATATTATGCTGAATGGTAAAAAAACGTATGAAACCAAAGGAACCTGGGAACTGAAAAATGACTTTATGGCCGGACCGTTCATCAATTATGCCATTCGGGATGAAAAAAATAACCGCTACCTGGTGGTAGAAGGATTTTGCTATAATCCATCGATGGCAAAACGCGATATTATGCACGAATTGGAATCCATCATCAAATCGGTCAAGATTCTATAAGTTTTGTTTACTAAAAAATTATCTTCAGATTTCATTAAATTCGCAGAAAGTAACATGTGAAACGATTTCAATGAAATTACAATTCAAAATAAAGCGATTTAACGAACTTTCTTTATCAGAACTATATCAAACCCTGCAATTGCGTAGCGAAGTGTTTGTAGTGGAACAAAATTGCGTTTACCAGGATATTGACGGCAAGGATGAGAAAGCCCTTCACCTCATCGGAACATGGGAAGACAAAATTGTAGCGTATGTCCGTATTTTTAAACCCGGCGATTATTTTGAAGAAGCATCCATCGGCAGAGTAGTGGTTAAGCAAACCTACCGCGATAGAAAATGGGGTTATGATCTGATGCAGGAGGCCATAGCGGCAACGAAATCAGCATTAAACGAAACCAATATTACCATTTCTGCTCAACTATACCTTCAAAAATTCTATGAAAACTTAGGTTTTGTGCCAACGAGTGAGGTATATCTGGAAGATGATATTGAGCATATTCAGATGAAAAGAAGTGCTACACCTTTGTAATCACCAGCTCCACCCGTCTGTCCAACTCCGGACTTTTGCCCAGAGGCATTGTGTTTCCATAGCCTTTAAACGTCATTCGGGCTTTAGGTACTTTTTTTAAGATGAGGTATTTGTAAACGGCTTCGGCACGGTTGTGCGACAGTTTTCGCTTTTTGGTTCCCTTGTCAATGGCTTCTTTATGGTTGGGCGGCGTACAACACACATGACCCTGAACCTCAATGTTAATGTTCTTGTTTTTCAGTAACATGCGGGCTATTTTGTCTAATTCATTTTTGCTTTTGATGGAGAGTTTGCTGCTTCCCCGTTCAAAAATCATATCCGAAAGCATGATGCGGTCGCCCACAATATTGTCTTTGTTAAACACGGTGTAAACTCCGGGAATTTTTAGCTCTTCTTTAGGTTGTGGTTTCATATTCAGCACCACATCTACCCGGCGGTTTTTGGAACGGACTTCCGGAAGGTTTTCTTCAATATCGTCATCAATCAGAATACGGCCTTTTCCTTCAATGGTCACAATGATTTTGCTTTTAATGCCGCTTTTGGTGATTTCCGTTTTTACTTTATTGGCTCGTTCGGTGGATAATTTCCGGTTATAATCGTCCTTTCCCACATCATCACAATAACCAAAAATCTCGATGCTTTCCACCCGTGTGCTGTCTACTTTGTGAAGAAAAACAGCCAGTTCGTCGGCGTATTTTGATTCAACATCTGATTTATTGGTTTGAAAATAGATAGACTGAACGATTTCTTCCTGAGCAAATAACCCGAAAGGCATCAGGAATAAAAAGCAAAACCCCCACGTTTTTATCATTTTAAAATAATTTTATTGTATTCGGAAGCATTGGCCAGAATCGAAGTGGCCTTTTTTACCTCCGAATTGTTTTGGATGTAGTACTGATAAAGACCTTCTTTATACTGATAGCGTTTAATCAATTCATCTAAAATCAGTTCTTTGATTTCATTTTTGTTTTTGTCTAACTGAATATCCTCACTTTTTCGCAGGGCAGCCATCAGGTTTTGGTATTCGGTTTTAATGTTTTCGTCTATTTTTTCGTTTTGGGCAGCCTCAAATGTCTTTTTAAGCTGTTTTTCGGTCTCGGTGTCAAACGAGAAGTTTTCTTTCTTTAAAAATGCTTTAAAATCATTAAAATCGGCATCAGACAAGGATGGTATCTTTGTACCCATATTCGGGTTTTTATAAAAATAAACGGTCGCATAATTAAAAATAGCATCGTTCTTCTGAAGAGCTTCGGCAATGGCACTTAATTTTGTTTCGGCCAGTTCTACATCAGGCTGTATGCCGCCGCCGTCATATACCGTTCTACCTTTTTTGGTTTTAAAGGCGTTAAAATTTTTGGCATCGGTTTTAACGGCTTTGCCTTCCGCATCTTTTTTAGAATAATCCAATGCCTGGATACATCTGCCGGAAGGTGTATAATAACGGGAGATCGTTACTTTTACCTGTGTTCCGTAGGTCAGATCCAACGGCCGCTGCACTAATCCTTTGCCAAAACTGCGGCTTCCCACCACGACGGCACGGTCTAAATCCTGTAATGCTCCGGCCACAATTTCGCTGGCTGAGGCACTTTTTCCATCCACCAGTACCACAACCGGAATGTCTAAATCAATGGGTTCGCGGGTGGTTTTATACGATTGGTTGTGTTTGTCTATTTTTGATTTGGTGGTTACAATCACCTCGCCTTTAGGTACAAAAAGATTGCAAATGTTCACGGCTTCGTTCAGCAATCCGCCCGGATTTCCGCGTAAGTCTAAAATAATCCGTTCTGCCCCTTGTGTTTTCAGCTCAAGCAAAGCCGCCTGGGTTTCAAACGATGCTTTCCGGTTAAATTGCGAAAGCACGATATAACCTGTTTTATCATCTGCTTTTCCATAGAACGGAACTGCTTTAACATCTACTTCATCCAGCACAATGGTAGCGGTTTGTGTTTTCCCCTGACGATTGAATTTTACTTCCACTTTGGCATTTTTAGCTCCGCGCATCAAGGCAGAAGCGTCTTCTTTGTAATCTTTCAGGTTCACATCGCCAATTTGAAAAATTTCGTCGCCGGCTTTCAACCCCGCTTTGTCGGCCGCATAGTCTTTATAGGGCTCTTTGATGATGATTTTGCCTTCTTTTCGGGTAATCATCGCTCCGATACCGGTGTATTCGCCCGTGTTGTTGATTTTAAATTTTACCACATCTCCTTCGTTGAAGTAGTTGGTGTACGGATCTAAATCGGCCAACATGCTTTTGATGGCTTTGTCCATCATTTCCCCCGGATTGGTTTCGTCCACATAATTCATGTTGACGGTTTTAAACAAATTCGTGAAGATTTCGATCTGTTTGGCGATTTCAAAAAAATCTTCTCTGAAACTGCTTCCCACAACTAAAAATCCACTCAGGACAACGGGAATGATATAGCGTTTTTTGAATTTTTTAAACATGAAAAAAGTAGTATATATTTTAGATTTATATTATAAACACACACAAAATGGCATCTAAATTAAGAATAAAATTATAATAAACTGTTGATATAACGTTAAACCCTCAGATTTCAGTATGCGTTGTTAAACAGCAGGTCAAAAATCAGACCGATTTGATCTCCCGCACAAATTTTTCAAAAAGTAATATTGTCTTTTCATTCATTTCAGTAAAAGTCATGGTTTCTTTGGACTGATAAAAAAACATAACGGCATACGGCTGATCAAGGTTTTCCAGTAAGATTTTTTTGTTTAACCGGTAACATTCCCGCAGCAGGCGTTTGTAGTAATTCCGGTCAACGGCTTTTTTAAAATATTTCTTGGACACTGAAACCCCAAACTTAATTTTTTCATCATTTTCCAATTCCACCGGAACAAAAACCAACCGCAACGGATACTTTGAGACGGACTTTCCTCCGGAGAACAACAAATCAATTGTTTTCTTGCTTTTGAGTTTTTCGTGTTTGGGATAGGTAAACCGCATTCGGCAAAAATACGAAAAGCTTTTTATGCTTGTGTTATTTATTCTCTATGTGTATGCCTGTGTACCTTCAACCTGCTGAATTCCGGTCAGCATCCGTCAAATTCTAATTCATATCTGCGAAATGCTCATTTACAGTATGTTTTGATAAAAATTGTTTGGCAATATGTTAAATTTGATTTCCTTATTCAATAAATTGCTATGAAAAAAAAGTACGTTACCACAGTAAAAAGAGTTGCTTTACTGTTTTATTTTGCTGTTTCAGCCCTTTCAGCTCAAGATACCTGGCATAAGCTCACCGGGTTTAACGATGCGAATGCCGCCGTCTGGATGAGTTCAGGGCATAACAACCTCAATTACGCCATTACGGCCGACCGCTGGATTTATTATTCCGGAGCCAGTGCCGCATCCTGGCAGCCGTTTGCAACGGTTCCCGCCTTTTATAATGTGGGAAGCATCCTGGCCTCCAAAGTAAACCAGCGGGTTTTTTGTTTAACTTCTACAAGCGGAATTGCCTTTACAGACAATTTTGGTCAAACGTGGCAAAATACCGGTTTGGGCAATACCGGAGGAAGTTCTGGTTTTGGTTCGTTGATTCTGGCTTACGGGTTGCACAACACCCAAATGATTGCTGCAACCATCGGACCGGTTACGGGAGAAATTCAAAATAACGTGTTCCTGTCCACCAATAACGGAACCACTTTTTCATCCCTTCATACCATTCCGTTTTATCCGACGGGTTTCCATTTTTTAGATGAAAACAGCGTGGTATCCAATTCTTCCAACGGGATTTTTAAAACAACCAATATCAATTCATCGGCATGGATATCCATTGGCTTTTCCGGTTTGGAAGTGACTGATCTTGACACCAACGGTACGGTTATTTATGCTTCCGTAAAAGAGTTAAACGGTACCGGAAATGTTTATAAAAGTGAAGATGCCGGTGAAAACTGGACGTTGTTGAGTGGCATTCCGCCTAATACCAATGTGACAAAAATTGCGGTTGACTGGTCGCAAAACAGGCTTTTTGCCACCACAACTTCCGGTGTTCACGTATTTATGAATAGCAGTTGGACAACTGTAAGTCCGATTACTCAAGCACATGAAATCGTGGTAAACGGGAATAATTCGGTGTTGTTTTGCGGTGTGCGGGTGAATGGCGTACACAAAATAGCTTCCGGTTCGTTTGCCGTAGAACAAGTAAACGAGGGTTTGCTGCTGCCGGCTGATTTTATGGTCGTTTCGGCGGATAATCAGATTTATACCGGCTCGGCTAAAACATCCTTTTTATCCCGGTTTAACCTGGATGATTTAACGTGGCATACGTATAATCTGTTTGACGATATCGAATCCACCCGCATACTGTCGATGGGTAAGGACCATAACGGACAATGTGTGATTGGCGGCATGAACTACATTGCCCGGACACAAAACCAGGGCGAAACGGTTTCGGTCATAGCGGATAATAACACCGCTCCGCCTGCTCCGGTGTATGATTTGCTTTTTCCGCAGAAAATGTTTTTGGGCAATAACGGTTCTATTGCCATGGTTCAGCACCAAAGCCAGACCTATGTGGATTACAGTCCCGACATGGGGAATAACTGGGATGTGTTGTTTGAGTCCATACCCGGAGTATCTCCCGGCTTAATTTCAATAGAGAAAGTCTGTACCGGAACACAAAGTCATTTTATCATGGGGTTATCCAATCAAACGGCCCAAAACGTGGTGATCGCCTCAACGGATAACGGCGTGACCTGGACGCAGCTGCCGGGTATTGGAAGTACGCTCAGAGCTATTTATACGGACAGGGAAGATACCCTTTACGGCGTAACCACTAATGCGGTTTTCCGTTGGAATCCGGCTGATCAGAACTGGGTGCAGCTTCCGGTTGATTTGGGAACCACGAGTTCAAATAAAGTGACAGAACTGGCCTTTGATAACAACAACAAACTCTATCTGCTTAACCGGACTACCCTCACACCGTTTGCTGAAGAAGGGATTTATGTGCCGGACGAAACGGGCGAAACGTTTACCCGACAATCCTTTCCGATCGTGGAAGGACAATTGGTTCCGTTGAAAAATTTAGCATTTGCCGGCGATAACATTCCGATTGCAATGTCCGATTTAGAAAGCGGTAATACGGAAAACGGCGGGTTTTATTACTATCACGATTCGCCTTCGTTAAGCCTGAATCCAACCGAGACCCGTTTGATCAGGATTTATCCGAATCCGGCAAAGGATAAAATTTATGTGCACTCGCTGGAAAACGAAATTCTTCCGGCAACCTTAACCACGCTGACCGGTCAGCGTTTTCCGGTCGTGATTCAGCACGGGCAGTTTAATGTTTCGTCGCTGGCAGCAGGAATTTATGTGCTGCAATTTGAGTTTCAGCAACAGGTTTACCGGTTTAAGGTGGTGGTAAGATAAGACACCGACAGCTATTTGTTCTTTACCAGTTTTTTGGCAATTTCATTTAGCATTTCCCTGTTTTGATCCACAAAATGCAGGCCGGCCTGAATCAGTTCAAAAATGTTTCTTTTAGAAGTGTCGTCCATTTCCGGAGAAGCGTTTTTGAGCTGCGGCATCAGCCGGTAATAGTTCTTTTGGTTTCTGGGCCCCAAGGTTTCATACATTTTGGTTAAATGGTAATTAACCGTTTCGGCGTTGGAAGACAGCAGGATGTCAATCAAAGGCGAAATCCACTTGATTTTGCCGGCATTTTCAAATTTTTCGAACGAATAGGATTTCAGCACTTCTCCGGTTCCGATGGAAACCATAATCATGTCGTTAATGTCCGGATAGTCCGGTTTTGCCTCGTCGTTCATCACCTTGGAAAAAGCAATTTTCCGGGCTTCGGCATAAGCACATAAGGCAGGGTTATTGGCATAGACACCGCCGTCTATCAGCACAAATTCCTGTCCGTAAAGCGATTTTATCTTAGCCGGTTCAAAATAGGTGGGGGCTGCACTGGTTGCCCGGCAGATGTCTTTTACGTAAAAATTTTCCAGAGCCGAATCCGCTTCGTGGCTGCAAAAGAACTTGGCCCTCCGTTGCGTAATTTCATAGGCAGTGATCAGGCACGGTTTTATCAGGCTTTTAAGTTCGAGGTTTTTAAACACTTCGGTCAGTTGTTTTTCCAGGTTTTTTTGCGATATTTTTTCGTTAAAAAGTCCGAACGGATTGATGAGCTCTTCCCAAAAGGAGACACTGAAGATGGAGTTTCCTTTTTTGGCATACAGATCCAGGGCTTCTTCTACTGAAAATTTAGCGTTGCCGGAGTTGTCCGGAAAAAGCAGGATAGCGGTTAGCAGGCCGCCGGTACTGCTGCCGGCAATCAGGTCAAAATAGTCGCCTATTTTGGCATTGGGGTGGTCCGTTTTTTGCAGTTGTTCTTCAATATAACGCAAAATAACACAGGTAATGATACCGCGGATGCCGCCGCCGTCGAGGCTGAGAATGGTGATTTTCTTTGTCATAAATGATTTTTTCTATTGTTTTTTAAAACAGTCTTCAGGTTTTAATTATAAACACAAATATAAGAAAATAATCTAATTAAACAAAGAAAATAATCTAATTGTTTTTGGTGGATTTCATGATTGTGATGATTTGGATAATAAAAAAATTCCGCAAAGTCAGAGACATTTGCGGAGCTTTTTGTGAGAACTCTTTGCTAAGCTGGTGGTTAATTGAGTGGAAATTTTTCTTTTATATAATTTATAAGAAACTTTTCATCATTAAAAATTTCTGTAATGGGAACTTGTCCAGAATAAAAATTATATTTAATAGTATTTTGTTCTATTTCTATCCTTGATGTAGTGCCAAAAATAGGATTTCCATCTTTATCAGGTAAAGCGATCGTTAATGAATTAATAGACTCATGTATTTGAGTAATATAACCAATCTTTTTTAGACTAAACTCTATTTTTTTAAATCCATAATTTATTTATTTAATTGAATACCCAACTACGCAAAGCCTCCTGACTTTGAGCTAAACTATAAAAAATCCGCAAAGTCAGAGACATTTGCGGAGCTTTTTGTGAGAACTCTTTGCGAAGCTGGGTTCTCATACTTACACAAAAGCTGATAATTCCCCAGTGGCTTACAAACCATTTTCCTGTTTCGGTTTTGTTTAAACGGTTACGTAAATCAAATTTCATCAATGCTATGTGATGATGTTTAAATATATTTGGTTTTTGGAAACTTACTCTTTTTAAAAAACAAAAATGCTTTTAATTTCTTAAAAGTTTCATTATTGTTATTGAGAATGCTTCTTTAAAAAGTCTAACCCTTTTTGGGTTATGCCCAATTTGTCTTCTTCAATTAAACCATCAATTCTTAGCTCTTTTACTACATCTACCCAGTTTTTACTGTAATCTACTTTTGCATAATAAATTCTATCAAACTTTTGTCTTCCAATTTCAGGATTGGATTTAAGTATTTCTAATATTATTAATTTTATATTCATAATCTTATGTTTTAAAATTGAACTTCTGGGTGAAACAAAGTGTAAACGTCCTTATTTTTATATATCATTTTCTCATATAGTTTATAATCTTCTAATGTCGCAGCATGTGCATTGTCCCATATCTCATCAGGTATTTTCTTGTAGTTTGTATTTTCGAAACCTAAATTTTTATATCTTTCAAATTCTCTGATTTCGTGAGTATAAAAGCGTTTGTCAAAATCTGTAACTTCAATTTTACCAGTATAAATTTTTTCTAATCGTTCAATCATTCTTCCATTCCACTCATCAAATTCTAGTCTACCCAAATGTTTCTTAACAATTTCTATACCTTTTTTATCTATTATTGTGTTTTTCCAATCTAGATTTAAAATCTCTCCGCCACAATTATTAACATCAAATACTCTTTTGCTGTATTTTCCTGTAATAATTTTAGAAGGGAGTTTTACTGTATTTTTGAAAACTTCATCAACAACTCTTCTACTCTCCTCAACCAACTCATTAATTTGCTTAGAGAGCTCCTTTTCATTCCTGAGCTGTTGTTTAACCTGTTCACCATATTTCACAATTCCTTTGGCAAGATAATAAGAAATGGTTCCTGAATTAAATAAAAAAAGCTACCCGAAAGTA
>JAEYTL010000034.1 GCA_023434025.1 Bacteroidota bacterium
TCTTTTAAAATCTTGGCAATTTGGCTCGGGGTGAATTTACTTTTCTTCATATTGACAGTTTAAAATTAATACTTTTTTTCTACTTTTAAACTGTACTAGTTTTGGGGGAGCTTACAACAATAAAGCATACCTAAAATCTAAGATAACTTTTAATCCTATTTTCAGAAGATTCAATAGTTACATTAGTCAGTTAAAGAAAGTTTATAATCCAAAAGAGGTAGACAATACATTAAAAGCAAAAGATGAAATTTTAAGAGGAAAAATATATTAATACAATTTTATTATGTCATTAATTATAAGAAAATATACAAAAATTATTTTTTTTCTTTTTCTTTTTCAGAGTTGTGAAAGGAAAGGAGAGCCTGAAAAAGAAAAAGGTCAGTTTATTAATTATTATGAGTTTTTAAATAAGAGAAATGAGCTGAGATTTTATTTTGAAAAGAAAACAAGTTTTAAAAAGGGTTTGAGAATTGACAGTACGTTTGTTAGAAAAAATAATAAAAAAGAGTTAGAAAGAATAGATATATTAAGGCAAGACAAAGATAAATTATATTATATAGATTCCGAAAATGAAGAGCATTTATTTTTTTCTAAACAACATGATACATCCTTGGTACTAGATTATCATGGCTATCAAATAAGGACTTGTTATTTGGGGCAAGAAGATATTGAGGTTAACAAAAAAAAATATGAAAAAATATCAAAATTTAAAAAAGAGGATTTAGGTATTGATGGAGTTGTAACTTATATTTACTTTGATGATGATTATAAAATGATAAGAGAGGAATTTGTTGACGGTTATCAATTTTATTTTAGAATTGATAAAATTGAAGAAAAACCGAAATCCTTTAAAATTGGTGTTAATGAGAAAAAGTAGACTGATAAATTAAGCCCCAAATACCAACGTTCTTACCATTTTAGAGGAAAACAACTATTATCCTTTTGGACTGAAGCACCAGAATTATAATATGACCAAAAGGCAGTATGACAAAGACGGAGGGAATATTGTGATTACCCCGACTAATTTAACGGTGTATGATTATAAGTATAATGGAAAAGAGTGGCAAGACGAGTTAGGGTTTAACTTCTACGACTACGGAGCTAGAAATTATGACCCTGCTATTGGTAGATGGATGAATATTGACCCGATAAACAATCGGCGATAAAAGCTAAAGGCATGGGTAAGACTCTTCAATTTTCTCATAGTGAAGACTCAGTTGCTGGTAATAAAGAAATGTCTGGTGCAGAAAACCAAGATACATCTGAAGATAAAAATCAAGGTCATTCAATTTTTGATTTTTTCAATCAAATAAAGAATTTACCATCAGGAACGTATACTATCAATGGTGTTAAAGTAACAATAGAATAAATATGAAAAAAATAGTTTACGTAATCCCTACAGTTTTGAGTTTGATTATATTTTTTATTATAATTAAACCAGGTATTTTTAATATGATTCCTTTTTTAATTCATCAAAATTTGTTTAGAGGGATAATAAAGGAAATAACCTTTGTCTATATATTTGATTTTGTTTTCTGTGTTGTTCTTTGGTATATCATATTTAAATTCTGTAAATTAGTTATTTACCGACAATAATTTTAATTACTTAAGTATAATGCACAAACCATGCCCCTGATGGGATGCAAGCTGAAAAGGTAATTGATTTGGATAAGGAAGTCGAAATAAGAAAATTAACTGAAGAATGGATAACAAATAGAGTTAATGATACTTCTGGAGTTCCCAGAAAAAAGTAGACGGATAAATTAAGATTTTAGAGAAAATAAAAAGTACTAGTAAACTTTACCTATTATTAGGCATTTTTTTTAAACAAACACTTTTGAATTGATCAAAAGTGTTTTTTCTTTTTTATATTTGGGTGTTATTTACAACCAAAAAACAACCAACAACTAAATCATGTCAAAAAACTACCAGATTATCATTGTTGATGATCATCCTTTTATCATCGAAGCCTATAAGAACGCCCTGAAAAGCTACAGTGCCAATTCCTTTGAATACACCACTACGCAGGCAAGCAATTGTAAGATGGCGTATGAAACCATTACGTCGGCCACCCAGGCATTTGATATTGCTTTTTTAGACATCAGCATGCCGCCTTACGAAGAAAAAAACATCATGTCGGGCGAAGACCTGGCCAAATTACTGCGTAAACTGATGCCGGACTGCAAGATTATTCTGCTCACCATGCACACCGAACTGATCAAGATCAACACCATCATTAAGGAAATTAACCCCAACGGATTAATCATTAAAAACGATTTAACCTTTGATGAGTTGCTGAATGCGTTTGATAAAATTTTAAATAACGACAATTACTACAGCCAGACCGTTGTAAAGTTTGTGAGCCAGTCGCAGTATGAAAATTTACAGGTAGATGAGTTTGACAAACAGATTTTATTTCACCTGTCTAAAGGGATTAAAACCAAAGACATTCCGAGCTATGTGCCCCTGTCGCTGAGTGCCATTGAAAAGCGGAAGCTTAATTTAAAAGAAATATTAGGGGTTAAGGGCAGCAGTGATATAGAACTCATTACCGAAGCCAAAAACAAGGGGTTGATCTGATCAGCCCTTTTTTTATGACATAAAACCATACTGAAATAGGCATGAAACCACACCGAAATTTGTGGTAAACCGTAACGGTATATTTGAAAATCAAATTACTTTTACATCGAGTTAGTTAGCATACTGAAATTTCGGAACAACCTGAGCATGAACGATGAGTAAACCGAAAAAATACCACCCTTTTTGTAAGTCTCCCAAAGGCTTAACCTACTAATCGGATACTCAAAGAAATTGAAAAGCGATAGGCCCCAAACTGTCGCTTTTTTGTGTTTTAATCTTTAGCCGCAAGTACAGGTATTTTTCACGACATATGCAAAATGTTGGCAAGGAGACAAACCCCATGCTTTGTCAACGTTTTAAATGTTCACAATGCTGCGTACAAATCAGCAAATCAGCGGCTAAATAGACTTACGGGAAACCGCACCCAAAAAGGCAGAAACCCGCAACGCATTGTGAGTAAAACCGTATTCAGATTTTAAACAGACCGGTATATCTTTACACTATTAATAACAACGTAGTTATTCATAATTTAAAATATTGACCCGAGAACGTACGGAGTAGCTAAACCGAAGAAGAAATACCACCCTTTTGCCCCAACGAAAGAACTGATTCAAACCCAAGACAGCTGCTTACAAAGTTTAAACACCAGAAAAAGCGATGTACCCCAATACAACGCTTTTTTTGTTTGTAAGGAAGTTCAGTTTTGTTATGAATATGCCAGTTGTCAGGTGTTAATGGATTCCGATACAAATTTGAAGGAAAGAGTTAATTCTAAAGCTGCATACAAATCAGCGAATCAGCGGCTAAATAGATTTACGGGAAACCGCACCCAAAAAGGCAGAAACCCGCAACGCATTGTGAGTAAAACCGTATTCAGATTTTAAACAGACCGGTATATCTTTACACTATCAATGACAACGTAGTTATTCATAATTTAAAATATTGACCCGAGAACGTACGGAGTAGCTAAACCGAAGAAGAAATACCACCCTTTTGCCCCAACGAAAGATCTGATTCAAACCCAAGACAGCTGCTTAAAAAAGTTAAACACCAAAAAAAGCGATGCACCCCAAGGCAACGCTTTTTTTGTTTGTAAGGAAGTTCAGTTATTGCTGCGTTTTTAATACGAATAGCATTGTTTCGGTTTTACTAAATCCCGAAGAAATTTGGAGTTAAAATTAAACGTTGCCAACGTTTCAAATGTTGACAAAGCTAAGTACAAATCAGCGAATCAGCGGCTAAAGAATTCCCGGAAAAAGGAAACCGTTTTTGTTTTCAGGGTTTAAAAAAAGGTTTCGGAATAAATTGCCCATTATTCTTCCAACGCATTCCAGCCGCGGGCTTTCAGTTCAATTTTTTGACCGGCTCTGGTGACCAGGTGTTTCCCTTCGCTTTCTTTGGCAATATGCCCGATAACGGTAAGATTCGGATTGCCTTTGATTTTGTCGTAATCTTCCAGCGGAATGGTGAATAACAGTTCATAATCTTCGCCTCCGTTGATGGCCACCGTGGTACTGTCAATATTGAACTCTTCGCAAACCGAAATAAGCTGCGGGTCTAAGGGTAACTTTTCTTCATAAACTGTACAGCCCGTATTGGATTGCTTGCACAGGTGCATAATTTCGGAAGAAAGGCCATCGGAAATATCAATCATCGAAGTGGGTTTTACATCCAGTTTTTCCAGCAAATCCCGGATGTCTGTACGGGCTTCGGGTTTCAGCTGGCGTTCGATCAGGTAAGTATAATTTTCCAGATCAGGCTGGTTGTTCGGGTTAACCTGAAACACTTGCTTTTCGCGTTCTAAGACCTGTAGCCCCATATAGGCCGCCCCGATATCGCCGGTAACAACCAGTAAGTCATTTTCTTTGGCTCCGCTTCGGTAGGTGATGTCTTTTTCATCAGCCTCGCCCAAAGCCGTAATGGAAATAAGTAACCCTTTTTGCGATGAGGTGGTGTCGCCCCCGATCACATCCACATTATAAACTTCAGAGGCCAAGGTGATCCCGGCAAATAATTCTTCCAGAGCCTCTAACGGAAACCGGTTGGAAACCGCAACAGAAACCGTAAGTTGAGTCGGTTTGGCATTCATCGCACAAATGTCGGAAACATTGGCTACCACTGCTTTGTAGCCCAAGTGTTTCAAAGGCATATAAGCCAGGTCAAAATGAACACCTTCAACAAGCAGGTCGGTCGAGATTACCGCTTTTTTGTCGGCAAAATCAAGCACAGCCGCATCGTCGCCAATTCCTTTCAGGGTAGAAGGCTGTTTGAGGCTGAAATGCCTGGTTAAATGATCAATTAAACCAAATTCACCCAGTTGGGCAATAGAGGTGCGTTGTGGAGATTTGTCTTCTAACATAGTCTTTTTAATGAAGTACAAAGGTAGTAAGATTTTAGGAAAGAGATTAAGGCATACCCCAAACGATGAAATTTATTGTATTGACCGGTTTCAAAAGCAGATATGCCGGATAGGTTAAAAATAATTTTTTTCAAAACCTGCTGACAAACTGTTGTCACTTTCGGCTCATAACTTTGTGGTATTAATCATTAAATAAGAAAAAATATGACAACAACAGCCCAAGTAATCCGTAAAGAAGATTTGTTAATTCACTGGCAGGGCCACCGTTCATTGACCCGCAGGGTGATTGAGGCTTTTCCGGAAAAAGACTTTTTTGAATTCTCTGTTGGCGGAATGCGTACGTTTGCCGAATTAACCTCAGAGTTGTTAGCCATTGCTGCCCCGGCGATGAAAGGCATTGTGAACCGTGAAGTGGAGCCGTTTACGGAAAGCACTCAAAACGGGAAGACCAAAGCTGAATACCTTGAAAAATGGGATAAGGCCACCGAAGAAATTAACCATTTCTGGAATTTGTTGCCGGAGGAAGATTTCAGCAAAACATTTAACCTTTTCGGACAATATGAATTCCCGATTATTCAAAATATTCTTTATTTTATTGATAATGAAGTTCATCACCGCGGACAGGGATATGTGTACCTGAGGGCATTGGGTATCCAGCCTCCTTTTTTCTGGGAACGATAAGTTTTTAACTTTAAAATCATTAAGGTATTAAGGTTTATTAAGTTGCCTTCCTGCTTTTCTTAATGCCTTAATGGTTTAAAATTATTTCAAAACGCTTCTTTTAATAACCTCCATCAACTCCAGCACCCTTACTTTGAGCTGCTCCGGTTCAAGAATCCTGGCAAAATCACCAAACATCAGGAAGAATCGCGGGAAACCTTGTTCAATATCTTTGCATAAAAAGGTCATTTCTACAAAATTACCGGTGGTTTTTTCAGATACAAAACCATGGTATTTCCGTTCACCGGAGAGGTATTTGGCCATTTTTTTCTCTACGGCAATCACCACTTTGGTGGTGGGGTATTCCTGCTTTTCTTTATTCAGGTAAAATTCTAACGATTCGTGTTCTTTTGTAAAGGCAATTTCCGTTTTTTGAATGAGCTGAATGCGGTCGGTTCTGAACTGCCTGTAATCTTTCCGTAAATGACAATAACCCAATACATACCAGTTGTTGTAATCGTGAAAAACCCCGACCGGTTCAATGATTCTGGAGGTAGTTTCTTCTGTTTCAAAAGCCTGGTACTCTAAAACAAGCCGGGTTTTGTCGGCAATACTTCTGAAAATAAAAGCTAATGCATGCGGAGCCTGTCTCGGAATCGTTTTTTCCAACGGCTGCATTACAACATGCGGTTCAATGGCAGAAACCCAGTCTTTGTCAGCATTTTTCAAAACGGCTTTGAGCTTATACATCGCAGCAGTGTAATGGTCGCCGATTGCTTTGTCCGTAAACTTCTCCATCAGTTTTTCGGCAGCGATAAAACTTTCTGCTTCTTCACGGGTAAACATAACCGGTGGCAGGCGATAGCCTTCGAGTAAGGAATACCCCAAGCCGGCTTCACTATAGATCGGTACCCCGGAAGCTTCGAGCGTCCGGATGTCACGGTAAATAGTTCGCAGGCTTACATCAAAACGATTAGCCAACTCCTGGGCCTTTACAATCTTTTTAGATTGCAGCTGGATTAAAATAGCGACAATGCGGTCAAGTCGTTTTGGCGATTCGTCAAACATAAAAAAGCATTTGTCAAATGTAAAGATTTTTTATTGGGTGATATTCAATGTGCGGTTTGTAAAAAATAAAAAGCCCGATAACTTTTCCGTTATCGGGCTTCTTTGAATGTTGTAAAGGTGATTAGTCTGCTAACACAATTACTTTGTTATCTTTCATTTCGATGGTTCCCGAAGCAATTTCAAGCGTGTAGTTTTGATCGTTTATTTTGGTAAACTTTTTTGCCACTTCCTTGCTGATTTTGAAATTTGGAGCCGTAATTTTTATGGTTCCTTGCTTCAAAATAGAAACAATAGGGGCGTGATTATTTAAAATCTGAAATGAACCGTCCATGCCGGGCAGAGTAACTGCGGTAATTTCGCCTTGAAATAAAGTGGCTTCCGGGGATACTATTTCTAAAATCATATTTTTTGAGTTAGAAGACGGAAGATGGAAGATGGAAGTTGAAGAGTAATTCTTCCAGCTTCCAGCGTCCATCTTCCATCTTTATTACGCTTCTGCTAACATTTTTTGTCCGGCTTCGATAGCATCTTCAATGGTTCCTTTCAGGTTGAAAGCGGCTTCCGGAAGATGATCCAATTCTCCGTCCATAATCATGTTAAATCCTTTGATGGTATCTTTGATGTCAACCAATACGCCGGGGATACCGGTAAATTGCTCTGCCACATGGAAAGGCTGAGACAAGAAACGTTGTACACGACGGGCACGGGATACGGCCAGTTTATCTTCTTCTGACAACTCTTCCATACCAAGGATGGCAATGATATCCTGTAACTGTTTGTATTTTTGAAGAATTTCTTTTACTCTCTGTGCACAATTGTAGTGTTCATCACCCAAAATCAGGGGCGTTAAGATACGGGATGTAGAATCCAGCGGGTCAACCGCCGGATAAATACCTAATTCGGCAATTTTACGGGATAATACCGTGGTTGCATCTAAGTGGGCAAAGGTTGTTGCCGGAGCAGGGTCAGTTAAGTCATCCGCCGGTACATAAACAGCCTGTACAGAAGTAATAGATCCCTTTTTAGTTGAGGTAATACGTTCCTGCATCGCACCCATTTCAGTTGCCAATGTCGGTTGGTAACCTACGGCAGAAGGCATACGTCCTAAAAGAGCCGAAACCTCAGAACCGGCTTGGGTAAAACGGAAAATATTATCTACGAAGAAAAGAACATCTTTACCTTGGTCAGAGCCTGCACCGTCACGGAAGTATTCCGCAATGGAAAGTCCGGATAACGCCACACGGGCACGGGCTCCTGGTGGTTCATTCATCTGACCGAATACGAAAGTCGCTTTCGACTCTCTCATCCCTACTTTGTCCACTTTGGATAAATCCCATCCGCCGTTTTCCATTGAGTGCATGAACTCTTCGCCGTATTTTATAATTCCTGACTCCAACATCTCACGAAGCAAGTCATTTCCTTCACGTGTTCTTTCACCTACTCCTGCGAATACAGAAAGACCACCGTGACCTTTTGCAATATTGTTGATTAACTCCTGAATCAAAACGGTTTTACCTACACCGGCACCACCGAACAAACCGATTTTTCCACCTTTGGCATAAGGCTCAATCAGGTCGATTACTTTGATACCTGTAAATAAAACTTCGGTAGAAGTGGATAACTGGTCAAATTTTGGAGCCGGCCTGTGGATAGAGATACCGTCTGCACCGGTTTTGGGCAACTCGCCCAATCCATCAATAGCATCACCAATTACATTGAAAAGTCTTCCGTAAACATCTGCACCAATCGGCATTTGGATAGGAGCTCCGGTAGCTTCTACAGCTGTTCCTCTGCTCAATCCGTCAGTAGAGTCCATCGAAATTGTTCTAACGGTATCTTCGCCAATGTGTGACTGTACTTCCAATACTAATTTGGATCCATCTTTTTTAATGATTTCCAGTGAATCATAAATTTTGGGTAATTCCGCAATTTTAGAATCGAACACTACGTCTACAACCGGTCCGATGATTTGGGCAACTTTTCCTATTACTTTTGACATTGCTTATGTATTTATTTAATAGCTATTTATGTTTATTTTAAACACGTCTTTTTTCAGAGTGCAAAGATAATTTTTAAAAATATAAAATCAATAGTAAACGGATGTTTTTTTTAGGTTTTTTTGAAGTATTCGAAACAGAGACTGCCAAGACCTAAAAATAGTGTAGTAAAACAAAAAAACCACCTTTAAACAAGGTGGTTTTTGCATTAAATATCTTAAATTTTAATTCAAAACCGGTGGGTAGTGAATCTGGAAATCTTTCATTTTGTTCATTCGCAGTGTAGAGCCATAGGTTGCATTGATGGCTTCGGCAAATTTATTGGCAATATAAGCATTTCCTCTGGCAGTAATGTGGATGCCATCCAGCGAAAAGGCTCCACCGGTTACAAATGAGCTGGTCATGTGGAAATTGTCAAAACGAATGCCTGTTGTGGACAACTGGGTTAAAAGTGCAAAGGCATCCACAAAGGCTAAATTTGCATTTTCAGCCGCATTTTTAATAATTGTATTAAAAGTTGCTGTGGCAGCTGCAAGTTCTTGTTGTTCAGAAGGTAACAGCACCCATCTGTCTTCCAGCGGATAGGTTACCCCGTTAACGGATAACTGACCGGCCGTTGCTGCAGGTACTCCCATTCCGACTAACGCTGAAAATCTTGCGGAGTTAAGTTGTCCGATAATACTTGATGACGGCAATACAAACAAATCTTGTGGCGTTGCCTGTCTGCATTGTCCGAACTGGCTTCCGAATAAAGCCGCAGACATAGGGTCTAAACCACCCGCTTGCAATACAGCGGTTAACTGAGTGGAAATATTGGTGAGCGATTCATCGTGAACAACGACCGGGCTGTTAGAATCGGTGTTGAATTGAATTGAACGTTCTGGCACACCTAAGAATTCAAACGCCTGGTTTAACTGTGCAAACGTGGCATTTAAAACCGGTATCTGAGGGCCAAAGCTCGGATTAGAAGGACTCAGCGGGTTGTAAGGCACAACTTTAAAGTGAGGAATTGTTTTTACATCCGGAATATTGGCCACTACACCTTTTGCTCCACCTGAAGTTAACGTGGTAATCAGGGCATTATAGGCTGCTGTGAATGTTGCTTCGTCTGTGATCGGATTTGATCCGTCTCCGCCCGATAAGGCATAACCCAACACATCGTTATTCCCGATCCACAGAGAGAAGAACGTTGGGTTTTGTGCCATGGCATCGGCTAAAACAGAAGTAGTCGGAGAGGAGGCCATTCTGACAAAGTAAGGGTTGGCAGCGGCCGGTAGATTGGCAGGATTTCCGTAGCCCGGAGCTAAAAGATGAAAACTTTTGGCTCCCGGAACACCCAGGTTATTGAATGGTCCTGCAATAACGTTAAATGTTTCAGTGGTTGAAACACCTCCCGGCAGAGGAACCGGAGCTGCTCCGTTAAATATCAGTCTTGGGCCGAATGATGCATTTGGCATACCGCCAAACAACAAACCGCCTACATTGTCATTCATATAAGGAATTTTAAACTCTCCTCCACCAGCTAAGGCAAACTGATTGGCTAATAATTTAGCATAACTGTTTTCCTGGCCTTTGATAAATAACGCTCCGTCACTAAATCCGGCCGTCAGTGAATTTCCTAAGGCAACATATTTTGAAAAATCGGCACTTCCTGCTACTACAGGTGGTTCTTCCGGCAAAATACCTGAAGTATCTTCTTCATCTTGTGAACAGGCTACAAATCCTAATGAAACTAAAAGCAGCCATTTGAAATTTTTTATCATGATTTCTTACTTTTTAAAAATTAACTAATGCTTACGGGTTGATTGTCCATCCGATTAAATATTGCTGACCGATTCTTCCGGCACCAATTACCTGAAGATAATCATCTCCTCCGATGTTTGCTCCACTAACTTTGAAAACGGACTTAATAGACGGAACAGAATAAGTAATCTGTGCATCAAATACTGTAACGGCAGGAATTAACCCGTCTGCAAAAGAAGACTGCCACATATACTCATCGCTCCATCTGGCATTTACACCGAATCCGAAGTTTTTAAACAGATTAGTATTGCTGATTGAGGCTTTCACTCTGTGTTTTGGTGTATTGAATCCGGCAATAAAAGAAGGATCTTTTGATTGGTCAAACTCAAATTGAGCATGGTTATAATTTACGCCCAACTCATAGTTGCCGAATACTTTTTTAGATAACCCTACACCAAAACCTAATGAGGTTACTGTTTCGGTAGTATTGGTGTAAACCTGATAAACTCTGCGGTCACCGTTTGCCAATGCCTGTAGTGATAACAATACATTCGGGTCGCTCAAATCTGTTCCGACTGTACCATAGTAAGGTTTTATAACACGTGAAGTGCTCATAAAATCATCATAAATATTATAATAGGCATTGATGTCAACAGATAAACCGCTTTCTAAAACGGATTTATAACCTACTTCAAATGCTTTTACGAACTCAGGCTTTACTAAAGCCACATTGGCTACTTCCAGCACAGACGGATCTTGTGTTGCTCCGAAAAGGGCTGCGGATGAAGCAGTGTACAGGTTGTTGTTATACGCATCTCCGCCGGTGAATGTTACCGTTGGTCCTACTCCGGGAATGGTTTGCCCTTGTGCACTCACGTTTAATGTCTCCACATAACGGGAAAGGTTATCTGCTGTTGAACCAATCAAAGCAAACGGCCCTAAGTCTAAACCGATATACTGATCTTGTGTGGTAGGGTTTCTGAAACCGGTCTGGAATGATGCTCTGAAATTATGATTTTTCTGAGCTCCGGCAGAATATACAAACGATACCCTTGGAGAATACTGGCCGTCAAAATTTTCAGATTTATCATAACGGATAGATCCTGTAAATTTTAAACGCTCGTCTTTTAAAAATTTCTTCTGAAGCTGAGCATATGCTCCGTATTCACGGTATCTGATTGGGCCGTCATAGTCGGTAAAAATAGTTCCGTCAGAATTTAACTCATACATTCTGTATGAACCTCCCAATTGGATTTCGGCAAATTTAATTAACTCTTTAAAGTTGTAATTTACATCTGAGTGATAGATCCTGGATTGATCTTTGAATTTTGCTCCGGTTCTTAAATCCGGATCTTCGGTTACTGTTGCCAATGCGTTTTGGAATTCAACAGAGCCCGGCATATACCTTGGCGAACCGTTTGGTGTCAGCCCCAGCGGGTTTGCCCCTAATCCCGGTATTTCGGTTTGGTTGTAATCGGCAAAACCTCTGGCGTATTGAGATGCCTGAGTAGCATTAAACCCTAACCCGATTTGAGACTGTAAGAATGCGGTAGCATAGTCTGTAAACCAGCCCGTGTCTGACTTCCATTGTCTGTTTACATTCCATGCCGCAAACCGCATGTCATACGAATCGCCGGCATTTTCTGTGGTGATATATCCTCTTACAAAGAAATTGCGGTTTTTGATTTCCAATTTACTTTGCTGCATGATAAAGTTTTCTAAGCGATAACGGTTTGCTCCCTGATAAACCGTGTTTCCTAAACCGATTTTATGGGTGGCAATAATTTCGAAATCGTTATCCCATGGTTTGATGTGGATAGAGGCATCAAACTTAACATTTTCCAGTTTGTTGTCGTTCAGGTCCTGTTCAGCATACCCTGTTCGGGATACTTGCCCGACATTCGGAATAAAAGTGGTCACTTCATCTCCGTAAATATTCAGACCATCGTAATTTTGATTGTTCGCGTGGCCGATTGTTCCTCCGGTCATGCTTCTTTCATCGGCCGGAATCCATTCTGTTGCTCGCAGGTAAGTGAAGTTTGCTTTAACGGCAAAATGTTTTGTAAACGCATGTGCGGCTCTGATTCCAAAATCCCAGTAATCATTGTCTCCGGCAACTTTTTGAGAAGTCATCCCGTATTTGGCATAAAAACTGATTCCCTGATGTGTAAACGGGCTTTTACTGTTCATGAACAAGATACCGTTAAAGGCATTTGCCCCATAAAGGGCAGAGGATGCACCGGGAAGTAATTCAACGCTTTGCACGTCTAATTCAGACAGACCGATTAAGTTTCCTAGCACAAAGTTTAAGGCAGGGGACGAGTTGTCCATTCCGTCCACCAATTGCATGAAACGCGTGTTGGCAACTGTTGCAAATCCCCGGGTATTGATTGATTTAAAATTTAAACTGCTGGTGTTAAAGTGTACTTCTTTTAAGTTTTCCAATCCGTCATAATAGGTGGCTGAAGTGGTGTTCTTAATCTCCTGCAGCCCCATTCTTTCAATGGTAACCGGAGATTCCAGAACCCGTTCGGGTGTTCTTGAGGCCGAAAGTACAATTTCATTTAACTTTGTTTCTTCTTCAGTCAACACAACGTTTACTTTTTGGTTGTTTGACCTGATTTCTTCTCTTTTGGATGAGAATCCAATGGATGAAAATTCAACGGTAAAGGGTGGTTTTTTTTGTGTGGTCAGGGTAAAGTTTCCGTCAAAATCGGTTACTGTACCAATATCTTCGCCAACAATTTTGATGTTAGCTCCCGGAATTGGCTGATTTGTATTGTCAACCACCTTTCCTGTTATTGTTGTTTGTGCAAAAGAAATGCTACAAAAAAACAATGTGAGAAGAATTAATTTCACTTTCATAAAGTTTGAGTTTTTGTTAGTTTACGTTACCAAAGTACAAATATTTTTGAAATTAATAAAAAATGTGGCTTAATTTATCGTATTTATCATTTATAATATTGCATTTTTAAACATTTCGCAATGCAAATCATTGAATTATTTTTAATATTTAGGCTGTTTTAACTATATTTACTATGCGTTCATATAATATTTTAAGTATTAGCTAACAATTTGACAACTTTATTGAAAATATGAAAAAATAAAAAAAGCGGATACAAACGATCCGCTTAAACTATGAATAATGGAATTGATTTTATTCTACCGTAACTGATTTTGCCAAATTTCTGGGCTGATCTACATTACAACCTCTCATGACCGCAATGTGATAAGAAAGTAATTGGAGCGGAATGGTGGTCAATAACGGAGAAAGAGCATCTGAAGTCTCCGGAATTTCAATAACATGATCTGCTAATTCCCGCACCTGTGTATCTCCTTTTGTAACAACAGCTATAATTTTACCGCTTCTGGATTTAATTTCCTGAATGTTGCTGACAACTTTGTCGTAATGACCCATTTTGGGAGCTATTACCACAACCGGCATCGATTCGTCAATCAGAGCAATCGGGCCGTGTTTCATTTCGGCTGCAGGATAACCTTCGGCATGAATATAAGATATCTCTTTTAATTTTAACGCTCCTTCCAAAGCCACCGGGAAATTATATCCTCTGCCTAAATACAAGCAATTTGGCGAATCTTTGTAGATTCCTGCTATTTCTTTGGCAATATCATTGGTCTGAAGAGCATCGGCTACTTTTTCCGGAATCATTTCCAGTTCTAACAGATAACGGTGATAATCAGAATTAGACATGGTTCCTTTTGCTTTTGCTAAACGCAATGCAATTAGGGTTAACACGGTGATTTGCGTCGTAAAAGCTTTGGTTGATGCCACTCCGATTTCCGGACCGGCATGCGTGTAGGCACCGGCATCTGTTTCTCTGGAAATCGATGATCCTACCACATTGCACACACCAAATACAAATGCTCCGTTTTCTTTGGCCAGTTTAATTGCTGCCAGTGTGTCGGCTGTTTCACCGGACTGTGAAATGGCAATTACAATATCTTTTTTATTGATAATCGGGTTTCTGTACCGGAACTCAGAAGCATATTCAACTTCTACGGGTATGCGGGCAAATTCTTCAAAAATATATTCTGCAACCAGACCGGCATGCCATGAAGTGCCACATGCCACGATGATGATGCGTTCTGCGTTAAGGAATTTTTCTAAATTATCTTCAATACCGGCCATTTGAATGATGCCTTTGTTAGAAAGTAATCTTCCTCTGTAGGTGTCTTTTATTACATTGGGCTGCTCGTAAATTTCTTTGAGCATAAAGTGATCATAACCTCCTTTTTCAATTTGCTCCAGGTTCATTTTTAATTCCTGCACATAAGGATCTACAAGTCTGTCATCTTTTATTTTTCGAACTTTAATGGGTTTATGTAACCGCACGATGGCCATTTCTTCGTCTTCCAGATAAATAGCATTCGAGGTATATTCAATAAACGGAGAAGCGTCTGAAGCCACAAAGAATTCACCGTCGCCAATACCAATGGCCAGCGGACTTCCCAAACGGGCAACCACTATTTCATCCGGTTTGTTTTTGTCAAAAACAGCAATAGCATAGGCTCCAACGACCTGGTTTAAGGCAACCTGAACGGCTTTGCCCAGTTTTAAATTCTCTTTTTTCTGAACGTCTTCAATCAGGTTTACCAACACTTCGGTATCTGTATCCGAATGAAAAACAAACCCTCTTTTGATTAATTCTTTTTTTAACGGTTCATAGTTTTCAATGATACCGTTGTGGATAATTGCCAGGTTTCCGGAATTTGATAAATGAGGGTGCGAATTCACGTCGTTTGGCACACCGTGGGTAGCCCAACGGGTGTGGCCCATTCCGATGGAGCCAAAAAAGTTATTATCTTTTTCGGAAACTTCTTCCAAGTCGGTTACTTTTCCTTTTGTTTTGGAAACTTTAAGCTCTTTACCGTCATGAAGCATGATTCCGGCACTGTCATAGCCTCTGTATTCTAAACGCTTAAGTCCTTTGATGACAATTGAATAAGCGTCTCTTTTTCCGATATATCCAACAATTCCACACATATGTTTACTTATTTAATCAGGTTTGGTATAATAAATTTCTAATCGCAATCGTTGGTCCAAAGGTACAGAAGATTTGCTTCCGTACAACACGGTTCCTAACGGATTCATGACAGATGCCGCTGGGACATCTTTTATACCTGTTGAGGTCTGGTTTTTTAATTTATAATTGCTCACGTTTGAAATCGCCTCCGTCACAACAAGCCCTAATCTGACGTTGGTAGAATCAGGGTTTTTAAGCAAACTGGCAATGTGATTTGTGATTCTGATTTTATACGTTACACCTTTTTCATCTTCCAGTTTTATGATACCGTTATGTACCACTTTTCCATATTTGGGTTTAAGGGCGTTTACCGTAAAATCATTGTAATAATCCAGTAACGGTCTTTTATTGTCTAAGTCGTACAGGTAGATTCTGTCCGGTTCTTTATTTGCACCCATCGCATCACGATCAATCCGGAAGGTTAAATTAGCTTCATTGATTAGCCATCCGTTTGCTCTGTATTGCTCCAGTTCTGCTGACTGCCCGTTTTCGTCACGGTTAAATAAGTTAATCACAGCCATTGAACCGGCACCGCCATTAAGGTAGAGTCTTTCATCACCCAAAGTAGGGTCTGCTGAAGCCAAAACATTAGCATAATTGGCCGTTCTTTCCTGGCTGGTCAGGCTAACCGTATTGCCGGAAAGTGTCAAATCAAATGATTTTTTTTCTTCTTCAGGTTCAGAATCTTCTCCTGTTGAGCGGTACTCATTATATTTTACTGTGATTTTTCCGCTGCTGAAATTAATCATGGCAAAGCCGTTGCCGTTCGGGTCTGTATCGGCTGCTTCAACCTTGAAATACAATCCCCGGAAATAGTCTCTGAACACATTGTTGTTGGTCAGTTTATTTTGATTGTATCCCCCGATAATCTTCTTTTGAAAAAAATCTTTGTTCAGTTTTAAATAAATTCCGGGAGCACTTTTTGTTGTTGTTCCTTCTTCGTCATCTTCATCTGCATAGACCGTTACAGAAATTTCAGCGGCATTAAAAAAGAACTGGTCGTTTTGAGAGGCATCGGTATCGTTGTTTAATCTTTCACCGTGTGCAATCGAGGTTCCGTCTGCTGCAGCTCCTCTTTTGTTGTTTTCAAAATCAGAAAGCTGGTCGGAATAATATCTCTGGGCCTCTGTAAACTGGCTGTTTGGGTCAAAATCTCTCAAAAAATAACCGTTTTCAAAAACACTGAGTTTAAGTTTAGAAGTGCCGTAAACTGAATCTAAGGTGTAGGTTGCCACCCCTTCATCATTGGTTGTTCCTTTTTTGCTGAAATACGGAATATACAAAATAACTTCTGTTATTTCAGGTTCATGATCATCAACGGTGGTAAAGGTCGGAACGTTTGTTGGCAAGGTTAATTGTGTAACAAAATGAGCTGTTGTTTTACCAAAGGTTGTGTTGTGATAAATCCCCAGAGGATTTACGGCCAGGTTATTAGACTGCACCGTTCCTAAATCCTGATTGAACGCTGTTACGGTAGCTTCATGATCCTGAATGCCAAATTGAAAATGGTCATTGCCGATTACGTTGCCGCCAATGGAATTAAAGTCTTTATCGCACGAAAAAAACAACGTGGCAAGTGCTGCAATAGCGGTATATTGAATTAATTTTTTTGAAATCATTTGAATGAAATTTAAAGAACCGTATTTTTATAGAAATTTGTATAATGCTCAGGATAATCCTCTTTCGGGATGAAAGGTAAAAAAGGTTTTCCGGATGATTCTATAAATTGTGTTAAACTTGAAGATAAATTTTCAGAGGCAACTATCACGGCATCAGAGTGTTCGACAGCAGCTTTAATTAAATTTTCATAATTGGGCTGTTCTAAAACCGAAATGGATTCGTGCGGCACACCATCAAATTTAATTTTATTAATGAGTTCCATGTCTAAATTCCCGTCAAAAGACTGGGTGTAAACAGACGTTACAATTTTTGTGTCAGAAAAAAGGGCTTCGTGTTTGTAATAATGTTTCATATAAATCGGCAACAAAGAAGCCAGCCAGCCGTGTACGTGGATAATATCAGGTACCCAGTTTAATTTTTTTACGGTTTCTACCACGCCTTTGGCAAAAAAGATGGCTCTTTCATCGTTGTCGGCATATAATTTTCCCTCTTCATCGGTAAAAGTAGCTTTGCGTTTAAAATATTCGTCGTTGTCTATAAAATAAACCTGGATTCTTTCTTTTGGAATGGACGCTACTTTAATAATCAAAGGCATGTCTAAATCATTCACCACCAGATTCATACCGGACAACCTGATTACTTCGTGTAACTGATGTCTTCTTTCATTTATATTTCCATATCTCGGCATGAAAATTCTTATTTGCCCTCCCTGATCATTAATCATTTTCGGAACGTCATAAGACATAATTGATACTTCATTTTCTGCTAAATAAGGCACTACCTCAGATGATACATACAATATCCTCTTATCCTCCATACGTTTTGAACTTTATCGTTTAGATTTTTAAAACAGGCAAAATTACAAAAATTTATGCAGATATTTAAGTAAAATAGTAAGTTTGCAACTCATTTAAATAAAACTACATGCTCATTTTCAACAAACAAAGCGAACTTAAAGAGCATTTGTCTCCTTTTTGGTTATTAAAAAGCAGGATTGGGTTTGTGCCCACAATGGGTGCTTTGCACGACGGGCATCTGTCTTTGCTCAAAAAATCAATAGTTGAGAACGATATTACAGTGGTCAGTATCTTTGTTAATCCTACCCAGTTTAATAATCCGCAGGATTTGGAAAAATACCCCCGCAACCTGGAAAGAGATATTGAAAAAATTGCCGGATTAAGCCGTGAGGTAATTGTTTTTGCTCCTTCGGTAGAAGACATTTATAACGGAAATACGACTTCGCAGCAATTTAATTTTGACGGGCTGGAAAACCAAATGGAGGGAAAATTCCGTCCCGGTCATTTTGATGGTGTAGGAACCGTTGTTAAACGGCTGTTTGAAATTATAAATCCGACAAATGCCTATTTTGGCGAAAAAGATTTTCAACAATTGCAGATTATTAAAAAATTAGTTCAGAAATATAAAATTCCGGTAAACGTCATCGGCTGTCCGATTCACCGGGAAGCTAACGGACTGGCCATGAGTTCACGCAACGAACGCCTTTCTGAAACGGAAAGGGCAACATCCTCTTTGCTGTTTAAAACGCTGACAGCAGCCCGGAAAATGTTCGGTTCAAAATCGGCTAATGAAATTTCGGATTTTGTTAAAAAAACGTTTGAAAATCATCCCGGGTTTTTGTTAGAATATTTTCAAATTGCAGACGAAGCTACGCTAAAGCCCTGTGTACGTAAATCAAAAAACAAAAAATACCGTGCATTTATCGCTGTTTTTGTTAACAACATCCGATTAATTGATACTATTTCATTAAATTAATTACCTTTGCACCATGCAAATTCAAGTTGTTAAATCCAAGATTCACCGCGTAAAGGTGACTGGAGCAGATTTAAATTACATCGGCAGCATCACGATAGACGAAGCCCTGATGGAAGCTTCGAACCTTGTAGAAGGCGAAAAAGTTTCTATTGTAAACATTAATAACGGTGAACGTTTGGAAACGTATGTTATTAAAGGAAACCGCAACAGTGGCGAAATTACCCTGAACGGTCCTGCCGCACGAAAAGTTCAAAAAGGAGATATTATTATCATTATTTCGTACGGTATTTTAGATTTTGAAGAAGCTAAAACCTTCAAGCCGGCTTTGGTATTCCCTAATGAAAACGACAATTCGCTGACCTGACCCCTTGAAACAGAAAATCGGCAAATGGCTTTCGATTCTCCTTCCTGTTTTATTGGGATTGGCTTTGGTTATTTATACCTACAACAAGTTTACCCCTGAACAATTGGAAGAAATTAAACAGCAGTTTAAAAATGCGGATTATTTCTATATTTACATTTCGTTGCTGATCAGTGCCTTGGCTTTGTGGTCAAGAGGTTACCGGTGGAAGTATGCGATGGATCATTTGGGGTATAAACCAAAAATTTCGACTAATGTGATGGCTGTCTGCATCGGTTATTTCATTAACATGTCTATTCCGCGTTCAGGCGAAGTTTCCCGTGCCCTGATTCTCAAAAAATACGAAGATGTTCCGTTTGATAAAGCTTTTGGAACAATCATTGCCGAAAGAGTAGTGGACACTTTTTTCTTATTGTCTTTTATCGGATTGGCGTTCTTCCTGGAATTTGATGTTTTAAAGGCTTTTGTTTTAGATAAAATTCCTGTTCAGAAACTGGTACTGATTCTGGGAATCGGTGCGTTTTTAATGACAGGCGTCATTTTAGTATTTCGCTATTCAACCCTGAAGCCGGTTGTAATTGTCAAACAAAAAATTAAAGGTTTGTTGGACGGTGTTTTCAGCATCTGGAAAATGGAAAAAAAATGGGCATTCCTATTCCACTCATTACTGATCTGGGTAAGCTATTTTTGTATGTTTTACATTACTATTTTTGCTCTGCCAGAAACCAGTAACCTGAGCCTGAGTACCGTTGTTATCTCCTTTATTGTGGGTGGAATTGCCATTACGCTAACCAATTCCGGATTTGGAGCCTATCCCTTTTTGATGGCAGAAATTCTCTTGCTTTATAACGTTCCCGAAACGGCAGGTACTGCCTTTGGATGGTTGGTTTGGACTTCTCAGACACTGATGGTGGTGATTTTGGGGACACTTTCATTTTTATTGCTTCCCGTTTTAAACAAAAACAAATAATTTACTATCTTGCTTTCGCAAAAAAAATTAGGTTTTCACTTAATTTCCAAAACCGAAACCCGATGAAATTAGTTCAGATTCTTATTGTTTTATGGTGTTCAGTGAGTATTTATGCTCAAAAAACCGTAGAAGTCTTTTCTTCTAAAAAGCTGGGAGGGGACCGCGATATCTATATCAGCCTTCCTCCGTCTTATGAGAAAGATAAAAGCCAAAAATTTCCATTGTTGCTCGTTTTAGACGGCGAATATTTATTTGACCCTTTTCAGGGGGCTTTAAAGTTTGGAAATTACTGGGATGATTTACCGGAAGTGATTTTAGTCGGTGTGTCTCAAAACAAACAGGATGAGCGGTATGCTGATAGCGAATATGATGAAGAAAGCGGACTGCCCATTGAAACCGGTGCTGATTTTTTTGATTTTATCGGAACGGAGTTAATGCCTTATTTAGAAAAAACATACCGGGTAGCTCCGTTTAAAATTATTGGCGGGCACGACACAACAGCCGGTTTTATCAATTTCTTTTTGTATAAAGACACACCTGTTTTTGACGCTTTTATTTCACTGAGTCCGGATCTGGCTTTGGATATGGAAAACAGGATACCGGAGAGATTAAATGCCATTACTAAACCGATTTATTACTACCAGTCTACGGCTGATGGTGATTTAAAGAAAATCCAAAAAAGAATTAAGGAGCTGGATGAAAAACTAAAAAACATTAAAAAAGAATCGTTAAATTACAAGTTTGACGAGTTTACAGGAGCGTCACATTATTCATTGGTTTTACATTCCATTCCAAATGCACTGTATCAGTTTTTTTCAGTTTATCAGCCTATTACAACGCATGAGTTCAATGAGAAGATTGTAAAATTAGAATCGGGTTATGTGGACTATCTGAAACAAAAATATGATGTTATAGAGAAATCGTTAAATATCAAAATGCCCATCCGGTTAAATGACTTTAAAGCTATTGAAGCCGCTATTTTAAAGAACAAAGATTACAATGAATTTGACGGCCTTGCTATTTTGGCCGACAAATACTACAAAAAAACAATGCTGGCCGATTACCACATGGCTTTGATGTATGAGAAAAAAGAAGATTACAAAAGAGCTCAGAAATACTATTTAAGTGCGTTTCAAAAAGAGCCTATTGGCGATTTGGATAAAGATATGATGTTTGACAAATCGGAAGAAATGAAGCAACTATTAAAATAATGGCGAAAGTTAAAACTTCATTCTTTTGTCAAAACTGCGGTACGCAATATTCCAAATGGCAAGGGCAATGTCATGCCTGTCATGAATGGAATACGATTGTAGAAGAAGTCATTCAGAAAGAAGAAAAAACCAGTTGGAAGCCTTCTTCTGAAGTTAAAAAAGCTTCCAAACCCCTTCGGATTAAAGATATTGATTCTACTCAGGAAATCAGACTTAATACTTCTGACGGCGAATTAAACCGTGTATTAGGCGGCGGACTTGTTCCCGGTTCTTTAACCCTGTTAGGCGGCGAACCCGGCATTGGAAAGAGTACACTTTTGTTGCAGATTGCTTTAAAATTACCTTATAAAACCTTGTATGTTTCGGGCGAAGAAAGCCAGAAGCAAATAAAAATGCGGGCCGAACGAATTGAAAACAACTACGACAATTGTTTTATTCTGACGGAAACCAAAACGCAGAATATCTTTAAACAGATACAGGAAACGGAACCGGAGATTGTGATCATCGATTCCATTCAGACCCTGCATACCGATTATATTGAATCGACTGCCGGAAGTATTTCGCAAATTCGCGAATGCACGGCAGAACTCATCAAATTTGCCAAAGAAACCAATGTTCCGGTGCTTTTGATTGGTCATATTACCAAAGATGGCACCATTGCCGGACCCAAAATTCTGGAACACATGGTCGATACGGTTCTGCAATTTGAAGGCGACCGAAATCATGTGTATCGGATTCTGCGTTCGCTCAAAAACCGTTTTGGTTCGACCGCCGAAATCGGCATTTATGAAATGCTGGGTTCCGGTTTGCGGGAAGTGGCCAATCCTTCTGAGATTTTGATCTCCCACAAAGACGAAGAACTTTCCGGAACAGCCATTGCAGCTACGTTAGAAGGCATGCGGCCGCTGATGATTGAAATTCAGGCATTGGTCAGCACCGCTGTTTACGGTACGCCGCAACGGAGTACAACAGGCTACAATGCTAAACGGTTGAATATGATTTTAGCGGTTTTAGAAAAACGTGCCGGGTTTAGATTAGGAGCAAAAGATGTTTTTCTAAATGTGACAGGCGGAATTTCTGTGGATGATCCGGCGATTGATCTGGCTGTGGTGGCCGCTATTTTATCCTCCAACGAAGATATTCCGGTAGGAAAAGATTTCTGCTTTGCCGGAGAAGTAGGCCTGGCCGGAGAAATTCGTCCTGTGAACCGAGTGGAACAACGCATTCTGGAAGCGGAGAAATTAGGTTTTTCGACCATTTTTGTATCGAAATACAATAAAATTTCGCTGAAAGAAACGTTGATTCAGGTGAAATTGGTGGCGAAGATTGAGGATGTAGTGGGGGAATTGTTTGGGTAAACTACTTGAATTTTTTCAAAAACTCCTCCTTATAACCCACAGAAATCTCAATCTCCGTTTCATCAAAAAGCATCACATAACCACCTAACGATTTGTGATATGATTTCACAAAATTCAAATTGATAATATGCGATTTATGCACCCGCATAAACGGAACATCCAACAATTCATCAAAGTGTTTTAAAAAACGACAGACCATTTTTTTGGTTCCGTCTGCCAGATGAATATCGGTAAAATTACCATTCCCTCGCAAACGGACGATTTCTTCCATTTTCACCACTTCAAAACCTTCTAAGGTGGGTAAAATCACTTGCTGTTTCTCGATTTTAGGTTCGCGAAAGTTTTGTACGATGATTTGATTTCGGTTGAATAATTCCTGCTTCATCAATTGTTGTTGCACTTTGTTGACGGCCAAAATCAATTCTTCGATGCTGATGGGTTTCAACAGATAATATGCGGCACTTTGGTTTAATGCCTTCAACGAATATTCGGAAAAAGCCGTGACAAAAATGGTTTCAAAATGTAAGTCTTTACAGCCTTCCAACACATCAAACGCATTGCCAAACGGCATTTCTACATCGAGAAAAACCAGTTGCGGATGCAGTTCGTGCAACAACGGAATCGCTTCCCGGCTGTTTTGAGCTTCGCCAATGATTTCAATTTGCGGACAATATTTGGCCACATAATTTTTCAACGCTTCGCGAGCCGCCGATTCATCTTCGACAATAACACTTTTTATTTTTTGAAAATCGTTCATGCTACTTTGGTGGTTTTAGAAAAATAAAGTGTAACCAACGTTCCGTTTCCATCCATTCCCGAAGAAATGGAATAGGAAATCTGTTGATGATATAAATCGTTCAGCAAACTAATTCGTTCTTCCACATTATTCAAGCCTCTGGATTCATGCACTTTTTGGTTTTGTGTTTTCAGTTCCTTGCTCTTTTCAACGCCAATACCGTCATCTTCGATCGAAACTTTGATCAACTGATTTTCTTCTGCAAAAGACACTTTTAACTTTCCTATGGTTTCCCGGTAACGCAAACCGTGCCAAATGGCATTTTCCAAATGCGGCTGAATCAGCATATTCGGAACTAAAACAGTATCTGTGTCCAGCTTTTCATCTACCTCAATTTCATACTCAAATTTATCCTGAAAACGCAAATGTTCCAAATCCAAATACTTCTTAATTTGCTCTAGTTCATTGGCTAACGAAATAAAATCTTTGTTCGAGGTTTCCATCATATTCCGCATCAAATTGGAATAGGAGGTCAGGTATTTATTGGCTTCCAATTCATTATTTTGAGCAATAAACTGGTTCACGCTATTTAAACTATTAAAAATAAAATGCGGATTCATTTCTCTGCGTAACGATTGCAATGCAATTCTTTTGTTTTTTGTTTTGATGGAAAACAATGCTTTTGCAATCAACCCCAATAAAATCAACATCAGAATCACTGACCCGATCAATACATAATTGAATTTATTTTTCTTGGTAATCAACTCATCTTTCAACGCCCGTTCTTTCTCTAACTGCCTGATCTTTTCTTCGGTAACCTGAAAAATTTTCGAATCGACCAACGAACTATCCGCCTGAATCATCCGGTCAAAATCATTCAGGAATTTGTCATACAACTCAATCGCTTTTGCTTGATTGCCTTTTGCTCGATAATAATCCGAAAGAGCCAACATCGCTTTTTTGGCATCAAAAGTCCGTCCGTTTTTTAAGGCCAGCTGATAGGTTTCTTCCAATAAAACTATCGCATCCGATTGATTTTCATTTTTAAAATACAACGTTGCCAAGGCTTGCTGTTGCTCAATTTGTTGCGAAACACTTCCTATTTTCTCGGCTTCCGTAATCGTGTTTTTGGTGACTTCAATCGCTTTATCCAGGTTGTTTTCAGAAGCATATACTTTTGAAATTTCGCTTTTCAGCTTCAATACCTCTTCCGGTTTGTCTTTGCTGACAGCAATGGCTTTTTCATAATTTTCAATGGCCATGCCTTTGTTTTCCGTTTTTAAATCAATTTCGGCTTTTTGTTTGTAAACCGTGGCAGCATCATCCATTTTTCCTTCTTTCTCCAGAATTTTAATATTGGAATCTAACAACTCGGCTTGTGCTTTCGGACTTGTGTTCTGCAAACGGCTCGCATCATTCGAATTTACGCGTGAATAGCCCATATCAACCGCTTCTTCACTCGCCGACTGATAGTTTTTGATCGCTTCTTTCACTTTGTTCTGCTTCTCCTGAATTTGAGCAATCGAACGTGTCGTACTCGCTATTTTATCTTTATTTTTTTGTTTTTGATAAATCGGCAAAGCTCTTTTCAGATAATCTTCCGCTTTAGCGTAATCACCTTTTTTATCTAACTCATTGGCCAATTCAACATATTTATCTGCGGTACTTTCAGGATTACTTTTAGACAGTGTTTGCTCCACTTCCTTAGCTTTTTTGCTCACAGAAGATTTACTTGCCTTGGTTC
Organism: Bacteroidota bacterium; assembly: GCA_023434025.1. GTDB lineage: Bacteria > Bacteroidota > Bacteroidia > Flavobacteriales > Flavobacteriaceae > Flavobacterium. The sequence continues at coordinate 25,226 of JAEYTL010000034.1, forward strand.
TGGTGCTGTCCTGAGCCATCATTACCAGAGGAAAAAGCATTGCTAGTAGTACTATTTTAAATCGGTTAACCATCTCATTTTTATTATAGTGTAAAGTACGAAAATTAATTTGGGTTTAAAAAACGATTTCACCAAGTCAGAAACAGGTTTCACCAAGTGAGCCAAAGTCGGGTTGTTCATCTGGGTAATTTTATCAAAAAATAAACGCAAAATCATTTTTTACAGATGATGTAATGAGCCGCTGATTCGCTGATTTTTTATAGTAAATGCCATTTAACCACATAGAAACATAGGCAAAAAGGAAATATAGCCCAAAGCTTGGGTTCACATAGCTATCCTTTTCTATTGTAAAGTGAAACGCCTTTAAAGTCTATAATCAACTATGTCTCTATGTGGTTAAAAAAACAATCTGCGAATCAGCGGCCAAAAAAATAATCAAAAACTATAAAAATGAGCCACTGATTCACTGATTTAAAAAAGTATAAAACACATTATCGCAAAATAATCTGCGAATCAGCGGCAAAAAACAATAACAATCAAAATCAATATACTATGAAAACAAAAATCATCCTGGGAATATCGGCTTTAGTAAGTTGTGTTCCGTTTATTTACTTGTTGGGAAATGATGCTGCACCAACAAAAGAAATTCTTCCCCCAAAAGAAATCGCCCAGCAAGAACGTGTTGAAGACGAAGAGCAACCTTGTGTATTTATGTCTTTGATGGGCGAACAATCGATCGAAGGAGCCGCCACAGCCAAAACGAACAAGAAATTCATAGAAACGATTTCTAAAGGGGAACTTTGGCTTATTCAGGCTCAAAATACCGATGGTGGCTGGGGAGCCGGCTCCGGAAACAATCAATCGGAAAGAAATCCGCATGCAGTAGCTTCCGACCCGGCTACTACAGCTATGTCGGCCATGGCATTATACCGCTGTGGTCATACAATGGAAAAAGGGGAGCACAAAGCAACCCTGAAAAAAGCGGTTTTATTTCTGTTGAATGAAATTGACAAAAACCAGGATTCCCCTTATATCACACAAATAAGAGGGACACAAATTCAAGGAAAATTAGGGCAACATATTGATGCTATTCTGACGTTGCAGTTTTTCAACCAGTTGCTTCCTACTTTGAATGATGCTACGATGAAAAAAAGAGTGCGGAACGGCATTCAGGTTTGTGTGGATAAAATAGAGAAATCAATGGGTGACTCCGGCAAAGTGGAAAGCTCCGGTTGGGCAGGGGTTTTGCAATCGTCTTTTGCCAATTCCGGTTTAGAAATGGCGGCTAAAAATGAAGGTATTAAAGTAAATAAAGACAAAATTCAACAAGCCCGGGAATACCAGAAGAGCAATTACAATCCGGAAAGCCAGTCGGCTAAAACCGAGGATGGTGCGGGAATTATGCTCTATGCCGTGAGCAGTTCGGTTAGAAACAGTGCCGAAGAGGCTAAAGAAGCTGAACAACTCTTTAAAAAAGCCAAAGCCGAAGGCAAAATTGAACGCAATGCGGTTTTGAATGAACAAAATTTAGAGCGATTGGGCTATTCCAAAGAAAAAGCAAAATCGTATGAAGTAGCGACTAAAGTCTATCAATCGGCCAAAGTAACCGCGATGAAAGAAGATGTATTGGCCGGATTTGGCAACAACGGCGGCGAAGAATTTTTGAGCTTTCTGCAAACCGGCGAATCGATGGTGGTGAACCACGACGACGACTGGAAAAAATGGTACGACAGCATCGGTGGCCGCATGATGCAGATTCAGAATGCTGATGGCAGCTGGAACGGGCATCACTGCATTACGAGTCCGTCGTTTTGCACGGCGACCTGTCTGATGATCCTTTCGATAGAAAATGACATCAAAAACCTTCAGAAATAATTTCAACCATTTAAAAACACAATCTTATGAAAAATTTAGTTTTAACCTTTGCTTTACTCACTTCGATGGTGATGTTTAGCTGCGAAAAGAAAATCAATACTGCCGCTATTGCTACCAATACAAGCGGAAAAAACAGTCAGCAACCGGAAGAAACCACTGCCAAAGGAACCATTCAGGTCGCTTTATTGTTAGACACGTCCAATAGCATGGACGGACTGATTGAACAAGCCAAATCCCGTTTGTGGAACATTGTAAACACCTTGACTACCTTGAAATACGAAGGGAAAACGCCCGATATTGAAATTGCGTTGTATGAATACGGCAACGATGGGTTGAGCAGGGCTTCCAATTTTATTCGCCAAGTAACGCCGTTGACCAATGATTTGGATTTAATTTCGGAGAAACTTTTCGCTTTGCGGACTAACGGCGGTAGCGAATATTGCGGAGCGGTGATTCAGGATGCGTCGCAAAAACTGACCTGGAAAGACGGCATGCAAAACATGAAACTGATTTACATTGCCGGAAACGAACCGTTTACTCAAGGAAGCATCAACTACAAAGAAGCCATTGCCGATGCGTTGAAAAAAGGCATTTATATCAACACAATTCACTGTGGCGGTTATGAAGAAGGTATTCGTGGTTTATGGAAAGATGGTGCCGATGTGGGACAAGGCAAATATTTCAACATCGATTCCAATGCCAAAGTGCGGTATATCGTGACGCCCTATGACGATCAGATTTCGCAATGCAACGTGCGGTTGAACAAAACGTATATTGGATATGGTTCTAAAGGAGCTGAGAAAAAAATGGCTCAGGAAGAGCAGGATGCCAATGCTCAATCCATTTCGGGAGCCAATTATGCCGAACGGGCGGTGAGTAAATCAAAAGCCGTCTATAAAAATGAAAGTTGGGATTTGGTGGATAAAGCCAAAAACGACAGCAAAGCCTTAGATAATCTGAAAAAAGAAGAGCTTCCGGCGGAGTTGAAAAACAAATCGAAAGAAGAAATTAAAACGATTGTAACCCAAAAAACCAAAGAACGCGAAACCATTCAAAAAGAAATGGATGAACTTTCAAAAAAACGCCAGGCTTATATTGATGCCGAATCAAAAAAAACCAAGTCGCAAGACGATTTGGGTAATGCTATTACAACCTCCATTCATAGTGTTGCCAAAACAAAAGGTTATGTTGTTGTGAACTAATTTTAGTTGGATTGTGGTTGAAGCCGTCCCGAAGTGATTTGGGGCGGTTTTTGTTTCAAATCAAAGTTATAGTGATTTATTTTTGGAGTTTAAATTTTTTTCTTTTTTCTTTCTCTACGCAATTCTCTTTTGCTCTTCACTTTTATTTCATAACCACATGAAATCATAATATGCTTATTTTCTTTGACGAGTTCTAATTTATTTGTATTTGCATTTACATAAAAACGATTTGTTATTCTATCTTCCCATATATCTATTTTAGAATTTGGTTCTGTTTTTTCTTCAACAAGCCAACAAAATGAATTTATATCATCTAAATAACTTAACTCAACATAATCAACTTCTTTATTCTTAAATCTAATGTCACTTTTTACTAACTCTAAAGCATTACAAAAATCAGTTAGTTTTTCAAAATCTAAATTTTTTGAATATTTTGGAAATTTGTTTTCAGAGATCATTTTACCACTTTTATCAAATTCTAATCCAAACCCGTACTTAATATTTTTATTAATATAAGTGTAAAGAATCCAATAAGTCACATCATATTTTGAAATATCATAAAGATTTTGATTTTCATATACGATTTTTACTGAATCATTATAATTCACTTCAAGTTGGTGAATTTTTAATTTACTATAGAATTCTTCACCTCCACGTTCAATTATATAATTTTCAGAATGTTTAAAAACAATATCTGAATAATATTTAATTTTTTTGATGTCACAGCAATATTTAATTGTATCACTAATATCTAAATCAAATGGAATATAATTTTTAGTTCTTGACAAATAAGAACCTCCAAAATCTAATTTATCATCGTCTTTACATTGTGAAAATACAAATAAGGTATTGAATAATATTATTGTAAAAAGTACTTTCATTATGGTTTTTCAATAAAGCTAAAATATATAAAATTCCCCACATTTTAACATTTTAAGCAACTTAAATCCTTCAAAACTAATCCAAACCACAAAAAACCCCATCGATTGAATCCTGAGTATTAAATTTTGAGTTCATTAATGGATAAATACAAAACCAATCCAATAAAAACAGCGTAAATCATTCATAATTCAAAAACATTCAAACGCTAACCCATTCTTAATTAGCACCATTTATATTTTTTTACTAACTTTACTCATCCAAAAACTTAAAATGCTATGAAAAAAATGCTACAAGTATGTGTTCTGTTGTTTACCGCGGCTTCTTTTTCGCAAACCATCGGGTTGCAAACGTTTGCCAGCGGTTTTTCGAGTCCGGTGGCCATTGTGAATGCCGGTGATTCCCGATTGTTTGTAGTGCAACGGGGCGGACAAATCAGAATTGTAAACCAAAACGGAACGGTCAATACAACACCGTTTTTAAATCTTACTTCATCAACGGTTCTTTCCGGAGGAGAAAGAGGTTTGCTAGGGCTTGCGTTCCACCCGGATTATGCTACTAACGGCCTTTTTTATGTGAATTATACCCGAGCAGGTGATGGAGCTACCGTGATTGCAAAATATACCGTGAGCGACACCGATCCAAACGTTGCTAACCCTTCCAGTGCTGATGTTTTGTTAACGATTGCTCAGCCGGGGAATAATCATAATGGAGGAACCCTTGTGTTTGGTCCAGACGGTTATCTTTACATCGGAATGGGCGATGGTGGCGGTGGTGGCGATCCAAGCAATTACGGTCAGAACCTGAACTCGCTTTTAGGTAAAATGCTTCGTATTGATGTGAATGGTGAAAGCGGTTATACCATTCCGGCAGACAATCCGTATGTAGGCGTTGCCGGCGAAGATGAAATCTGGGCTGTAGGTGTCAGAAATCCATGGAAATTCTCGTTCGACAGATTAACAGGAGATTTATGGATTGCCGATGTGGGTCAGAATGCCATTGAAGAAATCAACAAAGCGTCATCAACAGAGGCCGGATTAAATTACGGCTGGCGTTGTTATGAAGGCAATTCGGCTTATAATACGTCGGGTTGTGTAGCCATGTCGAATTATACGTTCCCGATTGCTCAATATACGCATGCTTCTACCGGGGGTTGCTCGTTGACAGGAGGTTATGTATATACCGGAACAACTTATCCGAACCTGCAAAACAAATACCTTTTTGCGGACTATTGTAACAATCGCATTGGCTATATTTCAACAAGTGGTGGTGCCATCACCTGGACACCCAATACCTTTCCCGGGAATATCGTTTCGTTTGGAGAAGACATGAATGGCGAATTGTATGTGGCCGGAATTTCCAACGGAATTATTTCTAAGGTAATTGATACGAGTTTGAGTACGAATGATTTTCAGCAAAACGGTTTGAGCCTGTTTCCGAATCCTGCCGACAATTCTTTTACAATTAAGAATTCAAACCTGCTGAATTTAAGCGAACTGTCTGTTTATGATTCGATGGGAAAAAGAGTGGTGAATCAAAAGATGAATGAGGTTGAATTGACTACGGTTGCGATTGATAAGCTTACTTCGGGATTGTATTTTGTTTCTGTTGAAGAGGTGAATGGCGTTAGTTTTACGAATAAATTGGTGGTGAGGTAGTTTTTCCCCTGATTGTGTCATTTCCGCAGGAGAAATCACATAACGCTTAGAAAATTGGTTTTAACTACTTGGTGTGATTTGCTTCGCCATTTCGCTCGGGTTTCCCTCTGGTCGATATGAAATGACTATGGGTAAACTGCTACTGCGACCAAACACGCTTAAATGGAACACGGATCCCGATAGCTATCGGGACGGATTTGCTTCGCAAAACGCAGGTTTACTCAGATTTGATAGCTTCGCTTCGCTATAATAATTTAAAGCGGATTAATTACTGCTAATTAAGTGCAATATTACCACTCCACTCTGGAGAGGATTAGAGTGAGGTTTTTTCTTTTGCCACAAAGAAGTTAAGGCACAAAGTTTTTGATTGCTTTTTACAATATTGTGTGAAAACTGCAATTGAGATTCCTGATTTTCGGAATGATAATATTGTGTAAACTGTGACTGAAAACTGCGACTAAAAACTCACGGTGCCGGATTCGGAATCATCTCCTGAATCGCATCAATTTCTTTTAAGATCTCTCCGGAAAGAACGGTTTCATGCGAATCGATGTTTTCTTTCAATTGTTCCAATGAGGTTGCTCCGATAATCGTACTCATCACAAACTGTTGCTGTTGCACAAAAGCCAATGCCATTTGCGTTAAAGTCAATCCGTGGCTGTGAGCCAGTTCCTGGTATAATTTAGTGGCTTTAGTAGCATTTTCAGAAGTGTAACGAGTGAATTGCGGAAACAAATCTATTCGGGAATCGGGTTGTGTTCCGTTTAAATGTTTGCCGGATAAAATGCCGAACCCCAGCGGAGAATAGGCCATTAAACCAATGTTTTCCCGCAGGCAGACTTCGGTTAAACCGACTTCAAACAACCGATTTAACAGCGAATACGGATTTTGTATCGTAGCTATTCGTGGCAAGTTATGTTTTTCGCTTTCGCTGATAAATTTCATCACCGCCCACGGAGCTTCGTTGGAAACACCAATGTGTCGAATCTTTCCGGCTTTGATTAATTCGTCATACACGGATAAAACTTCGGCAAAATTTTCTTTCCAGTTTGTATCAATTTCGGTTAAACCGCGTTTGCCAAACATATTCATCACCCGTTCCGGCCAATGCATCTGGTACAGATCGATGTAATCGGTTTGCAGGTTTTTCAGGCTTAAATCAACCGCTTCTTTGATGCTTTTGGCAGAAAAATCAAGGGGTTGACGAATGTAGTCCATGCCGCGATTGGGTCCTGCTATTTTGGTGGCAATCACTAAATCATCCCGTTTGCCTCGGTTTTTTAACCAACTGCCGATGTAACGTTCGGTACTTCCCAACGTCTCTTTTCGGGCGGCAATGGGGTACATTTCGGCCGTGTCGATAAAATTAATGTCCCGAGAAACGGCATAATCCAATTGTGCATGAGCTTCGCTTTCGGAGTTTTGTTCGCCAAAAGTCATGGTTCCCAAACAAACTTTGCTGATTTTTAAATTGGTTTCTGGTATAAAAGTGTAGTTCATTTGAATTTATTGTATCGTGTTTAGTGAATCTGAAGCTTGAACATCTAAACTATCGGTTTCAAGCGGATCAAACAAAAATGATTCATCTTTTTCAAATCCTTTTCCTTGTTTTATATCTTTATTTTTTTGAAGAGAAATTTTATAATTGGAAGGTGTTCCTGAAATTTTAAGATTAATATAACTCACTTTTTTATTAGGGTCTTTATAGATAATTTCATCTTTCTGATCCGGATCTATTGCTTCTTTTTTCTTGCCGAATAACTTTTGAGTTGCCACTTTGGTCACTAGCTTTAACGGAACACGAACATAATATTCCATATTTAACTCAGCATCTTGTTTTCCTGAAACTTCTATAAAGCCGAGTGAAGAGTTGATGACCATATTGGGTAAAACCATGGTGCCGTTTTTCATCTGAATGCGATTTTCCAGTTTGTCAAACAAAACCTTTGATAGGTTTTTGTCTTTGAAAAAATCAGACAAGGCATCCATTGGCCCAAAATTTTCAAGTTTACCGTTTACTACAGAAACATCAATTGACAAATCCGATTCATTAATAATCGGTGTTAGATCGGTGTGCATCAATATTTTTCCGGTAATTCTTCCGGTAAAAATGCCGTGCAAATTTTCGGAAACTAATTTGTCCTGACCAAAATTATCAAACTTAAAGAGCACTTCATCCAAATTTACTTTTTGAATTTTTAAATCCGGATTAAAATAAATATGCTTGGGGTCTGAGCCATTAAAGTACCCTTTTAAATCAACCATTCCTCCGGCAGCATTAAACTGAACATGGTCTAAAAAAACCATGTGGTTTTCCTGCAACCTAATATCTCCGCTAAGATTTGCAATTTTATAGCGGTGATAATTAAGGTTTTTAATGTTGGTTTGAATTTTCATATTCCGGAAAGGCAATTCAAAAACATTAAAAACAGCATCATGATCAACCGGCTTTTCTTGGGTTGGTTTAGTTGGCTTATAACTGAACAATTCATCAAAATCGAGTTTGTTTGAATTGAATGCAATGACCGATTGTTTTTTGATTAATTCCGGATTTGAACCAATGTAATAATTACCGTTTAGACCAAAATCGCTTGCCCCTATTTTACAATTTAGCTGATTGAAAGTGAGCAAATCATTTTCAAAATGAAGGTTGCCTTTGCCGTATTCTAACCTGATGGGATGATTTTTTAAATTCCCTTTAAGTTGTTGCAAATGTAGGTCGGATGATTTTAAAACGTTATCATAATGAAGTGCAAGCGTTCCGTGAATTTTTAAATCGCTGACTTCTTCCTCGCGATAATCTTCGGGAACATAATTTTCTCCTTTGTATGAAAATAAATCTTTTAATTTGAGCAGATTGGAAGTTAAATCAAATTCAAATTTGGTGTCGCCTGTTAATTCATCGGCAAACCAAAGATTATAATTTTCTAATGATCCGGTGAGGTGAAAATCGGTGTCATCTATCATCCCATCAAAATTTTTAATCTTGATATGGTTTTCACGGATAAAAAGTTTAGCATCAAAATCGTGAAAAGTATGCGGATAATGACTCAATTTTCCGTAAAAATCTTCGATAAAAAAGTTGCCTAACGGAAGTGATTTCGATTGAATGAATGTATTTGCTTCGCCTTTGAACCGCAATCCCAATCGTAAACCTTTAATGTTTTCGTCTATTGGTTTTAGTTTTGTGGTGTCAAATGAGGTGAGTTGTTTTAGATCAAATTGTGTTGACTCGATTTGCAATCTTGCTTTTACTTCGTCAGTTGTTTTATGAAGGATTGCCGGAATATTGCTTATGGAACCCATTAATGACAAATCGGACTTTCCCACTTTCAGTTGGCAATAATCCATCGTAATATCATTGCCATCCATGGTGGCTTTCAGGTTAAAATGCTGAATGGGCAAATGATAACGATCCGATTTAAAATTCAGATTAGTAATCCGTAATTCCGAATAATACGATTGATTTAGCTTTTCAAGGCTTCTTTCCGGATGAGCCAAATCAATAATATCATGAAAATTCATCACTAAAGAGACTTTTCCGGTAAGGTTTCTTAAATCCTTTAAATTGAAGAATTTGGTAAGAAATTCTAAATCAAAATCAGAATCAATTTTCATATCAACTTCGGGCGAATGAAAATTTTCAACAATCAGATTTCCTTTAAATGTACCGGCTTCGGGTTTGGCGGTAAAATCGGTTAATTTAAAAATACTGGTCGAAAGATTTCTGGCTTCTCCATTGCTGTAGTAAGCATTGAAATACATTTTGTCCAATTTTTTATGGGTCTGCTTGTTGTCAAAAAAACCGGATTTACATCCAAATTTGGCTTCAATGGCAGGGCTGTGTCCGTTGACGGATTTTCCCTTTACAGAAGCTTCAAAAAAAATATCACCCCTGTTGTCATAGGCATTTAATGTTTCAGACAAATCACTCGGAGCAAAGGCAATTAATAAATCAAAATTGGGTTTTTTACCGCTAAACGTTAAATCTACATCAAAATCATCATCAAAATCAATCGCTCCTTTCATGCCAAACAAACCGTTTTCAAATTGAATTTCTGAGGGTTCAAACACAATTTTATGTGTTTCTTTATTGAATGAAAATGAAGTAATTATATCAAAATGTTTGTTTTTAAAAAACGTAGTATCTGTATGTTTTAGAATATTCAGTTTAAAGTCGGCATCCAGTCCCATGTTAATTTCCATCGGATTTTTTTCAAAACGAACAATCGCTTTGTCCATTTGTGCCTTTACAGCAACGCTATCGGCTCTGTTTGTTTTAGAAATTTCAACTTTGTTCAGGTAGATTTTTTTTAAATCTAAATGAAATTCTTCTTCGATGTCTTCAATTTCCTTTTGAGATTCAAAGGCTTTTGTTATGTTAAAAGAGCCGTCTTCATTTTGAACAACAGCTACATAACCACCTTTAAGTTTAAGCGATTTTATTTCATATTTGCCTTTGAGTATCGTCCATAAATCAAAACCTACATATACATCGTTAAGACTGATTATTGGCTTTTGCCTGATGTCTTTGGTTTCAAATACTTCTAACCCCTGAAGATCGATGGAGATATAAGGAAAATTTTCCAGCGGTGAAATCGTTGTGTTTTTAACGGCAATTTGTCCTTTAAAATCGGCATTTAAGGTGGCTAATAATTCGGCAACCAGAGCATCTTTTTTGACAACAACAACAGCCGATAAAACAGCAAAAATCAGTAGAGGTACCATTAACGATACCCCTACTGCTTTTTTCCATGTTATGTTTTTACTTCTTTTGTTCAATTCAACAAAATATTAGTTTCCTTTCTTTTTAAGCTCCTTTTTTAAATCGTCAATTGTGTTTTTCATATCTTTTATTCTTTCTTCATATTGCTCAATCAGTTTATCATGTATAGTAATATTTTGAATTTCGGCAATATAACCTACAGATTGGTCTCTGTTAATCTGTTTTAATTTAGGCTCTTCGATAAAATATTGAAAATCAACATTAAATTCTTTACACAATTTATCAATCAAGTGAAAATCTATTTTACTAGTATTTCCACTTTCTATACTCGCTATGGTTGTTTGACCTATGCCAAGCTTTGCTGCCAAATCAAGCTGAGACATTTTATTTTTTTCTCGTAGTTGTCTGATTTTTGTTCCAATAGCCATAATTTGTAAGATTAAGATTAGCAATAATGTGCTCAAAAATAGCAATATTATGTTTAATTTCAATGTTTTATTTTATGAATTTTATCTCATAAAAAATTATTGTTTAATTTAATTTATTATTTTTATGAGAAATTTAGTTAAAAAAAGAATTAGGTTAATTGCCGTTTTAACATCCGTTTCATTTGTTTCTTTTTTCGGCATCTTGCAATCATGTAGTGATGAACAAAAAGAATTGAGGGCTGACGAAAACAGATCATTATTCTCTAAGTTCGGAGGAAATTATATTGTTGGAGTTGATAAAGGTAATGGTGTTTATGAAATTACTGCTGACAAAGACGAATTGTTAGAAGTTTTTGCTGAATTAGCTCTTGAACAAGGTCATGGTGAAGTGGTTTTTACAAGTTTAGAAATCAAGAAAGATATTGTTGCTGGAAGTAGTCCGAAAGATTATTATTTTGGTTTATTTGCGTCTGATTCGGATGCTAAATATAAATCAGCTCTTGAGTTAAATAGAGTTGGCACATCATTTAATGTCAATGCTAATTCCGGATCTATAAGTTGTGTTAGTACTAATTGCGGGACGGGATGTGCTCCTTACCAACAAACAGTCGTAGGAGGAAAAGTGTGGACATGTTCAAGCTGTGCAAATACATGCACTAAAACAATGACGGTAGTAATTAAAGCATTTGAATAATAATGATTAAGAACTTAAAAAGTGCGTTTCTTGTATCCTTTCTTTTTATTATTAATTCTTGTATCTCTTTTTCTCAAACAGATGCACAGGAATCAGTAAAAAATGATTCAGATTTTCCGTTCGCTAAAGTTTATGGAGAAAGAATTGAAATTATTCAAGACACAACTCTTTTAAAACAAAAATTAAAAGAAAATATTTCATTTGACAAACCTATCCATTTTAATAGTGTTGAAATAGTAAAACAAAAAACGATTGGAGATTTGCAACAAGAATATTATTTTGTTCTAATAAAAGATAGCCGTTCTAAAGTGAGGATTGCAAGGTGGCTTAATTTAATTGGAGACGAATTGCATTTTAACAACAAAATCAATCAGATTGATTCTTTTGAACAAATCTATCTAATTTGCATAGGCAGTAATGACTGTTATCCCGAAGTTTTTGTGTTTGACAATAAAAGGAATTGGGGCTGCTCAAAGGATCCTAGTTGTATAACTGATCCTCAAAAAAGAGAGGCTTTAAAATGTGATATTTACAATACGGTATTGATTTCAGAATTAAAAGATTAAAAAAACAGGCTTTACAAAAATTGTAAAGCCTGTTTTTTGTATTTCTAACAATTCTACAACTCATTCAGCATTTTAGAAATCTCATCCAGTTTTGGGGTTAAAATAATTTCAATTCTCCGGTTTTTGGCTTTGCCTTCCGGCGAGTCATTTGACATTAACGGGGCAAATTCGCCACGCCCGGCAGCGGTCAGGTTTTCTTTTAAAACACCTTTGTTTTCGGCTAAAATGTTTACAATAGCAGTGGCCCGTTTGGTCGATAAATCCCAGTTGTTTTCAATTCCGCCTCCTAAGGTTCCGGTAATTTTATCGTTGTCGGTATGACCTTCAATTAAAACCGAAATATCCGGGTTTTGAGCCAGTACTTTCCCTACTTCCACAACAGCTTTCCTGCCTTCTGAGCCCACGGCCCAGCTGCCGGTTTGAAAAAGTAATTTGTTTTCCATTGAAACATACACTTTCCCGTTTTTTTGTTCTACGGTAAGCCCTTTTCCTTCAAATCCACCCAATGCTTTGGAAAGGGTTTCTTTCAGTTTTCGCATGTTGGCTTCTTTGGCGGCAATCAATCCTTCCAACTCATCCACCCGTTGCGAACGCTCTTTTAAATCGGCCTGCAGTTTGTTCAGCCTTTCCTGCTCCGCTGCCAGGGCTTTTTCCTTGGCATCCAATTGAGCCAGTAACTCCCTGTTTTTTTTCATATTGGCCTGCAGGGCCTCGTCTGAATTTTTTTCTAACGCCGCATAAGAAGATTGCAATGTTTTTAAGTTATTGGAAGCCGCTTCATAATCATTTTGCAGTTTATCGCGTTCGGCTTTTATTCTGGCCAGTTCATCCTGGTTTTTCTTTAAATCGCTTTCTAATTGATTTTTCTTTTTTTCTAAACCGTGGTTTTCGTCCGATAATTCACGTTGCTGCTTTTTCAGGGCAGCATATTTTCCTTCTAACTCATTGTACACTTTTTTAGAAACACACGAGGCAGACAACGCTGCTACAAGCATAAGTAATGAAACTTTTTTTATCATTTTGTTTGTTATTTGAGGTTTTTCAGTTCAGTTTTTAATCTATTTCCACTAAAATCGGACAATGATCCGAGTGTCTGGCTTCCGGAAGGATGACCGCTCTTTTTAACCTGTTTTTCAGGGGTTCGCTCACCAGATGGTAATCAATCCGCCAGCCTTTGTTGTTGTTACGGGCATTGGCCCGGTAACTCCACCACGAGTAATGATGCGGTTCTTTGTTAAAGTGGCGGAAACTGTCTGTGAACCCGCTTTTCATAAAGCCGTCTAACCAGCGTCGTTCTTCGGGCAAAAATCCGGAAACCGTTGCATTCCTGACCGGGTCGTGAATATCGATGGCCTCATGGCAAATGTTATAGTCACCGCCAATGATCAGGTTAGGTATTTCGATTTTTAAGGTGTTGATGTATTGTTGAAAATCGGCCATGTATTTGAACTTATGGTCTAATCTTTCCACATTAGTACCCGACGGAAGGTATAGGCTCATCACCGAAAAATCCTTAAAATCGGCCCTGAGGTTTCTGCCTTCAAAGTCCATTTCCGGAATTCCGGTTCCGTACACCACGTTTTTCGGCTCTGTTTTAGAAAGGATGGCAACACCGCTGTAGCCTTTTTTCTGGGCAGGAAAATAATATTGGTAGGGATAACCGGCCTGCGTGATGGCTTCTGTCGGAATCTGGTCTTCAGTTGCCTTGATTTCTTGTAAACAAATGATGTCCGGATCAGCCTGTTGCAGCCAGTCTAAAAAACCTTTGGTGATGGCTGCCCGGATTCCGTTTACATTATAGGAAATAATCTTCATTACTTGTTTTGGATTACGTTTTTCAAAAATAGTTAAAAACCTTGATTATCAAAACCCCCGTTGAATATTATAATAAATGTTTAACAACTTATGGTTTTTATTCATTTTTGTGAATTTGATACTGTCAGAATTACTATATTTGTTACTTTCACAAAAACCATACAAACAATACATAACGGATGGGGTTAGTTACCGCTAAAGAAGTTGCTAAAGCAATAAATGTTGACAAATACGGTTTTATTGGCACCTCCATTGGCTGGCTGCTGATGAAGGTATTAAAGATTTCTACGTTAAACAAAATTTACAATCAAAAAAAGCATTTATCTGAATTAGATTTTCTCAACGGCATTTTAGATGAGTTTCAGATAAAATTTGAAATTCCTGAAGAAGATTTAAAACGCCTCCCCAAAGAAGGGCCTTATATTACCGTTTCTAACCATCCGCTGGGTGGAATTGACGGAATTTTATTGCTGAAGCTGATGCTGGAACGCGAGCCCAATTTTAAGATCATTGCTAATTTTCTGCTGCACAGAATCGAACCGATGAAACCGTATATCATGCCGGTTAATCCGTTTGAAGGACATAAAGATGCTAAATCCAGTGTAGTCGGTTTAAAAGAAACCCTTCGTCATCTGAGTGACGGAAAACCGCTGGGGATGTTTCCTGCCGGAGAAGTTTCTACCTATAAGGATGGCGTTCTGGTGGTGGACAAGCCTTGGGAAGAAGGAGCCATTAAGGTGATCCGTAAAGCCCAGGTGCCGGTTGTGCCGATTTATTTTCACGCCAAAAACAGCCGGCTGTTCTACTTTTTATCCAGTTTGAATGATACGCTCCGGACGGCAAAATTACCCTCTGAATTATTGACCCAGAAAAAACGGGTGATCAAAGTTCGCATCGGAAAACCGATTTCCGTTGCTGAACAAAACGAATATGAAAATCTTGAAGCTTATGCTGAATTTCTGCGGAAAAAGACATACATGCTGGCCAATGCTTTTGAAAAAGGAAACAAACTGCTGGCGACAGCAAGTTTAAAGTTTCCTAAAAGTGTTAAAGAAATTGCCAAACCGGCCAACCAGGATAAAATTCTGGAAGAAATTGACATGCTGAAAAAAAGCGACTGGCGATTGCTTCAAAGTAAGAATTACCAGGTATATCTGGTTACTGCCGATAAAATACCGAATATTCTTCACGAGATAGGCCGGTTAAGAGAAATTACCTTCAGAGCGGTCGGAGAGGGCACAAACGAATCATTGGATTTAGACCAGTATGACAAATATTACCACCACATGTTTTTGTGGGATGATGATGCAAAAGTGATTGCCGGAGCTTACCGAATGGGATTGGGTTCTGAAATTTACGGGAAATACGGCATTGATGGCTTCTATTTGCATGAATTGTTCCGTTTTGAACCGGAATTATATGATATGATGAGCAAATCCATTGAAATGGGGCGTGCCTTTATCATCGAAGAATACCAGCAAAAGCCCATGCCGTTGTTTTTGTTATGGAAAGGAATTGTGCACACTACGTTGCGTTACCCGGAGCACAAATATTTAATAGGCGGCGTAAGCATCAGCAACCAGTTTTCAGATTTTTCCAAATCGCTGATGATCGAGTTTATGAAATCGCATTATTATGATCCCTGGGTAGCCCAGTATGTTCATCCTAAAAAAGAATACAAAGTAAAACTGAAAGATGCCGATAAAGATTTTGTATTCAATGAAACCGAAGCCGATCTGAACAAGTTTGATAAAATCATTGATGAGGTAGAACCCGGCAATTTGCGTTTACCGGTTTTGATTAAAAAGTACATCAAGCAGAATGCCCGGGTAGTGGCTTTTAACGTTGATCCGCTGTTTAACAATGCCGTGGACGGATTAATGTATATCCGCATTGCAGACTTGCCCGAAAGCACCGTAAAACCGGTGATGGAAGAGTTCCAGGCAGAATTGGAGAAAAAACACAAAGGATAAAAAGAAAAAGTCCCCGTTGAGGGACTTTTTTATGCTTAAAACCAGGGTCTTTTGTTGAGCTGATAGGTATTATAGAAATCTTCGTCTGATTTGGTTAGATAAATGATTCCTTCTATCAGACCAATAACACCCGGTATCCACACAATAAAGGCTCCGATAATAATACAGAGTGTCGCATAGCCGGCAATGGTGATTCCTAATAAAATTATTCCTTCCTGGTTATAGCCCAGGATAAATTTGTGAACGCCAAGCGAACCCAATAAAATGGCCAGAATTCCTGCCAGTACCTTTTTATTTTCGGGTTTCGGCTGATGTTGATTGGGGGTGTTCCATTCTTCGGTTGGTCGGTTTGTTTCCATACAGTAAGTAGTTAATTAGTTGATAATTGATTATAAAAATATAAAAATTATTGAAATGCATTATCAATTGGTTCCCAAAGTTCAATTTTATTTCCTTCAGGATCTAAAATCCAACCGAATTTACCATAATCATACGTTTCCATTTCGCCCACCACGGTTATACCTTCTTCGTTTAATTTTTTCAGAAGTTTTTCCAGGTCAGCCACCCTGAAATTTTGCATAAATGGTTTTGCTGAAGGTGAAAAATAGGTGGTATCGGCAGCAAAAGGCGACCATTGTGTGGAACAGTCGTTGCCATCTTTGTCTTTCCACCAGAAAGTAGAACCGTATTGATCGGTTTTTAAACCCAGGTATTTACCATACCATGCTACTAATTCTTTAGAATTGTTCGATTTAAAAAAGAAACCGCCGATTCCGGTTACCCTTTTAATTCAGCCTTTTCTTCTGTTGGAAAATAAATAGCGTTGATTTTATCAACGATAACCTGAGCCAGTTTTTCATGGCTTTCAAACGTCCACCCGGCAATGTGCGGCGAAAGCAGAACGTTCTCCGCCTGCAGTAAATACGAAAAGGCTTCCGGTTTTTCGCCCTCGAATAATTTTTCGAAGGAGTGTTTTTCATATTCCAGCACGTCTAAACCGGCACCGAGGATTTTTCCGGACCGAAGTGCCTGAACCAGATCGGCCGTAACAACTGATTTTCCTCTGGCGGTATTGATAAACCAGAACGGTTTGGCAAAAGCATGAATAAATTGCTCATTGACCATTTTATCCGTTTCGGGCGTCCAGGGAGTATGCAGCGAGAGTACATCGGCTTTTTGGTGCAGTTCTTCTAATGAAACCTGTTTTGCATTTTGATCGCCTACATCAGGTAAAATATCATAACACAGCACCTCAACATCAAATCCGCGTAATTTTTTGGCAAATGATTTTCCCATGTTGCCATATCCGATGATGCCGACTGTTTTCCCTTCCAATTCATAGCCACGGTAACCTTCGCGAATCCAGTTGCCGTTTTTTACGGATTGACTGGCTTGGTTTAATTTATTCATTAACGAAAGTAACATGCCTAAGGCATGTTCACCCACGGCATTCCGGTTGCCTTCGGGAGCGGCTATAAGGTGAATGTTTTTAGCGGCAGCATAGTCACAATCAATGCTTTCCAGTCCGGCTCCTACCCGGGCAATGAATTGCAAATGAATGGCTTTGTCTAAAAAAACTTTGTCAATTTTAAACCGGCTACGGATCACAATACCGTGATAATCGTGAATCTTTGCTTCGATTTCTTCTTTGGAAGAGGTATAATCCCGGTGGTTTTCAAAGCCTGACGCTTCCAGTTGCTCCCATAAAAGGGGATGATTGGAATCGAGGTGGAGGATTTTTAGGGGGATGGTGTTCACAGAGTTTGTTTTTTGCGTTATTCCTTAATCTTATTTAACGATGTTTTTATCCCACGAATCAGTGCCGAACTAAAGCCCTGATGCTCCATTTCATTAAGCCCCACAATGGTGCAGCCTTGCGGAGTGGTTACCCTGTCAATTAACTGTTCGGGATGAATCTTTTCCTCCAGAGCCATTTTGGCCGCTCCTTTGGCGGTTTGCGAGGCAATGGCAAGAGCAGTCTGGGCATCAAAGCCGATTTCGATGCCGGCCTGCATGGAAGCACGGATGTATCGCAACGCATACGCAGTTCCGCACGCACCAAGCACGGTGGCGGCATCCATGAGTTTTTCTTCAATCACTACGGCTGTTCCGAGGTGATTGAACAGGTTTACTAATTGTTCGCCTGCTTCTTTGTTTTGTTCTGAAAACGAAATACAGGTGGCACTTTCGCCAAATTGTGCCGCAATGTTGGGCATGATCCGAACGATGGGATGGGCTCCTTTTGTTTTTTGCTGCAGGGTTTCGAGCGACACACCGCTGACGGCTGAAGCTATTATTTTGTTGGAAATATGAGGTAATATCTCGTTTAAAACCGTATCAATCTGATAGGGTTTGATGGTGAGAATGATTACATCGGCCTTGTCGATGTTTTCGATATTGTTGGATGAAACGGTAATTCCGTTTTGTGAAAGATGCTGAATCTGTGCCGGATTTCTCCGGGTAATGGTGAGGTGATTTCCTTTAGAAAAATGGGCTACGCCAAGAGCGATGGCTACGCCTAAATTTCCTCCTCCGATAATGTGAATGTTCATGGCTTGTTGACTGATTTACGGTTTGTGCCCCTGATAGCAGCGGAAATCCTTTTAAAAGCTTAACTGAAAAAGATTGCAGCGGACAGCAGTTTTCGGCACCCTAAAAATACAATTTTTAATCGGCTAAATTCAGCATGATTTTTTAATTTCTTTGATCTGTATTCAAAAAATCTTCGCTTTTAAAACCCCAGAATGAGTTTGGCAATGGTAAAATAGATTAAAATCCCGAAAATGTCGTTGCTGGTGGTGATAAACGGTCCGGTGGCCAGGGCAGGATCTATCCCGTATTTGTTGAGTGTGATGGGTACAAAGGTTCCGATGAGAGAAGCGATAATGATCACGGAAATAAGAGATGTAGCCACAGTGATACCTATAATGTACTCTACATTAAGCAGGAAATGACTCCCCAACAGCAGGATCACGGCCAGTATTAAACCGTTAAAAAGACTCAGGCGTACTTCTTTGTAAAGACGTTGCCATATTGTTCCGCCCAGGGTGTTGTTGGCCAGACCCTGTACGATGATTGCAGAGGATTGTACACCTACATTTCCGGCCATGGCGGCAATGAGCGGTGTAAAAAAGAACAGCACACCATAATCTTCCATCGCTCCTTCAAACTGTCCGGAGACCTTTACGGCGATGAATCCGCCCAAAAGGGCTAAAACCAGCCAGGGAAGGCGGGCTTTGGTCAGTTCAAGAATACTGTCGTCTGCCTCAACATCCTGCGAGATACCGGCTGCTAACTGGTAATCCTTATCGGCTTCTTCTTTGATCACGTCGATGATGTCGTCAATGGTGATCCGGCCTACTAACCGGCCTAATTCGTCAACCACCGGAATGGCTTCCAGATCGTATTTTTGCATGATACGGGCCACTTCCACATCTTTGGTATCTACTTTTACGTAATCTACTTTTGGAATATAAACTTCGCTGATGGGTGTTTTGGTAGAAGTGGTCAGCAGGTCTTTGAGCGACAAACGCCCTTTGAGCCGGTTCTCGTCATCCACCACATAGATGGAGTGCACGCGGGAAACATTTTCGGCCTGGATCCGCATTTCTTTTACGCAGGTGAGCACGTTCCAGTTTTCGTTTACTTTTACGAGCTCTTTTCCCATCAGACCCCCGGCAGAATCTTCGTCGTAACGCAACAGATCAACAATATCCTTGGCGTGTTCAACGTCTTCCAGCTCAGAGATTACCTGTTCTTTCTTTTCCTGTGGCAGTTCGGCAATAATGTCGGCCGCATCATCGGTAGACAGTTCATCCAGCTCTTCGGCAATTTCTTTCGGGGTAAGTTTCCGGAGGATTTTTTCACGGACTTCCTCATCTAATTCGAGCAGAATTTCGGATGTTTTTTCGGAATCTAAACTGTTGAATATAAAAATAGCACCGTGATCATCGAGTTCTTCCATGATTTCGGCAATATCAGCATAGTGAATGTCATTGAGCAGGTTGTGCAGTTCCTGCTCTTTGTTCTCTTTTATCAATTGCTCAATTTGATCGAGAAATTCTCTGCTGATTTTAAACTCCATTGGCAGCTATTTTTTGGGTGAGTTCGATAAATTGCTCCACCGAAAGTTGTTCCGGTCTGAGGTCAAAGATACTATCTTCTTTTAAATTATCGGCCAGTTGGTATGTTTTTAAACTGTTACGAAGTGTTTTTCTGCGTTGATTGAACGCCGTTTTAACCACATTAAAAAACAATTTTTCGTCGCAGGGGAGCTGAAAATTTTCTTTTCGTTTTAACCGCAACACGCCTGATTTTACTTTTGGGGGTGGGGTAAACACATGCTCTGAAACCGTAAAAAGATACTCTGCCTCATAAAATGCCTGGGTTAAAACCGAAAGAATCCCGTAGGTTTTAGAGCCTTTTTTTTCGCAGATGCGTTCGGCCACTTCTTTTTGAAACATACCTGAAAACTCAGGAACCTGGTTTCGCAATTCCAGCGTTTTGAATACAATTTGCGACGAAATGTTGTACGGAAAGTTTCCGATAATGGCAAAAGGTTCGGTTCCCAGCACTTCGGTCAGGTTGTATTTCAGAAAATCCTGCGAAATGATTTTTCCGTTTAATTCCGGGTAATGGTTTTGCAGATAGGCAACCGACTCGGTGTCGATCTCGATAACATAGGTTGTCACGGGTTTTTCGAGCAGGTATTTAGTGAGCACACCCATGCCCGGCCCGATTTCTAAAACGTTGTGATAGCCCTGTAACGTTAATGAATCGGCTATTTTCTGAGCAATGTTTTCATCGTTCAGAAAGTGCTGGCCGAGGTGTTTTTTTGCTTTTACTTTTTCCATTTTGAGCTGAGTTGCTGAGAGACTGAGTTACTAAGATACTGCATTTACTGCAAAGCAGATTCCGGGAAATGTTCGCTGATAAC
The DNA here is from genome assembly GCA_023434025.1 of Bacteroidota bacterium. Classification (GTDB taxonomy): domain Bacteria; phylum Bacteroidota; class Bacteroidia; order Flavobacteriales; family Flavobacteriaceae; genus Flavobacterium. The sequence goes on from JAEYTL010000034.1 coordinate 45,978, forward strand.
CTGTAATTCGGTGCGGAAGGAAAGCATTTTGTCGGCAAAGAGCAAAAGGCCTTCCTGCCGCAACCGGGGAGCATCTTCACGGTAATAGCGTTCCAGTTTTTCTTTGCTCTCGGCGGTGTATTGTATGGAATAGGTGACACTTCCTTCTTCTTCGACGAGCACTTTAATCATGCGGGCAGAAGTGAATTTTCCGGTAGCTAATACATCGCTGATGTGTTTGGTCTGCATCCAGTGCATCCACTGGTCGTGAACGCTTTGATCAATGTTGATGGTTACGTTATATAGAATCATAGGTTGTTTTTAACCTCACCCGCACCTTTCTCCTTTGGAGAACGACAGGGTTACAGTAGTTTTTATAAATTTGAATCGCCCCGCAGCAGCCTGAAGTTTTTTCGGGCTTCTATAAAATGAATGCTGTCCTGGTGATGAAAAAGTACGGCTTCATATAATGGTTTTGCCTTTTCGGGCTGGTTAAGCTGCCGGTGGTAGATTTCGGCCGAAAAAAATAACGCTTCGTCACGGTAAATACTTTCGGGAAAATGATCAATGATCTGCTGATAGTAGGTCAGGGCATTGTTGTAATCGGCTAATGCTTCATACGTCTGGCCTATCCGCAAAAGGGTCTCGTCTTCAATATCTTCTCCTTTGTGCTCTTTTAAGATCGTTTGAAACTGAGCTAAGGCTTCCTGGTTTTTGTTCTGATATAACAGAAAATCACCTCTCGAAAATTTCTTAAGTGCTGTTTGGGTAGAATCGGAAACAGTGTTGTCGCTGATCAGCAGAAACAGTTCCAGTGCATCGTTGGCAATGAGCTGTGTTGAGGCCGATTTCAAGACTTTTAACTGCGTAGAAGCCCAGTCAAAATCGTGTTTGAAATAACTGGTTTTGGCCACTTTTAAACTCGCTTCATGCCCCAGAACATCATTCTTTAAATCTTCTTCAATCTGAGAATAGTACAACAACGCCTGGTTGAATTTTTCTTCAAACAGCAAAATATCGGCCAATTCCATTTTGGCTTCGGCCAGTTGAAATTTATTTAACGGCAGCGTCATGGCTTTTTCCAGTACAGCCTTTCCTTTTTCGGGGGCGTTTTGATAAAAGGCCAGAAACTCTGCCTGTAGTCGTTGCAGGGAAAGTGAGTAGGGACTTATACCGTATTGTTTTAACAGCAGTTCAATTTCAGCTTCAATTTTGGCATAGTCTGATTTTTTGGCTTTTTCCAGCTTTATCCGCATCAGGTATTCCTGAGCAAAGATCTGTAAGTCTAAATCCCGGGTATTTTCCAAAATAAATGTCAGTATTTCTCCGGCAACATCGTTTTCATTCTCTTCAATGGCCAGTTCGGCTAAGTTCACGATGTTTGAAAAAGAATCCGGTTCTCTTTTGTAAATGGCTTTTTCCTGAATAAAGGCTTTGCCGTATTCTTTCTGTTGTACAAAAAACCAGCTCAGCATCTGATTCCAGAAGAGATCCTGGTTTTTTTGTGCCCGCACCAGTAGGGCTTTGCGAAGCATGTCGTTAAACGAATCCCCGGCTTCGTCATTCATGAACCGGGTGAGGTGGTTTTGAACCATCACACTGTTTTGCGGGTTCACATACATTTCTTCGAGGTACATTTCGATCATCAGATCCTGTTTGCCCATTTGTCCGTAAAGCTGAGCCATCTGAAAGTTGAATTTGTATTTCGGGTCTAAGGTAATGGCGGTCTGATAGGCTTGCAAGGCATAGTCTAACAATACTTTCTTTTCAAAGGCAGAAGCTATTCCGTAAACATTAGACGGGTTTTCGTTTATTTTTTCAAGGGCTGTTTTATAATTCAGATCAGCTTTCTGCTGGTTTTTCTGCAGTTGATAATTGTACCCCAGTTCCACATACAAATTGGCCATTTTAAACTTGTTCAGCCGTTCCAGCAGAGCCGTTTCTGCTTTGTCAAACTGGAGCAGCTGCTGGTAGCAGTCAATGGTTCTGAGAAAGTAAACCCCGTTGGAAGGTTGGTTTTTTAACAGCTCCTGGTAGCCGATCAATGCTTTTTCAAATTCACCTCTTTCATAATAATGTTGGGCCAATTGTTCGTTTTGCGAAGAAACAATAGATGAACATACCAAAAAGAAAAGAATAATATATCGGTGCATAGCTTTTAAAAAACAATGTACTAAGTTAGCTTTTTTTTGGCCAATTAGTACATTGATTATATAAAGATTAACTTTTTTTAGTTGATGATATCGAATCCGGTGTACGGACGCAGTACTTCCGGAATAACAATGCCTTCCGGTGTCTGATAATTTTCGATGATTCCGGCCAGTACCCTGGGCAAGGCCAACGAACTCCCGTTTAAGGTGTGTGCCAGTTGGTTTTTGCCTTCTTTATCTTTAAAACGCAGTTTTAAGCGGTTGGACTGAAATGTTTCGAAATTAGAGACCGAACTGATCTCCAGCCAGCGGTCCTGTGCGGTTGAAAACACTTCGAAATCATAGGTTAAGGCCGAAGCAAACCCCATGTCGCCACCGCACAACCGCAGAATACGGTACGGTAATTTTAATTCCTGTAATAATGTTTTTACATGTTCCACCATACCATCTAATGCGGTATAAGAGTTATCCGGATGCTCGATACGGACAATCTCTACTTTGTCAAACTGGTGCAGACGGTTTAATCCGCGAACGTGGGCACCGTAGGAACCTGCTTCTCTGCGGAAACAAGGCGTGTAGGCCGTGCATAAAACCGGCAATTCGCTTTCGCTTAAAATGACATCGCGGTAGAGGTTGGTCACCGGAACTTCGGCAGTTGGGATCAGATACAGATCGTCAACGCCAACATGGTACATCTGTCCTTCTTTGTCGGGCAATTGTCCTGTTCCATACCCGGAAGCTTCGTTTACCAGATGAGGAACCTGTACTTCCTGGTAACCCGCTTCGGTGTTTTTGTCTAAAAAATAAGTAATCAACGCCCGTTGCAGTCTGGCTCCCTTTCCTTTGTAAACCGGAAACCCGGCTCCGGTGATTTTTACGCCCAGTTCAAAATCGATGATGTCGTATTTTTTGACCAGATCCCAGTGTGGCAAGGCTCCTTTGTGCAAAACCGGGATCTCGCCTTCCTGATGAACGGTCAGGTTGTCTTCCGGTGTTTTTCCTTCCGGAACAATATCGGCCGGTGTGTTCGGAATTTTATATAACTCTTCGGAAAGAGAAGCTGTAAAGGCTTCTAATTTTTCAGACAGTTCTTTGCTTTTCTCTTTTAACTGAGCTGTTTTCTGCTTAACGATTTCGGCTTTGGCTTTTTCGCCCGATTTCATCATTTCGCCGATTTCCCTGGACAAAGCATTTGATTCTGCCAGCACAGTATCCAGTTCTACCTGCGTAGCTCTTCTTTTTTCATCTAAATCTAAAACCGTTTCGACTAAATTTTTGGCATCCAGGTTTCTTTTGGCCAACGCTTTAATCACTTTTTCCTTATGCTCACGGATAACAGCTAATTGTAACATTTCAATTGATTTTTTGCGAAGGCAAATGTACATAAATGTTTTGGGAACAAAAAGCACCGGTTTTGAAAATAAAGCAGCTTTGAACAAATGCTAAAAAATGAAAAGAAATATGATAAATCGATACAATTTTCTACATTTGACCATCTGTTTTTAAATAAAATGAATAAAATTATACGCTATTTCTTTCTTTTGGCAAGCTGTTCGGTTACCGCACAGGATTACCTGAAAGAAATAAATGAAATTGCCGAAGCGGAATTAAAGTCATCGTCTTCTCTTTTTGATATACAGGTCAATGAAAACACACTCAATTATGATGTGGTTTATCACCGGCTGGAATTTGATGTTGATCCGGCCGTTTATTTTATCAGCGGCAATGTAACGACCGAATTTATTGCTCTGGAAAACATGGGCTCGATTACATTTGATCTGGGCAGGATAACCAATACAAACAACCCTTACTTTTCCAGCAGGATTACGGTTGGTTCTGTTATGATGAACGGTCAGTCGTTGCCTTTTGTGCACAATGCGGGCTCGAAAGAACTTGTTATTACCTTTCCGGCGGTCATTGCTTCGGGCACAACCAATAGTATTTCTATTAGCTATGCGGGTGCACCCGACACAGCCGAACAGGGTTTTGCGGTAGATGATCACAACGGTGTTCCGGTGCTGTGGACGCTGTCTGAACCTTTCGGGGCGAGGGACTGGTGGCCTTGCAAACAGGATCTGAATGATAAAATTGACCACATCGATGTTTATATAACCGCTCCCGCTCAATATGTGAGTGTTGCCAACGGTGTTCAGCAAAGTGTTGTAGATAATGGCAACGGTACAAAAACAACGCATTTTCAGCACAATTATCCTATTCCGGCTTATCTGATCGCCATTGCCGTAACCAATTACAGTGTTTTTACGCAACAAGCCGGTGCGGCTCCGAACGAATTTCCGATCGTGAACTACATCTATCCTGAAAATTTAGCTTCTGCACAGAATAGCCTGGCGGTAACCCTGCCTATTATGGATTTGTTTGAAGAGTTGTTTGATACCTATCCGTTTGCCAGCGAAAAATATGGTCATGCTCAATTCGGCTGGGGCGGAGGGATGGAGCATACCACTGTTTCTTTTATGGGCAGCTTCGGAAGGAGCTTGATTGCACATGAACTGGCTCACCAGTGGTTTGGCAACAAAGTGACGTGCGGAACCTGGAAAGACATCTGGCTGAATGAAGGTTTTGCTACTTACCTTTCCGGTCTGGTTGTAGAAAATTTAGACGGCCCCGGGAATTTTGTTTCCTGGAAGAACAGCACCATCAACAACATTACTTCGGCCAATAACGGAGCTGTTTATTTAACAGATACCGAAGCCCTCAACGTAAACCGGATTTTCAGCAGCCGGTTGAGCTACAACAAAGGAGCCATGGTTGTGCACATGCTGCGTTGGAAAATGGGCGACGAAAACTTTTTTCAGGCTCTGCGGAATTACCTGTCTGATCCGTTGTTGGCGTTTAACTATGCCGTGACCGATGACCTTAAGCTGCATTTAGAAGCGGTTTCAGGAATGGATCTGACCGAGTTCTTTAACGATTGGGTTTACGGGCAGGGGCATCCGTCTTACCATGTTGCCGTAAGTAATATCGGGAACAGTCAGGTAGCTGTAACGATCGATCAAAGCCAGTCGCATCCCGGTGTGAGTTTTTTTGAAATGCCTGTGGAGGTCAGACTTTACGGTGAGAACGGGCAGGTGCATGAGGTGGTTCTGGAAAATACGGTAAACGGGCAGCAATTTTTTGTAACGGTTCCTTTTGTGGTAACCGATGTTGATTTTGACCCGAACCGGCATATTATTTCACGGGACAACACGGCTGTCTTAGGCTTAAATGCGGTTGATCTGAGTGCTTTGATCCAGGTAACGCCTAACCCGGCTTCAACGGAATTAACCATTAAAAAGGCTGAGAGCATCCGCTTTGAAAAAGCGGTTATTTTCAATAATTTAGGACAGCAGGTACTGGAAACAACAACTTCAACGGTTTCTGTCTCAGCTCTTTCAGACGGCGTTTATTATATACATTTAACTACTTCGGAAGGAAGTTTTCATAAAAAATTTATAAAAAACTAATGGCATTTAACAAAATCGGGGCAATTGTAAAGTGAAAACCTTACTTTTGTGCACGATTTTGAAATTTAAAACACGTCAATGGAAACATTAATTCAAATAGCACAGCTGATTTTGTGCCTTTCTTTTTTGGTCATCCTTCACGAATTAGGGCATTTTTTACCGGCCAAATTTTTTAAAACCAAGATAGAGAAGTTCTACCTTTTCTTTAACCCGTGGTTTTCGCTGGTGAAGAAAAAAATCGGGGAAACCGAGTACGGGATCGGCTGGCTGCCTATGGGCGGTTATGTAAAAATAGCCGGTATGATTGACGAGAGCATGGACAAAGAGCAGCTGAAGCAAGAGCCGCAGCCCTGGGAATACCGGAGCAAACCGGCCTGGCAACGCTTGATTATCATCATGGGCGGGGTAATCGTGAACTTTTTTCTGGCCTGGATTATTTATGCGTGCCTGTTCATTAACCACGGGGATAATTTTATTGATAATTCCAAGATTACCCACGGTATTGCCGTGGATTCCGTTGGCACTATTTTAGGGTTAAAGAACGGGGATAAAATCCTGAAGGTTGACGGTAAGCCGCAGACAAAATTTGAGCAACTGCCGCTGGAAATTTTGTTTGGCGATAACATTACGGTGGAACGGGAGGGCAAAGAACTGACGTTTGACCTGTCTGATGAGGGTAAGCGTGATGTGATCAAACGGGCCGGGAAGAACTTTCTGGCTGCCCGCGAAGAGGTGGTGGTTGATTCGGTTGTGCCGGGTATGCAGGCGGATCTGGCCGGATTGAAAAAAGGGGATAAGATTGTGGGGATCAACAACATCAGGCTGGCTTATTTTGACGAATACAATGCGGTGATCAACCAGCATAAAAACGATTCGGTTAACCTGCGTGTGGAAAGGGGTAATGAAACGTTGGTGATTAAGGCAAAAACATCGGAAGAGGGTAAACTTGGGTTTTCCAACCGTTTTAACACGCTGCAGGAGGCTTATGTTACGAAAGAAGTTTCGTTTGCGGCGGCTATACCGGCGGCTTTTAACAAAACGATCAGCACCTTAACCGGACAGATAAAGCAGTTTAAGGTTATTTTTAATACTAAAACGGAGGCATACAAGCAGGTGAGTGGTCCGTTGCGGATGTTTAAGATTTTTAAACCTACCTGGGACTGGACATTCTTTTGGTCGTTTACGGCTATGTTTTCGGTTTGGCTGGCTTTTTTGAATGTACTGCCGATTCCGGGCTTAGACGGCGGCCATGCGGTCTTTATACTGATTGAGATGATTACCCGTAAAAAACCGACTGAAAAAACACTGGAGGTGGCTCAAACGATCGGGGTGGTTATTTTGCTGACATTGATGGCCTTAGTGTTCGGAAATGACATCTGGCATTTGGTTACCGGAAAATAAAGAAAAAAAATGTGTATTTTTTTGCGTTTTTTGTTTGGATAAATCAATTTTCGCTTTATATTTGCACTCGCAAAAAAGGTCATATACCTTCCTTTTTAGCTCCCCCGATAGCTATCGGGAGGTTCGAGCTAAGAAGTTTAAGTTCTAAATTGAAATGTTGAAAATATTATAACCTATAAGGTTATTCCTCCTTAGCTCAGTTGGTTAGAGCATCTGACTGTTAATCAGAGGGTCCTTGGTTCGAGCCCAAGAGGGGGAGCAAAATGAGAATCCAGTTTATTTATTTAGACTGGATTTTTTGCTTTTAAATAGGTTTTACAATATCTACAGGAGTTTATAATTTCTATTTATAAAATTCACCTTTGTCAACTTGTCGTGTTTTTTTTGAATAAAAGGTTGCCATTAAGGTTCCTATTGAATATTTCGAGGTTCCCTTTTTTCAAATCTGAATTGTGTGCCAATTGTCTGACTTAAAACAATTGGAATCATGCACCATGAAAAAATCAACATTTTGTTTGTACTTAATCAAGCAAAAACAAATCAAAAAGGAGTTAGTCCTATTTACTTTAGAATTACAATTAATAAAGTAAGAAAACAATTCTCAACCGGTCTTACAATTAACCCTAAAGATTGGAATTCTAAAAAACAACTAGAAGAATCAAAACTATTTGACTATTCTGTTTTAAATGGTCAGCTATCCGTAATAAAACAAAAAATTAATAACCACTACTTTAAACTTCAACTAGAAAATGAAAGTGTGAAAATTGATGACCTTATTGATGCGTACTTTCAAAGACCTACAAAAAAAGAAGATTCAGTATTAAGTTACTTTCAAAAATGGCTGAACAAACAAGAAAAGCTAATTGGTAAGGATATTAAACAAATTACTTGGGATAAATTTAATTATGTCTATCAAGATGTAAAAAGGTTTATCAATCATCATTACAAAATGAACGATTTCCAATTAGAGGATTTATCGGTTAACTTTTTAAATCAATTTGAATACTACCTAAAAACTGTAAAAGAGAATAAGCAAGTAACTATTAATAAAGCAATACAGAGATTAAAAAAACCTATTAAGGAATCAATGTCAGAAGGCTATTTGACAGTGTTGTAGACTCCCCATTTTTAGTACAGTTCAAAATTATAAAATTTATT
>JAEYTL010000062.1 GCA_023434025.1 Bacteroidota bacterium
TGTTAGGCGGAAGGGCGGGGGATTGCGAAAAGCGTAATCCTTGCATTCGTGATCGCAGCAGGACGGAGTTCCCGTCTAGAAGGGACCTGGAGATACGTGAGTATTCGCTCCAATAATCGCGAGTAGGACGGACTTGGAGTTAGGGCGGAAGGGCGGGGGATTGCGAAAAGCGTAATCCTGAGTTCGTGATCGCAGCAGGACGGAGTTCCCGGCTAGAACGGGCCTGGAGACACTTGGGTATTCGCTCCTATAGTCGCGAGTAGGACGAACTTGGAGTTAGGGCGGAAGGGCGGGGGATTGCGAAAAGCGTAATCCTGAGTTCGTAATCGCAGGAGGACGGAGTTCGAGGCTAGAAGGGACCTGGAGATACGTGAGTATTCGCTCCTATAGTCGCGAGTGGGATGGACTTGGAGTTAGGACGGAAGTGGCGGGGGATTGCGCATCGCAATCCAGTAAACCCGCCGGCGCCGGCAGACATTCTTCGTTGCTAGCAGATTATAGTAAGGAATCGGGCGTCCGTAATCATCGTTAGGAATGTGGGTGTCCTTTGGACACCCTTGTCGGATACCGGAATGTTTCTCGGGGCGGCTCGCGGACGCTCGCCGCGGGAAAGCAGGATTACGCGCTATCGCGCGTGATCCTCTAGGGAGGTCCGTACAAAATCCTGAACGACGCGCTGCGTCGTTCCCGGATTTTTTGTTTTTCCAAAACGCTCAAGCGAGCTTGGCATTTTGTTAAACAAAAAATCCCGACAGCAGAGCTGTCAGGATTTTGTCGGGGTGGCAGGATTCGAACCTGCGACCTCCTGGTCCCAAACCAGGCGCGATGACCGGGCTACGCTACACCCCGTGGCGGAGAGTAAGGGATTCGAACCCTTGGTACAGTTTCCCGTACGCATGTTTAGCAAACATGTCCTTTCGGCCTCTCAGGCAACTCTCCGTTGCTTTCAAGCGGATGCAAATGTAAATTTCTATTCTTATTAAACCAAACAATTCAGATATTTTTTGAGGCAAATTCTGACGGATTTTAAAAATGCATTCTCATTCAATCGGTTAGGGCGAGTTGTGGAAACCGAAAGCTTCGTCCGCGTGAGGGATGGGCGCGGCATCCTTTTGCGCAAGGTGCTTTTTTCAGGCTAATCGGAGCCTCCGCGCAAAAGATATAGCAGACAGCCCGACGGCGGCGCAAAGGGAACTTTATGTTATCCGTGATTTTCCGCACCGGCGGCACGCCCAAATACGTTAAATTTAGCACATGAAATTTTCAGTCCTTTTACTGGTTGGACTTTTTGCCTGTGCGCAACCAGCCGATACTTCGTTTGTAAAACTTTCAGACTACAGTCGGGATTTTGTCTATGACATGAAGTACGCGACCGAGGATAACTTCCTGAAATCGGCGGTTTATCCGTGTGGTGAGTGTATGCTGAGATACCGGACAGCCAAGGCGCTGATTGAAGCGAATGACGAGTTTTTACGTCGGGGCTATCGGATTAAGATATTTGATTGTTACCGGCCGCTTGATGTGCAGCGGAAGATGTGGGCGATTGTAAACAATCCGTCGTATGTGGCCGACCCGAGTAAAGGTTCGATCCACAATCGCGGCGGCGCGGTTGATATTACCTTAGTGGATGAAAACGGAACCGAGCTCGATATGGGGACCGGGTTTGATCATTTCGGGCCCGAATCGGCGGTTAACTACAACGATAGAAAGTGGTCGACCGTCAAAAAGAACCGCAGTTTCCTGATAAAAGTGATGAAGCGCCACGGATTTGCGGTGTTGCCGTCAGAGTGGTGGCATTTTAATTACAAAGGCGCCAAAGAGTTTCCGCTGTCAAACGAATCCTGGGATTGTCCTTAACGGTCCAGACAGGCGAGGGTCCGGATAAAGTAAAGGGCGGGCTCGACGGTTTTCTTTTCGAGGCTTGATTTTAGTTGTGATTTTACCACGTAATCCGCCGTCTCAGTTGCAAATTTGATCCGCATGAGCGATACGGGCGATTTCTGTAGATCCTCAAACGTATCTTTCCTGAATACAAAATAGCCGTTCATCACCCGGTTGTTGACATTTCCGTTGCGTACCGACGTTCCGCACGTCTCGTCTGCGGTATGTAAAAGGGTCACGATTTTGCCGTTGTCGAGCTGAAGGTAAATTTTGGAGTTTCCGTCCAGACATTGTGCCTTGATAAAATCCTCGCTTTTTGAAACCATCGTCACGTTAAGTACGGGAAGTCCGTTATGTTCAGCGAGCGAAAAGTAGATATACGATGCGTTTCCGGCAAAATCCCGCTCATAGATAAGCGATTCCCGTGTTGCGCGGTAATCTCCCAAAGAATCTTTGACTTGGGTAACCCATTCGCAAGGATCCTGTGCGTTGGCGGTAAATAATGTAAAAAAGGCAAACAGAACGTACATTCGGGTCATGCGTCAATTTTTTTGCAAAGTAAAACTATTTTTTTGTCATCGGCATCGGTCGTAAAAAACGCATAACGATGTCCGCCGTCCAATATTTTCCAGCGTTTTCGGATGGTTTCGACGCTTTCCGGGAAATTGCGCACGGTGATGTTGAGGCTCGTCCCGGCAAAAGACCTCATGGCTGCTTTTGAGTACGGGATTGTTTCCTGTACCTCAACAATCCGTCCCATGAAATCAATATTCGTGTCTGATGTGTAAAGGTGCGAGTGGAGATGGAGTTTCTTTAGCTTGTAACGACTTCCGATCCCGGAAAAGGCCCCGGTTTTCATCAGAGCGGCCGCGGGTTCGTATAAATACTTAAGCGGATGGGAAAATTCAGTTTCGGACGATTGTTGCCAATGGGTCGTAAAAGTTTTTCCCGATGTGAGTTCGACTGCGATAATCTCCGGAGTGCCCGAATAGTTGCGTTCGGCAATCCACAAAAGTTCGCGCAATTCGCCTTTTAGCGATACGATATGAATGGCGCGGATGTGTTTAAGATCCCGTAAACCGGCGGCCAGGTCAAGAAGGGGCGCG
>JAEYTL010000047.1 GCA_023434025.1 Bacteroidota bacterium
CGTTCTAGCCGTCGCCGCCCTTGCGCTGGGCGCCACCGCCGCCGTTGCGGGCAACCGCGAAGCCAAGGGCGAAGCGAAGCTTGCCGAAATGCTCGAAGGCAGGGTGGCGGGCGAGCCCGTCCGCTGCATCAGTACCTTCCGGAGCAATTCGCCGCAGATCATCGACCGGGTCGCCCTGGTTCATGAGGAAGGCGACACGATCTACGTCGCCCGGCCCGAACGGCCCCGCTCGCTCGACAGCATGGACATCCTGCTGATCGAACGCTTCAGCTCCGGACAGCTTTGCAGCAGCGATCGCATGCGCATGGTCGACCGGAACGGCGGCTTCATGACCGGCCTGGTGTACGTCAAGGAATTCGTGCCCTACACCAAGGCCGGCTGACGCCTTGGCCCTTACCGCGCGCCCCTGGGCGGCGGACCTGCTGCATTTCTGGTTCCACCAGCTTGGCCCGGACGACTGGTTTAGGCCCGCGTCCTGGGTCGATAGCGAACTGCGCGTTCGATACGGCCGGTGGCTCGCCGCCTTGCGCCTGCGTCCGGCCGGGGAATTTCTGACCGACCGGCAGACGGCGCGCGCCGCGGTGCTGCTGTTCGACCAGGTCCCGCGCAATATCCGTCGCGGGTCGGCCGAGGCCTTTGCTACCGACGATCTTGCCCGCGCGATCGCCCGCGGCATCGTCGCCAAGGGGTGGGATCGCAACTGGCCCGACGACCGGCGCCAATTCGCCTATCTGCCCTTCGAGCATAGCGAGGATATCGCCGACCAGCGCGAATCGCTGCGGCTGATGGGCCAGCTCGCCGACCCGATGTTTCAGGATTATGCGAAGAAACATTTCGACATGATCGACCGCTTCGGCCGTTTCCCGCACCGCAACGCCGTGCTCGGCCGCGCGACGCGGCCGGGCGAGGAAGCGGCGATAGAAGAGGGCAAAAATTGGTGATAGGCAGACGCCAGGACGGAGAGCAGCCATGGCCGAATTCACCGATACGCTGACCGACAAGCATATCGCCTTCATCGCGAAGCAGCCGATCTTCTTCACCGCCACCGCCGCCGCGGACGGCCGCATCAACCTGTCGCCCAAAGGCTATGCCGACAGCTTTCGCATACTGTCGGAAGCCCGCGTCGCCTATCTCGACCTCGGCGGGTCGGGCAACGAGACCCACGCGCATCTCGCCGCCGACGGGCGGATCACGATCATGTTCTGCGCCTTCGACCGCAGCGCGCTGATCCTGCGCATCTATGGCCGCGGCCGCGCGGTGCTGCCGCAGGACGCCGACTGGGACGCGCTCGCGGCGCATTTCACGCTGATCCCCGGCACGCGGCAGATTTTCGTGATCGACGTCGAGAGTGTCCAGACGAGCTGCGGCTGGGGTGTGCCGATGATGGAACTCAGCCACGAGCGCGACACGCTGCAGAAATATCATCGCCAGGCGGACCCGGTGGCGTGGGTCGAAAAAACCCGGGGGCGGACGAAGAGCATCGACGGCCTGCCGACGCGCCCGACCGATCGCTTCATCGCCGGCGACCCCGCCTGATGCCGCTGGTCGAGCTGCTGCGCCTGCCGAACGGGGCGGAGGCCGAACTGCTGCGCGGCCGGCTCGAAAGCGCGGGCGTGCATGCGGTGTGCTTCGACGCCGGCATGAATATCGCCGAAAGCGTCGGGCTGCTCATCCCGGTGCGCGTGATGGTGCTGGACGAGGATCTGGCCGAAGCGCAGGCGCTGATGGCCGCGTTTCAGACGCCCTAGGCGCAACCCAAGCCCGCCCCCGTTCGTCCTGAGCTTGTCGAAGGACCGTTTTTCCCTTCTTGCGAAAGAGCAAGGACGGTGCTTCGACAAGCGCAGCACGAACGGCAGATAGGTTTCGCAAGCTCTCCCATGATCAAGGTCGCCAGTTACAATATGCGCAAGGGCATCGGGCTCGACCGGCGCCGCGACCCCGGGCGGGTGCTGTCGGTGCTGCGCGAACTCGACGCCGATATCGTCGCCTTGCAGGAAGCCGACCGCCGTTTCGGTACCCGCGCCAGCGCGATCCCGCCGCATATGTTCGAGGAGCATAGCGATTATGTCCCGGTCGACCTGCTCGGGGGCCGCCCCTATGCGATCGGCTGGCACGGCAATGCGCTGCTCGTCCGCAAGGGCGTCGAGGTCGAGGAAAGCCATGCACTGCACCTGCCGACGCTCGAACCGCGCGGCGCCGTCGCGGCTACGCTGCGCATCGGCGACACCCGGCTGCGCGTCGTCGGCATGCACCTCGACATTTCGGGGCTGCGGCGGCGGCAACAGGCGCGCGCGATCCTCCACCAAATCGCCGAGGGCGAGCCGCTGCCGACGATCCTGATGGGCGATTGCAATGAATGGCGCAATCGCGGCGGCTGCCTGCACGATTTCGGCGAGCATCACCGCGCCGTCGACACCGGCCACAGCTTTCACAGCCGCCGCCCGGTCGCGCGGCTCGACCGCATCTTCGCCTCGCCCGACCTGCATGCGATCGACGCCGGCGTCCACCAGAGCGCGCTCGCCGCGCGCGCGTCGGACCATCTGCCGATCTGGGCGCG
>JAEYTL010000011.1 GCA_023434025.1 Bacteroidota bacterium
TTGATAAAAGTAGATTTAACAGGCGATTGCATAAAATAGGTAACCTTTTATACGAGTTGTTTGAGATTGTAAGTTCTTATTATAAAGACCTTTGTTGTGAATTGCACTATATCATAGATTCTTTTCCAGTTGCTGTATGCAATAATATGCGAATTGCAAACTGCAAGATTCTTAAAGATAAAAAATACAGAGGTTACACCGCTAGTATGCGAAATTACTTTTATGGAGTTAAAGTACAATTACTCACGACCAAAGATGGAATTCCAATAGCTTTTCATTTTACACCAGGCAAAACGGGGGATGCAAAAGCATTAGGGAAAATGATTGATAAATTACCAGCAGAAGCCTCGTTGTATGGAGATAGTGCCTATACAGATTATGGATTAGAAGATATTGCTCTGGAGAGAAAATGCATCTTCCTAAAGATTCAACGCAAGTCAAATGCTAAGAGAGTAGACACAATGGAACAAAAACATGAAAAGCTAAAAATGAGAAAAAGAGTAGAAACAGCAATAAGTGATATTAAGAAAATGTTTCCAAGAACAATACATGCAGTTACACTGGAAGGATTTCTGATAAAACTAACTTTATTTGTATTTGGACTCCAATTAAACAAATCAATTAACTAGCAACTTGAATTAATTAATAAATCATCTCAATATGAAAACTTTAAAATTTAATATTACGCTTTTTTTGGTTTTAATTTCTTCAATAGCCTTCGCACAAGAGAATTCTGAAACTCGCAAATTCATTGATGATGCGGAGTTTACTCAAATAAATAGAGATTGGAGCATTAAGGCTGAATTTAGATCCGGATTAGGCGAAGTCGTTTCTTTTTTCCCAGTAGAAGCAATTGATTTAAAATCAAACTCAAAAATCAATGCTTTGCAGATGGATATGACTGTTACTGACGGAAATCGAAATTATTTTAAGTCTTCATGGATTGATTTAAAAGAAGTTGATTAATTTATTAACTTTCTTGAATTATATATTGTACCAAACCTTAAAGACAGAACAGAGTCTAAACAATCAACAACATATGTTTTCAACTCTAAAGAAATTAGGTTTAGCTTTCATATTGAACGTAATCATAAGCGTATTTCGGTTTATCTAAAAGATATGGGAGTAACTGATAATTACCATTATTTTTGGACTGAAACACAGGTAAGCAGAATTCCTGATTTGTTAAATATGCTAAAACAAATTAAGTGATTGCTCCCGGCTGCTCGGAGTCTACTTAATGCAATGATTCTCTTTGATTCCGAGCAATCGGGACAAGACTTCAGAGCAAATTAACATTCCTTTTTCAACAAGTGATTTTTCAAAAAATCAAATTTAACTACTTTCAAATCAAAGAAAAAAAGGATATATTTGGTTTTGGTAAAAACAAGTAAACTTTCGGTAATACAGCTAAAAAGAGGTGTATATACGAATGTTTAAATCGTGTAGCCACCAGTTACAAGCAATTTAATTTAAGAACATGAGCAGACTACTATTGCTAATACTATTTATTCCCTACTATATAAATGGTCAAATTAAAATTCAGCACGAACCAGAAAGTATATTTAATGAACTACTAAACAAAAAAAACATAACAGAGTTTGCAAAAGAAAATAAACTAAGGGAAATCAAATTTTTGAGAGACACAATACTTTCATCATCGATAGAATTTGATAAAAATGGAAATTCAATTCGAAAAATTGGAATGGAAAATGATTATGTAAGAGAAACAAAAAATAAATTTGATAATCAAGATAGAGAAATTGAAACTAACTATTTCAAACCCAATGGAGAATTTAGTTATGGATATTACTATAAGTATGAAAATGGAGCTCAATTGATGTATAAAATAGAAGATAGTCTTCTCTTTAGAAAGGAAACATTTTTAAAGAGTGAAAACATAAGCACTTATTCTGAATATGATGAAAATGGCAAAATCATCTTAAAGGATATATATGTAAAAGACCAAAACATGAAATGGTTACTTGAAACAAGATTTCAAGATGAAAAAATTTATATTGAATACCGTTATGAATATTTAGGCAATAAAACGTATGTAACTAAGGTTCAATTTGACAATAACGGAACTAAAGTTAGTGAGAAAAGGCATTTGGATGAAATTAAAACTGCCAACGGACTTGAGCACTTCACCGATGAGGAAGAAAGATTATTTAGAATTGATCTCTTTAATAAAAACGGCGACTTGATTGAAAAGAAATTACTTGATGAAAAAGGTAATCCTACTCTAATAGAAACCTATATTTATAATTCAAAAGGACAATTAACCGAACTAATTAAGAAGTATTTAAGCAGAAATCAAAAAATAGTTTACACTTATAAATACGATAAGTTCGAAAGAATTGAGTTAGTAAAAAAAGAGTTTGGCGAAAAGACAGAAGTATTTAAATATCTTTACGATACTTTCTAAAAACCCTGCTACCCGAAGTCTACTTAATGCCACGTTGCTCTTTGATGCCGATTGCTATTGGGACAGGACTTTGAAGCAAATTATAATTCCTTTTTAAAAAACAACCCCTTTAATCTTCCATCTACTAAATTTAAAGTTAACTAACAAATTTAAATCTTTACGTTAGTTTCCTTACTTTTGCTAAATGTTTTATAGAAGAAAAATTATATTAGCGTTGTTACAACTTTTTGAGGGTAAAATTGATAAAATCAGCCTTCAAAAATTACTATTTTTATTTACGCAAAAACAAATCAAGACAGAATACGATTTTATCCCCTATCGCTATGGTTGCTATTCCTATTCGCTAAATGCTGATTTAACTGCAATGGTAAAAAAAGAGCTTTTGATTGAAACAACAAGTGATTTTACAATTAACAGCTCCACAGATTATTATAAATCATTAAAAGAAGTTGATAAAAAATTACTTTTAGAAGTAAAAAACAACTATGGTAAAATGAATGCTAATGCTTTAATGAAACATACTTATTTAAATTTCCCTTATTGGGCTATCAATAGCGTAAAAGCAAAAGAAATTTTATCTGTTGAACAACTTGAAAAGGTAAATAACAGTCGTCCGAAAAGTAACGACACCATATTATTCACTATCGGTTACGAGGGTATTTCATTGGAAGAATACTTAAATAGATTAGTTAAAAACGACGTGAAAGTCTTAATCGATGTCAGAAACAATGCCATGAGTATGAAATATGGCTTTAGCAAAAGTCAATTACAACGTTATTGTAATAGTCTTACTATTGATTATATTCACTTACCAGAAGTTGGCATACAATCTGATCAAAGGCAAGAATTGAATTCACAACATGACTACGATAAATTATTTGCTATTTATTGTGAAAATAATCTAAAAAAAACGACTGCTTCTCAGTTGAAAATTTTAGAATTATTAACTCAATACCAACGAGTTGCATTAACCTGTTTTGAAGCAAATATTTGTCAATGTCATCGCAAACATTTAGCTGAAGCTATAGAAAATTTACCAGATTTTAAATACAGAGTAAAGCATATTTAAATGGCTAAAAAGAAAGTACTCATAACGGTTACTACTTATCCTTTGCCATCACGAAGCTATGACGAGTTAGTTTGTACAGCAGGTGTTTTAGAAAATGGGGAATGGATTCGCATTTATCCTGTTCCATTAAAATTCTTGAGAGGTTTAAGAAAAAATGGAGAAGTTGAGTCATTCAAATACAACTGGATTGAATTGGACTTAGAAAAGCGAACCGACGATTTTAGACCGGAAAGTCATTCCCCAATTAATTATGACTTTAAAGATGTTCAAATTATTGGAAAAATTGACACCAAAAATAATTGGGCACAACGAAAGTTGTTTTGTACTGCTGCAACTTATACGAATCTCACACAATTAATTGAAGATTCAAAAGCACCCAAAAATGTTTCACTGGCCACTTTTAAACCTGCTACTATTATTGGTTTTGAAATTGAAAAAGAAGAGAACCGAGAATGGAAGGATGAATGGAAAGAACTAAGAAAGCAAGGCGACTTATTTGAACAAGATAGAAATCCTGAAATACAAATCCCTAAATTACCTTATAAATTTTATTATCGTTTTACAGATGAAGCCGGTAGAGAAAGTAGACTAATGATTGAAGATTGGGAAATTGGTGCTTTATATTGGAATTGTTTAAGAAATGCAGAAGGAAACGAAGGAAAAGCATTAAATAAAGTTCGTGCAAAGTATGAGCAAGAATTTATAAAAGATAAAGAAGTGTATCTATTTCTTGGCACAACAAAAGAATGGCATATGCGTAGGTCAAAAAATCCATTTGTAATAATCGGTGTTTTTTATCCAAAAAAAGAAATTCAAACGTCTTTATTTTAAGTGTTACAAACTTAGCCATACAAAGTCTCCTTATTGCCACCTGCTGCCCGAAGTCTAGATGCTGCTCTGCGAAGTCTCACGACTTCGAAGCGATTTAACATTCCATTTTCAACAAGTAATTTTTTAAAAAAATCAAACCTAACTACTTTCAAATCAAAGGAAAAAGGATATATTTGGTTTTGGTAAAAGCAAAGTAAACTTCAGCCAATACATCCAAAGGGGTCTATGTTAGAATGTTTGTAGTAACGAGTTAGCAGCAAGCTTAAAAAACTCATCAATAAATAGTATAAATTATGAGAGAACTAATGTTAATAATGCACTTCATAGGTTTGACTATGGGTTTGGGAACAAGTTTTGCTCACGCATTTTTCGATAAATTAATCTCGAAATTAGACAAAGAGCAAGCAACAAAATTTCGTCTTCAAGTAATGGTTTTAAGCCGAATGGGGAATATTGGAATATCGCTGTTAATTATTTCCGGAATCTATCTTATTATTCCTTACTGGTCAACTTTACCTTCTAATCCTCTTTTAATTTTAAAATTAATACTGGTTTTCGTTTTAGTCATTTTACTTGTATTAATCCACAACGGGACACAAAAAGCGAAACAAAATGAAGCCGCTAAAAATCTGAAAAAAATAGAACCATTCGGGAAGCTAACGTTACTGATCGGAATTACCATAGTAATTATTGCTGTTACTGTTTTTCATTAAAAGCCGGCTGCTGACACCGTGTCTAATTAATGGCTGTTTAGCTTGCTTACGACAATCCGCTGCTCTTCGGTCCCGATCGCTATCGGGACACGACTTCGAAGCAAACTAACACTCCATTTTTAACAAGTTATTTTTCAAAAAATCAAAACTAACTACTTTCAAATGAAAGGAAAAAAGGATATATTTGGATTTGGTTTAATCAGGGCAGACTTTCACTAATCGAACTTAGCCATATTTATATGCGAATATTTGTATCGCATAGCGACAAGTTATAAGCAATTTTTTAAAATCAATTAAATGAAGTTTTAAAAGACATATACTAGAAGCAATACTTAAACTTGATTATTGTAAATGATTTATAAAAAAACGACTAGTGTGCTTTCAATTGTATACTGTTATTTGAAAAAAAAGTCGATTAAAATCTAAAAAAGAAAACATGAACTACTTACTGTTTGCAACATTAATTTTAATAAGTTTTACTCAAAGAAGTTACTCTCAAGAAAAAATTGATTGGAGTAAAATAAAAAAAATTGAATTATATTTAGTAGATTCACAAAAAGATAATAAAATTACTTCTAAAGATTTGAATTCAAAAACACTTATTAAATGTGAATCTGAAAAGATAGTTAATTACTTTAAAGAAGTAGATAATTGTACATTTGATGCTCTAGTAGAAAAAAATAATTATGCTTTAAAAATTTACTTTTCAACTACTCAAAAGGATTTTTTACTGTTACTTAATCAAGGGGTTATGTTTGAAATGAATAAGTGGACGTGTTATAGCATTATTAAAAAAGACGAGTTAAAAAAATTTATAGAAAATATAATGAAGGAAAACGGCCTATAAAAACGTAACCGTTGCACAACCTATTCAAAAAACTATCCTGAAGCTTCGGGATTAAAATTTCAACAAAAAACAACCTCGTTACTTGTATTTTAAGCACGGCATCGAATGAAAATAATCAACTATAGTACTATTTTATTAATTTTATTTTAACTATAACTTATGGACAAAAACGGATATAAAAATGAGTAAAAATGTACCAAATAGTGTCGAAATTATTGATAATCATTTAAACCAATTTTTTGATAAAGATTCTGACATAAAAGTATTTGAAGAAATTGAATCTGAATTAATTCATCGTGATGTATACTTTATAAAAGCAACTGAAGAAAGACAGTATCACATTTTATTAAGTTGTGGCATGAGTGCATTACCAATGACAGTCCCAAAAGATATTGAATCATCGGAGTTTATTGAAATAATGATTTTACTCCCTAAAGAATGGAATTTAGAATATGAATCTTTTAGTGAAGAAAAAAATTATTGGCCAATCAGAATAATGAAAGAAATAATGATGTTGCCACACGAAAATGAAACTTGGTTTGGATTTGGTCACACATACAGACACGAAGAAGGTGAAGAATTTGCAGAAGGCATCGGATTTAATTCAATAATGTTGGCTAGTTCAATGGAATTATCAGACGAATTTACTCAAATTGAATTAGATAATGGAAAAGTGGTTGAAATCTATACTCTTATTCCCTTGTATAAAGAAGAACTTGAATTCAAGAAAAAAAATGGAGCAAGTGCTTTACTTGAAAAATTTGACAAATTCGGTATTGAAGAAATCGTGAAAATTGGCAGAAAAAATGTTTGTAAATAAAAATACTACTGACCCCCTGCTACCCGAAGTCTGCTTAATGCCACTTGCTCACCAACTCCCAACACTAATCTTAACAAACTTCACCCCTGACCTTTCTACATCCTGCTTCGGGCAGAACAAGAAGGAAAGATGAAACTTACCGTTGAAGAAATGTGGACTATTTTTTACCTCGGATTAAACGTATAAACGGATTTTTTGCTGTGTAGTCAATTAAAATTCGTTTTAAAACCGGTCAACCTTAATTTTGGGAAATATAATGGGTATCACCTTTTACCCTAAAAAAACTAAATTCTTCAAACAAAATAGTACTTTTGCAACTCAAAAAATTTCGAATCAAAATGTACAGAAGTCATACTTGCGGCGAATTAAACCGTTCGCACATCAATACCGAAGTTACCTTAGCCGGATGGGTGCAAAAATCACGTGATAAAGGGTTTATGAATTGGGTAGATTTACGCGACCGTTACGGCATCACTCAATTAATATTTGATGAAAGCCGTACTGAAAAATCCGTTTTTGAAGCATCCAAATCACTCGGAAGAGAGTTTGTGATTCAGGTAAAAGGAACCGTAATCGAACGCGAAGCCAAAAATAAAAACATCCCAACCGGAGACATTGAAATCCTGGTTTCTGAACTTACGATTTTAAATGCTGCTCAACTTCCTCCTTTCACGATTGAAGACGAAACCGATGGTGGCGAAGACATTCGCATGAAATACCGTTATCTGGATATTCGAAGAAATCCGGTTAAAAATTCGCTGATTTTCCGTCATAAAGTATCGATGGAAGTTCGAAATTATTTGTCTAAACAAGGTTTTTGTGAAATCGAAACCCCTTATTTAATCAAATCCACTCCCGAAGGAGCCAGGGATTTTGTGGTACCCAGCCGAATGAACGAAGGACAATTTTATGCGTTACCGCAATCGCCGCAAACCTTTAAACAATTATTGATGGTGGGCGGTATGGATAAATATTTCCAAATCGTAAAATGTTTCAGAGATGAAGATTTGCGTGCCGACCGCCAGCCGGAATTCACCCAGATCGATTGCGAAATGGCGTTTGTGGAACAAGAAGATATTCTGAATGTGTTTGAAGGATTGACACGCCATTTATTAAAAGAAATCAAAGGGGTAGAAGTAGATAAATTCCCGAGAATTACCTACGATTATGCGATGAAAACCTACGGAAACGACAAACCGGACATTCGTTTTGACATGAAATTCGGCGAGTTGAATGCTGTGGCTCAACACAAAGATTTTGCCGTTTTCAATTCGGCCGAATTAGTGGTCGGAATTGCCGTTCCCGGCTGTGCTTCCTATTCCAGAAAAGAAATCGATGCGTTGATTGATTGGATCAAACGTCCGCAAATCGGTGCTACCGGAATGGTATATGTGAAATATGAATCAGACGGCAGCTTAAAATCATCTGTCGATAAATTTTACGACGAAGCCGATTTACAAAAATGGGCCGAAATCACCCACGCCAAACCGGGCGATTTAATTTTAATTCTTTCCGGAAAAGCCGATAAAACCCGAACACAATTATCCGCTCTTCGGATGGAAGTAGCTACCCGTTTAGGTTTGCGAAAACCGGACGAATTTGCTCCGCTGTGGGTCGTTGATTTCCCGTTGTTGGAATGGGACGAAGAGTCGCAACGCTACCACGCGATGCACCATCCGTTTACTTCACCAAAACCGGAAGATATGCAACTCATTAAAACCGACCCGGGGAAAGTGCGTGCCAATGCCTACGACATGGTATTGAATGGAAACGAAATCGGCGGCGGTTCTATCCGTATTCACGACCGTGATTTACAAAGCAGTATGTTTTCTTTGTTAGGTTTCACACCGGAACAAGCCGAAAACCAATTCGGATTTTTAATGAATGCCTTCCAATTCGGAGCACCGCCACACGGCGGTTTAGCCTTCGGATTAGACCGTTTGGTGGCTATTTTGGGCGGACAGGAAACCATTCGCGACTTTATTGCTTTCCCAAAAAACAACAGTGGTCGCGATGTAATGATCGATGCTCCGTCTGCCATTGACGAAGCACAACTGAACGAATTGCACATTAAATTAGACCTGAAATAAAACTATTTAACCACATAGAAACATAGGTTTGAAAAATCTACTAAACATAGATCAATGCTTGATTTCGCATAGCTATGTTTTACTAATTAGAGTGAAACGACCCTTTAACTAATCCGTTCATTCTATGTTTCTATGTGGTTTTGGTTAAAAAAATTTATTAAAAATAAAACCATGAAATACGTCATTCGCATCCTGTTTTTTATCGTTTTGGCCTTTATTGGCTATGGCTTTTATATTAAAAACACAGCCGGCACAGAAGGAGACAAATGGATAGGTATTGGCGTGATGCTTAGCGCTTTAGTACTCATGCCCATTTTTTTATGGCATCGCTATAAAAACAAGAAATTAGAAGACTATATGTTTAAATTCGACAAAAAAAACACTGAAAATACTGAAAATCAATAATTTTCACAAAAAAGTAACATTGTTTTAACATTCGTATTTAATTATAGTTTACCTTTGGGCATTATTAATTTTTTTTATTATCACAATGCGTACAGGTACAGTTAAATTTTTCAATGAGTCTAAAGGTTATGGGTTTATCACCGATGAAGAAACCGGAAAAGACATCTTCGTTCACGCAACCGGAATCAAAGCTGAAGAGCTAAGAGAAGGTGACAGAGTTTCATACGAAGAAGAAGAAGGAAGAAAAGGTAAAGTAGCAGCTCAGGTAGCTGTGATCGAATAATATATATTATTTAGATTACCGAATGAATGGTTAACGTCTCGAGCAATCGGGACGTTTTTTTATTTCTAAATTTTTGGGCGTTTCCCAAGGGTCGGGCTTTACGCTACAAGTCCTCACCACAAAATAGCAATTTTCTAAAGACCCAAAAGAGCTTCCGCTGGTCGCTTTTTGTGCCTAAGAAAATTGGCGTTTTGAGGCTCCGGGCTTTTCACTTCAATCCCTAACGCAAATCCTGCTTCAATAAAAAATTCTGCTAACTATTAAATTCGTACGGACAGGTCGCGTACGGACAGGTCGCGACCTGTCCGTACGGAAAAATATATTAATTTTGCAACATGAACCACCACTTCCGAAAAGCCACCCCCACCGATGCTCCACACATCTGGACCATCCTGCAAAATGCCATCCTCCGCCGAAAAGCCGATGGCAGCAACCAATGGCAGGACGGTTATCCCAACCCGGAAATTATCCAACAGGATATTGAAAAAGGAATCGGTTATGTGCTGAGTGATGGCAAAATGATTGTGGGTTATGCTGCCGTTTTAATCAACGACGAACCGGAATACGATAACCTGCAAGGCAAATGGCTGACTACAAATGATTTTGTCGTTTTTCATCGCGTAGCAATTGCTCAGGAATACATTGGTCAAAACTTATCCAAAAAAATGATTGAGCATATTGAAGTTTTTGCGTTAGCCAATAACATCCGCAGCTTAAAAGCCGACACCAACCACGACAATTTTGCCATGATGAACATCTTTGAAAAAGCAGGTTTTGTCTTCTGTGGCATCGTTCACTTCAGAGGAAGTCCGAGACGAGCGTATGAAAAGGTGTTGTGAGTTGTCGGGTGTCCGCTATCCAGCCGTTATTCTCTATATTCTATTTTCTCTTTTTTCTATTCTCTATATTCTATCCTCTATATTCTACCCTCTTTTCTCTATATTCTCTTTTCTTATCAACATTAACACTCATTCACTTCCAAAAAAAGCAACAATCCACTAACTTTACATCATGTATGCTTTAGTTGACTGTAACAATTTTTATGCTTCGTGCGAACGTGTTTTCCAACCGCAACTGACTGGAAAACCCATTGTTATTTTGTCCAACAACGACGGCTGCATTATCTCCCGCAGTGACGAAGCTAAAGCATTAGGCATCCCGATGGGAGCACCGGAATTCAAAGTACGCGACGAACTCAAACAAAAAAACATCACCGTATTTTCTTCCAATTATGCTTTGTATGGCGATATGAGTAGTCGGGTAATGGCTATCTTAGGACAATTTACGCCACATGTTGAAGTGTACAGCATTGACGAAGCTTTTCTCAACTTTAACGGCATGGCTATTCCGGATTACCAGCAATACGGTCTGGAAATGAAAAAGCGAACATTGAAATGGCTCAGTATTCCCGTTTCCGTCGGCTTTGCTCCTACCAAAGCATTAGCCAAAGTAGCCAACAAAATCGCTCGAAAATTTCCCAAAGAAACGAAAGGAAGTTATGTAATCGATACCGAAGAAAAACGCATCAAAGGATTAAAATGGACTAAAATTGAAGATGTTTGGGGTATCGGTTTTAGGCTAACCAAAAAAATGAAAGCCAACAATATTCACACCGCCTACGATTTTACCTTACCGCACAACGAAACGTTTATCAAAAAAGAAATGGGTGTGGTGGGCAACCGGTTAAGGCTGGAGTTATTGGGTCAATCTGTTTTAGAACTCGAAGAGCCCAAAGACCGAAAAAACATTGCCATCACCCGAAGTTTTGACGGCAACATCACTACGTTTTACGAAATGAAAGAACGAGTTTCTACTTTTGCCACGGTTTGTGCAGAAAAACTCCGCAAACAAAATGCCTGTTGTTACGGCGTCATTTTATATTTGCGGAAAGACAAATATAAAGTTGATAAACCCAAGTATAGTTTTTATAAGATGGAAACCCTGCCTTTTGCAAGTAATTCCAGTATCACCATCAGTACATTGGCCGTTAAAATGCTGAAAGAAATTTTTGAAGAAGGCGAAATCTATAAAAAAGCCGGTGTAATTGTCACGGAGATTATTCCGCAGGACCAAAAGCAATTGCACTTGTTTGAAGAAGAAAATCCGAAGCATCAAAAAATCATGGCCGTAATGGATGCCTTTCAAAAAAAAACCGGCGAACGAAAAATCCGGTTGGGCAATCAGGATTTGCAACGCACCTGGAAAATGAAACAGAATTTGCTTTCGCCAAAATATACGACGGATATTCGGGATATTTTTAAGGTGAGAATTGGTTAATGGGGCAATTTGAAAATTAAATTATGTTAAAAAATAAACTTACTTTTTTTCTTCCGGATTTGGAGAATCCGATTGAACTTCCGTTTATTGCGGCGGGAATCAAAGCTGGATTTCCTTCGCCGGCGGCGGATTTTGATGAAACAAAAATTAGTTTAGATGCGGTTTTAGTCAAAAATCGAGAAGCAACTTTTTATGCCAAAGCCTCTGGCACATCCATGATTGGAGCAGGCATAGATGATGGTGATATTTTGGTTATCGACCGCAGTTTAGAACCCCACAACAACAAAGTGGCCGTCTGTTTTTTAGATGGTGAATTCACGGTAAAACGGATTAAGGTAACCCAAGATGAAATGCTTTTGATGCCGGAAAACAAATCGTTTGAGCCCATCAAAATCACAGAAGAAAATCAGTTAATCATTTGGGGAATTGTGACGTATGTGATTAAAAAAATGTACTAAAAAACACTTTCTTACAAAACTACTGCGTTGCTTTCTCTTTCTTTACTATTTTCTTGAAAATAGTCACTACAAAAACGCAAAGTAAGCCCACAATTAAACCCAATAAAAATTCGAGTAACATGCTTGGCATGAAATCGAACGCGTGATGTAAAGCAGGCAATTGATGTGAAAATATTCCTCCTGACACTAACAACAAGGCAAGCGTACCTACCACCGCTAACAATTGAATAACCCTTGGTAAAGCCTTTACTAAAAGCGTTCCTAATTTTTGAAGTACATTATTTCGTCCGTCGCTCCACTGAATTAATTTGTAGCCGGCTTCGTCCATTCGAACAATCAACGCCACTATACCGTAGACACCCACGGTTGCAAGAAAAGCAACCACACTCACCACCATGACTTGCATCCAAAAGTCCTGACCAACGACCGTTCCTAAAGCAATGATAATAATTTCAACAGAGAGAATAAAATCGGTTACGATTGCCGATTTAATTTTTCCTTTTTCTAAAGCTAAAATTTCTTCTTCCGATACTTCTTTAAAAATCTCTACTTTTCTAGCCGGAGCATGTGGAAAAAAATATTCGTATATCTTTTCTGCTCCTTCATACGCCAAATAGAGTCCACCTAAAATCAAAATCACCGTGATGAGCCAGGGTACAAAATACGTTAGTAAAAAAGCAATAGGTAAAATAATTACTTTATTGAGAGCAGAACCTTTGGTAATAGCCCACAAAACGGGCAATTCACGAGAGGATACAAATCCGGAGGCTTTTTCTGCATTGACAGCCAAATCATCGCCTAAAATTCCGGCTGTTTTTTTGGTCGCCATTTTACTCATGGTGGCTACATCATCCATCAATACCGCGATATCATCTAACAGTGCAAAAAATCCTGAAGCCATTTTTTCTAAATTTGAGTGTAAAAATACAATAGTTTGGCAATTTGTCAATGCATAAATTTAGACCGAAAAAAGATCCCCTTCCGCAAACCACTCGCCAGAAGGGGATCAACCACTAAAACTAATTTCCAATTTGTTTACTTATCTTTTTCTATTCTTTCAATTCTTTCTAAAAGTAATTTGTATTGCTCTTGAAGTTGCTGTTTTAATAAATCGATTTGTTGTTTTTGCTGTTCAATAACCGATTGTTGTTCTTGAGTAGCTTTGATTAAAACCGGAATCAAATCACTGTAATACACCCCTAAAATTGGTGAAGTCACTTTTCTGCGATTCCCCTGCTCATCTTCTTCCCAGTCCCAATCACGAACCACTTCGGGGATTACTTGTTGTAGTTCCTGAGCGATTAAACCTAGTTTTATTCCACTCCCATCGTCTTTTTTCCACTCAAAACGCACAGGTCGAAGTTGCATAAGTGCCGTCAATCCATAATTCAGATTTTGAATGTTTTTTTTCTCTCTTGCATCGCTCGTGTTGATTGTTCCGTTGGAAGCAAAAAGTGTATTCCAGCGGTTTGCGGACTGACCCAAGCTCTGTGTAGCGTCATTCATGGGTATAAATCGGACTCCTTGGTATTGGTATAAATCATTCATGTTCGCTAAATCATCACCGCTATTTCCAACAGTCAGATTTGGTCCGACATTATATATTCGCCAGTCAGTGTTTGCATTACCTTGTCTAAAAAAATCAAGAGCCACATTTGAAGTTGTACCGGCAGTTGACGTATTGGCAATACGAATGGCAGTTAGCCCGGCAGGTCCGGAGACGTGGAGTTTTTCCTGAGGAGCTATAGTGCCAATTCCTACCTCACCCGTTGGCTGAATTGTTAACAGCGTTCCGGTGGTTGCCGCAGTAGCTGCTGTGGCACTTGTTCCTATTTTAAAATTATCTGCAGATGTATCTAATCCAAAGTTAAAGTGTCTGGCTCCGGTATTTCCAATATGCATCAACACATCTCCCGTTCCTGATTGTTCAAGATAAAGTTGACCGTTGGTTGTTGAAGTTGTGTTTTCGTTAATATGCAATTTTCGTGTAGGTAATATGGTACCGATTCCAATTTGTCCGGTTGCCAGTATCCGGGCTCTTTCAATATTATTTGTTCTGAATGCAACACTATTATTATCAGAAGTTCCAATAAAATTTATGGTGGGTGTGGTTCCTATATTTCCTCCTAATCCCCAGGCATTCGTAGCGGAAAGCGTATTCCAAACAGCTGTTCCGTTGGCATCACACGTTAATACCTTACCGGCACCCTGACTACCGTCAGCCATTCGTATTTTGCCAACTACATGTAGTGTTTCCTGTGGTGTTGAAGAACCGATACCTGTATTGCCGTTTTTAAGAATAACCAGAGCATCTCTTCTCTCTGAATCATCAACATTACCATTATTATTTGTGTCAATGGCATTTCCAACCACTAACAATCTGTCTGTTGCATTCGCCGTTCTGAATTGAGTAACTCCATTGACCGAAGGCGTATAATCGGTTGAACCAATGCCCAGTACTGTTTCCGCATAGCTTTTTGCCGAGTTTCTCATTCCAAACACAGTTGAATTAGTACCACTGGCAACAGTATGATGTCCGAAAGCTATTGAATAATCTCCGCTGGCCAACGTTATTCTTCCTAAACTAGCTGAATTAGTACCACTCGCAGTTGTAGAAGATCCAAAAGCAGTTGAATTTTCACCACTGGCTATTGTGGAAACGCCAAACGAAACTGAATAGTCTCCAATATTCACATCATCCCAATGATTTCCGGTTACATAACCCGCTCTAAAAGCTCTTCTCCTTGGGTTCCACACCATTCTCGGACCTGCTCCGGATGGTGCTAATGCACCAACACCTGCACCAACCGGTGATGAAGCAACAAAACCATCGTTTCCGTTAATGGTTACTGCCCCTGAGTCTGCTGTGATAACCCTGCCATTTCCTGCCCCGCCAAAATCATAGGCCTGATCTAATGTACCATTTGCTAATCCTATCGGGCTAATCCACGAAGCCGTTCCGTTGGCATCACTGGTCAATATTTTTCCTGCCCCCTCAGTGCCGTCAGACATGCGAATCCTGCCCGAAACATGAAGCCGTTCCTGAGGATCAGATACGCCAATTCCGACTGCTCCGTTATCTTTTATAATGATTGCCGAAGCTATGCCGCCACTCAAATGAAGGGCAGTACCCAATGCCGTAACAACACTGACAACACGACCCGCAGCATTATATCCGTCAAATCCTCCAACGCCCGTATATCTCCAAAACCGTAAAGACCCGGCCTCTCCGGAATTAAAAACCGACGGTGATTTCATTATACCATTCGATCGGACAATATTAATCACAGGAATATCCGTTCCGGACGACCGAAGTGTTAAATCATTATCGGCATCGTTTGACCCGATTACCGCCTTGCTTAAATCAGACCAACTGTCTGTTACAGGAATATCGCTTCCTAAAAAGAAGTTTCCCGTACCTGAAAACAACGCTCTTTGACGGTTATTTGTTTTTAACACAAACGACTGATTGTCTACTGTTCCTATAAAATTAGTCCCCGGATTAGTCCCTGAATTCCCTGTAATATTCCACCCCTTGGCATTATTGCTTATTAAAATCCAGTCGTTTGTAATGTTATCCCAATAATAAAACCCGGGTAAATCGGTTCCTGAAGCGGTCGTTAAATAAACAAGCATTCCTTGTTGAGCAGCCGTTGGACTGACAACGGGAAATGCATCTATTTTGGGAATCAATATGCCGTCTGTATTGCTTGGTGCCGCCTGATTAGAAGAGCGGATATCCAGTTGAGCATTTGGCGAAGCCGTATTAATTCCCACCTGACCATAGCCCGTAACAGCAAGAAATAAATACAAGTATAAAATCATTTTTCTCATAGCAGCGACTTTTGAACAAGAACAAACCCTGTTGCGATTTCCGGAGCATAAAATTCACACAATCATCACAATACTACAATACGATATTATCCGTAGTCTTTTTTTCTCTTTCTTTTGATGATAAAGGGAGTAAATACGATACTTGATGCACTAAATCAATTTTCGGTTCAACATCAGCAGATTCATTAAGTTCCAAAAAATACGCCTTTTAGCGTATTTATGTTTTCTTACAGCCCCTTACTGTATTTATAAAGGGATTGTTATTGTAGTGAGCAATCCGTTTTGGGTTTTCATTTCAAACTTACCGTCCAATTGTTTTATTCTGTTCTGTATGTTTTTCACCCCATTCCCAAATGCATTTTCTCTGAGGATTCCGGTTCCGTTATCCTGAATGATAATCTGAAGATGTTTCGGTGAAATCACGTTCATACTTAAATCAATTTTCGTAGCATGAGCATGTTTGAGTGAATTGTTTAATACTTCTTTTATGGTATAAAATAAATTCTTTCGTGCCTGACCGTTCATTTTGACAGATGCAATGCCTTCCGTTGTAGTGTTAAACGAAAATGTAACCGGTGTTTCTTCAAAAAGTGTTGCTCCATACGCTTTTACATATTCCGAAAAATGCAGTAAGGTATTGTGCTCCGTGTTGAGCGACCAGATAAAAGTATTTAACCGTTGCGAAATTTCTTTTCCCGTAAAATTTATTTTTGAAGCCAGCACTTTTTGCTTTTCGGTAGCCTCTTCATTTTTCAAAAGCAAATCGGCATGAATGAGAATACTGCTCAAACCACTTCCGATATCATCGTGTAAATCTTTACTGATTTCATTTTTTTGCTCAAGCAACGTTTTCTGAACTTTATTTTTTCTTCTGATAATAATAATAACCAATGACAGTATGATTACAGAAAGCAGGGCCGCTGTTAACTGAAGAATGGCGAACTTCCGTTGCTTTTGCAATTCTTCCACCTGAAGTAAAAGCAGTTTATTTTCGTTTTTGGCGTATTGTTCCGTAATATTCTGGATGTTCAAATTCCCTTTTAAACGGGTTTCATCGTTAATCTGGATAATTTTTTCCTGCACAAAAGAAAGCTTTTCAACTTGATTGTCTTTTTTAAAAACATCTGATGCAATTTTATAAAAATAATGTTGAAAGGTTATGTTGATGATTTTTTGATCAATCAGTTCCATTCCTCTTTTAAACCAATTGTTATACTGTATTTGATTGCCTTCATAACATTGCATCAAAAAACCATAATTGAGTAAAACAACATCAAAATACCCACTTTTCTGAGCGGAAAGAATGCTTTTTTGAAAATAGAAAACGGCACTGTCCGTTTTCTTTTCTTCCAAATAAATTTGACCAAACGTCTGCTCCACATTGGGTATACCTCTTTTACTTCCGGTATTTTTTGCAAACTGATAAGCTTTTGCATTATACCAAACGGCAGAATCTGCCTGATGTAATTTCAGCTTTAATTGAGCAACATTATTGAAAATATGTTCTGGCTGAATGCGGCTTCTGATATGTGGCTTACTGTAATTTGCAGGCTGATAACCTTTTGCTTTCCAAAGTGATTTTTCAGCTTCTTTCAGCTCATTCATCTCAATTTGATTAATTCCCTTGAAAAAATATCCATTGGCAATCAATGCACTGTCCCGGAGTTGCTTGGCTTTACGAATGGCTTTTTCAGCTTCATTTGTACCAAATTGAAATAATCCGTCATAATAAAACAGTTCTGACTGCAAACTGTGAATGAATACGGTGGTTGTGTCGGTTTGCTTAGGCGAAACCAGATCCTTTGCTTGGTCTAACCATTTTTGAGAAGCTTTAATATCATCGGTTTCCAAATAATATTCAGCCAGAAGAAATGATCTGGCAACCCTGCATTCATCTGTTTTGCAGTTTTTAAGTGCTTGCATTTTATTTTTATCCGATGAAGTCTGGGCTTTTCCGAAAACGAAAATCAATATTACAAACAAGTTCAAATAACTTTTCATTCTATTTTTTAGCGTTTTAAATAGAGATTTACCGCTTCTACCCGGGTATTGACATGTAATTTTTCATAAATATTCTGAATGTGCTTCCGAACGGTTCCGTTACTGATTTCTAACTGACCGGCCACTTCTTTATTCATTTGTCCTTTGGCCAATAAATGGAGTATTTCCTTTTCTCTGGCGGTGAGCATTTCGGTTAATTTATTCTGCGATTCCATTTTAGAAAAACTGGCCACTACTTTTCGGGCAATACTGCTGCTCATGGGGCTTCCGCCTAAAAACATTTCGTCCAGTGCTCCGATAATTTTTGCCGGCCCTTCCGTTTTAAGGATATAGCCACTGGCACCGGCTTCTAAACTCTGAAAGATTTTGTCATCATCTTCATAGGAAGTGCACATTAGAACCATAACCTGAGGGCAAGTTGATTTTAACTTATTAACACAAATAATACCACTTTCACCAGGGAGATTAATATCCATTAAAACGGCATCCGCTTCCAAGAAAGGCAACTCTTTTAAAGCCGATTCAGCATTTTCAAAACTTCCGGCCAGCTCATACTGATCCGTAAACTGAATCATCATACTCAATGCGTCCCGCAAATCACGATCGTCTTCTACTATACCAATCCGTTTTTTCATGGGGTAAAAATTACTTAAGCAATATTAAAAATAGTAAATCTTATTTGAAATACGTAAATAAGCGTATGTAAAAAATCCCCTTCCGAAAACCACTACACGAAAGGGGATAAACTACTAACTAAATTTCTAAATTTGAAAGCAGATGAAAAAATATTGTTACTGCCGCAAATTATTGCTTGACGACCTTTTTTACAACAGAAGTATGGGTTTGTTGATTTACTGCTTTCAGAAAATAAATGCCATTTTGAAAAGCACTTAAATCAAGTTGTAAAGGCGGACTTTTTTTCAGCACTAACTTGCCGGTGCTATCATATAATTCAACCGAGAACAAGGCATTATCTATCCCGTTTAATTCAACGGTTCCTGAAGTTGGATTGGGAGAAATACTGATGCTATCTGAACTAAAGTCACTAACCGAAAGCGTTTCAATGGTAGTAGATGCTACATTGGTTTCGATTGGAAAATTGAAATCAAAAAAGATATTAGCTTGATTGGTAAAGGTATCGCCTACCACAAGATTGTTTTTTAGTTTTATTTTATAAACCAAAAACCCATCGTTGTTTTCATCATCAAATGGCAGGTTAATATTTTCGAAAATAAATTCATAATCATTATTTTTTCTTCGGGTTTCAAAACTGTAGTTGCTGTCTAACGGTAATAATGAATTGACTTCAAACTTTGTAACATCAATCGTATTTTTAATCACTACATTGCGGGCTTCGGCGGTTCCGATATTTTCAAACCGGATGAGGTAATGAACATATTTCCCGATTTGGTTTGGCCCGACACTTTCTCCTTCCAAACAAGCAATGTCATTGGGATCCATTGAAGACACAGCCGTTTCAGTCAGGTTGAAAAAGTTGTCTTCCATTAAATCATCAACCCCTTGAAGGTCTTCTACTTCTGCGTCAAAAC
This sequence comes from Bacteroidota bacterium, assembly GCA_023434025.1. Taxonomy (GTDB): domain Bacteria; phylum Bacteroidota; class Bacteroidia; order Flavobacteriales; family Flavobacteriaceae; genus Flavobacterium. Next base: position 19,607 of record JAEYTL010000011.1, read on the forward strand.
TCAATTGATCGTTTGGTTTTAAGGGTGGATTATCTTGGGGTGAATTTAAAAGGAACTCAACCATAATTGTTCTGGTTTCACCCGGTATAATATCACTGAAATTCCAAGTAATTGTTCCGTTTATTGCCGAGAGTTCACTCGGATTGGCAACAATGAAATTCATTACTTCGTCTTGATAATTCAGTTTAACCTGTCCGGACTGTACCTGATTTCCTTTGTTTTTATAAATGATTTTATACCGTACATCATACCCTCCGAAAACGACACTTCGTGGCAATCGTATGAATACAATTTCTAAATCTTTGTGAATTCCGTTTGGCGTTAAACATATTGATTGATTCAGTGGACTTGCATTCTCAGGAAAATCTGCTGTAAAAATTGCGGGTTGGAGTGTAAAATAACTTGGGTTTTCTAAAACAGGCGAAACAGTATATGAACCCGACTGCAACGGAATTAAAAAATCGCCATTGGCTTTACTGTAAAATGAACCTGTTGTTAAGCCGTTAAAAACATCCAATTTAAGATTGGGAAGATTTACATCGGCAGCATCACATCCGTTAGTGTTTGTATCTAACTTGACATTTCCCTCAACCGTATAATATGTTCCGCCCGGAACAAAACTGCAGTAGGTGTTGATTACACAATTGGGGTGTAAATTTTGAAGTGCAAGTAAAGTAGTTGGCGATAATTCGTTTTCATCTATACACAAATACCTTAAATTCGGACTTGGAAAAATTTCAATATTTGAAGGCAGGCCATTTTTGGCAAAAACAGTTTCAAGACTATCTCCTCCGGCGGCTAATGTGGTTACTTTTGTGCCAGACAAATCAATTGTCATTAAAAGTGTGTCAGGACAATTTAACTCTATCAGATTAGGACATTGTACTAAATCCAAATTGGTCAGTAATGTATTTGAACAATAAATCCTTATCAAATCATTATTGGTATTAAAATTAATTGCTGTCAATGGATTAAATTGAACACTTAATTCTTTTAAATTACTTAAACTTGAAACATCTAAAGATTCAATGGCATTGAAATTCAATGACACGATTTCGAGATTAGTGTTTTCACTTAAATCAATAATTGTAATTTGCTGGCTTTGAACAAGTAAGGTTTTTAAGTTCTCAAAAAAGGCAATTCCTTCAATATTTTGCACATCATTGGTCCCTATGATATTCAAGTAGGAAATGACTAACGCTTCGGCAACCTGAATCTCTCCATCATTATTTGTGTCAATGGTAACGGGATTTCCAGATAAATCCTTTGCTATATTGAAATTTGTTTCGGTATTGGCGGCTACCAATACCGCTTTAAAATTCAAATCGGTAAAATTGATGTTTTGAGCATAAAATGCAGGCCCTAAAAAAAGCAGTAATAAAGTAATGTTTTTCATCATGTGGTTTTTAATTTCTCATTAGTGTCATTATATGAAAAAAGTAAACATCAAATAAAAATCCGCTTAAAAAAAGCGGATTTCAACCGGTTATATTTTTAGATACAGTCGGGCAGATTGTATTTCTCCTTTTAATCCCAGAGGCTTTGCTTCTAATATAATTTCATAATTTCCTTTTGGAATTTCGGAAATAGTCTCTTCTGAACTGGTTTTCAGGTTTGATAAAATTGAAATGAAATCAAAGGTTTCCACCGGCATAAGCATATCGCCTGGAAAAAACGGGATGGGATTTCGTTTGGTGGTGCCCACTACTTTTCCATCTTTTTTTACTGTGGTGGTAAACACAAATTGCACTACTACTTTTTTATCGCTGTTTACCGGAATTGAATTTCCTGTAAACGCAAATTGAATCGGGTATTTATTTTCTCTGAAATCGGCATATAAATTAACGGCTTTATTGCTTTGAACGGTTAATTCTATTTTGGATTGTTCTTTTACCTTTAGTTCCCCTTGCACTAATTGTGCAAAAGAAATTGTGGTGAAGCAGTATAAGATTGCTGTTAGTATTACTTTTTTCATTACTATGATTTTATGGGTTTTTTACTGTTTCAAAATATTCTTCCAATACTTTAGTGGGTCGTTTATCATGGTAAACATAGGTTGCCTTGATATAGCCCAAATAATTGTTGGTTTGACGATGGTGGGTGTAACTTATTTCAAAAGTGCGTTTGGCCACGTTATCAGTGCTTGCAACGGTCATTTGATATTTGGTTCTTCCATCGCCATTAAACGTTTGCTGTGCCGTTTTGTTGAACACATACAATGGCTTTACATCTCTTCCCACTTTACTGAAAATAGTGGTTTTTTCTCCCCAAACCACTTCAAATTTGGGCATGTTGGAAGTGGGATTGGTATTCCAAAACTTAATCTGGGCTTGTGCTGACAGTCCTGTTAAAAGGAAAAATAAAAGATATCTCATTTCTGATTAATTCACCGGAACGATGCTGTACACAATTCCAAGATTATACTTTGCTTTATTAAAACGCATATAGCCTGCTCGGGTTGGAATATTGTTTGTTCTTTTCGCTTGCTCCAAGGTAATGGGGGGCACTTTGGCATCTTTTAAAAATACAATTACATCTTGTTTGCCAACAATTTCATCATTCACGGGTTTATACACTTTTAGCTCATAAACTATTTTGAAGTAAGCATTGTCTTCCAGGTCTTTCATCGTTTTATAGCCATATTTGCCAGGTTCAAACTGAAAGCGAACTTTGGTGTTCATCAACGATTTGACGTTTCCGTTGCTCACTTTCATTCCGCCGTTCCTAGGTACTTCAAAAACACGTCCGTAGTTACCAATGTAACTGAATCCGGTAGGTTGAATCTGATCTTCATTTCCGGTGACTTTATTTTTTACAAACAAGCGACACCATCCTATTCCGTGTACACTTTCGGTGCCAACATTTATATTTTGATTGACCGTGTGTGCCGCAAACCAATCAAATTTAAAATCGTATTTCACTAACTGTGGTAACGATTGGGCAACAGAAGTTGCCATAGAAAATACTACGACTAGTATCGATAATTTAATTGTTTTCATTTTTTAATTTAATTTTTCATTAATAATTTTTTGGGCTAAAGCAATGGCTTTTTTATCGTTATACGAAGCATCCTCCGAGAGGTTGACTAAAAGTGAAAAAGACAACCCCTTGTAAAAAACTTTTAGTTCACGTGTTGGAACTCCGGCAAATTTTTGATTCACAAAAACCGCATAATCGCCTACGTTTGTCACCTCTTCTACACTAAAGTTTTTCATGGCATTTTCCGCTATTGATTTAGCCATGTCGGTCTGTTCTTGGGTAGCTTTACCTTCTGAATTCATTTCGGCCGTTTTTTCATTGATGCCTTGATTGGAAGCTTCAATTTCGGCTTCGGTTAAATTGTGGTACTTCTTTTTGAATCCATCTAAGGTGATATTTTCCACCCAACTTAAGGTAACCTCATCATTTACAGGAACATCCATTTTTCTGCCCATCATTTCAATTTGTTGGCTTCGGTTTGTTTTGTCCCAAGAGTAGGAAATAGAGATTTTGTTATACTTTTTTTCGATGTCAGAATCCGGACTTTTTTTGGCTTCCGAGGCAGGATAACCACTTGTTTCGGCTGCCATTTCAAGGGTTAACAATTCGTCTAATTTCCCTTCAAAATCTTCTGCTAATTTTACATTTTCCACCATCACCTGATTGAGTTCAGATTTCATGGATGAATTATCTTCTTTCTTGTTGCTTTCGCAGGTAAAAGCGAATAGAAAAAGACTCGTGCATGTTACTAAGGTTATTTTCATATTCATTATTTTAAAATTTTATTTTTATCAATTCCTAAACTTTGCGTTATTGGTTTTAAGAGTTTTCCTTTGATGAGAATGGATTTCCAACTTTCAGCATTATCTACTTCTGATGCTTCTCCTCCTTTTGCGTTAATTTCGAACAGCATTTCGTTTGCTGTAAGTTTTGAAATCGTAAAAGTTCCTTCGTAAGGAATTGCACCACTAGAAATTGAATTGTTTTCAACATTCATAAACAACACGGTTCCAACGGGATTTTGTCCATCAAATGCATTACTTTTAGAAAATTTTGCAGTAATCGGCAAACTAAACCCTTCTTTTAAATGCGTAACAGACGCAATGAACGATTTGCCGTTTTCGCCGGACAATTGAAATGAAATGCCAATACCATTATGGTCTTTTTGAAATAAAGCAATCGCTGTTAATTTTTCATTGCTTTTCATGTAAAACTCGTCTTCCACTTTAAAACTAACATAACCTTCATTTTCCATATAACTTTCTGCATCCGGAAAATCTGTTGTTTGACCTGTTTGATTTTCTATTACTTTTTGCAGTGAATTTGTTATTGCATCTTGTGTATTTTCTTTTGCTTTGTTGCAAGAGAAAAATAATAGTATGGATAGAATAAATAGTGTTCTTTTCATTTTTAAAATTTAATTTTTATATACTCTTAAATAGATAAATGAATTTCTTGTGGTTGATATTGACTTGCTGTTTTCATAACTTTTCCCAACTGTCAGTAACTTTTGATTATTTGAATAATCGGTTATGTTTTCAAAATTCACCACTTCTTTATGGTACTTAAAATCATAATTAGGCCCAATTATTTTTGCTTTTATATGATGCCATACTTCCACTTCAATATCCACATCAGGATTATTAAGATCACTTTGATTTATAGTAAATTCACGAAAATAATCTGGTGTTAATGGCAAATCGTGTCTGTAATCATGTATGTTTTTTACCAAAAAAGGATTGTTTTCTGTTTTGTTGAAAAAATTCTGTGCCTTGTTACCAAAGCTTTTTATTTCTTCTCGTCCATTTGAAGTAACCCTGAACAAACGCATCCCGACAAATCCGTATAATTCAGGACTTCTTAAATTGGGTATGTCGCCAGCAAAAATTGTTTCCAATACAAATTTTAACTTTACGGTCTTATTTTGATTGCCATTAGTGGTTTGTGAGCTTGAACTTGTTGACGAAGTACTATTTACTGCAACTACCACCTCTTTATTTGTTTTTACGTGTTTTGTTCCGTTCCACACACCATCAGTCATTGCGGTTGTCCAACCCCATTTTCCTTTAAAACTATTGCCTTCAAAATTGAATTCAAAATGGCCGGTTTTTTTGGTATTGTTATTATAGAATGTTCCTTTTAATTTTTTGTTTTGTGGAGCATAGGTTGCGGTAACCGTTCCAATTCCTTTGTATGTTCCGGTTACTTTATTGCCAATTTGTTGTAAGATGAGATTGCCATCAGTAGTGTTCCATTTACCGCTCCAAACGTTTGTTACATTTTTAATCGCATCTTTTCCGGCTGTTTTGCTTGTCGCTTTCCAACTATGATCCGGATTGGTTGAGTATTTATTATCTGTTGCGTATCCCCAATTTCCATTAAAAGAGGTAATTCCGCTATCAAAAAAATGTTGCTTTCCGCTGGGTGAAAAAAATATAAATTTTCCTTCGGCAGCTCCGTTATGAAAAGAACCTGAAATTTCTTTACCCACATTAATAGTCGAACCTGTGATCGTTCCGTTATCTTTATAATCACCATAGACCATTCCGCCATTTGGATATTCATAGCCTACTTCAAAAGTGAGATTTATTTTACCATAATTCGTATTATAAACACCATCTGAAAGTGATTGTGCAAAGGCTTGTAAACCTATTACAAGTAAAAGCAGTGTGCTGATTATTCTCATCATTATAATTTTATAAATTCTACTCTTCTGTTTTGTGCTTTTTCTGCCGAAGTGGCATTTTTGTTAAGTGGCTGACTTTCGCCTTTGCCATCTGTTTCCAACCGTGAACTTTCAATACCATAAAAACTAGATAAAGCGGTTTTTACAGCCGCAGCTCTTTTTTGCGAAAGGGTTAAATTGGCAGCATCAGCACCATCGCTATCGGTATGACCAATGATTTTAACGCGAACGCTTGGGTTTTCTTGAAGCGTAGTGGCAATTTCTTTTAAAACAGTTCCGCTTTCGGGTTTGATGTTGTCGCTATTTACATCGAAAAGAATTCCATTGGTTACAAAGCGACCTTCTGTAATGAGTTTGTTTCGCGTATCAGCACCAGCCACTGCAAAGCGAATGTTGGTTAAATATATTTCGCAATCATAAAAGAAACTTCTAAAAAAAGCAAAATCATAACTTGTTGCCTCTGAGAAAAACCGTGGAATATCGAGCAGTTTATCTTCATTTGCATATACTCTCAAACGACTCTTTTGACGCCATACTGATATTTTTACCATATTATCATTCGTACTAACGTTCCATTGAGGCATTTTTACATTATTGCTAATCTCTGAACCTTTTATAGGATTTATAAAAATTGATGCTTCACCAGCTCCCGGATGCAAATAGACAATTGATGTGCCTTGTGAAAAGAACATTTCTTTCATTAAATCTTCTTTTTGAGTTGTAAAGTTTAGCCCAAAACCCGAATAGTTATTGGAAGGATCGGCATTGATTCCCACTTCAAATTCCAAAGTAAAATTTTCAGGAAGATTTTTAATGTTATCCGGAATAAAGGCTCCGTTTTTAGTCATCGAAAGCCATTTGCCTGATTGCCCATTCACATTTACTATTTCTCCACTGGCATTTGTATTGAATTCTGCCGGGAAATCACCAATACTTAATCGATTAAAATTGTCGAAATACAGTTCTTTTTCCCCTGCCACGAAATCAAATTTTGAATTGGATTTTACTACTTTTTTAGAAGATGAAGGTTGCGATTGTGAATCCTGATTTTCATCAGATGATTGTTCACTGTTTTCTTGTTGTTCCGCTTCCTCTTTCTTTTTCTTTTTATCTTTTTTCTTAAACAAACCGGTGATTCCTTCCTCCACTTTATTTAAAGCTTTGTCAACGGTTTCATCACTTTTTTGTTCACCTCTGCCATACGTTTTATCTTTTGCGTTTTTAATTACGCGTTCTCCTACTGTTGTTTCTTGTGCGAAAGAAAATTGGTTAAAAACCATAAAGACTAACACGGTTAAAAGTTTTTTCATCAATATAAAATTTTAATTAAACATTCACTTGTTTTCCATTTAGTGTGAAGAATTAAAAAAGGTAAACATGTGAGCAGAAAAAAAAATTACATAGCTTTGTTTACTTTCAAAAAAAAGTTGCACTAATGATAAATGCCCCTACTTTGATTGAGCAGTTGAAATCCGGCGACGAAAAAACCATTCGAAAAATTTACGAAGACAATAAAAATGGTTTTTTACTCTTTGCTAGTCGTTATCCTTTGGACAAAGAGGAATTGATTGATATTTATCAGGATGCCATGATTGCACTTATTGAAAATGCTAAAAAAGGTAAGATAGATGAGCTAAAAAGTAGCTTGACTACCTATTTATTTGGCATTGGAAAGTTTATGGTTTTTCAACGATTGAAGAAAAATAAAAAAACGATTACGAGTGATGAAATAGAAAATTTTGAATTTGAATATGACGACTATTCGGAAGATGAAATCAATCTTCAACTCGTTTCTCTACGTGATAGTTTGAAAAAACTAGGAGAACAGTGCCTAAAAGTATTGACGCTTTTTTATTATGAAGAAAAAAAATTAGATGAAATTCAATCACTTTTAGGCTATACAAACAAAGATGTTTTAAAAAGTCAAAAATCACGTTGTTTGAAGCAACTGAAAGACTTAACTAAAAAATAAAATAGCATGGAAAATGATACGTTAATTACAAAGTATTTTGAGCAACAACTTTCTGAAGAAGAAAAACTGTTGTTTGAGTCTTTATTGCAAAATGATGCTGAATTTGCAAAAGAAGTAGCCTATCAAAAAAATGTAAAAAAAGCAATCACTTTAAACGAAAGAGAAGCCCTTAAACAAACCTTACAATCGTTTGAATCAAATAAAAAACAACCAAAAAAAACCTACCAATTTTGGGCCATTGCTGCTGTGTTTTTATTGTTTTTTGGTGGATTGGCATGGTTTCAATTTATACAGGATTCTCCCGAAAAACTGTATCAAGAATATTATCAATCCTATCCAAATGTGGTAGCTCCAGTCGTTCGGGGTGAAGGCGAACGCAATCTAAAATCGGATGCTTTTTATGAATATGACAGTGGAAATTATGAAAAATCGCTTGAACTTTTTTCAAAAATTTATTCCGAAGAAGCTGTTGATTACGCTCTTTTTTATCAAGCCATGTCGTTAATGGAATTAAAGCGGTATGAGGAAGCCATTATCTTATTTGACCAATTTAAACTATCGGACAATAATTCTTTTTCACCTTTTGTCAAATGGTACAAAGCCCTATCTTATCTCAAATTAAATCAGAAAGAAAAGGCTGTTCCGCTTTTAAATGAATTGGCTGAAAAGGAAAATCCGCAACAGCAAATGGCCAAAAACTTATTGGGCGAATTAGAATAATTTTTTTCTGAAAAGAAAAATCAGCAAACCAACTGTTAAGCCTATTCCAACATACAACCACCAATTTGTGCTTTCCTGAATTGGCGAAATATCACCATTTACTACAAATCCTGCCCAATAAAACGGATGGTTTTTCATTGGATTATTTTGAATAAAATCACGTTTGGCATTGGCCAACGCTTCGTCTTTCGGTTGCCCTTCTTTTAGGTTTTCATAGAAAGCAATCATAATTTCAGAGGTCTCTTTGTCAGGAACCTGCCAAAGGCTGTAAACGGATGATTTTACGCCTGAATACGTTAATGCTCGTGATAAACTCATCATGCCTTCGCCACTTTCCTCGGCACCGATTCCCGTATTACAAGCACTTAAAACTACTAATTTAGATGGGAAATTCAATTGATACAATTCATCAAAAAGCACTTTTTGATTACCCGAAAAAACCAAGGAAGATTTTGCATACTCCTTATCCAAAAGTGAATGCATGGCTAAATGATGAAAAGAAAAGTCAGTTGTAGCTTGTAAAAAATTCTTTCGGCTGGCCTCTTCATTCAAATAGAGTTTTCCATCAAACAAATCGCTTATTTTTTGGGCTTCTTTCTTCGCTTCGGCTAAATCGAATAAATCTGCTCTTCGCAAACCTCTCATTTGATTTTGAGTAGGTATTTTGGCGTAATTGGGAGCAAATGACACAAAACGGTTTAAGTTGTTTACTGCTTTTTGTTTCGTCTGTAGAATATCCCATAATTTAACTGAATACGCATAACTGGTATGGTAATTTTGAACCAATAATTGTCCTTTTTTGTTGGTAAGGCTTTCAAAAGAAACGCCGTTTAAAAAGTCTTCAGGTACAAAAACAATTGCTTGAGCTGAGTGATTCTCTAAAACTGGTGAAACAATTTTTTCATAAAGTAATTTTGCTGTTTTAGCATAATTCCCATCAATGGAATTGATTTGTTTTACTTGTTGATTCACTATTTTTTTAATCGATTCTGCCTCACCTAAATGCAGCAATTCTATCGAAGAATTTTGAATGGCAAAGGCATAAACATTTTTATCCGTCACCACATATTTAATCATCAACTGATTGTTGGTTAATTTTTTCTGAATGTCCTCAATTGAAAAGTTTCCGGATTTAAAGGTTTCATACGATTGGTCTTTTTCGTTGATTGAAGCCTTAACTTTAGTGATTTTTTTATCTAAATCAGCTAGTTTCTTTTCTAATCCTTTCTTGTCGCTACTCCCTTTTAACTGTTGTTCGACGGCATTTTTTTCAAAAACCAATTCGTTTAGATTTCTAATTAACGATGGCGGAACTTTAAGGTTCTGACTGTTTTTTAATTCAAAAATATTCCACAAATGTTGTGAGGAATTATTTTCGATTCGGTTTAAAATTTTTTTGATTTTTGATTTATCGTTGGGGTCAATCAACAATTGTGTTGTTAGAAGACCGGAAGCAATCTCCTGATTAAAAAGTTTTAATGAATTGTTATACTTTCCTTTTTGATAAAATTCAGCAAACATATCGGAGGCTATAAAGTATAAATTATTAGCCACTATAAGATCTTCTTTGCTTTGACTTGTTTGATAAACAGCAAAATAAAGGTCTGCCGAATTAATAACATTTCTAATAAACACACTACTATTCAATTTTTTAAGATCACGATAGTCTATTGATTTTAAATCTTTTAACTTTTTAGGCCTAGAAAGTAAGCCTTCAAATGACTTTAAAAGAATATGTTTAGACTCATTTGGTTTTTGGAGAGAATTAAGTATTGTAGCTTCTAAAACTTGTATGCTGAAACGCGAACCATTGAAAAACTTTTCATCAATTTTTTTTGACTCTTCAATTGTTTTTAATGCTTCATTGTATTTTTTATATTTAAAATAGGCATTTGCCAATTGGAGACTCGCCACTAATTCATCGTGTTTTGATTCACTAAAACCGGCAATTTCAAGCGTTTTTTGATTAAATTTGATGTGCTCATTACTTTTAACAACATCATTTTCAGGAACAGAAGCATATAGTTTTTCAAAACCATATCTTCCTAAAAGCAAGGTGTTATCCATTTTCTTTCTTTCTTCAGGATACCTGTCAAAAACTTGGGAAATGGAGTCTAAGTTTTTCTTAGCTAGCTCCATTTTGTTGTCCAAAACATTGCATCGCAAATTAGCAAGGTATTTAAGGGCTTCAAAATGCCAGTTGTAATTTTTAAAACTTCCGACATCTTTTGTTGCAAAACTTTTATGATTATACCATGTATCAAAGTTTGTATTCAATTGATTTAGAATTTCTCTGGCTTTTTTTTCGTCTCCATAGTCCAAATTCTCCCAGATCACATTATTCATCGAGTTAACCAGATATGCTTTGTCGGAAGAATTTGATTTAATTTGATATTCCAGTCCTTTTGAATAATGATAGATGGATTGATTATGAATGTGCAAATCGGAATAAGAAATTCCTAAAAGATTGTGCGTATAAGCTAACTGTTCAAAATCATTGGGCGTTAAAGCATTTATCTTTTTAAGAGCTTTCTCTAATGAAATTATTGATTGTTCATAATTCCTAAGTCTTCGATAAATATCACCTTGATCAACTAAAAAGGAAACGGTGTTATAATCGTTTGGCAAGTTCTTTAGCGTATAGTCATAACCCTTTTTGTTGATTTTTAAGGCTTCTTCCCAGTCCCAATAACAGTAACTCAATTCCAAGTAAGTATTACTCAGCCATTTTTTTATTGATTTAGTAGGCTTACATTTTAGAAAAAAAGATATGGCTTGATTAAAAATAGAAATGGCTTGATTATAGTTTCCTTTTTGATGTGCCTCAACATACCCGGTTGCATATAAAAATCGTCCTGCATAATAATTGTAATTTGTATTATTTTCGGTCTTTTTGAGTTTATTCCAAACTGCAACAGATTCATCAAACTTTTTAAGTTGTTCTAATGAATCGGCTTTTTTCTCCAACAATTCGTTTTCTTTATTCTGACCGAAAACTAATGTTGTGCAAAAAAGAAAAATAAATAAAAGACTTTTCATAAACTCATTTGTTTTAACTTGTTAGTGTCAGTATTCAAATAAAGTAAACAGTTAAAAGTACTATTTTTTTAGTACAAAAAGTTGATTTGTTAAAAATGTGAAAAGTGTTCTTAAAAAATAAAAAAACCTCTCATTTCTGAGAGGTTTTGTACCCGGAGTGGGAATCGAACCCACACTCCTAAGAACACGAGTTTGAGTCGTGCGCGTCTACCAATTCCGCCATCCGGGCATAAGGAGGCTTATTTGTGGGTGCAAATGTAAGCAGTTTTCTTTACTTTTTCAAAAAAATTGTGAAAAATATCCTTTCCAAGTTGATTTTTATTTCTAAATTTGCACCTCGTTTCGACGACACACAACTAACTAACTACACCCGAGGCGTTTACATATGTTTTGTTTTAGTAGAATCCTGAAGCCGAATTGTATGGAGCGTAGCGGAGTAAAAACAACTATTTAAAATGTCACACAACGAACCGGAAGCAAAAATTTTTGCTTGTTCAAAAAGTGTATACTTAGCCGAACAAATAGCTAAACACTATGGTATTCCGCTGGGTAAAGTAACGTTCTCTGAATATAGTGACGGCGAGTTTCAACCGTCTTTTGAAGAATCCATTCGCGGATTGCGGGTGTTCATCGTTTGTTCCACTTTTCCGAGTGCAGACAACCTGATGGAACTTTTGTTAATGATTGATGCAGCCAAAAGAGCATCAGCCAGACACATCACCCCGGTAATCCCTTATTTCGGATGGGCCAGACAAGACCGGAAAGACAAGCCAAGAGTACCAATTGGAGCCAAACTGGTAGCCAAACTGCTGGAAACAGCCGGAGCAACCCGAATCATGACCATGGATTTACATGCCGATCAGATTCAGGGCTTCTTTGAAAAACCGGTTGACCACTTATTTGCTTCCACCATCTTTTTGCCTTATTTAAAGGGCTTAAATCTGGAAAACCTAACAATTGCTTCGCCGGATATGGGCGGTTCCAAAAGAGCTTATGCTTATTCTAAATTTCTGGAATCCGATGTAGTGATTTGTTATAAACAGCGAAAAGTAGCCAACGTGATTGATACCATGGAACTGATTGGTGAAGTAAGAGGCAGAAATGTTGTTTTGGTGGACGATATGATAGACACGGGCGGAACCTTGGCAAAGGCAGCCGATTTAATGATTGAAAAAGGAGCTCTGAGCGTTCGGGCCATTTGTACACACGCCATTTTATCCGGTGATGCCTACGAAAAAATCGAAAAGTCTAAATTGAGCGAATTAATCGTAACCGATTCTATTCCGTTAAAGAAAGAATCAAACAAAATCAGAGTGGTGAGTTGTGCACCGCTTTTTGCAGAAGTAATGCACATGGTGCAACACAACAATTCCATCAGTGGAAAGTTTTTAATGTAGTGTTTGATACTGACGGTCATTTTGATATTCAGTAGAAAGCCGACAACAGACAACGAATTTTAATTATTAACTATATTTTACAATGAAATCAATTACGATTAAAGGATCAGAAAGAGAAAGCGTAGGCAAAAAGTCAACAAAAGCCTTACGTGATGCTGGAATGGTTCCTTGCGTTATTTACGGAGGAGATCAACCAGTACATTTTGCAGCAGAAGAAAAAGCGTTCAAAAGCTTGGTTTACACTCCAAACGCACATACTGTTGTAGTTGAATTAAATAACGGGAAAAAAGCGGATGTAATTTTACAGGATATCCAATTTCATCCGGTATCAGATAAAATTTTACACATCGATTTCTATCAGTTAAAAGACGATAAAGAAATCATGATGGAGATTCCTGTAAAAGTAACAGGAACTTCTCCGGGTGTATTAGGTGGTGGTGTTTTACGCCTAAACCAACGCAGACTGAAAGTAAAAGCGTTACCTAAAAACCTTCCTGATTTTGTAGAAGCAAACATCTCTGAATTAGAAATGGGTAATAAACTATATGTTACAAAAATTGAAACCAACAACTTCAAATTGATGCATCCGGACAACACGGTTGTAGCTCAGGTGAGAATTTCACGTGCCGCTATGAAAGCCGCTCAAGAAGCCGCAAAAGCAGAAAAAGGAGCAAAAAAGAAAAAATAATTTCAATTTATTCCAAGATCAAAAGCATCGGTTCACGCCGGTGCTTTTTTTATTCTGAACTTGTTTCAGAATCACAATTCCAGAAAACTCCCAACCGACAACCGACAACTTTTTCAAGAACCTTATCCTGCTCCAAATCAAAACCTTCTGTCATTAGAAAGTTTTGTACTTTTGCAATATGATCAACCGGATAATTTCTCTCTTTCAAAAACCCAAAACCGTTACAGCACCGGATATGAAAAAATTTCTAATTGTCGGACTCGGAAACATCGGAGCCGACTATGTCAACACACGCCATAACATCGGCTTTAAAGTACTCGACCACTTTGCCCAAAAGGAAAATATTGCTTTTCAAACCGTTAAACTGGGCGACATAGCCGAATATAAAGTGAAAGGAAGAACCCTGGTTCTTTTAAAACCCAATACCTACATGAACCTGAGTGGTAAAGCGGTAAAATATTGGATGGAAAAAGAAAACATCGAAAAAGAGAATATTTTAATTATTACAGATGATCTGAACCTCAGCTTTGGCACCATTCGGATCAAATCTAAAGGAAGTGACGGCGGACACAACGGCTTAAAAAGCATTCAAAGCCTGTTAAACACGACAGAATATCCCCGGTTTAGATTTGGCATCAGCGATCAGTTTAAAAAAGGTCAACAGGTCAATTATGTGCTGGGCGAATGGGATGAAGATGAAAAATTAAAATTACCGGAGCGATTGGAAAAATCAGCCGAAATCATTCAATCGTTTGCCCTTGCCGGATTAAATAATACGATGAATGAATTCAACGGAAAATAAATTGGCCTGCTTTTTGAAATAAACTGTAAAAACATCAATCATGAAAAAAATATTGGCTCTGTTTTTATTCGGATTATTATTTTCCTGCAACGCACAAAAAAATGTTTCATTAACTATGTCAAAACTCAGTAGTGAATGTCCGAAAGACGGAACCTGTGAAATAGAAATTCTGAAAGACAAACAACTCATCCTGCATAAAGATGACTTGGGGGGTATGTATTACGACATCAAAGATCAGGAAGGAACAACTGTGATACATTATCAGTATAACAAATCCACAGAACCTAATTTGCAGGATGGCCATTACCGCGAAGACATTCTTTTTGAAATTAAAAATTCAGATAAATCATTAACCCTTACAGACAAAGAACTTCAGGAAACCAAACTCCTTTTTGGCCGCCATTGTTTTTGCAAAGGACAAACCGGTTATTTTAAAATTCAAAAGGGAACATTAACCCTGACCAATACCAAATCCCTGCAATTCAAAATAGATTTTGAATGTGACAAAGTACCACAGATAATCAAAGAAATACGTTTCCATTAATCATTACATCACAGTTATAAAAAACTGAAAATGTTAAATATGTGCAATCGATTACTTTAAAATAAATAATTCATGTTTAATTATTTAACTTTACTGTCATAAAAAAATTAAGCCCCTGATTGCTGATTCACCTCAAATACAAATTATCCTAAAAATATATCATTCATGAAAAAATTAGTTCTGTTGGGATTGCTGTTTATTCAACAAGTCTGTATGGCTCAAAAACATGATATTCATTATTACATTAAAAAAGCTCCGTTTAAATTCGGCGAAATGGTTTTACCCACTATTCCGGAAAGAGATTTTAACCTTAACGATTTCGGAGCGGTTGGTGACGGAAAAACCCTGAATACAGAAGCCTTTAAAAAAGCCATCAACAGCATCAGTGAACAAGGTGGCGGAAGACTCATTGTTCCTGCCGGCATCTGGTTAACCGGTCCTATTGAAATAAAAAGCAATTTAGACTTTCACGTTCAGGAAGGAGCAATTGTTCAATTTACACCAGACCTGAAACAGTTTCCGCTCAGACAGTCTTCTTCCGGAAAAATTGACGTGACACCACCTATCTGGGGAGACAATCTTAAAAATGTTGCCTTTACCGGAACTGGTGTTTTTGATGGTTCCGGTGAGGCCTGGAGACCGGTTAAAAAGTTCAAAGTGAGTGATGCCTTCTGGTCTGACCTTTTAGCAAAAGGAGGCGTACTGAGTGATGACGGCAAGATTTGGTGGCCAACAGCTGCAGCTAAAGAAGGTGAAAAATTATCCAAAGAGATCTCCAAAAAGAAAAATGCGACAATTCAGGATTACGAACCGCTACACAACTTTCTCAGACCAATGATGTTTACGCTATCGAAAGTGGAAAACCTGCTGATTGACGGACCTACCTTTACCAACTCACCAAAATTTATTCTTAATCCGAGACAAATTACCAACCTTGTTATCCGGAATGTAACGGTCAGTAATCCCAGCTGGGCTCAAAACGGTGATGCTATCGACATCAGTGCGTCAAAAAACGTGATCATCTACAACGCAAAAGTTAACGCCGGAGACGATGGCATCTGTATGAAATCAAGCGGAGAATCTAAAAACGGCGAACCAAGGCTCCAAAATGTGATCATTGCCGAATGTACCGTAAACAGAGCCCACGGAGGATTTGTTATTGGCAGTAATACTGACGGAGGGATGAACAACATCTACGTTTCCAATTGTACGTTTGATGGTTCAGACACCGGAATAAGAGTCAAAAGCAACTCCGGGAGAGGGGGTGAGGTACAAAACATCTTCATTGAAAACATTACCATGCACAACATCAAAAAGCAGGCAGTTATCTTTGATACTTCCTACACAGATGCTCCGGTGGGAGCTACCAAAGAAAGCCAGGAAGCTCAAAAAACAGGAGACAGGATTCCGTTTCTTCACCATTTTTTCATCAGTGATATAACCGTTACGGCTTCTGAATCGGCTTTCCTGTTCATCGGACTACCCGAAAAACCAATTCAGGATATTTATTTTAAAAATATACGTATTTCCAGCAAAGAGAATACGGCTGTTAAAGGAGGATATGCCGAAAACATTGTCTTTGAAAACGTAAACGTAAATGGAAGCCCTAAACTGAAGATAGGTGATAAATTAAAAAAATCAGTTGTGCTAAAATAAACATTGATTCTATCCGAATTCTTAAAAACAAAAAGACCGCATACTGAAATAATGGTATTGCGGTCTTTTCATTTTTTAAAGAAATTAAAATCTATATCCCAGGGTTACATAACTTCCGGTTGCTCTGATGTCAGCTCCGTTCTGAAGTATGGATTGAAATGCACCGCGATAGGCGAATGCCAATCGAATATTATACACATCAAGCCCCATTCCGACAGTATATCCCCATTCATTTTTTTCAAAAACCTGCTCATAATCCAAATCTGTTTTTCCGTCTTTACCATCAAAGTTATGACGGTAATATGGCCCGGCAAAAGCAAATAAACGAACTGCATCACCTGAATAAGTTGGTGTTCCAACCTCGAGATTAAACGGTATGGTAACTGACTGCCGCTTAAAAGTGCCTTGGGCCGATTTACTGCGGTTATCATCATATAAAGCTTCCAGATTCAGGTGTACCACCCGGGTTAACTTATAATTCAGCTGAATCCCGGCATTATAACTAAACGCCGTTTTGGCATCATAAAACTCATCTTTATAAAGATGCTTCCCGTTTCCTAAACTTAAGACCAAACCGGCATTAAAACGTTTCACAATAGTTTTCCCGTTATGACTGCTCAATTGAATGTTTCTCAAAGCCGGTACAGCTTCCAATTGAGGTTGGTTTGCCACATCCGCTATCAGTTTTGCGGTGTAATCAACCACTTTAGCCATTCCGTCATAATCCAACAAATCGGCATTGTCTTCCGGTTTATGATAAGGTGATTTTGTACCTGTAAAAACATGAACAGCCGGAATCCCCTTTTGACCAAAAGGCTCCGTATCGGTTCTGTTTTCTATAGCAGCACTGGTATTTAGCAGCGTTATTCCGTCTGCATGCTTTTTAGCTATTTCTTCACCGTTTACCAACCCGCCTATTCCTTTTAAATCCAATCCTTTGTTGGCTCCCAACATTCCAACCATATCAAAACTAAACATAACCTTAATTTGATTGCGAAGTTCTTTATCAATCGTATCCACATAATGCTTAGAACCCAAAAGACCGCTTTCTTCAGCATCAAAAGCAATAAAAATTAAACTTCGCTTTGGTTTATTGGCAGATTGATTAAGGTACTTGGCTAACTCAATAATGGCCGCCACTCCGGAAGCATTATCATCTGCACCGGGATAAATAACCTTTGTGTCCTTTTTCATCTCATAACCCAAGTGGTCATAATGGGCTCCAATAACAATGTATTCATTTTTTAACAGCGGATCGGTTCCCTCTATTAATCCAACCACGTTGGTCGCTTTCACCCATGCCATACCTATTTTAAGTGGGAATTCCTGAAAATGATCTTCGCCCATTGCCAACAAGCCTGCTGCCTCAAACTCTTTTTTGATATATGCTTTCGCCAAATCCTTTCCATTGGTTCCCAAACCTCTTCCCTCCAGCTGTTCAGAAGCCAGGTAGGTGACATGAGCATTGAGCACATCTTTATTGGTTACTTGTGCCAGCGATAAAAATCCTGTGAGGATAAATAAAAAAGTAAGTAGATTTTTTTGTCCCATAGTTAATGTATTCAAAATAATAAATTAGGAATACAATGATATAAATTACATCTTATTCCTGCAAAAAATTAATTTTTAATTATGAGTTTAATGAAAAGAGCCCATTCGCATAGCAACGAATGGGCTCTAAAAAAGATGTCTTTTATTTATTCAACGAGCAGTCGTTTAACTTGTTTATTATTTCCATCAGAAACTTTCACTAAATAAACACCAGCCTGGGCATTTGCCAGTTGAATTTCTTGGCTAAAGTTGCCGTTATTGGCATAGGATTGTTCAAAAATCATACGCCCCCGCAAATCATATACCGCTATACCAATTTGTTCAGACTGTACCTGATCCATTTGAACGGTAAAGCTTCCTTTGGAAGGATTTGGGTACAATCCGAAATTTAAACCTGTAACATCCCCAATACTTGCCGGAGCATTCGCACTACAGATAGTTAAACTCCAGCTGTTGATGGATCCGCCATCTAGATCAAATACATCTTGTACCCTGAGCGTCCACAGTCCCTGAGCGTCCTGACCATTTAAAGCAGACAGGGGCTGCTCGGGAATGATCACTCCGGATATTCCCGGATTTGCTCCACAGACTAAAACTACACCATTATCATCAAACGTTGCTATAGCATCAAGAGTTCTCTGATTAGGATTACACTCTCTGTTCATTAATTGTACCTGTGTTCCTGAAGGGCTGATTAGGGTCACAATCAAATCATTGATCCAGGTATGAGAAATATTTACGGTAACCGTAATTTTTTGAATCGTTACATTTTCCTGTGCGGGAATAGTCAGTGTTGAACTCACTATAGGTGCTCCACTGGTCGGAATGATCACAGGAACATCTGTTGAGACGGCTGAGCCGCAATACGTTGTTGTAAAGGAAAAAGCGGAAGAATAAGTCCCCGTACAAGAGCTATTGCCCGGGGAAACTCTCCAATATAAGGTTGCTGTATTTGGCAAAACTGATGCTGTATAGTTCGTTGCAGACACTATATTTTCCTCAATAATTGTAGAAAAAGAGGGATCGGCCGCAATCTGAATGGAATACAACGTTGCATTTGGATCGGCTGTCCATTGAAAATAGACTCCGGTAGGCTCTACTACTGCACTATTAGCCGGTGTATTTAATGTTAAAGTATTAAAGTTTCCACTTACAACTTCCATATACATATTTACGGTCTTGGTTGTGGCACCTGAAGTAGCCGTAACCGCAATGGTGTGTAATCCGACCGGCGTTGTATTGTTTGTTGTTACCTGCATCTGTATAGTTCCTTGAGCAGTTGCTGAAGCAGGCACAAAAGAAACGGTTGTTCCTGCAGGATTGCCCGTTGCCGAAAAAACTGTATTGGCACTGAACCCGCCGAATGTTTGATAGGCTAAGTTATAAACTGCATTACTACCCTGGCAAACTGATTTATTCTGCTCCCCTTCTGTTCCGTTAAAAGCAATAGCCATCGTTGAAGAAGGAGCTGTAATTGCAAAATTGGTGTTAGATACATCTAAAAAGATGTTCCCGTGTCCTTTCACCATAATTCTGTTGGTTGTTCCGACATTGTTTGGTACGGTGATAACTTCTGATCCATCATTAGGAACCTTGCTTGCCAGGAGAACCGGAAAACCGGATCCGCCGTTAGTAGACAGGTAGATATCCACATAAGGTGTATTTACACCGTTTGCTGTTGTTCCGGCTACATCCCAGGTTACATTTTGATTAGAACCAGCCGCCCAGGAAACATTTGTATTCGGAGCAGTTACAATAAACGGTCCTGCACCCGCCACCGTTGTAACCGTCATATTTGCTCTGGCTGTCTGTCCTCCGTTTGGCATAGCATTATCTCTGACCAACAAAGAAAAGTTCATGGTTTTCCCTACTGACGGAACAACTTCCCATGTATTTGAGGTTGAACCGGACAGAATTGTGGTCATAAACGGCATGTATCTGTTGGGACTGGTTGACGGATTTCTGGAACGGAATCTTGGTCCGTTAGCTGCATCGGTAGGTGTTGGAGGCTGATTAGCAATACCATTATTTGTCTGTTCCCAAGAGTACGTTAAAGCATCTCCATCTGCATCGGTAGCATTTCCTTCTAAAACAAAAGCAGTACTTCTTGGAATAACATAATTTTGAATCGGCTGAATTACCGGAGCATTGTTATTGTTCGTGATATTGTTTGAGCAGTTCCCCGTTCCGGCAACAAAATTATCCATCTGAGCTAAGCTGACTGCATGAAAATATGCATCGGAATTGTTTTGCACATTTGGTGCACATATCCCTGCATACCCCATAATTGTTGAAGCACTTCCCGGCTCTACCGCTGTGGAAGAAGTTCTTTGACAATTATTGTTTTGGGTATGGGTTGCTCCAAACTGATGCCCCATTTCATGAGCCACATAATCCACATCAAAGGGATCGCCAACAGGGCTTCCCTGACCAGTAACACCTCTTGCTTTATCCGTAGTACAAGGAGAACCTAACTGTGCAACACCTCCACCACCTGTTGAAAAAACGTGGCCTATATCATAACTGTCAAATCCAACGCCATTGTTAACTACAGATTGTATTTGATTTAGTAACGCCCCGCCACTATTATTACTATTGCTTAAATTATTATTCGGAAATTCAGGATTTATAAAAACAATGTTAAGGTTTTCCGGAATAATCTGCATTGTTAAAGACATATCTCTCTCATATATTCCATTAACACGTGTCATTGTGATGTTCATGGCCGACAAAACGGCCTCCTGTCTTAATGCAATCGGAGAAGATATTGTCAGCCCCGCCTGATTAATGTGAAAAGCAGAATATTGGGCAGTACAGGCCAATGCCAAACGATACGTTCTAAAAATACCTGTGTTGGATTCTATACTGTTATTATTTCTGGGAGAAAAGTGAACGCCGTCCACTTCTTCAACGGTCTTATCTTCTGTCAAACAGCTGAAATTTGTATCGGCTTGTATATTTTTTCTGGAGTAAACGATATACTGGTTTAAATCATTTGTATAAGTGTCAATATAATTAACCTCTCTGTCTCCGGCAAAAAGCATGGCGTGTACACCAAATAGAGTTGTGCTGAAACGCACCATACTTGTTCTGTTTTCCACTCCAACGCCCACATAGGATTTAATAGCTGGAAATTGAGTTTGCAAATCCGGATGCATCACAGCGGCTTCATAGATTCTGAAAGCTTCTAATTCGCCTTCCGCATTGGGAAAATTCAAAATAACGGTAGAAAGTGAATTAGACGTTTCTCTTTTAGGGGCTTGACGTAGTTCTGATTTAAAACCTTGCAAGTCTAAGGCAAATACTTCAAACTTAGAAGGAATAGTGGTTCTCTGAAATCTTTGAGCCGTTGATGAACTTTCTTTAGTGGTCTTTTCCCAAAAATTCTTTTGCGAAAAACCCGTGTAAGAAGTCATCAGGCATGCTAGTAAAAATAGTAGTCTTTTCATAAAATTTGGTTTTTAGCCCCTAAAAATAATGATTTTTATTCATAAATACCAAAAAAAAGACCGCCAAAACTGACGGTCTTTTATTATATTGCCAAAAAGCATGAATTTTATTCAACAATTATTCGTTTTACTTCTTTCCGGTCACCATTAGTAAGGTTCAGCAAATAAACGCCACTTTGGGCATTATCTAACTGAATGTCCTGATTAAATGTTGATCCTGACTGATAGTTATTTTCAAATATTTTTCTGCCTCTCATATCGAGTACAGCGATATTTACCAACTCATCAGACGGGTTGTCAAAACTAACTGTAAAGTTTCCTTTATTGGGGTTTGGATACACCACAAAAGATTGCAGGTTTTCAAAATCTTCATTCCCTAATGTACAACCGAAATTAACCGACCATGAATTTAATGTTCCGGTATCTCCGTTATAAAAATCTCTTACTCTTAAAGTCCAGTTGCCACTTTTTGTTTTTCCGATAAACGGAGCCAAAGACTGAACAGGATTGTAAGTTCCGGTTGTAGGAGTTCCGCAAACAATCGAACCTGATCCGTCTCTAAACGTTACATTGATATTTCCGCTTTGCGGACTGTTACAGGTTCTATTCCAAAGAGTTCTTGATGTACCATCCGGATGAACAAGTTCAATGACCAAGTCTCCAATCCAGGTGTGTGTAACATTTACAGTAACCTCAATAGAAGATATAGTCCCTGTTTCGTTAGAACTTATCGTTGAAACTGTAGCTGTGCCTGCTTGATTGGCACCAACACCATCAGCAATAGAAGCCGCTGTATTATTTGAAATCACAGAACAACTGTAGCCAATTGAAAACGGGACAGTGTTTAAGGCATAATAAATATTTCCGGTAGGCCTGATCATGATTCTACAGGCTTGTGAAGCAATATTAGGAACGGTGATGGTCTCACTTCCGTCGTTTGGTGTATTTGAAGCCAAAACTGTTGGAAATGTCTGACCTCCATCCGTTGAAAGTAAAATATCAACATTGGCAGAACCTACTAAACTTGTTGTGTTATTAACAGCCCAGGTTATTGTTTGCGATGAACCTTGATTCCATGAAGTTCCGGCAGCATTTTGAGAAGTTACCGCAAACGGCCCAACGTTAGCACTCACCGTTATACTGGCTGATGCTGTGTTGGTTTGTCCTCCATTAGCAACATTATCTCTGGCTGTTAATGTAAAAGCCATAGATCTCCCAATCGTTAAAACAGATTCCCATGTTGAAGTCAAATTATTGCTAAGAACCGAACTAAATGCCGGCATATAACGAACCGGAGTATCAACAGGAGGTAATGATCTGAAATTTGGCCCTGCCGGTTTCGTTGGATAACAAATGCTGTTAGCTCCTGTAACAGCTGCTGTTGCACTGTTATTTTGTTCCCATGTAAATGTAGCTCCGGGATTATTTGTCGGGTTTGTTCCGGTTAAAACAAACGCCGTACCATTAGGAATGGTCCAGTTTCCACCGGAAGTTATAGTTAAAGCAGGATTATTTAAGGTGATATCGTTGGCACAAGGCTTGTTGGCCAAATTATTCTGAATCTGCAAAATACTTCTGTAAGTAAAATAATCATCACTATTTGCCTGTACATTAAAATTAGTCAATCCGGCATAGGCCATAATGGTAGAGCCGCTTCCCGGCTCAACATTTACACCAGTACCTTCTATCCCTTCAGAAAAAGTATGGTTAGCCCCTAATTGATGTCCTATTTCATGGGCAACATAATCAACATCAAAAAAGTCTCCGGCAGGAACACCATCAGCCGGTGAAGTGATACCACTACCTTTATAATTATTTGGTACCGTCACCCCTTGAACGACTGAAGTTGACTGATCATTACTACAAACACAACCGATACAACCTGCATTTCCACCGCCACCGGTTGCCCCAAAAAGATGTCCGATATCAAAGTTAGCATTTCCAATAACGGAAGACAATGTATTCATCAATTGAAAATTCCAATTATCGATCCCTGAAGCAGGAGAATATGGATCAGTAGCAGCATTTGTGTAAATAACCAGGTTATTGTTGGCAATAATATTCAATCTCACTGCTAAATCTCTTTCAAAAATACCGTTAACCCTTGTCATTGTAGCATTCATGGCCGCCAATGCACCGGCAGTTGTCCCTCCATGATATTGCCCATATTCTCCGGTACAAGACAACGCCAACCGAAATGTTTTGAGCACACCATTGCTGGCCATTACTTCCTGCTCGCCAACCTCGTCAGAGAGTCGGTTGCTTAGTGAATGGTCAACCGTAGAACACGTAAAAGGCATTTTTCCTTTTTGTCTGGAAGACTCATAGGCGGCATACACTAATCCGCTTTCAGAATAAGGCTCCATGAATTCCGTTTTTTTTCCGGCTCTGAAAATCATCGTCTGAACACCTTTGGGATCAATACTCATTCTTAATTGAGCTTTTTTGTCATCAATACCTATCCCTACATACGATCTGATTTCAGGGTATTGAACTTGTAACTCCGGTTCAAAATTAGATGCCTCAAACAATTCAAATCGCTCCATATCGCCTTTTGAATTAGGCATCGTAACAATCACACCGTTGTTCTCTGACGCAAACCGATCAGGAGCCGTCGCTAAAACAGCTCTAAATGCCTCAATATTGAGACCATACAATCTAAAATCGGCAGGAAATGATTCTCTCTGAGCCGTTTTTGCAATTGCCGTAACATTTTCATTTACAGGTCTCCAAAAACTACCTTTCTGGGCACTCATGTCTGTAAAAGAGACAACAGTAAATAAGATTAAAAGTATTATTTTTTTCATTTTTTTGGTAATTAATTAGGCAACAAATATATCATATTTTTAATAATTCTAATTTATTTTTAATGATTTACATCTTTTTTAATGCTAATAAATTAGAATATTCTTATTAATTATAAAGTTGTTGCTTTTATTTTTATAATACTTAAATTTGTAAAAAAAAATCTTTGAAAACCTTTCAATCCATATACGACTTTCATCCCAAAAACAAATCGGTTTTAACACTCGGGACTTTTGATGGTGTTCATTTTGGTCACAAAAAAATAATTGAAAAACTGATACAAAATTCTTCTTTGTGTGCCTGTGAAAGTTTGGTGCTCACTTTTTTCCCGCATCCGAGAATGGTGCTACAGGACAGTAATGAGATTAAATTACTGAATACAATTGAAGAGCGTACAGCATTATTAAGAATGTCGGGTTTAAACAACTTAATCATCCATCCTTTTGATCAGACTTTTTCGAGATTAACTGCGGAAGAATTTGTTTCAAACATTTTAGTGAATCAGTTTAACATAAAAAAAATCATCATTGGATATGATCATCGCTTTGGCAGAAACAGAACAGCAGACATTAATGATTTAATTGAGTTTGGCGAAAAATATGACTTTGAAGTTGAACAGATTTCTGCTCAGGAAATTGACGAAGTATCCGTGAGTTCAACAAAAATACGAAATGCTTTAACAGAAGGCCACATAAAACTGGCTAATGCCTATTTAGGTTATCCTTATCTTTTAACCGGAATAATCATTAAAGGAAAAGGCCTTGGGAGAACTTTAGGTTTTCCTACCGCCAATCTACAAATTCAGGAATCGTATAAGTTAATACCCAAAAACGGGGTTTATATTATTCAAAGTTTAATAGAGAACAAAATGGTTTTCGGAATGATGAACATTGGATTTAACCCAACTGTAAGCGGAGAATCAAAATCAATCGAAATACATTTTTTTGATTTTAAAAGCGATTTGTATTCCAAAAAAGTTCAAGTTCAGCTTTTAGAACGTATTCGTGATGAAGTAAAGTTTGAGAGCCTTGACAAATTAAAAGAACAACTTTTGAAAGATAAGTTCTTCGCTCTTGATTATATAAATTCTTTATAATGTTTAAAAAAGCTTTTGAGCCCATTGACAATTCTCCTTTAGTTCTTTTCAGAATTACGATGGGGCTTTTGATTGCTGCCGAAAGTTTTGTTGCCATTTTTACAGGTTGGGTTAAAAAAAATTTAGTTGAACCTACCATCCCTATCCCCCACATTGGTTTTGATTTTTTAATCCCGTTTCCGGGCTATGGCATGTATATTTATTTCAGCATTATGGGTATTTTAGGCATCTTAATCATGCTGGGGTATAAATATCGTTACACATTAGGTTTATATACTTTGATGTGGATTTGTGTTTACTTAATGCAAAAAGCATCCTACAACAACCATTATTATTTACTTATTCTGGTTTGCTTGATCATGCTTTTTCTTCCGGCTGATCAATATGCCTCATTGGACGCAAAAAAAGATCCTTCTCTGAAAAGCCTGTCCATGCCCAGATGGTGTTCATGGGTCATGATTTTACAAATGACAATTGTTTACTTTTTTGCCACGTTAGCTAAATTTTATCCGGATTGGCTAGATGGCACATTCACCGGAATCCTATTCTCCAATCTGTCTAATTTTCCTGTTTTAGGTTCAATCTTTACCGAAAAGTGGTTTCATATTTTCATTGCCTACGCCGGGATTTTTTTTGACGGCTTGATTATTCCTGCACTGCTTTGGAAAAAAACGAGAAATGTTGCCTTAATAGCAAGTTTAATCTTTCACTTATTTAATTCCGTTACACTTCAAATCGGCATTTTTCCTTACTTTGCTCTAAGCTTCATTGTGTTTTTTTATTCTCCGGAAACTATCCGGCGGGTCTTTTTCAAAAAGAAACCCCGACTTCAACCGGAGGATCTAAACAAAAACTATTCTCTTTCAAAAGCGATTACTTATTTTTTTATTCCTTTTTTTACTATTCAACTCATTCTTCCCATACGGCATTATTTTATTAAAGGTGATGTTTTGTGGACAGAAGAAGCTCACCGGCTAAGTTGGCGAATGATGCTCAGACAAAAAAACGGCATTGTCAACTTTAAAGTAATTGATAAAAACACTCAAGAAGAATTACCGTATAATATTACTGAAAAGTTAACCCGTAAACAACTTGGTTTGGTTTCCAGCAAACCGGACGGAATGTGGCAAATGGCTCAGCATATTAAAAAAGAGTTTAATTCAAAAGGCATAGAGGTCAGTATTTTTATCGACGCTAAACTTTCTGTTAACCGCAAACCCTACAAAACATTTATTGACCCATCCGTTGATTTTGCAAAAGCAGGATGGAGTTATTTTGGTCATAATGACTGGATTTTACTCTATGATCAAAACGGAAATCTGATTGAGTAACAATTTTGTTGATTAAATCTTTAAAATTCCATCCGTTCTGCACAAAAACATCTGAAGAAAATAAGTATTTTTGACCTATACTAAATTACTATGAGTACCACAAAACACAATTGGACCAAAGAAGAAATTATAGCCATTTACAATAAACCGTTAATGGAGTTACTTTATGAAGCGGCAACAGTTCATCGGAAACATCATGACCCAAATGTGGTTCAGGTTTCTACATTGCTTTCCATAAAAACTGGCGGTTGTCCCGAAGACTGCGGTTACTGTCCGCAAGCAGCCAGATATCACACCAATATTGAAGGAAACGATTTAATGACTGTTCAACAAGTTAAAGCCCAGGCATTACGTGCCAAATCATCTGGTTCTTCCCGTGTTTGCATGGGAGCTGCCTGGAGAAATGTAAAAGACGGCCCTGAATTTGATCAGGTTTTAGAAATGGTACGAACCATCAACAAACTGGATATGGAAGTTTGTTGTACATTGGGTATGCTTACCGAGAATCAGGCTCATCGTTTAGCCGAAGCAGGCTTGTATGCTTACAACCACAATCTTGATACTTCAGAAGAATATTATAAAGAAGTAATTTCAACACGTGGTTTTGAGGATCGTTTACAAACTATTGACAATGTAAGAAAAACCAACGTTACCGTCTGTAGTGGCGGAATTATCGGTATGGGAGAAAGCGTAAATGACAGAGCCGGAATGCTGGTGGCCTTATCCACTCTGAATCCACAACCCGAGTCGGTTCCTATTAACGCTTTGGTTGCCGTTGAAGGAACACCATTAGAAGACCAAAATCCGGTTGAAATCTGGGAAATGGTTCGGATGGTAGCCACCACAAGAATTGTTATGCCGGAAACACAAGTGCGGTTGTCAGCCGGTAGAACCGAAATGAGCAGAGAAGGACAGGCATTATGTTTTTTTGCAGGTGCCAATTCCATTTTTGCCGGAGATAAATTATTGACTACCCCGAATCCGGATGTTAATGAAGATATGAAAATGTTTGAATTACTGGGGTTACAGCCTCAAAAGCCATTTATTAAAATCATGCAGCCTGTAACCGTTGAAGCTGAAGATTCAAAACTTGTTCCTTTAGGAGAAAAACCAAAATGGTCCAGACCCGGACACACTATTGAACGAAACGTTGAAGTTTCCGTAAAAAGAAAATAAGTAAAAAATTAACTTATTGCAACTCAAAAAATACACAAATCCTTTTTAACTTTGCTCTTAACTTTCTAGTTAAGAGCTTTTTTTTTGCAAAACTATATCCATGGCTTTACACCTCACCGAAATAGAACGCATTAAAACAATTTCAAAAAAAGATTTTTACACCAACTATGTAAAAAAACAAAAGCCGGTTGTTATTGAACAGCTAACTGCTGATTGGCCCGCTTTTGAAAAATGGACTCTACATTACATTAAAAATATTGCCGGTGAAAAAGTTGTTCCGCTTTATGACGACAGGCCTGTTTCGCATAAAGACGGTTTTAACGAAGCTCATGCTGAAATGAAAATGAGCGACTATGTGGATTTATTACTTTCTAAACCTACCAATTACCGTATTTTTTTATATAATCTAATCAAAGAGGTTCCATCTTTAAAAAACGATTTTGTATGGCCGGACATCGGGTTAAACTTAGTAAAACAATTACCGATGCTTTTTTTTGGCGGTGAAAATTCAAAAGTATTTATGCATTATGATATAGACTACTCTAATATTCTGCATTTTCATTTTCACGGAAAAAAGCGGTGTGTTATTTTTGCTCCGGATCAAACACCTTACCTATACAAAGTACCTCATGCTTTAATCTCGAGAGAAGATATTGATTTTGACAATCCGGATTTTAATAAATGGCCGGCTCTGAAACTGGCTAAAGGTTTGGTAGCCGAGTTAAATCACGGTGAAATGCTCTACATGCCGGAAGGCTACTGGCATTATATGACTTACGTAACACCCGGATTCTCTATGAGTTTAAGGGCTTTCCCCAGAAAGTTTTCAAATTTGGCAAAAGCAGTTTACAATATTTTCATCATGAGAAACCTGGATAATCTCATGCGGAAATGGAAAGGACAAAAATGGATTGATTATAAAAATGAACAAGCTCTTATTCAAACACAAAAAAGATTAGGTATTTAAATAAAAAAACCTCCGGTTTCCCGGAGGTTTTTAATTTATTAAACTGGTTTACAAAAACTTATCGTTTCACCACCCGTACGGTTCTCGTTTCTTCACCCTGTGTTACAATCACATTGTAAACACCTGACGGATAACGGTCTCCAAACTGGTAGTTTGTCATTTCTGTAACAGCCACTTCTCTGGCTTCCAGTAATCTTCCGGCCATATCATAAACCGTCACACTTACTCTTTCTGCACTTGATGTACGAACATCAAGACCAAAACTTACTGCAAACGGGTTCGGATAAGCAATTGCTTTGAACGCTGTCGGAAGAACTCTGATGGTCTCTTCTTCTTTGGTAATCTCCGTTGGTCGGATTACTGTACCACCGCCCGGAACAAGAATGTTACAATCCTTGCCCGCATAGTAGGAACCATAAACCAACGTCTCCACCGATACCGAATAGATACCGCCCGGTGTTAACGGTGACAACGCATTGAAGTTACTCAACCTGAATGTTCTGGTACTACTGGTGTACACCTGGCTGTAACCCATACCGTCACTTAACGTAAAGCGGTATTGAGTAGCTCCTCCTACCGGGGTAGCATAAACAACCGTGTTAAGGGTAGCCGGAGTTATTCCTTCCTCTGTACCAC
>JAEYTL010000001.1 GCA_023434025.1 Bacteroidota bacterium
CTTCCCATAAAATCGTGCTGTCAATCCAATATGTCTATGAACGTGTCTTCTTGTTTTTCGCTTGTCTCTCAAAGCGGGTGCAAAAGTACAACTTCTTTTTGATTAGGCAAGCTTTTTGAAAAAAAAAAAATTATTTTTCTTTTTTTATCTCCTCGATTACCCTTTTTGTCGTTTGCGGAGGGCAAAGATACTACTCTTTTTTCTCTTCTTCCAAATCTTTTTACAGATTTTTTTAAACTCCAGTTTTATACAGAACGTCGCCTCGATTGCGGGTGCAAAAGTAGTACTCTTTTGATTCTTTCCAAATCTTTTTTACCCTCTTTTTTAATCTTTTTTTTAACTCGCTGGTTGTGAGATACAAATACACAAAAGTTTTTTTGGTTTACCCGCAAGGCTACACCTGAAACTTACAGACTCCGTGTCTTCAAATCCTTTTTATCCCATTTTACCCAGAACCTGAAACGGAATTTTCCTTGAAAAAATGGTTTGACTCTGAAAATACAACTAAACAAATAGGCATGAATTACGAAAACAAGATAAGGCGTTAATCATCATAATTTTCAAACCGCGTGGTGATCTGACGGTTATTAAATCGCTTGGCGTCAAGGTTTACGGGAATGTATTCCTGATTAATGTGCTTCATTTTGGGATAATAAAACCTGAAATAAATTCCGGCCAGGATGCCGAACAGGAACCCTCCGATATGTGCAAACCAGGCTACACCATCTTCCTCAATTGGATTTTGTGAAACTGTGAAGACACTGAACAACTGTTGCGCAATCCAAAATAACAGGAAAAGAAATGCGGGAACACTAACAATTTTAATGATAAAAAGCACTTTTATTTTTGATTTGGGAAACATAATCAAATAGCATCCAAGGCAACCTGAAATAGCTCCGCTGGCTCCCAAACTCGGAATGATTGAGTCGGGTGCAGCAAAAACATGTGCTAAAGCTGCGATTAACCCTGCCAATAAATAGAAGACCAGAAAGCGTTTTCGTCCGATAGTAGATTCTATATTATCCGCGAAAATCCAGAGAAAAAGCATGTTCCCTATTAGATGTATCCATCCGCCATGCATGAACATTGAGGTAAAAAGTGTACTATATATAGGAACAGGTCCCTGA
Organism: Bacteroidota bacterium; assembly: GCA_023434025.1. Lineage (GTDB taxonomy): Bacteria > Bacteroidota > Bacteroidia > Flavobacteriales > Flavobacteriaceae > Flavobacterium. The sequence goes on from JAEYTL010000001.1 coordinate 1,128, forward strand.
TGATGCGGAATACCTTGTATGTTGCCAACTAAATCGACTCCTTTTGTTATTTCATAGGGAACCGTACTGTAGGCATAGGTAAAAACATCACTTGGAATTTGCAGAAACAGAAATACAGCAATGTTTACCAAAATGAAGGTATAGCTAAAAATGGGAAATTGTCCGCCTTTAACCTGATCATCTCCTATGGGAAAGAGCATATCTTATCGTTTTTATTTCTTTTGAACTTTTGAAAAAATTTCTTTAAAAAAAGTTTTTTGGTATCTTCGCCGCAAAATAATTTCAGCGTGAAACTCATCACCTTTTTAGCTTTACCGGAAAAGGAACAATATCAAATTCTTTTTAAGAATGGTGTTATTGTTGCTGAACGAAACGAAAAGCCGGTCATCAAAAAACTATATAGTTTGAATACTTTTTTTGTAGAAGTTCATCTGCATTTTGGTACGGAGGAAATTCTGTTTAAAAAAGTTTTTAAAGCCGGCGAACTACTGGACAGTTACCTGAGTGAGTTTAAACTGATTTTACCTAAACCCAACTGATTACACATGCTTATTCTCGCAAAGCTCCAATAAAACACCGTGCGTTGCTTTCGGATGAAGAAAAGCTATATCCAAGCCTTCCGCACCTTTTCGGGGTGTTCTGTCGATCAGCTGCACTCCTTTTTGATCTAATTCATCCAGATTCTCTTCTATGTTTTTTACTGCAATAGCCAGGTGATGAATTCCTTCTCCTTTTTTTTCTATAAATTTTCCGATCGGCCCGTCAGGTTCGGTGGATTCTAACAATTCAATTTTAGATTGACCGATCATAAAAAAGGCTGTTTTTACTTTTTGCTCTTTTACTTCTTCGATATTGTAGCATTTGAGTCCGAGCATATTTTCCCAAAAAGGAATAGCTTCTTCCAGGCTTTTAACGGCTATGCCGATGTGTTCAATGTGTGATAAATTCATACTTGTGTCTGTTTTAATTTTACCAATTGGCGAATGAGATGCCGATTCCGAGTGTGGTCTGGCTGTGGTTATAATCAACCAGTGTTTCACCATAGCCGTGAAAAAACTGAACATGGCCTCGTAAATGTCCTTTCATCGGGAAAACGTAATTTAATTGAATACTTCCTCCTTTTATCCGATCAAACGGATGCCTGATAATGGTGTAGAATTCATGCCGATTGTATGAATAAGCCGCATTTATTTCGCCATTTCCGACAAATTTGGTGATGTACGGATTTTCATCATCCCGGTCGCCCGACCTAATCCAGGGATTTAACGAAACAATCCAGTTTTCGTTCTCGTATCCTACGTGAAAGATAATGCGGTTCCAACTTCTTGACAGCGGAAAATCCCGCCCGTTGGATTCATGGTTGATTGAAACCCCGGCAGAGCGGATATGTCCACCCAACGTTTTAATTTTTAAAGGGTAGACAAAAATCAGTTCCGGTTCATAATTAAGTTCCCGGAAAGCCCGGGACAAATCTTTATTATAAATCTGCCAATATGCTTTTTGCGTGTAGGCTAACCAGATATCTGCTTTACCCCAAAATAAACCCTGGGCTAATTTTGTTTTAAAGCTCAGTTGAAATTTTGCTTCGTAACGATTAAAGTCCTGGGCTTCAGTAGCAGAATAGTCCGGGTTTTCGCTGTAAGGCATTTCATTGGGATTGCTCGACCACCTTCCGGCTGTAACATAGATAGGTTTATAGGAAACCAACCGGAATGTTCCTTTTTTGTGAATGGAATCAAGTTCCCACTGTTGTGAGTATGTTTTTGAAATAATATCAGTCTGCCCCATCGGCTCTTCTAATGTTTGGCTGTATGAGCTTAATGAAAGTACCAAAAACAGACAAATTATCATACGAAACTTCATAGCGTTGTTTTTTTTCGAAAGATAAGTATTTTGTATAAAAAAAAGTGTCAAATTTCTTTGACACTTTCTGCATTAACTTTAAAATATAATTATGATTTTGCTTCCGCTTTTTTAGAAGCACAACATGCTTTTTTCTCACCTGAAGCACAAGACTTTTTTTCTTCTTTTGAGCTGGCTGCTTTTTCAGTTTTTTCTTTTTCTTTTTTCTTTTCTTTGTTTTTCGGGTCGGTTGCCATGGCATCTGCCGTTACAAAAAACGCTGCTACAACGAATAAGGAAACTAATTTTTTCATGCTATACGATTTTAATTATTAACAAATGATTTATACAAATATATACTTTATTGAACAAATTCAGTCAAAACCTGACTATTTTATTTGTTTTTAACTTTTTTATTCTTTGGGCAAAAAGAGCTTAATCTTGTTTTTACTAAACTTTATCTCTTCCAGGTGCCCCATTTGTTTTTGATCTTTGGTTATCAAATGAATATGCATATTGGTATCGTGGTGTGTAAAAACGGCATGATGTTTTGTGGAATAGAAACCAATCAAATCGACCATTTGATCTTTTACTATGTAATTAACCTGGCCCTGATGAGCTTCCTGTGGAGAGGAAACTCTGGTTCCGGAAGGTAAATTAACAATATGGATATTGGCTGTTTCTACAGTTGCTTCTATTTTAAAAGCAAAAGCATTATCTGAAAAATTTAACGAATCGAGTAACTTTTCAAGTGAAACCAAATCGGTTATATTGTCCGGAACAGCAATTTCTTTCCATTTTTTTACATTAGAATAAACCAAAAACGGTGCTTTTACGCCAAAAGTTTCTGAAATTGACATGGTAGAATCTGTTTTTACTTTTGAAACAAAACTTCGTCCGTTAAAAACAGTAATCTCTCCCTGCAAAAATTCAACCGGTCCAATCGCAAATAAATTTTCATTCGGCTGAATGGTATCCAAAAGAATGGTTCCTGTTAACTCTCCTTTTTTCATCACATTCTTCATAGCTCCCACATACCTGACCTGTACCGGAACAGATGAGATCACATTACTTTCTTTACAAGCGACCATAAAAACTATCAGTAGAAAAAAAACGTATTTCACTTCTAATTACTGTTGTGTTGAATTATTTTGATGATTTCTTGCCTGGAAAGCACACCGGATTGTCGCCATAATTGTTTTCCGTTTTGAAAAAGCATCAGGGTTGGCACTCCCCTCACCCGGAATTGTGTTGCTAATTGCTGATTTTTATCAACATCAATTTTGATAATTGAAACAGTATCTCCTAATTCGTCTTTGACTTCTTTCAGAATCGGAGCCAACATTTGGCAGGGACCACACCAAGTAGCAAAAAAATCGACCAATACAGGTCTTGGAGAATTGATAATCGTTGTAAAATCAGCCATAGCTATAAAATTATTCCCAATTCATATAACCACCTTCTAAATCAATAATCTGAGTAAAACCCAGCACCACCATTTTTTGGGCTGCTGTTTTACTTCGTGCCCCGCTTCGGCAGTAGATATAAACCGGTTTGGTTTTATCTAATTTCTGGATTTCGGTTTCAAAACCTGCATCATACACATTAATGTTCTTTGCTCCTTTAATAAAACCTTCTGCAAATTCATCCGGCGTGCGAACATCGACCAATTGAATATTTTGTTTGACTACCGCTTCTTTAAATTCTGCTTTCGGGACAACTCTTATCCGTGTATCATTTTGTGACTGGCAGGAAAACACCATAAACGCCACTAAAATCATCAAAACTATTTTCTTCATCTTACCTGATTTAATTTATAAAGTACTCGGGCAAACGTAAGCGGTTCTTTTAATTCCGGTTTTTTTTATAGCGGCATACCCTCCTTTTACATCAATTACATTATGATAGCCTCTTGCTTTTAAGATGGAGGCTGCAATCATGCTTCTGTAACCTCCGGCACAATGCACATAGAAATCTTTTTCTTTCGGGAATTCACTCAAATGTTCATTGATAAAATCCAATGGTGTTGAAGGAACATCTACAATATGCTCTGAGGCATACTCGCCTGGTTTTCTGACATCAAAAACGGGGACATTTCCTTCCATTTTTTCTTCTAGAACAGCAGCCTCTACAGAGGTAACCGTATCATATTCCATTCCGCTTTTCTTCCAGGCCTCAAAACCTCCTTTTAAATATCCTATTGTATTATCGTAACCAACACGGGCTAAACGGGTAATGGTTTCTTCTTCACGGCCTTCCGGGGTTACCAGCAGAATCGGTTGTTTGTAATCAACAATTAACGCACCAACCCAGGGAGCAAATTGCCCATCGATACCGATAAAAATTGATTTTGGAATATGTCCTTTTGCGAAATCATCCTGGTGTCGAACGTCTAAAACCAATGCATCCGTATCGTTTGCAACGGTTTCAAACACATTCGGTTCAAAGGGTTTCGCTTCTTTGATAATATTTTCAACGTTTTCATAACCTTCTTTATTAAGTTTTACATTCATCGGGAAGTAAGCCGGAGGCGGCAGTAAACCGTCGGTAACCTCCGCAATAAATTCTTCTTTGGTCATATCAGCCCGCAGAGCATAATTGGTCGCTTTCTGATCGCCTATGCTTCCAACCGTTTCTTTGCTTAAATTTTTACCGCAAGCCGAACCAGCTCCGTGGGCAGGGTAAACAACGACCTCATCGGCAAGAGTCATAATCTTTGTCCGCAAACTGTCGTATAACATCCCGGCTAATTGTTCCTGCGTCATGTGAGCGGCCTTCTGAGCCAGGTCAGGACGACCCACATCGCCTAAAAATAATGTATCTCCACTAAAAATGGCATAATCTTTTCCGTCTTTATCTTTCAATAAATAGGTCGTACTTTCCATGGTATGCCCCGGTGTATGCAGGGCGGTAATAGTAATTTCACCTAATTGAAATACTTCGCCGTCTTTGGCAATATGTGCTTTAAAACTCGGGTTAGCATTTGGTCCATAAACTATGGGGGCTCCTGTTTTTTCGGCTAAAGTAACATGACCACTCACAAAATCGGCATGGAAATGGGTTTCAAAAATGAACTTTATTTTTCCGTTAGCTTTCTCCGCTTTATCAATATATGGCTGTACTTCCCGCAGGGGGTCAATGATGGCAATTTCTCCCTGGCTTTCAATGTAATATGCACCCTGAGCCAGACAACCGGTATAAATCTGTTCTATTTTCATCTTTCTAATTTTTGGTAAAAATACTGTTCAGCCTTGTAATAAGCTGTAACAATAGTTACAAAGATAAGAAATTATCAAAGGCCGAATCAATCCATTCCGGCTTTGACAAAAATTTATGATTGTCTATAACAAGGTAGTGGGACAAACAAATTCAGTAATTGGAATTGATGTTTTTTTTATTTCAGAAAAACCTCCTGTTACATCCGAGAAATTTGAAAAACCATTTTGTTTTAAAACTGAAGCCGCAATCATGCTTCTGTAACCTCCGGCACAGTGTAAAATGAATGGCATATCTTCAGGAAATTCACCTAATCGTTTAGAAATTTCGTTTAGCGGAATATTAACCGCACTAATTACATGTTCTGCATTAAATTCACTTTTCTTTCTTACGTCAATCAGAAGCGTATCCTTATTATCTATTTGCGTAGTCATTTCTTTCGCCGTTATTCTGTTTATACAATCAACTTGTTTATCTGCCTCTGACCAAGCATCAAAACCTCCCTCCAAATAACCGATAGCATAATCGTACCCCACTCTTGAAAGACGAATGATGCTTTCTTCTTCTTTTCCGGGATAAGTGACCAAAAGTATTTTTTGTTGGATATCTGCAATCAATTCTCCTACCCACATGGCAAAATTACTTTCTAACCCGATGTTTAAACTATTTGGAATAAAACCTTTTGCAAAATCTTCTACTCTTCGTGTATCAAGTATCAGAACCTCTTTATTTTCTGTCTGTTTTTGAAAATCTTCAGCCGTAAAAGCTTTTTTACTTCTTTCCATAATTGTATCCAAGCTTTCATACCCTTGAATGTTCATCAATACATTATTCGGAAAGTATCCCGGCGGTGTAGTCAGACCTGTCAATAATTCGTCCACAAATTCGTCTTCGGTCATATCAGCCCGTAAGGCATAGTTTGTCTTTTTTTGATTCCCTAACATATCGATGGTTTCCTTGCTCATCATCTTACCACAGGCGGATCCGGCTCCGTGATTGGGATAAACAATCAGTTCGTCGGATAGCGGCATGATTTTTTCCCGAAGTGAATGAAAAAGTAATCTGGCCAGTTTATCCTGTGTTAAATCCGCTATGACATGCCGGGCTAAATCCGGTCTGCCCACATCGCCGATAAAAAGCGTATCACCGGAAATGATTCCGTGTTCCTTTCCTTTTTCATCTGTCAGCAAATAGGTGGTGCTTTCCATGGTATGCCCCGGTGTGTGCAACACTTTCACAGTGTAATCACCCACTTTAAACAATTGGTTATCTTCAGCCACTAATGCATCGAATCCGGGATTTGCTGTTGGGCCGTAAACAATCGTTGCTCCTTCTTTTCGGGCTAAATCCAAATGACCGGAAACAAAGTCGGCATGAAAATGAGTTTCAAACACATACTTAATTCTAGCATTATCTTTCCCGGCACGGTCAATGTAGGACTGCACTTCCCGAAGCGGATCAAAAACAGCCGCTTCACCTTTACTTTCCAGATAATAGGCCGCATGTGCCATACAATTTGTATAAATCTGTTCTATTTTCATCGTATAAAAAATTTTGATAAAAATAGAGTTCAATAAAGAGCTGTAAAATGATATTTATCAGTGTACTCATTTAATTAGGAACTGTATGCCTAAAAGGATCAATATGATTTGAAACAAAAAAATAAGAAAGCCGTAAAAAAGCCCTTTCTTTCCTGCATTTATCAACGATGAAAAACTGACTTTTAATCCAATGGCTGTCATTGCAACCGTTAAAAGAACTTTGCCTGCTTCTGCAGTAAAATTGATAAGCTGATGAGGAATTTCGACCAAAGAAACAAAAACAGTGATTAAAATAAACCCCCATAAATACCAAGGCAGATGAAAATAGCTTTTCCAGTTTTTGCCTTTATTATCCCGGGTTAAATAGGAAAAAAATATTAAGCCGGGCGAAAGAAGAGCCACACGGGCTAATTTGATGGTTAAAGCTTGTTCGCCCACCTCAGGAGATACTGCAAAAGCAGCTCCGGCCACATTGCCGACAGAATGTAATGTTCCGCCCAGCAGTACACTTATTTCGGTTGTTGAGAACGAAAAGAACGTTAGAATCAACGGTAAGAAGAGCATTCCTAACGTACCGAATAAATTGACCACTGCCATGGCAACACCAACATCTTCCTTGTTCTTATTCAAGCTTGGAGCCAAAGCGGCAATAGCACTGGAACCACAAATAGCTGTTCCAAAACCGACCATCCAGCCAACGGTACTGGGACAGTTCATTTTTTTTGACAGAAATACACTAAACAGGAGCACTGCAAAAACAACAAGCACAACCAGTAAAAAACTTTGCCAGCCAATTTTCCCCATGTAGGAATAATTGATACCAAAGGCCAGAAAGAGAATTGAAAATTCAAGAACCTTAGTGCCTGTGAGGCTTATTCCCGAGGAGAACTGCGAGGGTAATTTAAAAAAATTCCCGATTACAATTCCCAGTAAAAGTCCAACTAAAATACTGTTTAAAAAAGGGAATAAACCACTTATTGCCCAGGCAAAAGCAGCTATTAAAACCGTGAATAATATTCCTGAAACTGGCGTTTTAGCAATCATACCACAATTATACTACTAATTCTTTTAGAATAATATAAACGCCCATCAAAAGTACAAACCAACCGAATCCGGTCTTTAATCTGGGTCCGTCAATTTTTTTAGCAAGGTAAATCCCAATAAAAATTCCGATTACAGCAGCAATAGTAAAACAAGATAACAAGCCCCAATCGATAGGGTGATCCGTTTCTAAATCACCCAGAAAACCGATCAACGATTTTGCCGCAATAATAAACAGCGATGTACCTATGGCTAGTTTCATCGGCATTTTGGCCAGTAAAACCAAAGCAGGAATAATTAAAAACCCACCCCCTGCTCCCACCAGACCGGTTAAAACCCCAACAGCTGTTCCTTCAACTAAAATAAGCGGAAAATTATAATGCACCGGCTGATTTTCGTCTGGCTTTATTTTAGATGGCTTTATCATTGAAACAGAAGCCATAATCATCACAACGGCAAACAAGAGCATTAAAGCCATGGGTTTGGTGAATTCAGTAGTTCCGACAGAGAAAATTACTTCCGGCAGCAAAGGCACTAAAAAAGCCCTTGTTAAATAAACTGCCGCAATGGAAGGAATACCGAAAATCAGAACGGTTTTGAAATCAACTTGTTTAAGCACCGCACTCTTGATTCCGCCTACCAAAGCCGTTGAACCTACAATAAACAAAGAATAGGCTGTGGCTAACACCGGCTCAACGGCCATGATATAAACTAATATCGGTACAGTTAAGATCGATCCTCCACTCCCAATGAGTCCCAATGAAATTCCAACTAAAACGGCAAGAAAATATCCTAAAATCTGAGCTAATTCCATTTATATAATTTTTATCAAAAGTAAAATTGATAAACCGGTTACTTGGTAACTTTTGATACACTATTATCTTAACAATTCAACTGAAGCTCTATGAAGTCTGATTTTTCCATCATTTTCAAGTGCCTTTAACAATCTTGAAACGACCACTCTGGACGTGTGCAGATCATAAGCAATTTCCTGATGTGTGGTTTGGATTTCCCTGGAATGATTGATTTTAGCTTTATCGGTTAAATAATTCACCAATCGCTCGTCCATATTCATAAAGGCCAAATTATCAATAGCATTCAGCATTTCTTTTAAGCGGTTATTGTAACTGTTAAACACATAACTCCGCCAACTCTTATATTTACCTAACCATTCTTCCATTTTGTAAACCGGGATCATAATCACTTTTCCGTTGGTTTCGGCAACGGCACGGATTTCACTTTTGGTTTCTCCCATACAGCATGCCATCGTCATCGCACACGTATCTCCTTTTTCAATAAAATACAGCAATAATTCCCCTTCATCGAAATCTTCCCGCAATATTTTAATCGCTCCTTCTAACAGCAAAGGCATTTTTTTGATGTAATCGCCAAAATCTATTAAAATATCGCCTTCGGTAAAATCCCGCAATAAAGAAACTTCGGCAATTTCTTCTATCAAATTATCTTCAAAAACAAATCCATAGGTCTTTTTTAAAAGTTCTTTCATCTTATATAGAAATTAAATTACCGTAGAGCATTATTGATTAGCTGCAGATGTACAGATTTTTTGGTTAATTCTAAATAAAATCTGTGTTTAACAGACTCATTTTTAAAACTATTTTATACACTTTTACCGGTTCTTCTGCAACTAAAAACAATCAAATATTTGATTATTAATGTTTTATACTTTAAAAGATTAATCCACTATGGGTTTAAATTATAAAATTACATTAAAAATTATATTTTACTGAAATTAAATTTCGAAATTTGAAATAAAAAATGCCATGAAACAACTACTTATCGTTTTGTTTTTTACCCCTTTTTTCATGAATGCTCAATTAGAACCGATTGCTTATAAAGACGGAAACCACAACCTGAACGGATTTGCGTCAAAACCCCCAAAAGCTGATCCTGACAAAGCCGGTATTTTGATTTTACCGGCCTGGATGGGAATTGACGATCACGCTAAAGAAGTCGCCCAACAACTTGCCGGTTTAGGTTATCATACTTTTATTGCTGATATTTACGGCGAAGGAAATTATCCGAAAAACACTTCTGAAGCCGGAAAACAAGCCGGGTTTTATAAAAACAATGTGGCAGATTATCACCGGAGAATTCAATTGGCTTTGGACCAACTGGTTAAAGTTGGGGCTAACAAAGATAAAATAGTTGTAATTGGTTACTGTTTTGGAGGAACAGGAGCTATTGAAGCTGCCCGGGCCGGGTTAAATGTAAAAGGAGTCGTTTCGTTTCACGGCGGATTGGGTAAGGCAGAAAACAGGACAATTGCCGAAATCAAGCCCAAAGTATTAGTACTTCACGGGACAGATGATCCGTTTGTTCCGGAAAAGGAAGTCTTGGCTTTTCAAAAGGAAATGAAAGAGGCCAAAGCCGATTGGCAGATGATTTATTATTCCGGTGCAGTACATTCGTTTACCAATAAAAAAGCGGGAAACGATAATTCAAAAGGTGCGGCTTATAATGAACTGGCGGATAAACGCTCCTTTGTACACTTTTTATCTTTCCTGAAAGAAATTTTATAAACCTACTTTAGTATATTTGTCGAAATAATTTGATTTGAATGAAAAAAATAATCCTGAGTTCTTTTGTACTGGGACTTTTATTTGCCGGTTGTTCTTCCGGTAAAAATGCATCTAAAAAAAGTTCTCCTGAAAAGTATTTATCTGAAATTAAAGCTGAAAACCTGAGTAAACACCTCTACATTGTAGCTTCTGATGAAATGGAAGGCCGTGACACCGGCACACCCGGACAGAAAAAAGCAGGTGAATACCTGATCAGCCAATATAAAGCAATGGGTATTTCCTATCCCAAAGGAGCCAATACCTTTTATCAGCCTATCCCGGCTGAATTTTTCAAAAAACAGTTCAGTCCCAAGCTAGGTGATTCTGAAAATATCTGGGCATTTATTGAAGGTTCTGAAAAAGCAGATGAAATTTTGGTCATCTCTGCTCACTATGACCACGTGGGTATGAAAAACGGTGAAGTATATAACGGGGCGGATGACGATGGATCCGGAACGGTTGCCCTTTTAGAAATTGCAGCCGCTTTTCAAAAAGCCAGAAAAGAAGGTAACGGACCGAAACGTTCTGTCTTATTTTTACATGTAACCGGAGAAGAACACGGCTTACACGGTTCACGTTTCTATTCAGAAAATCCCTTGTTTCCTATTGCCAATACGATTGCCAACATCAATATTGATATGATTGGCCGAAGAGGTGATGGAAAAGAGGACAATGATAATTACGTTTATGTTATTGGCTCTGACCGTTTAAGTACCGATTTACATCGCATTTCGGAAGAAGCTAATACAAAATATGTTGGTATGGAACTGGATTATAAATACAATGATCTGAATGACCCAAATCGTTTTTATTACCGTTCAGACCATTATAATTTTGCCAAAAAAGGGATTCCGGCTATTTTTTATTTTAATGGTGTTCATGATGATTACCACAAACCTACCGATACACCGGACAAGATTGATTATCCGTTGTTAACCAAAAGAACCAAACTGGCTTTTGCAGTGGCGTGGGAATTAGCGAATGCCAAGGAAAGACCTAAAGTAGATAAAGACGGAAAATAGTTCCTGATTTAAAAATAACTTAAAAAAACGCAAAATTACTTTTGCGTTTTTTTGTACCTTTAAGTGTCAAATCATCACCATGGAAATTGATCAATTCCTGCTGTTTCTCTTTCTTACTTTGCTTGCCGAAATCGTAGGAACCATCGGCGGTTTTGGTTCTTCCGTATTTTTTGTGCCTTTTGCGGCCCTTTTCTTTGACTTTCATACGGTTTTGGGTATTACAGCCGTTTTTCATTTGTCGAGCAATCTTTCCAAAATTTATTTGTTCAGAAAAGGATTAGACCGGAAACTTATGCTGCAAATCGGAATACCATCTGTTATTTTTGTATTTATCGGAGGGTATCTCAGCCAGTTTTTTGAAAGCAAAGTATTGGAAATCGCATTAGGAATTTTTCTGATTGTTCTTAGTTTACTGTTCTTAATCAAAGACAAACTGGTTATTCCTCCGAAATGTAAACAAACGATAGCCGGCGGTGCAGTTTCGGGATTTTCAGCTGGTTTAATCGGAACAGGCGGAGCCATCCGGGGTATAACAATGGCGGCGTTTAATTTAGAAAAAAGCGTTTTTGTAGCTACTTCGGCAGCAATTGATATGATGATCGATTTATCCCGGACTTTCGTTTATTACAGCAACGGCTACATTACCAAAGATATATGGCTGTACATTCCGTTTTTATTTTTCATTGGTTTTACAGGCAGCTGGATCGGACAAAAAGTCTTAAACCGTATTCCGCAAGCTTATTTTAAACAGATTGCTTTGTTCCTTATCTTACTGGTTGGTCTGTTTTCGCTTTATCAAAGCTTTACATAAAAAAAGCCCTGTATTCAGGGCTTTACATAGTATTTACGGTAGCTGTTTAATCTAATTCTTCTTTAACAGTAGCGTCCGGAGCATTTTTAGCCACAGAGGCAATACCATTTTCACGGGCGGCTACCGATTCATACATTTCACTGGTACCGATAATTTGTCCGTTCGTTGCTTTTAAATTAAAATACGGTTTTCCATTTTTTGCTTCCAGACGGTCAAAACGTTTATCTTCCTGTGAGTTCTTTCGAACCGATTCAATTCCGTTTTCACAAGCCGCTCTGGTCGTATAACCTTCACTGGCCAAAATTACCTGACCATTTCCGGCTTTTAATACAAATTGAAATTCTCCATTTTTTCTTTTACTGATAACAAATGATCCCATGATTATACATTTAAAATTATTGAATTATAAAATTAAGAAGATAATTCAACAAAACTGATTAATTCTTGTTGAAATTATCAACAATTTAGCAATTATTGTGTAGAATTAAATCTACAAATTCATATTAATGTTGACTGATGTTATTTTCATCTTTTAAATTCCGCTTCAAAAAGCTATCTTCGCTTTACATTGAAATGTATAATTCCCGGTTTTCTGAGATGAACGATATTCTGCAAACCCCTATCGAATACCTCAAAGGTGTTGGTCCGTCCCGTGGCGAAATGCTCCGAAAGGAACTCAGCATCCACCGGTATGGCGACTTGCTTACCCTGTTTCCCAACCGGTATATCGACAGAACCCGCTATTATAAGATTAATGAATTGCAAGCGGGAAATACCGAAGTGCAGATCGTTGGTAAGATCATTCACATCAAAACCGTTGAACAAAAAAAAGGGCGAGGTCGATTGGTTGCCACGTTTGCAGATGAAACCGGCGAAATGGAACTGGTCTGGTTTCAGGGTCAGAAATGGATTCGGGAAAGCCTGAAAATCAATACACCTTATGTTGCTTTCGGGAAAGTATCTCCTTTTTCCGGTCAGTTTAACATGGCTCATCCGGAACTGGAATTGCTGGAAGAACATAAGCAAAGTCTGCGTTCGGCCATGCAGCCCGTATATCCTTCCACCGAAAAGCTCACGCAAAAAGGGATTTCCAACCGCACCATCAATAAAATGATGCAGCAGTTGTTTGTGAAAACGCAAGCCCGTTTTACAGAGACACTTCCCGCCTATTTATCGGAAGAATTAAAGCTGATTCCAAAAAATGCAGCATTGTTTAATATTCATTTCCCAAAAAGCCAGGAGTTGCTGGCCAAGGCTCAATTCAGATTAAAATTTGAAGAATTGTTTTTTATTCAACTGCAATTAATCACTAAAAATCTTATTCGGAAGCACAAAATCAAAGGCCATCCGTTTGAAAAAGTAGGTAATTATTTCAATCATTTCTATCAAAATCATTTACCTTTTGAATTGACGAATGCTCAAAAACGGGTGCTCAGAGAAATCCGGAACGACTTAGGCAGTAATGCCCAAATGAACCGGTTGCTGCAAGGTGATGTAGGTTCCGGAAAAACCATCGTTGCTTTAATGTGTATGCTGATGGCATTAGACAACGGTTTTCAGAGTTGCCTGATGGCTCCGACGGAAATTCTGGCTACACAGCATTTTAACGGATTGACCGAATTGGCAAAAGAGCTGAATATCAGCATTAAATTACTCACCGGCTCCACAAAAACTTCCGAACGAAAAATCATTCATGAAGCGTTAGAAAAAGGAGAATTACACATTTTAATCGGTACACATGCCTTACTGGAAGACAAAGTACAATTCCAGAATTTAGGCCTGGCCATTATAGATGAGCAACATCGTTTTGGGGTAAAGCAGCGTTCGAAATTGTGGAAAAAAAACGATATACCACCGCATGTTTTGGTGATGACTGCCACGCCCATTCCGAGAACATTAGCCATGAGTTTGTATGGCGATTTGGATATTTCAGTCATTGATGAATTACCTCCGGGCAGAAAACCCATTCAAACCGTGCACCGCTACGATTCCAACCGGTTAAAAGTCTGGAAGTTTTTAAAGGACGAAATTGCCAAAGGCCGGCAGATTTATATTGTTTATCCGCTGATCAATGAAAGTGAAAAAATGGATTACAAAGATCTGATGGACGGTTATGAAAGCATTTCAAGGGATTTTCCGTTACCCCATTACAGTGTTTCTATTGTTCACGGACAAATGAAAGCGGCTGATAAAGAAGAAGAAATGCGGCGTTTTGCCGCCGGAAAAACCAACATCATGGTGGCCACTACAGTCATTGAAGTTGGTGTAAACGTTCCCAATGCCAGTGTGATGGTCATCGAAAGTGCCGAAAGATTCGGCCTGTCGCAATTACACCAGCTCCGCGGGCGTGTGGGCCGTGGAGCCGAACAAAGTTACTGTATTTTAATGACGGGTCATAAGCTGAGTAACGATTCCAAAATCCGCCTGGAAACCATGTGCCGCACCAACGACGGTTTTGAAATTGCCGAAGTGGATTTAAAACTCCGCGGACCGGGCGATATTATGGGTACGCAGCAAAGTGGCGTGTTGAACCTGCAAATTGCCGATTTGGTTCGTGACCGTGATATTTTACAACTCGCCCGTCATGAAGCCATCAAACTCTTGAAAAAAGATGCTTCAATGACACTACCCGAACACCAAACGTTGCGGATGGTTTTTTTAGAGATGAGCAAGAAGAAGAATATTTGGAATTATATTAGTTAGGTGATTAGAGTTGTAAATGAAAATTGATACTGAGTTATTTGAAATTAAAATTTCTTCTCTACATTTACGCTTTAAAACCAATCAGCATTACCTTAACCCATCACCCAAAAAAATGGTACAATACAATCCCAAAGACTGGATTACCTTTATCTTTCGGTTTCACAAATCGGATACCTTCCGGAAGTTGATTCCGATGATGATTTTTATCGGGTTTTACACCTATGGTGTTGGTTATCTGGAAATCGTTTACTGGAAGTTATCGGAAAAAAGCCATTTAAGCAATATCACCATTATGCACAGTATGCTGGGGTTTGTGATTTCACTGCTCCTGGTTTTCAGAACCAATACCGCTTATGACCGTTGGTGGGAAGGCAGAAAACTATGGGGTTCACTGGTTAATAACAGCCGAAACCTGGCAATAAAGCTGCGGGTGATTTTAAATGATGAAAGTGACAGGGCTTATTTCAGGAAACTCATTCCCGGCTATGCTTCTATTTTGAGCAAGCATTTAATAAACGTGGAAACCGGCAAACAACTCTACGAAGATGTCGATCTGGAAATTGACCACCACAAGCACAAGCCCAATCAGTTGGGCAAAATGCTGTTTCAAAAAATCAATGACCTGTATGAACAAAAAAAAATTACCGGAGATCAATTGATTATTCTGAACCATGAGATCATGTCTTTCTCCGAAATCTGCGGAGCGTGTGAACGGATTAAAAATACCCCTATTCCCTACTCTTACAGTGCTTTTATCAAAAAATTCATCTTCTTCTATGTCATGACACTACCGTTTGGCTATGTGTTCAGCCTGGGCTATTACTCTATTCCGGTGGTTATTTTTATTTTTTACGTCCTGGCGAGTCTGGAACTGATTGCGGAGGAAATCGAAGACCCGTTTGGCTTTGATGCCAACGATCTTCCCATCGAAAAAATTGCTTCCAATATTAAAAAACACGTGGAAGAAATCCTTTAAACAACAATAATAAAGTTATTTTTGAGTTACTTAACGATAAAACCATGTTTTTAAACGATTTTATTTTTCTATCTCAATACCGGCATTTAGTTTAGCAACATCAAATAAAAGCTTGCCCGGCCTTTGTTTGAAAAGATCCCAAGTCTAACACATAAAACTTAACCAAGATGAAAAAAATTACATTTGTAATTTTCACTGCTTTTCTGGCAATTAACTGTAGTAAAGACGATTCGTACAACGAAGAAGATACGAATATTGCCCTGCTTTCTACTCCTATCAATACTGCTTTAAAATCGGAGGTTAAATACGACATCGTGGATGATCAATTCAAACGAATTGGTGAATTATCCATGTATCACGATGAAACCACCATTTACATGATTTATAAAACAAATGACAACATCACGGTAACAGAAACCGATTTGTATTTCGGAACCTTTTCAAAAATTCCGAAAAGCAGGGATGAAAATGACATCACCCCCTCTTACCGATATAAAACCGCTTCACAACAAACGGAAAATATATTCGGTATAGAGAAAAAAGATTTGAAATTTGACAAAAACGGCTGTGTTTATATAGCGGCCTATTTCAAGTTTACAGATACGGTTTCCGCAGAAAGTAAACCGGCAGTAAGTATTTCCCAAATCTTGCCCGGCAGCGAAAAACTACCTTATTTTCTGTATTGCATCAACTAAAATCATTGTTGAAAATTGGTCTTAAAAAGGTTGCTGATATAAAGTGGCCTTTTTTAATTTTAAATTATGAAGTAATTTTAAACTTTCTGATGGCATTAATCCGAGACTGAAAGCCGAACTGAGCAAAGGTAAAAGCAACTTTTCCTGATTTTACCTTTTTGCATGTTATAATAAGAACCACAAGGTAAAAAAACAGGTGCCCCGAGCGAAGCAAACAGACGAAGTAAAATATAGGAAAAAAGACCGTTTTGCCGCTAATTGAAAAAAGTTTAAACCTCTTCTATGCAAAAAGTATTTCATTGATTATCTTTGCCACCTTTAAAAGCTCATAGAAAATGCGTATCTCATACAATTGGCTCAAACAATTTATCAAATTAGATTCATCTTCAGAAGAAACAGCTGCTTTGCTAACTGATTTAGGGTTAGAAGTAGAAGTGGTTGAAAAATACCAATCCGTAAAAGGCGGTTTGGAAGGTATCGTGGTTGGCGAAGTAAAAACGTGCGTACAACATCCTGATGCCGACCGTTTAAAAGTTACTACGGTGGATCTGGGCGACGGAAATCCGGTTCAGATTGTATGCGGTGCTCCCAATGTGGGGGTAGGACAAAAAGTGCCTGTAGCCACTATTGGGACTATTTTATTTGACAAAGACGGAAATGAGTTTCAAATTAAAAAAGGAAAAATACGCGGGCAGGAAAGTCATGGAATGATTTGTGCTGAAGACGAATTAGGTTTGGGCGAAAGCCATGACGGAATTATGATTTTAGACGCTTCATTAAAAGCCGGAACCCCGTTTGCCAAAGTGATGAACATTGAAAATGATGAAGTTTTTGAAATCGGTTTAACCCCAAACAGAGCCGATGCCATGTCGCACTGGGGAGTTGCCAGGGATTTGCGTGCCGGACTGGTTCAGAAAAATGTACATCCGGAATTGATTACCCCTTCTGTAACCAGTTTCAGAGTAGATAAAAGAACATTTAAAATTGATGCTGAAGTAAAAGATATTAAACTGGCTCCCCGTTATTGTGGGGTTACAATTTCCGGAATTACCGTAAAACCATCTCCGGACTGGTTACAAAATCGCTTAAAAGCGATAGGACTGACACCTAAAAACAATATTGTTGATGCTACCAATTATGTTTTACACGAATTAGGACAGCCGCTTCACGCTTTTGACGCGAATAAAATCAACGGAAAAATTATTGTAAAAACAGTTGAAAACGGGACTAAATTTAAGACATTAGATGATGTAGAACGCATTTTGCACGAAGAAGACCTTATGATTTGTGACGAAAAAGGTCCGCTTTGTATTGCCGGTATTTTTGGCGGAAAAAATTCAGGTGTAACCGAAAATACGACCAATATCTTTTTAGAAAGTGCCTATTTTAACCCGGTTTCCATCCGTAAAACAGCCAAACGACACGGTTTGAGTACCGATGCTTCGTTCCGGTTTGAACGCGGAATCGATCCTACTATTACAGAATACGCCTTGAAAAGAGCAGCCATTTTAATCAAAGAAATTGCCGGTGGCGAAATAACCTCTGATATCATCGACATTTATCAAAAGAAAATCGAAGATTTTACTGTTCTGTTAAACTTTAATAAAGTAAATAAAATTATTGGCCAGGAAATACCCAAAGAAACCATCAAGAAAATTTTGGTTTCCTTAGACATAAAGGTAAATAGTGTTTCTGACGCCGGTTTAGGTTTGACAATTCCGGCTTACAGGGTTGATGTTCAGAGGGAGATTGATGTGATCGAAGAAATTTTACGGGTCTATGGTTACAACAATGTACAGTTTTCCAAAAAACTGAATGCAACCGTTGCCAATTCGGGTAGAACAGAAGATTACAAAGTGCAAAACATTGTTGCTTCGCACCTGAATTCCTTAAGCTTTCATGAAATGATGGCCAATTCGCTCACCACACCGGATTATGTTAAACTATCACAAAAACTGAAAGAGGAATTCAATGTGATGATGCTGAATCCGTTGAGCAATGATTTATCGGCAATGCGGCAATCGCTGCTGTTCTCCGGTTTAGAAGCCGTTTCCTATAACATCAACCGCAGAAACAGCGATTTAAAACTATTTGAATTTGGCAAAAGCTATCATAAAATGCCTTCGGGTTACGAAGAGAACAAACACCTTTCTTTGTTTGTAACCGGTAAACGCCTGCCAGAAATCTGGACAGCTCAGCAAAAGTCGAGTGATTTCTTTTTGTTTAAAGGATATGTTCAATCCATTTTAAACCGTCTTTCGTTTGGAAAAACAAATACCATTCCGGTCTTAAATGATGTATTCAACGAAGGCACGGCCCTGGCTGTTGGTAACGATGTGCTGGTTGAATTCGGAACAGTAAAAAAATCAATCCTGAAACATTTCGATATCAAACAGGATGTTTTTTATGCCGATTTTAACTGGAACCTGATTTTAAAGATGATTTCCAATAAAATTAAGTTTCAGGATATTCCAAAATACCCGGAAGTCAGAAGAGACCTGTCTTTGTTATTGGATCAGCGTGTTACATTTGACAATTTATATGCTATTGCCCGTCAAACAGAGAAAATCCTGTTAAAAGACATTAGCTTGTTTGATGTGTATGAAGGACAAAATCTTCCTGAAGGAAAGAAATCATATGCCCTGAGCTTTATCATTCAAGATACAACCAAAACCCTGACAGACGAACAGATCGATAAAATCATGCACAAACTGCAGCAAAATTTTGAAAAGGAATTGGGAGCTGTTTTGCGATAAAACTGTATAACTTTTGGTTAAATAAAGAATTATCTTTATGCAATCTGAAAAAAATTTAAGTTTGTTTTACAGGAAAAGACCATGAAGGTAAACTTCATGGTCTTTTTGCTTTTACTAAGTATCCGTTTTATTTTAAGACTTAGGTGTAACCACAGCATCAATCACATGAATCACTCCGTTTGATTGGTTCACATCAGCGATTGTAACTTTTGATTTTCCACCATTTTCATCCAGCAGGATAACGTCTTTACCACTAAGTGTTGCATATAATTTTCCGCCGCTCACCGTTTTGAACTCAGCCTTACCTTTACCAGCTTTAATGGCCGCTACAACATCGGCCGCACTAAACTTTCCGGCCAAAACATGGTAGGTTAAAATTGTTTGTAAGGTTTTCAGGTTTTCCGGCTTCAAAAGGGTTTCAACCGTTCCTTTCGGCAATTTGTCAAAAGCAGCATTTGTAGGGGCAAAAACCGTAAATGGGCCTTTACCCTGCAACGTTTCTACTAAACCGGCGGCTTTTACCGCAGCAACCAAGATAGTGTGATCTTTTGAATTCACGGCATTTTCAACAATGTTCTTGCTCGGATACATTGGTGCTCCACCTACCTGAACCGTTTTCTCTTTGGTCTGTGCAAAAGTTGACGTTCCGACAATCATTGCAAAAGCAACTACTAAAGTTGCCCATCTTCTTTGTGTTTTCATAGTAATTTTTTTTTTGTTATACTGTGAATTACGAATCAAATCTGGGCGTAGTTTTAAAAAAGGTTTTTTTAACACAATTTTAATAATTGGAAGAACTGCGAAAAGAAATTAAACACTTCATGAAGATTCTGCATCAAATCACCCACAAAGATGACAAGCAACCAAAGAAATACCAATAGCTTTGTCTCTTTTTCAGTCGCTATTATAACTGAGCTCACTTTTCATCTTAAATCACCGGCTAAACATGATAATAGCTTTTCCTGTAGAAAAGCCGGTAATGATAGAATAAAATGACCTGTTGGATACGACTAACTTATAAATCAAAAAGGTCTATTGAAGTTCAATAAACCTTTTTAAATTCAAAACGGTATAAAAATTATTTTTCCGGATCGTGCAATTTGCCAACCGAACTGGCCACTACCGTAGAAACAGTAGCGTCACTGGTAACATTCACCACTGTCCGGCACATATCGAGCGGTCTGTCTATCGCAAAAATCAAGGCTAATCCTGCTTCAGGAATTCCGGCCTGTCCCAATACAATGACAAGCATGACCATTCCGGCACTGGGAACGGCAGCTGAGCCAATTGATGCTAAAGTAGCCGTTACAATAATCATCAATTGCGTCTGTAAATCCAACGGGATTCCCATGGCCTGAGCAATAAACACAGCGGCAACCGCCTGGTACAAGCTGGTGCCATCCATATTTACGGTAGCTCCCAATGGTAAAACAAAGCTGGATACTTCTTCGTCAACCCCCACATGTTCGGTCACTCGCTCCATTGTAACCGGCAAAGTAGCAGCACTGGAACTGGTTGAAAAAGCCAGTAACTGAGCAGGCGAAACAGCTTTAAAAAATTTAACCGGCGAATATTTAGCCAATGTGACCAGCAAAGCCGGATATATTACAAAGGTCATGATTGTTAACCCCAATATTACCGTTAACGCATAAACCAACAACGCATTTAAGGTCGAAAAATCAGGAATTTCAACCATTAAAGCCGCCATCAGGGCAAAAACACCTACAGGGGAAAACAGCATGATAATATCAATGATTTTCAGAATCACATCATTTAATCCTTTGAAAAAATCAATCACCGGTTTGGCCTTGCTTTCCTCGATTAAAATCAATCCGATTCCTATGAGAATCACAAATAAAATTACCTGTAGCATCGAAGCATTATCGGTCATGGCCATAAAAAAATTTTCCGGCACTACATCTACCAGAGGCTGCAACGGACCACTGTTCTTAGCGTTTTCTGCCAATTCAATCTTTTGGGCGGCATCACCGGCAAAATTTTCCAACAGGCTTTTGCGGGACTCATCATTAATATAATCTCCGGGTTTAATTAAATTGGCTAATACCAGTCCGACAGAAACAGCGGTAACAGTTGTAAATAAGTACAAAGCTACAGTTCGTCCGCCCAATTTAGACAACTTAGAAATATCTTTCAAGTCAGACAGCCCGACAATGAGTGAAACCACAATTAAAGGTACGGCAATCATCTTGAGCAAGTTGATAAAAATTGCCCCGAAAGGTTTTACCCAATCTACCACAATTTCTTTCAGTTCCATATTTTTCATCAGATAGCCAAAAACCAATCCGAGAATCATCCCGATAAGAATTTTCCAGTGTAATGCTAATTTCATAATTGTTTATTTGTATGTTTTCTGTAATAAGTAAAAATCGGCCAACACAATAGCCGCCATGGCCTCCACAATCGGTACAGCTCTGGGTACTACACAGGGATCATGACGTCCTTTGCCTTCTAAATCAACAAAGTTACCGTCTTTATCAATCGTGGTTTGTTTTTGCATAATGGTGGCAACCGGTTTAAATGCGACTCTGAAATAAATATCCATACCGTTGGAAATACCGCCCTGAATACCGCCTGATAAATTGGAGACTGTAGAGCCGTCTGCCCTGAACAAATCGTTGTGCTCGCTACCCCGCATTCTGGCTCCGCAGAAACCGCTGCCCAGTTCAAAACCTTTCACCGCATTGATTGATAACATGGCTTTTCCGAGTTCGGCATGCAGTTTATCAAAAACGGGCTCTCCCAGTCCGACCGGGACATGTTGAATCACACAGGTAACGGTTCCCCCTATCGTATCGCCTTCTTTTCTGACCGAACGGATCAGTGCTTCCATACGGGCTGCTGTTTTTTCATCCGGACAACGTACAGGGTTACTTTCCGTTTTAGAAAAATCCAGCTCCTGGTAGGGTTTATCGATAAAAATATCACCGACCGAAGAAACAAAAGCATTGATTTTGATCTCCGGAAGAATTTGTTTTGCAATAGCACCGGCTACGACCCTGCTGGCTGTTTCACGGGCAGAACTTCTGCCGCCGCCACGGTAATCTCTGATACCGTATTTTTTTTCATACGTAAAATCGGCATGGCTTGGCCTGAAAGCCTCTTTGACATGACTGTAATCAGCTGATTTCTGGTTGGTGTTCGGAATAATAAAGCCAATAGGGGTTCCGGTTGTTTTTCCTTCAAAAATTCCGGATAAAAACTGCACCTCATCCGGTTCTTTACGTTGGGTCACGATGGCAGATTGTCCCGGTTTACGACGAACCATTTCATGCTGAATAGCTTCAAAGTCCAATAAAATACCGGGAGGACAACCATCAATAATACCGCCTAACGCTTCGCCGTGTGATTCGCCAAAAGTGGTGAGTCTGAATAAAGTTCCGTAGCTGTTTCCTGCCATTGTATGCTGATGTTTCAACAAAAATAAGTTTTTTCATTAAAACATTACGGATAAAAAAAATATTTGAGTTCACATAAACATAATATGCCTTTGCTCTTCGTTAACTTTTTGATAAAACACAGCTGAAAAAATGTGTGTTAATTTGTTAAACCTCATTTTTATATGCTTAAAAAGAGAAAAATTGAAGTCGTCATTATTTCTGATGTGCATCTCGGAACATTTGGTTGTCACGCAAAAGAGCTATACCATTACCTGTCAACAATCAAACCCAAGACCCTGATTCTTAACGGTGACATCATTGATATCTGGCAGTTCCGAAAATCCTATTTCCCGAAAGCCCATTTAAAAGTTATCAAAAAAATTATTGATTTAGCGGCTAAAGGCACCGAAGTATATTATATTACCGGTAATCATGACGAGATGCTCCGCAAATTCAGCGACACCCGAATCGGCAATTTTTCTATTGTGGATAAACTGATTTTAACCTTAGACGACAAACAAGCCTGGATTTTTCACGGAGATGTTTTTGATGCCTCAGTACAGCATTCCAAGTGGATTGCCAAACTTGGCGGCTGGGGTTACGATTTGCTTATTCTGGCTAACCGTTCCATCAATTGGGTTCTTCAAAAAATGGGTAAAGAGCCCTACTCGTTTTCAAAAAAAATAAAAGCCAATGTAAAAAAAGCGGTTAAATTCATTTCTGACTTTGAACATACAGCTTCAGAATTAGCCATTGAAAATCATTATGATTATGTGATCTGCGGGCACATTCACGAACCGAAAATGACCCGGAAGGTCAATAAAAAAGGGACTACTTTTTATCTGAACTCTGGCGATTGGGTAGAAAACCTCACCGCCTTGGAATACAATAAAAAGCGATGGAAATTATATCGTTACGACAAAGATTCCAATATGATTCAGGAAGATTTTTTTGAAATGGAAAGCAAATTGAGTGAACAACTCATCGCTTCTCTGCTATTTTCCGGCCGATAATTTGGTCCGGGTGATTCCATGAATTAACATACTTTAACTTGTTAATCATACGATTTACACAAAGTGTGCGTTATCTTTGTAAAAATCTAAAACAAAATTAAAATGAAAAAAGTACTTTTATCAACCATGATGGTTTTTGGTTTTGCCTTGAGTACTAATGCTCAGGAAATTTCTAAGAATGCAATTGGTTTACGATTAGGAGACAATGATGGTTTTGGAGGAGAGGTATCTTATCAAAGGGGACTTTCCGGCAACAACCGTCTGGAATTTGATTTAGGCTGGCGAAACAGCAGAAACTGGGACGGCTACAAATTAGTAGGCCTTTATCAATGGGTATGGAACATTGAAGGTGGTTTTAACTGGTACGCCGGTGCCGGTGCCGGTATCGGAAGCTGGAACCATAAATACGGCCCAAATAATGCTTATGATGAAAGCGGCACTTATGTTTTAGCGGCCGGTGACATTGGTATTGAGTATAATTTTGATTTTCCGTTGCTGATCTCGCTCGATTTCCGACCTGAGTTTTATATCGGAGACGGATACCGGAACAATAACTTTGGACCGGACATCGCCCTTGGTGTGCGTTATCAATTTTAAAAAAAGCAGATTTATTTTACAGAAAAACGTCCCTTTCGGGACGTTTTTTTTATTTTAAAATAATATTCTTCTTAGAATTAATCTTTACGATAGAAATCGGATAAGTCATCGCCATAGTAGCCATTCCATTGGGGGCATTTTCCCTGATGGTAATAATAATATCATTTTCTGTTTCTTCAATGTTCTCAACCGAGAACGAATAGCCTCCTGTATTTTTCTCTCCCATATTCAGCAACAGGAAATTAGAGGTATTGATGTCCGAAGGATTGATTTTCTTTTTCAGATCCGGATCGTTCAATAACATTTTAAACTCTTTTTGCTCCGTAATAATTTCAAAAAAACGGAAACTGGCTCCACCCTGCTCATCCTGTTTTAAAATTTCATACAGCGGTGGTTTTTCATCAGTCGTTTTTTGTGTTGAACACGAGAACAGCACCAGACAAACAGCAATAATCGCACTAATTTTTTTCATCTTAATCTGAAACAGTATTAAATTGGTTTTTAATCGCTTTTTCATAAACAGCCTCGTAAAGCGGCAGGATATTGGCTATATCAAACTGCCTGGCTACCGAAAAAGCATTCTCTTTAAAAGTAGTTAACGTTGCATCATCCTTAATTATTTTAACAGCGTTCTCTGCCATCGAATCAATGTCGCCGACCTCACTTAAATAACCGGAAAAACCATCTAGGTTAACTTCCGGCAAACCGCCGGTGTTGGTTGAAATAACCGGTACACTGCAAGCCATGGCTTCTAAGGCTGCCAGTCCGAAACTCTCGGTTTCGGAAGGTAACAGGAATAAATCCGTAAAACATAAAATCTTGTCGATTTCATTACTGTTGCCAAAAAAGATTACTTTGTTGGAAATCCCTAATTCTTCGCACAGTAATTCTGCATTTTCTTTTTCCGGTCCTTCGCCGACCATCATCAGCTTTGCCGGAATTTGCTGCTGTATTTTATAAAATATTTTAACAATATCCGGAATGCGTTTTACTTTTCTGAAGTTACTGATGTGGGTGATGATCCGCTCGTTATCTTTAGCCATCAACGATCGGTAACAAGGCACTCCTTCATCAGCTTTAGCTTTATTTATTTCGATAAAATTCGGGATAACCTCGATTGTTTTAGAAATATTAAAATGCCTGTACGTGTCTTCTTTTAAACTGTTGGACACCGAAGTCACCACATCAGATTGATTGATGCTGAAACAAACAGCGGGTTTGTAAAACGGGTGCTTTCCAACCAGGGTAATATCGGTTCCGTGCAGTGTAGTTACCATCGGAATAAAAATCCCTTCCTCTTTCAGCATTTGCTTAGCCATATAACCGGCATAGGCATGCGGAATGGCATAATGCACATGCAACAAATCGATTTTATGCAACTTAACCATATCAACCAGTTTACTGGACAAAGCCAATTCATAGGGTTGATAATGAAAAAGCGGGTATTCGGGAACATTTACTTCGTGGTAATGCAGGTTCGGGTTGAGTAAGGCCAACCTGACCGGTTGTTTGTAAGTAATAAAGTGAATTTCATGACCGCGTTGAGCCAGTTCCAACCCCAGTTCTGTAGCCACTACACCGCTTCCGCCAAATGTAGGATAACAAACTATTGCTATTTTCATGTGTAAAAATTAGTCTAACAAAGTTACGTGCTTTCGGCTTTGCTTTTGGTAAGAAATCGTTAAAAATTGATTTACAAACCAGGCTACAGCAATTCAAACTGTGTGCTGTTTTTTAATTCGGTTATCATAAACGAGCTGTGTGTACTGCCAATATGCTTTAAATTAGTCAGTTTTGTAACCATAAATTCGCGGTATTCTTCCATACTGCCCACACAGATTTTAAGAATATAATCGTAATCCCCACTTACATGAAAACATTCCAGCACTTCGGTCAATTGGGTTACTTCCTGTTCAAACGTATGCAGGTATTCTCTGGTATGCTGGATTAACTTGATATGGCAGAAAACCACAAAGCTCTTGTTGATTTTAGCTCTGTCTAACAAAGCCACATAATTGCGGATCACTCCTTCCCGCTCCAGCTTTTTGATCCGTTCATAAACTGCCGTTACCGAAAGGTTGAGCTTTACCGAAAGTTCTTTGGTTGTCTTTTTACTGTCTTCCTGCAACAGCATTAATAGTTTTTTATCGATTAAGTCAAATTCCATTTTTTTGAAGCTTTAAATTTTACATCATTTTAATCAAAAACAAATCAAATATAATTCAATTTTCTATAAATTTAAAATTTAACCGAATAAAAAACCAATTTTAAACTTACATATTGATTTTTTTACAAAGTATAATGTTATTTGTAAAATAAAAATTACCTCAAACTATGAAATCAACCCCCTTTAATCCGGCCGATCAAATTCAGGACTTACAGTATTTTGGCGAGTTTGGCGGCGTGAATCCTTCTATTTCCGACAGTTCAACCTACACCTTCCTGTCAGCCAAAACCATGTTTGACACGTTTGAAGGCAATGCGGAAGGATGTTATTTATATTCCCGTCATTCTTCTCCTATGAATTTATATTTAGGCGAGGCATTAGCGGCCATGGAAGGAACCGAAAGTGCTAATGTAGCCGCCTCCGGCATGGGAGCTATCACCCCGGTATTACTGCAATTATGTTCCGCCGGTGACGAAATAGTCTCCAGCAGAACCATTTACGGCGGCACCTATGCCTTTATGAAAAACATGTTACCCAAATGGAATATTAAAACCAACTTTGTTGATATCACCAAATTAGATTTAGTAGAAGCCGCTATTACCATGAATACCAAAGTATTATACTGCGAAACAGTCAGTAATCCTTTATTAGAAGTAGCAGATATCGAAAGTTTGTCAAAACTCGCTAAAAAGCACAATATCAAATTAGTTGTGGACAATACGTTTTCTCCCCTTTCGGTTGCTCCGGCAAAACTGGGAGCCGATGTAGTAATCCACAGCCTTACCAAATTCATCAACGGCAGCAGTGATACCGTAGGTGGTGTGGTTTGTGCTTCACAGGACTTTATTAACGATTTAAAAAATGTGAACAACGGAGCCAGCATGCTGTTAGGCCCAACAATGGACAGCCTCCGTTCTGCCAGTATTTTAAAAAACTTACGGACCCTGCACATCCGGATGAAACAACACAG
This sequence comes from Bacteroidota bacterium, assembly GCA_023434025.1. Taxonomy (GTDB): domain Bacteria; phylum Bacteroidota; class Bacteroidia; order Flavobacteriales; family Flavobacteriaceae; genus Flavobacterium. The sequence goes on from JAEYTL010000001.1 coordinate 28,458, forward strand.
TTACAACGCCAATTACCTGGCTGAAAAGTTCGAAAAGGACGGATTAAAAGTGGTCTATCCCGGTTTAAAAAGTCACCCGAGCCATTCAATTTATTCCGCAATGATCAATAAAGAATACGGCTACGGCGGAATGATGACAGTTGATGTAGGCTCACTGGACAAAGCCAACGAGTTAATGGAACTGATGCAAAACCGCAACCTGGGATATTTAGCTGTAAGTTTAGGCTTTTACAAAACCTTATTCAGTGCCCCCGGCACCTCTACTTCTTCTGAGATTCCGCTGGATGAACAAAAGCAAATGGGGCTAACCGACGGTTTAATCCGTTTTTCAATCGGGCTGGATAACGATATTGAACGAACCTACCGGATGATGAAAAGCTGTATGAAAGAAATCGGGGTTTTAAAGGAACTTCAAAAAATTTAAGTACAAAACAATCCGGTTCGTCTGAACCGGATTGTTTATTTTAACCCGCAGTGCGTTATTAGTTAGCCACAGGTGCACAGTTTTTTTATATTTTTATCCAGAAAATTATATTTCACAGCTTTAATCGAATGCAAAGCATTCAATATCCGTGTAATTTGTACTTAATTTTTTAAATTATTTTTGATTTCGTATCTGTGAATCTGTGGCTAAAAAAATAATTGGCTGTAAAAAAATGCATTAAGTTTTTAATGATAATGCACTACGGGTTTATTTTAGATTTAAATCAATGATTTTTTATATCTTGCATCCACAAACGAAATACATGGAAAGTCAAGACATCAAACCGTTCGACCCCAAAGACGAACAGCTTATTGAAAATAAAAACCTGTCGCTTTTTGAAGCCCTACTCCCTATTTTTTTACTAATCAGCATTTTAGCCTACAATGTTTATGCCTATGGTGACAGTGCCACCTCCGGCCCCAACCAGTTTGCACTGATTATCGGAGCGGCCATTGCTGCTGTTGTCGGGTTCAGAAACAAGGTATCTTATGCGGCCATGATGGAAGACATCTCCAAAAATGTAAAATCTACTTCCGGAGCCATCCTCATTCTGCTGATGGTTGGTGCCCTGTCTGGAACGTGGCTGTTGAGCGGCGTAATCCCAACCATGATTTACTACGGCCTTCAGATTCTGCACCCCGCTGTTTTTTTACCGGCCAGCCTGGTCATCTGTTCCGTTATATCGATTGCAACCGGAAGTTCCTGGACAACCTCAGCCACCGTAGGGATTGCTTTGATCGGCATCGGATCGACCATAGGTATGCCGTTGGGAATGGTAGCCGGTGCCGTGGTTTCCGGAGCTTATTTCGGAGATAAGCTTTCCCCGCTGTCCGACACGACTAATCTTGCTCCGGCAATGGCCGGAACGGATTTATTTACGCATATCCGCTATATGACCCTGACGACTGTACCCACTATGATTCTGACTTTACTGATTTTTATTTTCTTAGGATTAGCCCAAACCACAAACGGCGGAAGTGATTCAACAGAAACCCTGAACGCTATCAAAGAAACCTTTACTATTTCACCCTGGTTATTTTTAGTACCGGGCATTGTTATTTTATTGATTGTCAAAAAAACAGAACCACTGATTGCTTTGTTAATCGGCACACTGTTAGGCGGACTTTTTGCCTTGCTTTTCCAACCGGAATTAGTTGCTAAAATCGGAGGCAGCGAACAGTTGTCTTTTATCTCAGGCTACAAAGGTGTGATGAATGCCATTACGGTTGAAACCTCAATACAGACTACAAATGAGATGCTGTCTGACTTATTCTCTTCCAAGGGTATGAAAGGTATGTTGGGTACCATCTGGCTGATTCTCTGTGCCATGGTTTTTGGCGGTGTCATGGAAGCGATCGGAGCTTTGACAAGGATTACCGATTCATTGCTTAAACTTTTCCACACTACTTTAGGCTTGTTTGCCAGTACCGTGGCAAGTTGTTTAGCCTTAAACCTGACAGCTTCCGATCAGTACCTGGCCATTGTTGTACCCGGAAAAATGTTTGCCAAAGCCTATAAAGACAAAGGATTAGCCCCCGAAAACCTGAGCAGAACATTAGAAGATTCCGGAACAGTCACCTCGGTTCTGATTCCCTGGAATACCTGCGGAGCCTATCAAGCCGGTGTTTTAGGTGTTTCTACTTGGGCTTATCTGCCTTATGCCTTCTTTAACATCATCAGTCCGTTTATGACACTACTGTTTGCCGGCTTTAATATTAAAATCAAACAACTGACCGCAAAATAAAACTTACAGTACAAAACTATTTTCAAACTGCTTTAACCGGCAGTTTTTTTATTTTAATTCAACTTTAACAATTGTTGACTGTTTAATAAATTAATACGAAAATTATGAAAAATAAAAAAATAACCTGTTAAAATTATCCACTTGACACAAATTACCCTTTTTATCCATCATCATCAGTAAAATCAATACCTTTATTAAAAAAATGAATGATATTTATCAGGTCTGCTACACACATATTGCCTTACATTTGCATCGAAATTAACAATTAAAAATCAAAGCAATTATGTCATTAGTAGGTAAAAAATTTCCAAACATTACAGTTGATGCCATTTCAGAAATGGGTGATAATTTAAGAATTAACGTGCTGGATGAAGCCGTAAAAAACAACAAAAAAGTAATCTTATTCTGGTATCCGAAAGATTTCACCTTTGTTTGTCCGACCGAACTGCATGCTTTTCAAAGTGCTTTACCTGAATTTGAAAAAAGAAACACTGTGGTAATTGGTGCTTCCTGTGACACCAATGAGGTGCATTTTGCCTGGTTAAATACAGCTAAAAACAATGGAGGAATCGAAGGAGTAACGTATCCGTTAATTGCTGATACGACCCGTAATTTATCTTCTGCTTTGGGGATTTTAGATATTGAAGCTGGCGAATATAACGAAGACACGGAATCTTATTTAATTTCAGGATCAAACGTAACGTACAGAGCTACATATCTGATTGACGAAACCGGTAAAATTTTCCACGAAAGTGTAAACGATATGCCGTTGGGAAGAAATGTAAATGAATATTTACGATTAATCGATGCCTATACCCATGTTCAAACCAAAGGAGAAGTGTGTCCGGCCAACTGGGAAGAAGGAAAAGAGGCGATGACAGCTGACCGTTTGAGTACCGCAGCTTATTTAAGTCAAAACTAAAAAATTATAAGTTCTAAATTCAGAATTCTAAACTCTAAATTCTAATTTTTATGTTAATCGATTTAACCGAAGATACTCTTCAGGACTTAGTGAATCAAAACAACAAGGTGGTGGTTCAGTATTCTGCTTCCTGGTGCGGAAATTGCAGAATTATGAAGCCCAAGTTTAAAAAACTGGCTGCCGAAAACGAATCGATAACGTTTGTTTTGGTAGATGCTGAAAACTCTCCTGTTTCAAGAAAATTAGCTGATGTTACTAATCTGCCAACGTTTGCTACATTTGTAAACGGGGCACTTGTTAATCAAACGCAAACCAATAAAGCAGAAGTATTGGCCGAACTGATTTCAGAAATTTCAGCCAACTGATATGAAACTACCGATTATTAAACAGTTAACCCAATTCATCGAAGACAACGACCAGGATTATATAGTTGAAACTATTGAAGTGCTGGAAGCTCTGACAGAAGTTCCCTCTTTAAAAGACGAAGAACTCGACGTAATCGGTGAATTGATTTCCAATATGTATGGAGCTTTAGAAGTACATAAATCCATCCGGAACGGCATGGAGAAAAAAGAAGCCTTAAATCGTTTTATGCAACGGGTTTTAGGCTCAATAGACAAATAATTTTCATACAAACACCACATCAGAACGCTTCTTCAGGGAAGCGTTTTTTTGTTTAAGGCATCAGACAAACTTTATTAAATAATTCCTATTTTTGAAATCTTAAAAAATTTAAACATGGCAACAATAACTTTGGGAGGAAATCCTATTCACACAAGCGGCGAACTACCTAAAAAAGGCTCAAAAGCACCTGATTTTCAATTAGTAAAAACAGACTTAGCCGTCGTTTCGCTAAGTGATTTTGCAGGAAGCAGGTTGGTGTTAAATATTTTTCCGAGTATTGATACCGGTGTTTGTGCCACTTCTGTGCGCATTTTTAATCAAAAGGCATCTTCGTTACAAAATACAAAAGTGTTATGTATTTCCCGTGATCTGCCTTTTGCCCAAAAACGTTTTTGTGGAACGGAAGGCATTGAAAATGTAGAAAACCTGTCTGATTTTAAAGATGGCCGTTTTGGTCAGGATTACGGATTAACCATAACTGACGGTCCGTTAGCCGGGTTGCATTCTCGGGTTGTGATTGTCGTAGATGAAAACGGTGTTATAACCTACTCACAGCAAGTGCCGGAAATTGCAGAGGAACCAAACTACGAAGCAGCTTTAGCCTCTTTGTCATAAAAACATGAAATTCCAGAAAGATAACCGTTTTTTGGCCGGCCGGATAAAAAGTATTTTTTATGCTTTTAAAGGAGCAGGCAGACTGCTACTCACCGAGCACAGTATCATGGTTCAGTTTTCTGTTGGCATTATCATAACCATAGCCGGGTTTTATTTTAATATTACCAAAAGCGAATGGCTGATCCAGACATTTTGCATCGGTCTTGTTTTGTCGGTTGAAGGATTAAATACAGCTATTGAAAAAACTGCGGACTTTATTCATCCTGATTATAATGAAAAAATAGGTTTTATAAAAGACATTGCGGCCGGAGCTGTATTTTTTGCCGCCATGACAGCAATATTGATCGGGATCATCATTTATGCTCCTTACCTTGTCAAATTATATGGATACTAATTTAAAAATAGTTATTTTTACAACAAATAAAGGGATTTAATGGCTAAAACATCTTCGACAAAGTCCACCAAAAAAGAAACAGAAACAAAATCTGAACCCAAAAAGTCATTCAAACTGACCAAGCAACACCGCTTTTTGTTTGGTTGCTTTTTAGTGCTTTTTTCAGTTGCTTTATTCCTTTCAATGGTTTCTTTTTTCATCTATTGGCAGGAAGACCAAAGTGCGGTGAACAGCCTGACGAACCGGTCAGTTGATGTAAAAAACTGGCTGGGGAAAGTAGGGGCTTATTTAGCGGACTTGTTTCTGTATAAAGGTTTCGGAATCGCTTCTTTCCTGCTCGTTCGTCTTTTCTTTATGTCGGGTATTTATCTGATCCTGAATCTCTCCTTAAAAAAATTGAAGGATTTATGGTTTTGGGACCTATACGCCATGGTCAATTTTTCCCTGATGTTTGGGTTCTTTTCCAATTACATACCGGAATTGGGCGGGATTATCGGATTTGAAATGAACTCCTATATTCAGGATTTTATGGGAAAACCCGGTACGCTTTTGGTATTGGTTTTCAGCTTTTTAATTTACCTGATCTTTAAAGTGAATGTTTCTCCGGAAACCTTTCAAAAATTATTCGAACGAAAGAAAAGTGAACTCAAAGAAGATCTTGAAGAAGCTGCCTCCATCAATCCGTTTGACCAACCTTTGCATTCCCGCAAAGAGGAAGAGACAGAGGAATTGGAAGACGGTGTTATCTCCATCAAAAAACCGGCTTCTGCTTTTGAAATTAACAAAGAGGATCTGAAACCAACCATTGAACACCCTTCTGAAATTAACCTGGAGCCCAAGATTAAGACGTTAGAAACAGTTCCGTTAACCGCTTTAAGAGAACCGGAAATTATTCAAACCGAAGATGAGCAGTTTGTGATTGAAAAAGCACCGGAAGAAGAACAGATTGAAGAGAATTTAGCCGAGCGTTTGGTGGCCGATTTCGGCGAATTTGATCCTACCCTGGAATTGTCTAAATACAAATTCCCCACATTAGACCTGCTTAAAGATTACGGCTCCTCCGGGATCACCATTAACCAGGAAGAGCTCGAAGAAAATAAAAATAAAATCGTTGAGACCCTGCGGAATTACAAAATTGATATTGCCCAGATCAAAGCCACTGTTGGTCCTTCGGTGACCCTGTATGAAATTGTTCCGGAAGCCGGTATCAGAATTTCAAAGATCAAAAGCCTGGAAGATGATATTGCTTTGTCGCTTTCAGCTCTTGGCATTCGTATAATTGCTCCGATTCCCGGAAAAGGAACAATCGGTATTGAAGTACCAAATAAAAACCCCACGATGGTGCCGATGAAATCGGCTTTATCATCGCAACGTTTTCAGGAAGCTGAAATGGAACTGCCTATTGCTTTGGGTAAAACCATCTCTAACGAAACATTTGTGGTGGATCTGGCCAAAATGCCGCACCTTTTGATGGCCGGTGCAACAGGACAGGGTAAATCGGTTGGACTAAATGCTGTTTTAACATCGCTGCTTTATAAAAAGCACCCCGCAGAAGTAAAATTCGTTTTGGTTGATCCCAAAAAAGTGGAACTGACGCTTTTTAACAAAATAGAGCGGCATTACCTGGCCAAATTACCGGATACGGAAGATGCCATTATAACGGACAACACAAAGGTAATCAACACGTTGAATTCTCTTTGTATTGAAATGGATAACCGCTATTCGCTGCTCAAAGATGCCATGGTGAGAAACATCAAAGAATATAACGAAAAGTTCAAATCAAGAAAGCTAAATCCCAACGACGGTCACCGGTTTTTACCTTATATTGTTTTGGTGGTCGATGAGTTTGCCGATCTGATTATGACAGCCGGCAAAGAAGTTGAAACCCCTATTGCCCGTCTGGCTCAATTGGCCCGGGCCATCGGAATACACCTGATTATTGCCACCCAGAGACCGTCAGTGAATGTCATCACCGGACTAATCAAGGCCAACTTCCCCGCCCGTATAGCTTTTCGCGTAACGTCAAAAATAGATTCGCGGACAATTTTAGACACCCAGGGAGCAGATCAGCTGATTGGACGTGGAGATATGCTATACACCAATGGTAACGATCTGGTTCGTGTGCAATGTGCCTTTGTTGATACGCCCGAAGTGGAACGAATTACCGAATTCATCGGTTCGCAAAAAGCCTACCCGAATGCTTATCTTCTTCCGGAATATATTGGCGAAGAAAATGGCACAATGCTTGATATAGATATTTCGGAACGCGATTCAATGTTCAGGGAAGCAGCCGAGGTAATTGTAACCGCTCAACAGGGGTCAGCCTCTTTACTGCAACGAAAATTAAAATTAGGTTATAACCGGGCCGGAAGGTTGATCGATCAATTGGAAGCAGCCGGTATTGTAGGCCCGTTTGAAGGAAGCAAAGCCCGGTCGGTAAACATTCCTGACTTGAATTCGTTAAACGAATTTTTTAACAACGAACAAAATAATGCGTAAAATGAAAAAACTTATCTGGATTTCAATTCTATTTTTATCAGTGATAAACGTAAAGGCACAGGATAAAAAAGCAAAAGATTTATTGGATGAAGTCACTGCCAAAGTAAAAAGCTACGAAAACATTTCGATTGATTTTAAATACAGCCTGCAAAATACCAAAGAGAACATTAACCAGGACAGTAAAGGTAACGTGGTGCTAAAAGGAAATCTGTATCACCTAAATTTTATGGGAACCACCAAGATTTTTGACGGCAAACAGACCTATACCATTGTGCCGGAAGATGAAGAAATCACCATTTCGAAAGTAAACGAAAAAGATGAAAATGCCATTACTCCTTCTAAAATGCTGACGTTTTTTAACCAGGGTTATAAGTATTATTGGGATATTTCACAAGATATCAAAGGCCGTAAAATACAGTATATCAAACTGGTGCCTATCAGTTCAAAAGACCAGCGAAAAGAAATCTTATTGGGCATTGATGTGCAGACCAAACATATTTATAACCTGATTGAAGTAGGCAAAAAAGGAACCAAAACCACCCTCACTGTTAATTCTTTCAAAACCAATCAGCCATTATCAAAAAATCAGTTTACCTTTGACGAGAGTAAATATAAAAATTACTACATCAATAGAATAGACTAATTTTTGCAGTGAAAATTCTTGATCGCTATATTCTGACTTCCTTTCTGAGCACCTTTGCCACAGTATTTATTATCCTGTTTTTTATCTTTATCCTGCAAGGAATATGGCTTTTTATAGCCGATCTAGCCGGAAAAGACTTAGATGCCTTTTTAATTGTTAAGTTTCTGGCATTTTATGCTCCAAAAGTTGTGCCGTTGGTACTGCCACTTTCGGTATTACTGGCCTCTATCATGACTTTTGGTAATTTTGCTGAGAATTATGAATTTGCAGCCATGAAATCATCGGGCATATCGCTCAGAAGAGCCATGCACTCGCTTACGGTGTTTATTATAGGGCTGAGCATGGTAGCCTTTTTGTTTGCCAACAATATCATTCCGCAAGCCGAATATAAATTCATCAACCTCCGCAAAAGTATCGTTCAGCAGAAGCCTTCGATGGCTATTGCCGAAGGGCAGTTCAGCACGGTGGGCAGCTACACCATCAAAGTGGCTGATAAATATGGTGACAACGACAATTTGCTACGGGATGTCACTATCCACAAGCTATCTAATTTAGGTGTAGGCACCAATGTAGTGATTAAAGCCAAACGGGGTGAATTAATCAGCAACGAGAATTCTAATTTTCTTCAGTTGATTCTGTTTGACGGAAATTATTATGAAGATGTTCCGGTGAAAAACTACACGGAAAAAAACAAAGTTCCGTTTGCCAAGAGTTCTTTTCAAAAATACATCATCAATTTTGATTTGGCTCCTTTGCAAAAAACAGACCTGGAAGCAGACCAGATATCCAACACCAATAACATGCTCAACATCAGTGAATTGAAATACACATTGGATTCGCTGGAAAACAACCATAAAAAAGACCTGGTTTCCTATACCGAAAACATCCAACAACGCTTTGCGTCCATCAATGCCAAATCGCCCAAAACAACAGTTGCCCAGGATACGCTGAGCAAAGACAATTTGCAACCGGCAGTTAAAAAAGAAGTTTTTACCAACGATTTGACGAATTTGCTTGAACCCCGTCAGATATTGGGGGCATATGATATTGCCAAAGCAAATGTTTCGAATACCAAATATTCCGTCGAAGGTTCTTTTCTGGAACTGGAAGGAAAAGTTAAAAACATCAACAACCACTGGCTGGCTTTATATGACAAATTCGTAATTGCCTATGCCTGCCTGCTCATGTTCTTTATCGGTGCCCCGATTGGTGCCATTATCCGAAAAGGTGGTTTAGGTCTGCCCATTGTGTTTGCCATGGTTATTTTTATTGTCTATCATTTTATCAATGTATTCGGAAAAAAATTAGCCCAGGAAGACGGTATCACCCCTTTTCTGGGATCCTGGATGTCATCCCTTCTATTGACGCCATTTGCGATTTTGCTCACCTACAGAGCGACCAACGACATCGGACTGGTGAACATGGATGCACTTTTACAGCCTTTCTTTAAATTATTCAAAAAGCGTTCAACAGCACAAAACTAATAACACATCATGCCGCAAAAAATACAACTCAACACTATAGAAGAAGCCATCGAGGATATCCGTCAGGGAAAAGTTATCATTGTGGTAGACGACGAAGACCGTGAAAATGAAGGGGACTTTCTGGCTGCTGCCGAAAAAGTAACACCGGAAATGATCAATTTTATGGCTACACACGGACGCGGACTTATCTGTGCTCCCCTCACCGAGCGTCGCTGTCAGGAATTAGAACTTCGCACGATGGTGACCAACAATACGGATCATATGGAGACGGCTTTTACGGTTTCCGTAGATTTAAAAGGACAGGGTGTAACAACCGGGATTTCGGCTTCTGACAGGGCTAAGACTATCCTGGCCTTAGTGGATGAAAACACCAAACCGTTTGATTTAGCCCGACCCGGCCATATCTTTCCGTTGATCGCCAAACAAGGCGGCGTTTTGCGAAGAACCGGACATACTGAAGCGGCTATTGATTTTGCCCGGCTGGCCGGATTCTCCCCTGCCGGTGTTATCTGTGAGATCATGAACAACGACGGTTCGATGTCACGTTTACCCCAATTGGTTGAAGTCGCTAAAAAATTTGATCTAAAACTGGTTTCTATCGAAGACCTCGTGGCTTACCGTATGCAGCACGACAGTCTGATTCAAAAGAAAGAAGATTTTGAAATGAACACCCGTTTTGGCTCCTTTCGCTTAAGAGCTTATCTTCAAACAACCAACAAACAAGTTCACTTGGCTCTGACAAAAGGCAGCTGGAATAACGGCGACCCTGTTTTAACACGAATCAATTCAAAACAGGTCAATAACGATATTTTAGAAACACTGACCAATAACTCAGACAAGCGTCTGGAAGATATGTTTAACCGCATCACCGAAGAAGGTCAGGGAGCCATACTTTTTATCAACCAGGAAATTCCGTCCATTGAATTGCTTAACCGCATCAGTGAACTAAAAGTGTTGCAGGAAGAAGGTCTGATGAAAGCTCCACCTATCCGAATGGATGCCAAGGATTTTGGCATCGGGGCACAGATCCTGCATGACTTGGATATTTCTAAAATCCGTTTACTCTCTAATTCCGAACACACCAAACGGGTAGGCATGATCGGTTACGGGCTTGAAATTACGGAATATGTAAATTATTAGTCTCAGTTACCCGATTAAGCCGGCTGTTAAATCATACAAAATGAAATGGTTAGTTCATTCTTTTAAAATACTCTTTATTTTTAGTAAAAAAAGGTTTGTATAAACCAAAAATCGTTCTATATTTGCACTCGCAATCAGAAAATGGTTGTGTTTTACTGGAGAAATGGCAGAGTGGTCGATTGCGGCAGTCTTGAAAACTGTTGACTGTAACAGGTCCGGGGGTTCGAATCCCTCTTTCTCCGCCAGCTGAAAAGCAAATTGAATTAAAACCCTTGAAATCGTATGATTTTAAGGGTTTTTTCTTTTATCACATAGTCAAAATATTCATTCATTCGTGAACCAAAAGGGATAAAATCGGTTACCCTAAACAATCCAAAATTTGGGTAACCGATTTTTATTTCAGACTAGTATTCACAAGGCTTTACAGCCAGTTCAACAACCAGTTTAAAAACTGTACATCTTGTGGATTAGTCATATTGAAGTTAAATTTAATAACAACTAAAAAGGTCACCACAATGAAAACAAAAGTATCAATTCTCTTTTATGCTAAAAAAGCGAAAGCAGCTGCAAATGGTTTAGTTCCTATCTACACCAGAATTACTATCAATGGAAAACGTATTGAGCTAAGCACAAACCGATTTGTAGAAATATCAAAATGGTCCACAGAAGCAGGTAAAATGAAAGGTACTTCAGAAGAAGCTCGTTCAATTAATAATCATCTTGATTTACTGAAATGTCGAATAAGAGATGTCGAAATGGAATTAATCCATAAAAAAGCACCTATAACCACTGAAACAATCAAAAGTAAACTATTAGGTATTGATGAACGAGCAAGAATGCTCGTTCCTATCTTCAAAGACCACAACAACAAAATAAAAGAACTGATTGGTAAAGAATATGCACCAGGAACATTAGAACGCTATACGACTTCGCTCAAACACACTATCGATTTTATGCAATGGAAATACAATATCTCTGATATTGATATAACCAAGATAGATCACGCATTTATTACTGATTATGAATTCTGGTTGAGAAGCGTTCGGAATTGTGCCAATAACACAGCTGTCAAATACATTAAAAATTTCAATAAAATAATCAAGATTTGTTTGGCTAATGATTGGCTGGATAGAAACCCGTTTGCGAATTATAAATCGAAAGTTATGGAGGTGGAACGTGTATTTTTAACGGAGGATGAAATTCAGGCTTTAATGAATAAAGAGTTTAAAACAGAAAGATTGGCTTTAGTTTGTGATATCTTCCTTTTTAGCTGTTTTACGGGATTAGCTTATATAGATGTCAAAAACTTAACAAAGTCGCATATAAGCATTGGTATTGATGGAGAAAAATGGATATTTACCCACAGACAAAAAACCGAATCTGCTTCCAAAATCCCAATCCTTCCAGTTACACAAATGATAATCGACAAATACGAAAATCATCCACAATGCAATAATGAAGATCGCTTACTCCCTATTCTATCCAACCAAAAAATGAATGCTTATTTAAAAGAAATAGCCGGAGTGTGTGGCATTGAAAAAGAATTAACTTTCCATATTGCCCGACACACTTTCGCAACAACTGTAACACTTACCAATGGTGTTCCTATTGAAAGTGTAAGCAAAATGCTCGGACATAAAAATCTAAGAACCACCCAACATTACGCAAAAGTATTAGATAGAAAAGTAGGTGAAGATATGCAGGTTTTGAGAGACAAGTTCAAAATAACTACAAACTTGTTAAAGAAAGGTAGTAATCATAATTTCTAATATTTAATTATATAACAGAATATTTACTATCAAAAAAGGCATTGTTTTTTGATAGTAAATATTTTTAACATTCTTTTAAGGCATTTTCCAACATATTACATTTTTCTTTGAAATACGTCAAGTCAACATCGGGAAATAGTTTAGGGAAACGCTTGATGATGTTTTTCATTTGGTGCAAAACACCTTCTGCAGAATAGGTAAATGTTCCGTCACGGAATTTATCTCCAAACGGATGCGGACCTTCTAAATACTTTTCATCATATTCTATAAATACAGGTTTGAAATTGCCCAATTTTTGTACAATTTCTTCGGTTGCTACATAAAAATACTGCCAGTAATAAACCGCTTTGCATTCAAGCATTTTTTCGTAGTATTCTTTCATTTCCAAGTTCATTTTAAACCAAATTCCTGAATCGTAGAAATAAACAGGACAAGGATAAATGCCTTCTTCTCTCAAAATGCAACCAAATGTTCCATCGCTACCGTGACCAGAACCGTTGATGTAATTGAGTTTTGGTAAGAATGTTTCCCAAACGGCTTCTGCTTCGGGTTGAGGA
>JAEYTL010000060.1 GCA_023434025.1 Bacteroidota bacterium
CCCGCCGGATAATTCGCAGGGGTATGCCTTAGCACGGTCTTTCAGATTCATTTTCTCAAGCAATGAGACGGCTTTCTCTTCAGCGACTGCCTTATCAATTCCAAGTACTTTAACCTGAGCATCCACGATATTTCGTAGTACGCTGTAATGAGGAAAAAGATTGAAGTTTTGAAACACCAATCCCACCTCCATAATAATTTCATGGAGTATCTTGTTATCTACATAGCCGGTGCCGTTACCGGTATCTACCATTAATTTGCCGCCTACTTCAATTTTACCCTGATCTATTTTCTCAAGCTGGGTTAAACACCGAAGCAAGGTTGATTTTCCGGAACCGGAAGGGCCGATAATAGCTACCACTTCACCTTCATTAACCTCCAGGGAGATTCCCTTTAATACCTCTGTATGATCGAACTGTTTCTGTAAGTTTTCAGCCTTCAGTAACATAATTTCCTCCACTCATCCTGTTAATTCTTATAATAGTCAAACTTCTTTTCAATCTGCTTAAATGATATTTCTACTACGGTATTCATAATCAAGTAAAAGACTGCTGCCACAATAATCGGTACAGTTGAAAAGTACTTAGATCCAGCCGCGGATGCCACACGGAACAGCTCCACCACGGAAATAACCTGAGCAAGGGAAGTATCCTTTACCAGGGTCATTAATTCATTCCCTACCGCCGGGATTACCGACTTCACTACCTGGGGCAGAACGATTCGCAGAAAGGTCTGAAGTTTATTATAGCCAAGCACTTTCGCCGCTTCGTACTGTCCTTTTGGAATGGAAGCGATACCGCCGCGAAAGATCTCGCCAAAATACGCAGCATAATTAATTGTAAAGGCAGCAATACAGGCAACAAAGCGATCCAAGGTAAAGCCAAATATGTAATAGGGTCCGTACATAAAGAAGATTAACTGAAGCATCAAAGGTGTTCCACGAAAGATCAGCTGATAAATCCTGATCGGAATGTTTATTACCGCATGCTTACTTCCTCTTCCCAATGCAACCAAAAACCCTAACGGAATCGAAAACAATATCGTCAGAAAGAAAATCTCCAGCACGGTTCCCGTCGCGCCCAGCATATTTGGTATTAATAAGTCCAAGGGTACATTATCTATTTTCATAAAATCCTCCAGCAACCATGTATTAAAATTATTTGTCTAACATTTTTCTCTGATAGCACTTTACCATATTACCACACGATTGTATTCATTTCAATTTGAAAATTATAAATAAATCACTTGACAGGAAACTTAGCGCTTGCTATATTGTTGTCATTACAACTGTTGCATTTACAACTAATTTGAATATATTAATAATGCAGTGTGTAAATTTGCTTCATATATGCCTTAAGACATGACTAGGAAATATGAATATGGCATTGTAATTTCTGCATCAGGATAAAGCAGCGCAGTGAGACGTTGAAGTTTCTGGGTCGAGACATTAACCCTTTGTTTATTGAAGAAACCTGCTGCTATAAAAATTTGAAAGGTTCGATTCATAATGATTCTTACACACCTATCAATCATATCCCGCTTTAGCCGTACGTTCTTTGAACGAAGGCTGAATGATAAAAACATTGGATTTACAGAGCATTCTCTTCTGGTTTATTTAAGTAAATGTGACACTGTAAATCAGGAACAGATTGCAAAGCATTTTATGCTAGATAAGGGTTCTGTGGCTAAGACCCTGCACAAACTGGAGAAAAAACAGCTGATATCAAGAAAAGATAACCCTGAAAACCGACGTGAAAAACATATTAACATCACAGACTCAGGCGTTGAGTTGGTAAGTATGCTAAACGCGGAGTTTCAAGAATTACACCATCATTTATTTGAAGGGCTTAGCGAAAAGCAAATCGAAGATTTTGTTACGGCAATACAGATCATTTCTGATAATGCCTCGAAAATTATTAATGAAAGGATGTCTGACAAAGAAAACAAAGAATCGTAAAGCAGGTTTTGTTTTGGTCGTAATCGTATATCTATTAGGTATCTTATGGGAGCCATCGATACCGGTATCGTAACACCTGCGCGGACAGTAATTCAGAATTACCTTGGTGTCGGGGATAAAACCGGTATCTGGATGATCACTATGTATACTCTGGCTTACGCAGCAAGTATTCCCATCATGGGCAAGATGGCTGATAAATACGGAAGAAAATACATATACCTGATCAGTATCTTCCTCTTTGGTATTGGTTCTCTCTTCTGCGGTCTGTCCCAATATTTTGGCAGCTTTACTGTGCTGCTGATAGCCCGTGCCGTACAGGCAATCGGCGGAGGCGGTATTGTTCCTATTGCTACCGCTGAGTTTGGTACCACCTTCCCTAAGGAAAAACGAGGAATGGCTCTTGGTCTCATCGGAGGTGTTTATGGTATTGCAAACATCTTTGGTTCCTCTGCTGGAAGTGCTATCCTTGACATCTTCGGACGAAACAACTGGCAATTTATTTTCTATGTCAATGTACCAATTACCATTTTCATCCTCATAGCCGGAATTCTTTGTCTGCCGAATTCAAAGGCTGAGGAGGTTAAGAAAGTTGACTACTTTGGTATTACCATTCTTACTGTAATGATCCTTTCTCTACTCTACGGGCTGAAAAATATCGACTTCTTTGATTTAGCAGCTACCATAACAAATAACAAAGTTTATCCATACCTAATCGTGTTTATCGTATTACTTCCTTTCTTCCTGCTGGCGGAAAAGAAGGCTGATGATCCGGTGATGAATTTAACCTATTTTAAAAATGTCCGGATTGTAATAACTTTAGTATTATCGTTTTTATCCGGCTTCATATTAATGGGTATGATCTTTGTACCTCAATTTTCTGAGAATGCCTTAAAGATCACTTCCGGAGATGGAGGCTATTTTGTATTAATTCTAGGTCTGTTTGCAGGAATCGGCGCACCGATCTCCGGTAAATTAATTGACAAATATGGCGTTAAGCTCATCCTCGGCTTTGGATTTTTAATCTCCGCTATCGGTGCTCTGTATATCGTATTCGTTACAGTTAACTATCCCAGCCTCACCAATGTGGTGATATGCTTAATTCTGGTTGGA
>JAEYTL010000029.1 GCA_023434025.1 Bacteroidota bacterium
CCGACACCGACACGTCGGACGGCCAGTTGCAGCATTCGCGCGGCGCCGTGGCGAGCACCCAGCGGCTGATTTCCGTGATCAGCCCCGACTCCTCGGCGATCGGGATGAACAGGGAGGGCGGGATGAAGCCGAGCTCGGGATGGTTCCAGCGCGCCAGGGCCTCGCAGGCCACGACGCGGCGGGCGCGGATATCGACCAGGGGCTGGAAGACGAGCGACAGGCCGTTCTCGGCAAGCGCCGTGCGAAGTTCGTTCTTGAGGCGCTGGCGATATCGGTAATCGGTGTCCATCTCGTCGTGGAACACCTGCATCTGCGCCTTGCCCGCCGCCTTGGCCTTGTAGAGCGCGAGATCGGCCTTGGTCATCAGCGCGTCGAGCGTGTCGGCGGGGTCGGTGGAGAGCACAGCGCCGACGCTGACATTGACCGCGAAGCTCTCGCCCATGATCTCGAAGGGCGGCTTGAAGGCCGAGAGGATCGCATCGGCCGCCTGCACCGCGCTCTCCTCGACCACGTCGCCGCTGCGGTAGACGACGAATTCGTCGCCGCCGAAGCGCGCGAGGATGCTCGAATGGGAGAGCACGCGCGACAGCCGTTCCGAGGCTTCCACGAGGAGCCGGTCGCCGACGAGGTGACCCATGGTGTCGTTGACGTGCTTGAAGTCGTCGAGGTCGACGATGAGCAGCAGCGAGAGGTGGTCGGCCTTGTTGATGCGCCGCTTGTCGAGGTCGCCATCGACCTGCTCGGCGAAATAGGCGCGGTTCGGCAGGCCGGTCAGCGCGTCGTAATGCGCCATGAAATTGATGCGCTCCTCGGCCTTGACGCGCGCCGTGATGTCCTCGAACAGCGCGACCGTGCGGGCCTGGCGCGAGCTGACCGTGACCTCGGTGAACTGGCTGTTGGCCAGCCTCAGCACGATCTTGCCGCTCCCCCTGAGATTGATCATCTCGAGCAGCTGGTCGGCCGCGCGCTGCGGGATCGCGCCGCGCGCCGCGGCGGCCGAGATCAGGGCGGCGAACGGGCGGCCTTCCCAGCTGCCGGGCACCAGTTCGGCGAACACCTGGATCGCGCGGTCATTGGCGACCGTGATGAGCCCGCCGGCATCGAGCATGCACAGCCCGTGGTTCATCGTGTCGAGCGCGGTGTCGAGTTCGAGCGCGAGGCGGTTGGCCTCGACCCGCCCATGGACCGCCGCCATGAGAATCGCCCGGATGCCACCGGCGAGGTCGCGGAAGGTGATGAGCTGGATGACCAGCAGCACGGCGAGGATGGCGTGGTAGACATCGCCACGCATGACCAGGCCGATGCCCAGCGGCACGCCGATGAACAGGGCCTGCAGCGCAACGAGGCGGATCAGCGCGAAGTTGCGGGCGCAGATGCCGACCAGCGCAGCAACGGTAAGCGACACGCTGGCGAGCTGCGCGAAGGCGTCGTTGGTGAAGGTGAGGGCGGCAAAGCACCACAGGCCATAGACCAGCGCCGCGGCCGTGCCCATCAACGTGGCGCGGGTTTCCCAGATCGAGGCGGCGGCGGCGTCCTCCGGTCCGATCTCGGCCTGCTCGAACGCCGCGGTGACGGTATAGCGGATCGCGCCGACGACGATGAAAGCGGCAACGAATAGGTAGAGGACGAGCGAATTGGTCTTTGCCGCGGCGGCGCCGGCGGCGAGCGCGGTAGCGCCGGCACCGAACAGCATGGCGCGGCGGTCGCCGTAGACCGACCTGACCGCCTGGACGTAGTCCAGGGGCGGCATCGATTTCCGCGCCGAGGCAAACACGCGAAACTGCTCCATCCAACCGGAACATCAAACGTGATCGGGGTTAAGATCGCTTGAACCGTCCTGCCCGCGGTCCGTGTCAAATGACATCGCGGGTGACTGGTTAACGGTTTCCTGCCGGCTCCCGAAGCGGTGGAACACAGCGCCCCGGCACGTCGTTCGATCGGCTAAGGTGATGCCGTTCGATGCAGCGGGAGCAAGGCCATGGGTGAGAAATTGTCGGTGCTGACGGCCGAGGAACGAGATGCCGCGCTGGCGCGGCTCGGCGGATGGCAGCTCGACTCTGATGGCGCCGCCATTCGACGCGAGTTCCGCTTCAAGGACTTTTCGGCCGCCTTCGGGTTCATGGCGCGGGTGGCGCTGGCGGCAGAGAAGGCCGGCCATCATCCCGACTGGTCGAACACTTACAACAGGGTAACCATCGCGCTTTCGACGCACGATGCCGGCGGGATCACCGTGAAGGATATCGACCTCGCGACCGCGATCGACAGGCTCACGGCCGACACCTAGTGGAAATTGCGCCCCGACGGCAGGGCGGCCCGCGCCTGCCGGGCGATTCTTTCCTCGTTGCGCAGCATCGGCTCGTCGCGGCCCGAGCGCAGCGGCAACCCCTCGCGGCCTTCGTCGGCACGCGAGAGGCGCGGCGCACCCAGGTCATGCCCGCGCGCGACCGCGACGAGATGCGGCGTCATGTCGGTGAATTTTTGCGCGACCACGTGGATGACGAGGCCTTCGCGCTGCACCTTGCCGCGCACCGCCAGCATGCGCGAGGCAAGCACGGCCCGCCGATTGGCCTCGAAGGTCCGGCTCCAGATGACGATATTGGCGATGCCGGTCTCGTCCTCGAGCGTGGCGAAGATCACACCGCTCGCCGTGCCGGGACGCTGGCGGACGAGCACGAGGCCTGCCACTTCGATGTTGGCGCCGTCGCGGGCGGTCTCGAGATCGATGCAGCGCAGCGTGCCGTGCCGGTCGAGGACGGGGCGCACGAAGCTGACCGGATGCGCCTTGAGCGACAGGGACAGCGAGCGATAGTCGTGGACCACCGCCTCCCCGGGCGCCATTTCGGGCAGGCGGGCGGCGGGCTCGGGGACCGCCGGGGGCAGTCCGGCGGCCTTGAAGAGCGGCAGCGTCTCTGCCCCTGCAGTGCCGGAAAGCCCGCGGATCGCCCAGAGCGCTTCGCGGCGGCTGAGGCCCAGCGAGCCGAAGGCATCGGCTTCGGCCAGCTTTTCGAGCGCGGCGACCGGCAGGCCGGTGCGCAGCCAGACGTCGCGCACCGACCCGTAACCGCGGCCGCGCCGGGCCACGATCCGGTTGGCATCGGCCTGCTTGAGCCCGCTGATCTGCGAAAAGCCCAGGCGGATGGCGTGGGTCGAGTGGATGTCCTCCTGCATCTCCGCATGGCGCTGCCAGATCCGCCCGGTTGCCGGGGTCGACGGCTCGAGCACGTGCCAGGCATCGGAGCGGTTGATGTCGACGGGAAGGACCTCGACGCCGTGCTCGGTGGCGTCGCGCACGATCTGCGCCGGTGCATAGAACCCCATCGGCTGGCTATTGAGCAGCGCGCAGGCGAACACATCGGGATAGTGGCATTTCAGCCAGCACGAGACATAGACCAGCAGCGCGAAGGAGGCCGCGTGGCTCTCGGGGAAGCCGTATTCGCCGAACCCCTCGATCTGGGCAAAGCACCGCTCGGCGAAATCGCGGTCGTAGCCGTTGGACAGCATCCCGGCGATGAACCGGTCGCGGAACAGGTGCACCTTGCCATTGTGCTTCCAGGTCGCCATGGCGCGGCGCAGCCTGTCGGCCTCGCTGGCGCTGAACCCGGCGCCGACGATGGCGATCTGCATCGCCTGTTCCTGGAACAGCGGCACGCCATAGGTCCGCGCCAGCACCTCGTCGAGCTTGCCTCTGATCGGCGGGGTGGGTGCGAGCCCGAGCCGGCGCTTGAGATAGGGGTGGACCATGCCGCCC
>JAEYTL010000002.1 GCA_023434025.1 Bacteroidota bacterium
ACTTCAGGATTATTACGGGGAAAGTTTCCTTGCTCAGTATTATTACCGTTTTCGCCACCGGGGTTGGGTGATGTATTCTCTGTCATATTTCCTAATTTTTATAGTTTTTTTTTCGGGCAATCCTGAGTAGATTGCGAGCTCTTATACTTGATATAATACAGTTATGGCTAAAAAACACAAGAAGCGAACTAAGCCCTACAGAGGTGAGAATGCTAAAACTACTTGGGTGGAGGGTCAAAATAAGCCTGTTGTTCACCACTACGAGGCTATTAACCGTAACGCCCTACACCAGTGGTTATATGACAAAAGACGCCTAATCAAGCCTGTATCTATAGGTATTGGGGTAGTTTTATTCCTTTCCTTAGTTATTTACGGTATTATCCAGACTTTAGGCCGTTAAATCCCACCTCTGATAAAGCTTGTGTTTAATACGTTTTTGTGGTTAAAACTATTGACATTTTCGAATGTTTATGATAAATTGGTGACATCAACGATTTGCGAGTCTTGAGGTGGGAAAACATGTAAACCTCGCATATCGGGAGATGAGGTTCGTTAAAAACTCGGTAGATCCGTAGATTTTAATCTACGGTGTATGTCAAATCATGCTATTTCATATAGCTGCGCGCCTCTAGAGCGTAGCGTGGCAGATCTATCGTTTTTAACTCTGTATATCCGCAAATCTATACTTATTTAAGCTGATGGGTCGGCCCCGCTGCGCTTTGAGAAGATAGAATACTTTTTAGTATTCTGAGAACTCGCGCAGACAAAGAGATAGTAGCTAGTTATTTTTTCGGTTCTTAAAGGTCATCTCGATGACGATAGCGTTCCGCTTATATATTTATATAAATTTATATCTATGTAGGCGCCGAACGCTGTCGTCGTCCGGCGCCAGCTGCACACCTGCGGCTGGTCGCCGCTACACCCAGGAGGAACCATGACCGAAGAATCACCCGCCCCGGCTCCCAGGCCGAGGGCGCCCCGTCAGCCCAGGACCGCCACCGCTTCAACCCCCCGCCAGTCGGTCCTTGACCGGCTCGGCGACGGACCGAACGCGGCCGGTACCTCCGTCGTCGACTTCGTGGAAGACGCCCTCAGCGCCAACCGCGAACAGGTGCTTGGCCTTATCGCCGAGCACAATGCCCGCAACGCTGCTTTCGAGGCACGCGTTGCTGAGTTCGCCTCCAGGGGCGAGCTCGAAACCGTCCGAGGCGAGGTCGAGCGCATCAAGGCAGCTATCATCAAGGCTGCCATGGAGCTCGGCGGCGCCGTCGCGGCCCACAACACGGCCGACGCCACCCGTTCCCCGATCACCCTCGAGGAAGCTAGGGCGGCTGTTGCTCGGGCGGCGCAAGCCACCGAGGCCGAGGCCCAGAGTCTCAGCTCTTTCGAGAGCCGGCTCCACGCTCTTGAGATCCTGGTCCAAGATCACGAGAGGCGCCTGAACGGTCTGGGAACGACGCCGCTTGGCATCACCTTGCCGACGGTGCCCCCGGCCCCCGCTGGAAGTCCCGCCCCTGCCGCCGCACCCGTGACGCGCACGAACCGTTTCCGGCGATTCATCCAGGACGCCAACCCCCGTGGATGGGGTTGGCTGGCCTGGGTACTGGCCGTCATCGGTCTCCTGCTCGGCCTCATCACCGCGGTTTGGCTGATGAGCCTGGCAAGCCCAGTTCTGCCCGCGTGGTTGAACTGGCTGGCGCTGCCGATCTTCGGCAGCCTCGGCTTCTTCGGCGGTGGCGTCATCGGCTTCCGGATGGGAAACCGTCCAGATAGCCATCACGACGACGTCACAACGATCGAGGAAACTCGAGTTCAAGTCCAGGCATAATCCTGGACAAGGTGTGCGAAGGTACTGCCCAACAGTCGACCTTCTCGGGAGCTGTCATGGCTCCCCACACCACGAAGTACGCGCATGCCGTGCGCAACCACGTTACACCGTGTAACGTTGTACATCGACCTTGTAAGGAGGAAAAGATGAACGGCAACGGTTGGTCGCGCGGCCTGCGGGTCGCGTCAATCGCAGCGGTAGCTTGGCTCTTTGTGTGGGGCCTGGCCGCCTTCGCAGGGACGTTGGGGTCTTCGACGCCAGCTCCCTCTACCCCGACCCAGTCGGCTGCGGCTGGCGACGTTGGTTCCGCCGACACGGACGTGTTCGTGCCGGCCAACAACGCCGACCTGAACAAGGAGCAGTTCGATGCTCTGGTTGCCCGCTGCGGGTCGAACCTCGATACCGCACATCTGGCCCTCAACCGGGCCAAGGGCGACAAGGACGATTTCGTCCTGTTCGGTCCTGGGCCAGCCTACACCACGTGGGAAGACTACGAGTGCGTCGTCATGACGCACCCGACGGTCGCCCATATGTGGGTCGCTGGTTGGCGCAACGAGAAGGCCGCTTCCGGCAAAACCTTGGGCAAGATCAACCCGTGGATGAACCAGTTCCTGAAGAGTTCCAAGGGCTCCCTCATGGAGGCCTGGGTTCTGAAGGGCGAATCATCCGGAGCATTGGTGGTTTCCGAGGACTACCAGAAGACGGCATTCAACGTCGTCACCTTGCTCAACCGCTTCACGCGGGGTGACGAGGTCACGACAAAGGCGGTGTGGCACCGGCCGGCAGACAACATGCAGGCCGAAGGACTTCCGAAGACCTTCAAGTCGAAGAAGTCCTACAAGGGAGAGTTCATTCCTCTCTCCTACACACTGAAGGGACAGCAGTGTCCCTTCGTAGTCTACGGGGTGAATGTCAACGACGGCCGCATGGCCAAGCTGAAGTTCCCGTGCAAGGAGACGCCGCCGACGAGCCCGCCGACTTCACCGCCGACGACCAAGCCGCCGACGACCAAGCCGCCGAAGAACCCGTCGGAGCACCCGGCCAACAACGGCAACGCTCCCAGCCCTTCTGTCCCGGCTCCGCCGGTCACCGAAGCGCCGAGCAAGCCGTCGCAGACGCCGTCCGCGACCTACAAGCCGGCTCCCCAACCGGAGCCGACGAAGTCTCGGACGACCCAGCCGACCCAGCCCGCACCGCCCAAGCCCACGGCTACCGCAACGGTAGACCCGTGCGCCGGCGGTTCGGACAACCCGGCCTGCGGCTAATACGCTGGCAACCAGTCAGCGTACTAAAAACTAACTAGCCCATCTCTTCCGCCTCGGCGGCTCTCCCTTGCAAACCAGCAAGGTCGAGAGCCGCCGGGCGGCAACAACCTATATGAAACGACATGATTTGGCATACTTCTACCTGGTTTTTCCGTGCCTGTGCAAGCGCATGAGGAACATTAACAATTCAAACAAGACCCAATATGATAGCAAAATATGTTAATAACTCTGATGAAAGGAGATTCTCAACCATGAATCTGATTCAGAAAGTCCGTCAAACGCCAAAGCGTTTTGTCGTCCTAGCCGCCCTTTTGGTAGCTGGTGTCGCCACCGCCGCAACGTTCGCTTGGGGTCCTGCTCGTACTACTTATACAGTTGAGCACCCTGCTACTAAAGTTACTTTTAACTCAATTACAAACAACCCGATCGATGGTGACGAGCGCAACTTTGCCCGTGCCGTCGAAACGGCAGATCCTGTTGGCGACGTTTCTAACGTTGAGGCAGGAAAAACCTATACTATCCGAATGGTAGTACACAACAATGCGGCCGATAACCTTAACCTTAAGGCTATCAACACCCGTGCAATGGTCGGCATGCCGTCAAATAGCGGCACCACCCTATCGATCACAAACTATGTTTCAGCCGATAACGCTGACCCTGTAAAAGTTTGGGACGAGGTCGTGTTCAAAGGCAGTAAAGAGTTCAGCCTAGTCTACGTACCGGGCAGCGCTCGTATCTATAACAACGGCTATGCCGCCGGCGGCAGCGGTAAACCACTGACCGACAGTTTAGTTACTAGTGCAGGCTCAGTCCTGGGCTACGAAAAAGCTGGCGACGGGATAATCCCTGGTTGTTTCAAGTATCTAAGCTATGTCGAATATAAAGTTAAGCCACAGTTCGCCGATACCCCTGAATACAGCTTAGTCAAAGACGTTCGTAAGTCAGGTACCACGACTTACGGCCAGAACGCCAGCGTCAATCCTGGTGATAAAGTTGATTTTAGAATCACCTTTAAAAACACCGGTAAAGTAACTCTTGAGAACGTCATAATCAAAGATGTTCTTCCAGCCGGCATGACTTATGTCTCTGGTAGCGCTAAACTGCAAAACTCAAACTACGTGTACCCGAACATGTATTCGCTCAACGAGAAACTATTCTCAGAAGGCTCTAACATCGGCACGTACACGTCAGGCGCCAACGCTTTCGTTACATTTAGCGCCACAGTTAACGCCAACGACAAACTACCAGTTTGTGGGGTTAACAACCTGAAGAATGTTGCTAAAGTTGAAACCGACTACAGCAAGAAAGAAGACGACGCAGTCGTCACCGTCAACAAAGAATGTAAAGAGAAAACTATCGAAGTTTGTCGCTTAAGCGATAAAAAGTACCCAGTAACAATCCAGGAAAACGAGTTTGACGACAAGTTGTACTCAAAGAACCCTGCTGATTGTAAGGTTCCTGAGACTCCGGAAGAAATTCCAAGCACAGGTCCTGCTGAAGTACTCGCTAGCATTGTTGGGTCTGGTGCCGTCGGTTACGGTGCTTACGCCTACGCCGCTTCACGCCGCGCGTTGAAGAACGTACGCTAAGTTAGCTCGAGACTGACCGCTCACATGCAACTCATGCAACAAACAACCCCTCCGTCAAAAGAGGGGTTGTTTTGTTAGGTGAGTCTTTTTTTAAAGCGTTCGTTTCTTGAGTTCGCGGGTAAAGAACTCTAGCCGATCGTTGACCTCAAGTTGCAGCTTACCGTGCGTCTTTAGTTCAAGTCCGCACTGTTCGCCTTCGAAAACCTCTTTAGCTTCCTGTTGAGCACGCTGCACGCTGATAACTTCGACTTCGGCAATCTTTTCTTTGTCGCGCATCACCCGAGCTGAAACCTTCGGCGTGGCTTTGCC
>JAEYTL010000054.1 GCA_023434025.1 Bacteroidota bacterium
AATCTCCGACACAAGGAACACCGTTGGCTTCAACGGCTCTGTTGGTCAATAATATGACTTATTATGCTTCGCTGACCGATCCGCTGACCGGTTGTGAAAGCTCCGTTCGTTTAGCGGTTTCTGTCACAGTAACTGACTTGCCGACGCCTACAACAGCCAATACGGATCAAACGTTTTGTTGGGTCAGCCAGCCCACAATAGCAGATCTGCAGGTTAACGAACCTGCTCCTGTCTGGTACGATGCCCCAACAGCGGGTGCGGTATTGGATACAACAGCCGGTCTGGTCAACGGAGGTGTTTACTATGCGGCTCTTTTTGATCCGATAAGTGGTTGCGAAAGTGCCATACGGTTAGCCATTACAGTTACACTGGATGATCCGGCTGCACCGACCACAAATCAATCCATGCAGGACTTTTGTTTGTCAGAGAATCCTACCCTGGCAGATCTTCAGGTAAACGAACCTACGGTTGTGTGGTATGATGCTCCTGCGGGAGGAACAATTTTATCTCCGGCAACCGGTTTGGTTGATGATACAACTTATTATGCCTCATTTTTTAACGCTTCAACCGGTTGCGAAAGTTCCGTGCGGTTAGCCATCACGGTCAACATAACAGACTCTTCTACACCTACAACCACTTCATCTGCACAGACGTTTTGTTTAATCGATAACCCTACGGTAGCCTCTATTCAGGTAAATGAACCGAACATTATATGGTATTCCTCCCCGACAGGAGGAACAATAGTTTCATCATCAGAAGCATTAGTGAACGGGGCAATTTACTATGCTTCTTTTGATGGAATAGCAATTTGTCAGAGTTTAATACGCTTAGCGGTTACGGTTACTGTTTCTGATGGAGTAACGCCAACCACCAACAGTACAACACAGGACTTCTGTTCTGTTGATAACCCTACGCTGGCCGATATTCAGGTGAATGAAGCCGGTATCATCTGGTATGATGCTCCCAATGGCGGAACGTTGCTGAACAATAATTCACCATTGACTCCGGGAACATATTATGCCGCAGCAACAGATCCTGATTCGGGCTGCGAAAGTTCTGTGCGGTTAGCCATTACGGTTACTTTCTCAACCAGTGAAACGGCTTTTGTACAGGGAGGAGGCGATACAGCCTGTGTTTTTGAAGAGGTGGTGTACACGACCAATCCCGGTATGTCAGATTATAACTGGACGGTTACAAACGGAACCATTGTTGCCGGCGGACAGTTAACAGATAATTCGGTAACCGTGTTGTGGTCAGGTATTGCCACAGGAAATGTTAGTGTGACTTATTCTGATGATTGCAGCGGAACAAACTCGGCAGCTGCAACGGTAGCTGTGGTCACCTGTTCGGATATTACAATTACCAAAACCGTTGATCATCTTACCCCAACAATCGGACAGCAGGTAAATTTTACCATTACCGTTAACAATGTCGGTTCAGGATTATTTCGGGATGTAGTGGTGAGCGAAGCCCTTCCGTCAGGTTATCTGTTTGTGAGTGCAACCGCTTCAAACGGTACATACAGCCCGGTAAGCGGAATCTGGACTATTCCTGTTCTGAATGCCGGCCAGAGTGCCACACTTGTGGTAACGGCAGAAGTACTTTCTTCCGGCAATTATCTCAATACGGCATTTATCGATGTTTCAGATCCGGTTGATCTGGATCCGGATAACAATATTGCCGAGGCAGAAGTTGAACCGTTGTGTCTGATTGTTTACAATGAGTTCAGCCCGAACGAAGACGGGGCAAATGATACGTTCCGGATTGATTGTATTGAAAATTATCCAAACAATAAATTAGAAGTTTATAACCGTTACGGAAGGTTAGTGTTCTCTAAAAACGGCTATAATAATGATTGGGACGGAACAGCAAATGTTTCGGGAGCTGTGAGCAAAGATGAAAAACTACCTCCGGGTACTTATTATTACGTTCTTGATATTGGTGAAGAGGGCATAGTGAAAACAGGATGGTTATCGTTTATCCGATAAAATCCGGGCAATTATTTACCATTGTTTAATTCGTTAAAATTAAAATTATGAAACAATATATAAAAGAAACGTACATAACATTACTGGGGCTGTTTTTCGCAATTATTTGTAATGCACAACAAGAGCCCGGCTATACACAGTATATGTATAACACAATGACCGTAAATTCCGCCTATGCCGGTTCTACCGGATCATTAGAAGCCGTTTTGCTGCACCGTTCGCAATGGACCGGAATTGACGGAGCTCCCCAGACACAGGCTTTCACAATTCATTCTCCGTTGCGGAACGAGCAGGTGGGGTTAGGACTGAGTCTCGTAAATGACAAACTGGGGCCTTCCAGCGAACTGTATCTGGATGCCAATTTTTCTTATACGGTTGCCCTTTCTCAACAAACAAAATTAGCTTTCGGACTAAAAGCAGGAGCCAGGATGATGAACATAGACTGGACCAAAGGAAGGTATTACAACCAGGTTGATCCGCTTTTAAACAATAACATCAATGATAAAATCAATCCGTCTCTGGGAGCGGGATTGTTCCTGCATACCGAAAAATGGTACCTGGGAGCCTCTGTTCCAAATTTTATCCGGGGTGATTACTACGATGATATTCAGGAATCGGTTGTTTCTGAGCGACTTCACTATTATTTGATGGGAGGCTATGTATTTGATCTGTCAGACCATTTGAAATTCAAACCGGCTTTTTTAGTTAAAACAGTGAGCGGGGCACCGATTACCGCCGATATTTCAGCAAATTTTTTGATTCAGGAAAAGTTTACCATCGGGGCGTCTCACCGTTGGGACGACTCGGTCAGTGCCTTATTGGGTTTTCAGATCACCGGCAGCTTGTTTATAGGGTATGCATTTGATTACAGTGTGACCGAATTGAACAAGTATAACGACGGTTCTCATGAATTCATCCTGAGGTATCAGTTGCAAAAAAGCCCTAAACAAATTAAATCACCCCGATTTTTCTAAATCCCAAGCATATGAAAAACCTATATATACTTATTTTGTTATGTTGTGTAACCACTGTTGTTGCACAATCAAAGCTAAAGAAAGCCGATCAGCTGTTTAAAACCTATGCGTATGTTGATGCCGCTAAAATGTATGAAGAATACCTTCAAAAGGTGGATAAGCCATCTACACAAACCATTAAAAATGTGGCAGATGCCTATTATTTTATTGACGATAACCGCAATGCATTAAAATGGTATCAGAAACTGTATGATATACAGGGACAGAATATGACGGATATTTATTTTCTGCGTTATATCCAGTCTATGAAAGGTGTAACAGATTATGAAAAAGCAGACCAGTTAACCAAAGAATACCTGACTAAAAAAGGAGACCAGAAAGAGATACTCCGGTATGTGAATCAAAAAAGACAAATGGATAGTCTGGCCAATACCAAACCGCTTTACACGGTAAGAAATTTAGATATCAATTCTTCTAAAGCCGATTTCGGCGTAGCGTTTTATGGTGAAAAAGCCGTTTTTACTTCCAGCCGGGATACCACAAAGTTCAATGAAGAATTGTACAGCTGGAACAAACAGCCTTTTCTTGATCTGTATGTGGCTGAACGGAATATGGCCGACGGAAGCCTGTTTAACGAAACGGTTTTCCTGAAAGATGTTATGACCAAATACCATGAAGCAACCGCAACGTTTTCGCCGGATTTAAAAACAGTTTATTTTACGACCAACATCATAAAAAAGAAAAAGCCTGTTATTGACGAAACCCGAACCAATAATTTTCAGATTATAAAAGGAACATTGGAAAATGACAAGCTAATCAAATCGGAAAGCGTATTTTTTAACAGCACAAAATATTCCGTCGGACATCCTTCGCTGAGTGAAGACGGCCGATGGTTGTTTTTCGCTTCCGATATGCCGGGCGGGTATGGAGAAACGGATTTATATGTTATTCAGATTGCAGAAGACGGAACAATGGGCTCACCACAAAATCTGGGTCCAACCATTAATACGATTGGGAATGAAATGTTTCCGTTTTTCAGGAACGGAACACTGTATTTTTCGTCAGACGGTCATTACGGTTGGGGTGACCTGGATGTGTATGAAAGCAAGTTTTACGGAGCCTTAAAGTTTTCTGAACCAAGGAATCTGGGAGCTCCAATTAACAGCAACAAAGACGACTTTGCTTATATTTTAGACGAAAAAGAGACTTACGGTTACGTTTCTTCTAACCGGGCATTGGGTAAAGGGTGTGATGATATTTATTATTTTACCAAATCTAAACCGGAATGTAACCAGTTAATTTCAGGAAAAGTAACCAATACAAAATCTAAATTACCCATTGATCAGGCTACTATACAGGCTTATGATGCTTTTAATGATCTGATAACAGAAACCAAAACCGATAAAGACGGAAATTATCTGATAAAAGTTCCGTGCGGTAAAGCAATTACAATCAAAGCGTCTAAAGAGAACCACAGTACAGAACAAAAGCAGTTTGAAACAGCTAATGTAGATGGAGCAGAAACAAAAGACGTTAATTTTGAATTAAGTAATTACGACGATCTGATTGTGAAAGAAGACGGAATCGAAAAAATAAGCATCAATCCTATTTTCTTTGATTATGATAAGGCAACTATCAGAAAAGATTCTGAAATAGAATTAGACAAAGTGGTTTTTGTGATGGAAAAATTCCCGTCAGTAAAAATCAAAATTGAATCACATACCGATTCCAGAGGAAGTGACGCCTATAATATGAAACTTTCTGATGCCCGTGCAAAATCAACTCAAACCTATATTCTTTCCAAAGGAATCGATCCCTCTCGTATCGAAAGTGCCATAGGGTTTGGCGAGAGCCGGCTAAAAAATAAGTGCAGTAACGGTGTTAAATGTTCAGAAGAAGAACACTTTGTTAACAGAAGATCGGATTTTATCATTATCCAAAAATAAATACCTGCGAACATTTTACAGAAAAACCACTTTTAAACGAGTGGTTTTTTAATTTTTTACAGAAAAATTAATTTAGAATTAGTACTTTAGGCAACATTTTTTATCTAAAAAATAAGCATACTTTTTACGCTATGGATATTCAGTTAACGATTGAAACACTTCGCAATGAACTCAATCAGCACAATTATAATTATTATGTACTTGACAAGCCTGTAATTAGTGATTTTGAATTTGATCAATTGCTGAAACAACTGCAGGAATTAGAAGCCCGTCACCCCGAATTCTTTGATGAAAACTCACCGACACAACGGGTAGGGGGGAGCATTACCAAAAATTTTGCTACTGTGGTTCACGAGTACCGGATGTATTCGTTGGATAATTCCTATTCTACAGAAGATTTGGCGGATTGGGAAAACAGGATTCAGAAAATATTGGGTAATGTAACATTGGAGTACACGTGTGAACTAAAATATGACGGGGCTTCAATCAGTATTACGTATGAAAACGGAAAATTGAAAAGAGCGGTAACCCGTGGCGACGGATTTCAGGGCGATGAGGTGACCAGTAACATCAAAACCATTCGTTCTGTTCCGTTACAACTCAAAGGAAATTATCCATCCCGGTTTGATATTCGGGGAGAAATTATTCTGCCGCTTTCCGGTTTTGAAAAAATGAACCAGGAGCTGATTGAGATAGGCGAAACACCCTATTCTAACCCCAGAAATACGGCATCAGGAAGTTTGAAATTACAGGACAGTGCCGAAGTGGCCAGGCGTCCGTTGGATTGTTTGCTGTATTTTATCGTAGGGAATAACCTGCCGTTTAAAACCCAGTTTGAAGGTTTAGAAATGGCCCGCAGCTGGGGATTCAAAGTACCGGCTCAGGCAAAATTGGCCAAAAATATGCAGGAAGTGCTGGAGTTTATCTCTTATTGGGATGTACATCGGCATGAGTTGCCTTATGAAACGGATGGTGTGGTAATTAAAGTAAACAGCCTTCAGCACCAGGATGAATTAGGCTATACCGCCAAATCGCCGCGTTGGGCAATGGCTTATAAGTTTAAATCTGAACAGGTTTCTACCCGGTTGAATTCCATTTCCTATCAGGTGGGACGAACAGGAGCTATTACACCGGTTGCCAATTTAGAGCCGGTTCAACTGGCAGGAACCATTGTAAAAAGAGCCTCGTTGCACAATGCTGACCAGATTGAAAAACTGGATATCCGCATCGGCGATAAAGTTTTTGTGGAAAAAGGCGGTGAAATCATCCCCAAAATTATAGCGGTAGCCGAGCGTGGGAACGAAACGGAACCTACACATTACATCACGCATTGTCCGGAATGCCATACGCTATTGGAAAGAAAAGAAGGGGAAGCCAACCATTATTGTCCTAATTTTTACGGTTGTCCGCCTCAGATTATCGGCCGTATTCAACATTATATTACCCGCAAGGCCATGGATATAGAAGGTTTGGGCGGCGAAACGGTTGCATTGCTCTATCAGAATGGTTTAGTGAAAAATTATGCCGATTTGTATGATTTAAAAATCGAACAAATTCTTCCGTTGGAGCGGATGGCTCAAAAGAGTGCGGAGAATTTAATCAACGGCATCGAGAAATCAAAAGAAGTACCTTTTGAACGGGTTCTGTATGCCCTTGGTATTCGTTATGTGGGAGAAACCGTGGCCAAAAAACTGGCAAAGCATTATAAAAATATTGATGCAATTGCTCAGGCCAGTCTGATGGATTTAATACTGGTAGATGAAATTGGTGAGAAAATCGCTCAGAGTGTTATTGAATTTTTTGAAAATATTGAGAACCGTATAACGATAAATCGTTTAAAAGCCGTTGGCATCCGGTTCGAGATTTCGGAACAAAACACA
Organism: Bacteroidota bacterium; assembly: GCA_023434025.1. Classification (GTDB taxonomy): domain Bacteria; phylum Bacteroidota; class Bacteroidia; order Flavobacteriales; family Flavobacteriaceae; genus Flavobacterium. The sequence continues at coordinate 6,789 of JAEYTL010000054.1, forward strand.
CAGGTGAGTAACAAACTGAGCGGAAAGACATTTGTAGTGTCCGGAGTTTTTGAACAATTTTCCCGTGATGAGTTAAAAAAAGCCATTGAAGACAACGGCGGTAAAGTAGGAAGCTCCATCTCAGCCAAAACCGATTATGTGGTGGCTGGCGAAAACATGGGGCCGGCTAAACTGGAAAAAGCCAATCAGTTAAAAATTGCCATTATCAGCGAACATGATTTTATAGAACTGATCAATGCATAAACTTAAACCGGCTTTAGCACTGTATTTAGTCTCCAGTTTTCTGGTCTTGATTTCAGTTCTTTTTGACATTCAGGAGCTGGAATTATTTGCCAAACCCATTGTGATTCCCGCCATCTATTTTTATTACCTTCAGCATCGGTTTAAAAGAATAAACTGGTGGTTCTCGGTTTCATTACTGGCTTGCTTTGTGGGAGATGTTTTTGTTTTGATTGATCCGGGTTTTGATGTTCTGGGAATAATTTTCAGCTTTTTTATCAGCTATTGCATTTTAATTAAATTCGGTATAGATGATTTAGTTCCGCAAAAACTATCTCTTTCAAACCTTGCTCTGGGGGTAATTATTCTGGTATTTTTACTGTTTGTTTTGTTTTCGGTTATTGATTTAATTGAACCCGAATCAACAGAACGGTACATCATTTTTTTATTTTACGGCTTTACACTGCTTATCCTCACGTTCATTTCGTTGATAAACTTCTTTTCGGTTGCCTCAAAAGCAGCGTTGTATTTTTCGATTATGGCTCTGTGTATTGTGATTTCCGATGTCTTTTATTCATTTTATCACTTTATTGAGCCTATCGGTGTGTTCAGTTATATCAATATCACTTTTCAACTGGCAACGTATTATTGCATGGTTTCCTATTTTTTGGTTCGGATTGAAAAACCTTCAAAATTTAACCGTTGATATAACGCAATTTATATCCCTACATTTCGTATATTTGCACGCAATTTAACTACAAATTGCAACCATGAAAGCACACACAACCAAAATCATCGGCGAAGGTTTAACCTACGATGATGTTTTGCTCATTCCAAACTATTCAGAAGTTTTACCCCGCGAAGTAAGTATTCAGTCTAAATTTTCCCGTAACATAACGTTAAATGTTCCTGTTGTATCGGCAGCAATGGATACCGTGACCGAAAGTTCCATGGCTATTGCGATGGCTCAGGAAGGCGGAATCGGTGTCTTACATAAGAACATGACTATTGAACAACAGGCTGCTAAAGTCCGAAAAGTAAAACGGGCAGAAGCCGGAATGATTCTTGACCCGGTAACCTTACCGCTGACCGCTACGGTTGGCGATGCCAAATCGGCCATGCGTGAATTCAGTATTGGCGGAATTCCCGTAGTGGATGGAAACGGAATATTAAAGGGAATTGTAACAAACCGTGATTTGCGTTTTGAAAAAATTAATTCCCGTTCTATTTTAGAGGTAATGACCTCAGAAAAATTAGTAACAGCTGCGGAAGGAACCACCCTGCAGGAGGCAGAAGGCATCTTACAGGAAAATAAAATTGAAAAACTGCCTGTGGTAGATAAACAGTATAAATTAATCGGTTTGATTACCTTCAGGGATATAACCAAACTCACACAAAAACCAATTGCCAATAAAGATAAGTTCGGTCGTTTACGGGTGGCCGCTGCTTTGGGGGTAACCGCTGATGCTTTGGAGAGAGCTACTGCTTTGGTCAACGCCGGTGTTGATGCCGTGATTATTGATACGGCCCACGGCCATACGCAAGGGGTTGTAACAGTTTTGAAACAAGTTAAGGCAAAGTTTCCGGATCTGGATGTGGTGGTTGGTAATATTGCTACACCGGAAGCGGCAAAATACTTGGTTGAGAACGGAGCCGATGCCGTAAAAGTAGGCATTGGTCCGGGTTCAATCTGTACTACCAGAGTAGTAGCCGGTGTTGGTTTTCCTCAGTTTTCGGCTGTTCTGGAAGTTGCCGCAGCCATTAAAGGTAGCGGAGTTCCCGTTATTGCAGACGGTGGTATTCGTTATACAGGTGATATTCCCAAAGCCATTGCCGCCGGAGCCGATTGTGTCATGTTGGGCTCTCTGTTAGCGGGAACGAAAGAATCTCCGGGTGAAACCATTATTTTTGAAGGAAGAAAGTTTAAATCTTATCGCGGGATGGGATCGGTAGAAGCGATGCAAGAAGGATCCAAAGACCGTTATTTTCAGGATGTGGAAGATGATGTGAAAAAGTTAGTTCCGGAAGGAATTGTAGGCCGGGTTCCGTATAAAGGCGAATTAAACGAGAGCATGCAGCAATTCATTGGCGGACTTCGTGCCGGAATGGGGTATTGCGGTGCAAAAGATATTACGACTTTACAAGAAACCGGACGATTCGTGCGAATTACAGCCAGTGGAATAGGGGAAAGCCATCCGCATAACGTAACGATTACAAAAGAAGCTCCGAATTATTCGAGATAACTCAAGCAATACCTCGGATTAAAAAAGGATGTCGTTTGGTGTGACATCCTTTTTTTATGTGATACTCCTTTTTATTACCTTAAACAATTGTCTTCTTTAAATTTTCGATAAAAAAAGAAGGTGTAAAACCGGTTTCTTTTTTAAAACAAATGACAAAAACCTGTCGGGAACTATACCCGCATACTTCTGCCAGGTAATTAATTTTATACTCTCTGTAAACCGGATCAGAAAACAGCTTGTGGATAATATAGTCTATTCGCAGGCCGTTGATGTAATTGGAAAAGGTTTTGTTCCGATATATCTTGATGATTTCGGAAAGGTATTTGGTATTTGTATTAAGGTTATTTGCCAGCCATGTAAGGTTGATGTCGTTTCTGAGGTATTTATCAGAGGCTTCAAATTTTTCGAGTTTCAGCAGCAAATTTTTTGTGGTTTCATCGGTAATACTGACAGACGATTTTATATTGGCACTTTCGGTTTTTTCCTGTAAACCGTCACGTACATATATTTCTTCATTTTCCTGGTTAATTCGTGCAATGAGCTTTTCATATCTTTTTTGAATGATGTTGTTTTTACGTTTCCAGAAAAACCAGCCCACCATAGAAAAGAAAAGCAAGGCCACCGCAGAAATAATTAAGATATTTAAAATTTTGTTTTTGTTTTCGGCCTCTTTATCGTAAATAATTTGGTTAACAGGAGTCAGGATAGTCTCTTTTTCATACTTTAATATGCTGTCATTTAGTGTGTTGTATAGTTTAAGATAGTGCTTTGAAGAATCTTTTTTCTCTGTTTCTACATAGGAATTGAACAAACTGTGGTATATATCTTTGCGGATATAAGGCATGGGAGCCTGCTTTTCAAAGTTTTCAGCCTTTTTGGCAAATGCAATGGCATTGTCATAGTTTTTGACAGCATAATAAAATTTAGCCATATCACTCAGTAAAACGGCCCTACCGTTTATGTAAATATCATATTTTTCACTCTCATGGATTTTTAACGCTTTTTCAAAATAGTGTTCGGCAGAATCATAAATGCTTAATTTGCTGTGAATTAAGCCAATACTGGCATATTGATAAGCCAGGTTTTGAAATTTTGCATTTTGGATAACAGGGTTGCTTTCCGACATTTTTTTGGATTCTGATATACTTTTATGCCTGTAAAAGAGTTGCTTTTCATGATTTCCTTTTTTATCATACACCCCAGAGTAGCTTTCATAGATTAATGCTTTTCTGTAAATGCGTCTGTTTTTATCTTCAATTTTATCAATAAAAGGGACTGCTTTTTCGAGCTCTTTAAGACTCTCGTCTAATAATCCCATTTCTCCGTAAGCGTTTGATCTTAACCTGTAAACATCAGATATGTATTCAATATATTGTAATTCTTGAGCATATTTTTCAACCACCCGGCTTTCTTCTATCGCTTTTTTATAATCACCATCATTGTAATAAATCAAAAGCAGACCCATTGAGCTTTTCATAACGCCGTCTTTGTGATTCATTTTTTCACTCTTCTTTTTTAGCTCCAACAACTGTTTTTTGGCTTCAGAAGGATTGGATGAAGCCAGTGTTTTAGACTCTTGGATACTTGCATCAATTACTTTTATTGCCGGGTTTTGTTTATTAACTGTCTTGTCGTTAGGGACAGCATATAAATTGAAACAATAAAAAATAAAGAATAGACACAAGGATTGTTTTTTCATATAATGTTGTAATGTTAGAATTTTTAACCCGGAGCCATTACTTGGCGGTATTTAACAAAAATAATACTATCCGTATATATTTATTAAAACTTTTTGGAATTATTTCTGAAAAAATTCCATTCATTATTTTTTAAGTAATTGATAATTAATGTTTTAAATTTTTATTTTATTTAAAAAAAGTACCTGTCTGAAAACAGATAAAAATTCTTGTTTTATTCCATAAACCTGTTGCATAAAATAAATTATAATAGTAAAATTGATTGAACTTTTTCATAAGCCTTGCTTTTGAGCCCCAAAGAAAGTCTTGCTTTGAAACCTACTAAAAATATTGCCCGTATTTGCCCGGTTGCATTGACTGTTTTGCTGTATTTGTTGCTCAAGTTTTTTAGCATTAAGTATTTCAGGATATATGGAGCATGGGGGTTTGTTTTTGTCCGCAAAAATACTCAATTACTTTCCCTTCAAATACCGTCAACAACAGCATATAAATTTTCGAACGTTGAAGAACTCATCTTTCGTTCAAATATCAAATTTTCATTTGATTTAACGTTCCGTAACACCTTTTCAAGCACTACATTTTGTATTTTAAAAAGATCAGTAACCAACTTCTTTTTCGCCTGTAACTCATGGCGGTTTCATCTTTTTTGATTTTACGGTTTAACAGCCGTCAAACCTATTGCCGGATTTATGGAGTTCAAATGCCTTATTTTTTTGATCAGTCCGGAAAAAACCTACTTAATGTTAAATAATAAAATTTATACTATGAAAATCATAATTACCCCATTAATATTGCTGATGATCAGTACTACACTTTTTTCGCAAGTGGGCATTCAGACAGTTCATCCGCAGGCAACACTCGATGTTGTTGGAGAGCCTGTTAACCCGCTGGCGATGGATGGCGTGATTGCTCCCCGGTTAACAGGAGCACAACTAAGAGCAAAACAGTATACTTTAAGTCAAACAGGTGCTTTGGTATATGTTACGTTGGCAGATACTAACCCTCAGAACCAGACGGAAGATGTAACGGCAGAGGGTTATTACTATTTTAACGGAATCAAATGGATAAATACGGGGGGAAGTGAGGTTAACATTTATAATGCTGATGGGGCCCTTACCGACTACCGTAAGGTGGATCTTAACGGAAACAGGTTGACTTTTGAGGGATCAGGTGGTTATTTTGATTTTGAAAGCGATGGAAGACATCTTACAATACATGGAACTGAAGACAGGGCTCACCTGAGGTTTTCGACAGATGATATTGATCAGGACGGAACTTCTTCCTATTTTGATATGGATTTATTTGCCGATAATTATTTTCAGATGTTTGGCACCGGTAAAATGGATGGTATTTCGTTTGGTACTCATTATACCCAAAATACTTCTCCGATTGATTTTGTAACAAGTCCGGGTGAATTTACTTCAGGAGAAACCAGAATGCGAATTACCGGCGAAGGAAATGTTGGCATAAGTGAAACAAGCCCTACTGAAAAAGTAGATATAGGTGAAGGAAATCTGAGGATACGGGAAATAAATTCCAATACAGGAGCAACTACAGATAGCGTAGTGGTTGCCGATACTGATGGAGTGTTAAAGACCCTGCCGGCTTCTAATCTTTCCGTAAGCAATCTGTTCAACTCTGATGGGTCTTTGACAGGAGCAGGTTCATCACGGAATGTAACATTAAATGGGAAAACCTTAAATTTTACAGGAACAGCACAAAGAGTGGTTGTAGATGCCAGCGGAAGCTTCGCTTTGTCTAATGTGCTTTCTTCATCCGGGCAGGCATCAGTTGCGTTGTATGGCGGAAACAGCAGTAATTTATTTATGCAGCAGTTTTATAATTCCAATGCACAGATTCTGACTGATGGAAACTCAACGAATTTAACCATTGGCACTCATTTTACAAATGCTCCGGCACCTTTGAGGTTTATCACAAGCTCGGGTAGCACTTCAGGAGCTGAAAGAATGCGGATTACCGGTGTGGGTAATGTTGGTATCAATACAGCCAATCCTTCTGAAAAATTTCAGGTTAACGGGAATGTCCGGTTCAATAATCTGCCGATGAGCGGTGCATCAAATGCGATTCATACCCTGCCGAACGGCGGTGCTTCATCCAATCAGGACCAAACGTTTACGGCAACCCGAACAATCGTGTCCAACAGCAATGGCGTACTGGGGTATGTTAATCATTCACCTATGGAGGTAATGTTGAGTGCAAATGTACCGGGTACACAAAATATAAGAAATACAACTACACCGGTTACCGGTATTTTCTCAACCGAAAATGTAGACCCGTATGAGGCATGGAGCAGTAATGTATTTACGGTGCCGGCAGAAAAGAGCGGTATGTTTATCCTGACGATGCAGAACTCCAGTGTGCACACACCACAGACAGGACAATGGCATACAATTGCTTATTTTGAACGAAGCACGAATGGAGGAACCAGCTGGAATGCTTTAATAAAGGATACCAGTGCTAATAATTTAGGAACAGATGTAGACAATGGAAATTCATTACATTGGACCGGATTTTTGGATGCCGGTGACAGAATCCGGGTTCGCTTTAATTGCAGTGCCACCAGTAATAATATTGTTAACTTAGGTTCTATTACCATCATCAGACTTTAATTTTCTGTAAAACACATTAAAAACATTTATTTTCAGCTGACTTTTTTTGTGGAGTCGGACAGATAATTTTTTATCATAAATTAAATGGTATGAGTTCAGAAAACATGTCACTTTAGAATCAATATATTCTTATGTGTTAATTGTTTTAAAATAAGTGCTTTATGTGTTTTGATTTGAATGCTGAAACGGTTCTTTTTAAGATAAAGCCCAAGTCGTATATAAGCACCTGAAACAACCGCTTTAATTCAGAATTCATTTCAATAACTGACTCATTACCCTTTGTTTAGAACATCAATACGCTGTTATATTTACATTGTAATTTAAAAAATATATAATCTTGGATACTATTTTAATTTACGATAAAAAAAACTTTTTTTATCGCTTTGTTTCTATTCGATACAGCACGCTTTATACGATTGAAAAATCCGTTCTTCATAAGGGATATGAAGTTGATGTTAATTTTTTTGATGTTTTGTTATTCGTGATTTATGATGAAAATGATTTAACGGAACTATTAAATTATACTGATTATGCAGGCACAACGGTATTGTGTTCCTATAATGAGGATTTATTTGAACAAGTAAAAGGAAAGGGATTTTTACGGTTAAACCTCAGCCATGCGAAGGTTGAAATTAAAAAAGAACTGGATAATTTATTTGAAATTATTAAAATGGTGTTTATACATCAATGAAGCCGATACATCAAAAGCTCGCTTTTTATGTATTCAATTTTGTGGTAAGGTTTCTGAGTTTTTTATAAAAAATGAAGGGTATCTTTCGGATTACCTCCGGTGATCACAACAGGGGAAACCTTACCCAAAACCAATACTCCCGATACTTACAAAAGCGAGCTTTTTAGGGGTTCAATTTTGTGGTAAGGTTTCTGAGTTTTTTTTATAAAAAATGAAGGGTATATTTCGGATTACCTCCGGTGATCACAAGAGGGGAAACCTTACCCAAAACAAATACTCCCGATACTTACAAAAGCGAGCTTTTTATGTATTCAATTTTGTGGTAAGGTTTCTGAGTTTTTCATAAAAAATGAAGGGTATATTTCGGATTACCTTCGGTGATCACAACAGGGGAAACCTTACCAAAACCAATACTCCCGATACTTACAAAAGCGAGCTTTTGACGTATCAGGAGTATTGGTTTTGTGGGGAGAGCAGGATTCGAACCTGCGAAGGTTTCCCAACGGATTTACAGTCCGTCCTCGTTGGCCGCTTGAGTATCTCCCCTCCTGCGGATTCGCGGTTGCAAATATAGAATTGTTTTTACATTGTGCAAACCTTTTTTTGCGATTATTTTTAATTAATTGATAAGCGTTTGGCAATGAGTAAACTAAAAAAATCCCCGGAGTGGGGATTTTTTGAATATATATTCGGTTAAATTATGAACCTAATAATTCTATAACCTTGGCTTTCAATTCATCTCCTCTTAAATCCTTGGCAACAATTTTGCCGGTTGCATCTAAAATAAATGTGGCAGGAATACTTTGCACATTATATTTTTTAGCAATAGGATCATTCCAGTATTTCAGATTGGAAACCTGTGGCCAGGTTAACTTATCAGCCGTAATAGCATCTTGCCACTTTTGAGCATCGCCTTCTTTATCTAAAGAAACCCCAATGATGTTTAACCCTTTGTCGTGTAACTCATTATATAAAGCAACTACATTCGGATTTTCTTTTCTGCATGGCCCACACCAGGAAGCCCAGAAATCAATAATGGTTACTTTTCCTAACGATTCTTTTAACGAAATGGTTTTTCCTTCCGGATTGGGAGCCGAGAATTCAGGAGCATTTTTCCCTATTTCTGCAGAACTTCTGTTGGCAATTAATTCGCCAACATTCTTACCCGGTTTGGTATCCTTTACTGATTTATCTAAGTTGTTGAATATTTTCTCAAGTTTTTCAAAGTCAGTTCCCGGTTGGGTCAGCATGTTTTGAATCATTAAAACGCTGATATAAGCTTTAGGGTTATTCTCAGCAAACTTTACGTTATAATCTTTAAATTCATCATTCAGCTTTACAAAACCATCTCTCAGACTGTTCACCGTAGCCGTATCGTTGGTTTGCATGGCTATTTCCATTTTTTCCTTGTTTACTGTTCTGTAATCGGCAATTTTTTTCTGAATGGTGTTTTGCTCTTTATTGTAAACGGCAAATTGATCGTTGTTATACGTACCGCCGATAACCGATTTAGTTATACTGTCTTTAAAAGCTTTGATACTTATTTCGCCGTTTTCCAGAATAAAAGCAACTTTACCCTGTACACTGTCTAATTGAATAAACCGCAGTTCAGGTTCGGTTGTGGTTCCTTTGAATTCAAATTTACCGTTTTTAATGACAGCCGTATCTGTTGGTTTCAGTCCCATACCGCTTTCATCTAAGGTTTCCAGTATAGCTAATTTGCCGTCTGAAAGACCTTCTGCTGTACCATTGATTACAAATTCATGATCGCCCAGTTTATTACAAGCCACAAACAGGGAGGCCGTAATAAGTAATGCAAGTATTTTTTTCATTTTAATGATTATTAATTTTGATGCAAAAGTATTCAAAAAATACTACTATCCTTATAAGGATTAACTTATTTTTGACGTATGCTTGATAATGTTTAATTTTATTTTTTTATTATGTTCGCTGTCCTTAATAACAGGACTTTTAAACTTTTTTAATTTATATTACTGATGTCAAAAACAAACGAGTACCGCAATACAATTAAATGGGGAATCATTGGCTGTGGTAACGTAACTGAGCAGAAAAGCGGCCCCGCTTATTCTAAAATACCGGGTTTTGAACTGTTCGCCGTGATGCGTCGGGATGCCGAAAAAGCAAAGGATTACGCTCTTCGGCATAACGTTCCGCACTTTTTTTCTGAGGCAGACGCATTGATTAATCACCCCGGGGTTGATGCCGTTTATATTGCCACTCCGCCTGACACCCATGAGTTTTATGCCCTGAAAGTAGCAGAGGCAGGAAAACCGTGTTGTATAGAAAAGCCTATGGCTGTTGATTATCAGGAATGTTTGAAAATTATTCAGGCTTTTGATGAAAAAGAACTGCCTTTGTTTGTGGCTTATTACAGAAGATCTTTGCCGCGATTCAATCAAGTTAAAACATGGATAGATAATCTTGAAATTGGTGAAGTTCGTCATGTTAGCTGGTACTTAAGTAAATCTCCGTCTTCAATAGATTTAGACAGAACCTATAATTGGCGGACGGATGCAAAAATTGCCCCGGGAGGATATTTTGAAGATTTAGCGAGTCACGGACTGGATTTGTTTGCTTACTATTTTGGTGAGATAACTTCGGTTAACGGAATCAGTTTAAACCAACAGAAATTATACACCGCTAACGATGCTGTGGTGGCAAGCTGGTTACACAAATCCGGAGTAACCGGTTCCGGATCCTGGAATTTCGGTAGTTTTGAACGAGATGATAAAGTAGAAATCATCGGTAGTAAAGGAAAAATTCGATTTGCCGTTTTTGAGGATCTTCCTTTACAGCTTATAAATGGAAAAGGAACCCAGGAAGTGTTTGTTGAGCATCCTGAAAATATTCAGTTTCATCATGTGCAAAATATGAAGGAACATTTAGCGGGTGAGATTATTCATCCTTCATCAGGTCAATCGGCTGCTCAAACCAATTGGGTGATGGATAAGATTTTAAATGTAATCTAGGTTTATAATATTTGATTGCTTCCGTAACAAGGGTTACACTTTAATTGCTTTTTGTAAAAGAATCAGAACATGATTTTAATCATGTTTATGTGTTTTTAGCAAATTAAAGTTATCACTATAATGAGCACAATAGTTTTTAAAACAAAAGATTAATTGTTTTTAGTCGACAGATAGCAAACGGCAGGGAATTTTACTCAGCCGCTTCTCCTATCAATATGCCCGAAACGTTCCAGGCACTGAAGCTGTTTCCTTCCGGTAAGCCTTGCGGGATTTGAACCCGTAGTGTATGTGTGCCGGCTGGTAAATCGCCCAGATCTATCAGTATCGGGTTGGTTACGGTACCCGGACACCAATTGGAACGGCTGTAATCAGACGATGATAAACCATTGCCAAAATTACCCGAAGCCGGATTGAATAAACGGTACGATCCGCAGTCCTGCCGCCAGGGAACAAATGCAAATGCAAGTTTTCCGTTTAAGTATATGCTGTTTTTCTTGGGTACAAATTCGTCGCCGTTTTCCCAGCCGCCATGTCCGGTGGTGATGTATCTTAGTTTTGCGGTTTTGAGCGGTTTACTTAATGTGAATGTTACTTCTAACCCTTTTTCATCAGAAAACATGGTGGCATATTCCTGCCCGGCCATTTCCATTACGTTGGTTGTGTTAAAAAGGGGTAGAGCAAAAGTTTCTTTTTTACTTTCGCTTTCCTGTGGGTGAATGGTGATTTCTACTGAAACCCGGTGACCACCCTGGTCGTAATTCCCGATAAAAGCCCCCACCCACATTTCCTGTCCGCTCAAAAGGGGCTGTAATTCCGAAATGTCCTGACGATACGGTACTTCCTGGTGCCAGGTTTTATCTTTTAAGCTAATATGGTTGTATTGTTTAATACCGAAAGGCGTAAAAAAACGCATTAATTCGGTTAATGGTTGATAATCATTGTTTAATACAACGCCCTGGTAGGATTTCCCGTTACCGTTTTGATAAACAGGCAGGGTGCTGATGCCTTTGTCCAGTCCTTTAAAAAAAGTGTTCTCAGCCTTAACCGGAATCACGAACAGCGAACCGGTCCGGTCATAAGCATCGCCTGTAGAATTTGTTTTTAATGAGGCAAAAACAGGGGTGCCGTTTTGTATAGCCGGAAATTTCACTTTGCGTAAAATAACAGTGCCGTTGGCAAAACGGAGAATACTGTCGTTTGATTTTGATTTATCTGAAAAGTTGATGGTTTCGTCCTGAAAAACAGGTAAAGTGATAAAGCGGCTTTTCCAAAGCAGATCCCGGTAGGTTAATCCGTCTGAAAAACCTGTATCGGGCAGAATTATTTCGGCAGGAAATTTTTTGAGTTTTTCAATTTTGGCAGCTGTAATAACAAAGTTATTATTGCGGTTCATTTCCAGCACCAGACCCAAATTTTGTCCTAAAACGGTTGGAGCTCCTTTTACCTTGAGTTCCTCGGTAAACCACAGTTCTATTGTATTGGAATTAATGATGGTTTTTGCTTTACGGCAGTGATAGCCTAAAATGGTTTTGGTTTCGTTCAGCAACTCAAATGTTTGTTTGCCGAGAGCCAATGAATCTATTGTGGCAACAGATTTATTTTTACTTAACAGTGCTGATTGGATGATGTTTTGGCTACTCCGGTCAACATAGGTCTGTTCCCGTGGAAAGTCTTTCTTCCCGGAAAATATTTCTGCCGAAGTCAGTAGTGTTACAGAAGAATTGGTGAAAACTAAAACGGGATCCTGATTCTCCATTTTGGTTCCGTTACTCCATTTCTCATAGGTGATTTTATAAGATTGTCCGTTAGACGGAAGAAACGACATCAGGAAGAAGCAAAACAATAATTTTTTCATGTGAACCGGTTTTTCGGATTGACGTTGTAAAAAGGGTAAAGTTACGGATATCTATTGTTCAATCCAATGGCGGAATAAAGCGGTAGTCTGCTGGCTGGTGATGAGGTGATTTTTTTGATGTTTCAGCTTGACCGCCAATGTGTTTTTGTTATACCGCTCTATGCTCTCGACAAATAGTTTGTGTACAATTTCACTCCGGTTGATCCGGAAAAAATCTTCCGGATTAAGTTGATCCTCAACAGATTTGAGCGTTGCAGCCGCCAGGAGATGATTTTTATTGTTCTGATCAATGGCCATGACAACACCATCTTCGGCTTTAAAATACTGAATTTGTGAGGTTTCAATAAAGTAGGTTTCTTTAGCAGTATTCACGGCAAATCGTTTTTTAAAGCTTATATTGTCAGCCTGAAATGAATTCAGAAGCTGATTCAGGGTAGCGGTGAATTCGGTTTGTTCCCGGCCGGAATGGCGAAGTCGTAAAAACTTATCCCATGCTTTCTGAAAACGGGTAACTGAAAACGGTTTCAGCAGGTAGTCTATACCGTTGCTTTCAAAGGCATCCATCAAAAATTGATTGTAAGCTGTTGTAAAAATAATGGGACAGGTAATTTTAACTTCACTGTAAATCCCAAACGCATTGCCGTCTAACAATTCGATATCCGACAGAATCAAATCAATTTCAGGAGCTGTTCTGAAAAAAGAAATAGCCTCTTCAACTGTTGTTAATTCCGAAATAACGGTAACTTTTTCGTTTACTTCTTCCAGAAAGCGATTGAGTTTTCTTCGGGCCGGTGCTTCGTCTTCTATAATAACAACGTTAATCATGCTTTGTGGTTTGAATGAGAGGTAAAGTTACGGAAAACACCGTTGGGGTTTTTACAACCGTCATTTTTTTGTCGGAAAGCAACCCGTATTGCTCTTTCAGGTTTTTCAGTGCTTTTCCTGATGGTGCTTTTGGATTTTGTTTTAAGTTGATGTTGTTGGAAACCACTATAAACTGATCAATTGAAATGGTAATGATAACCGGGTTTTTTGTTGTTCCCAGGTTATGTTGGATAGCATTTTCCAATAGCAGTTGTAAGGTAAGCGGAACGATATATCCAGTTGAAACTTCAGATTTGATAAGGTTTAACTGATAAGCTTCTCCGTATTTGTACTGCATCAGTTTAAAATACTGTTCGGCAAACGCAACCTCTTCGGCTACGGTAACCAAAGGCCGGTCGGATGATGTTAACACATAGCGGTAAATTTCGGCAAACTCATTTAAAAAGTCAGAGGCCTGTTGTTTGTCTTCTTCAATTAATTGATCTAAGACATTAAGGTTGTTAAACAAAAAGTGCGGATTGAGTTGGGCTTTTAACTGATTTATTTTATTCTCAGAAAGTGCCTGGTTGTAGAGTGCAATCTGGTGCTGACTTTGCTTATTTTTCTGATAATAATAGTAAGCCAGAAAGAAACTACCGTAAATAAATGCATCCATCAGGTCAGATGTAAAGCTGTGAAGGATTGTACCTGGGTTAAAGTTTTTTTCAACCGTATTAAAAATGACGGAAATAATCAAACCAAACAGTTTCTTCAATAAGAGGTACAATAGCAGTGAGAGACTAAAAATGTTGAATGTTTGCTTTAAACGGAACTGTGATTCTTTGTACCATCGTTTCATGACGAACAGCAGGATGGCAAACAAAAAACAGGCACTAATGAGCGTGCCGACAGCTGCTTCCGGGGTAAAAATATACCAGCTGAGCTTCCCCCGTACCCAAAGCCTTATCTGTATGGAATGGGCATAAGCAAACAACAGGATAAACAGCAAAAAGTAACGGTGCTGTTTTAATTGATGAAGCAGTTGTTTCATAATATTGATTTCAGAAAACACAAAAATAGTCCTATAAATGATACAGGACTATTTTCAGGAAGTAAATTATTTAGAAGAATTCTCCGGAAAGGAAGCGATAACAGCTCCTTTATCGTCAAAAAAGTCAAGTTTAGCTTTGTTGTCTTTGTCCACATAAAACATGGCTTTCGGTTTGCCTTTTTCATCAAAAAGAAATAACCCGTTGTTTTGACTTCGTGTCTGGCCAAGCAGGATTCTTGGGGCACCGCCAATCAGCCCCTGGGCTTCGTATTCCTGTAACTTTTTTTGTGCTTCGGCCGGATTTTTTTGACGTAATGCTTCAATTTCCATATGGATTTCATGGTTTCTTTGCTGTGTTTCTTTGGCTGGCCGGTCGTTAAAAACCAGGCTGCTGGTTACCCTGCGTTTTTCTCCTTCGCTGTAATCCTGCGTCAGCAATTGCATGACCTGGTCACCGTCATATTGATCGTAGGTGAGTGACAAACCTGAACTGTGCCCGTTTGCTTTTTTCTGTCCGTCATAAATAAATCCGCCACATTCCATGCCGTCTTCGTTAAAAAACAACATCCCGGAGCGTTTCTTGCGGTTTACATTTGTCGGCCGGTTGTTGATGGTATCGCTGCCATTCGGAAACCGGCCAACGTTAGTAATAATCATCTTTACTGTACCGTCCGGTTCAATAATGTTAATTCGTTCTACATCAATCTCGGCAAAACGTTGATTACCGGATTGGTTAAAAGCCATAAACGAAAGGAATACAACGCCACAGGCAGCTACGGTGGCAAAACTTCTTAAAAATACCAGTTCTTTTTTCATGTTGTTGAGTTTTTAATGATTACTTAATTTCAACAACAAAATTAAAGCAGTCACTGCATGTCCGGAAGCGGAAAACAACCAACGCAGGAATAATCGGAATGAATAAAGGAAAATTATAAATGAATCATAAAAAAGAAAAAGATTTAATGGCTCAAAATCGATTTTAAGGTATCAATTGTCAGCGGTTTTGAAATAAAGCCTTTCACCTGGCTGTAGTTCTTGGCTTTGTCTTTGTCGAGCGAAGAAATAGACGAACTCACAATATAAATTTCAATGGCAGTTAAAAGCGGGTGATTTATTTTGCAGTATTCATCCAAAAATTCCCATCCGTTCATGACCGGCATTTCAATATCCAGGAAGATAACATGCGGGAGCTCATGGTTGTTTTCAACAGAGTCTGTAATGAACCGGATGGCCGTGAAGCCGTTTTTTTCTATAAAAATCTTAGCTGACAGGTTTAGTTTTTCAATTACTTTTTGAGTTATGGTCAGGTAAATAGGGTCGTTGTCTATGATTAATACTGATTTTTTCATCTGAAATAAATTTTAAAAATAGTTTCAAGGGGGGTGTTTTCTATCCGAACTTTACCGTTCAGAGCTTCTACTTGTGATTTGGCAATAAATAAACCAAAACCGTGGTTTACATCAGCGTTGTTGTCTGCTGAATGAAAAAGACTGAAAATTTTGTCACTGTTTCTTTCAATGTTTAATCCTTTACCCAGGTCTTTAATTTCTAAAACAACATAATTATTTTCCGGATAGGAACTAATTTCAATGGTTGGAATGGTTTTTAAATCTTTGTTTTTCAGAATATAGTAGAGGAAGTTCAGAATAATATTGTCCAGATATGATTTATTGTGCTGGATGATAATGTTGTTGGCAAGCAGGTTTTTTATTCTGGCTTTACGTAGGGTAATAATATTATCTAAACCGGATATAACCCCATCTACGGCCAGCTTCAGCTGTATTTTTTGCTGCTCAATGTTAATGTTGGTATAAATAGTGGTAATTTCATTTAAGTGGTATACAGAACCATCTAAGTCAGTTGCGACTTCTTTAAGCATATCCAATAGTTCTTCCCGTTCCTTGGGTCTTTCTGTGATTTCCAATAAATTGATAATCGATTGAATATTACTGGTATGTGACCTCAGGTTATGCGACACAATGTGTGAGAAATTAAAAATTCGGCGGTTTTGCTCAGTCACAATATCTAACGACTGGTTTAAATTATTCTCCACATGCTTTGATTGGGTAATATCAATTATTACGCCCCGTATTAACTTTTTCTTGGTTCGCTTGTTTTTTACATAGTTAACAATGCCACGCACCCAAATAATTTTTCCTGCAGATGAGATCATGCGGTATTCAATGTCTAAATAATTGTTTTTACTGTTCAGGGCTTTAATTTGCGTTAAAACGGCAAGCTGATCTTCGGGGTGAATGTGTTCTTCCCAGTATGTGCTATGCAGGAGTATATCCTCTTTTACATAGCCCAAAATAGTTTCAATCTTATCGCTGATAAAGCTGAATTTACCGTCTTCCTGATTAAATTCCCACACAATGCCGTCAATCGAATTGATGAGTTCGTTAAGCTTTTTTTCAGACTCTTCCAGTTTGCTCAGTGCCACAATACGCATGCTGATATCCTGGGTGGTAATGATTACGCGTTCCAATGTGTCTTCATAACCGGAAATCACATTCCACTGTAAATGAACATGTTTCTCTTTACCACTTAACGTTTTGATTTTTGTTATTGTTTCAAAGGACAGTTTATTTTTACAGATCAGGACAATTTGTTTTTTAACGGTGTGTAATGATTCTTCCACAAGCATTGATTCAAAATTTTCAATCAGTTGTGCTTCGGCGGTTGCTTCGTGAAGAGCCAGGCATTGCTGATTCATATTGATAATGCGTATCCGTTTGATACATTCTGTGATAATTTCAGGATGTGACGTGATATATTCCTCCACTTCTTTTTTGGTTTTACCCATTAAACCGATAGTGGTCAGGTAGTTTTTAACGTTTGAAAAATCTTCTTCCCAAAGCGGAACAGGCGAATCATCAAAGAGACTTTTCAAACGTTTGTTATTCTCAATTACTTGGTTTTCACGCTCTTTTTTTTCGGTGATGTCTTCAATAATGGCAATGTTAATCATTGATGAGACAGTAGATACAATCAGGTTCACCCATATCTCACGGTTGTCTTTTGCCCGCAGTCTGATTTCTACGGTGTAGTCTTCAATAACACCTGATTTAAGCAGTTCTTCTTTTTCCTGAATGAGAATATAATCGCATTGTTGGGTAATTTCTGTCAAGGTTTTTGCTTTTAATTCTTGCGGTGTATAGCCCAGCATGTTAGCGAAATGATCGTTTACGGTGTCAAATTGGTGCTGACGGACGCATATTTGGGCAATCCCTACCGCCGCTTTATCAAAAATAGTTTTAAAGAGACTTTCAGTCTTGCTGATTTCCTTTGCCTGTGCGTTGACCAAACGGATAAGTTCTGCCGGTCGTCTAAAAATAAAATAGGCAAATAAACCGGAAACTACTGAAAGCAGAATGGCCAATGTAAGTGAGCTCATCAGTTCTGAGATAATCGGACTGCTGTGTTTTTCAACGATATAGAGTTTCCAACCCTCATCATTCAGTTTAGCGGCCTTATAACGACTTTTCTTAGGGTTTATTTTATTATCAAAAAAGAATTCTTCTGTTTTGGTCTGAGGATTGATTTTGGATAGCTGAAAATAATATTTATCCGATTTAATATTTTGAATACCGGAGGCTTCGATCAGACTCTCCAGACGGATAACCACAGCCGAAAATCCCCAGAATTTATTCTTGTTAAACACAGGTAAACGGCCAATGATACCCATTCCGCCCTGTTTAAGTTCTATGGGACCGGCAAAAAACATCTTTCGGTTATGTATAGATTTTAAAGCTTCCTGCCGGACTACTGAACCCGTAGTAGGATGCAGAATATCAAACCCTATGACACTTTCATTACCCTGAACCGGATATACGTAAGTAATTATTCCGTCAGGAACCAATTGTACCAGATCAATGGCCGGATTCTGACGTATGATTTCTTCGGCCACTTTTTCAAATTCCTGAGGCTTACCTTCGCTGTCAATGGTTAATGCCAGGGTAAGGTTGGCCGTGTATGAGTTGTTTAATGACTGTTGGATATTTTTTTGAACAATCAAAAGCAGATTGCCCATTTCATTTAGTCTGTGTTTTAAAATAATTTCTGAGCGGAGATGAATAATAAACAGACCAAAACACAAGACCGAAATAAAAACCAGTAAACCTCCCAGTTTAGGATTAATTTTGATCTTCCAAACGAGTTTGTTTGACGAAGCGTATGTATTATTCATTGAATTTTAGTTTAAGTTTTGGGGCTGCTTTGAGCGTGTAAAATTAAGTTTTAATGTTTTCTTTTTTTATTGTATTTCAGTAGGTTATGAAAAAATTAGGATTTTAATATCGCTGCTAAAACGATTATTTCATACCAATAAAAGATACTTTTAATGATTGATTTGTCGTCTTTTTTTCAGCTGGATGAGAATAATTTTTCCCTTTTTTTAAATCGCTTACAGTCTGCTAAAAGCGTATTGGAAAGTAGGTGTAATCCGTGCCCGGTGTAACACACATGAGTGGTGAAGTCTTTAATAGTAAGTGATGTAGTGTGAGTCCTCTTTAAACAACAAGGTGTCCACCAAAAATGGATATGTGTTCTGATTGATGCATGACAGCCATGGGCATGACAATGCTCTGTTTTAAAAATTGTGGTCAAGTTATTAATTGTTTTTGGGTAATGCAAACCTAACCATTTTTAACAGAATTTTAAACAAAAAAATGGAATAAAATGTTAAAAAAAACAGGGTTTATAAATACCAGACAAATATTGTAGTCTTATTCATTCTAATATGTTGTAAATATAACAGATAGCACTTATAAATAACATATATATAACAAAAATGTAAAAGTGATATTCTGTTTTGAAATACAGCTTATTTTGAGATGTATGATTTTTTTGTAATTTTAAATGCCAAAAATAATCGTTAAACAGAATTAATAAACCCATCATACCATGAGAAAGTTTGACCAGTTAAAGACTTTGCCCGTTTATCAAAAGGCCGAAGAAATAGCAAAATTAATCAATGGTTTACTGGAAACCATTCCGGAAGATGATAAGATTTTAAATGATACAAAGTATATGATGCAGGATGATATTACCATGATCTGTAGTAAAATTGCAGGAGCCGAAGCGGGTGATGAGTACAGCATCCGAATGCAAAATGCGGCTATTATAAGAGATTATGCCATGCATTTGGAGGTACAGGTTGGCAGTATTCGTTTTCATCCCACTTTTAAAGACAAGGATTTTGTGGTTCTTATTCGTAAAGAGATAAATGAATTCAGGCTACTCTTTATCAATTGGGTGGCAGGATTTGACAAGGAACATTATTTTTGGGATGAATGGGAACTTTTTAATCCGCCCGGAGCCATACGACCTGATCAGGAGGCGTATCAAGACCCCATTGACCGGGATAATTTTCCGGAGGATTCCGATTGGGATGAGGAAGAGTAATCGGAACTATTTGAATTTGCTTTGTAAAAGAACAGATTTTCGGATAAAAATAGTCTGACTGAATTATCAAAGATTACGCAAGACAAAGTCAAGCGGTATCATTCGGCCAGCAATTCGTTTATAATCTGCCATTCCTTTTGTTTTTGTTCAAAAGAAATGCCGGCATTGGCCGGACTGGTAGATGGTAATGTAATCAGTTTACACGGTGTGGAAAGGCGAACATGTTGCCTGAAGTAGTAGGCAGCCTTTTGACCGTTAAACAGAATGTGTGTGAGGTTCGGATGATTTTGCAGAAACGGTTCAAAATCATTTGGAATTTCTTGTTTAATTGCACTGTCCAGGCTTCCTTGCCGGATACAGGCCTGCAGAACATCCCAAACGGCCACTTTCTGTTGTAATACTAACGCTTTCCGAAGGGTATAATCAGTAGAAAAAGGTTCGTTAAAAAGTGTGAACATAATTTTCCAGAATGCATTTCTGTGATGTCCATAATATTGATTCAACTGCAATGACTGAACCCCAGGCATGGTACCTAATACAAGCACTTTGGCATTTTGACCGGAAATAGGCGGAAAAGAATATATTTTCATAAGCGATTGCGAAAGCCCGTAAAGTTAATCTGACTACTTTTTTTTCATTTCCTTAATGATTTTATTTGTTCTCCGGTCTGCATACATTCTGTTCAAAGCTGTAAATGCCCAGATTACGGCAGGTATCCAGCCAATTAGGGTAAGTTGTAAAATCAGACAGATGATACCAGAGGCAATCTTACCCTGCAGTAATAAGGAAAGCCACGGAAAGAAAAAGGCAATAACGTAACGCATGGTTGTTGATTAGAGGGCTAAAAATACAGTATTTTTTGTAAACCAGCACGCCCGAAGAAGTAAATTCAGTTTAATAAAACTTTATCTGATATAAATGCGTGTCATATCTACATTTGTGTAAGTAGTAGACTAAGCGATTTTATTTTTCTCCATGTATTCTGTTGGGGTGTAATGATACATTTCTTTAAAACACTTTGAAAAGTAAGATACATCATTAAACCCAACGGCATAGGCTACATCTGATATACTGCTACAATCTTTTTTCAGTAATTCTCCGGCAACTTTTAAACGTTCATTTCTTAAAAATTCGGTTGTAGAGACACCCAATAATGATTTTAATTTTCGGTGTAATTGCATTCGGCTTATACCAAGGGCAGAAGCAAAATTTTCAGAACTGAATGCTGCATTTGAAAGTTCTTTGTCCAGAACAGTCTGGAGTTTTCTGACGAATTTTTCATCTACAGAATTAATTACAATGTCGGCAGGCCGCAGAATAAGTTCACGGCTATACCGTTGGTGTAGTTTCTGGCGTTCCGTTATTAATTGATTAACAGTTTCTTTTATAATATCATGATTAAACGGTTTGGTCAGGTAGGCGTCAGCTTTATTTTTTAATCCTTCAAGGTGTGATTCTTCTGAAGCTTTGGCCGTTAACAGAATGACCGGAATAAACGATGTCAGTTCATTGATTTTAATGTTGTTTACAAATTCATAACCATTCATGTTGGGCATCATTACATCAGAAATAATACAATCAGGAATTTCTTTTTGGGCAGTTTTTAACGCCGCTCTACCGTTGTCGGCTTCTAAAATGTGGTAATTGTTTTTAAACAGTTCTTTTAAGACAGTTCTTATATCCGGATTGTCATCAAGAATTAAAAGTACCGGAAGTTCATTTTTTTCGAAACTTTCTATAACTGGATTTTTATCTTCTTTGACTTCCTGATTTACTTTTTTCAAAGGCAGGGTTACTTTAAATGACAACCTGTTATTTACCAAAGAAGTTTCAATTTTACCTTTGTAAAGATCAACGAGTTCTTTCACGAGCGATAAGCCGATGCCTGCTCCGGGCTGTTTTTCGTTCACCTGATAAAACCGTTCAAAAAGAGTAACCAGGTCCTGGGTTGTTAATCCGGGATTGGTATTGGTGACAGCCATTATCAGATTGTCTTCTTTTACAGAAGCTGAAAAAGTTATTTCTTCTTTTTCAGGCGAGTACTTAAAAGCATTTAATAATAAATTAGTTGCAATTTTTTGGACTATATCCCTGTCAAATAAGTAAATAACCGGTGTTGAATCGATGGTATGAACAAAGTTCAGTTGATTTTCTTTGGCCTCAAAAACAAAAGGTTCAATAACAGCATTGATAAAAGTTGTAATGTTCTCCGCTTTTAGCATAAGTTTTAAATTTCCGTCATCAATTTTTGATAGTTCCAATAATTGATTCGTCAGTTCCAGCATCCTGTCAGAATTTTGATCAATTAATGCAAGCTCTTTCAACAGATTTTTGTCGGTTATTTTAGACTGTAAACTTTGGGTCGGGCTTTTGATTAACGTAAGAGGAGTTCTGAATTCATGAGAGATATTGACAAAGAAACGGGATTTTAAAGCACTCAGATTCTCCAAGGCTATTTTTTCTTTAATTATTTGCGAGGTATTGATATACAAGGCATAACTGAAAAAAGAAATTTCTAAAACAGTTCCTATTAATATCGACAGATGGTTTCTGATTACTTTTTTAGAAAAGCTCATGCTGAATAATGTTCTGTCAACATAATCAAAAAAGGTTTGCAATAAATATGAAAAGGTTAAAACCACACTTCCGAGGATAATGTATTTAACATAATTGGTTGTATTGGTTTTATTGGTTTTATACAATTGAAAAATGAGGATAAGAACAAAAAATAATGACAGGCATTTAAAGACAGCTTTTATCCATAGCGTTGTTTCATTAAAACTATAGGTGTTTATAAAAAAGATTGTAATCAGGTAAACAATATAAAATGATGTCAGGGCAAAATAGGTATTTAAGAATAAAGAAATGTTTCTGTTGGTTGTTTGGATAATCGATTTGACAAACAAGCCGTAAAAAACGATACACAGGCAATAAGAAACTTCGCTGATTAAAGGAAAAAAGAGCATCACATCCCTGAGGTTAAAGTTTTGGTTCCGGTCTTTCATGATTAAGATAAATACAAAAGTTGAAGCCAGGTAAAGGGAATAATACAGATAATTGTTAGTCAGGATTCTGCAGAACATAAAAAAATTATACAGAAAGAGCAGTACTAAACCGCCCAACAGTATGGATGACAGAAGCATGTTGTTTTGATAAAAACGGTAGTTTTCCAGTAAGGTTACATTTATAACATCGTGTGTGCAAATATTGAATTTAGAAATTAATTCATAATCAATATGTATTTTTTGATGCAGAACGATTGTTTTTTCCTCATTGGGAAAAAGTTTTATGTTGATGGCATTGGGCATTTCTTTGATATAACGCTCATCCGTTTTTTGAATGTAGCCAACAGTTTTTTTTAAGGTATCGGTTTCAGAAATAATATAGGTGTCAACTTTTTGTGCATTAGAAGTATAGAATATTAAATCTAACGTATCTATGGTTGCATTTTGTATTTTGCCAATCAACCAGATATGTTTTGGTAAATCTTTTAAATCCTTTTTTTCGCAACCACAGTAATTTTTCTGAAGTTCGTATTCGTTTTTGAGCAGTTTTTTTAAATCGATGTTTTCGGCATCGGTCAGCAGATAGGAGAAGTTTTCGGTAATAACTCCTGAAACCGGTTTTTGGGTAACTATATATGGTGCAACAGGATCATTTTGCGAAAAAAATAACTGACTGATTAAACAGGCTGTAATTGCGTATAATGATCTCATACTTATTGTTTTTTATCTATTGAACAATAAAGGGAATATAATTTTAAACCACTTTTATAAAAAAATATTAAGCCCATAGTAGGGTTAAAGTAAATGTATACAATTTTACGTCATAAAAAGTAACGGACGTATAAAATATGTAACAATTTCAGGTTACAGAACAAGAAAATCAGACGGTAGAAAAGGATTACCGTTTGATGCTCCGTGCCCGTTATAATCATAAACAGTAAAATGAATATGTGATTGAGAGTAAGGTGAATAGGTTTTATTTCTGTTTTTTCAGAATAAACATACCGGACAATATTGACTCCTTACATTTTAAGTACAAACTTTTTATGCGTATGAAAAAAGCCTTCCCGTTCATAAAAAGCATGAGCTTTTTCACGTTTAAAGCCGGAGGTGACTTCAATTTGCAGCAGATTGTTTTGCTTGGACAGCTTTTTTAACTCGTCGAGCAATTGCTGTCCGATTTGCCGGCTTCTGTAGTTGGCATCCACATACATTTCCTGAATTTCTCCCACTAAACCGCCATGGTGAATAAGGTTCTGCACATGGCAACTCAGAAAACCCACCGGAATTTGATTGATTTCGGCCAGTAGAAAAATGTGCTTCGGATTAGCAAGGTTTTCGAGAAAGATTTGGCGTTGGGATTCTTTGGGAAAAACACAATCTTCCAACGTATTGATAAACGCATAAACAGCCTCAAAATCAGTAGGGGTTACGGGACGGATGAGGCAGTGCATGTTACGGTTTTTGAATAGATTTTAAAACGGCTTTCTTTTCAAAATTAAGTACTTCAAGGGTAATGGGAACCTGGTTAAGGGTTTTGCCTTCAATTACATATAATTTGCCGGCACCTTCTTTAATGTTGCTTTTGCTGAAATCAACATCGCCATGTGTCAGGGTATTTCTGATATCAACCGTATCAATCCAAGTTTCAGCCAGTACGGCAGAGGCTTCCTCGGTGTAATGAAACGGTTTGCTGCGAATGTCTTTTAGTACCCTGCAGTTAGGCAGGTAGCAAAAACTTACCCCCCTTGATTCGGCTTTAGCACCTAAAAAATAAACTAAAAAAATAACGCCGATTAACAAACCGAACAGGAAAAAAGCAAGTCGCTGATAGAATTTCATTACAAAAGTTTATAGGGCACAAAAGTACGGACAAATTTGCTAAAACACAATCAAATTAATGTCGCTGTTCGGCAAATCAAACCAGTCGCCAATAGATTTGTTGGTTAAAATGCCGTGGTAAAAATAGAGCCCGTTTTTGAGGCCGCGGTTACATCGGATGGCACTCTCCACACCACCGTCTTCGGCAATCTGAATCAGATAGGGGGTCAGTATATTACTGATAGACAACGAAGCTGTTTTGGAATACCTGGACGGAATGTTGGGTACACAATAGTGTATAACGTTGTTTTTAATGAATGTAGGTTTTTCGTGTGTGGTAATTTCAGAGGTTTCAAAACACCCTCCGGTATCAATACTTACATCTACAATTACTGCTCCTTTTTTCATGTGTTCCACCATGGTTTCGGTCACGACCACCGGTGTACGGTTTTGGCCACGCATGGCTCCGATGGCTACATCGCAACGACGCAGTGCCTTCAGTAATCCTTTGGGTTGTATGGTTGAGGTAAAAATAGGATGTTTTACATTGTTTTGCAAACGGCGGAGTTTGGTAATCGAATTGTCAAACACTTTGACGTTTGCACCCAGACCAAGTGCGGTTTTAGCGGCAAATTCACCCACCGTTCCGGCACCGATGATTACTACTTCTGTGGGAGCAACACCGGTTATATTTCCAAAAAGCAGCCCTTTACCAAACTGATTGTTAATCATTAGTTCCGCTGCAACAAGTATGGAAGCAGTTCCGGCAATCTCGCTTAATGATTTTACGGCAGGGTAGGAGCCGTCGTCGTCTTTGATGAATTCAAAGGCAAAAGCCGTGATTTTCTTTTTGGCCAGTTTTTCAAAGTATTCCTTTTTACGGGTTTTTAATTGGATGGCAGAAATAATGATTGTATTGGGGTTAATCATTTCAATTTCGGCAGAAGTAGGCGGCTCTACCTTAAGAATCATCGGACAGCTAAAAACTTTTTTCGGGTCTTGCGTAATTTCCGCCCCGGCATCGGAATATTCTTTGTCGGTGTAGCTTGCACTTTCTCCGGCTCCGGCCTCTATTAAAACCCTGTGTCCGTGCGATACAAGGGAATTTACGGCATCGGGGGTCAAGCAGATTCTGCGTTCCTGATAGGAAGTCTCTTTGGGAATCCCGATGAATAATTCACTTTTATGTCGGGCGATTTCCAATTTCTCTTCCTGCGGAAGTAATTGCTGTTTGGAGAAAGGTGTGATGGGCATAAATCAAATTGTAAAATAAGTGTCTAAGTTAGAAATTATTTTGGAATTAAAAAGAGTTATTTTAAACAGAACCTGTAATAAGTTTTAAGTTTACAATAAAAACAGCTTACAAATTACAGCTCAGATAAAAATCAGTTTAAAATTAATTTCCGGTCTCCGTTTTCCAAAATCTCTATCGAAATGACACTGTGTTTCTCAGGAATGAGGTTCGGAATTTTTTCTGCCCATTCAATAAAGCACCAATGGCCGGAATAGAGATAATCCTCAATACCAAAGTCAAGAGCTTCTCTTTCGCTTTTGAGGCGGTACACATCAAAATGATATACCAATCCGTCATGGGCTTCATATTCGTTAACCAATGAAAAAGTAGGACTGGAAGTTGTGTTTACAACTCCTAAAGCTTTGGATAAGGCTTTGATGAAGGTGGTTTTTCCAACACCCATCAGCCCGTTAAAAAGAATTACTTTTTCAGGGTTTTGCGTAATTATTTGCCGGGCAACAGTATCTATTTCGTTTAAACTGAACTGGTATTGCATTTGCTGTTTTCTTTTATTGAAATACGATGGATGAGGTTCGTTTTACTGTAATAAACCCAATCGCAGTCATGACAGCAAAAGTAATCATTTTTCTATGGCCTACTTAAATTACTAACCCCAAATATCCAACTTCCAACTTCCCTACCTCGGATTAAACACCAAAAACGGTACAATCATTTCCTCCAGCGAAATACCGCCGTGCTGATAGGTGTTACGGTAATAACTCACATAATGATTGTAGTTATTCACGTAGGCCAGAAACAAATCGTTTTTGGCAAAAATAAATGAGCTGCTCATGTTAATGGCCGGTAAACCGATTTTTTTCGGATCTTTTACGGCAAATACATCTTTGTCTTCATACGTTAGGCTCCGGCCGGTTTTGTAACGGAGGTTTAAACTGGTGTTTTTATCACCGATTACTTTAGATGGGTTTTTAACATTTATTGTTCCGTGATCGGTAGTCAGAATTAATTTGAATCCCATTTGCTGAGCCAGCTGAATCATTTCCAGCAATGGGGAATTTTTGAACCAGCTTAAGGTTAACGACCGGTATGCTTTGTCGTTAGAGGCCAGTTCCTTCACCACTTCCATCTCTGTTTTGGCGTGCGAAAGCATATCTACAAAATTATAAACAATGGTTGTTAAGTTGTTGTTTTTGAGTCCTTTAAAGTTGTCTACCAGTTTTTTACCGTCTTTAAAATTGGTAATTTTATAATATTCACTTTTAATATGCAGCCCCAGGCGTTTAAGCTGTGCTTCTAAAAATTCGCCTTCATAAAGGTTCTTACCGCCGTCTTCCACATCGTTTTTCCAATATTGCGGAAATTGTTTTTCCATTTCCAATGGAGTCAGACCGGAAAAAATAGCGTTTCGGGCATATTGTGTTGCCGTGGGCAGAATGGCATAATAGGCTGTTTCTTTTTCGGGTTTATAATGATTGTTCACCACGCTTTCAAATGCTTTCCATTGGTCATACCGCAGGTTGTCTATAACCACAAAAAGAATAGGTTTATCTTTTTTTACAATTTCCGGAACCACATATTCACGGAATAATTTGTGCGATAAAACCGGCTTGTCTGTCTTGTCTTCAAACCAGCCTTCATAATTCTTTTCAATAAATTTTCCGAACTGGCTGTTGGCTTCTACTTTTTGCGATTCCAGAATTGAAATTAATCCCTGATCCTCAATATTTTCCAGTTCAATTTCCCAGAAAATTAATTTTTTATACAGTTCAGCCCAGTCTTCAAACGAATTCACCATGGCCAGTTCCATCGCGATTTTACGGAATTCTTTCTGATAGTCTAAAGTCGTCTTTTCGGTCACCAGGCGGGAATGGTCTAAATTTTTCTTCAAAGCCAGCAGAATCTGGTTCGGATTAACCGGTTTGATCAGGTAATCTGCAATTTTAGAACCGATTGCTTCCTCCATGATGTGCTCTTCTTCGCTCTTGGTAATCATAATGACGGGAATGGCTGATTTTTTTTCTTTCATTTCCGAAAGGGTTTCCAGACCGCTCATACCAGGCATGTTTTCATCTAAAAACACAATGTCAAACTGATTGTCTTCAAAAATATCAATGGCATCCCGACCGTTATTGCAAGTAGTTACAGCATAGTTTTTATTTTCTAAAAAAAGAATATGCGGTTTGAGCAAATCGATTTCATCATCTACCCAGAGAATTTTTATTTTGTTCATAAACGGTGTTTTTTATACGGTGCAATTTAACAATTATCGAACGTAGGAAGTATTAAAGTTATTGTAAAAAATGATGGATTAATACAAAATCAAAATCAGTATATTTGTAAACCAATTCTAATTTTGTGAGTATAACCAATAAATTAAAAATTTTTAACGATCCAATTTACGGATTTATCAGTATTCCGAACGAACTGGTTTTTGACTTAATTCAGCATCCTTATTTTCAACGATTGCGGAGAATTTCTCAAATGGGAATGTCTTATCTGGTCTATCCCGGAGCCCATCATACCCGGTTTCATCATGCTTTGGGAGCCATGCATTTGATGCAAAAAGCCGTAGAAGTATTGCGGTTTAAAGGGATTTCCATTACCCGGGATGAAGAAACAGCTCTTTATGTAGCCATTTTGTTGCACGATATCGGTCACGGACCTTTTTCGCATGCTTTAGAACAAAGTATTGTGGAAAGTGTGCATCACGAAGAAATTTCTCTGCTGCTTATGCATCGTTTAAATCAGGAACTTGATGGTAAATTAAGTTTAGCCATTCAGATTTTTAAAGGAGAATACCATCGGAAATTCATGCTCCAACTGATTTCAAGCCAGCTGGACATGGATCGTATGGATTACCTCAAAAGAGACAGCTTTTATTCCGGAGTTGCCGAAGGTAATATCAATTCTGACCGGTTAATTCAGATGCTTCACGTGGTGGATGATATGTTGGTTGTAGAAGAAAAAGCAATCTATTCTATCGAAAAATTTTTAATGGCCAGACGGTTGATGTACTGGCAGACCTATTTGCATAAGACCAGTTTGGTGGCAGAGCTGATACTGACCAAAGTATTGAAAAGAGCAAAAGAATTAGCACAAAGAGGAATCGCTTTGGAAGCTTCAAAGCCGCTCCGGTTTTTTCTGACTCATAAAATTGAGAAAGAAGATTTTACAGTAGAAATTCTGGAAAAATTTTCTCAGTTAGATGATTTCGATATTATGAGTGCTTTAAAGACCTGGCAAGAGCACGATGACTTTGTGTTGAGTTTATTGAGTAAGATGATTATCAACAGAGATTTGCTGAAGATAAAATTAAGTAACGAAAAATACAGTAGGGAAGCAGTAACGGAATATAAGGAAGAGTTGTTGAAATTCTACCCGATAACGATGTCTGAAACAGATTATTTTGTTTTTAAAGGAAAAATCAAAACGCTGGGTTATAACAAAGAAGCTCAACCCATTCAGATTGTAAAAAAAGATAAGACGATTGAAGATATTGTGGTTTCTTCCGATCAACTGAATTCAAGAGCTTTCTCTAAACCGGTTACAAAATTCTATATCTGTTTTCCAAAAGTACTTGAAGAAATTAACAAATTTTAGGTAGTTTTTTATATTTTTGTCGGAATGAAATTTACTGCAATACAAATAGCATCCATATTAGAAGGCGAAGTCGTTGGAAATCCCAATGTTGAAGTCTATAAATTGTCTAAAATAGAAGAAGGTTCAGAAGGTTCGCTTACCTTTTTAGCCAATCCGAAATACAATAATTACATCTATTCTACCAAGGCATCTATCGCCATTGTAAACAAGTCTTTTGAATCGGAACAGGAAATTACAACCACCTTAATCAAAGTGGAAGATGCCTATAAATCTTTTTCAAAATTGCTGGAATATTACAATCAGGTAAAACTGATGAAGTCCGGTATTGAGCAGCCATCGGTTATCTCAGAAGGAGTTGTGTATGGCGAAGGACTATACCTGGGGAGCTTTTGCTACATCGGAAAGAATGTAAAGATAGGCCATAACGTGAAAATTTATCCCAATAGTTTTATCGGAGATAATGTAGTAATCGGTGATAATTGTGTGTTTTTTGCCGGAGCCCGAATTTATTCGGAAACTGAAATCGGAAACAACTGTACGATTCATTCCGGAACAATTGTGGGGTCAGACGGGTTTGGGTTTGCTCCCAACGAAGACGGAACGTACAGTAAAGTACCGCAAATCGGGAATGTAGTGATTGAGGATAATGTAGAAATCGGAGCGTGTTCCACGATAGACAGGGCAACATTAGGTTCAACAATCATCAGAAAAGGAGTGAAGTTAGACAACCAGATTCAGGTGGCTCACAATGTTGAAATTGGTGAAAATACTGTTATTGCAGCCCAAACAGGTATTGCCGGTTCTACCAAAATCGGTAAAAACTGCATTATCGGTGGTCAGGTTGGCATAGCCGGCCATTTAACCTTGGGTGACGGAGTGCGGATACAAGCTCAGTCCGGTATAGGAAAAAACTTAAAAGACGGTGACACTGTACAGGGATCACCTTCCTTTAACTACGGTGATTATAACAAATCGTATGTGCATTTTAAAAACTTACCAAAAATTGTAAACGATTTACACGAAATAAAAAAAACAATAACTAAACAATAATGGTACAATCGGTTAAACAAAAAACCATAAAAAAGGAGGTTACTTTAAAAGGAGTGGGGCTACACACCGGTCAGGAAGTAACCATGACATTTAAACCGGCTCCGGTAAACAATGGTTTTACATTTGTTCGGGTAGATTTAGAGGGTCACCCGATTATTGAAGCAGATGCAAATTATGTGGTGAATACCCAACGCGGAACCAATTTAGAAAAAAATGCGGTTAAGATCCAGACTTCCGAACACGTTTTGGCCGCCTGCGTGGGCTGTGATATTGATAATATTATTATTGAGCTGAATGCATCGGAGCCTCCTATAATGGATGGTTCTTCCAGCTATTTTGTTGAAGCCCTTGAACAGGCCGAAGTTGTGGAGCAAGAGGCTGAACGTAAAGTATATGTAGTTAAGGAAGTGATTTCCTACACCGATGAAGTGACCGGTAGCGAAATATTGGTAATGCCGTCTGATACCTACCAGGTTACAGCAATGGTAGATTTTGGCACAAAGGTGTTGGGAACCCAGAATGCAACCTTAAAAAATATTGCAGATTTTAAAAAAGAGATTGCCAATGCAAGAACGTTCAGTTTCCTGCATGAACTGGAGTCACTCTTAAATAATGGCTTGATAAAAGGAGGCGATCTGAATAATGCCATTGTTTATGTAGATAAAGAAATATCAGCAGAAACAATGGAAAATTTGAGAGTTGCTTTTGGCAAAGATAAAATTTCGGTAAAACCCAACGGTATTCTTGATAACCTCACGTTGCACTATCCAAATGAAGCGGCTCGCCATAAACTATTGGATGTTATGGGTGATTTAGCATTGGTTGGCACAAGAATTCAAGGAAAAGTTATCGCAAACAAACCGGGACATTTTGTCAATACACAGTTTGCCAAAAAGCTTTCAAAAATCATAAAAATAGAACAGCGGAATCAGGTTCCTTCTTATGATTTGCACCAGGAACCGTTGATGGATATTCATAAGATCATGAGTATGCTGCCACACCGGCCTCCGTTTTTGCTGGTTGACAAAATTTTTGAATTATCAGAAACACACGTGGTTGGAATAAAAAATGTGACGATGAATGAACCTTTCTTCGTAGGTCACTTTCCGGATGCTCCGGTAATGCCGGGTGTTTTAATTGTGGAAGCAATGGCTCAAACCGGAGGAATTTTAGTGTTGAGTACCGTTCCGGATCCTGAAAATTACCTCACTTACTTCATGAAAATAGACAATGTAAAATTCAAGCACAAAGTGTTGCCGGGTGATACGTTGATTTTTAAATGTGATTTGATTTCTCCGATCAGACGCGGAATTTGTCACATGCAGGCCAATGCATATGCCAACGGAAAACTGGTAGCAGAAGCAGAACTAATGGCACAAATTGCAAAAAAGAACTAACAACGAACTTATGAATCAACCTTTAGCATACGTACACCCAGGGGCAAAAATTGCACGAAATGTAGTCATTGACCCGTTTACAACAATTCATAATAATGTGGTTATTGGCGAAGGAACCTGGATTGGCTCCAACGTAACCATAATGGAAGGAGCAAGGATCGGGAAAAACTGCAATATCTTTCCGGGAGCCGTAATTTCGGCTGTCCCGCAGGATTTAAAGTTTGGTGGTGAAGAATCACTGGCCATTATCGGTGATAATTCCACCATACGCGAATGTGTTACCATCAACAGAGGTACCATTGCTTCCGGCCAAACCACTATCGGGAAAAATTGTCTTATTATGGCAACGGCTCATGTGGCCCATGATTGTCATATCGGTGATAATGCTATCATTGTGAACGGTGTGGCTCTGGCCGGACACGTTACAGTTGGTAATTTTGCAATCATCGGCGGACTCGCAGCGGTTCATCAGTTCATAAACATTGGTGACCATGCCATGATTTCCGGTGGTTCACTGGTAAGAAAAGATGTACCTCCCTATACAAAAGCAGCAAAAGAACCGCTTTCGTATGTAGGAATCAATTCGGTTGGATTGAGAAGAAGAGGATTTACGTCTGAAAAAATCAGAGAGATTCAGGAGATTTACCGGATATTATACCAGAAAAATTATAATACTTCGCAGGCAGTAAGCATTATCGAAGCCGAAATGGCTGCGTCACCCGAAAGAGATGAAATTCTACAGTTTATCAGAAATTCTTCCCGCGGTGTAATGAAAGGCTATACAGGGGTTTATTAGTGTAATCTTACAGTCAAAAAAATAACAAACAAATTTAAAATAAAACAAGAATGGCAAGTACAGCAGATATTAGAAACGGATTATGCATTAAACACAACCATGATATTTATAAAATCGTCGAGTTTCTTCACGTTAAACCAGGGAAAGGACCGGCTTTTGTCCGCACAAAACTGAAAAGTTTAACCAACGGGAAAGTATTGGATAATACTTTTTCTGCCGGGCATAAAATTGATGTAGTTCGTGTGGAAACCCACACCTTTCAGTTTTTATATGCAGAAGGAAATGAGTTCTATTTCATGAACACAGAAAGTTTTGAGCAGATTACGTTAAATAAAGATGTATTGGATGCACCGGATTTATTAAAGGAAGGTACAAATGTAATGGTTCAGATTAATACGGAAACGGATTTGCCTTTATCGGTAGATATGCCGGCTTCCATTATTCTGGAAGTAACCTATACAGAACCCGGTGTAAAAGGTAATACGGCAACAAATGCCACAAAACCTGCCAAAGTAGAAACCGGAGCAAATGTAAATGTTCCTTTATTTATAAACGAAGGAGATAAAATCAAAATAGACACGGCTTCGGGTGCATACATGGAGCGTGTAAAAGAATAATTTCAAAAATCAATTTCAAGTTTTATGAAATTTTCAAAAACGCACTCGCTCAAAGAAATAGCTCAAATTATCGGCAGTGAATTTGTGGGAGATGAAAATTTTCCGGTGCAGGGCATGAATGAAATTCATGTGGTTGAACCCGGAGATATTGTTTTTGTTGATCATCCTAAATATTATGACAAAGCACTTCAATCGGCAGCTACCGTTGTTCTGATTAATAAAGAGGTAGATTGTCCGGAGGGGAAAGCATTGCTGATTTCAGATGATCCGTTTCGTGATTTTAACAAATTGACCAATCATTTCAGACCATTTACCGCTTCTAATGTTGCGATTGCCCCGACGGCTCAAATGGGAGAAGGTACCGTGATTCAACCCAATTGCTTTGTTGGTAATCATGTTAAGATCGGTAAAAATTGCCTCATTCATGCCAATGTTTCCATCTACGATCATTGTGTAATTGGTGATAACGTCGTGATTCAGGCCGGAACCATTTTAGGGGCCGATGCTTTTTATTATAAGAAACGGCCCGAAGGATTTGATCAATTGCTTTCCGGCGGACGGGTTGTAGTGGAAAATAACGTTGGTATTGGTGCTTTGTGTACCATCGATAGAGGCGTAACAGGTGATACAACCATTGGAGCCGGAACAAAGATTGACAACCAGGTGCATGTGGGACACGATACGGTGATTGGAAAAAAATGCCTCATCGCTGCTCAAACCGGTATTGCAGGTTGTGTAATCATCGAAGATGAAGTAACGTTATGGGGACAGGTTGGAACAACAAGCGGAATAACCATTGGTTCCAAAGCGGTGGTTATGGGACAGACCGGTGTTACAAAATCGGTAGATGGCGGAAAAACTTATTTTGGCACACCCATTGAAGAATCGCGTGAAAAATTAAAGCAATTGGCAAACATCAAGCGAATACCGGAGATAATTGAAAAACTGAAATAAAATGAGTCCAAAAGAATTAGTTCAATCGTTTTATAATTCCGATGCCTTGTATAACAGCAAAACATTGGAAACTTTTTTACACCCTGATGTGGTGCTGGAGTGGAACAGCAGTAAAGGCTTTTTAAAAAAAGATAAAAAAGGATTAATTCAAATGGCAGATGAACTCAAAGTGGGCTATGAAGCTTTTGTGGTTCAGATTCATCAGATTGTAGCCGAAGATAACTTAGTTTCGGTACATTATACGCATTTTGGTACAACCATTGAAAACCCTAACCATATTAACCGGTTAGCCTATTTTTTTGTAATTTGGGAAGTTCAGGATGGAAAGTTATTCCGAGGCTATCAGATGAGCCAGTTACCATAGTTATATAAATTTAGCAAAAAAAGTAAAAAAAAATATAAAAAAAGTAAGCTATCTTTTTCTAAAGAATTACTTTTGTAACTCGAAAAATTAAACACAAACAAACACAATCATGAGCGTTTTAGTTAATAAAAATTCAAAAATAATTGTTCAGGGATTTACAGGAAGCGAAGGAACTTTTCATGCTTCACAAATGATTGAATACGGAACAAATGTAGTGGGTGGCGTTACGCCGGGCAAAGGTGGAACAACACACTTAGACCGTCCGGTTTTCAATACAGTGAAAGATGCTGTAGAAAAAGCCGGAGCAGATACGACCATTATTTTTGTTCCGCCTGCCTTTGCTGCCGATGCCATTATGGAAGCAGCTGATGCCGGAATCAAAGTTATTATTACCATTACAGAAGGAATTCCGGTTGCTGATATGATCAAAGCGTATGATTATATCAAAGGAAAAGACTGTCGTTTAGTTGGGCCGAACTGTCCGGGTGTAATCACACCGGAGGAAGCAAAAGTGGGTATCATGCCAGGATTTGTTTTCAAAAAGGGTAATGTGGGTATTGTTTCTAAATCCGGAACGTTAACCTATGAAGCAGCTGACCAGGTTGTGAAGCAAGGCTTAGGAATTACAACCGCTATCGGAATCGGTGGAGACCCGATTATCGGAACCACAACCAAAGAAGCGGTTGAATTATTGATGAATGACCCTGAAACACACTGTATCGTCATGATTGGTGAAATCGGCGGACAGTTAGAAGCCGATGCTGCCAAATGGATTAAAGCTGACGGAAACCGTAAACCGGTTGTTGGTTTTATTGCCGGTGAAACCGCTCCTAAAGGAAGAACAATGGGGCATGCCGGTGCTATCGTAGGAGGTGCAGATGATACAGCCGAAGCCAAGAAAAGAATCATGAGAGAAAATGGCATTCACGTAGTGGATTCTCCTGCTGAAATTGGTAAAAAAGTAAAAGAAGTTTTGGGATAATTCTCAAAATATCATATATAGATAAAAGCTCTACTTCGGTAGGGCTTTTTTTATCTCATAACTTTTCTCTATTTTTATAAAAAACTTGTAACATGTCAAACATCGATTTAATTATAGAAGAACGCAGTCGCGATATCGGCGATTTTTTAGTCGGCAGAATTCTCCCTTTTCGTAAAAAAAGAATGGTGGGACCGTTTATTTTTATCGACCATATGGGACCGACAGAGTTAGGGCCGGAAAAATATATGGATGTTGACCAGCATCCGCATATTGGTCTGGCAACGCTGACCTTTTTGCTGAAAGGTGCCATTATGCACGAAGACAGTTTAGGGACTAAAGTCAAAATTCAACCCGGATCTGTTAATTGGATGGTTGCCGGAAGCGGCGTTACGCACACCGAACGCACGCCGCAAGAACTCAGAAACGGAACTGTTCTTACCATGCACGGCTATCAGATCTGGGTGGCTCTTCCCAAAGAAAAAGAGTTCATGCCACCTGAATTCCACCATTTCGATGCCAATGATTTACCGCAATGGCAGGAGGGAAGCACGCAATTTAAATTGGTAGCCGGAACTGCATTCGGAAAAACGTCGCCCGTTCCTGTTTTTTCAGATATGTTTATGGTAGAAATAAAAACTGATGACGAATACCAACTTCAAATTAATGGTCAAGTGCGTGGCGAAATCGGTATCTGTATTGTCGAAGGATCCATTCAAGCCTGTGATAACCATGTGGAAAAAGGAAATATGCTGGTTTCTAAAGCAGAAGATGCGTGTTCATTAACCATTCATCCCAACTCACACATTATTCTTTTTGGCGGGCAGCCGTTTGAAGAAGAACGCCAGATCTTTTGGAATTTTGTGGCCTCCGACTCATCCACTATCGAAAAAGCAAAGGAAAGCTGGAAAAGCAAAACATTTCCAAGCGTTCCGAACGACAACAGTTATGTGCCGCTCCCGGAAGGATTTTAAATGTTAAACAGATCCACTGTTTTCTTTCAGAGTAAAAAATGATTAGCCTGAATTGTATATTTTTTAACGACAAAACAAGTTCAATCCTTTTATTACTGCCAAAAGATTTACTTATATTTGCCGTTTAAATCTAACAAAACAAACAAACATACCATGAAATTATTAGAAGGAAAAGTAGCCATTATCACCGGAGCCAGTCGTGGAATCGGACGTGGAATTGCTGAAGTTTTTGCCAAACACGGTGCCAATGTTGCCTTTACATACAGCTCGTCTGCTGAGTCGGCTTTAGCCTTGGAAAATGAACTGAATGCATTGGGAATCAAAGCCAAGGGATACCAGTCTAACGCAGCAGATTTCAATGAAGCCCAAAAACTGGCCGACGATGTTTTGGCTGAATTCGGTACGATTGATATACTGATTAACAATGCCGGAATCACGAAAGATAATTTATTGATGCGAATGTCTGAAGAAGATTTCGACAAAGTCATTGAGATCAACCTGAAATCAGTATTCAATATGACCAAAGCCGTTCAGAAAGTTATGTTGAAAAACAGAAAAGGGGCTATCGTAAACATGAGTAGTGTGGTGGGAGTAAAAGGGAATGCCGGGCAGGCTAACTACGCTGCTTCCAAAGCCGGTATGATCGGTTTTACCAAATCCATTGCTTTGGAATTGGGATCCCGTAACATCCGTTGCAATGCCATTGCTCCCGGGTTTATTGAGACCGAAATGACCGGAAAATTAAACGAAGACGTGGTACAGGGCTGGAGAGATTCTATTCCGCTGAAACGTGGCGGAACACCGGAAGATGTTGCCAATGCCTGTCTTTTCTTGGCATCCGATTTGAGTGCCTACGTAACCGGACAAGTGATGAATGTCGATGGGGGAATGTTGACATAGGCAGTTTACAGTCGCAGTTTTCTGTCTCAGTTTTCACAACTTGTTTGTCATTTCGAAAGATGACGAAGTCGAAATAGAAATTTCCTGTAAAGCAGGTCAAACAACAGACAACAGACAACAGACAACAGAATTCTGATAAGAAGCTATTCCCGCTGTTCGTTACAAGTTTTTTAAGAAAAATTAAGTTTTGCAAGCTAACCAAAGAGCTTCCGTTGGTCGCTTTTGTCCGGCAGCAAAACTAAAAATTTTCCTTAAAAAAGCTTTCCACTACCATCGGGGCTAAAATGTGCTAATAAGAAAATTCATTTAAAAATGGAGATCTGTCTTTATTTGCTGATCACCACTTACTAATCACTAATTACTAAAAATGACTACAACTACCTTGCTTTTACTTCTGCTTTCAGTAATACTAGCCGGAGGAGTATCATTTTTTCAGTATTTCTACAAAGCCAAATCCAATTCAAAAGTAAATTGGTTACTGGCTTTTGTGCGTTTTATAGCCGTTTTTGGATTATTGGTTTTATTAATTAACCCGATTCTCACCCGGAAATCATTTGAAACCATCAAGGTTCCGTTGCCGGTTGTTGTAGATAATTCATCTTCTGTAGCTGAATTGAAAGCAGACAAAGCGGCGGTAGAGGTCTATAAAAAACTTACTGCCAATACCGATTTACAAGAGAAATACGAGGTGCAATCCTATCAGTTTTCCAACGAACTTGAACCGGTTCAGGAACTTAATTTTAACGGAACACAAACCCGGATTGAAAGGATAGGAAAAGGATTAAAAAGTATTCACAAAAGCATTCATCACCCCACCGTTTTAATTACCGATGGTAACCAGACCCAGGGCAGTGATTACGTTTATTCCTTTGACGAAAATAAAGCTGTTTATCCAATCGTTTTAGGTGATACGACCTCAGTTTTGGATTTAAAGATCAGTCAGCTCAATGTCAACAGATATGCTTTTTTAAAAAATAAGTTTCCGGTAGAAGTTTTTGTCAATTATTCCGGAAATAAAAATGTAAATGCCACTTTTTCCATCACACAGGGAAATTCGGTTTTAAGTAAGCAGAGTATAAGCTTTTCAGGTAGTCAAAAGTCACAGTTGATTACGGTTTTGTTACCGGCCGAAAAGGTAGGAGTCCAGGTTTTTAAGGCAACTGTTTCTTCATCGGAACCTGAAAAAAACACCTATAACAACACCAAAAATTTTGCCGTTGAAATCATTGACCAAAAATCAGAAATAGCAATTGTTTCTGCAATCAATCATCCCGATATCGGAGCTTTAAAACGAGCCATTGAATCGAATAAACAACGCAGCGTAACCCTTGTTAAACCCAATCAGGTTAATTCATTACAAGCTTATAATGTGTTGATTTTGTATCAGCCGACAGCAGAATTTAAACCGGTTTTCGAAAAAAACAGTACGGCTAATTTAAACACTTGGATCATTACCGGTTTGCATACTGACTTTAATTTTTTAAACCAACAGCAAACTGCGTTTGAATTCAAAATGAGTGGTCAGCAGGAAGATTATTTAGCTACTTTTTCTTCGCAGTTTAATCTTTTTGCGGTTGATAATATCGGCTTCGAGGGTTTTCCGCCATTGCAAAATCCTTTCGGAGCCATTACGCCTAAATCAGCTTTCGAAAAATTAATCGGAGCAAGGATACGGAATGTAGAACTTGATTCGCCTTTGTTGGCTTATACTGAAAATCAAGGAAAAAGAGCCGCTTTTTTGTTGGGCGAAAATAGCTGGAAATGGCGTTTGCAAAGCCACGTTGACCACCAGAGTTTTGAAAAATTTGATATATTTATCGATAAAACAATACAGTTTTTGGCTTCCGGTAATGCCCGAAAATCATTGGTGGTTACCCATGAAAATTTTTATAATTCCGGCGATGCAATCGAAATTAATGCCCAATATTTCAACAAGAATTATGAGTTTGACAATAATGCCCGTTTATCCATTACAGTAAAAAATAAAGCAACAAATCAAACAAAATCGTATGATCTGCTAAAATCAACTAATTCGTATAAAGTTAACTTAGACGGACTTTCTGCCGGAAATTACGCCTTTACCGTAACTGAAAATAATTCTAAAACAGCTTATTCCGGTTTTTTTGAGGTATTGGATTTTGACATCGAAAAACAGTTTGTGAATCCGGATTATGCCAAATTATACCAATTGGCAAATCAAACCCAAGGCAAAGTTTACTTGCCGAATCAGACCGATGAATTAATCCAATTGCTTTTGTCAAATGAGCATTACAAACCCATCCAGAAAGAAATTGTCAAAAAAACACCGGTCATTGATTGGATTTGGCTGTTAATCATTATCGCTTTGGCTCTGGCTTCAGAATGGTTTATCAGAAAGTATAACGGGTTGCTGTAACTTAAGATTTACTTAATTGAATTCTTTATAAGAATATTGTAAACACATTTGCGTTAATTTTACATCAAAATAAAGCAAATGAAAAGTTACATTTCTATCGTATTCCTCTTTGTCATGAATTTTATTTGTGCTCAGAATTGGCAGACCAATTTTGAAGAAACAAAAACCATTGCCGCTAAAGAAGGTAAAAATATACTATTGGTTTTTTCCGGATCCGATTGGTGTGCACCTTGTATGAAGCTGGAAAAAAACATCTGGATGTCACCGGAGTTTCAAACCGAAGTTCAGAAAAGCTGGGTTATCTACAAAGCTGATTTTCCGAAGAAAAAGAACAATCAGCTGGCTGCCGAGTTGGCAGAACAAAATAAAAGACTGGCTGAAAAGTACAACAAAGGAGGAAGTTTTCCATTGGTGGTATTGTTAGAAGCAAACGGAAAAGTACTGGGCATGACCGGATTCAAAAATGTCTCTGCAGCCGAATACATTAAATTAATCCACACTTTCGATAAACTATGAGAGCAATTGTCAACCTACTGTTGTTGCTGGTTGTCTGTAATTTGCCCGCTCAAATCGTGCACACCAGAAAAACATACATGCTGGGCAGCCCCTTTGAAATGACGGTTGTGGCTAATGACACAATTCAGGGAGACAAGTATATAAATCAGGCTGTTGCGGAAGTAAAACGGATTGAAAACCTGATTTCCGACTGGATTCCAACGACTGAAATTTCACGGGTTAATCAAAATGCCGGTATGGCTCCTGTAAAAGTGAGCCGGGAAGTGTTTGAACTGGTTGAACGGTCAATCAAAATATCAAAACTCACCAACGGGGCTTTTGATATTTCGTATGCATCAATGGATAAAATATGGAAATTTGACGGCAGTATGAAAGAAATGCCAACAGAAGAAGCGATCAAAAATTCCGTGGCCAAGGTGGGCTATCATAATATTCTTTTAAACGAAAAAGAATTGACCGTTTTTCTGAAAAATAAAGGAATGAAATTGGGTTTGGGCGGGATTGGTCAGGGATACATTGCAGATCAAGTAAAAGCATTATTGATACAAAACGGCTGTAAATCAGGAATTGTAAATGTTTCCGGTGATATTTTTGCATGGGGCAAGCAACCCGATGGAAAGCCCTGGACAGTGGCTATTGTTAACCCGATGAATAAAAACAAGGTGTTTGCCACTTTTCCGTTGGAAGACAGTGCCGTCGAAACGTCCGGCAGCTATGAAAAGTTTGTCACCTTTAACGGCAAACGTTATGCTCATATTATTGACCCGAGAACCGGTTACCCTGCTACCGGTATCGTAAGCGTATCTGTTTTTGCCAAAACAACAGAGCTGGCAGATGCATTGGCTACCGGAATTTTTGTGCTCGGAGTAGATGTAGGCCTTGACCTGGTAAACCAACTCAAAGGAATTGAATGCATCATTGTGGATGATAGAGGCGTGGTGCACAGTTCTGAAAATATTGATATGAAAAAATTTGATAAACAATAACAGATATAAAGTATCCTAAATACATATCATAAGCATAGTAAAACTCAATAAGATGAAAAATATAATAATCCCGGTCCTGATTCTTTTTGCCTTGCAATCCTGTAATACAGTAAAAGAATACGAGAAAGAAAAGATCAATGATCCTGATATGAAATTAGCGGCCCGCTCATCGGAACGTTTTGAAACTAATTTTCAAGTCTATCGCGAGGCCGCTGCCGGAGCCAATGGTGGTAAAACCGGAGGAGGTTGCGGTTGCAATTAAGTTTAAAGCAATGAAAAGTGTAATTCTTTCGGCATTTTTGCTGTTATTCTCCGGGCTTTGGGCTCAGGAGACCGATTCTGTACCTGTCTATAAAAAAAGGGTATTGGAAACGACAGAGGTAGATTTTTTAATGAGTTATTACAAACAGGATGGAGTCCATTCAGCTGTTTCCGGTGGAAAGGGCATGGAGAAACTGACCGATATTACCCCAACTATTGTGGTAGCCGTTCCGCTGAATGATGATGATGTATTAACGGTAGATGCCGGTATATCAGCGTACTCGTCAGCCTCTTCCGGTAATATTAACCCGTTTGACAGCAGTACACCAAGTCCGTGGCAAGCCAGTTCAGGAGCTTCTGCCCAGGATGTGCTGACCACGTTGGTGATTAATTACAGCCATAGTTCCGATGACCGGAATACCATCTGGAATGCACACCTTTCCGGTTCGGTCGAATATGATTATTCTTCCATCGGATTTGGTGGCGGCCTGACCAAATTGTTTAATGATAAAAATACCGAAGTCGGTATGGCAGCCAATGTTTATCTCGACACCTGGAAACCCATCTATCCGAAAGAGCTTCAGGATTTTGCCGATAACGGAAATACATTAAACGGAGGGATTTTTAACGATTTTACCATTACCGGAAACCCCGATTATAATCCTTCCGGTTTTGTTTTTCATCCTGAAAAAAACAGAAACTCGTTTGCTCTTTCGCTCAATTTTTCACAAGTGCTGAACAAGCGGACACAAGTTTCTCTTTTTGCTGATATACTGAAGCAGCAAGGGTTACTTTCTACGCCTTATCAGCGGGTATATTTTGCCGATGTGGATGATTCGTTTATCAATGAATTTCAACTGGCCGATGATATTGAACGATTGCCTGACAACCGCTTTAAAATACCGATAGGAGCCCGGTTGAATTATTACATCAATGAAAAATTTGTTTTACGGACCTATTACCGGTATTATTTTGATGATTGGGGAATCAGTTCCCACACGGCAAGTTTGGAATTGCCTTATAAAATTACCGACCGGTTTACCCTTATCCCAATGTATCGTTTTTATACGCAGGCGGAATCGAAGTATTTTGCTCCTTATGAACAGCATCTTTCTACCGAAAAATATTATACATCCGATTACGATTTATCAACTTTTGATGCCCATCAATACGGATTAGGTGTTAGTTATACCGATGTTTTTACCGGAGTCAGAATCTGGAGGTTCGGTATAAAAAATATTGATTTAAGGTATAATCATTATTCAAGAAGTGATGGATTAAAAGCAAATATCGTATCTTTCGGAATTAAACTGATCATGCAATAATGAATCACTAAATTTTAATCCGGATGATGAAAAGTTCCATTTCAAATAAGGAAATCCAACCATTTGAGTTGGTAAGGGCAACAGATGTGAGAACCGAAATATTTACGTTTATCCGAACGTTCCACCA
Organism: Bacteroidota bacterium; assembly: GCA_023434025.1. Lineage (GTDB taxonomy): Bacteria > Bacteroidota > Bacteroidia > Flavobacteriales > Flavobacteriaceae > Flavobacterium. The sequence continues at coordinate 49,697 of JAEYTL010000054.1, forward strand.
TAATTTTACCAAGGACAGTTTTCTGACATTGGAAGAGTTGAATTATTTCAGGAGGCAGTATATTGCCAGTTTGCTGATTGAAGAAAAGGGACAATTGGCTTCGATTGATAACAGTGTGATGGCTGCCATCAAAAATAATTCTATTTTATCTGAAAATATTGAAGATAATTTTGATAACAGCCTCAGTATTGGTCAAAAAGTAGCTGACAAGATTGCTGAATTTGGCGGAAGCTGGACGTTTATCATCTCTTTTTTCAGTTTTTTACTTCTCTGGATTGGTGTGAACAGTTGGTTTTTGCTGACCAAACCGTTTGACCCGTTTCCATTTATTCTGTTAAACCTGATTCTCTCTTGTCTGGCCGCTATTCAGGCTCCCATTATCATGATGAGTCAGAACAGACAGGAACAAAAAGACCGTTCCAGGAGTGAGCACGATTATAAAATCAATTTAAAAGCCGAATTGGAAATAAAGTTATTAAGTGAAAAAATAGACCACTTGCTGGTACATCACAACCAGAAATTACTGGAAATTCAACAAATTCAAACCGATTATCTGGAAGATTTAATGCGAGAAATTAAAAACAAATGAAACTGTTAATTGTTGAAGATGAAATCGGTATTGCTTCTTTTTTAAAACAAGGTTTAGAAGAAGAGGGCTATATTGTTCTGACGGCCAATGACGGAAAAGCCGGATTAGAGGCTGCTCTCAACCAGAATCCGGATTTGATTTTACTGGATTGGATGTTGCCTAAATTATCCGGACTGGAAGTTTGTGAATTGTTCCGGAAATCGAATACGACAACACCTATATTGTTTTTAACGGCCAAAGATACTGTACAGGAAACCATTGAAGGATTGAAAGCCGGAGCCAATGATTATATCAAAAAACCATTCAGTTTTGACGAACTGGTAGAACGGATTAAAATTCATTTCCGAACCAAAGCCGAGGAAGATAGCCTGACCTTGAAAAACATTAAGATAATTAAATCAAAGCATCAGGTTTTAAATGATAACAAAGAGGTGCCGTTGACCCAAAGAGAGTATGAATTATTGCTCTATCTGGTAAAAAATAAAGGAAAAGTGTGTACCAGAAACCAGATTATTGAAGAAGTATGGGATATTCATTTTGAATATGATACGGGGGTGATTGATGTTTTTATGAATGCTATCCGGAAAAAATTAAACCTCTCTAAGGAGGATGAGTGTATTAAAACAATCCGGGGAGTCGGGTATATCGCAAATGAAATATAAAGATGTCTAATACAGATAAAGCAATAAAGGCTACTTATTTTAGCATTATCGGAAACACTTCTTTGGCTTTGATTAAAGGAGTTACGGGCTATTTTGGCAACTCCTATGCCCTGATTGCCGATGCAATTGAATCAACCACCGATATTTTTTCATCGGTTCTGGTGTTGTTCGGAATCAAGTATGCCAATAAGCCGGCTGATGAAAACCATCCGTACGGACACGGAAGAGCAGAACCGCTGATTACATTTTTAGTGGTTGGGTTTCTGATTACCTCGGCTACAATTATTGCTTATGAAAGCATTCAGAATATAGGTACATCGCATGAACTTCCCAAACCCTTTACGTTGTATGTTTTGGGAGCAATCATCATCTGGAAAGAAATCTCGTTTCAAATTGTCATGAAACGAAGCAAAGAAACCAAGAGCAGTTCCCTTGCGGCAGATGCCTGGCACCACCGGAGTGATGCAATTACATCGGTTGCTGCATTTATCGGGATATCAGTGGCATTGTATTTTGGAGAAGGGTATGAATCAGCAGATGACTGGGCGGCTTTATTTGCCTCTTTTTTTATTTTGTATAACAGTTATAAAATTTTCAGACCGGCTCTCGGTGAAATCATGGATGAGCACTTGTATCAGGATTTAGAAAAAGAAATCCGGATAATTGCCCAATCGGTCAACGGTGTTATTGCGATTGAAAAATGTTTTATCAGAAAAGCCGGGATGAAATATCATGTTGATCTGCATGTGATTGTTAACGGGAATAAATCCGTTAAAGAAGGCCATGATATTGCCCATGATTTAAAAGATACACTCCGGGAAAAATTAATCGAATTGGGGCATGTTCTGATTCACATTGAACCTGATTTTGAATCAATAAACCGCTGATCATGTTTCTATTTTCATTTAAAAACAGAATTGCTGTGAACTACATTTTCAGTAGTTCATTTCTGATTGCAGTGGTGTTTTTATTCATTTATCAAACGGTGAAATTCAGCGTTAATCAACATATTAATCATGAGATTCAGGAAGAACTTGTCAAGCATTTAGACGACATACAGATTGATGAGAAAAATACGTACCTGATTCAGGTAGATCAATGGCGTTCAAGGGAACACAACACCATTAGTGTTAACCCGGTTTTTGTGGAATTTTATGACAATAATAAACTGTTAATCGATAAATCACCAAATCTAAAAGACCAGGACCTGCAATTGTTTGATGATTCCTTTAATGATGTTTATACGAACAGCAGGTTAAACGGAATTCCGATCAGGCAGATTCAGACCACCATCAAAAGTGATAACCGCGTGGTAGGTTATCTGGTGTTAGCCATGTCAGTGGAAGATTTTGAAATTGTGATGATTTTAAAAAAAATCCTTTTGATTGCTTTTCCGCTGATTTTAATCGTACTGTTTTTTATAGCCCGCTTTTTTGCCGGAAGAAGTATAAAACCCATTAATTCGATTATAGATACTTCCAATTTAATCAGCCGGGAAAACCTAAGTACACGCATTCAGTTACCGCAAAACAAAGATGAGTTATATACCCTTTCCAAGACTATTAACGATTTGCTGGACAGGATTGAAAAGGCAGTTGAACGTGAAAAGCAGTTTACCTCCGATGCTTCCCATGAATTAAGGACACCCTTAGCCGTTATCAAAGGAACCTTGGAAGTATTGGTCAGAAAGCCTCGTAACCAGACCGAATATGTTGAAAAAATAAATTACTGTGTTACGGAGGTTGACCGGTTAAACCGACTGGTGGATGAACTGCTTTTGCTGGCCCGTTTTGAAAACCAAAAGCAAACGATCAAAAGTGAATCGGTTTATTTGAATGCCGTCATTTTAGACACCTTGGCCCTTTACTCTCAAAAGATTAAAGAAAAAGGAATTACAGTCCGCCTGGAAATAAAGGAAGACTATTATTTGGTTTCAGATGGTTATTTATTATCCATTGTTTTTGGAAATTTAATTTCCAATGCCGTAAAATATAACCGGGATAAAGGACAGATAACCATTTCAATTCAGCACGAAACGGAAAAGCTTAGTTGCACCATACACGATTCGGGTATGGGAATCCCGTTGGAGAACCTGGAAAAAATATTCCATCCTTTCTTCCGGTCACATACTGCAAACCATCCGGAAATAAAAGGAACCGGTTTGGGGCTTTCCATTGTTCAACGATTGTGTAATCTTCTGAAGATTGATATTGAAATAGAAAGTAAGGTCAGACAAGGAACAGTAATCAAATTAACATTTTAATTTATACATGATGAATCAGGCACATTTACACATGGTTTTTAACCATTTTCCTATCATCGGATTATTCTTCGGTACGGGAGTATTGGTGTACGGAATTTTCAAAAAACAAACCCTCTTGATCAACACGGCTTATGTCATGTTTATCTTTTGTACGATTATGGCAAAAGCCACTATGATGACCGGAGAAGGAGCCGAAGAAATCGTAGAAGAATTAGGTATTTCGCATCAAATCATACACGAGCACGAAGAATTGGCAGAAACATTTATGAAACTGCTTTATGTATTAGGCATTTTTTCTGTTCTGGGCTTGGCAGCCAATTTTAAAAAACATGCAAAAGCTTTGATTGTTTCTTATACAGTATTGGTTTTGGCAATAGGTTCAGCCGTTTTATCAAAATATGTGGGTACTTCAGGAGGCGAAATCCGTCATACGGAAATCAGGGATGATTTTTCTGCCGGAGTAGGTTTCAACCAGACCCGAAGTCATGATGATGACTGACTTTTGCAGGACTGCTCCGGACTCCGGCTGTGGTTGCAAAAGTTTACAGAGGTTATTTTTTTCAAAAATTTTAAAAAGAATATTTATGCATCTACATGCGGTTTATGTTAAAATTGAATTTTAATATTTTTTTATGTTTTGTTCAGAAAAAATATAATTATGTTTGCAGGGTTAAATCATACAACATGTTTTCAAGACAATTACATCATCATCACACCTCCGCTCAAGCGAAGTAATGATGTTGTGTAATTAAATCCATATATCTGAAACCCGTTTGAGTGTATCAAACGGGTTTTTTGTTTCTTTCCGCTTTGGTGCACTCATTTAAAAAAATAAAAAATGAACACCTTAAAAATTGCGATTCAAAAATCAGGAAGACTTAACGAAGAAAGTCTTCAAATACTCAAAGATTGCGGTATTTCAATCAACAACGGAAATGATCAGTTAAAAGCCGAAGCTTCCAATTTTCCGCTGGAAATTTTATTTCTTCGCAATTCGGATATTCCACAATATTTATTGGATGGCGTAGTAGATGTGGCCATTGTGGGGGATAACCTCTTGGTTGAAAAAGGCCAGAATATTAACATTGCTGAGAAATTAGGTTTTTCAAAATGCCGTGTTTCAGTGGCTGTTCCCAAAACCTTCGATTATAATACCATTCAGGATCTGAATAATTTGCGGGTGGCAACATCCTATCCTGCTACGGTTCTCAATTTTTTTAAGTCGAAAAACATTTCCATCGACATTCACCAAATTTCCGGTTCGGTTGAAATTGCTCCCAATATCGGTTTATCAGATGCAATTGTAGATATTGTTTCCAGCGGAAGTACCTTATTCAAAAACAACTTAAAAGAAGTAGAGGTGATTCTGAAAAGCGAAGCTGTTTTGGCTGTTTCACCTAACATTTCACCTGAAAATCAGCAAATTTTAAACAAACTGCATTTCCGGATTCAATCCGTACTCAAAGCCAGAAAATCCAAATACATTTTAATGAATGTACCCAATGATAAAATTCAACAAGTCAGTCAAATTCTTCCGGTTTTAAAAAGCCCAACCATCATGCCGTTAGCCGAACCGGGGTGGAGCAGCCTGCATTCGGTTATTGAAGAAGATGCTTTTTGGGAAGTCATTGATCAACTCAAAACCGCCGGGGCACAAGGCATTTTGGTTTGCCCGATCGAAAAGATGGTTTTGTAGAATAAGTTTCAGGTTTCAGGTTGAAAATTTGTTCAAAAAGAAAATGTTTACTAAACGAATTTTTAAAACCCATTATAGCAAAGCTATTAAAACCAGCGAAAATCAATAAAAACCTTCCTGTCCGTGCTTAATTAAAAAGGTTATTCAAATAAAAATAATATGAGGATGCGGTTGCTTCGTTCCTCACAATGACAAAAAAATGAAAAAACACAAAAACCCACAACCCGCAACATGGTCAGAAATTTGCAAAAGACCAACACAAACATTTTCAGATATCGAAGAAACAGTAAAAACCATTTTCAAAGAAGTTCAAATTAAAGGCGATAATGCAGTTGCCAAATATACTTCGTTGTTTGACGGAATAAAATTAGAGAACTTTCTTGTCACAGAAGATGAAATCAAAGAAGCGGAAAAACAAGTTTCAACCGAATTAAAAGAAGCCATTACTTTGGCAAAATCAACTATTTATAAATTTCACGCAGCTCAAAAATCTTCAAAAATTGAGGTAGAAACGGTAGAAGGCGTTTTGTGTTGGCAGGAAAAGCGACCCATTCAAAAAGTGGGTTTATACATTCCGGGTGGAACGGCTCCGTTATTTTCAACCGTTTTGATGTTGGCCATTCCGGCTCAACTTGCAGGCTGTGAAGAAATTGTTTTATGCTCACCACCGGATAAAAACGGAAAAATAAATCCCGCTATTTTATATGCGGCCAATTTATGTGGTGTGACAAAAATCTTCAAAGCGGGCGGAATTCAAGCAATAGCCGCATTAACATTTGGCACGGAAACTATCCCGAAAGTATATAAAATTTTTGGCCCCGGAAACCAATTTGTCACGGTAGCCAAACAAGTGGCTACCCAATTCGGAACCGCCATCGATATGCCGGCCGGCCCGAGTGAATTGCTGGTTTATGCTGATGATTCTGCAATTCCGGCTTTTGTAGCTTCCGATTTGTTGAGTCAGGCCGAACACGGAGCAGACAGCCAGGTGATTTTAGTTTCGAATGCTCAAAAAATAATTGATGAAGTTGAAAAGGAAATTGAAAGCCAACTACAGGATTTGCCACGCAAAGAAATCATTCAGAAAGCCATCGAAAATTCAAAATTGATTTTAATCAAAAAGAGAGATGAAGCGTTGGCTTTTATCAACGAATATGCTCCGGAACATTTGATTATCTGTGCCCAAAACGAAACTTTTTTTGTTGATGGAATTCAAAATGCGGGTTCCGTTTTTATTGGCAATTACGCTCCTGAAAGTGCCGGTGATTATGCCTCGGGAACCAACCATACGTTACCGACCAACGGTTTTGCTAAAAATTATTCGGGGGTAAATTCGGATAGTTTTTTAAAAGCCATGACATTTCAAAAGATTACTGAAAACGGAATAAAAAATATTGGAAAATCAATTGAAACTATGGCGGAAGCTGAAGGGTTACAGGCACACAGAAATGCCGTTAGTTTACGATTAAAACGTGTAGAAAATGAATAAAAGCAGAACATCAGTCAGCACTTTTTCGATAGAAAATGCAGTTCGAAAAAGCATTCAGAAAATGAAACCATATTCGTCTGCCCGGGATGAATTTAAAGAGTTTGAAACCAGCATGGTTTTTTTAGATGCGAATGAAAATCCGTTTTCCAATGGCTACAATCGTTATCCTGATCCGCAACAAAAGCAAGTGAAAACGATTTTAGCAAAGAAAAAAAATGTAAATGTAAACCAGGTTTTATTGGGAAATGGAAGTGATGAAGTACTCGATTTATTGTTTCGTGCCTTTTGCGAACCCAATCAGGACAATATTATCACTTTACCACCAACCTACGGAATGTATGGTGTTTTGGCCGATTTGAATGCGATAGAAAACAGAGAAATTCTGTTAAACGATGCATTTGAGCCTGATATTGATGAAATTTTGAATGCCGTTTCAGCCAATACAAAAATCATCTTTTTGTGTTCGCCGAATAACCCAACCGGAAATTCATTTTCAGATGAAAGTGTCTTGAAAATGATAAGAAATTTTGATGGTTTGGTGGTCATTGACGAAGCCTATGTTGATTTTTCGGCAAAAGAAAGTTGGTTGTCTGAATTGGATGAATTTCCCAATTTGGTCATCACACAAACCTTTTCAAAAGCCTATGGTTTGGCCGGACTTCGGGTGGGTGTCTTATATGCTTCGGAGGAAATTATTTCGGTTTTGAATAAAATTAAACCACCTTATAATTTGAATACGGCATCACAGGAAATTGTACTGAAAAAGTTAAGTCAGCATACCTTAGCAGCTCAGGTAAAAAAGATTGTTTCGGAGCGGGAAAACGTCATAAATACACTTAAACCGATTCACTTTGTTAAACAAATTTTTCCATCTGATGCGAATTTTATTTTGGTAAAAGTAGATAATGCAGCCTTGCGATACAATCAGTTGATTGAAGCGGGAATTGTTACCAGAAACCGAAATCACCAACCGCTCTGCGAAAATTGTATCCGAATTACCATCGGAACCAAAGAAGAAAATAACAAATTAATCACAACCTTAAAATCACTGTAAAATGGCACAAAAAATTCTATTTATTGACCGAGACGGCACCCTCATCGACGAAACACCGGATGAACAGATTGATGCTTTTGAGAAAGTGACTTTTTATCCGAAATCGTTGACATACCTGAATAAAATTGCCACTGAATTAGATTTTGAGTTGGTGATGGTGACCAATCAGGATGGTTTGGGAACTGTGTCTTTTCCGGAAGAAACCTTTTGGCCGGTACATAATTTCATCTTAAAGACATTTGAAAATGAAGGCGTGATATTTAAAGAAGTACTGATTGATAAAACATTTCCACACGAAAAAGCTCCCGGTCGTAAACCCGGAATCGGAATGCTGCAAAAGTATTTTTCAGATCAGTATGATTTAGAAAATTCATTCGTGATTGGCGACCGTTTAACGGATGTAGAACTCGCTAAAAACCTTGGTTCAAAAGCAATTTTCATCAATGATAATACCAATTTGGGTACAAATGAAATTTCTGTTAAGCGAGAAGAACTAAATTCAATTATTGTGTTGGAAACCAATGACTGGAAACAAATTTATGATTTTTTGAAGCTGGAAAACAGAACTGCCTTGGTCTATCGGAAAACGAATGAGACCGAAATCGCCATCACCTTAAATTTAGACGGAACCGGAAAAAGCAATATTCGAACCGGATTGGCTTTTTTTGATCACATGCTCGATCAGCTTTCCAGACACGGTCAAATGGACTTGGATATTCAGGTAAAAGGCGATTTACAGGTAGATGAACACCATACGATAGAAGACACTGCCATTGCTTTAGGCGAAGTTTTTGCCAAAGCATTAGGCGATAAATTGGGTATTGAACGTTACGGGTTTTGTTTGCCGATGGATGATTGCCTGGCTCAGGTAGCTATTGATTTTGGCGGACGTTCATGGTTGATGTGGCAGGCCCCTTTTAAACGTGAAAAAATAGGAGATATGCCCACGGAAATGTTTTTTCACTTTTTCAAATCATTTGCTGACGGAGCTAAAGCGAACCTGAATATCAAAGCCGAAGGGATTAACGAACACCATAAAATCGAAGCCATTTTTAAAGCTTTCGCAAAAGCAATCAAGGCAGCGGTTAAAAGAGATGTGGACAAAATGATTTTACCAAGCACAAAAGGAATGTTGTAATTATTTGTTTTAGTTTTTTTTGTTGAATAACCTGAAACTGAAACTTTAAACCTGAAAGAAATGAAAATAGCCATAATAGACTACGGAGCCGGAAATATTCAAAGCATTCAATTTGCCCTGAACCGATTGGGATATGAAGGCTTTTTAACAAACAACCCAACCGAAATTCATTCTGCCGAAAAAGTCATTTTTCCCGGTGTTGGCGAAGCCGGTTCAGCAATGAAAAAGTTAAAAAGCAGCGGTTTGGATGAATTAATCCCCAACTTAACCCAACCGGTTTTGGGAATTTGTTTGGGAATGCAGCTGATGTGCAATAACACCGAAGAAGGAAATACCAAAGGTTTGGGGATTTTTGATACGAATGTTATTCGGTTTTCCAATAAAGTTAAAGTGCCACACATGGGTTGGAACAACATAAATCCTACTGATAGAAAACAATTTTTCGGACGAAGCTTAACAGGCTTTTTGTATTTTGTTCACAGTTTTTATGCCGAAATCTGCCGGGAAACTATCGCAACAACACATTATTTAACTGATTTTTCGGCGGCTTTGCAAAAAGATAATTTCTATGGCGTTCAATTCCACCCCGAAAAAAGTGGTCTTGCCGGAGAAAAACTACTGCAAAATTTCCTCAATCCAAAACCCACAAACCCGCAACCCGAAAACGTAATAAAATGAAAATAATTCCGGCCATAGACATTATCAACGGAAAATGTGTGCGATTGACCAAAGGCTGTTACGCTACGCAAAAAATATACAGTGAAAATCCATTGGAAGTTGCCAGGCAATTTGAAGCTCATGGCATTCAGTATTTGCATGTAGTAGATTTAGACGGAGCCAAATCAGGGCAGATTATTAATTATAAAATCCTGGAGCAGCTTGCCAATAAAACCAATTTAAAAATTGATTTTGGTGGTGGGTTAAAAAGCAACAAAGATGTTGAAATTGCTTTTAAATCCGGAGCTAATCAAATTACCGTAGGAACTGTAGCCGTAAAGAATCCTTCTTTATTTGAAGAATGGATTCAACGTTTTGGTGTTGAAAAAATCATTCTTGGAGCCGATTTTTCTAATGGAAAAATTGCTGTTTCGGGTTGGCTGGAGGAAAGTTCAGAAGAACTTATTCCGTTTATAAAAAATTATCAAACCAAAGGAATTCAATCAGTTATTTGTACTGATATTGCAAAAGATGGTATGTTGCAAGGACCGAGTTTTGAGGTATATAAATCTATTTTACAGGAAGTTATAAACATAACATTAATCGCTTCCGGCGGAATTTCAACATTTGATGAATTACCAAAATTAGCAGAATCAGGTTGTCACGGCGTCATCATCGGAAAAGCGATTTACGAAAACCAAATTACTCTGAAACAACTAGAAAATTACATCACAAAGTCTTAATACTTAATACTTTCAAATGCTAACAAAAAGAATAATTCCCTGCCTCGACGTTAAAAACGGACGCACCGTGAAAGGCATTAATTTTTTGGGATTAAAAGATGCCGGTGACCCTATTGAATTGGCAATAAAATACAGTTCAGAAGGTGCCGATGAATTAGTTTTTTTGGATATTTCTGCCACAGAAGAACGCAGAAAAACCCTAATTCAATTGGTTCGGAAAGTGGCACAAACCATCAACATTCCGTTTACGGTGGGGGGTGGAATTACATCGGCGGATGATGTGGAAGTATTGTTGAAAAACGGTGCAGATAAAATTTCCGTTAATTCATCTGCGGTAAATAATCCGAAACTGATTGCTGACCTTGCTAAAAATTTCGGCAGTCAATGTGTTGTGGTTGCCATTGATGCCAAAATAATCAATGAAAATTGGAAAGTGCATCTGGTTGGCGGAAAAGTTGAAACGGATTTAAATTTATTTGACTGGGCAAAAGAAGTTGAATTCCTGGGAGCCGGCGAAATTTTATTTACTTCGATGAACAACGACGGAACAAAAATTGGTTTTGCTACCGATGCGTTGGCTCAGTTGTCTGAAATAGTAAATATTCCCATTATTGCTTCCGGTGGTGCGGGGACGATGAAACATTTTGAAGAAGCTTTTTCCATCGGAAAAGCCGATGCGGCTCTGGCAGCCGGTGTTTTTCATTACAACGAAATTTCGATACCTACTTTAAAACAATTCCTGAAAAATCAAAGTATACCAATCAGATTAATTTAAAAAAAATGAATTTATAAAAACGCAGAAATCATTTATGAACCAATTTATTATGTTAAAAAATAATTTAAATTTTGCTAAAAATCCGGATAACTTAATCCCGGCCATTATTCAGGATGCAACAACCAAAACGGTTTTAATGTTGGGGTATATGAACGCAGAAGCCTATCAGCAAACAGTTTCTTCCCAAAAAGTCACTTTCTTCAGTCGGACAAAAAATAGATTATGGACAAAAGGCGAAGAAAGCGGTCATTTTTTAAATTTAGTTTCAATGGAGGCTGATTGTGATAATGATACACTTTTAATTCAGGTAAATCCGGCAGGTCCGGTTTGTCATACCGGAGCAGAAACCTGTTGGCAACAGCCCAATAAAACAACTTTCGGATTTTTATCAACGCTGGAAAGTACGATTCAGCTTCGTAAAGAAGAAGGTACAGCAGCGATAAGTTATGTCGCTTCATTATTTGAAAAAGGAATTAACAAAATGGCACAAAAAGTAGGTGAAGAGGCCATTGAAATGGTCATTGAAGCCAAAGACAACAACGATGATTTATTTTTGAATGAAAGTGCCGATTTGCTGTTTCACTATCTGATTCTGTTAAACGCAAAAGGTTTTGAATTGAATGATATAGTTGAAATTTTGAAACAAAGGGCCTAATGACTATTCCCTGATCAGCAATTACAAAAAATTCGTATATTTAAGCCTTTAAAAAAGTAAATTTTATGCTCAAAAAATCAGCGGTTGCATTAAGCTCCATTGTCTTATTTTCAACCTTATCCTGCGAACAAAAAAATATGAAAGGCCATTCTGAAACCGTAAATGAATCCAACAGAGAAAATAAAATAGTGGTTTATCAGGTATTTACCCGTTTGTTCGGGAACATCAATACCACCAACAAACCCTGGGGAACCGTTGAAGAAAACGGAGTAGGAAAGTTCAATGATTTTACAGATAAGGCTCTTCAGGAAATTAAAGATCTGGGCGTAACCCACATTTGGTACACCGGTGTACCGCACCATGCGGTGGTTCGTGATTATACCCCATACGGAATTTCAAACGATGATCCGGATGTGGTAAAAGGACGGGCGGGTTCGCCTTATGCCGTGAAAGACTACTACAATGTAAACCCCGATTTGGCGGTTGATCCGGCCAAACGACTGGAAGAGTTTGAAGCGTTGATTGAACGCACCCATCAAAACGGCCTGAAGGTAGTGATTGATATTGTACCCAACCATATTGCCCGCCGTTATGAAGGAAAAACCAATCCGAAAGGGGTGAAAGATTTTGGAGCGGATGATGACAAAACAGTAGAATACAAACGGAATAATAATTTCTATTACATCCCGGGTTCCAGATTTGAAGTACCCACGGATGCCAATTACAAACCACTGGGCGGTGAAAAGCACCCGTTAGCTGACGGAAAATTTGAAGAGGTACCGGCCAAATGGACAGGCAACGGATCCCGTTTAGCCAAACCGGATATCAATGATTGGTATGAAACGGTAAAAATCAATTATGGCGTTAAACCGGATGGGACAAAGGATTTTCCTGCCTTACCGGAAGGTTATGACAAAAAGGACTACAAAACTCATGCCGCATTTTGGAAAGGGAAAGACGTGCCGGATTCCTGGAAAAAATTCAAAGACATTACCCATTATTGGATTGATAAAGGTGTGGATGGTTTTCGATACGATATGGCAGAAATGGTTCCGGTAGAATTCTGGAGTTATATGAATTCATCCATCAAAATGAAAAACCCGAACGCATTTTTACTGGCAGAAGTCTACAATCCGGATGAATACCGAAATTATATACATTTAGGAAAAATGGATTATTTGTATGATAAAGTACAAATGTATGATACCTTGAAAAACATTGTTCAAGGCCGCGGTTTGCCTAAACATATCTCCGGTATTCAAGAGGATTTGAGCGATATTGAGCATCACATGCTCCACTTTTTAGATAACCATGATGAGCAACGTCTGGCAAGTCCGCAATTTGCCGGAGATCCTAAAAAAGGAAAACCGTTAATGGTTGTTTCGGCTACTATCAGTTCATCGCCAACGATGGTTTATTTCGGGCAGGAAGTAGGGGAGCCGGGTGCAATTGATGCCGGATTCGGGAAGAATTCCCGAACATCTATTTTTGATTATGTGGGTGTGCCGCATCACCAACGTTGGATGAATGAGGGAAAATTTGATGGCGGACAGTTAAAGCCGGAAGAGAAAGAATTACGGGATTTTTATAAACGGTTGTTGAATTTTACGTTAAAGAGCTCCGCCTTAATGGGAGAATATGAACAAATTCAGGATGCCAATTTGAATGCCGGTTCAAACTACGATTTCGGATTGTATTCCTATGTTCGGTGGAGTGAAGATGAAAAGTTGGTTATTGTTGTAAATTTTAATCAAAATACCGCTGTGCAGTGTAAGGTGATTATTCCGGCAGATGTGGTGAAAAAAATGAATTTAAAAGACGGAAAGTATAAGTTAAAAGATCAATTATACGGCAAAAGCTCAACGGAGTTAATCATTGAGAACGGAGTAGGGCAGTTTGCATTAAAAATTTTGCCAGGTGAAAGTTTTATCTATAAAATATAAATTTTACACCCGACAGACTTTGAAAACCTGTCAGCTGTAAAATGAAAAACCTGCTGACCGGAGCAGGTTTTTTTGTTTTTTTGCTGATATTCCTCAATTAATCACTAATTTTAGAAACTAAACATTTTTAGGGTTTGTGGAAAAAAGCAGTCATTACGGTTCTAGGTATCCTTCTGTTGATTTTTGTCTTAAATCTCGGTTTGACTTTCTGGGTTACGTATAAATTGCCCCGGATTATAAACGAAAAAAATAATTCTCCTTATCATATTGCTTATCAGTCAGTTGATGTTTCATTAGTTAAAGGAAATGTCCGAGTAAAAAGCATTTCCATTTCGCCTAAAAATCATCCGATGGAAACAAAGACAAAAGCCGGAATATATGCAACAATTTCGGAAATCGAGGTAAAGGGCGTTAGTGTTTGGACAATACTTTTTAAGCATAAAATAAAAGCTTCTAAAATCAATATCACAAAACCGGACATCATCCTTTATAAAAAAAATTACCAGGCTTTAAATGATCCCAACAGCATTACAGATGATGTTATAAAACCGTTTAAAAACACGATCGAAGTTTCAGATATTCACTTGGCAAACGGTAGTTTAAAAATCATTTCAACTCAATTGAATCAGTCTTCGCTGGAAATTGACAACCTGTTTTTAACGTTAGACGATGTGATTTTAGATGATACGACTTTACAGAATAAAATTCCGTTTTCATACAATGATTTTTTCTTACGTTGTGACCGTATTTTTTTCCGGGCCAATGCGTTTTATCATCTCAGGGCAAAAAACCTTAAAAGCTCATCATCGTTTTTAGCAATCAGGGAGTTCAGTATGATTCCAGTTTATAACCGGGCTGAATTTGTTAGAAAGATACCCGTTGAAAAAGATATTTATGCTGTCAATGCTCAATCCGTTTTGTTAAAAAACATGGACTGGGGTTTTAAAAAAGATGATTTTTATTTTAAGGCAGGCCACGTTATTTTAGATACTGTCCTGGCTAATATTTACCGTTCAAAAATTCCGGCAGATGACCTTTCCAAAAAAGTGTTATATAATAAATTATTGCGTGAAATACCTTTTAAATTAAGTGTTGATACACTTTTAGTCCGCGAATCTGTTTTGGAATACGAAGAAGAGAAGACTTTAGAAAACGGAGCCGGATTGTTGAACTTTAACCGGTTTAATATGCAGGTAACAGATATCAATAGTGGTTACAAAGCTACGGTGTTGCCGGATGTGGTTATCAAAGTTGATTGTCATTTTATGAACAGTGCTCCTTTAAAAGTTGATTGGCGGTTTAATGTGCTTGACCAATCCGACGGATTTTATATCAAAGGAAGTCTGTTTAATTTTCCGGCAGAAAGTATCCATACATTTACAAAGCCATATATGAATACAACTTTTACGGGAAAATTAAATCAGGTTTATTTTAATTTTGCCGGAAATGATCTGACTTCTAAGGGCAATTTTGCCATAAAATATGATGACTTGAATGTTGTGGTTTACAAAGCCGGTAAACGCCATGAAAAGCACCGTTTTTTTTCTGCGGTTGGAAACTTACTGGTTAAAAATGATACCGGAGAAAAACTGAAAGAGGTAAATGTTTCAGTGGATCGTATTCCTGAAAAATCATTTTATAATTTTTTATGGCGGAATATGGAAGAAGGCTTAAAGCAAACCTTATTGAAAATTTAACCGGCTTGATTCATTTGAACCACTTTTTTTCTGTTTTCCTGCTCTTTTATAATTTCATCAATGTATTGAGAAACAATATTTTCCAATTCCTTTTTGTCAATATCATTTGCGTTAGAATTGTTTGCTAAAGCAAGCCAGGGTAAACGGCCTTCAAAATTATAGCTTCCGAATACAATTACCGGAGTTCCTTTTGCCGCAACAGTATTTGCATCTTTCAATATCCATTCCTCTGCCCAATCATACATCCACCGGGCATCGCTTTCCAGTAAGCGTAAACAAGAATGTGAAGCCGGATACCCGGGCAGTTCATATTGATGCCAGCCTACACCTTGTTCGTTCTGAATGTTAAAGTTCCAACGCAGAATCCATTCGTCATCCACGGTGCTTTGCACTTCCTCTCCTTTCCAGTTTGTAAAAAATAATCCGGTGGGTGTCTGATGAGCTTTGGAACCCAGACTTGTAGGTCCCCATTTGACCAATTCCCCATATTCATATAAGCCATAAGCCTGAATCGGATAAGAGAAAATAGCTATTTTCGGAACATCAAATAAATTTTCGATGGTGTACGGATAAGGAGAGTACGCTAAAAAATCATCATCAAATTTATCCGGAACGATTAAGGTATCTGCTTTGTGAAGGGTATTTTTGTCAATCCGGTTCAGGGCAACCAAAGTTGTTAATTCGCTTCCTGAAAATTTTGATTTAAAAATTTTTCGGACAGAATCATTCTTTAAAGACCATTTGGTATAGCTGAAATGCTGGGCTTTACTGTATTTACGTTTGGGTACCGGGTGTTCCGTACTGTTTTCATTGTTAAAGTTCTGACAGGAAAACAACACAAGAAATGAGCAGAATAATAATAGGGAATATTTTAATGTTTTCATCGTTTTTGTTTAAAGTCGGTTATTGTAGATTCACTAAGGTAATGATTTTTTGAACTTGTAAGGTTGTTATCGGGCTGTTTTTAAGCTTATTTTAACGATAGATAGTTTGATTTTGAGCCATTCTGATGATATGAAGGAACGCTTATTATGAAAAACAGCAAAAAACTGTCTAAATCCCTCAAAAATAGTTTTGTAAATTCAAAAAAGCTTCGTAATTTTGCACACCTTTTGGCGAAGAAGAGTTTCTATTGGGTATAAACAATTTATGTAAACAACTTCTGCTGTTTTCTATCGCATCGAGAAACTCAAGAGAACACAGAATACAAATTTTTTATCAGCATGTCTGAATTATTAAAAGAACAAGAAGCGTTTTTAGCAAACTTTAACTGGCATAATTTCCAGGAAGGAATTGATGCTGTAGATGAGAAAAACTTAAGAGAATTTGAAGAGTTAGTTGCTAAAACCTTCATTTCAACAGAAAGCGACGAAGTGGTAATCGGAACAGTTGTTCGTATTACTGATCGTGATGCTATTGTTGACATTAACGCGAAATCGGAAGGAGTTATCTCTTTGAACGAGTTCCGTTATAACCCGCATTTAAAAGTGGGTGACAAAGTGGAAGTATTGATTGACGTTCGTGAAGACAAAACAGGTCAATTAGTATTATCTCACAGAAAAGCAAGAACAATCAAAGCATGGGATCGTGTTATTGCGGCTAATGAAAGCGGTGAAATCGTAAATGGTTTTGTAAAATGCAGAACAAAAGGCGGTATGATTGTAGATGTTTTCGGAATCGAAGCTTTCTTACCGGGTTCTCAAATTGATGTGAAACCTATCCGTGACTACGACCAATATGTAAACAAAATGATGGAGTTTAAAGTGGTAAAAATCAATCACGAATTTAAAAACGTGGTGGTTTCGCATAAAGCTCTTATCGAAGCTGATATTGAAGTTCAGAAAAAAGAAATCATCGGTCAGTTAGAAAAAGGACAAGTATTGGAAGGTGTTGTTAAAAACATTACTTCTTATGGTGTGTTCATTGACTTAGGTGGTGTTGATGGATTGATTCACATTACAGACCTTTCCTGGTCAAGAATCAATCACCCGAGTGAAGTGCTTGAATTAGACCAAAAATTAAACGTTGTAATTCTTGATTTTGATGATGAGAAAACAAGAATCCAATTAGGTTTAAAACAATTGAACGCTCACCCGTGGGATGCTTTGGATGCTAACTTACAGGTTGGAGACAAAGTAAAAGGTAAAGTAGTGGTTATTGCTGATTACGGTGCTTTCATTGAAGTAGCTGAAGGGGTAGAAGGTTTGATCCACGTTTCAGAAATGTCCTGGTCAACACATTTACGTTCAGCTCAGGATTTCATGAAAATCGGTGATGAAGTAGAAGCTGTTATCCTGACGTTAGATAGAGACGAAAGAAAAATGTCGTTAGGTATCAAACAAATGACACAGGATCCATGGACAGATATCACTTCTAAATATCCTGTTGGTTCTAAGCACACAGGTATCGTTAGAAACTTTACAAACTTTGGTATCTTCGTAGAATTAGAAGAAGGAATTGATGGGTTGATTTATATTTCTGACTTGTCCTGGACTAAAAAAATCAAACACCCGTCTGAATTCATCAATGTTGGTGAAAAATTAGATGTTGTGGTTTTGGAGCTTGATGTAGAAGGACGTAAACTGTCGTTAGGTCACAAACAAACAACAGAAAACCCCTGGGATAAACACGAAGATGCTTTTGCTGTAGGAACCGTTCATAACGGAACAATTGCTGAAATTGTTGACAAAGGTGCTACGGTTGATTTCGGAGACGATGTGGTGGCTTTTGTTCCTGCCCGTCATTTAGAAAAAGAAGATGGTAAGAAGTTGAAAAAAGGAGATGCAGCTGATTTTAAAGTGATTGAATTTAACAAAGAATTCAAACGTGTTGTAGCTTCTCACACAGCGATCTTCAGAGAAGAAGAGGAGAAAAACGTTAAAGCTGCTGAAACAACAGCTGCTTCAAATACCAATGCTCCTGCTCAGACACTGGGTGAAAACAACCAGATTTTAGCTGACCTTAAAGCTAAAATGGAAAAAGGAGAAAAATAATAATTCTCATTTATATTTTAAAAGTCCTTCTGATTAATCAGAAGGACTTTTTTTAGAAGAGATTTAATTAATTTGATTCAGTCAAAAAAAGATTAATCATTTCTATTCTATTCTGAAACCGTCAGGCAGAATGGCTCCTTTTTTTACAACAATAATTCCTTCTTTGATCGTATATAAAGGTGTGTTGATGTCTTCCAGATGCTTGCCGCCGTTCAGGTAAACATCATTTCCGATTCGACAGTTTTTATCCACAATGGTGTTGTTGATGTAGCACCGCTTTCCGATGCCTATATTCTTAATATTATGCGTAATATTATGATTTAATTCATCCAGATTTTGATAATAATCGCTACCCATGATGTATGAATTTTTAATTACGGTTGCTTCATCTATCCGGGAGCGGATTCCAACAACAGAATGTTCTATAACGGCAGAATTCAGAATGCAGCCCTCTGCAACAATAGATTGTTCAACAGTTGTTTTACCTAAAATTTTTCCGGGGGGCAATACCCTTGCCCGTGTATAAATCTTACTGTTGTTATCAAATAAATTGAATTTAGGAATGTCATCCGTTAAGCCCAGATTAGCTTCAAAAAAGGAATCAATATTCCCAATGTCTGTCCAATATCCTTCATATTGGTAACTTAACACTTTTTGATGGCCGATGGACTGCGGAATGATTTCTTTGCCAAAATCTTTTGTGTCCGGATTTTTCATCAGTTCAATCAAAAGATCCCGGTTAAAAATATAAATCCCCATAGAAGCCAGGTAATGTTTACCTTCTTTTTTCATTTCATCGCTTACTTCAGAGGTCCATTGCGGCAGTAATGCTGGAGCCGGTTTTTCAATAAAAGAAGTTATCAGACTGTTTTCATCGGTTTTTAAGATCCCGAATTCAGGAGCTTCTTTGGCAGAAACCGGTAAAGTGGCAATAGTAATAGATGCTCCGCTATGCTGATGAGCATGAATCATTTGGTTAAAATCCATTTGATACAACTGATCGCCGGATAAGATCAGGGCATAATCAAATTCGTGATTCAGAAAGTGCTGCATACATTGCCGTACAGCATCGGCCGTACCTTGAAACCAGGTAGGATTATCCGGTGTTTGTTCGGCTGCTAAAATATCAACAAATGCCGAACTGAAATAGCTGAAGTGATATGTGTTTTTAATATGCTGATTCAACGAAGCCGAGTTGAACTGCGTCAACACAAACATCCGTTTGATATCTGAATTAATACAGTTGGAGATAGGGATATCCACTAAACGGTATTTTCCTGCAATCGGAACGGCGGGTTTAGAACGGCTCTCGGTCAGCGGATATAAACGTGACCCTTGTCCACCTCCTAAAATAATGGCTAATACTTCTTTTTTCATGTGTTAGTTTTTTAACGATTGGTAAACATCAATATAGGCTTGTGCCACTTTTTCCCATGAATGATCAATCTGCATGATGGTCTTTCGGATGGCATCAAAGTGTTTTGTATAGTTATATAAATCAATAGCTCTGGTTATCGAATAGTTCACATCAAAAACACTGGTTTGATCATGACAGATGCCAAAACCGCCATCACCAATATCAACTACAGTATCTTTTAGTCCACCCGTTCTTCTGACAATAGGAATAGTTCCGTACCGCAAGGCATAGAGCTGGTTTAATCCGCAAGGCTCAACCCGGGACGGCATCAGTAAATAATCGGCTCCGGCATAAATTTGATGGGCTAATTTTTCATTATACCCGATATAAGCGTTGTAGTTTCCACTGTAAAAATGTGTTAACTGAGCCAACCGATGTTCTGCCTCCGGGTCACCGGAGCCCAGTATCAGAATGTTGATTTCATTAGGGTTTCGGTTTAGGGCAATACTGCATATTTCCGGCAGTAAATCAGCTCCCTTTTCGCCAACTAACCGGCCGATAAACGTAAAAAGTGGTTTTGACGGATCAAGGTTAAATTGTTCGCAAAGAAGCTTTTTGTTCTTTTCTTTTCCGGATTTTAAGCTTTTGGAGTTATACTGGTATGCCAGCATTTTATCAGTTTCGGGATTCCAGACTTCATTGTCGATTCCGTTCAAAATACCAAGACATTTTGGACGTTCAAAACGTAAAAGAGTTTCCAGTCCATTGGCTTTGTCACTCAGTTCATCCAGGTAGCTGGGCGAAACGGTAGTTACTTTCCAGGCACATTTGATACCGGATGCCAGTGGGTTGATAACGCCGTTCCATTCCAGAAATCCTAAACGGGAAGTGCTGACTTCCGGCAGGTAATGTAATCTGTCAAAGCCAAACCAACCCTGGTATTGTCCGTTATGAATGGTTAAAACAGTGGGTACCATCCGTAAATGCTCATAAACAGGAGCATGTGATGCCATAAACGGAATCAGTCCGGTATGATGATCATGGCAATGAATAATATCCGGCGTATGATGGGTTTCCGTCAACCAGTTTAAAAAGGCAATCTGAAAAGCAGTGAAACGTTCCGTGTCATCTTCATACGAATAAACGTTCGGACGGTCAAACAAATCCGGAATGGCAATAAGGTAAAGTTCAAACCCCAGCAGGTTTGTTTGTTCTTTATAAACGGTATAGGAAAAATTAAACCAACCTAACCGCAATTGGCCAATATGAACAACATCAAATTCGTTTTCTTTAGAAAATTTATTGTCATAGCCGGGTACAACTACTTTAACAAGATGCCCGGCTTTATTCAGGTATTTGGGCAGAGCACCAACCACATCAGCCAATCCGCCTACTTTTGCTACCGGATAGCATTCGGCACTAATATGAATAATTTCCATTTATTTTTTCCATTTAATATTACAACCGATACTGGGTTTCTGATTCGGATTTACCACTCTGTTATACAAAATACTGTCAATGGCTCCCCGCAGGTCACTTCCGCTCAACGGAATATTGTTTCCGGGGCGTGAATCGTCTAACTGTCCACGGTAAACCAATTTGTCCTGGTTGTCAAAAAGAAAGAAATCGGGGGTGCAGGCTGCTCCAAAGGCTTTGGCAACTTCCTGTGTTTCATCATATAAATAAGGAAACTCAAACTTGT
Organism: Bacteroidota bacterium; assembly: GCA_023434025.1. Lineage (GTDB taxonomy): Bacteria > Bacteroidota > Bacteroidia > Flavobacteriales > Flavobacteriaceae > Flavobacterium. The sequence continues at coordinate 71,110 of JAEYTL010000054.1, forward strand.
TTTCAAAAGCAAATTCAGTCATCAGTTCCGGACTGTCTTGCGGAAACTGTGCTATGTCGTTACTGGAAATAGCGACCATTCCAATGCCTTGTACCCTGTAATCATTGGCTACCAAAATGATTTCATCTATGACATGATGTACAAACGGGCAGTGATTGCAGATAAAAAAAACCAAGGTGCCTTTTTCGCCTTTACAGGCTGAAAACGTAAAAAAATCGTTGGAATTAGTATCTTTTAAAAAGAAATCAGGAGCTTTTGTTCCTAAAGAAATCATGTTCGATTCGGTTCTGGCCATTAGTGCAGATAATAATTTTTAAGTTAATGCTTAAAGTTATAAAATTTTAGATTGATATCCTTATTTTTGAGTTTAATTTTTTAAGAATAATTTAGTATGCTGACTTGGGAAGAATTTGAAAGGGTAGAAATGCGTGTCGGGACCATTCTGGAAGTAAATGATTTTCCGGAAGCCCGTAAACCGGCTTATCAGCTGACGATTGATTTTGGTGGTGAAACGGGGATCAAGAAGACATCGGCACAAATTACAAAGCGGTACCGGAAAGAGGATTTAACCGGCAAACAGGTTGTAGCGGTTGTGAATTTCCCGAAAAAACAAATCGGAAAATTCATGAGTGAATGCCTGATATTGGGCTCCGTAGGAGAAGATAATGATATTGTGCTTTTATCGCCAGATCAAACCGTTGCAAATGGTTTGCGGATAGGGTAGGATTACAATGAAGTGGTTTAAACTTTTTTGATTAAAGCAAAAAGTTTAAACCACTTCAATTCCTTAATCCGGAAAAAAAATCCCGGAAGATTTATTCCGGGATTTTTGTGAGGAGATTTTAAATATCATCAAAATCAATATCGGTAAAGCTTCCTTTGGGAGAGCTTTCACTTTCAACTGCTTCTGTTGAGTATTCTTTTTTAAAGTCTTTCTGATGTCTTTCAGAGATAACTTCTTCACCTTTGTGGTCTAAAACATACGAAGTCATATCGTCTAAAATTTCTTTAAAGGCTACAAAATCTTCTTTGTATAAATAAATCTTGTGCTTTTTAAAGTGAAAAGAACCATCTTCTTCCGTAAATTTTTTACTTTCGGTAATGGTGATGTAATAGTCGTCTGCTTTAGTAGCTCTGACATCAAAGAAGTAAGTTCTTCTTCCGGCTCTCAAAACTTTAGAAAAAATTTCATCTTTTTCTAACATTTCATTTTCTCTCATAATCTTTCGCTCTAATTTAGTGTTGTAAGTGAACCAAAAATCTAAAAAATAATTGAATTATCAAAAAATTACGACAATTCTTTTTCGGAAAGTTGTTTCAGATACAGTTCTTTGTAATAGCCTTCCTGATTTAGTAATTGGAAATGAGTGCCTTGTTGTATGATTTCACCCTCTTCTAAAATGATGATTTTATCGGCATTTTTGGCAGATGAAACCCGGTGGCTGACAATCAAAGTAGTTTTATTTTTACAAATTTCGAATAAATTATTTAAAATCTGTTCTTCTGTTTCGGTATCAACAGCCGATAAACAATCGTCAAAAAGCAAAATCTCCGGATCTTTAATGATGGCCCTGGCAATGGAAACCCGCTGTTTTTGTCCTCCGGATAGCGTAATACCTCTTTCGCCCAAGACGGTGTCGTACTGGTTTTTAAAATGTATGATATTGTTGTGTACAACGGCTTGTTTGGCGGCCATCATCACCTCTTCATCGGTGGCATCTTCCTTCCCGAATTTAATGTTGTTTTTAATGCTGTCTGAAAAAAGAAAAGCATCCTGCGGTACAATGCCGATGCTGTTTCGTAAATCATGCAGGTTTAAATCAGACAGTTTTTTACCATCCATAGTAATCTGCCCGTTTTCCACATCATATAACCTGCAAATCAAGGAGAGGATTGTTGATTTACCGGATCCTGTTTTTCCTAAAATGGCAAGGGTTTCACCTTTTTTAACTTCAAATGAGATGTTATTTAAAGCCCGGATATTGGTGTCTTTATAAGTGAAACTCACGTTTTGAAAAGCAATAGAGCCTTGAATGATATCGTTTTCAGGATTATGGTTTTTGATTTCCGGTTCAATTTTTAAAAATTCGTTGATTCGTTTTTGAGATGCTTCAGCTTCCTGTACGAGAGAAGAAACCCATCCGATGGAAGCAACAGGCCAGGTAAGCATGTTCACATATAAAATAAATTCAGCTATGGTACCGATATTTTCAATTGTCCCGTCCAGATACATCATCCCTCCAAAATAGATGACAACCAAGTTGCTTAAGCCGATGAGTAAGATCATTAAAGGGCCGAAGAGCGAATTTACATAGGCTAAGCTCATGTTTTTATTTCGGCTATCCTGGGCCAGGCTGTTGAATTCTTTTTGGTTTTGTCCTTCCAGTGCATAGGCTTTAATCACCCTGATACCGGAAAATATTTCCTGTGAAAAACTGGAAAGTGCCGATAAATTTTCCTGATAAATGCGGCTTCGGCCATTAATCTCAACACTTAACCTGAATATAAAATAGGAGAGGAGCGGTAGCGGAATAATGGTGTATAGGGTCAGTTTTGGGGAAACATTATACATATAAATGATAACAATGGCAAAACGAATGAAGGTATTGATGGTATACATTACGGCGGGCCCCACATACATGCGTACTTTGCCGACATCTTCCGAAATACGGTTCATCAGATCACCGGTACGGTTTCCTTTGTAAAAACTTTGCGACAAGCGTTCGTATTGTTGAAAAACCTCATTTTTTAAATCAAATTCTACATGACGCGACATGACAATCAGGGTTTGACGCATCAAAAAAGTTAAAAATCCGGCAATTATTGTTGCCCCGATGATTAATGCCAAGCTGAGAAGCAGCTCTTTTTTAATGATACTTGTATCGCTGACCGGGCTTTTAAGGTAGGCATCGATGATATTCATCGACTTACTCACCAGTTTAGGGATAAACAATGAGAATATTTGTGCCACAATAGTAATGACAATACCCAATAAAAAGCGGTATTTATATTTGATGAAATATTTATTTAAATATTGTAGTTCTTTCATGGTATGAAGGGCAAAGAAGTGACTATAAGCTGAAAAATGTTAAAAAAATAAGAATTGTAATATTTTATATAAATCGATTATCGGGGTTTGTTATTAACATATTGCCAAAATTATTAAATTATATTGCATTCTTTTGATTTTAGTTCTACTTTTGTTATGTCTTTTTGACGAAGTCATAATTTTTACTTAAATAAAATATTCAACTATGATAGCAGAAGTAACAACTCCTAAAGAACTTCAAAAAATGGATCCTGTTTTTGGCCAGGTATCCTTTGATAATCATGAACAAATTGTTTTTTGTAATGACAAAGATACTGGTTTAAAAGCAATAATCGGAATTCATAACACAGTTTTAGGACCGGCATTGGGTGGAACCAGAATGTGGAACTATACCAATGAGTGGGAAGCTTTAAACGATGTTTTGCGTTTATCACGCGGAATGACTTTTAAATCTGCTATTACAGGTTTAAACCTTGGTGGCGGAAAAGCAGTAATCATTGGTGATGCTAAAACACAGAAAACACCTGAATTGATGCGAAAATTCGGCGAATTTGTTCATTCGTTAAGCGGAAAATATATCACAGCTGAAGATGTGGGAATGAAGACCGAAGATATGGACACTGTTAGGGATGTAACGCCTTATGTGACCGGTATTTCTGAAGCCAGAGGTGGTTCAGGAAACCCTTCGCCTGTTACTGCTTTTGGTGTTTATATGGGGATGAAAGCTGCGGCAAAATATAAATTCGGTTCAGATTCATTGGCCGGAAAAAAAGTATTGGTACAGGGAATCGGGCATGTTGGCGAAACGTTGGTGGACTATTTAACCAAAGAGGGAGCTCTGGTCACCATTGCCGATATTAATGAAAAAAGATTGAATGAAGTTGGAGCTCAGTATGGGGCCAAAGTATTTTCGGGTACCGATTTATACAGTGCCGAAGTTGATATTTATGCTCCGTGTGCCTTAGGTGCTACCATTAATGACGATACGGTTTATAAACTGAATGCTGCCGTTGTGGCCGGTGCGGCCAACAATCAGTTGGCGAATGAAAATATTCACGGTAAAATTCTTCAGGAAAGAGGAATCCTGTATGCCCCAGATTTCCTGATTAATGCCGGAGGAATTATCAATGTGTATGCCGAGATTGAACATTATGATAAAGCAGAAGCGATGCGAAGAACCGAAAATATCTATAACACGACACTGGAGATTTTTGATTATGCTGTGAAAAACAATATCACAACGCATCAGGCAGCTTTAACGATTGCTCAAAACAGAATAGATCAACGTAAAAAAGAAACCGGGAAATAATTTTTTCCGATAAATAATACTATTTTTGTGGCGTCCTTTGGGGCGTCACTAATTTTTTAAAAAGTTCTTACAGCGTGTTAAACAGAAGACATATTCGGGTAAAAGTATTGCAAACCATCTATGCAATGCATCAAAGCGGTTCTGATCAGTTGGATAAAGAAGAAAAGTTTTTGTTTTCCAGCATCGAAAGTATTCAGGATTTATATTTGATTGTGGTTTCTGCCTTAATAGAAATCAGAAAAAAGGAAGAAGACTTTTTAGAGAAAGCGGCCAAGAAACATCTGGCTACCGAAAAAGACTTGAAGCCAAACAAAAAGTTTATTGCCAACCGGATTTTAATTTCTTTAGAAGAAAACAGTTCCTTATCCATTGCCTTGGAGAAAAGAAAAATCAATAACTGGCATCAGAATGACGATTTGATTTTGATTCTGTTGGAAAGCATCAAAAAAAGTCCGCTATATGAAAATTATATGGCTGATAAAACAGATTCATTTGAATGCGATAAAAAATTTGTCTTGGATATGTTTACTGACCTGGTGGCTTCCAATGACAAGTTGTACGATTACCTGGAGGATTACCGTCTTACCTGGGTAGATGACATTCCATTGGTTAATACGATGATTTTAAAACAGTTAAAGCAGGTTGAAGCCGATGATGAAAAATCCATCGCCGTCTTACCGCTTTACAAGGATACCGAAGACAGAGATTTTGCAAGGGATTTATTCCGCAAAACAGTACTGAATGAAAATGAACTGGCCAAGGAATATATTGACCGTACGCCCAATTGGGATCCGGACCGCATCTCTGAAGTAGATACCATTATGCTGAAAATGGCCATCTGTGAGTTTTTGCGCTTTCCCTCTATTCCGGTTAAAGTAACCATTAATGAATACCTGGAGATAGCCAAAGAGTACGCTACCCCAAAAAGCAGTATTTTTATAAACGGAGTCTTGGATAATTTAGTAAAAGACTTTCAGAAAACGGATAAAATAAAAAAAACCGGCAGAGGTTTAATGTAATTTTAAATCAACTAACTATGAGAAAATCAATTTTAGCCCTATTTGTTTTTGCATCATTATTTTCCTGTAAAAAGGAAGATGCTCTTTCTAAGATCGATCCGAACAGTAAAGATATTCCAATTAATGAGTATGTTGGAAATCCGCAACCTCAGGAAGAACCGATTAAGAAAAATATGAACCCGGAAGCTAATCAGGTTACTACGCCACCGGCTGACGGAAAATATCCGGCTATGACCTTTAACAAAAAGGAACATGATTTTGGGGTGATTAATGAAGGAGATAAAGTAGAAACGACCTTTGTATTTACCAATACCGGTGAAGCCGATCTGATTATAACCAATGCTTCAGGATCATGCGGATGTACTGTACCGGAGTATCCGAAAGAACCGATAAAACCGGGAAAAACAGGAAAGATGAAAGTCTCTTTTGATAGCAACGGAAAACCCGGTATGCAGCAAAAATCGGTTAATATTACAGCCAATACAGCTTCGGGCAGGGATGTATTAACCATAAAAGCCAACGTAACAGCAAAAGCAAAACCGGCAGAAAATTCTGCCATAACTACTCAATAATATGGAAAATATTCAGTCATTACTACCGTTTTTATTAATGTTTGTGGTCATTTATTTTTTTATGATCAGACCACAACAAAAACGTGCCAAACAGGAAAAAGAATTTGAAAGCAATTTAAAAGTCGGTGATAGAATTATCACCAAAAGCGGTATTCACGGCAAAGTAGCCGAATTATCTGAAGGTACTGTTGTAATTGAAACAATGGCCGGTAAGATTAAAATGGAACGCTCTGCTATTTCGATGGAATTGAGTGCCAAGCTTAACGAAAAGAAATAACTATTTTCGATATTTATCATTTAAACCGATGTTTGCCAAAAGCATCGGTTTTATTTTTTCAAAACGGTCGTTTTTGGTTTTTTCCTGTTTGGCCGAATCAATATATTCAATAAACTCCTTTTGTTTATAAGGTGCAAATGCCCTGAACTTTTCTGCTAATTCGATGCTTTCATTCAGTTTTAACAGAAAAAAAGGCGAAGGCAGGACTTCTTTTTTTTCAGGTTTTATGGAAAGACCGTTTTTTTCATTTTCAATAGCTTGCCTTATATACCGAAGAACCAGTTTTTCGTTGACTTGTTCCTTTGATGTAAACCGCCATTGCCGCAGTCCTTTGGTAACACCTTCTCCGGCATTCACCAGCACCTTTTTTTCATCCGGTAGAAAAACACCATTAAAAAACCAGATGGTAAAATAATTCTTAAATCCACTAATTCCGATCACATTACGATTATTATGGGTATAAACGATACCACCCCATTTAGTAGTTTCTGTTAAATCGGTTTTTACAATAATTGATTTGAGTAGTTCTAGTTCTTCTACCCATTTTTCGTTTTTATTCCAGTTTTTTTTGTCTTCCATAATTTTGAAAGGCCACTGATTCAAACCATTTCAGAGGATATAATCTGCGAATCAGTGGCAAAAAAGAGTAAATACTATTTTTTATCTGCGGTTAACTCGGCTATTTTTACAATAACCTCTACCGCTTTCTGCATACTTTCTACCGGCACATATTCATATTTTCCGTGAAAATTGTGTCCGCCTGCAAAAATATTCGGGCAGGGCAGCCCTTTATACGAAAGCTGGCAGCCATCCGTTCCACCCCGAATCGGTTTGATAATCGGTTTGATGTCTAAGTTTTTCATTGCTTTTTCCGCAATTTTTACAATATGAAAAACAGGCTCAACCTTTTCTTTCATGTTATAATACTGATCTTTGATCTCGATTACTGCAATTTCATCTCCAAATTGTTTTTTGAATTTTTTATTGAATTTTGCCGTCAGATCATGCAAAAATGCTTTTCGTTTTTTAAATAATTTTTTATCATGATCGCGAATAATCAAAGAAACAGTACTTTCTTCAATACTTCCGGTGACTCCGGTTACATGAAAGAATCCTTCATAGCCTTTTGTTTTTTCAGGGACTTCCTTTTTAGGCAGTTTTGAAATGAACTTGGAAGCCAGTAACATCGAGTTAATCATTTTTCCTTTGGCATAACCGGGGTGAACACTTTTTCCTTTAAAGGTAATTTTTGCTCCGGCAGCATTAAAGTTCTCATATTCCAATTCGCCTATCTGACTGCCGTCCATTGTATAAGCCCAATCTGCTCCAAATTTTTCAACATCAAAGTGATGGGCACCGCGACCAATTTCTTCGTCAGGCGTAAAACCAACCCTGATTTTACCGTGTTTGATTTCCGGGTGTTGAATCAGGTATTCCATTGCAGTGACAATTTCTGTAATTCCGGCTTTGTCGTCGGCTCCCAAAAGAGTTGTTCCGTCGGTTGTAATAAGGGTTTGTCCCTTGTATTGTAACAGATCATTAAAATAAGAAGGAGACAGCACAATGTTTTGTTCGGCATTCAATACAATATCTTTACCGTCATAATTCTCGATAATTTGTGGTTTTACGTTGGCACCGGTAAAATCAGGTGTCGTATCATAATGTGAGATAAAACCGATTACAGGCACTTCGTGTTCCACATTAGCGGGTAAAGTAGCCATGATATAGCCTTTTCTGTCCATCGTCACGTCTTCCATACCGATGGCTTTAAGCTCTTTGACCAAATTTCGGGCTAATACCAGTTGTTTTTTTGAACTGGGTGTGGTTTCAGAATTGGGATCAGATTCGGTGTCAATTGTTACATAGCTGATGAACCGGTCGATAATATGTTGCATAAAACGAATATTTGGTTAAAGTTAATTAAATGTAAATTAATTTTTAACAAAGATACGGATTGACAGGATTCGGCAATGTTAAGTTTTACAGAAGGAATAGGATTGCTCTAGCTTTTTAACGGAATTAAAATTCCGACCGCAAATGCACCCGCATATTGTTTGATACTGGAATGGTTATAGTAGGTAAATTCAATATCAATATTGTTTTTCCTGCCCAGGGCTACGCCAATTGAAAAGGGAATATGCAGAATTATACCCTCTTTTTCAATATTTCTTAAAGGTGTATATACTTCAAAAGAACCAAGAGAAGCTCCAATACCAATTTCAAAATAAGGTGCAAAATAAGGTATTGGTGCTTTTAAACGGGTTTTACCACCAATTAAAAAAGCATTGGTTACTGATTTGTAAACCGGATCGTTAGGTGCGGTTTTTTCTGATTCGGCTTTGGCAAAAATTATACCGGCATATGGTCTGAGCTCAAACCAGGAATACACTTTTAGAACATACTCTCCCTGCAAATAAAATCCATCGCCATACATACTAATATTTTCATCTACCTGTGTGTATCCTAAGCCAATGGAAGCTTCGATTGATTTTTGTTGAAAAAATTGTGCCTTTAGCTGGCTTACAGTAAGCAACAGAAAGAGAAGTAATGTGTTTTTCATGTTTGTTTTCTTGTCAGGTTTTTGAGGAATAAAAACCTGATTTATTTTTTTTGCGAAGATAAAAATTCCGGTGTAAAAAAAGAAGTTTTCAGGTTTATGTCTAATTCAGCAGTATGGTAGTTGATTTATAATGATTTAGTGCTTAAAAGCCAGGAGTAATCATTTCAGTATTTCAGGAAATAAAATAGAAAATCCTGCTACTTGGGGATTTTCGCAGGACTTTCATCAACCAAACTTAACCAAATTTTAATCTAACTAACCAAACTCAATTTTATTTACTTTTTTTCTTCAATCAACGCCCGGGTTCCATCTGCTTTGTAGTAGTAGTAACTGTTGTCGTTGTAAGTATAACCACTGTTATAGCCGGATGAACTTCCGTAGTAGGTTGTGGTAAAACCGTAGTTTCCTCTGGTGTTATTTACCTGACCTATGGTGCGGGTAATCATTCCTCTGTTGTTATATACAATTTGCATGCCACCAATTTGTGAAAGTGCAAAGCGGTTGTATCGCATATAGACAGTTCCGATACGGCTCACGCGGTTTCTACTGTCGTAGTTGATAAAAGTGTTGCCTACCCGGCGTACCCTACCAAAACTGTCGTGCTCAATGCGAACACCATAATTTACAGCTACTGCAGTGGTCACACGGGTGCCTCCTCTGCGGTAGAAGATACCTCCCTGACTGTCTTGCGGACGGGTGTTGAAATCGAAATCACCGTTTAAGAATACATAGAATTCGATGCCTCGCTCCATGAATACAATGGGTTCTGCGTCCATGTAATTTGCATAAGCAACATTTCTTTCAAAATCAGAAAAAGTGTTTTTTTCTGTTGCCAAAGCCAAACTTGCAACCAGTAAGTTAGCGGCTACTAAGAGGGTAATTTTTTTCATGACACATTCGATTTAAACTTTTTAATCTGAACTCGTTTCAGATTCTTACTAAGCTATTTTCAATTGCTGTGCCAAAAATGAAATTTATGTTGTGAATGAGTTGTTAATGATTTTTAAGTGGTTGATATATAGTGGTTAGTGTTTGTGTTGTAGACGTGAATGGTGACCGATAAAGGAAGAACACAGATTAAAAAACAGGAGAATTAACCAATAAGAAATAACCTATCTCAACTTATCCTTCAGATAGCTCCCCGTAACCGATCTTTTATCTTTCGCCACTTCTTCCGGTGTGCCGAATGCGATGAGTTGTCCACCGTTTTCACCCCCTTCCGGACCAATGTCTATGATATAATCCGCACATTTGATTAAATCTAAATTATGCTCAATTACGATAATGGAATGACCTTTCTCGATTAAGGCTTCAAATGAAGTGAGTAATTTTTTGATGTCATGAAAGTGCAATCCGGTTGTGGGCTCATCAAATACAAAAAGAGCTTTGTCTTTGGTGGTTCCTTTTACTAAAAAAGAAGCCAGTTTAATACGCTGAGCCTCACCGCCTGAAAGGGTAGAGGAGGACTGTCCTAATTGTACATAACCCAGACCAACATCTTGCAACGGTTTTAATTTTTGAATGATTTTGGTCTGTTGGTGCTCGTCAAAAAAAGCAACAGCATCATCAATGGTCATGGTTAGCATATCATCCACATTTTTCCCTTCGAACTGCACTTCCAGAATTTCTTTTTTAAAGCGTTTTCCGCCACATGTTTCGCACTCCAGATGCACGTCGGCCATAAATTGCATTTCAATGGTTACTTCACCGTCGCCTTTACAGGTTTCGCACCGGCCGCCATCTACATTGAATGAAAAGTGCTTGGGTTGGTATCCCCTTACTTTAGCAAGCTTTTGTTTGGTAAATAAATCCCGGATGTCGTCATACGCTTTGATATAGGTAACCGGATTAGAACGCGAACTTCGTCCGATCGGGTTTTGATCAACGTATTCAATGTGTTTAATATGCGAAAAATTACCGCGTAACTCCGTAAATTGCCCGGCTTTATCACTAACACCTTCCAGTTTTTTCTGTAAGGCGGGAAACAGTATTTTTTTTACCAGTGTACTTTTACCGCTGCCAGAAACCCCCGTAACTACAGTTAAACAATCCAGCGGAAAATTAACATCTATATTTTTCAGGTTGTTTTCCCGGGCACCGATAACTTCTATATGGTTCTTGAATTTTCTTCTTTTTTGGGGTACAGTAATCTCCATTTCACCATTGAGGTATTTTGCAGTGAGTGAATCGGCTTTCAGTATTTCATTAAAGTTACCTTCTGCAACCAGTTGACCGCCATGTGTGCCGGCTTCGGGACCAATATCGATGATACGGTCGGCTGCTTTCATAATATCTTCGTCATGTTCCACAACAATAACCGTATTGCCGAGATTTCGGAGGTTTTTGAGCACTTCAATCAGCCGCTCGGTATCTTTGGGATGTAAACCTATACTCGGTTCATCCAAAATATACATTGAACCCACCAGGCTGCTGCCCAGTGAAGTTGCCAGGTTAATGCGTTGCGATTCACCTCCGGAAAGTGTGGCAGAGTTTCTGTTCAGCGTGAGGTAATTCAAGCCAACTTCATCCAGAAAACGCAACCGGTTGTTGATTTCAATTAATAGCCGTTTGGCTACTTTCTGATCGTATTCAGACAATTCCAAACCGGCAAAAAACGGAATCAGGTTTTTAATGGGGAGATCAACCAATTCTGAGACGGTTTTGTTGCCCACTTTAATGTAGTTGGTTTCCACACGCAGGCGTTTGCCTTTACAGGTCGGACATTTTGTTTTTCCACGGTAACGCGAGAGCATCACCCGGTTTTGAATTTTATAATTTTTCTCTTCCAGTTCCTGAAAAAAATCATCTAATCCGGTGAAGTACTTATTTCCTGTCCAAACCAACTGTTTCTGTGCTTCGCTTAATTGGAAGTACGGTTTGTGGATAGGAAAATCAAACTTATAGGCATTGTTCACCAATTGGTCACGGTACCATCCCATACTGTCTCCCCGCCAGGGAAAGATAGCATTTTCATAAACCGATAGGGCGGTGTTGGGAATAACCAGTTCTTCATCAATGCCAATAACATTGCCATAGCCTTCGCAAGTCGGACAAGCTCCGTACGGGTTATTAAAACTGAATAAATGGATGTTGGGTTCTAAAAAAGTCAACCCGTCTAATTGAAAATTTGAACTGAATTCAAATCGGGTTTGGCTATTTACTTCTTGCAGAATACACGCTCCTTTGCCTTCATAAAAAGCAGTCTGAACAGCATCAGCCAAACGATTTTGAAATTCTTCATCTTCTTTTACGACAATCCGATCAATAATTAAAAGAATATTTTTACTGTCTAATGAATGTTGTTCCAATTCATCCAGCCGAATCATTTCATTCTCAACCAAAATTCTGATAAAACCCTGCTGCAGTAAAACCTTTAATTTATCTTTCAGGGCTCTGCCTTCTTCCAAATGAACAGGAGCGAGGAGCAACCATTTACTGTCCGGCTCAAATGAAATTATTTGGTTTACCACATCGGTAACAGTGTGTTTTTTTACTTCCTGACCGGAAACAGGTGAAAATGTTTTTCCGATTCGGGCAAAAAGTAACTTCAGGTAATCATATATTTCGGTAGAGGTACCCACAGTGGAACGGGCGTTGGTGGTGTTCACTTTTTGTTCTATGGCTACGGCAGGAGCTATACCTTTGATGTATTCTACCTTGGGTTTGTCCAACCGACCTAAAAACTGACGGGCATACGATGACAAGCTTTCAACATAACGTCGCTGTCCTTCAGCATACAATGTATCGAAAGCCAGACTTGACTTTCCGGAGCCCGAAAGCCCGGTAATAACTACCAGTTGATTACGGGGTATGGCTACATCAATATTTTTAAGATTGTGCAGCTGTGCCCCTTTGATCAGGATGTTTTTTTTGGGTTCCAGTAAGGCAAATTCTTCAGGTGTCATAGCTAAATTGAAAGAATCGCAAAGATAGTGATTTGAAAGCTCAATTAAAAGTCAGATTATTTCAATTTTTCCGAAAGAAGAACACGATTTTTCATCCTTGACGGTTTTTTTACACTTGCTAAGGGTGAAATCATATTTCATGCTAAATATAATTTATTTACTGTGGTTTTCCGCATTTATTGCATTGTGAATGTTAAAATTTCGACTAAAATTTGTTTGTTAAAATAAAATTGTGTTACATTTGGCTAATATTTAATCTTTATTTAACAATTGCTTATAGGAAAAAAATACTTTTTTAGAAAATTTTAGTTCAAAACACGAAAATTAAAAAGGTATTACTATGGCTACTGTTAATCAACTTCCGGACGCTTTATTGGTTAAGAATTATATTGCTGGCGATGAGCAGGCATTGGCTGTTTTGATTGAAAGACATCAATCTAAAATTTATGGGTTCATTTATTCCAAAATTACAGACCGTGATGTTACAGATGATATTTTTCAGGATACTTTTATTAAAGTTATCAAAACCTTAAAATCCAATTCGTATAACGAGGAAGGTAAATTTTTACCATGGGTAATGCGGATTGCTCATAATTTAGTGGTTGATCATTTCCGGAGAACCAAAAAAATGCCGATGCAGCGGGAAACCGAAGAGTTTTCTATTTTTTCGTATATGTCAGACAGTTCAATGAATGTGGAAGGCAGAATGATAACCGATCAGGTTGAAAATGATTTGCAGCGTTTGTTGGAAGAGTTGCCGGCAGATCAGAAAGAGGTATTGGTGATGCGGATGTATCAGGATATGAGTTTTAAAGAAATTGCCGATTTAACCGGTGTTAGCATTAATACGGCTTTGGGAAGAATGCGTTATGCTTTGATGAACCTGCGAAAGGTTATTGAAAAAAATCAAATTATTTTAACCAATTAAATACTATTTGGAGAAAAGTTCCGTTGTAGATAGAAACAAACATATTTTATCTATGGCAAAACTTTACACTAGTAAAAAATTAGCAACTCCAAAAATGTTACCTAAGAAAGAAACGATAAGTTTTCTGCTCAACTACTCCAAGGCACTGAGCATTGTTAAGGTGGGTAACATAACGTTTGAAACCCTTGCTAATTAAAAGGAACATCCCGATTGTAGTCGGGATGTTTTTTTTTACCGGTATTATAGAAAATTAAAATTTAAAGGAAATACCGCCGTTAAAAAAGGTTGCACCATGACCGACTTCCACAGAAATGGGTATGTTCATTTACTGGATAATTCAGTAGTTGAAGCTTCTGTCAGACGAAAAGAAGATTTTATTTCAAAATTAAATGAATTATAAACTACTCTAATTTCTTCATTTCTTTCCAATTTTGATCTTGAAAAACGGATGAGGGATCAAAGTTCGGACTATTGGTCATAAGTATGGTATTATTATCATTTTTACTCCAAACGTGGTTATAACCCGATTGCACCTCAACCGTACCATTACTGTCTTGGTAATTTTCGACTCCCCGAATGGTTTTTATAAATGCGGTATGCATTCGGTCTTGAGATGCTTGTTTTGCTTCCCAGCTTCGCATTTGATTATCAATGTTCGCTAAACTTCTTTTACCATTTTCTATTGTCTGTTGAGCTATTTGTTTTGTGCGTTCATCCATTAATCGAATAGTATTCATTGATTCAGCATAACTTTTGTTACGGTTATCTCTCCAATATTTTTCTACGGTTTCATTCCATACAGGATTAGTTTTAAAAGAGCTGTATATGGTTGTAAACAACTCTTTGGCTTTTTCTTTTTCTCCTTTCGGATATTTAAAAATAATTCTGGTTGGCGATGTTGATGTATAATTTTGCATATAAGTTCCATTATAAACATTCGGTATTGTTAAAGTACCATTGGAAACCGAAACCATAAGGAAACCTTCATTCCCGTCAGAAAACTTTAAATCAGCTGTTATAGCATCATTGTTTGTTTGAAAAGTTGCTCCCCGGCTTGCAAACTCCGAACGGTATTTGTCCATGTTTTTTTCAAGTTCCCTAATAACTTCATTATTTCTTTGAACATTAGAAATAGTCGGATTCCCTATTTCTGCAAGAAACTGAGATGTAGTATATTCTTCAGCATTCATGGGTTTATTAAACTTACAATTTTCTGTAGTTTGTTGTTGCATAAAATAAGCCATTTGTTGATCTTCAGTAAAACTCCAGGTTAAAACCGGGAACACTTCATAACTGTATTTTCCATCTGCTGACGTAGCTTTAAAGTTACGGCTTGTTCCCTGGCAGGGTTGACCAACAGGAACCCAAACAACATCACCGTCAAGTGTCCAGTCTTTTGGCAGCATAAGACTATATGCTTCTACGGGTTCTGCAAACCCGTTTTTATCCATCAACCTAAATCGTTTAAAAATAGTGTAATCTTTTCCTTCTGCAAAATTATCCGTACTTTCTTTATCCGCTTCTTTTGCGTTTCCATTTTCGCTTTTATCGTTTTTACAGGAAACGATAGTCACAGTTTGAAAAATTAAAAATAAAACGATTATTACGGTGTAATACTTTTTCATTTAAAACAGAGATTTAATTAATTTAAAATAAATATAAACAAAATAATGTTAAAGTTAATGTTTAATATTTAATATTTAACCTGTAGTGCATTATCATTAAAAATTTAATGCATTTTTTTACAGTCAATTATTTTTTTAGCCACAGATTCACAGATACTTAATCAAAAATAAGTTAAAAAAGTAAGCATAAATTACACGGTTATTGAATGCCTTGCATTCGATTAAATCTGTGAAATATATAAAAATATAAAAAGCATCTGTGGCTAACTGATAATGCACTACGGGTTATTTAATCATTTCGTTAATACAATATATTAGCGAAATCACACTTTGCTGGATTTATAATAATCATTTAAAACGGATTTTCTTCCTATCGTTTTGGTAATTATATCATGATCTAATTTCCAGCCCCGTGCCGGCGAATATTCCCTTCCGTACCAGATAATCTGTAAATGCAGATCGTTCCACAATTCTCTCGGAAAAATGGCTTTCGCATCTTTCTCAGTTTGTACCACGTTTTTCCCATCCGATAAATTCCAGCGATACATCAGCCGGTGGATATGCGTATCTACCGGAAAAGCAGGAACACCAAACGCCTGGCTCATCACTACGCTGGCCGTTTTATGCCCCACTGCCGGAAGAGCCTCCAGTGCTTCAAAACTTTGCGGAACCTCACCGTTGTATTTTTCAATTAAAATTTCTGATAAACCGTGAATTCCTTTTGATTTCATGGGCGAAAGGCCACAGGGTCTGATGATTTCCTTGATCTCATCCACACTCATTTTGACCATGTCAAACGGATTGTCTGCTCTGGCAAATAAAAGGGGCGTAATCTGATTCACCCGAACATCTGTACATTGGGCCGAAAGCAACACCGCTACCAGTAAAGTATAAGGATCTTTGTGATCTAAAGGTACCGGAATTGACGGATATAATTCATTTAACGTATTTATAACAAATGTTGCACGTTCTTTTTTGGTCATTTTTGTAATTTTATATATGTAAATTTAAAACAATAATTGCAATGTGCCTAATCCGGCTTTCGCATCATCAAATTACAGCAATCCAATATTAATCAGAAAACCCAATAATTCAAATAACTAAAATATGACAACATTACAAAAAGGCGATAAAGCACCTGACTTTTCAGCAAAAGACCAGGACGGAAACATTCATACGTTATCGGATTACAAAGGAAAAAAGCTGGTTGTTTTCTTTTATCCCAAAGCCAATACGCCGGGCTGTACAGCAGAAGCCTGTGATTTGCGGGATAATTATGCCCGTTTTCAAGCCAGAAACTATGCTCTTCTGGGGGTGAGTGCCGATAATGCCAAAGCACAGGGGAACTTTAAAAACAAATATGAATTTCCGTTTCCACTTCTAGCTGATGAGGATAAAGCAGTGATTCAGGCATTCGGTGTCTGGGGACCAAAAAAATTTATGGGAAAAGAATATGACGGAATTCATAGAACTACTTTTGTTATAGACGAAAACGGAACGATTGAAGAAGTGATTACTTCGGTAAAAACAAAAGCCCATGCCGAACAAATTTTAGGATGAACTGTAGTAAAAAAACAGCCACTTTTTGAGTGGCTGTTGATATTAATTTGTCTGTTCTTCAATAATTTTTTTGGGATCGTAGCCGAATAAATTATTTTTCTTAATGATTTCGGCAACCCCTTTGGGCAACATTTCTTCCCAACCGGGCGTACCTTTCGAAATCATCCGCAGGACATGTCTTGAATAAATTTCCAGGTTATTTTGGTTAACCACTTCAATGTCCACTACTTTTCCGTTGAATTTAAAAAACTTATACAACTCTTTCATTCTCGGATGTACTTTCAGATTTTCAGAATTAATGAAATTACCTTCCTCATCCTTCATCGGATACAAGAACACTTTTAAGTCACGGTAGAATAATTTTCCGAACGCCTCCAGAATACCTCCGCTCAAATGGCGGTAATATTTCTCGTCAAAAATATCAACCAGGTTGTTCACACCCATGGCTAATCCCATTCGGGCTTTGGTGTAATTAGAGAAATATTCTACCACCCGGTAATATTCCTGGAAGTTGGATATCATTACGTTTTGACCCAATGAACAAAGCAATTCAGCCCTGTCCATAAAATCACGTTCATCAATTTCACCTTCAGAACGTAAGTTAGACAGTGTGATCTCAAAAATGACCAGTGTATTGTCTGCATCCACTTTGTTTTCGGATAAAAACATTTCAAGTGATTTTTCATACATATCCATGTTTACCCGGGTAACCGGTCTAAAACTTCCACGGAGAGCTAAAATATTCTTTTTATAAAGAATGGAAGCCGGTAAAATATTATTCCCGTCTGGTCCAAACATAACGGCATCCGTCATTCCGTTCTTAACCAGCTGTAAACTCATCAGGCGGTTATCAACATTGGCAAAACGGGGGCCGGAAAAATTGATGGTATCAATTTCAAGCTGGTCTTTATCTAAGTGATCATACAAATACCGCAATAATTTTTTGGGGTCATTGTATTTATAAAATGCTCCGTAAATGAGGTTAACCCCAAGAATTCCCAAGGTTTCCTGTTGTAAACGGGCATCATTTTCTTTAAAGCGGATGTGCAGAATAATTTCGTTATAATCTTCATCCGGTTCAATCTGGTACTTAATACCAACCCAACCGTGTCCTTTAAACTGTTTGGCAAAATCAATTGTGGCAACCGTGTTGGCATAGCTGAAAAACATTTTGTTGGGGTGTTTTACACGATCCAGCCGTTTTTCGATCAGGCTGACTTCATGTTCCAGCATTTTTTTTAAACGGCTTTCTGTAACATAGCGTCCGTCTTTTTCCACACCATAAATGGCATCACTAAAGTCTTTGTCATAGGCAGACATGGCTTTTGCAATGGTTCCTGATGAACCACCGGATCGGAAGAAGTGTCGGACCGTTTCCTGACCTGCACCAATTTCTGCAAAAGTTCCGTAAATATTTTCGTTCAGATTGATTCGAAGGGCTTTATCTTTGATTGAAGGGATTTGCTCAATCGCTTTGTCTCCCTTAAGTTTTATTTCCATTGCTAGTCTTTCCATTTACATCGGTAATTCAATGCAAAGTTAACAAATATCATACCGTTATGAAAGATAAATAATGCTATTTTTGTGAAAATTTAACGTCTTGAAGGTATATTTTTTAGGAACAGGAACTTCACAGGGTATTCCGGTCATCGGGAGCAATCATTCCGTTTGCAAAAGTAATGACCCAAAAGATAAACGACTCCGGGTTTCCGTCTGGGTTTATGATGACAACCATTCATTGGTGATCGATTGCGGTCCTGATTTCAGGCAACAGATGCTCACTTGCGGGTGTACAAGGTTAGATGCTATGCTCTTTACGCACGAACATGCCGATCATACAGCCGGCTTAGATGATATACGCCCCTTTTTTTTTAAACAGGGTGATATACCGGTTTATGCACACAAGCGGGTAATTCAAAACCTCAAAAAACGGTTTGATTATATTTTTGAGCAAGAGAACAGATACCCCGGTGCTCCCTCCGTGGCTGTTCATGAAGTATTACCGGATACGGCGTTTAAAATAGGTAAAAAAAACATCATACCTATTCAGGTTATGCATGGCAGTCTTCAGGTATTTGGTTACCGAATTGATAATTTTGCTTATTTAACCGATGTGAAAAGTATTGAAGAAAGCGAACTTGAGAAACTGAAAAATTTAGATGTACTGGTTGTGAATGCTTTACGTGAAGAACCTCATGCTACTCATTTTAATTTGGAGGAAGCCCTGAATTTTATAACTTTGATCAGTCCGAAGCAAAGCTATCTGACCCATATCAGCCACTTACTCGGGTTTCATGAAGAAGTACAACAAAAGTTACCCCCGAACGTTTATTTAGCATACGATAACCTGGAAATTTCAATTTAATAAAATGAAAAAGTCATTATTTCTTTATTTGTTTATTGTCAGTATTTTGATGACAATTTTTACCTATATGTATTACAGTAAAAAAGTTAAGTTTGAAGCAGAACGGTTCGGGAATTTAAAAATTAAAATGAACGATACTATTCAAACGTTAACAAACCAGCTGTTTGATGCCAACTATTTTACGTTGCGGAACAATGACAATGCCCAGAATTATTTAGAAGATTATTCGATCGACAGGTTAATTCCGAAAATTGAAGCCAATTTAATGGAATTAAATGATCATCCGGAAGGAAATCCGTTGGTTGATTTTGGCAAAATCGACGACAGAAAATTTATAATCAATAAAATAAAAGTCCTTAATCACCGTTGGATTATTGCTGATTTTAGTAACGGCGATCTTTGGGGTGAGGTATTACTGCAGTATTTTATCGAAAAAGATGAAACCCTGCATTTTAAAATTATTCAATCAACTTTATATCCGAAACAGTAAACTTTTGTATATTTAAATCCTTAAATTTTCCGGCAATGAAAAATGGTTTGCTTTTAGTAGTTTTGGCTTTGGGTATTGTTTCCTGTAAAAAGATTGACAGGGAACCTGAGCCTGAAGTAACGGTTAAGCAAACATTGTTAGATACAATTCAGGCTTCTGATAAAGATGAACACGGTTGTTTGGCAGTAGCCGGATATTTTTGGTCTTCGTTAAACAAAGAATGTATAAAGATTTACGAATCAGCCATAACGCTTTATCCGCAAACTGATCAAAACAATGAGGATGAAACGAAAAATGCTTACATTGTTTTTGGTGAAAACGGTGGTAATGAAGCCGAAGTATTTCTCCCAAATCAGGAAAAATCATTAATTCTGATCCGTTCCGAAGAAGGTTATCCCTGGCTGTTTGACAGATGGCAGCTCATTCCAAGGGATGGATTTGTACTGAAAAAAGACGATAAAATTCTCTTTTCCGGCGACGGGGGGATTGGTCCGAAAGTAACAGGCAGTGATAAAATAGAGGATTAATTATTTCTCTTTTCTTCCAACCAGTTTCTAAAATCAAAAAAGTTTTGCGGAGCTACTCCGTGGCCAACCGGATACTCTTTATACACAAAATCAATTCCTAATTTTTCCAGAGCCGGACCGGTTTTACGAGCCCAATCTACCGGAATAACCTGATCAACCGTTCCATGCGAAGCAAATATTTTTAAGTGGGAAAAATTGTTTTGCTCAAAATTTTCCTTAGCCATTTCAGTATTCAGGTAGCCGCTCATGGCCACTATTTTTGAAACTTTCTCCGGATAGGATAGAGCAACGGCATAACTCAGAATTGCCCCCTGACTGAATCCGATCAGGGTAATTTTTTGGTTATCGACAGGATATTTTACGGTTAGTTCATCAATAAAACTAATAATTAAATCACGGGATTGCCGGGCTTGATTCACATCAGAAAATTTAGTGTCATCGGCATCAAAATTAATGGCATACCAGGCATAACTTCCATACATCAGCGGATAAGGAGCCTGAGCTGAAATCACATAGTATTCCTCCGGAAGTTCCGAAGCAAAAGAAAATAAATCTTCTTCATTGCTTCCGTAACCATGTAGCAAAAGCAATAACGGGTTTTTGTCCTGAATGATTTTTGGTTCCCGAATTAAATAGTGTAACGACATGTTTACAGGCTTTTAAAAATAGTTTGATAAAAATCGCCCACCAAAGGCACTTTTTTTTCTTCTCCGTTCAAGGCTCCCATAAAACCGTAAATCCATAAAATAAAGAAGAATATATAAAAAGCAGAAGAAACCATCCAACTGTCAAAATACCCTATCGGATAACCCAAAAGAAAGAAGGTGATAAAAATTCCCAACGCCTGTCGGATGTGAAAACTGGCAAATGAGCTTTTGTTTTCGTTGTTCATAAAGATGGCAATCACCGCACCGATAATTGTTAAATAAGCTACTATGGCTGCGTTTTTATTTTGTTCCATTATGCTAAAATTAATTTCCCGTTACTATAAATTCCATATACTTTTCCTTTCATCTGTTCACCTAAAAAAGCTGAGTTTTTAGATTTTGAAAGGATACTTTCTTTGGTAAATACCCAATCTGACTCCGGATTAAAAAAGGTTAAATCGGCTTTTGAGCCTTCCTGAATAAGGGTGTTTTCAATGCCGAATATTTTTTTTCCGAAGGTTAGTTTGCTTATAATTACATCCAGCGGAAGTACACGCAGCAATGCTCCGAAAGTACTTTCCAAACCAATGGTGCCGTTTTTGGCCAGGTCAAATTCCATCTTTTTGTGTTCTATATCCATCGGATTGTGGTCTGAAGTAATCAGATCAATCGTACCGTCTAACACACCTTGAATTAATGCTTTTCGTGTATTTTCATCCCGCAGGGGCGGACTTACTTTCATTCTTGTATCAAACTCAGTTAGCTTTTTATCGGTCAGTACCAGATGATGCACGGCTACGCTGCACGTTACCTGTAATCCTTTTATTTTGGCTTGTTTGATTAATTCTACCGATCGGGCTGAAGAAATAGTGGGAAGATGTAATTTTCCTCCGGTATATTCCAACAAAAACAAATTTCGGGCAATTACTAATTCTTCTGCTAAGGCGGGAATTCCTTTTAAGCCTAATCGGGTAGAAACCATTCCTTCATGCACTACACCGTTTCCTTTTATTTTTTCATCCTGCGAAAAAGCAATGACCATTCCGTCAAAATCCTGTACATACTGCAACCCGATTTTCAATAGATTAGCATTGGTTATATTTTTTCCGTAATCGCCAAAAGCAACAGCTCCGGCATTTTTCATATCAAATAATTCGGCCAGATCGGTTCCTTCCGAACCCTTGGTCAACGCTCCGATTGGAAACAAGCTTACCGCCTGGTCTCTCGATTTCTCCTTTACAAAACGGATGTGCGACTGGTTATCAATTACCGGAAAGGAATTGGGCTGCAATGCCACCGCCGTAAATCCGCTTTTTGCCGCTACGGTTAATCCGTTGGCAATGGTCTCGCGGTCTTCAAATCCCGGTTCACCAAACGAAACCGAACTGTCAAACCATCCGCTGGACAAATGAAGATTTTCTAATTGAATTTCTTCGGCACCTTGTTCTGCCGGTAAATTGATGCCGATTTTTTCAATCGTGCCGCCCACAATTTTCAGGTCGGTTTTCTGCCTGTGATATAATCCGTTGGGATCGACGAGGGTTGCATTTCGAATGATTAGTTTCATTTTACCAATTTTTGAATGAGTATTTCCAGAACAACAAACAACAGGGTCAGAACAACAAACCATTTCCACAACACATTGTCGGTTCGGTTGGTTTGCAAGGTATCAAAAACAGCTTCTAAGGAAGTACTGTTTTCGTAAGTATCCAATAAGTTAGAATTATCCAAACGCAGATCACTTTCGGTTCTCGGATAATTAAAACTGATGTTTTTAATGATGGTATTATCTTTTAAAGCATTATAATTCCCTGCCTGTGCCGGGTTTTCAGAAAACGTCAGTTTTACTTTATGATTCAGGATTTGTTGCTGTGGAATGAATTTTTCACCATTTATATCCGAAGAAACCACCGAAATAATTTCATCTTTCGATAAAAGCTGGTCAATCGTAATGGGAGAAGTTGTGCCAACTGTCAACGCATTGATTCCCGATTTGGCACTTTGAAAGGCCATGTTGTAAAAGGTTGGCACAATGAGCGGTGAATTCTTGAAATTGGAATTTTCGTGGCTGATTGGAGCTGAAAAAACATAAAAAGAAGCCAATGAATTGGATACTGCCGTTAAAAACGGGCGTTGGTCTTCATACGTCAGTATAGCCGGATAAGTACTTTTTAAATCAAAACTACCTTTGGTATTCGGGTATTGAAAATTATCAGCCTTTTTTTCAAAAACACCGTTATATAAAGGATGTGCAAAGGATATGGAAGTGATTTGTTTTTCTTTTCGGCTAAAATCGCTTATCGAAAACGAACCGAAATTAAGCAATAACCGGTTTATGTTTTCGGCTTTATTTTCTTCAGAAGGAATAAAGATTACATGACCGCCTTTTTCATAAAAAGCTTTTAAGGTGGTCTGAAGTGCCTGTGGAATTTCTTTTATTTCGTTCAAAAGAATTGCATCTTGTTTTTCCAACAGATTATAATCCAGTGCTTTCAGTTCATATTGCGAAAAAACGAACTCCTTTTCAGTATAAATCTTGGTTAGGAATTGATTTTTAGTGGCATCGCCAATGGCTAACACATTTACTTTCTCCGGTTTAGAAATGCTGAAATAGTAATAATTATCATAATCCAAACCCGGTTCCTCAATCAAAACATAGCCATTGAAATCGGCTTTGGGAATTGTAAAAAGTAGTTCTTTGTCCGCTTGTTCAAGTTTTACCAGTGTTTTAGCGATGAGCTGTTTTTGGTTGTAAACCGCTACCGGAATTTCCTGTTCATACGTGCCGAATGATTTCAGTCTGACACCAATTTCATAAAAGTTATCCAGTGTTTGATGCAAATAAACACTATCCACCGCTACATTGTTTTTTTGTTCCGGTTTGGGAATGACAAAAACAGGAGACAGGGTTTCATCGATCGGTTTTAATTCACCAGCCTGTAGATTTACGGCATCGGTAATCACCACCACGTCTTTGTTAAAAGGTGTTTTTCGGGATTTGATTTTTGTTAATTGCTGGTCCAATTGAAAAGAAGTAGCACTGTATGCCAGATTCATCAATTCTTTTTGAACAGATTTGATGTCGGTATTCCAATATACATTATCGTTGGTGAGCAAGGAAAACGTTGCGTTTTCAGGCGTTTTTTCGAGTAATTCCTGAACGGCTCTTTTCAGCAATTCACCTTGTTTCCCTTTGGCCTGCATGCTGAACGAGTTATCCAAAACCACATACAATTCATTGGTAACACCTTTACTGTCTTTGGCTTTAAAAAAAGGTTGAGCAAAGGCAATGATTAAAGCGGTTAATAATAACAAGCGGGAGGTTAACAACAACCATTTTTTCAGTTTAGAACTTTTTCGGGTTTGAACAGAAAGCTCTTTTAAAAACTTTACATTGGTAAAATATTCCTTTTTGAAACGCCTGAGCTGGAATAAATGCACTAAAATTGGAATGACCAATAAAAAGAGAAAATACAGAATTTCGGGATGTTTAAACTGCATTAATTGAAAGTTTGTCAAAGATAAACTTTATATTTTAATAGCACAAATCAAAAGTGTTAAGCAAAAGCGAAAGATTTTAAATGCGGAAAATTATCTTTTCTTTCTTTTTTCCGCCCTTTTTCGTTCAACAGCCCGGTTTCTGGATTCGGTCTTGCGGGGCGTTCGCTTTCCGGGTCCGCCTAAATTCACCTTTTTGTTTTTGTCTTTCTTCTCATGAAATGCTTCACCGCCTTCTTTTTTAGGCCGTTTTAAAAGCATTTTTATTTTTTTCTTTTCTTTTTCAAATTCCAGTAGTTTTTCTTCAATTTCAATGTCGGGAAGTGATAAAACCGTGATTTCCTTTTCCATTAAAATTTCGGCTTCCAGTTGAATTTCTTCTTCTTTCGGGCTGATTAAACTAATTGCCGTACCCGATTTATCTGCACGTCCGGTTCTGCCGATCCGGTGAATGTATTGTTCAGGAATCTCAGGAAATTCCATATTCACAACGTGGGTAATGTCTGAAATATCCAAACCACGGGCCATGACATCGGTGGTTACAATTCCCCGGATGGTTCCGGCCTGAAAAGCAGCCATCGTATTCAAACGGTAATTCTGGGATTTGTTGGAATGAATTAAGCCAAACTGTTCCGGAAATTCTTCTTCCAAGGCATTAAAAACCAAATCAGCTGTTTTTTTATTGTTGATAAAAATAAGCAGTCGTGACATACGATCATCGGTATGCAGCAGTTTTTTGATTAAGTTTAATTTGGTCAGAAAATTGGGTACTTTGTAAGCAAGCTGAGCAATTTTTTCCAACGGTGTACCGGAGGGGGCCAAGGAAACTTCTTCCGGAAAATCAAAATACTCATCCAGCATTTCATCTACTTCTTCGGTCATGGTTGCCGAAAATAAAATATTTTGTCGTTTTGCTTTTAACATCGACAGGATAGAAGTCACCTGAAAACGAAAACCCAGGTTGAGCATTTCGTCAAATTCATCAATCACCAGCTTTTGAATTTCATCAAAACGAACCACATTATCCAGAGCCAGATCCATCACCCGTCCTGGTGTGCCTACCAAAATGTCAACCCCTTCATAAACGGCTGTTTTCTGGGTGTTGATATTTACCCCGCCGTAAACGGCTAATGTCCGGACGGACATGTATTGTGTCAATTTTACAACTTCTTCGGCCACCTGCACCACCAATTCACGGGTTGGCACTAAAATCAAAACACGGGGGGTGTGTGTATTTTGAAATTTCCAGTGCTTTAAAATAGGTAGCAGGTATGCAAAGGTTTTTCCGGTTCCGGTTTGGGCAATTCCCATCATGTCGCGACCGGATAAAATAACCGGCATCGATTTAATCTGAATAGGAGTAGGGTTTGTAAAACCTAATTCATCAATAGCCTTTTGTAATGATTTAGGTAAATCAAAATCCGCAAAAGTAGTCATAAGAGGATAATTTTGGCCAAAGGTACGGAATTTTAAATCAACGCCTGTAGGGGATTAAAAACCTTCAAAAACACCCAGCCCAAAGAGTGCAAAATCATATTTTACCGGATCATTTTTATCCAATGCCTGTAAGTTGGAATCCAATTCAAAAAGTGCTTTTGCGTCATTTTGCTTTCGTCTAAGCAACCCTAATTTCCTTGCTACATTTCCGGAGTGAACATCGAGCGGACAGGAAAGCTGTGCGGGTGAAATAGCTCTCCAAATACCGAGGTCAACTCCGGCCTTATCGTTTCTGACCATCCATCGCAAAAACATATTGATGCGTTTGGCGGCCGAATTATTCACCGGATCTGAAACATGCTTCTGCGTGCGGTAATCGTGTTCAATTTCAAAGAATATACTTTTGAAGTTCGATATGTTTTGCTGTAAAGTGTTGGTCTGTATGTTTTTGCTGAAAACAGCTTCTAATCCGGCATGATTCTGATAGATATGTTTCAGGCTTTTTATAAAGGTAGCACAATCATTACCGTTAAAGGTACGATGAACAAAATCACTTAGTCTTTCCAAGTCATTTTGGTTGTGATTCATAACAAAATCATAAGGAGAGTTTCCTAATTTAGTCATTAATTTCTGACTGTTACGGATAATCATTTTGCGGTTTCCCCATGAAATGGTGGCGGTCAAAAATCCTGAAATCTCAATATCTTCTTTTAATGTATAAAGATGCGGAATCTGTATCGGGTCACTTTCAATAAATGTCGGATGGTTGTACAGTTGAACTTTTTCGTCTAAAAATTCTTTTAATTCAGCCTGATTCATTAAACGGTTACGTTTGGTAGCGATGAAAAATCTATCCAGCCGGCATTTTGATCAAATAAACCATCTTTCATCACAAGTTTCCGATCAGCCATGTTAGCCAGGGTTTCGTTGTGGGTTACAATCACAAATGTCTGTCCGAATTCATCCCTTAATTTAAAAAACAATTCATGTAGATTTTCAGCAGATGCAGTATCTAAATTCCCCGAAGGCTCATCGGCAAAAATCACGCTAGGTTTATTGATCAAAGCCCGGGCAACGGCTACCCGTTGCTGCTCTCCCCCGGAAAGTTCTCCCGGTTTATGATCCATACGATGTGACAAACCTAAATAATCAAGCAGTTTTTTTGCTTCATCTTCGGCCTCGGTTTTGGTTTTTCCGGCGATAAAGGCCGGAATACAAACATTTTCCAAAGCAGTAAATTCAGGCAGTAGCTGATGAAATTGAAAAATAAACCCCAGCTTTAAATTTCTGAATTTCGACAGTTGCTTATCTGTCATGTTTAAAACATTTTCTCCATCAATACTTAATTCGGTTCCGTTTTCACGATGGGGCTTTTCTAACGTGCCCAGAATTTGCAGTAATGTGGTTTTTCCGGCACCGGATGCACCTACTATTGAAACAATTTCGCCTTTTTTGATAGAAAGATTAACCCCTTTTAAAACATGTAACTGATCAAAATATTTATGTATCCCTTTTGCTTGTATCATGTGAAACATTTTTTACAAAGTAACAAAGATTTTAAAGATTTTTGAACCCAATCAGTTCTATTTATCGTACTATAAATAATAAAATTACGTTAAACAAATTATTTTGTTTAATATTATCTTACATTTGTTAAACAAAATAAATTATGAAAAAGTTAATCTTAACCTTTTTGGCATCGGCAACTTTATCCTGTCAATCGCAGGAGAAGAGGAGCATTATTTCAGAAAATAAACAACCTGTAAAAATGAATGTAACAGACGGATTAGAACTGGCCACTTTTGCCGGCGGATGCTTTTGGTGTACAGAAGCCGTATTTTTAGAAATTCAAGGAGTAAAAAAAGTAGTTTCAGGTTACATTGGCGGAACAACAAAAAATCCAACCTACAAAGATATTGGAACAGGAACAACCGGCCATGCAGAGGCCATTCAGATTACTTTTGATCCGAAAGTTGTTTCTTTCGGAGAGTTATTGGAAATTTTTTTTGCCACGCACGATCCGACAACACTTAACCGTCAGGGGAATGATGTAGGAACCCAATACCGTAGTGAAGTATTTTACTATAATGATGAGCAAAAGCAACTGACGGAAGATTATATTGCTCTGATGATAAAGGAAAAAATATTTAAAAATCCCATTGTAACAAGCGTTTCGCCGGCTTCGGTTTTTTATGAAGCGGAAGACTATCATCAAAATTATTATAACCAGAACAAAACGCAATCCTATTGCAGTTATGTTATCACACCTAAAATTGAAAAGTTGAAAAAGAATTTTAAAGATAAACTGAAAAATTGATTGCTAAAAAGTTGAAAAAAATTGCTGTAAATAAAAAATTGCTATGAACAATCAGATTGAAAAAGAATTAGTTGAACTTTTGGGCGATGAACACCAGATGACATCTGCCGAAACTCCGCTCAGACCTAATGCATTTGAAAAATCGGATGCTGAAAAGATGGACACGATAGAAAAGCATTTCCATATTATCATGGAAGAAATGGGATTGGATATGACTGATGACAGTTTGCGTGGAACTCCGCACCGTGTGGCAAAAATGTTTATTCAGGAAATTTTCAGCGGACTGAACCCGGCCAATAAGCCGAAGATTTCGGTGTTTGAAAACAGTTATCACTATGACAAAATGCTGGTGGAAGCAAATATTCGTTTCAATTCTACCTGCGAACATCATTTTTTGCCTATCATCGGTAAGGCACATGTTGGTTATGTTTCAAACGGTAAAGTAATTGGTTTGTCTAAATTAAACCGGATTGTGGATTATTATGCCCGGCGGCCGCAAGTACAGGAACGAATGACTATGCAGATATTCAATGAACTGAAAACGGTTTTAAATACAGAAGACGTAATGGTAGTGATTGAAGCGGAGCATTTGTGTGTTTCAAGCCGCGGAATCAAAGACAGTTCGAGTTTTACTTCTACGATTCAGTACGGTGGGATATTTAATGAGAAGGAAAACAGAAATGACTTTTTTAATTTAGTAAGCAAAGAAAAATAATTTTGGCATCACTTTTGTCGTTATTATGTCAGAACTTTTAATTTTAAGCTATGACAAAAGAAGTTGCCGTTCAGACAGTTAAAGACACCAAATCAAGAGACTTGATTTTGAGCCTCATTTTTGATGCCGTCGGAATGCTGTCATACTTGATTCCGGTGTTGGGAGCATTATCAGATATAATCTGGGCACCCATAGCAGGTTTGATTTTGATGCGTATGTATAAAGGTACCGTTGGAACAGTAGGAGGATTTATTGTTTTTGTGGAAGAATTGTTACCCGGTTTAGATTTTATTCCAACGTTTACCATTACGTGGATTTATACTTATCTGATCAAGAAAAAATAAAAACCAGCCCAACTGCAATCTTACTATTGCAGTTTTTTATTTTGCAACGGTTTTACTTTCAAACCAGTCAGCAATAAAGCCTAATTTCATGCTGCGGAGCATTTTCTTTTCAAATGTCCAAAAAAACTGAAACTGCCCGAAAATAAAACCGAAAAACACGAGCAAAATCTGATAAATCGGAAAAATAGCAATTAGCCGGACAGGTAAGTACAACCAACCTAAATTTTCTTTGGTCAGGCCAATGTAGTTTGTAAAAGGTTTAGATAAGTAGGCTGAAACGGAACCTGTAATAGCAAAAACAATAAAGATGATTATAAGTTGAAAGTCGGATGTAACTCCCCAACGGGTTTTTAATTTTTTCATAAATTTTCAGAAGCTTGCAAACAAAACCGGTATTCAGATCTTTTCTTTTTTGGGCTGTTTAATAATTTTTATAATCAACAAAATTAAAGCGAACAATTTAAAAAGCATCCCTAATACCAAAAATAAATTTCCGTTGGAAAAATGCATTATTTTAAATATTGCTCCTATTATGACAAATAATACACCAAGCAGGAAAGAAATAATTATGCAGATAAATTTTTGTATCATAAGGTTTAAATCTGTTCATTAAATTCTGGCCGGAAATCCTCCCAGTTGCTGCTTATAAGTCAACTGAAAATATACCAGGTAATTATACAGCATATAATTTACTTCGTAACCATAATCAATTCCCCGTCGGTAGTCAATCTGCATAGGGTATAAATTAGCATCATACCGCATAGGCTGCATGGCCCGGATGTTGTATTCTGTTACCCAAAACTGATTACGGGTTTCAAGGTAGTTTTGTGAATAGTGATTTCTGGGCATCGCCCTGCCAGCCAGCCATGCATTAAAACCGGGTTCGATAATGATAATCTCATACTCCAGTTCTTCATTGGCAATTCTGACGGTATCTGATGCTGTTGCGGCAACTGCTTTTTCAGTCGTAATAGCTGTTTTATTACCGGAACAGGCATAAATCAAATAGCACAGGAAGAATATAAAAACGCTGTTTCTCATACTATAAAAATATAAAAAAGGAATGATTTGGTTATTATATTCGATATATTTAACAAAAAACCACTCCGAAAGGAGTGGCTTGTCAAATGTTATTTTTCAGTTTTCAACAGGCTGATAATCTGTTCAGCCAGTTCGGTTCCTATTCTGTCCTGAGCTTCCAAAGTTGCCGCCCCGATGTGCGGGGTCAACGAAATTTTAGCATGCATCAGCAGCTGAACTTCCGGCGTGGGTTCGTTTTCAAAAACATCTAAACCGGCAAATAAAACTTTGCCTTCATCCAGAGCTTCCACTAAGGCAACTTCATCAATTACACCGCCACGGGCCGCATTTATAATGCCCACATTGTCTTTCATGATTTTTAACTCTTCCCGACCGATAACATATCCGTCCTGTGCAGGCACGTGCAACGTTACAAAATCCGAATGCTTTAATAAATCTTCCATGGGTTCCGTTACAATATCAACATTAATGAACTGACCATTGTAAAAATCTACCCGAATAACGGCTTCACCCACATATTTGTCGGAAGCAATTACTTTCATGCCTAAACCAAGAGCCATTTTGGCAACCGCCTGACCGATTCGTCCAAAACCGATGATACCCAATGTTTTACCGCGTAATTCAATTCCGTTGGCATAGGCTTTTTTCAGTCCGTCAAAGTTAGTGTCGCCTTCCAGCGGCATGTTCCGGTTGGCATCGTGCAAAAACCTCACACCCGAAAACAGATGAGCAAAAACCAGTTCTGCCACCGATTCCGAAGAAGATGCCGGGGTATTGATGACATGAATTCCTTTTTCACGGGCATACGCAACATCGATATTATCCATACCAACACCACCACGGCCGATGATTTTTAAGCCCGGACAATGATCGATGATATCCTGACGGACTTTGGTGGCACTACGCACTAACAGTACGCTAACCTGATTGGCATTAATGTAATTTGCCACTTGTTCCTGGGCAACTTTGGTTGTAATTACTTCAAATCCTCCTTTTTCTAAAGCTTTAATTCCGCTTGGAGAAATTCCGTCATTGGCTAATACTTTCATGTTTTTTAGGTTCTGAGGTTTTGAGGCATCAAGTTGCTGAGTAGTTGAATACAAAACAACCATAATGCTGTAAACCAGTTAATATATTTAATTTTTCCTACACACTCCCAACTTCTAACTTCTAACCTCCAACTCCCTCATCACATCCACCAACACCTGTACACTTTCTAAAGGTAAAGCATTATACATAGATGCACGGTAACCGCCCACCGAACGATGACCGGGTAAACCTGAAATTCCGGCTTCTTTACACATTGAGTCAAACAGTGGGGCATGAGTTTCCTCATTTAATAAAAACGTGGCGTTCATGTTACTTCTGAATTCTGTAACGGCAGTTCCTCTGAATAAAGGATTTCTGTCGATTTCAGTATATAACAGATCAGCTTTGGCCTGGTTTATTTTTTCGATAGCGGCAATTCCTCCCAACTTTTTTAACCATTGTAACGTTAAAAGAGAAGTATAAATGGCAAATACTGCCGGCGTGTTATACATACTTTCCTTGTCAATATGTTGTTTGTAATCCAGCATATTGGGTATAGCTCTGCCTGATTTACCTAAGATTTCCTCTTTTACAACCACCAAGGTTGTTCCGGCTGGCCCCATATTTTTCTGAGCTCCGGCATAGATGAGATCAAATTTTGAAAAATCCAAGCTCCGGGAAAAAATATCAGAACTCATATCGCAAACCATTGGAATCGATATGTTTGGGAATTCTTTTATTTGCGTTCCAAAGATTGTATTGTTGGAAGTGCAATGAAAATAATCGGCATCCGAAGGAACTGCATATCCTTTTGGAATGTGATTATAATTTTCATTTTTTGATGAAGCAACGATCAGCGTTTCCCCAAAGTGCTTGGCTTCTTTGATGGCTGAGTTTGCCCAGGTTCCGGTGTCTAAATAAGCAGCTTTTCCGTTTACTTTCATTAAATTATACGGAATCATCAAAAATTCTAAGCTGGCTCCGCCATGTAAAAATAATGCCTGATAGCCTTTTCCTTGCAATCCTAAAAGTTCTAAGGCTAAAGCTCTGGTTTCTTCCATTACAGCGACAAAATCTTTGCTGCGGTGCGAGATTTCCAATATGGAAAGACCGGAATCGTTAAAGTTTAATACGGCTTGGGCTGATTTTTCAAATACTTCCTGCGGTAAAATGCACGGACCGGCACTGTAGTTGTGTTTTTTCATTGTAATCTGAATTTATTTCAGTATCGTTTTTCAGAACGAGTGATGTTAATTGTAAAACAGCAAATTTCTGAAATTCACAAGAAAACAGTTCCTTTTGAACCTTTGTTTTTATAATAGGTTATTAACAAAAACGTTGTAGTTGAAAAGAATTTTATACTGTAATCAAAAACGCTAACGTATCAACATTATCTGCATAATCCCAGAGCCGGGGTTTCTGTGTTTGACCAAATGCAATACTATTTTCGGTTAAACCATTAGAAACAATACATTGAATCTGATCATTTTCGTTTTCTAATCGTTTTTTTATTTCCGTTAACGAATCATAATATTCATAAAAAACAGACGAAATGGGGGAGGCGTAACTAACATCTTCTTTAATCGTAAGAAAGCCGTTATCCAATAATTTATAATTACTCATCAGAAAAACAGCTTTGTTATAATCGTAATTATTGGCATACTTTTCATAATGAATAACGTTCTGGTATACAAAAACTGCTTTAAAGAAATGGTCAAAATTATAACCTTCAGGGACAAACAGTTTGGAAACATTTCTGCAGCCTAAACCAAAGTAACGGAAGATGTCTTCGCCTAAATTTACTAAATCCTCATGCGTTTCTTCTCCGTTCAAAAGGGCAACAGAATTCCGGTTTTTACGGATAATGGACGGTTTGTCTTTAAAATAATATTCAAAATAACGGGCGGTATTGTTACTGCCGGTGGCAATTACGGCATCAAAATTTTCTAATTTTCCGTCGGTAAAAGTAATTCGCTTACCTAAATCGGGTTCGATGGCAATCAAATACTTCGCCAAGAACTTAATTAAATGTTGATCATTGGAAGATGTTTTTACCAAAACGTTATGACCTGAAACCAATACCGATAAAAAATCATGAAAACCAACCAGCGGAATATTTCCGGCTAAAATTAAGCCGATGGTTTTGGGTTGCACGTTTGAAAAATCATAGTTTGAAAGCCATTTGGTTAAATTTTCTTCCGTCAACGCTTCAGCCCATGAGTTTACTGCAAAATAAACCTGCTCCTTGGTAAACCAACCATTATGCGATTGCGATAAAGCCAACAATGTTTCAAAGGAATCAAAAAATGGGTCATTCTCTAAAACAGCATGATTTCGTTGTGAATGATCCAATGAAAACTGAGCCAAAAACTTTCCTAATTCAATAAAACTACTTTTTTTATCGCTTTGTAACATGAGTTGCTTGTTTATCATTTCTTTTGATTGTAATTTTGCACAAAAATAAGAAATTGAAAGTTGGCAGCGGCTGATCGTGGAAAGATTAAAATTGATTTAAAAAAAACAAATTTAATAATGAACTTTTAACCCCTTCACCTTTCTAACCTTTTAACCTTACAAAAATGGCTATCATTATAACTGACGAATGTATCAACTGCGGAGCTTGCGAACCGGAATGTCCGAATACGGCAATTTATGAAGGAGCAGACGATTGGCGATATAAAGACGGAACCAAATTGAGTGGGAAAATTATTTTACCTGACGGTACCGAAGCCGATGCCGATGCGACTCAGACACCGATTTCGGATGACATTTATTATATTGTTCCCGGAAAATGCACCGAATGCAAAGGTTTTCATGAAGAGCCGCAATGTGCGGCGGTTTGTCCGGTAGATTGCTGTGTGCCGGATGATAATCATGTAGAAAGCGAAGAAACGCTTTTGAACAGACAAGCTTTTTTGCATAACGAATAAAAATTTAATCCCTTTCAGGGATTTTTTTATGAAGAAATTATTACTACTTACAATTTTCTGTTTTATCTGTTTTCCGTTAACGGCTCAGACCATCACGGGAAAAATTGTGGATGAAAACAATGATCCCTTGTATGGTGTATCTGTTTATTTTGACGGAACAACTATTGGAACAACAACAGATTATGATGGCTTATTTGAATTAAAATTGCAATCGTTGCCCAATGCTACTTTAGTGATCAGCTATATCGGTTATGAATCGGTTTACTTCAATACAATTCAATCGCCCATCGAACTTAAATTAAAGCCAAGTTCCATTGTTTTAAAAGGAGTGACTCTGGAACCTGTTCCGTTTTCCAGGAAAGAAATGCTCGCTGTTTTCAGAGAACAGTTTTTAGGCAGAACCAAAGGCGGGAAAAATTGTGTGATCCTGAATGAAGAGGCCGTTCAGTTTTCGTATGAGTCAAAAAACTTTAAGTTATCGGCCTTTGCAGACGAAAAGTTAAAAATAAAAAATAATTACCTGGGATATATTATTGAAATTGATCTGATTGATTTTTTTGTTCAGTACAACAAAAGAACCTTGTCAAACGATTATCTTCGGGGCAGCTATTTTGCGGTAACCTCTTTTTTCAGGGAAATGAAAGATGCGGGAAAATCATTTGAAAAGAACAGGAGATCTGCTTATGCTGGCTCGCCGAAACATTTTTTTAAAAACATAATTGAAAAAAAATGGGGAAAGAAAGAGTTTGTACTTTTTGATGGAAGTTTCCCCACTGACGCCGACCTGCATTTTGAAATTTCAGATGACCATGCGATGAAACGGATAAAAGTAAAAGGAAAGCAGATTACAACGAATTCTATGTCAGCTCCAAAATTTTACAGAAGCTTTAATATGCTGTACAATAATAAAGAACAGTCGAAAATTATTTTTAAAACGGCAGAGTTTTATGTTGATGCTTTTGGCAATCACACCCATATTGATCAGATTGATTTTTCGGGCGAAATTTCCAAAAAGCGGTTTGGCGATATGTTACCGCTGGATTACGAGCCAAATTAAAAAAATCCTGAGTCGAAACTCAGGATTCTCAGGAAACTCAGGGTTAAACTTAAACAAGCTATTCTTTTAAAACCGTAAAAGTTTCAAATGTAACCGTATCTGTTTTTGGATTATACGATTCCAGAACCAAGTTTCCGTTGGTGTCAAAATAAGCAATGGCAGTTTTGTTCTTACCTACAAAAAGGTAACTGTTGACTGACGTTTTCTTTATTTTCCCGATTTCTTTGTTGTTTTCGGTCGTTAAGGTGTAATCGTTGTTATCAGGATCAATCCGGTATTTTTTTCCGTCCAGCATATAGTAGGCAGAACGATCCTGATCTATTATTCTCACACTTCCATCCGGATTGATTACTTCAGTTGATTTTTCTACAACAACCGGAGAAGGTTTAACATCACGGTTGACCGTTTTATCTTTCGGGCCGTCTAATTCAATCAGCTGAACTTCCCTAGTTTTTTCATTTTTAACAATTTGCTCCACACCATCACCATGATTCACTTTTGTAATGGTTGTTACCGTTTCGTCTTTTATGTTCTTATTTTGTGCATTACCCGCAGTAAAGACAAAAAATGCGATAAATAGTGCTGTGATTTTCATGACTTAATTTTTTAAAAATTGCTATGGTATAAAATTACAAACAGATGTTAAGCACGGTGTTATAGAATTATGGGAATGGATTACAGAATTTCCACTTCAAGATAAACACAGGTTTTAAAAATTCAATATTAAAACCTATATTTGCACCCGTTTTAAACCTTTTACCGATTACCCTTAACCCATTACCTAAAAGATGAAAGCAGGAATTGTAGGATTGCCCAACGTTGGAAAATCAACACTATTTAATTGTTTGTCAAATGCAAAAGCCCAGAGTGCGAACTTTCCGTTTTGTACGATTGAACCCAATATTGGCGTTGTAAATGTTCCCGACCCGCGAATTGCCCGTTTGGAAGAGTTGGTAAAACCCGAACGTGTTCAAATGGCAACAGTTGATATTGTGGACATTGCCGGATTGGTAAAAGGAGCCAGCAAAGGCGAAGGGTTAGGAAACCAGTTTTTAGGCAATATCAGAGAGTGTAACGCTATTATCCACGTGCTACGTTGTTTTGATAACGACAATATTGTTCATGTTGACGGAAACGTAAACCCGATTCGTGATAAAGAAACCATCGATATCGAATTGCAGTTAAAAGACCTGGAAACGGTGGAAAAACGTCTTGAAAAAGTAAATCGTGCCGCCAAAACCGGGAATAAAGAAGCCCAGGCAGAACAAGCGTTGTTAAACCGTATCAAAGATGCCTTGTTGCAGGCAAAATCGGCTCGTACGGTGGTGCCGCAAAATCAGGATGAAGAAGAGTTGATGAACGATTTTCAATTAATCACTTCCAAACCGGTACTGTATGTGTGTAATGTGGATGAAGCTTCTGCCGTAAACGGAAACAAATATGTAGAGCAGGTGCGTGAATTGGTCAAAGACGAGCAGGCTGAAGTAATCGTACTTTCGGTAGGAGCAGAAGCCGATATTACCGAACTGGAAAGCTACGAAGAACGCCAGATGTTCCTACAGGATATGGGGCTAACCGAGCCGGGTTCGGCAGTGTTGATCCGTGCAGCATATAAATTATTGAAGCTACAAACCTATTTCACTGCCGGTGTAAAAGAAGTGCGTGCGTGGACCATCAACATTGGCGATACGGCACCCAAAGCAGCCGGTGTGATTCACTCTGACTTTGAAAAAGGATTTATCCGTGCCGAAGTAATAGCTTTTGAAGATTATTCCAATTACGGTTCGGAAGCCAAAGTAAAAGAAGCCGGAAAATTACGTGTAGAAGGAAAAGAATATGTGGTGAAAGACGGGGATGTGATGCATTTTCGTTTTAATGTTTAAAGAAAATAGAGAATAGAAAATAGAGAATAGAAAATAGAGAATAGAAAATAGAGAATAGAAAATAGAGAATAGAAAATAGAAAATAGAAAATAGAAAATAGAAAATAGAAAATAGAGAATAGAAGATAGAGAATAGAGGAGACTGCTGAAGAAATTCAGTGGTTTTTTTGTTTTCAACGCTTGTGTACAAACAACAGACAATGAATAAGTTGCTGATAATGTTATTCTGAATAAAATTTTTTAAAAAAGAATCTCTGTAACAGATAACTGAGCACTTTAACATCAATCTAACTTTTTACGGTACATTAATTGTAACACTATTTATCAAAATTAATTAAATTGCTAAATGATTTTCAAGTATATAACCTTTGTATTGCTATTTACTTTCAATTATGTTTCTGCACAACAAATTCATCCTGTTGATGCGAAAGTCTTGGCTTACCCAAAATCTTTTGCCGGCATCGATAAATTAGCCGAAAAGATACAATCCGATTTTACTACGGATTATGATAAAGCCAGAGCCGTTTATGTCTGGATAGCCAATTCGGTGACTTATGATATGAAACTGGCTCAGAATCCCACGACTGATGTCATTAAATACGAATCCAAAGAACAGTTTGATAAAAAAGTGGAGGAACTAAGGCAAAAACGGATCAATCAGGCGTTCAGGAGCCGGAAAGGTGTTTGCCAGCATTTCACTGAATTGTACCACGAAATTGCCGAAAGAGTTGGGTTGAAAGTACTGTCTGTTTCAGGTTTCGGGCGGGTTTCGCCCAGTCAGATCGGTGTTTCCTCAAAACCTGTAAATCATACGTGGAATGCCGTTTTTGCGGATAATCGTTGGATTTTACTCGACGCTACCTGGGGCTCCGGTTATGCAGAATCGGGCACAACAAAATTCAGCAAACGATACAGTGATTTTTATTTTGATACCCCCGAGCAACTCTTTTTTATGAAGCATTTTCCCGAAGACGGAAAATGGCTCAACAAAACATTAAACCGAAACTGGTT
The DNA here is from genome assembly GCA_023434025.1 of Bacteroidota bacterium. Classification (GTDB taxonomy): domain Bacteria; phylum Bacteroidota; class Bacteroidia; order Flavobacteriales; family Flavobacteriaceae; genus Flavobacterium. The sequence goes on from JAEYTL010000054.1 coordinate 109,204, forward strand.
TGAGAACCTTCCGTTACACTATTTTCCGTTTCCCGAAAAAGGAATCGAGTTAATTGATAACAAAGGAATCATTGAAGCGGCCGACGGACAACCACTGCGTTTCAGGTTAAAAAACCTTAATCAGACCGAAAGCATAAGTTTTGAAGCAAATACAGATCAACGCATCCCGTTCAATCAACAAAGTATTGAGGATAACATTACGGAGTTTCATATTATCTACAAAAAACAATATGGCAGGTACATTACAATTTATCTGGATGGTATTACGTTTGTAACTTATAAAATTCTTCCGAAAAGAAAATGAGCGTCATCAGATTCACTTTAAAATCAATTTTATTCCTATTGCTCTTCCTGATGCTTTATGTATTTATTGCTTTTATTCTTTCAGTTATTCCTGTTAATTCTGATCAAACAGATGAGGTTGATCAATATACCATTTACATCAAATCCAACGGCGTTCATACCGATTTGGTTTTACCGGTCAGAACCGATGTGAAAGACTGGTCTGAAAAAATTAAATTCGAACACATTAAATCCAAAGACAGCACGCATCGATTTATTGCTTTCGGATGGGGAGATAAAGGGTTTTATCTCGATACACCCGAATGGTCGGATTTAAAGTTCAGCACCGCTTTCAAAGCCGCTTTTCACCTTGGAACTTCGGCAATACATACCACTTTTTACAAACAAATAAATGAATCGGAAAACTGTGTAAGGATTGCTATCAGTAAAGAACAATATCAAAGACTAACTGCTTTTATAGAGGCCAGTTTTCAGTATGATCTCAACAGAAATCCCATTTTTATTGAGGCTGCAACCTATGGAAAAAATGACAGTTTTTATGAAGCTCAACGCACCTACAGTTTGTTTTATACCTGTAATACCTGGGCCAATCAAGCCCTGAAAAATGCGGGTTTAAAAGCAGCAGTTTGGACTCCCGCTGACAAAGGAATTTTTTACCACTATCAATAACCGCCAACAGGTAGCAGACACCCTTACCTGTCAATATGTTTCTTAATAACTTTAAACCACAATCCTTTTAAAATTTTGCTTAATCCGCTATATTAGCAGAAAATCCATATTTCCGCTATGTCAGAGCAAAATCAATATACCGAAGACAATATCCGTTCACTCGATTGGAAAGAACACATCCGCATGCGACCCGGAATGTATATCGGGAAATTAGGCGATGGTTCTTCGCCCGATGACGGTATCTACATCTTACTCAAAGAGGTACTCGACAACTGTATCGATGAATTTGTAATGGGAGCCGGAAAAACTATCGAAGTAACTATCAAAGATAAGCTGGTCACCGTACGTGATTATGGTCGCGGAATTCCATTGGGAAAAGTAGTGGATGTGGTTTCCAAAATGAATACCGGTGGTAAATATGACTCCAAAGCCTTCAAAAAGTCGGTGGGTCTGAATGGAGTGGGTACCAAAGCCGTGAATGCGTTGTCTAATTATTTCCGGGTAGAATCGGTTCGGGATAACCAACAAAAAGCTGCTGAATTTTCGGCAGGAAACCTGACCCTGGAAGAAGAGGTGCAGGATTCAACCAAACGACGGGGTACAAAAGTGGCGTTCGTGGCAGATGAAACCATTTTTAAAAATTACAAATACCGCAATGAGTACATCGTTAAGATGCTCAAAAACTATTGTTACCTCAATACGGGGTTAACGATTTACTACAATGGTGAAAAATTTTATTCCGATTACGGATTAAAAGATTTACTGGAAGAAAACATTCATCAGGAAGACATGGTCTATCCGATTATTCACCTTTCCGGAGATGATATCGAAATTGCCATTACACACAGTAAATCGCAGTATTCCGAAGAATACCATTCTTTTGTAAACGGTCAGAATACCACACAAGGCGGTACGCATTTGAATGCTTTTAGGGAATCAGTCGTTAAAACCATCCGTGATTTTTACAACAAAGGTTTTGAAGCGTCTGATATCAGAAAATCAATTGTTTCTGCCGTTTCCGTAAAAGTAGAAGAGCCGGTTTTTGAATCGCAGACCAAAACCAAATTAGGCTCCACCGATATTGGTCCGAACGGCCCTACGGTGCGTACATTTGTAAACGACTTTATTTCAACCAAACTCGATAATTTTTTACATAAGAATCCGGATGTTGCCGAAGCTTTGTTAAAGAAAATCCTTCAGGCCGAACGGGAACGAAAAGAACTTTCAGGCATTCGAAAATTGGCCAAAGAGAGAGCCAAAAAGGCCAGTTTGCACAACAAAAAACTACGGGATTGCAGGGTACATTTAACCGACTCTAAAAATCCAAGAAGCTTGGAAAGTACATTGTTTATTACCGAGGGAGATTCGGCTTCGGGATCCATTACCAAGTCGCGTGATGTGAATACGCAAGCTGTGTTCAGCTTACGGGGAAAACCTTTGAATTCGTATGGAATGACTAAGAAAATTGTATATGAAAATGAAGAGTTTAACCTGTTGCAGGCTGCCTTAGACATTGAAGAAGATTATGACAATTTACGTTATAACAACATCGTTATTGCTACCGATGCCGATGTGGACGGTATGCATATTCGTTTGTTGCTCATTACGTTTTTCCTGCAATTCTTTCCGGAACTAATCAAAGAAGGGCATTTGTATATTTTGCAGACACCTTTGTTCCGCGTGCGAAATAAAAAAGAAACCATTTATTGCTACAGCGAAGAAGAACGGGTAAATGCCATAGAAAAACTGAAACCCAAACCCGAAATTACCCGATTCAAAGGATTGGGAGAAATTTCACCGGATGAATTTAAACATTTTATCGGAGAAGACATTCGCCTGGATCCGGTGATGTTGGATAAAGCCACGCCTATTGAAACACTGTTGGAATTTTATATGGGTAAAAATACACCGGACAGACAGGAGTTTATTATTAATAACCTGAAGGTGGAATTGGATACGATTGAGAAGTAAGTTTCCGGAGCACAAAGTATCACAATGTTTGACACGAAGTTACACAAAATAGTAAAACATTGTACTTTAAACAAATATGAAAGAGGAAAATGAAATAAGCCGAATTGTTTTGGATTGTGCTTATAAAGTACATTCCAAGTTGGGGTCAGGTTTGCTGGAAAAAGTTTATAGAGAATGTTTAGCATATGAACTAGAAAAGTATGGGCTTGAAGTTAAACAAGAAAAAAGTTTTCCGGTGTTTTATGAAGAAATAAGAATGGATTGCGGCTATAGAGTTGATTTGATTATTAACAATAAAGTAATTGTTGAATTAAAAGTAGTTGAAGATTTTACAATTGAACATGTTGCTCAATGTTTAACCTATATGCGGCTTTCAAATTGTAAATTAGGTTTGTTGTTGAATTTTTATAAGAAATCATTAAAAGACGGTATCAAAAGATTAATCATATAAAATTGTGCATAACTCAGCGGAACGTCTTGTGCATAAAATATAAATGATTAATCAACCATTGTGATACATCGTGCTAAAACTTAGTGAAACTTTGTGCTACAAATAAATAATAAATGAACGAAGACGAAGAAAACATCATCCCGAACGATGATAATGAAAACCTAAACGACGCCACTCCTCAGGAAGGTTTTGACGACGTTCGTATGTCCGGCGGAAAGAATTTTTACGAGAACAACGAGAACCCTGAAGATACCATTACCAAAGTAACCGGAATGTATAAGGACTGGTTTTTGGATTATGCATCGTATGTTATTTTGGAGCGGGCTGTTCCGGCTATTGAAGACGGTTTTAAACCCGTTCAACGCCGTATTATGCACTCCATGAAAGAACTCGATGACGGGCGTTACAACAAAGTGGCCAATATCGTCGGACATACCATGCAATACCATCCGCATGGTGATGCGAGTATCGGGGATGCCATGGTGCAAATCGGTCAGAAAGACCTGCTGATCGATATGCAGGGGAACTGGGGAAATATCCTTACGGGCGATGGTGCGGCAGCTTCCCGTTACATTGAGGCTCGTTTATCTAAACTGGCTCAGGATATTCTTTTTTCACCCAAAATTACCGAATGGGGATTGTCGTATGACGGTCGTCGGGCAGAACCGATTAACCTTCCGGTAAAGTTTCCGTTGTTGCTGGCCCAGGGTGCCGAAGGAATTGCCGTGGGACTTTCCACGAAAGTGTTGCCACACAATTTCAATGAACTGATTGATTGTTCGATTAAGGTTCTGAAAAACAAACCGTTCACCTTATATCCCGATTTTCCAACAGCCGGAATTGCCGATGTTTCCAATTACAATGACGGGATGCGGGGCGGTCGTGTACGGGTACGTGCCAAAATTTCGCAGTTGGACAAACAAACTCTGGTGATTACACAAATCCCGTTTTCTACCAATACCGGTACGTTAATCGACAGTATTCTGAAAGCTAACGAAAAAGGGAAAATTAAAATTAAAAAGATTGAAGACAATACCGCAGCCGAAGTTGAAATACTGATTCATCTTCCGCCGGGCGTTTCTCCGGATAAGACCATCGATGCGTTGTACGCCTTCACGGCATGTGAAACTTCGGTGGCACCGCTGGGTTGTGTGATTGAAAATCATAAACCGTTGTTTATCGGGGTTTCGGATATGTTGAAAATTTCAACACATCGTACGGTTGACTTGCTGAAGCGGGAACTGGAAATTCAGTTGGAAGAACTCGAAAATAAATGGCATTTTTCAACCCTGGAAAAGATCTTTATCCGGGAGGAAATGTATATCGATTTTAAACTGTATAGCGACAGGGAATCGTTGTATGCCTATATGTATGACCGTTTTGAGCCGTTTAAAAAGCAACTGGTCCGTGAAATCAATGATGATGATCTGCAGAAATTAACACAGATTCCTATGATCCGTATCACACGTTTCGACTCCGATAAAGCAGATGAAGCCATTGCGAAACTGGAAGCCGAAATGGAGCAGGTGAAACATCATTTGGCGAACATCATTGATTATACGGTTGATTTCTTTACCAAGCTTAAGGAAAAATACGGAAAGGGAAGGGAGCGTCAGACCGAATTGCGGAGTTTTGATACGATTGAAGCGACGAAAGTCGTGTTGCGTAATACCAAATTATACGTAAGCAAGGAAGAAGGTTTCATTGGAACCGGACTCAAAAAGGACGAGTATGTGGCGGATTGTTCGGATATTGATGATGTGATTGTTTTTCTTCGGGACGGAAAAATGATGGTGACCAAAGTGGATGATAAGAAATTCATCGGAAAAGATATTATCCATGTGGCCGTTTTTGATAAAAATGACAAACGGACCATTTATAACATGATGTATCGCGATGGAAAAAATGGTTCTACCTTTATCAAACGATTCAATGTTTCCGGGGTAACCAGAGATAAATTCTATGATTTAACACAAGAAAAACCGGGCTCGATGGTGTCTTATTTTTCCGCTAATCCGAATGGAGAGGCAGAGGTGGTGACGATTTTGTTACGCCAGGTAGGAAGTGTGAAAAAGCTGAAATGGGATGTCGATTTTGCGGATATTGCCATCAAAGGCAGAGCTTCCCGCGGAAACACGGTGACCAAATATCCGATTAAGAAAATTGAGTTAAAAGAAAAAGGAATCTCTACGTTACGTCCCAGAAAAGTATGGTTTGACGACACGGTACAACGTTTGAATGTAGATGGAAGAGGAGAGCTGCTGGGAGAGTTCCGACCCAATGACCGTTTGCTGATCATCAACCAATCCGGAAAACTGAAAACCATTATTCCGGAATTGACTACTCATTTTGATGAAGATATGGTGGTCCTGGAAAAATGGAATCCTAAGAAACCGATTTCTGCCATTTATTATGATGGAGAAAAAGATCGTTATTATGTAAAACGTTTTCTGGTGGAAAATGAGAACAAGGAGGAGATCTTTATTTCCGAACATGAGAAATCTCATTTAGAAATAGTATCCACGGATTGGCGTCCCGTTGCCGAAGTTATTTTTGCCAAAGTAAAAGGAGTTCAGAAAGACAATCAGGTGATTGACCTGGAACAGTTTATTACGGTAAAAGGAATTAAAGCGTTAGGAAATCAGCTGACAACGGACAAAGTGAAGCAAATCAATTTATTGGAATCCCTTCCGTTTGAAGAACCGGAGGAAGAAGCACCGGAAGAAATGGAAGTTTCCGGCGAGGACAATGTTTCTGACAACGTTCAGACCGAATTGGATGATGACGGTCAGATTACGTTGAGTCTGGAATAAAAAATATAGCAACGGTTTCAACTGTAGAAAAAAAGTTCGCAATAGATATATTGCGAACTTTTTATGTAGTTAGGAATTAAAACAATTAACTCAACGAAAGCTGAAAGATAACCGATTCGTTTTCACCGGAACCTTCCACAAACATGATGAGTTCTGAAATCTCATCATTCTTACCGCTTTTCATCAGGAATTCTACTTCTTTTCCACCATCGTTAATTCGCACCAATTCTTCAAATTCTTTTGATTTACGATATTTTCCGGCAATAGATTTCATTTCATTCCGTTGGGTATTTCCGGTAGAAGTGTACATCTTGAATGTTTTTATACGGTTGATAAAATCCATTACCTTTTTGTCTTCGGCAGTTAAATTTTTTTTATCGGACACTTTACCAACAAGTGAAAATAATCCTTTGCTGACTACAATTTTAGTTACGTTTTCATCTTTGTCTAATTTTTCAAAAGATTGTGCCTGAGCTGATAAGGCAGTAAAAGCAAAGCAAGCCGCTACCATTAAATTTTTCATAATGAGTTGTTTTTTGATTAATAAAAGAAAGACGATTGAATTTCTTTTTTGTAACAAACCCTTAAAAAAAAATTAATTTATTTGATTTAAAAGCTTCAGAATTTTCATTTCTTTATTGATCTGTCTGATTAAAAAATACCCGAAAACCAGAAAGAAACCATATCCGCTGATGAGACAATACAAATAAAACCCGGAACTGAAATTAGCTTTAAAGGATGGCAAGAGTAAAGTGAATCCGATAAAATAGCTGACATAAATGATCGGGGTAAGCAGGTAATGAATCTTTTTACGCCAGTGATAAAATCTTTTTACTTTATCCGTATAATGCAAAACAGTTAGATCAGGTTTAATGGATTGTAATTTTCTGGCACTGTGCATTTCTAAAGCAATTCGGGTTATCAGCATGCCAATCATGATGCTAAGACCCGGTGTCAAAGCATTCCATTGATGAGCATTTATCCAAAAAAAGTAAAACAATAAAATCAGCACGGTTACCGAAATAATTCCGACGGTCCAATAGTGATTCTGTTTTAATGTTTTGGCATGTTTTTCAGCTTTGGCAATTATTTCCGGGCTGTTTATAAGGTTTTTTGCATCAGTTTGCAAATTCCAGATCTCCTGTATTTTGTTAAATTCTGTCATTTTTTTACACATTGGGTTAAACTTTTTTTGATCCGGTGAATTCTCACCCGGAGTGTTTCTTCGGTTATACCTACTACATCGGCAATTTCGTTATAGGGCATTCCTTCCAGTACCATCATGATAATCATTTTTCCGGTTTGATCTAATTGCCGGATACAGGCATAGAGTTGCTTTAGTCTTTCTTCGGTTTCCAAATCATAAGATTCGGTTGCTACCATCGGAAACGATGCTGTATTGACTTCTTTTTTACCTGATCTTTTCCGCAAATAAACCAGGCACGTATTAACGGTGATCCTGAAAATCCAGGTACTGATGCCGGATTCATTTCTGAACCGGTCTAAATTTTCCCAGATTTTGATAAAGACTTCTTGCGACGCATCTGCGGCCATCTCGGCATCACCATTAAAGTACCCTTTGCAAAGCCGGATAACTTTAGGGTAATGAGATTCAAAAATTTCGTTGAACTGTTCTTGTTTTTTCACGCTATTTCAGGTTTTGCTTTATGTTTTGCAGGAACCATTCCGGTTGATCATACATCACAAAATGAGCTGCATTTTCAGCATAATGGATTGTTACACCGGGAAGTTTTGCAAACTGTGCCTGATAGGTTTTCTCTACAGTTGCTTTATCAGGAAAAGTTGCTGCTAAAATAATAACCGGAATTTTAATGTTGGCAATATCTTCCCTCAAATCTAGATTCAGCATATCTATGTAACCGTAAACATACGTTTTCCGATCGGTTTTATCCATCATTTGAAGGATGGTTTGATGCTTTTCGGAATTCTTACACATAAACTGAACCAGTTGTACATTCATTCCTTTAAAAGCTGCTTCATCCATTTGAAGCATCATCTGACTTCTCGGGTTGTCATACGGAATTTTATCACCGTTATAGTCAGGAATCATCAATGCGGCAGAGCAGGGAAGTGCATCAACAGCAATGACTTTCCTGAAAAGTTCCGGTTCAGAGGCCGCTAACCAATAACTCAAAGTGCCGCCTAAACTATGACCAATTAATGTTGGCTTGTTTATTTTTTTTGATTTAGTATAAGCAATAATATCATCTTTAATCGTGCTGAACCAGGGCATTTCAATTGGAGCAACCTCACCAAAACCGGCAAAAGTAAAAAGATGGCATTCATGGGTTTCAGAAAGTTCGGCGACTGTTTCTTCCCACAAATCTGAGGTGCAACCAAAACCAGGGAACAGATAAACCGGTTCTCCTTTTCCTTTTACGGTTACCTGAAAAGATTTTTGAGCATAAGCAAAAGTTACCAGTGAACTCAGCAGTGATAAAATAAAAAATGTAACAATTTTCATAATTCGTGATTTTTAAAGATTTTCCTTTTGATTCATCACGATGAAAATTGTTACATCTTTTTTTAATTTTTTTATGCCGGATTGTTTTTCTTTCTCATTTTCATATTCAAAAACTCTACTGCCAACGAAAAAGCAATGGCAAAATAAAGATATCCCTTGGGTACAGCTCCTACATGTTGCCCGGCTAATTGAGCATCCGATAAATGCATGGCTTCCGTAATCAGCATAAATCCGATTAAGATCAGGAAGGCCAGGCCAAGGATTTGTATCGAAGGATTTGCATTGACAAAATTTCCGACCGGAACGGCAAAAAGCATCATCACGCCCACAGAAATTACCACTGCAGTGACCATGATGTATAACGCTCCTTCAATTCCGTTGGTCATCCCAACAGCGGTCAGAATACTGTCAACAGAAAAAATTAAATCGATTAACAGAATTTGAAAAATTACATTTCCAAACGATTTAGCGGCAGAGGTTTTCAGCTCTTTTTCGCCTTCGCCTTTGTGATCTACTTTTTCATGAATTTCTTTGGTGCTTTTATAAATCAGAAATAATCCGCCCAAAAAGAGCACCATTGCCTGCCCGGTAAAACTTCCGCTGAACCAGCCCCAATCAACAGAAAACCAAGGTGCTTTCATGGCAATGAGAACCGTGATTCCGAAAAGCATGGCAATTCGCATAAACATGGCTAAAAACAAACCGATACGGGTAGCTTTTTTGCGTTTTTCTTCCGGTAGTTTTCCGGTAACGATGGAAATAAAAATAATGTTGTCGATACCGAGAACAATTTCAAGAAACGTGAGGGTTAAAAGGGCAATCCACGCATCGGGACTTGCAAATACTTCCATAAGATAATTGATTTAATAATTCTTATACGCAGTTAATTCACTTTTGTTACAATTCCTTTTTGTTTGAGTGATTCTCCCACAAAAGAGTACTCAAAGGTATAGTTTTGTTCAGTTGTGGTTAAGATTTTCATGTGAATCGCTTTTTTTTCCTTCATGCTTTTCGGATGTAATTTTTGCAACACAAATTCGCAATCATTAATCCAACGGACAGAGGAGGTGTCTGTCTTTCCCCGGAAGGTTTCTATCTGTAACGAATCGTTTCGCTCAAAAACGGAAACTTCTTTTTTACCATCTATTTCCTGTTCAAACTGAAAGGTTCCGGTTTTAAAGGTGGTACAATTGCGTTCTTGCTGATAGCAGGAGATTAGTAATAAACTTAGAAGTGGAAATATTTTTTTCATAATTTAAAATAGGTGTTCTAGTTGTACAGAAATAAATCCTAATAATAGAATGAATACAATGAAAATAAAAATGTTTCTTTCTTTGTTTTCAATTTTATTTTCTTCAGAAAGTTTCGTTCTACAAAACTTAAAAAATAACCAATAGATAAACCCACCAATTTCATGAAACAATTCATATCTCATTGTAATCGTTTTAATTCATCGTCTGTGAAATTCTTAATGCTTTTTTCTTTTGAAAACTTATCTGCATTATAGCTGTTGGATTTGTTTTTGGGGATGGATAGACTGTCCCATTCGGTTTTCTTCAACATCTTAGCGTAAAAAACAAGCTGGCCGATGTGATACGGATAATGGGCCAGCTGGCGATTGATGGCTTCTATGACGGAATGACCTTCATTCCGGATATAGATGACAGTGTCTAATTGTTCGGGCTGTAAACTATTTAATGCTTCAAACAAGCATTGCCAGCCTTTTTCCCAGTGCTGTAAAACCTCGGTTTTTGTTTTGAGTACTTCTTCAAACTCCGCATCACGGTTTCGCCATTCCTTTTCGCCGTCGGCAGTTAAAAAGTCCGTCCAGCGTGAAAGCATATTGCCGGCAAGATGATTTACGATCATGGCAATGGAGTTGGTATCTTCATTGGCTGAAACAAAAAGCTGTTCCGGTTCCAGTTGCTCCATCGCTTTTTCTCCTATGGTTTTATAGTAGAGAAATTGTTTTTTGACACTTTCGAGGTAATCAGCTTTCGTTTTCATCAAATAAACTTTTCATTATTATTTTAATGCCTTTGAACATGAAAGAAACAGCGGTTAAACATATAAAAATTCCCATTCCCAAAACGATGTAATGAACCCAGGTATGCTTATTCATAAATGCATTATGAATAAGAATTGGTCCCAGAAACATCAGCGGAATGGCTCCGATACTGTATCTTAATCCTTTAAAGAGAAGGTCTTTGTTGTCCATTTTTTAATTTTTTTTGACCGTAAATCTGAAATCTGCGATGGTTTACCGCAACTGAAAACCTTCTACGGCTTTCCGTACACTTCCGAATTTTTCCAGCAAAATGCCGGCTTCTTCATAGTTAACAGGAATTTCACTCATGATCATGCGGATGCCGCGATCTACTAGTTTATTATTGCTCAATTGCATATCCACCATTTTGTTTCCTTTTACTTTTCCGAGTTGGATCATCGTGGCAGTAGAGATCATATTTAAAACCAGCTTTTGAGCCGTTCCGGCTTTCATACGGGAACTTCCGGTTACAAATTCGGGACCAACCACAACTTCAACCGGAAATTGTGAAATGCTTGATAGCGGACTTCCTTCGTTGCAGGTAATGCATCCGGTCGGAATATTATTTTGATTACATTTTTCCAATCCGCCAATCACATACGGTGTAGTTCCTGAAGCAGCAATGCCAATCACAAAATCATTTTGATTAATGTTGAACTCCGATAGATCTTTCCAGGCCTGTTCGGTATCGTCTTCGGCAAATTCAACCGCTTTCCGGATGGCTTTGTCGCCACCGGCAATGATCCCCACGACCAGATCAAACGGTACGCCAAAAGTAGGCGGACATTCTGATGCGTCTACAACACCCAAACGGCCGGAAGTGCCGGCACCAATGTAAAAAAGCCTTCCGCCGTTTTTCAGTTGATCGACAATTTTTTGAACGGTCTTTTCAATTTGTTGGAGCGCTTTTTCAACAGCAAACGGAACGGATTTGTCTTCGTGATTGATGTTTTGTAAAAGTTCAGAAACAGTCATCTGTTCGAGGTGCTCGTATTTGGAAGATTGCTCGGTGGTTTTGGTAAAAGGCATAGTGCTAAATTTCACTCAAAGATACGGTAAATATGGTTTCCCGCAAAGTTGCCAGGATGCAAAAAGTTGCTCAGCGGCTGAGTGACTGGGCTTTTACGTTGGAAATAGATTATCATCAGCGAAACCGACAACAGACAACGGAAATCTTAATGCGAGTGTCCCATTTCCATCACATAAGCCAATAAAAATCCCAAAACAATCATCGTGATTTTAGCTAAATTGAACTTATGCCCTTCATTACTTTCAAAAATAATGGTAGAGGAAATGTGGAACAAAATACCCACTACTACAGCAGAGATTTCTTTAGAATAGTGTTGGGCAAAATGCAATTGTTCTGCCAGCAGTGTTCCCAGCGGTGTCATCAACGCAAACGCAAACATAAAAACAAATACCATCATTTTGTTCATTTTGGCATTTACAAAAAACAAGGTTAAAATGATGGCAATAGGGAAGTGATGTACCGCAATGCCATACGCAAGGTTCGTATTTTCATGAATAGGAAAACCTTCTAACAAAGCATGAATGCACAAACTGATAAACAACAACCACGGAATATGGTGAATTTCGTTGTTTTCATCCGTATGCACATGCACATGCCCGTGTTCGGCACCTTTAGAAAAAAATTCTAATACAATCTGAAACAGAATACCGATCATAATGAACACACCGACCGGAGCGGTATGATGTTCGTGCTCGCCTTCATGATTGTGATGATGACCTTCATGAAATAATTCCGGCAACAAATGTAAAACCGTTAAAGACAATAAAAAAGCACCACTAAATGCAAGCAGCAGTTTAATATTTTTCTTTTTTTGAGGTTTTAAGAATAGAGCAATTAAAAAACCAAAAATAACAGCGGAAAAGGTGATGATGTACTGCATTATTTGAAAATCATAATTAAACGTTCAGATTGTGATTTGTAGAATTTCCGAAGCTTGTAATCGCCAAAAACATCCAGCAGATGAATTCCGGAATCTTCCATCATTTTTTCAAAATCGGCTAATCGTAAAGCCTGAACTTTTTCAACAAAATGATAGTCCTTTCCTTGGTCGGAAAATGAAATTTCTTTAAAAATATGATTATCTTTTTCGTAACGTTTGATGCGAAAATCAATATCCTCAACGGTTTTGATCTCTTCCGGGATTAAATTTTCCAAAACAAAATCTACATTCATAAAATCAATTACCGCAAATCCATATTCCGATAAGCTGTCGCGAATAGCTTTTAGTGTGGTAATATTATCTGTATCATCTTCAAAATAACCAAAACTGGTAAACAAATTAAAAATAGCATCAAATTTCTCTTCAAACGGTATGCGCATATCATGCACTACAAAATGTAATTTCTCGTTGGCAGATTCTGAGGCTTCTCTGATGCTGTTTTCAGATAAATCAGCACCGGTTACTTCATAACCCAGTTGGTTCAGGTAGATGGAATGCCGACCTTTTCCACAGGCTAAATCTAAAATTCTGGCTTCTTCTGGCAAGTTCAGATATTCCGTAATGTTATCCATAAACAGCTGAGCCTCTGTGTAATCTCTGTCTTTATAGAGAATGTGGTAATAGGGTGTATCAAACCATGAAGCATACCAGTTATAGGTAGCGGATGATGGGGTGTGGGCAATAGGTTTGTTCGATGCTGACATTAATTGATTTAGATGCTTTAAGAACGTGCAAATTTAGTGTATTTTTGCCAAGTTTTACAGTTTTATATAATCATGGAAAAGAATTTTAAGATGGTGGCCAAGACCTTTTTCGGTTTTGAAGAGATTTTAGCCAAAGAAGTACAGCAATTGGGCGGACAGGATGTGCAAACAGGAACGCGTGTGGTAACCTTTTGGGGCGATAAAGGTTTTATGTATAAAGCCAATTTATCATTGCGTACGGCACTTAAAATTCTGAAACCTGTTTGTAAATTTAAAGTATTCAACGAGAGAAGTTTATATGAAGGTATTTCAACTGTTGATTGGAGTCAGTTGATGAATGAACGCCAGACTTTTGTGGTGGATGTGACGTTGTATTCCGAAGTTTTCAATAACTCTCAATTTGTAGCTTTAAAAACAAAAGATGCGATTGTAGATCAATTTCGTGAAAAAACCGGAGTTCGACCCAGTATTGATAAAGATTTTCCGGATTTGCGGATTCACATCCATTTAGACCGGGATCAATGCACGGTTTCGTTGGATACTTCCGGAGATTCACTGCATCACAGAGGGTATCGGTCAGCAACCAATATTGCACCGATTAACGAAGTTTTAGCGGCCGGCATGTTATTGTTGTCCGGTTGGGACGGTAAATCGCATTTTCTGGACCCCATGTGCGGAAGTGGTACACTATTGGCAGAAGCTGCCATGATTGCCTGTAATATTCCTGCCAACATTAACCGAAAAGAATTTGCTTTTGAAAAATGGAATGATTGGGACAATGATTTGTTTGACCAGATCATTGATAGTTTGATGAAGAAAACACGTGAGTTTCATTACACGGTAAAAGGATATGACAAAGCTCCCAGTGCCGTCAGAAAGGCTCAGGACAACATTCAGAATGCCAATTTAGAAGACTATGTTACAATAGAACAAAAAGACTTTTTTGAAACGGAAAAACAAACCGAAGGGCCGCTGCACATGGTTTTCAACCCGCCGTATGGCGAACGTCTGGATATTGACATGGAACGGTTTTACCGTGAAATCGGCGATACGTTCAAGCAAAGTTACCCGAATACAGAGGCCTGGTTTATTACGGCTAATTTAGAAGCTTTGAAATTTGTTGGGTTAAAACCTTCCCGAAAAATCAAATTATTCAACGGAAAATTAGAAGCCCGGTTGGTGAAGTATGTTATTTACGAGGGGAGTAAGCGAACGAAGTTTCAGAACTGGGGAGAGAACTGATGTATGTTGCAGACAAAATATAAACTACGGCAAAAACCAACCTTACTACTTGTGCTGAATGATACCGGGTTCCAATTGACGGATAATGATAACCCATCTAATAATGGTAATTATCAATATACTCAAGTAAAATCAGTTCGTTTAGTTAAAGGTAAGACCAACATTTTAGTAACCTTTTTTAGTTTACTGGTCGATTTTATTTTTGATACTGGAAGTTTTAAGAATTATAGAGAAAAAGATAAATTAGTCATTCAGCTGGAAACTACCCTTATTGAACTGCTGCTTTTTAAAGTTGAAAAAAAACAGGTTGAGATTTTGGATTTGGAATTAAAAAAAATCATAAAATCACCTGTAGAGCATTATCATTAAAAACGTCATACCTTGTTTTTACAGGTAATTATTTTTTGGCCACAGATTCACAGATACAGATACTAAATCAAAAATAATTTAAAAAATTAAGTACAAATTACACGTATATTGAATGCTTTGCATTCGGTTAAAGCTGTGAAATATAATTTTCCGGATAAAATATAAAAAAGCTGCGCATCTGTGGCTAACTAATAATGCACTACGGGTAAAAATCATAACTATTTACATCACCTTGACTCCAATATCACCTACCTTAGAGACGTATACATCAAAACCAATTCCGGTTTTACTATAAATTTCTTTGATTTGCCGGGCAACGTTTTCAGCAATTTGTTCTCCTTTGCACAACGCAAAAACAGAAGGGCCGGAACCCGAAATGCCGCAACCCAACGCTTCATTTTCCATAGCAGTTTTTTTGACCAAATCAAATTTCGGAATTAGGCCTTTTCGATAGGGTTCGGCTATCACATCCTGTAGAGAACGACTCATTAAACCGTAATCCTCGGTATAAAGTCCGCTGATGAATCCTCCCAGATTTCCCCATTGTGTTATGGCTGTTTTAAGTGGAATCTCTTTTGGTAAAACCTTTCTTGCTTCAGCTGTTTTCACTTCAATATGCGGATGAATAATCGTAACATATAGTTCTTTCGGACTTTTAATCGTAATCACTTCCAACGGTTCATAGCCGCGAACTAATGTAAATCCGCCTAAAATGGCCGGAGCCACATTATCAGCATGATAGCTACCGCTGGCTAACCATTCACCTTCCATGGCAAATGTAATTAACTCGTTTCGTTGCAGTGGATTGCCTAAAATTTCATTGATTCCCATGACTATTCCCGCCGCACTGGCCGCACTGCTTCCGATACCGCTTCCGGCTTTGATTTTTTTATGGATTTCAACTTCAAATCCAGCATCAGAATTCAAATGATTCAGCATTGCCATTCCGGCCACGCCTGCCACGTTTTTTTCGATTTCCAACGGCAAATCGGCTCCGGTTATTTTGGTAATCCGAAGCCCTCTTTTATCGGTTTTCCGGATAATCATTTCGTCGCCTATACCTTCCAAGCATAAACCCAATACGTCGAAACCACAGGATAAATTGGCTACCGTGGCGGGGCAGAAGATTTTTATTTCATTCATTTTTTATGAGTTACTGAGTAGCTGAGACGCTGAGCGGCGAAGTGAAATTCTGAGGTAAAAAACTCAGCCAATCAGTGTCTTAGGTACTCTATTAAACATTTCCAATCCGTATCACATCCGCAAAAATTCCCGAAGCCGTGACAGCTGCACCGGCACCGGCACCTTTAATGATTAACGGTTGATCTGTATAGCGGTCAGTAAAGAACTCTACGATATTGTCTTTTCCTTCCAGGTTGTAAAACGGACTTTCTTTCGGAATAAATTGCAGACCTACACCGGCTTTTCCGTTATCAAATTTAGCTACAAATTTCAAACGGCAATCCTTTTCTCTGGCTTCTTTCAACAGATTTTCAAAGTGAGCCGCGTGTTTGAGGAGTGATTTAAAAAAATCGTCATTGTTGGTCGTTTTCATGCATTCTTCGGGTAAAAAGGAACTATTTTCAATATCTTCCATTTCCATCTGATAACCGCTTTCGCGAATCAGAATCAGAATTTTCCGGGCTACATCGATACCGCTTAGATCAATTTTAGGATCAGGTTCAGTAAAACCTTGTACACCGGCTTCTTTTACCACATCGTGAAAGCTGTAGCTTTCACTGAAATTGTTAAAAATAAAGTTCAGACTTCCCGATAAAACGGCTTGGATTTTATGAATACGGTCACCGGAAGCAATCAGTAATTTTAAGGTGTCAATTATCGGCAATCCTGCTCCTACATTGGTTTCAAACAAAAAGGGAGCATTGTATTTTCGCGACAAACGTTTTAAATTCAGGTAATTTTGGTATTCCGAAGAGCACGCAATTTTGTTACAGGTGACTACTGCAATGTTTTTTCTGAGATAATGCTCATAGGTTTTGGAAACTTCGGCATTGGCTGTAATATCTACAAAAATGCTGTTGCGGAGATTAAGTGCTTTGGTTTTTTCGATGAAATCAGTTTTAGATGCTTTTTCACCATTTTCCAAAATTGTTTTCCAGTCCTTTAAAACAATTCCGTCTTCCTCAAAAATCATTTTTCTCGAATTGGAAAGAGCAATAACCCGAAGGTTTATCTTTAAATTTTCTTTTAAGAATTTCTTTTGCTGATGAATTTGTTCAATGAATTTTTCACCGACATTTCCAACACCCGTTACAAACAAGTTCAGCTGTTTGGTTTGTTCTTCAAAAAAGCGTTCATGTAAGGTATTCAATGCTTTTTTAACATCATTTTTGTTGATGACCACCGAAATATTACGCTCAGAAGCCCCTTGGGCAATGGCCCGGATATTCACGTTGTTTTTACCCAATGCACTGAACATTTTGCCGCTGATTCCCTGGTGGTTTTTCATTTGTTCACCCACTAATGCCAGGATACATAAATCTTTTTCAACCACACACGGATTTATTTTCTGTTGGGTAATTTCCAGTTCAAACATTTTGTCGATGACTGTTTTAGCCGTATCGGCATCGGCATTCAGAATCCCGATGCAAATAGAATGTTCCGAAGAAGCCTGGGTGATAAAAATAACGTTAATCGAATGGGTTGAAAGCACTTCAAACAATCGTTTGGAAACACCGGCAATACCTATCATTCCTGGACCTTCTAAGGTAATCAGGCTGATTTGATCAATATGCGAAATTCCTTTTATCGGATTGCCGTTCAGGTTGGATTGAGACGAAATATATGTACCAACCGCTTCCGGTTCAAATGTATTTTTTATCCAAATCGGAATGTTTTTGCTCAAAACCGGTTGTATAGTGGGCGGATAAAGTACTTTGGCACCAAAATGCGATAATTCCATCGCTTCTTCATACGTGATTTTTTCAATAGGCAGGGCTTGCTGTACAATTTTCGGATTGGCGGTAAACATACCATTTACATCCGTCCAAATTTCCAAAGCTTCTGCCTCCAAAGCTCCAGCTACAATGGCGGCAGTATAATCTGAACCGCCCCGGCCTAGTGTGGTTGTATTGTTGCTCATTGACGATGCAATAAAACCGGGAATTACAGTTACTTGCGTAGCATTTTCTGGAAAATAATTGCGAATATTTTTGTTGGTGAGTTCAAAATAAACTTCCGCTTTTCCAAAATTATTATTGGTTTTGATGAGTTCACGGCTATCTTTAAAACTACTGTTGGCAACTTTTTGTTTCATGGCTTCTGCAATGATGTAAGAAGAAAGTAACTCTCCGAAACTTACAATCATATCCGAAGTCCGGGCGGTTAATTCACCCAGTAAATAGCAACCATCCAGTAACGTTTCCAAAAAGGATATATTCTTTTTGCAATAATGCAATAAAGCCGTTTGTTCGCTGGGAGGAATCAATTCTTTAATGGCTTCGAGGTGTTTCTTCTCAATCTGTAAAACAATATCACGGTAGGAATCATCTTTTGATGCGGCTTTTTGAGCTGCCGATATGAGCAGGTCGGTTACGCCGCTAAAAGCCGAAACAGTAACAATCAGGAAGTCTTCGGTTGATTTTTGTTGGACAATTTTGAGAACTAACCTGATATTTTGAGCATTGGCAACCGAAGTTCCGCCAAATTTTAGTACCTTCATATAATAAACAGTTAACGTAAGAATAAAGATTTTAACTTACTCATCAGAGTAAATAAAGTTTAGGATGATATGTGAAAATTATACCCCGAATGGGGTTGTAGTTGTAGTAGATGGGCCAAAAGAGAACCCGTTCAACGAATTGAAAAAAGGGATTGAATAATATGTCTTATTTTGTGATTCCATCTTAAACAAATGTAATAAATTTACCTTATTGAAAAATAAAATGTAAACTTTTACGAATATTTTAAAAATAGTTATATTCTGATAACAGATGAAGATTTTTACAGCTGAAAAAACCAGGGAACTTGACAAATTGACAATTGAATTGCAACGAATCACTTCAACAGAACTGATGGAAAGAGCTGCTTTGCAGGCTTTTTTGTGGTTAGTTAACCATTTTCAGGATAAAAAGACCGTCTATCATATTTTTTGTGGCGTGGGAAATAATGGTGGTGACGGATTGGTCATTGCCCGGTTGCTGAAACAAAATTATTTTGATGTTCATGTGTATGTTGTTCCGTTTAGTGAAAATTATTCTACTGATTTTTCTGTTAATTTGGAGCGGTTGAAAGAATACAATGTTACGTATGAGTTTATTCGGGAAGGTTCTGCCTTTCCGGATATTGCTGAAAGCCATATTCTTGTTGATGCTGTTTTTGGCATCGGCTTGACCCGTGAAATGGATCATTGGCTCCAGGTTTTGATTCAAAAAATCAATTATCATGCTGCGTTCAAAGTGGCCATCGATGTTCCTTCCGGATTATTTTTGCACCAGAAAACAACGGTTGCCATTCAATCGGATGTAGTGCTGACGTTTCAATTGCCCAAATTGGCTTTTTATCTTCCGGATAATGAGATTTTTATTAAAGAGATCGTTTTGCTACCCATTGATTTGGATGAAAAAGTGATGAAAACCATGCTGACCCATCAGTATTACATCGATTGGAATGAAATTAAAAAGCGATACAAGCCCATTTCAAGGTTTTCACACAAAGGAACCCAGGGACATGTATTGCTTGTTGGCGGATGTTATGGCAAAATAGGGGCAATGGTTCTGGCTTCGCAGGCTGCTTTGCGTTCCGGTTGTGGGCTGGCAACCGTTTTTGTGCCGAAATGCGGTTATGAAATTTTACAAACCACCACGCCCGAAGCTATGGTGATTACAGATGAAAACTTTGATAAGATAACTAACGTCTCTTTTGATCTCATGCCCAAGTCGATTGGAATCGGAATGGGCATGGGACAGTCGGAAGATACTGCCACAGCATTTTATCAATTTTTAAAAACAAATTCTGTTCCGTTAGTGGTAGATGCTGACGGATTGAACATACTTTCAGAACATCAGGACTGGTTGAGTTTACTGCCTAAAAATTCCATTTTGACCCCGCATCCCAAAGAGTTGGAGAGGCTGATCGGGCCATGGAAAGACGACTTTGAAAAAATAGAGAAAACCATACAACTGGCACAAAAATACCAAGCGGTGGTTTTAATCAAAGGAGCTTTTACCTTGCTTATCGATGGAAAAAATGTGTATGTCAATTCATCCGGGAATCAGGCTTTAGCCACCGGAGGGAGCGGTGATGTATTGTCGGGAATCATAGCCAGTTTCAGAGCTCAGGGGTATTCAGCAGTTGATTCGGCACTATTAGGCGTTTATTTTCACGGTAAAACAGCAGATCTTGCGATGAAGGACATGGGGTATGAAGGTTTTATTGCTTCCGATATAATCAACTATTTAGGAAAGGTATTTCTGGAACTAAAGGTTTTATTGAACCGCAGAGAGCATTAAGAAATTTACAAAGAAAAAGACTTCAATTTTATATCCGGCACACAGGAGGATTGTTGTGCGGGAGTTAAAAATTCTAAACGATTAAGGAATTAAGGTTCATTAAGATTTACTAATTGCTCAGCTTAATGAACCTTCAATTTCTTAAATGGTAAAAAAATGATTTTAATTACAGCCCGATTTCTTTCAATAACTCTTTTAATTCAGGATCAGAAGGTCTTGGGGCGTCAGCATTTACAATTTTACCTTCAGTATCAATCAGGATAAAGCGTGGAATGCCGTCGATAGCATATTTTTTTACAAAATCTGAATTCCAATTGTTGTCGGCAAACAATTGAATCCCTTTTAATTCTTTATCGGCTACCATTTTTTTCCATTTTTCGCGGTCTTTTTTATCATCAATCGAAATACTGACAAATTCGATATTTTTTCCGTGGTATTCTTTTTCCGCTTCTTTCAGGGCCGGAATTTCACCAATACAGGGACCACACCAGGTAGCCCAGACATCAACGTAAACAAATTTTCCTTTTAAGCTTTCCAGCGACGTTTTTCCGCCATTTATATTTTCATAATCAAAAGCAGGCGAGGGCGAACCTTTTACCAGGTTTTTTACAATTTCAAATTTTTCGGTTAAGCGTTCTTTAAATTTTTCATCGATCGAATAACTTAGCATTTCTTTATAAACAGCTTCTAAATTTGGAGTAGAATTGTTTAATTCATAAAACATGTTTTTTACCAGTTCACTCTGAATAGTTTTGCTTTTAACCGTTTTTAAGAATGTAAACCCTCTTTCAACCGGTGTTTGGGTTGAATCTGCAGTTGCGTACATTTTGTCGGAAAAGAAACTGCCGCACAGAGCACGGTAAGAACTGGAAAAATAATATAATTCTTCATTGTCCACAGAAAAATCATCAGCTAGTTTCGGAAAGTCATCCGAAGCTTTAAAGCCTCTGTCATCATTAAAATAGCCATAATATTGAGGGTATTGTTCGTATAATTTTAAAGTAAAATTTTCAGCTTCTGATTTTTCATATTTAACAAAATCTGCATTGGAGAGTTTAGCATCATCCAGCGATTTTAAAACCGCTTTTTTGTAAGCTTTATTTTTTTTAATAAATGCCTTTTCATCTAATGAATACAGTTTTCGGAGATTATCCATATCATCTAATTTTCCGTAAACAGAATCAATAATCTGATTTTTTTTCAAAATAAAATTATTTTCTTCTGAGCCGGTTCCTTTAAAAATAAAGGTATTTTTAAAATCGGCGGCATTGTTTTCAACATTCAGATTGACCCCGCTTTCTAAATATAAATACTTTTGTTTTTCATCACTTAAAACCAATGTGTAAAGCCCTTTGTAATTCAATTGAAGCGTGTCTGAAAAGGTTCCGTCCGAGTTAAGATTGATTTCTTTTGAAAAGTTTATCCCTTCTAACCGGATGGTTTTTTCATCAAAATTTGAAATTTTACCCGAAAGGGTTGTGGCAACCTCTTTGTCCTGACAGGAAATAAAGCAGGTTAAACTTAATAAAGCAATAATTTTTTTCATTACGTAATTGTTTAGTTTTCCAAAAGTAGGGAATTCAATTCATAATTTGTTATTAAAAAAACCACAATTGTTTTGCTTTTATGCAAACGTTTGCGGAATTTTGAAAATTCAACCAAGCAATAAATGGACCATCATCATTATATCTGTTCCGATGTACTTTCGTTGGACATCATCAACCGGATTCTGCTCGAAAATAAGCCATTGGCTTTGTCGGAAGAAGCAAAGGTAAACATTCAAAAATGCCGTGATTTTTTAGATCATAAAATGCAATCGCAGACCGAACCTATTTACGGGATCAATACCGGATTCGGGTCGCTCTGCAATGTAAAAATTTCTAATGAAAACCTTTCACAGCTTCAGGAAAACCTGGTTAAATCGCATGCGTGCGGAACGGGGGAGGAAGTTCCGGGTCCGATTGTAAAATTGATGCTTCTGCTTAAAATTCAATCACTGAGCTACGGAAATTCGGGAGTACAGTTGGAAACGGTAGAACGGTTGATTGATTTTTATAACCACGATATTTTACCGGTTATTTACACCCAGGGTTCATTAGGTGCTTCCGGTGATCTGGCTCCGCTGGCTCATTTAAGTTTACCGTTGTTAGGCGAAGGTGAAGTGTATTTTAAAGGCAAAAAGGAACATGCTAAAGACGTTTTAGCCCATTTTAGCTGGAAACCTATCGTTTTAAAATCTAAAGAAGGATTGGCGTTGCTGAACGGAACGCAGTTTATGAGTGCATATGGGGTTTCAATTTTATTAAAAGCTTATAAATTATCGTATTTGGCCGATTTAATCGGAACAATTTCGTTAGAAGGTTTTGACGGACGGATTGAACCGTTTAATGAACTGATTCACCTGGTTCGTCCGCACAAAGGACAGATTGAAACGGCTCAACGTATTACCGGTTTTTTAGAAGGAAGTCAAATTATCAGTCAGCATAAAACGCACGTACAGGACCCGTATTCGTTCCGTTGTATGCCGCAAGTACACGGAGCATCCAAAGATGCGATGGATTATGCGAAACGCGTTTTTAAGACCGAGATCAATTCGGTTACCGATAACCCCAATATTTTTGTAGGCGAAGATATTATAGTTTCGGGGGGGAATTTCCACGGACAACCCTTGGCGTTGGCGTTGGATTTCTTAGGAATTGCGTTAGCAGAATTAGGAAGCATTTCGGAAAGAAGGACGTATCAGTTGATATCCGGACTCAGAAATTTACCGGCCTTTCTGGTGGATAATCCGGGATTAAATTCAGGCTTTATGATTCCGCAATATACCGCTGCGAGTATCGTGAGCCAGAACAAACAACTGGCTACTCCGGCCAGTATAGACAGCATTGTTTCCAGCAACGGTCAGGAAGACCACGTGAGTATGGGGGCGAATGCTGCTACAAAATGCTTTAAAATGATTGAAAATTTAGAACGTATTTTGGCCATTGAGTTAATGAATGCTTCACAAGCGATTGAATTCAGAAGACCACTTAAATCCAGTGACTTTATAGAACAATTTATCGCTTCTTTCCGCACAGAAGTGCCGTTTGTAAAGGAAGACCGCATTTTGCATTATGATATTGAAAATGCTGTGGCTTTTTTAAGGAGTTTTGAGATTGAATCGGAATAACTGTCAATCCGATTAATTAATTCCTCCTAAAGATTTTCGGTTGTGCTTCCGTTTATAATGTGTGTGTTTCAAGGTATCATTTCCTGAGATAATACTGATGTTTCCGTCCATTTCCAACATGGCTAAGCGGATATCTTTGTAATGTTCAACCCCGTGTTCACGCATAGATTCCTTCATTTCTTCATCGGTAATTCCCAGCCGGGATAAGGTTTTAAATTCTACAATCCCGTTGTGAACCAGAATTTCCGGTTTTCCCTGCATGAATTTCCGGACAATATCGAAGCGGCTGATGAATTTTTTATAAAGAAAATTAATTATAAATAACACTAAAGCAGCAACTAAACCGGCATTTAATGAGGTGTTGCTTCCTACCATGGCATTTTGAACAGAGTTACTGATCAGTAAAATCAGAATAATGTCGGCCGTATTGAGTTGCGACAGTTCTTTTTTGCCAAAAATCCGCAAAGCAATAATCATAAACAAGTAAACAGATGCAGTGCGAATAATGATGTCGATATAAGGATTCATAACGTAATTAAGTATTTTGTCAACTAAAAACAAAAACAGACATGCGATTTATTTCGCTTTAAAATTCTTCTCAATCGCCTTGATCATTTCGCCGGCAATGTCTTTATTTGTTGCTCCTTCAATTCCTTCCAAACCGGGTGATGAATTTACTTCTAACAAAAGTGGACCTTTACTCGAACGGATGATATCAACTCCGGCTACCTTTAATCCCATCGCTTTGGCTGCTTTAATAGCAATGACCTTTTCTTCTTTAGTGGGTTTAATCACAGAAGCTGAACCACCTAGATGAATATTGGCTCTAAATTCTCCCGGTAAGGCTTCCCGCTGAATGGCAGCTACTACTTTTCCGTCGATCACAAACAAACGCAGGTCTTTTCCGTTGGCTTCTTTGATAAATTCCTGTACAAGAATATTGGCATTTAAACTTTTAAAGGCGTTAATCACACTTTCAGCCGCTTTTTTGGTTTCGGCTAAAACGACACCTTTACCCTGTGTACCCTCCAGCAATTTTACGATTAAGGGTGTTCCGCCTACCATTTTAATTAAATCATCCGTATCCAAAGGCGAATTGGCAAATCCGGTGGTTGGAATATCGATACCATTGTTTAACAGCAACTGCAACGAATATAATTTATCACGTGATTGTGTAATCGCAGAAGAAGAATTCAAACAAAAAATCTTCAACGCTTCAAATTGACGCGTCAACGCACAACCATAAAACGTAATATTCGGACGAATTCTTGGAATAACCGCATCCAATTCATTCAAAATTTTTCCGCCACGGTAATGAATTTCGGGCGTGTCGGCATCCAGTTTCATATAACATTCTTTGATGTTCAGAAACTGCATTTCGTGACCACGGCGTTCACCGGCTTCCATAATTCTTTTGTTGCTGTAAAGTTCTGGATTACTGGCTAAAAGACCTATTTTTAATCCTCGCTTTTCGTTAATAACTTCCGGGTATAAATTTTTTAATATATCGGAAGAATTATCGCCCAGCAGGTATTTTTGTTCCGGATCAACCAAAGCTCGTCCGCTCATCGCTTCCCTGCCGAGCAACATCCGGAAACCCATTGAATCCCGGTTGGTCAATGTCATTTCGATGGCCCAGCTTGATTCACCTAACTTCAATTGGGTTTGAATTACAAATCGTTGTTCTCTGAATCCGCTGGAGCTTTTTACAACCCGCTTGTCAATTAACGGAGCCTGACAATGAATAATGGTTTTGACATTATTTTGAATCGGATTAATATCAAATTTTACCCAATGCTCGCCGTCTTTCACAAACGGACTGATGTTGATGGCATGAAGGGCAGAAGTTTTTGCACCGGAATCCACGCGGGCTTTGATGGCAGGAATTCCTAATTCAGGGAACGAGCACCATTCTTCACTGCCTAAAATTAATTTGTTCTCTAACATTGTTTGATGGATGGGGTTTAAAATAAAACCACGAATTCACAGCTATAAAATTAAGTTATACGTGAATTCGTGGCGTTACTAAAAAGTTATATTTAACTCGTGGGCTTTTCGGCTTTTTTGATTTTTACGGAGAGTTCCTCCGCATTATCTTCCAGATCCATAAAGATTTCATCACCTTCACTGATTTTTGAAGTAATAATTTCTTCGGCAAGAGCATCTTCTACATATTTTTGAATAGCTCTTTTCAGCGGACGGGCACCAAACTGCTTGTCAAAACCCTTTTCGGCAATATAAGCTTTAGCCTTATCAGACAGGTTTAATGTGTAACCTAGATCTTTGATACGGGCATATAATTTTTTCAACTCAATATCAATAATCAAATTGATATGTTCCTGCTCCAGCGGATTAAAGACAATTACATCGTCAATGCGGTTCAGGAATTCAGGGGCAAAGGTTTTCTTTAGAGCATTCTCTACCACGCTTTTGGAATGTTCGTCAGCTTGTGAAACCTTAGCAGCCGTGCCAAAGCCAACGCCTTGACCGAAATCTTTTAATTGGCGGGCTCCCACATTGGAAGTCATGATGATAATTGTATTTCTGAAATCGATTTTTCTGCCTAAGCTATCTGTCAGATATCCGTCGTCCAATACCTGTAACATCATGTTAAACACGTCAGGGTGGGCTTTTTCAATTTCATCCAACAATACCACACAATACGGTTTGCGGCGTACTTTTTCGGTTAGCTGACCGCCTTCTTCATAACCTACATATCCCGGAGGAGCACCGATTAATCTGGAAATAGCGAATTTTTCCATGTATTCGCTCATGTCAATACGAACCAAAGCGTCTTCTGAATCGAATAGTTCTTTGGCTATCACTTTGGCTAACTGGGTTTTTCCTACCCCGGTCTGACCTAAAAAAATGAACGAACCAATCGGGCGGTTCGGATCTTTTAACCCGGCACGGTTACGTTGGATAGAGCGGGCAATTTTTAAAACCGCTTCATCCTGACCAATCACTTTGCCTTTGATTAAATCGGGCAGGTGAGCCAGTTTGTTACTTTCGGTTTGGGCAATACGGTTTACCGGAATTCCGGTCATCATTGAAACAACATCGGCCACATTGTCTTCGGTAACGGTAATCCGGTTGTTTTTAGAATCAATTTCCCATTGTTCCTGAGCAATGGCCAATTCTTTTTCAATACGTTTTTCGTCATCTCTGAGTTTTGCGGCTTCTTCATATTTTTGTTTCTTAACGACCGTATTTTTTAACTCACGTACATCTTCCAATTGTTTTTCAAGTTCAAGAATCTGTTTGGGAACTTCAATGTTGGTGATGTGTACCCGTGAACCGGCTTCGTCCAAAGCATCAATGGCTTTATCCGGTAAGAAACGGTCAGACATATAACGGCTCGTCAATTTCACACAGGCATCAATGGCTTCCGGTGTATAGGTCACACTGTGATGATCCTCATACTTACCTTTAATGTTATTTAATATAGTAATCGTTTCTTCAATGGATGTCGGCTCGACAATAACTTTCTGAAAACGTCTTTCCAAAGCACCGTCTTTTTCAATATATTGACGGTATTCGTCCAGGGTGGTGGCACCAATACATTGAATTTCGCCTCTGGCTAAGGCGGGTTTAAACATGTTGGAAGCATCAAGAGAGCCGGTGGCTCCTCCGGCACCAACAATGGTGTGGATTTCGTCGATAAATAGAATGATATCATCATTTTTTTCCAGTTCATTCATCACGGCTTTCATACGTTCTTCAAACTGACCGCGGTATTTTGTTCCGGCAACCAGGCTGGCCAAATCAAGTGTGACCACCCGTTTGTTGAATAGGATTCTGGAAACTTTTTTCTGAATAATCCGCAAGGCCAAACCTTCGGCAATGGCCGATTTACCCACGCCCGGTTCTCCGATCAAAAGCGGATTATTTTTCTTTCTGCGGCTCAAAATCTGTGAGACCCGTTCAATCTCTTTTTCGCGACCTACTACCGGGTCAAGCTTGCCTTCCTCGGCTAATTCCGTCAAATCACGACCAAAATTGTCCAGAACCGGCGTTTTGGATTTTTTATTGGTTTTATTTCCCGGATTGTTAAAACTGCCTTCTTTTAAACTGTCATCTTGTCCTGAATCGTCATTAAAAGATTCGTTTTTCGGATAGTTGTCAGTATATTCATCTTCGTTGTTATTCGGTATCATATTCAAATATTGTTCTTTTGCTGTATCGTAATCGATTTTCAGCTTGTTTAATAATTTTGTTGTCGGATCGTTTTCGTTCCTCAATATGCAAAGCAAAAGATGTGCCGTACTGATCGATGAGCTCTGAAAAACTTTAGCTTCCAGAAAAGTTGTTTTCAGGGCACGTTCTGCCTGACGGGTGAGGTGAAGGTTTTTCTTTTCATTGCCCATTTCAGCATTTGGATTGGGTGGACTGAGTATTTCTACTTTTTTGCGTAAGTAATCCAAATCAATATCTAAATTGCTTAAAATAGTGATTGCTTTGCCGTTCCCGTCTCTTAAGATTCCTAACATCAGGTGTTCCGTTCCAATAAAATCATGCCCCAAACGCAAGGCCTCTTCTTTACTGTAAGTGATTACATCTTTGACTCTTGGAGAAAAATTATCGTCCATAGCACTTCTTTTTTAAAGGTAAATTTAATAAATATGGATGGTAAAAGCAAAAACTATTCCGATTCCTATCTACTGTCAGCTAATTGACAAAAAATATTTGAGATATGAAAGTTAAAGTTGTGTATAATTATTAACCAAAAAAGGACGCCTTTTTGTTAATAAATCATTGAAATTAGTTCTGGGTTTAGTATTCAAAAAGCACAAAAATCCGTATATTAGCACGTTTTGAAATAATTATAATTTTTAACTAATAATACTTATGTCTGAAGGAGAAAAGTTGATTCCTATTAACATCGAGGACGAAATGAAATCAGCGTACATCGATTATTCGATGTCAGTTATTGTGTCACGTGCATTACCGGATGTTAGAGATGGTTTAAAGCCTGTGCACCGTAGAGTTCTTTACGGAATGTATGATTTAGGAGTTTTTTCGAATAGAGCTCACAAGAAATCTGCCAGAATTGTCGGAGAAGTTTTAGGTAAATATCACCCACACGGCGATTCTTCTGTGTACGATGCTATGGTTCGTATGGCTCAGGAATGGAGTTTGCGTTATCTTTTAGTGGACGGTCAGGGGAATTTTGGATCGGTAGATGGCGACAGTCCGGCGGCAATGCGTTATACCGAAGCCAGAATGCAGAAGATTTCAGAAGAAATCATGGCCGATATCGAAAAAGAAACAGTTGATTTTCAATTGAATTTTGATGATACATTATATGAACCCAAGGTAATGCCTACCAAGATACCCAATCTTTTGGTAAACGGTGCTTCGGGCATTGCGGTGGGTATGGCCACCAATATGCCTCCTCACAATTTAACGGAGGTGGTTAACGGTACATTGGCTTATATTGACAACAATGAAATTGAGATTGATGAATTAATGGAGCACATTAAAGCTCCTGATTTCCCGACGGGTGGGATTATTTATGGCTATGACGGTGTCAGAGAGGCCTTCAAAACCGGAAGAGGCCGTATTGTTATGCGGGCCAGAACATCTTTTGAAGAAAGCAACGGCAAAGAAGCCATTATCGTAACGGAGATTCCTTATCAGGTCAATAAAGCAGATATGATTAAGAAAACCGCTGATTTGGTAAATGAGAAAAAAATTGAAGGTATTTCCAATATCCGTGATGAATCTGACAGAAACGGGATGCGGATTGTTTATGAACTGAAAAGGGATGCCGTTCCGAATGTTGTTCTGAATACCTTATATAAGTTCACGCAGTTGCAATCTTCTTTCAGCGTAAACAACATTGCTTTGGTTAACGGACGTCCTCAGATGTTGAATCTGAAAGAACTGATTCATTATTTTGTGGAACACAGGCATGATGTGGTGGTCAGAAGAGCACAGTTTGATTTGCGTAAAGCCGAAGAAAGAGCTCATATTTTAGAAGGACTAATCATTGCTTCGGATAATATTGATGAAGTAATTGCTTTAATTCGCAGTTCAAAAGATGGCGATGAAGCCCGTACAAAATTAATTGAACGGTTTTCTTTAACGGAAATCCAAGCCCGGGCCATCGTTGAAATGCGTTTGCGTCAACTAACCGGTCTTGAACAGGACAAATTGCGTGCGGAGTACGAAGAAATCATGAAACTGATTACGTACCTGAGAGAATTATTGGCAAACAAAGAGATGAGGATGCAGGTAATCAAAGAAGAACTGATTGAAATCAGGGATAAATACGGAGATGAAAGACGTTCTGTTATTGAATATTCCGGAGGAGATGTGAGCATTGAAGATTTGATTGCAGACGAAAATGTGGTCATTACCATTTCGCATGCCGGTTATATTAAACGGACAAATCTTTCCGAATACAAAACCCAGAACAGGGGTGGTGTGGGTCAGAAAAGTGCCGGAACAAGAGATCAGGATTTTTTAGAGCATTTGTTTGTGGCAACGAACCACCAATATATGTTGTTTTTTACCCAAAAAGGAAAATGTTTCTGGATGCGGGTATATGAAATTCCGGAAGGAAGCAAAACATCGAAAGGAAGAGCAATTCAGAACTTAATCAACATTGAAAATGATGATAAGGTAAAAGCCTTTATTTGTACACAGGATTTGAAAAATGAAGAATATATCAACAATCATTATGTGATTATGGCTACCAGACAAGGTCAGGTTAAAAAGACGTTGCTGGAACAATATTCAAGACCAAGACAAAACGGTATCGCCGCCATTACAATTAAAGAAGATGACGAGTTACTGGAAGCAAAACTAACCAACGGGAAAAGCCAGATTTTAGTAGCGGTTAAGTCCGGTAAACTGGTTCGTTTTGAAGAAAGCAAGACCCGCCCGATGGGTAGAAGTGCTTCCGGGGTTCGCGGAATTACCCTGGCTGATGAAAAAGATGAAGTGATTGGCATGGTTTCTGTAAATGATATGAACAGTGAGATTTTGGTGGTTTCTGAAAACGGGTATGGAAAACGTTCTTCATTAGAAGATTATCGCATTACCAATCGGGGTGGAAAAGGAGTGAAAACACTTAATATTACAGACAAAACAGGGAAACTGGTTTCAATTAATAATGTGACGGATGCTGATGATTTGATGATTATCAACAAGTCAGGTTTAACGATTCGTATGGAAGTTTCTGACCTGCGGGTAATGGGCAGGGCCACACAAGGTGTCCGGTTAATCAACATTAAAGGAAATGATTCAATTGCTGCGGTAACCAAAGTGATGAAGGAAGAAGCAGCGGAAGAAGTAGAATTTGAAGATGTTTCCGCGACAGTAACCGGGGAAAATTTAACCAATGAAACAACTGAATATGATGATGAAATAAATCCTGATGATGAAAATGAAGAAAACCAAGAATAAATATTAACTAAAAATTAGATTTATAATGAAAAGTAGATACATCATTTCCGCTTTTGCATTGATGTTGAGTTTGGGCAGTTATGCCCAGAAAGACCAATTAAAAGCATTGGAAAAGGCTATTAAAAATTTTGAACCAACAACGGTGAAAAATGCCGTTGCTGCGGCAGAAAGTGTTATTGGTAATGCAACCGATCAGGAAAAGGCACAGTTTTACTTTCTTAAAGGTAACGCACTGTTGGAACTGGCCAATAAGAATATGGAAACCGGAAAAAATTTAAAAGAGGCAGCTAAGTCTTATCAGGAGTTGTTAGTCACTGAAAAGAAAATCGGTAAACAAAAATATTCTGTTCAGGCAGAAGAATCATTGACCGCAGTTAAAAATAAACTGGTAAATTCTGCCATAGAAGACAACAACGAAAAGCGTTTTAAAGAAAGTGCAGAAAAATTATATGAAGCCTATAATTTGAGTCCCAAAGACACGGCTTATTTATATTATGCGGCCGGCAGTGCCACTAATGCAAAAGATTATGATTTGGCACTAAAGCATTATGAAAAGTTAAAAAGTATGAACTATTCCGGTAAAGGAACTTCCTACTTTGCCAAAAGTGTTCTAAGTGGAAATGAGGAGTCATTTGCTACAAAAGAAGAACGTGATAAATCTGTAAAAATGAAGTTACATACCGATCCACGGGATGAAAAAAACCCGTCTAAGCGAGGTGAAATTTACAGAAATTATGCCTTGATTTTGGTTGAAAAAGGAGAAAAAGAAAAAGCATTACAAGCCATAATTGATGCCAGAAAAAACAATCCTGAAGATACTTCTCTGGCATTAACAGAAGCTAACTTATATTTAGACGCTAAAGATTATACATCATATAAAAGAATAATCGAAGAGGTTTTAAAGAAATCACCTAACGATGCAGATTTATATTATAATCTGGGTGTAATTTCCGGGACTTCAAGCAACAATACAGCTGAAGCTGAAAAGTATTATGCCAAAGCAATTGAATTAAATCCTAAATATACCAATGCATACCTCAATTTAGCAATTTTAAAACTGGATGCCGATACTAAGATCGTAGAGGAAATGAATAATTTAGGAAACTCTGCCAAAGACAACAAGCGGTATGATGAACTGAAACTTCAAAGAGAAAAAGTATTCAAGGAAGCAATGCCGTATTTGGAAAAGGTAGTAGAACTGGCTCCGGATAACCGAGAAGCAAAACAAACCCTTTTGAATGTCTATACCTCATTGGATATGACCGATAAGTATAAGGCACTGAAAGCAACAATGAACTAAAGAAAACATTTTTATCTCAAACAAAAAGGTCCCAAATTAATCGGGACCTTTTTCTATTTTATATAATTTTTTTAATGACTCTCAGTTTGTGCGTATGCCGGTTAGTTTCTGCATTATAAATACCAAGATGATCCAAACGGTCAATTCTTACCTTTCCGCTGGCATGTATGATGTAGTTGTCTTTCATGATGATGCCAACGTGAATAATTTTGCCTTCTTCGTTATCAAAAAAAGCTAAGTCACCGGGTTCACTCTCTTCAATAAAACTCAATGCTTCTCCTTGTGAAGATTGTTGCGAGGCATCCCGAAGAAGCTTGTATCCGTTGAGTTTATAAACCATCTGAGTAAAACCGGAACAATCAATGCCAAAAGGTGTTTTTCCGCCCCATAAATAAGGGGCATTTAAATACATATATGCCGTTTTGATCAACTCGCTTTTTGGTTTTATACCGGTAACTTTCAAACCTTCAAACTCAAAGTTATTTAAATTAATGCCGTCATAGTTTAAAAACGTAAGCGAAGAACCAATTGGTATCGGAATAAGTAAATTATCTTTGGTTGTTACATATTCTACCAGATCGTGATTCAAAATCTGTGAACTATTGGAAATTTCAGCAAAATCACTTTCCGTAATTAACTGGCATTGTTTAGCGTCAATCCAACCTTCGTAATCATCATACTGTAACCGAACTTTAAACCATTGTTTAAGTTGTTCGAGTATTTCGAAATGTTCGCCAAACAAGACCTGCGAAACCTGTTCGCTTCGGTCACTTGGTTCTATTCGGAGTGGAATGATGGCTAAATTGCAGATTCCGTACATTGAAAAAAATGTTTCTGATTAGGCTCTTTCGATTACAATGGCCGATGCACCCCCACCGCCATTGCAAATAGCAGCAGCTCCCAGTTTGGCATTGTTTTGTTGTAATACATTGAGCAAAGTAACAATAATTCTTGCACCCGAGCAACCTAATGGATGACCTAATGATACAGCTCCTCCGTTTACGTTTATTTTTGAAGCCTCTAATCCTAATAGTTTAGCATTGGCTAAACCAACTACAGCGAAAGCCTCATTAAATTCAAAATAATCAATATCATTAATCGATAAACCGGCTTTATCCAATGCTTTAGGCAGTGCTTTTGCCGGTGCTGTTGTAAACCATTTTGGCTCATGGGCAGCATCAGCATAACTCTTGATATAGGCTAACGGTTTTAATCCCAATGCATTTGCTTTTTCTTCACTCATTAAAACCAAAGCAGCGGCTCCGTCATTAATGGTTGATGCGTTGGCTGCCGTTACCGTTCCGTCTTTGGTAAAAGCAGGATTTAAACCAGGGATTTTATCCAGTTTTACATTCGTAAATTCTTCATCTTTTGCAACAATTACTGGTTCTCCTCTTCGTTGCGGAACAGCAACAGGAACTACTTCGTTTTCAAACTTTCCTTCCGACCAGGCTTTGGCAGAACGCTCATACGATTGAACGGCAAAAGCATCTTGTTCCTCTCTTGAAATATGGTACTCCGTTGCACAAAGATCGGCACTAACGCCCATGGCATTGTGGTCATACGCATCCGTCAACCCATCTTTCTGCATGCCGTCCAATAAGGTAGTTGGTCCGAATTTATGACCGTTACGCAAATGAACATAATGTGGGATCAAACTCATGTTTTCCATCCCGCCGGCCACTACAACCTCGGCATCCCCACTCTGAATAGCCTGAGCACCCTGCATGACTGCCTTCATCCCCGAAGCACAAACTTTATTCACGGTTGTACACGGTACAGTATTGGGTAATCCTGCAAAAATAGCGGCTTGTCTGGCAGGAGCCTGACCAACGCCGGCTTGTACAACATTGCCCATTAAGACTTCATCAACATATTTCGGATCCAAATTAATCTTAGTTAAGGCACCCTGAATGGCAACAGCTCCTAATTGTGAAGCAGTTACCGTAGATAAACCTCCCATAAAACTACCGATTGGTGTTCTTACGGCAGAAACGATGACAACTTTTTTATTCATAACTGAGTTTATGTTTGTTTAGATTGCGAAATTAACTATTTTACGGCTATTTTTAGCACATAAATTATATTTTTTACAATTTTAAAAAGAGGAATGCGGGGTTAATCAGCCTCAATCAAGAAAACAAGGATTGAGTGTATTCCGTATTATCTTTTCCTCTATGTGATTGAGTTTGAAGCGATTTTAACTTAAACTAAAAAAAATATCAAAAAAACACTGTAAATACTTGTAAAGTATAGAATGAAAAGCTACATTTGCAACCGCAAAAAAGTTAAGTTCTTTGCAGAACAGGAGAGGTGCCGGAGTGGTAACGGAGCAGATTGCTAATCTGTCATCGGGTAACCGATGCCAGGGTTCGAATCCCTGTCTCTCCGCTTTTTTTCTCGGGGTGTAGCGTAGCCCGGTTATCGCGCCTGCTTTGGGAGCAGGAGGCCGCAGGTTCGAATCCTGCCACCCCGACAACGGTCCAGTAGCTCAGCTGGATAGAGCAACTGCCTTCTAAGCAGTAGGTCTTAGGTTCGAATCCTAACTGGATCACAAAACCATCTGAATTTCAGGTGGTTTTTTGTTTTTATTTCATTTCTTTATTACGTCTAGTTTTTAGAATCAAGGGATCAAGTTCATTTTTTTTTGGCTTTTTGTTCCACTGGGTGTAAAAAATCGAAAGGCCACCATTGCTGATGACCCTTCAATAACTATTGGTTTGAAAAATGCTTAGTTTTTAACAAACTTTTGATTAAAACTAAGATTGTTAAGGGTTGTATTTATAATATACATACCGTTGTTTAAATCACTTATATCTATGTTGAGAGGATCTACAACCGTTTTGACTTGTCGTCCGCTGAGATCATAAACTGAAGCCCTGAAGTTTTCATAGTCAAATGGGATGGAAAGACTGATGGTTTGCTTTGCCGGATTCGGATACAACGAAACGGTATTCAGATCAAAATCACTAACGCTCAATGGAGCCTGTGGCAACGGAATCAAATCGCCACCGGAAGCCAGTGCTACCCATAATCCGAAAGCCGGACCGTCGCTGTTTTGAGCAGGAGCAAGGAAACCACTGGCCAGAACGGTAATGGCAGCTCCGTCTAATCCCAATGTCTGGAGCGGAGCCAGGTAGGAAGCCACGGTTGTTGTACCGGTTGCATCACGAACGTCTAAGGTAAAATCAAGGTTTGGTAACTCAAGGTAACCTGCAAAAGCAGGGAATGATAGGTCGTTAACGATGGTTCCTGCCGGTACGGAAGTCTCCACAACATCAACAGTCGGGGCATCGGGAGACCCGTGATTGACCAACACATCGGTACTGGCCGGGTCAGCAGCTGCCTCACGGCCTTGTGCATAAACATTGATAGCAAAGTTGGGAGCAACAGAGTAACCGGTGGGGCTAACGATTCCGTTGGCAACTAAGATATAGGTTTCGCCTTCGGTCAGTGTTGCAGTCAGGTTATACAAGCTCTCCGCAGAAGAAGTACTATCAGAGGGTGCTACGTCAATACTCAGGGCTACCCCGGCGGGGACATCAATAAAAGGTGTTGCGGTTCTGAAGGCAAAATCATCGAGTAATAACTCATCATTCACATATACATCAACCAATGCTGCTGCTAAATCCGGTGAATTGTGAATGGCTTGTAAACGAGCTGTCGGGGTTTCCGCGGATGGCAACGGAATTAAATCGCCACCGGAAGCCAGTGCTACCCATAATCCGAAAGCCGGACCGTCGCTGTTTTGAGCAGGGTCAAGGAAACCACTGGCCAGAACGGTAATGGCTGCTCCGTCTAATCCCAATGTCTGAAGCGGAGCCAGGTAGGAGGCCACGGTTGTTGTACCGGTTGCATCACGAACGTCTAAGGTAAAATCAAGGTTTGGTAACTCAAGATAACCTGCAAAAGCAGGAAATGAGAGGTCGTTAACGATAGTTCCTGCCGGTACGGAAGTTTCCACAACATCAACAGTCGGGGCATCGGGAGACCCATGATTGACCAACACATCGGTACTGGCCGGGTCAGCAGCTGCCTCACGGCCTTGTGCATAAACATTGATGGCAAAGTTAGGAGCAACAGAATAACCGGTTGGACTAACGATTCCGTTGGCAACTAAGATATAGGTTTCGCCTTCGGTCAATGTTGCAGTCAGGTTATACAGACTCTCCGCAGAAGAAGTACTGTCAGAGGGTGCTACATCAATACTCAGGGCTACCCCGGCAGGGACATCAATAAAGGGTGTTGCAGTTCTGAAGGCAAAATCATCGAGTAATAACTCATCATTTACATATACATCCACTAACGTGGCAGCGAGATCCGGTGAATTGTGAACAACTTGGACTCTTGCGTTTTGTGCGGACAACGCGTTCACAAACAAAATAGTTAACAGAAAGATAAAATTTGTAATTTTTTTCATTGGACATATTTTTTTTTGTTTAACATTATAAAATTAATAATAAACAAAATGACAGTTATTAATTTAACTTTATTAAATGTCTTTTTAACAGTTGTTATTTTATTTAATTATCAATTAAATAGTTAGTTTATAGTTTATATATGGACTTTTACT
Organism: Bacteroidota bacterium; assembly: GCA_023434025.1. GTDB lineage: Bacteria > Bacteroidota > Bacteroidia > Flavobacteriales > Flavobacteriaceae > Flavobacterium. Next base: position 146,154 of record JAEYTL010000054.1, read on the forward strand.
TAATTATTAAGTAATAATTTTGTTTATTTTTTTTATTAATAAGTTAAACAAAAAATGATTTAAGCCATAATACTAATAAACAACTGTTTTTTGAAAAGCTATCATGTCTAATCAGTTGAAAATGAATAGTTAATTTACTTTTCAACGATTTTTTTTACTTTTTACAAGCAACATCGATTACTTTTCCCCATAAAATCATAACTTTCGGAGCTTTTTGTGAAGCACTTGTTTGTAGCCCCAAATACTGCATACAATTTTTTACAGACCACATAAGGTAGATGATGACACCTGAAGAAAAATTGAATATTATTAACCGTTTGAATGCTCTCGAACTTCAACAGAAAAAAAACCTGGATGAAATTGGAGCTTTAAAAAAGTATCTTGAAGAAAATCCCAAACTCATAGCAAGTTGGATGGATTTAAACGAGGTAAGCGGTTATTATATTGACAGTTTTTCAAAGATTGAAACCTATGAAAACCGTCCGGTAAACGAGGAAAACAAAAATGTTTTTGCCACTGAAAACCAAGCAAAGTCTGCCTTGGCAAAAGCCCAATTAGCACAGTTGCTAAAATCTTATTTCAGCGGATGGAGTCACCAATTGGATAATTATGCTATTTTTCCCCAGCTTAATGAAGGGGAATTTACACCTTATTTCGGTGTGGCGGTTCTTCCACAGTTTTTGGCTTTCCGCTCACGGGAAAAGGCTCAGTTGTTTTATAATCAGCACAAAGAACTGATTCATTTGTACTGGTCTGAATTTTTAGACTAATTTTTAGTACATTTATTCGAAAATAGTACAATGTTTCGAATTCTCATTCTGTTTCTGGTAACTGTAAACGCCTCTTTTGCCCAGGCATTCAAAGAAGCACCGTCAGATCAGTCGGTAAATGATTCTGTGTTTGTGAACCTGAAAAATTATTCAGGTGATTTTCTTTACGACATGCGGTATGCCTCCGAAAATAATTTTCTTCAAACCAAAGTATATGATTGTGCGGAATGCTTTTTACGGTATAAAACGGTAAAAAAACTGATAGAAGCCAATGACAAGTTTAAAAAAAGAGGGTATACCATAAAATTGTATGACTGTTACCGTCCTTTAGACGTACAGAAAAAAATGTGGGCCATTGTACCGAACCCGGTTTATGTAGCCGATCCCAAGAAAGGTTCGATACACAACAGAGGCGGAGCTGTTGATATAACCTTAGTGGATAAAGATGGTATTGAATTGGATATGGGAACTCCGTTTGATCATTTTGGAGAGGAAGCGGCACACGACTACCTGAAATTACCACCCAAAGTTATTGCAAACAGGAAACTGATGCGTGAAATTATGGAAAGTTGTTCCTTTAAATCGTTTGCATCTGAGTGGTGGCATTACAACCTGCCAACTGATGAAAACGATAAGGTGGCTAATTTTAAATGGAACTGTGATTAATTTTCAACACAGTGCAGGTAATCCATAAAATAGTTTTGCGGACGGCTGAATTGATTTAATAATTCAGATTGCATTTCTTTTTTTATGATGTAGTCAACCGTTTCAGTGGTATATTTTACCCGCATTGAAACCACAGGGCTCGATTTCAGATCATCATAATTGTTCTTTAAGAACAAAAAATTTGCTGAAAGGATCCTGACATTTCGCTCGTCATTTCGCATAAAATTTCCACAGTTTTCAACGGCAGGAGTAAGCATGGTAACAATTTTACCGTTTTCTAACTGTAGGTATAATTTGGTCTTAGCATCTATACAGTAGGCCTTGATAAAATCACTGTTTTTATGAACAAGCTGAAAATTAAGAACGGGTGTTCCATTGTCATTAGAAAGCGAAAAAAAGACATAATTTTCATTATTGCCAAACTTTCTTTCATACATCAAAAATTCTTTAGTGGTTTTTAAAGTGCCAATGCTGTCATTTACTTCCACATCATACTCGCATCTTTTTTGAGCTGTTGAGGGGATAAAGCATAAAAATAATAAGCAGAACAATAAGCATCTCATAGGATCATTGAATTTTGTTGCAAAGTAACACAATTTTGTTGTTTTTAAGGTCAGTTGTAAAGAAAGTATATAAATTTCCACCTTCTTTTATTTTCCATTTTTTACGGATGGCTTCTACCGTTTCCGGAAAATTCCGTGTGGTGATATTGGCTTTTTGATTCTCCAGGTGTGCTTTCATTGCTGTTTTTTGATACGGAATAACATCCCTGATTTCAAAAACCCTGCCGCAAAAATCAATCCTCTCCATAGAAGTGTACAGGTGCGAATGCGGGTGCAGTTTTTTTAAATGAAATTGTTGGCCAACATAATCAAAACCGCCGGATTTCATGATTGCCGCATTAGGCTCAAAAAGAAATTTTTCCGGTTCTCCGTAATCAGTATTAACAGTTGATTTGTCAGTGTTGAATTCAAATTCCTCTGTTTTGTCTTTGGCAAGATTAACTGTTTTAATTATCGGACTTCCTTTAAATCCATGATGAATTTCCCAAAGCAGTTCTTTTACTTCGTTTTCCAGAGCTACCACGTGAATGACCGCCACATGCTTAATTTCTTTTAACCCGGCCGTCAGGTCGAGTATAGGAGCGGTTTTGATAAGAATTTTGTGGGCATACCTAAAATAAAAGTCAAGTGAATCGGGGACATTGGGCTCGCAATCACGCAGCATAAAAACCTTTCCTTTACTGTCATTTCTTCGGGACGGATCAATATAAATCCAATCAAATTGATCGTTCAGATGACTTAAAATTTCTTCGCTTTTACCGGAAATGCATGTGATATTTTTGGCTTTCAGCCGGTTATAATTATGCGAAACCATTTCGGATAACTGTGGGTTATGTTCGCAATGGATAACCGTTGAGAATTGTTTGGAAAAGTAAAAAGCATCTACGCCAAAACCTCCCGTTAAATCAATTAATTTTTGACCGGAAATAAGCTTTGATTTGTATAAAGCGGTTTTTTCAGAAGACGTTTGCTCTATTGATACTTTAGCGGGGTATATGATTTTTTCGGTATTAAACCAGGTGGGAAGCTTGTCTTTTGCTTTTGTTTTTGCTTCAATCTGATTGAGAATTTCTTTCCAGTCAATTGCAGGATAGGGATTTTTCTGCAAAGCTAATTTGCTTAATGAAATGCCAATATTACAGTTAATATAATGCTGAACTTCGTTAGACAATAATTCTTTCAAATCAGGTAATTTAAATTTTGCGGGTAATTAACTGTATGAACCGATTATCAGGGAAAGCTTCTTTGGCAATTACTTTCAGAATAGTGTAAAGCGGAACTGCCACAATCATGCCGAGAATTCCCGATATCATTCCGGCAATCAGAATCACCAGAAAAATTTCAAGCGGATGTGATTTGGTACTGCTGGAAAAAATTAAAGGTTGGTTCAGGTTATTATCAATCAATTGAACCACAAAGAAACCAATTAATACATAAATGGCTTTGGGTAAAATTTCCGTTTGAAAATCGCCTCCAATTCCCCCGATCATTGTTAATGATGCAGCTAAAATGCTGCCGATAAGCGGTCCGACATAGGGAATAATATTCAACACAGCACAAATGAACGCAATTACAAAAGCGTTATCAATGCCAAAAATGAGCAATACAATGAAATATAGAATAAAAACAATAAACAGCTGAAGCAGCAACCCGATAAAATAACGGGTTAGCAAATTATTGATTTTGGTGAGTGAATTCAGGATGCTTTCTTCATGACTGTCGGGTATGATCTTTCTGGCTCCTACCATAAAAAGCAATTTGTCTTTCAGAAAGAAAAAAGTAATGAACAATACAGAAGCAATACCAATTCCGACAGAACTTAACGTGGAGACAATTCCATTCAAAAAGGAAGGAAGAATATTCAGATCCATATACGAAGTCAAATCAAAATCTTTTACAATATCTTCTAACAGAATGCCGTGATCGATCAGGTATAGATTAAAATCATAATATAGCAGTGTAATTTTTTCTTCAATTGCTTCGGTATTCAATAAAGATAAGCTTTGTGCCTGCGAAGAGATTAACGGCACAAACATTAAACCAAACAGAAAAAGTAGTAAAATCAGCAAAAAAAGTGTTGTAACAACGGCCCAAAAATTATTGAACTTGCATTTCCGGTTTAAAAAATGCACAACCGGATTACAGATTAAAGTCAGGATCAGGGCAATGATCAAATAGATTATAACGGATTGAATGGCATACAAAAACCAGGCTCCCAAACCAATCAGCAACATGGTTCCAACCGCTCTTAAAATTCCGTTTGATATCGTTTTTGAAGTCATTTTCAGTCTGTTTTTTTATAAAAGTAGTAAATTAATTCACAAAAACATAATGTACCAAATTAGCTCCCATTTTCAGAGCCTTTTCACGGACTTCTTTGGGGTTATTGTGCACTTCTTCATCTTCCCAGCCGTCACCTAAGTCGGTTTCATAGGTATAAACAAGAGCCAGCCTGCCTTCAATAAATATTCCGAATGCCTGTGGTCTTTGCTTGTCGTGTTCATGTATTTTGGGTAATCCGTTGGGGAAAGAAAACGGTTCCTGAAAGATTTTGTGCGTGGCGGGGATTTCCACCAGTTCAATGCCAGGAAAAATTTTCCTGATTTCTTTTCGGATGTATTTGTCCATTCCGTAGTTGTCATCAATGTGTAAAAACCCGCCGGACGTTAAGTAACTTCTCAGGTTCTGGACCTCATGATCCGAAAAAACCACATTTCCGTGTCCGGTTAAATGCACAAAGGGATAAGAAAACAAATCAGAGCTTCCGGGCTCAACCGTCGCCGGTTTTTGCCTGATTTTGGTGTTGATATTCTGGTTACAGAATTTTATCAGATTCGGTAATGAGGTAGGGTTTCCGTACCAATCGCCTCCACCGCTGTATTTTAAAAGGGCAATTTCCTGGGCGTTGGTATAAAAAGAAAATGACAATATAAAAATATAGAAAAGCTTTTTCATAAGATGTATCATTCATTTGCCAAAACCACTGTATGACAGGCCACCACAGCAGCCGTTTCCGTTCGCAGTCTTGTATTGCCTAAAGATATGGGAATAAATTGTTTTTCTAATGCGGTTTCAATTTCTTTAACAGAAAAATCACCTTCAGGACCAATTAGTATCGTGCAATTTTCAGCCGGATTTAAAACGGATTTCAGTGTTCTTTTATCCGTTTCTTCGCAATGGGCAATGAATTTCTGACCGCTATACGGCTTTTTTACAAATGCTTTAAACGATACAGGTTCGTTCAAAACCGGTAAAAAATACTGATTGGATTGCTTCATGGCAGCCAGTAAAATCTTGTCAAACCGTTCTGTTTTTAACACTTTTCGCTCAGATCGGTCACAAATAACCGGTGTAATTTCCTGAACACCAATTTCTGTAGCTTTTTCTAAAAACCATTCGTAACGGTCATTCATTTTAGTTGGAGCAACGGCCAGGTGCAGGTGTGGTTGAGACCGTTCCTGTTTTTCAAAAGAAATAATATTCACACTGCATTTTGTGTCAGAAACCAAAGTGATTTCAGTTTTAAACAAAAAGCCTGAACCATTGGTTACAAATAAAATATCGCCTTCTTTTTTACGTAAAACTTTAGCGATATGTTTGCTTTCCTCCCGGTCAAAAGAAAAGGATTCAGTCTGTTCGTCAATCGCTTTGAAATAAAATAGCTGCATCAGAATTCAATTCGGGCTTTTGAAACTACCGAAGCATTTTCAAATTGGTTGTGTAAATATTTTTGATAGCCAACAATGCCGATCATCGCCGCATTATCAGTCGTATATTCAAATTTCGGTATATACGTTTTCCAACCGTATATTGATTCGGCTTCTTTCAGCGTTTTTCGAATACCTGAGTTGGCCGAAACACCACCCCCAATGGCAATCTGATTAATTCCTGTTTCTGCCACAGCCAGTTTCAGCTTATCCATTAAAATCTGAATAATGATGTTTTGTACGGAAGCACAGATGTCTGCCTGGTGCTCTTGAATAAAATACGGGTTTGTCGCTACGTTTTTTTGTACAAAATAAAGAATTTGTGTTTTTAAGCCTGAAAAACTGAAATTCAACCCGTCTACTTTTGGCTTGGTGAACCGGTAAGCGTTTGGATTACCGTCTTTGGCAAACTGATCAATCAATGGCCCTCCGGGATAGGGAAGACCTAAAATTTTAGCCGTTTTGTCAAAAGCTTCCCCTACGGCGTCATCAGTAGTTTCGCCAATTACCTCCATCTCAAAGAAACCTGAAACTTTAACAATTTGTGTATGCCCGCCGGAGATTGTGAGTGCCAGAAAAGGAAAAGTCGGTTTATCAAATCCTTCTTCATCAATAAAATGAGCTAAAATATGTGCCTGCATGTGATTGACTGCCAGGAGCGGAATGCCCAAAGCAATTGACAGTGATTTGGCAAAAGAACTTCCTACTAACAACGATCCCATCAAGCCGGGACCTTGCGTAAAAGCAACGCCGTGTAATTGATTTTTACGGATACCTGCTTTTTTCAGGGCTGTGTCAACAACCGGTACAATATGCTGCTGATGAGCCCGGGAGGCCAGCTCCGGAACCACACCGCCATATTCTTCATGAATAGACTGTCTGGCCACCAGATTAGAAAGCACTTTATCATTTTTTAACACCGCTGCGGCAGTATCATCGCAGGAACTTTCGATAGCTAAAATATATACGGGATCATTTGACATATCAGGCACGAATTTTGAATATATTTGTTTCAGTTATTTTAGCGTTATGGAAATGTATATTTCCGCAGCAAAATAATTATTTTTGTTCAACATAAGCCCAAGGCTTTTTTCGATAGAAAGCACAGCAAATTTATAACATTTTAAGGGTATCAAAAAATTTAAAAAAATAGTATTGCGTTCTGTAGCAGGATTACTGCTGTTTTTGCTGTTTTTAGGCATATTACTTTCTTTACCCTTTGTTCAAACAAAAATCGGGCAGTATCTGACTGATACGATAAATAAAGATTACGGAACCGATATTCATGTAGAGCAGGTTACATTCAGCCTGTTTGGAGGTGTTAAACTAAAAGAAGTGTTGGTCAAAGACCATCATAAGGATACACTTTTTTATGCCCGCCGGATTAAAACCGATATTATCGATGTTGGCCGTTTGATTGACGGCGATTTGCTTTTTGGAGATATCAGGGTCAATTCACTGTACTTTAAACTGAAGCAGTATAAGGGCGAGAAAGAAACGAACCTTGATAAATTTATTGATGCGTTTGACGACGGTACGCCTTCATCCGGTAAATTTTTAATGACAGCCGGTTCGATGTATCTTACAGACAGCCGTTTTTTGATGCTGGACGAAAATCAGCTTACGGCTAAAACAAAAGTTGTAGACTTTTTACACATTAATGCTGTTTTAAACGACTTTAAAATTAAAGGATCGGATGTTTATACAACGATTTATAAAATGAATTTTAAAGATTTTCGCGGTTTACAGGTACAAAATCTTAAAACACAATTTACCTATACCAAAGAGAATATTTTATTAAAAAAATTAGAAGCAAATACTTCAAAATCAATGGTTAAATGGAATATGGCTTTGCGCTATAAGCGGGAAGATTTTTCGGATTTTAACAACAAAGTTGTTTTTGAGGCAGAACTCGATTCGGCCTCCGTGGCTTCTAATGATATCCGTTTTTTTTATGATGAATTAGGAAAAAACAATCAGTTTACTTTCAAAACAAAACTGTTGGGTACCCTGAATGATTTTACCATGAATGAACTTGTGCTGGAAGATAAGAACGGCACACAGTTGAGTGGCAAAATCAATTTTAAAAATATTTTTACCAAAGATGACAGTTCTTTTTATATGAAAGGAGATTTTGAAAAATTAACTTCAAATTACGATGATTTGATTGCCATTTTACCAAATATACTGGGTAAATCATTGCCAACTTCACTGAAAAAACTCGGACAGCTTTATATAGAAGGTAATACAGAGCTTACTACAACCACCATTAAGACAGATTTAATCATGAATTCGGCTTTGGGAAATCTTCAAACGAATTTAATCATGAACAATCTTCAGCATATTGATGATGCATCCTATGACGGTATAGTTGTGCTGGATAATTTTAATGTGGGAGCATTTATTAGTCAAAGAGATATTGGTCTGGTTTCAATGAATGTAGTGGTGAACGGAAAAGGCTTTACAGAAGAACTGATTGATACACGAATCAGGGGAACCATAAGCCGGTTTCAGTATAATAAGTACAATTACAAGGGAGTTATTGTGGACGGAAACTTTAAAAAACCGATTTTTAAAGGAAAGGTTAATATCAATGATCCGAATTTATTCATGGATTTTAACGGTATTGTAGATATTTCTAAAAAAGAAAATGTATATAAGTTTGACGCCTTGGTGGACTATGCCAATTTAAGCAAACTGAATTTTGTTAAAAATGACAGTGTTTCAATTTTTAAAGGGAAAATATACAGTAATCTTTCAGGAAACAGCATCGATAATCTGTATGGTGATGTGCTGGTTGAACAGGCATCTTATCAAAACAACCGCGACATCTATGTTTTTGATTCCTTCAGTATAAATTCAGCCTTTGACCAAAACCGAGAACGAACTATCGCAATCAATTCGCCGGACATTATTGAGGGTAAACTGATTGGCAAGTTTGATTTTAATCAATTACCCCTCATGCTGGAAAATTCGTTGGGAAGCATCTATGCCAATTATAACCCGAATAAAATACGAAAAGGGCAGTACTTAAAGTTCAATTTTTCTATTTTCAATAAGATTATTGAGATTTTTTACCCAGAAATAACCGTTAGTACCAACACGTTTATTAGAGGTAGTATCAATGCAGATGCCAATGACTTTAAACTTGATTTTGATTCGCCCGAAATAAAGTTTTTAGATAATAAGTTTGAAAAAGTAGATATACAGGTTGACAACAAGAATCCGCTGTTCAATACCTTTGTCAGTGTTGACAGTATCAAAACCAAATACTATAAAATTTCTGATTTTAATTTAATCAATGTTACAAAAAGAGATACCTTATTTTTCAGAACAGAGTTCAAAGGAGGTAACAAAGCAGATGATTACTATAACATAGATGCTTATCATACCATTGATGAACAGAAAAACAGTGTGGTCGGGATTTTTAAATCAGAATTAAATTTTAAAGATTACCTGTGGTATATTAATGAAAACAATAACAGCCAGAACAGAATTGTTTTTGATAAAAAATTCTCCGACTTTGTCTTCGAAAACTTTTCCATTACCCATGAAGAACAGAAAATCAATTTTTTAGGAACAATTAAAGGGAAAGACTATAAAGATTTAAAACTGCATTTCAATGAAGTGAATATCGGTAAAATTATTCCGGAAATAGAGAATTTTGTTATGGAAGGCAATATGAACGGTGAAGTCGATTTCAGGCAAAACGGCGAATCGTATGAACCCTTTGCTTCTGTTGAAATTGATAACCTGAAAGTAAATAACATTGATTTCGGCATGTTGAATCTCGATGTTAAAGGGAATGATGACCTGAGAACATTTTCGGTTAACTCTGTCATTAAAAATGATAGCGTTGAAAGTTTTCTGACGCAAGGAAATATCTTTTTTGAAGGAGAACATCCTTACATGGATCTGGATTTGAGGCTGAATAATTTTAATATCGGAGCATTCAGCACCATGGGAGGTGATGTTATTTCAAATATCCGCGGACTGGTAACCGGTAATGCAAACTTCCGAGGAACCGTTTCAAATCCGGAAATCAACGGGAGGCTGTTTCTGAATGAAGCAGGGCTAACGGTACCTTATCTGAACGTGGATTACAAGCTGGAACAAAATGCGATTGTTGATTTAACCGAAAGACAATTTCTATTGCGGAATATTGGGATAACCGATTCAAAATACAAAACAGAAGGCGTGTTGAACGGTAATATCAGACACACCAATTTATCAGACTGGAAACTCGATCTGAAAATAAATACCGATAACCTGGTTGTATTAGATACCCAGGATGATGATGAAGCCTATTATTACGGAAAAGCATTTATTGCCGGAAATGCCAGTATCAGCGGCCCCACTGATGCCTTGCTGATTTCGGTTAATGCTACTTCTAAAAAAGGGACAGCCATTAAAATACCCATTTCGAATGTACAGTCGGTCGGGGAGAAAAGTTATATTCGTTTTATTACTCCGGAAGAAAAATACAACTACAACTCCAATCTTAAAAAACCGGACAGGAACTACAACGGATTGGAGCTCGATTTTGATTTAACCCTGACGGAAGATGCCGAAATTGAAGTGATTCTGGATAAAGAAACCGGACACAATATGAAAGGCCGGGGAGTGGGAATCATTACCATGCAGATCAATACTTTCGGAAAGTTTAATATTTTTGGCGATTACCAGGTATATGAAGGAATTTACAACTTTAAATACCGCGGTTTAGTCAGTAAACGTTTTGAGGTAAAAAAATACGGAAGTATCATTTGGGAAGGCGACCCGTTACGTGCCCGTTTAAATCTCGAAGCGGTTTACAGTACCCGGGCTAATCCCGGCATGTTATTGAACAATACAACCGTTAACCAGAAAGTACCGGTTGAAGTAGGCATAGCCATTAACGGTACGATCAGCAACCCTGAACCGGATTTTAATATTAATTTTCCAACCATCAGTTCGGTTCTGAAATCAGAAATACAGACAAAACTGGATGACAGAGATACCCGTCAGACACAAGCCCTGTACCTGTTGGCTTCCGGTAGTTTTTTAAGCCCGGAAGGAGCCTTGGGACAAAATGCCTTATACAACAATTTATTTGAGACGGTGAGCGGTGTTTTTGATAATATATTTAACGATGAAGACAGCAAAATCTCCATGGGGGTAAATTATGTTGCTCCGGACACTACCCCCGGTCGTGAAGCAGATGGAAATGTTGGGGTAACCACTTCATTTAATCTTAACGAACGTATTTCCGTCAATGGAAATCTTGGGGTTCCCGTTGGAGGTATTAATGATGCCGCTGTGGTGGGGGATGTTGAGATTTTATACCGGGTTAACGATGACGGGACACTAAACATGAGGGTTTTTAACCGCGAAAGTGACATCAATTATGTTGGGGAAGGAATCGGCTATACGCAGGGAATCGGGGTTTCCTATCAGGTAGATTTTGATACATTCAATGAATTAATCACTAAAATTTTTAAGAATGCCAAACTTACACAGGAAAAAAACGCCAGTGAAGATATACCTGATTCTGATTTTGCTCCCGAGTTCATCAAATTTACCGAACGCAAAAAAGCTAAAACAGAAAAAAAAGCAAATACCCCGTCTCAAACTGAAAATATTCCGGAACAATAAACCGGATAGGCTTGGTTTTTCTTCTTTTCAGAGGTAAACCAAAAACTTATTAACGAAAACGTTTGATTTTCGGTTAATCTGTCAATTACTCAAAAATCCACTATTTTAAGTCGCTAATCTTTGCTAACTTTACATTATAAACATAAAAAAATGAGTAAAACAATAAAAAAGATAGGTGTTTTAACGTCCGGAGGTGACTCTCCCGGAATGAATGCCGCTATCCGGTCTGTGGTGCGTACCTGTGCATACCACAGCATCGAATGTATCGGAATTTACAGAGGATATCAGGGAATGATTGAGGGGGATTTTAAAGAAATGGGGGCTCGTTCGGTAAACAATATCGTAAATAAAGGCGGTACAATATTGAAGTCTGCCCGATCAAAAGAATTTATGACTTCCGAAGGCAGAAAAAAGGCGTATGAGAATTTAAAAAAAGAAGGTGTTGAAGGATTAGTTGTGATTGGCGGAGACGGCAGTTTTACCGGAGCAGAAGTTTTTAATAAAGAATTTGGTATTCCGGTTATCGGTATTCCGGGCACAATAGATAATGATATTTTTGGCACCAGTCATACCTTAGGCTATGATACGGCTTTAAATACCGTAGTAGAGTGCATCGATAAAATCCGTGATACGGCCAGTTCACATAACCGGCTTTTTTTTGTAGAAGTAATGGGGCGTGATGCCGGACATATTGCATTGAATGCCGGGATTGGTGCCGGAGCAGAAGAAATATTAATCCCGGAAGAAGATTTAGGTTTAGACAGGCTGTTAGAATCGCTTGAAAAAAGTAAAAACTCAGGAAAATCATCAAGTATTGTAGTCGTTGCGGAAGGAGATAAAATGGGTAAAAATGTTTTTGAATTAAAAGATTATATCGAACAACATCTACCGGAATATGATATTCGGGTGTCGGTATTAGGCCACATGCAAAGAGGCGGTGCACCGTCTTGTTTTGACCGAGTTTTAGCCAGTAGATTGGGAGTAAAAGCGGTTGAATCTCTGATGGAAGGAAAATCAAATTATATGGTCGGACTGATTCAGGATGAAGTGACATTAACCCCGCTGGAGCAAGCCATAAAAGGGCATTACCCGATTGATATGGAGTTATTGCGGGTTTCGGATATCATGTCAACATAAAAAAGTTAAATAACAACAAATATATTAATCCGTTTAGGACTTTGTCCTAAGCTAAAAACAAACAGAAATGTCAAAAGTAAAATTAGGAATTAACGGATTCGGAAGAATCGGACGAATTGTTTTCAGAGAAACATTCAACAGAGATAATGTAGAAGTAGTAGCGATCAACGATTTATTAGATGTAGATCATTTAGCCTATTTATTAAAATATGATTCAGTTCACGGTCGTTTTACCGGAAAAGTAGAGGTAAAGGACGGGCAGCTTTTTGTCAACGACAGAAAAATCAGAGTAACTGCCGAAAAAGATCCTTCAACCTTAAAATGGGATGAAGCAGGAGCAGAGGTTGTGGCGGATTGCACAGGGATTTTCACTACTTTGGAATCTGCCAATGCTCATATAAAGGGAGGAGCAAAAAAAGTAGTTATTTCGGCACCTTCTGCAGATGCTCCCATGTTTGTCATGGGAGTAAACCACGAAAAAGCGACTGCTGCAGATACCATCGTTTCCAATGCGTCTTGTACCACAAACTGTTTAGCTCCATTGGCAAAAGTAATCAATGACCATTTCGGAATTGTTGAAGGTTTAATGACTACAGTTCATGCTTCCACTTCAACACAAATGGTTGCCGATGGTCCGTCCAGAAAAGATTGGAGAGGCGGACGTGCAGCAAGTGTAAATATTATCCCTTCTTCTACAGGTGCAGCAAAAGCAGTAGGAAAAGTTATCCCTGAATTAAACGGTAAATTAACCGGTATGTCGTTCCGTGTTCCAACAATTGACGTTTCTGTAGTAGATTTAACAGTGAAAGTTGCCAAAGAAACTTCGTATGAAGAAATTATGGCTGTTTTGAAAAAAGCTTCAGAAAATGAATTGAATGGAATTTTAGGTTTCACAGAAGATGATGTTGTGTCTCAAGACTTCATTTCTGACCCAAGAACGTCAATTATCGATGCAAAAGCCGGAATCGGTTTAAATTCAACATTTTTTAAATTGGTCTCATGGTATGACAATGAATATGGTTATTCAAGTAAATTAATCGATCTATCAGTTCACATTGCTAAACTGTAATTTTCATTAAAAATCCTGTTGTGTCTATTCGCACAACAGGATTTTCTCTAACAAACAAACTCAGCCACATGAAATTATTAGTAGACAGCGGTTCAACAAAAGCCGATTGGATTGCCATTGACGATAACGGAAAAGTACAATTTACCACCCAGACATTAGGTTTAAATCCCGAAGTTTTAGACAAAGAACAAATTATCACCCGTTTAGAAGATAAGTTCGATATTTCACAAAATAAAGACAAAGCCAAACAATTGTTTTTTTACGGAGCAGGTTGCGGAACAGATAAGATGAAAAACTTTCTGAAAGGTGTTTTTCAGGAGTATTTTAAAAATGCTTACGTAGAGGTACAGGAAGATACCTATGCAGCGGTTTATGCCACCACACCAAAAGATGAACAGGCTATTGTATGTATTTTAGGAACAGGTTCAAACTGCAGTTTTTTTGACGGTAAAGTCCTTCATCAAAAAGTACAGTCTTTAGGTTATATTGCCATGGATGACGGATCCGGAAACCGTTTCGGAAGACACTTGTTAAGAGGCTATTACTTTAATAAGATGCCGAAAGAATTAGCTAAGGAATTTGAAACCGAGTTTAACCTGGATGCTGATTTTATCAAAGCTAATTTATACAAAGAGCCAAATCCGAACGCTTATCTGGCTACGTTGGCAAAATTTATTATCAAGCACAAGGACACGGAGTTTTGTAAAAAAATCATTTACAAAGAATTAAAGAAATTCGCTAAAAACTATGTCATGCAGTATGAAAACTGCAAAGACGTTCCGGTACATTTTGTCGGCTCTATTGCTTTTTATCTAAAAGACGAATTACAGGAAATATTAGCCCAATACGGTATCAGAACCGGAAATGTGCTGAGAAGGCCGATTGACGGTTTGATTGCCTATCATGTTTTAAATAAATAAGTTTTTTTATATCTTAGTTTTTTTAATTTTAACTTATTATATGAAAACTATATTTTTTCAGTTACTGATTTTAGTTATTTCTTTCAGCTCATTGGCTCAAAGTTCAAGAAGCAAAGAATGGAATAATTATTTGCTTAAAGTTGAAAAAGCTAAGATTGAAAAAGATGCTAATCGGAAATTAGACAGAAAATCAGATGCTGTTATGATTGATGATATTGCAGATTGTGATTTACCAGTTGTAACTCCACCAAAATTTTCACACTGTGATTCAGAAAAAAAACTTTCTGATGTAGAATGTTTTAAACAAGGGGTTTCAAAATATATTATGAAAAATTTTTTCTATCCTGATTTTGCCATTGACAATCAGATACAAGGAACGGTTCTTGTTGAATTTGAAATTGATGACACCGGAAAAATAGAAATTATTTCCGTAGACGGCCCTCAAAATGGATTGATTTTAGAAGAGGCCGTTTTAAAAATGTTTTCAAAGTTCCCAAGATTAATTCCTGCTTATCAATGTGGTAAACCTCAAAGAATATCATACAAAATACCGATAACATTTAATAGTTAAAAATATGATGGAAATAGCCATTATAGCTCATGACGGAAAAAAAGCCGATATGGTTCAGTTTTTAAACAAGAACAAAGCGGTTTTGCTACATGAAAAAATTAAACTGATTGCTACCGGAACTACCGGCAGTAAAGCAGAAATGGCCGGCTTTAAAGTAAAAAAAATGCTATCTGGTCCGCAAGGCGGTGATGCACAGATTGCTGGTAGGGTAGCAGAAGGAAAAACAAAAATGGTATTGTTTTTCAAAGACCCGCTGTCGAGCCATCCGCACGAAGCCGATGTTAATATGCTCATCCGGGTTTGTGATGTGCATAACGTGCCGTTGGCAACCAATGAGGCCACCGCTCAATTGCTGTTGGACGGACTGAAATAATTTTTTTATGAACAAATGACCGGTAGGTTAATCATTGCCATAAATCATTGTTTTATCGCGATCATTGAAATCTCCACATTCACACCTTTTGGCAATCCGGCTACTTGTACCGTTTCTCTTGCGGGGGCTGAATTTTCATCAAAATAACCGGCATAAACGCTGTTTATTTTAGTAAAATTTCCCATGTCCATGATAAAAATAGTGGTCTTCACAACATGTTCAAAAGTCATATCGGCAGCCTCTAAAACTGCTTTCATGTTTTCCATCACCTGTTTGGTTTCTGCTTCAACAGTACTTAAAATCAATTCACCGCTTTGCGGATGAATAGCTATTTGTCCGGAAGTATATAGTGTATTCCCCACTAAAACAGCCTGGTTATACGGGCCAATAGGAGCAGGAGCTTTTTCGGTAAAAATTATCTTTTTCATCATAAAGATGTATTTAGTTGTTGTAAAATTTAATTTATCTCAGCTGTCTGTCCGGTAACGAACGCTTATCCCACTTGATATCGCTTAACACAGATGATTTGATTCCGATGAAAAACCCCCAGGAAGCGTAATCCCCAAAAGGAGCCCAGTTGAAATCCATCCGCCAGCTCAGCAAATCCCTTTCAAACCGTAACTGTGTAAAAGTAACGCCTTTTTGAACAAAATCATAACCCGAAGAAACACCCATTTTCCAACGCGGAGTAATATCCAGGTTTCCGGAGATCATCACAGAATTTCCGATTATTTTTTTCTCCCGGTTATTGTTTCCGTACGTCAGCGAGTAAGCAAATGTTAAATCCCAGGGGAGCTTTGCATTATAAAATTCAACCGTTTCATTTTCTTCATTATCCTTATCGTCTTCACGAAACTGACTCTGTCGCCGGTCGCCTAAATTCGTATTGGTACCAAACAGATCATCTTCCCGTCCGCCATTTCTGGCTCCCTGCGAATTGGCATTATCTTTTTTAAAGCCTTCACTTGAAAGGGAATAATTAATGGTCATGTTAGCACTGGTCATCCGGAATAAACTCCCTCCGTTGTCAATATTCCATGTGTTGATTCTTCTTCCGGCTGCATTGATGGCATACGGATCTAAAGTGGCTCCGAAATTGATGTTCATTTTATTTTCAAAAAGAGCCGTACCACCGCTCATCCGGACAGGATTCCATCGCAAAGAATCTGCTGCCATATTGTAGCTGGTTGAAAAATTCAATTGATTCAGCAGCATTACTTTTTTAGGTTCAACTTTTGTAGAATCCTTATCCGTTACCTTAGCCTCAAAAGTATTGCTCAGGTTGAACCCTAAATTATTTGAATAGCCTTTGTTGGGAATACCAAAAATCCCCCCTTCAAAACGGGTGTATTCGGCCATTCTTCCGCTGGCATCCATGGCGTATGTATCATAGTACTGATCAAAACTCGGAGCATAGGTATGTGAGACGGAGGGCCGCATAACATGCCGAATAGCCTGGATTTTTTTTGTTTCACCAAAGTTAAATGTTCCGTAAATAGTTGTTCCGATGCTGGAAGAAAAGTTATAGGTTCTGAATGCATCAAAACCATTTACATCTTCTGTAACGGCTGTATTGGTTTCAGTATCAAAACGGCGGTTGATGGTTTTAAGATACCATACTTCATTATAATTAACACTGGTGGAAACACTAAAATATTTGAAAACCTTAAAATTGGTGCTCAACGGAATGGAGTGTTGAAAACCACTGTTTGCATCCCTGAACATTTCAGATTTAAAGAATAACGAATCGGTTGTCTGTATTCTGTTTTCCCCCCTTAAGTTGTATTGAAAATTAATATTCTTAAAGAACCCCTTTTTGGCACCGTCTTTTGGAGCAAACGGAAACACCCGGTCAACACTTACCTGAAGGGTAGGCAAAGTCATATTAATTTCCTGTGTCCGCGTATTTTGATTATGGGTTGCCGACAGCGACATATTGACCTGCGGAACCGAATTAAATGTTTTAGAATAGGAAATCGATGAACTTAAGTTATTATTTAAGGTTGAGCCTATATTTATCTGATTAAGTGATTGTTGAAAATATGTACTGCTTCCCAGGTTGACCGATGCGGAGAACCGCGATGACGGATTAGATTTTGCATCCTGAGAATGCGACCATTGGATATTGTAGATTTTCGATTTACTGTAATCGGGAAAACCACGTTCACTCTGAATAAGGTTTTCAAAGCGGATATTGAAATTTCCCCTGAACTTATACAGCCAGGCATAGGATGATTCAAACCGGAGGGCATAACTGCCGTTCGTATAGTAATCGCCCATAATGGCCAGATCATAATGATCACTTAACGCCAGATAATATCCACCGTTCTGAAGAGAATAGCCTTGCCGGCGTGTATCCTGAAAAGTGGGTATGATCAAGCCGGACTGACTGCTTTCTGTCATCGGGAAAAAAGCAAACGGAATAGCAATGGGAGTGGGAACGTCTGCAATAACCATATTGGTTAAGCCGGTCACAACTTTTTGTTTGGGTACTAATTTGATTTTATTGGTCTGAAAATAGTATTCCGGATTTTCAATATCCTTGGAAGTAGTAAACCTGGCCTTTTTCAAAAAATAGACCGAATCGTTTTCTTTTTTGGTAATCTCAGCCTTAACCCTGAATTCTCCCTGATCGGTTCTTGAATTCCAGATAAGTGCTTTTTTTGACTTTGTGTTAAAGCGGATCGAATCAGGTTCCACTACATTTGCCCCTTGCTTAAAGACAGGTAATTGTATATATGTACCGGTAGAATCTTTAATTCTGCCCGCATACACCTCGTCTTTTTCATAATTCATTACTATAATTCCGGCTTTTAATTCAATATCCTGATAGTATAGTTCGGCATTATTATAGAGTGTGATGAGTTTATTGTTCTGGTCAATTTTTGCGTAATCTTCGGCTATATACCTTATTTTACCTTCTAAAAAAGATTTTTTTTCAGGTTTGGAAAGACTGTCTTTTTTGATGGTGTCATTGATTTCAGTAAATTTTTCAGGATTGATTATCAGACTGTCAGGAGCTTTCTCAGCTTCAATTTGCAAAGACTTATTTGGCAATTCCTGACTGTAATTTTTTTGAATTCCGATTGTTAGGAAAAATGCTGATAAAACGATATGAAATAAGTTTGTACGCAAAGGTTTTAATGCTATTTTTGTAAAATTATGGCTTGATTTTTGGAGTGCCAAACTTACAGATTATTTTTGGTCAAAAATAACTAAATAATAAAATTTAAAACGCAGAGTTTTAATTAAAATTAACTTTTGAAAAAATGTACACCCTAAATAAAATCAAATTATACGGCTTTTTCCTGATTTTCATGTCTGTAGCTCCGGTGTTTGCCCAGACAAACGGCAAGTTTAAAGTGGTATTGGATGCCGGACACGGTGGGGGAGACCTGGGTACAAATCATCATGGTTTTGTGGAAAAAAAGATTGTGCTGAGTGTTACGCTGTTAGTAGGCAAAATGTTGGAAAAATACAATGATATAAGCGTGGTTTACACGAGAAAAACAGATGTTTTCATCGGATTGAATGAAAGGGCAAACATTGCCAATAAAGCAGAGGCAAACCTTTTTGTTTCTATCCATTGCAATGGGGTAAAAAATTATGAACCTTTCGGCACGGAGACTTTTGTGATGGGGTTAACCCGGAATGCTACCAATCTTGAAGTGGCAAAAAAGGAAAACAGTGTAATAACGCTTGAAGCAGATTATAAAATGAAATACGCCGGGTTTGATCCCAATAACCCGGGCACTATAATCGGTCTGAAACTGCTTCAGGAAGAGAATCTTGAACAAAGTATTTCGTTAGCCAGTAAGGTGCAGGACAACTTTACCAACAAACTGGAAAGGAAAAACAGAGGGGTTAAACAAGCTCCGATCTGGGTTTTAGATGCCACGGTAATGCCCGGAATATTGGTGGAATTAGGATTTATTTCCAATAAAAAAGAAGGAGCTTATTTAAATTCTGATGCGGGGCAAAATGAACTGGCCAAGGCTATTGCAGATGCTATTTTAGAGTATAAAAAAGAATATTATGGTACCGGAGCAACTGCTGCTGCTGAAGAAAAACCTGAAAAAACCAGTGCTGAAATCCCGGTTGTATCGGATGCTCCCAAAGCAAAAGAGGAGCCTAAGGTTGCGGATGTAAAAGGAGTTGTGTTTAAAATACAGATTTCAGCCAGCGGTAAAAAACTGGAATTACTGCCTAAAAACTTCAAAGGTTTGGAACCTACTTCTGTGATGGAAGAAAATGGCCTGTATAAATATTTTTACGCGCAAACATCAAATTATGACGAAGCCAGACAAAACCTTGCCGAAGCCAAAAGTAAAGGATATGATTCTGCATTTATAGTGGCTTTTAAAAACGGAAAAAAAATAACTATTCAGGAAGCATTAAAACAGTAAAATATATTTATTTTATAAATTTGTAAAAAATAAGACCATTGAAATTATCAAGAGAAATTAAAACAGCAGTTCTGGTTATATCATCCGTGTTATTATTTATCTGGGGATACAGCTTTTTGAAAGGTACCGATATTTTGTCTGATCACAAAACGTTCTATGTGCTTTATGACGATGTAGAAGGGCTCATGGCCTCTGCTCCGGTAACGATTAACGGACTTACCATCGGTAAAGTAAAATCAATTAATTTTTTAGATAATTCCGGAAAATTGAAAGTAGAATTACAAATTGATACCGATTTTAAAATAGCTAAATCAAGTGAAGCCAGAATTTATGAGCCGGGACTTATCGGTGGTAAACAAATTCAGATTGTCCCTAATTTAGCCGATACCAATTTAGCTGAAAACGGAGATTTCCTGAGAGGAGGCGTAAAACCGGGACTGACAGAATTAGTTTCAGAACGGTTAACCCCGTTACAGGAAAAAATTGAAAAAGCAATGTTGAGTGCGGATTTGGTGTTGTTAAACATCAATTCTTTGATGGATGATAAAGCGAAAAACGATTTAAAGAACAGTTTTAGTGAACTGAACAAAACGTTGACTGCTTTAAGTGAAGCTTCCAATTCGGCAAATGAAATTTTAACCAGCAACAAAGGAAAACTGAACAATGTGGTAAATAATTTTGAAAAGGTCTCCTCTGATTTTGAAAAATTATCCGATTCATTGGCACAGACAAATTTGAAACAAACGGTTCAGAATTTAGAAAAAACATTGGCCAGTGTGGATAAAATCATGGCTAATTTAGAATCAGGAAACGGAACGATGGGCAAGTTACTCAAAGATGATAAAATGTACACCAACTTTACAAAAGCGTCAAAAGAGCTTGAGCTTTTACTGGAAGATTTGCGTTTGAACCCGACCCGTTATGTAAATGTTTCACTGTTCGGAAAGAAAAACAAACCTTATGTACCGCCAACCGAGTCCGATTCAACCAAAACTAAAAATTAACTTTTATGAGTTATTTAGATAATCTATTGTTTGCCATCATTTTAGCATCAGGCTTTGGTTATTTTGCCATAAATGTTAAAAAGCTGATCCGAAATATAAAACTTGGTCAGGATGTTAACCGCAAAGATAATTCATCTGAACGATGGAAAAACATGACCATGATTGCCCTTGGACAGTCTAAAATGGTTAAACGACCCATCGCGGGAATACTGCATATCGTTGTTTATATCGGTTTTATCATTATCAACCTTGAATTGTTGGAAATCATTATCGATGGCCTGTTCGGTACACACCGGGTGTTTTCATTCATGGGTAGTTTTTATAATGTTTTGATTGCTTCTTTTGAAATCCTGGCTGTTTTGGTGATCATAGCGGTCATTGCCTTTTGGGTAAGAAGGAATATCATCAAGATCAAACGTTTTGTAAATTCAGATATGAAAGCGTGGCCTAAGAGTGATGCCAATTATATCTTGTATTTCGAAATTGTTCTGATGTCTTTGTTTTTGATCATGAATGCTTCCGATTACTGGTTGCAGCAAATGGAAGTAAATCATTATCATGAAGCCGGAAGTTTTCCGGTTAGTCAGTTTATTGCCCCTGTTTTCAACGGGTTGTCTGAAGGTGTTGTGATCGTGATTGAACGGGCTGCCTGGTGGTTGCATATTTGTGGTATTTTGGTCTTCCTCAATTATTTGTATTATTCTAAACACTTGCATATTCTGTTAGCTTTTCCAAACACTTATTTTGCAGATTTAAACCCGAAAGGAAAATTTGATAACCTGGAAAGTGTTACCAACGAAGTAAAACTGATGCTTGATCCTGCTGCCGATCCGTTTGCCACTCCGGCAAACCCCGATGCGGTTCCGGCTAAATTCGGAGCCAGCGACGTACAGGACCTCAATTGGGTTCAGTTGCTCAATGCCTATACATGTACCGAATGCGGAAGGTGTACATCGTCATGCCCGGCCAATCAAACCGGTAAGAAATTATCGCCGCGTAAAATTATGATGGATACCAGAGACCGTCTGGAAGAAGTAGGCAAAAATATTGATGCGAATAAAGGCATTTTTGTTCCGGATAATAAGTCTTTGTTAAATGATTACATTACACCGGAGGAACTTTGGGCATGTACTTCCTGTAATGCCTGTGTGGAAGAATGTCCGGTAAACATCAGTCCGTTATCAATCATTATGGATATGAGAAGGTACTTGGTGATGGAGCAAAGTGCGGCACCCATGTCGTTGAATGCCATGATGACCAATATTGAAAACAATGGTGCTCCGTGGCAATATAACCAGATGGATCGCCTGAACTGGAAAGACGAAAATTAATATATAAACCAAACAAATTCCCATATATGTGAGGCTTGGGGAGGTGTTTAATGAATGCGAAACTAACCTGAAATTAAAAAATGAAAGCGGAAGACATTGAAAAGAAGTTACAGACCGTAACTGAAAACGGACAACATTTAAGCCCTGTTTTACCTCACGGGATTAAAAATTATTTAATTGATATTGACGGTACCATCTGTGATGATATTCCGAACGAAGAGCCGGAAAGAATGCTCACGGCAGAAGTATATCCGGATGCCTTAAAAACCTTGAATAAATGGTATGATGAAGGACATATTATCTTCTTTTTTACCTCAAGAACGGAAGCCCACAGGGAATATACCGAAATCTGGCTTAAAAAGCATGGATTTAAATACCATGGCATGGTGATGGGCAAACCAAGAGGAGGAAATTATCATTGGATTGACAATCACTTAGTAAAAGCTACCCGTTACAGGGGTAAATTTACCGATCTGGTTGAAAAAGAAGTAACCATTCAGGTTTTTGATGACGAACATCATGAATAAATTTACGATGATTAATTGATTAGATTTTTGGTTATCAAATAATCTGACGATCTAAAATCTAATCAGCAGGAAATCCAACAATCTTAAAAAAAATGACAGAAAATCTAACCGTGCCAACCATGGCAGAAATGATGGCTCAAGGCAAACAACCCGAAGTATTATTTTGGGTAGGTTGTGCAGGCAGTTTTGACGACAGGGCAAAAAAAATCACCAAAGCATTTGTGCGTATTCTAAACCGTGCCAAGGTAGAATTTGCTGTTTTGGGAACCGAGGAAAGCTGTACCGGAGATCCAGCCAAACGGGCAGGAAACGAGTTTTTATTCCAAATGCAGGCCATGATGAACATTCAGGTAATGGACGCTTATGAAGTAAAAAAAGTGGTTACGGCCTGTCCGCACTGTTTCAATACGATTAAAAATGAATACCCGGAATTAGGCGGAAAATATGAAGTGGTTCACCATACCCAGTTTTTAAAATCCTTGTTGGATGACGGACGTCTGACTATTGAAGGCGGGCAGTTTAAAGGAAAAAGAATTACATTCCATGATCCGTGTTACCTGGGGAGAGCTAATAATATATATGAAGCACCCCGTGATTTAATAGAAAAATTAGATGTTGAATTGGTCGAAATGAAACGTTCACGTGCCAACGGATTATGCTGCGGAGCAGGAGGAGCACAAATGTTTAAAGATGCAGAACCCGGAAATAAAGAAGTTTTTATTGAACGAACCGAAGATGCATTAGAAACAAAACCGGATATTATTGCCGCAGGCTGTCCCTTTTGCAATACAATGATGACCGACGGTGTAAAAAACAAAGAAAAAGAAGGCTCAATAAAAGTCATGGACGTGGCTGAGTTGATTGCAAATGCTCAAGATTTATAATTATACAGGCAGCGGATATCCGGAAAAAGGTATTTTTTAACCATTCCACAATCAATTGCTCTTAATCCTCAAAAAAATGTACATTCCATTTGAAAATCTTCCCGAAGAATCCAGGATATGGATTTATCAGTCCAGCCGAAAGTTTTCGGACGAAGAAATCACTGAAATAGAAAATGAGCTGAAATCTTTTATAGAAGATTGGGCTGCTCATGGCACTTCATTAGAAGCTTCTTTCATTACAAAATACAACCGGTTCATCATCATTGCCGTTAATCAGGAAGTACAGCAGGCAACCGGTTGCTCTATTGACAAATCGGTTGAGTTTATTCAGTCACTGGAACAGAAATACAAAGTTGATTTGTTAGACAAAATGAATGTAACCTACAAACAAGGTGAATTTATCACCCACAAATCGCTTTTAGACTTTAAACGGATGGCTAAAGAGAAAGCTGTTTCTGCCCATACAATTGTTTTTAATAACCTGGTCAATACCATTGAAGAGTGGAAAGAAAGTTGGGAAGTTCCGGCAGAAGACAGCTGGCACAGCCGGTTCTTTTAAAACGTTTTAATGCATTGGCTAAGTCCTTGTTCTTAGTATTTATAACCCGTTTTAAGTCAATTTTATGACCATTCGGCAAACCAAGGCATCAAATTTGATAGGTATCCAAAGAGAAAAGCAATTTTTATGAATTCCAAATTTATTCGTATAATTCCGTTATTACTTCTTCTGATTGTGGTGGTCAATTGTGCGACCAACAAAATCAGAAAAAAACCGTTGGCTAAAACGAAAACGGAAATTATTAGAACAGATTCTGCAGTCATGTTAAAAGAGGAGTTTCCAATCTTTGACTATCAGGTTGCAGTCACCGGCGAAAAAAAATGGGTTGACAGTGTTTATCAGTCACTCACACTAGAGGAAAAAATCGGCCAGCTTTTTATGGTTGCGGCTTATTCAAACAAAGACTCTACTCATATCAAAGCTTTGGATAAATTAATCACAGAACAAAAAATAGGGGGATTGATTTTTTTTCAGGGCGGACCCGTCAGACAAGCCCGAATGACCAACCGCTTTCAGAAATTGACAAAAACACCTTTATTTATAGGTATTGATGCCGAATGGGGAGTAAGTATGCGGCTGGATTCTGTAAACCGTTTTCCCTGGAACATGACCTTAGGGGCTGTTCAGGACTTAAAACTGATTGAAGAGACCGGAAAACAAATGGCACTTCAATCCAGAAAATTGGGCGTACATTTTAACTTTGCACCGGTATTGGACATTAATACAAATCCCAAAAATCCAATTATTGGCAATCGTTCTTTCGGAGAAGATAAGGAAAAAGTTACAGAGCGGGCTTTGGCTTTGATGACAGGACTTCAAAACAACGGTATTTTTGCTACCGGAAAGCATTTTCCGGGTCATGGTGCCACAGAAACAGATTCACATTATACATTGCCGGTAGTTAATTTTTCGCAGGAACACATTCGCAATATCGAATTGTATCCTTATAAAAAACTCATCAATAGAGGTTTGGCCAGTGTGATGGTCGCTCATTTGGAGGTACCGGTTTTTGAAACGCGAAAAGGTTATCCGTCATCTATCTCCAATGCTATTGTAACGGACTTACTGAAGGAAGAATTAAATTTCAAAGGATTGATTTTTACCGATGCACTGAATATGAAAGGAGCCAGTAATTTCAAAAGTCCGGGAGATATAGATCTGGCAGCTTTTCAGGCCGGAAATGATATTTTACTTTTTCCGGAAAATGTGCCTGTAGCCATTCAAAAAATAAAAGAAGCGTATGAGCAGCAACTGATTACCGAAGAACGATTAGCACATTCGGTAAAAAAGATTTTACAGTATAAATACAAAGCCGGTTTAAATCAGCTTAAACCAATTGATGTTCAGCGTCTCGCAGTATCGCTCAATACTCCGGAAATGGAAGCTTTGCAATACAGGCTGTATGAAAATATTGTAACCGTTGTTCGCAATAAAGCGGCTGTTATTCCGGTTAAAAACCTTGAAAAAGATAAAATTGCCTATGTTAAATTAGGAGATGACAGCAACGGTGTGTTTTTAGAAATGCTTAAAAATTACGGAGAGGTAACAGAAGTTTCCAACATAAATCTCGATTCGCTTTTAACCGATTTGACCGACTATAACAAGGTGATTATCGGCTATCACAAAGCTGATGGAGCATGGAAAAAACATGATTTTTCTGCAGAAGAGATTCGATGGATCACTGAAATAGCCAAACGTAAAAAAGTCATTTTAAGCAGTTTTGTAAAGCCTTACGCCCTGAGTGCAATTCCTTCTTTCGAGGATATTGACGGGGTAGTGGTGGCATATCAGAATAATGAAATGGCTCAAACAGCTGTCGCTCAGTTGATTTTCGGAGCTATTACTGCTAAAGGGAAATTACCCGTTTCGATTAACGAAGAATTCAAGGTAAACCATGGGCTGTTGACCGAAAAAATCAATCGCCTGGGATTTACGCATCCGCAGAATGTAGGAATGGATCCGTTGGTTCTTCAAAAAATTGATGCCATTATGCAAAAGGCTATTCGCGAAAAAATGACACCGGGTGGTCAGATCCTGGTAGCCCGAAAAGGAAAGGTTATTTATCAGAAAGCATTTGGCTTTCATACATATGAAAACCAGGTTGCTGTTAAAAATTCAGATATCTATGATGTGGCTTCTTTAACCAAGATTGTCTCTACATTGCCCAGTATAATGCAGTTATATGATAAGAAGAAGGTCACTTTAGAGTCGAGATTAGGCGATATGCTTCCTGTTTTCAGAGGAACGGATAAAGAAAATATCAGTTTTAAAGAATTAATGTCGCATTATGCCCGCTTACAGCCCTGGGTTCCGTTTTATAAACAGACACTCAATGCAGATAAAAAACCTTCGGATAAATACTACAGAAAATCATTCAGTGTTGATTTTCCTTATCAGGTGGCCGAAAATTTATATTTAAGAAAAGATTACCAGGACACTATTCTGTCTGCAATTGCCGGCAGCAAATTACTGCCCAAGAAAGAATATAAATACAGTGATTTTACATTCATCATCCTGAAGCATTATCTTGAAAAATCTACCGGAAAAACATTAGATGAATTAAGCGAAAAGAATTTTTACAGTAAAATAGGGGCAAACAATACCTTATATAATCCGTTGGAAAGGTTTGATATGAATATCATTCCGCCTACTGAAGAAGATACCTATTTTCGCTATCAAACCATTCAGGGCTATGTGCACGATATGACAGCAGCCATGGAAGGTGGTGTAGGTGGCCATGCCGGAATTTTTTCGAATTCGATGGATATGGCTAAAATCATGCAACTTTACCTTCAGAAAGGCAATTATGGCAATCAGCAGTTTTTTTCCGAAGATACTTTTGATGTTTTTAATACCTGTTATTATTGCCCGGAAGGAAACCGTCGGGGGATTGGATTTGACAAACCGCAACTGGGAAAAGCGGGGCCAACCTGTGGCTGTGTTTCGATGACGAGTTTTGGACATACCGGGTTTACAGGTACTATGGCATGGGCTGATCCGGAACAGGAATTGATTTATATCTTTTTATCAAACAGAACCTATCCAAATGCAGATAAAAACCTGTTATCACAAAATAATATCAGAGAAGATATTCAGCAGGTGATATATGAGGCAATCATACGGGGTAACTGATGATTTTCAAAAACTTTTACAAAAAAATAATCCGCAAACAAACGTTGCGGAAAATGTTAGTTGAACTAATTTATAACCCAATTACAGGGTTGGTTCATTACATTTGAAATTATAGTTTATACATATTGGTTGCCAGCGTTTCAATAAATTTTGAAATAGGACCTTTGATCATCATTGCCATCATCGGGTTAAATTCCCCGTCAAAAACCAATTGCACTTCTGAACTGCTTTCAGATAACGAATGGATATTTCCGGTTAAGGTAAATGGCAATTTATCTGAAGCTGCTCCTAAAACCACCTGACCGGGAGCGTTTTTTTCTTTCATTTTTAATTTAATCTCCGGCATTCCTTTTAAGCCGAAAATAAACGAATCTTCTCCGGTCACTTCAAATTTTGCAATACTGTCGGGCATTAATTTTTCAAAATTGCGGACATCGCTCAGTGATTCAAATAAATAATGAGCTGATTTTTCTACGGTAACTTTTGGACTTTCTAAATTCATTTTTTTATCGGTTGGCTGTTATCGGTTAAGTATTATTTTTTATTTTCTGTTCTATTTATTTTTCTACACTTCAATAGCCCCAGGTAGATGGGCTTACCCGCCATTCCTGCAAGGTATGCTGTTCTTCTTCAGTGATGTATTTTTTGGCAACAGCCAATTCCAGTAAATTATCATAATTGGAAAGTGTGTGAAGTGTAACCTTCGCTTTTTTAAAGTTTTCAACCGAAACATCAAAACCGTAGGTAAAGATGGCCACCATGCCTTTAACATTGGCACCAGCCTCTTTTAAAGCTTCTACCGCAAGCAGGCTGCTGTTTCCGGTGCTGATTAAATCTTCTACCACAACCACATTCTGTCCTTTTTGCAGAAAACCTTCCACCTGGTTTTGCCGACCGTGTTTTTTGGGTTCCGGTCTCACATATACAAAGGGCAGACCCATATATTCTGCCACAAGCATACCAATACCGATAGCTCCCGTGGCTACTCCGGCAATCACATCAGGCTTTCCAAATTCTTTTTCAATGTGTTTAGAAAATTCTTCCCGGATGTAATTCCTGATCGGTGGAAATGAAAGTGTTACACGATTATCGCAATAAATAGGCGATTTCCATCCCGAAGCCCATGTAAAAGGATTTTTAGGATTTAATTTAATTGCGTTTATTTGTAAAAGCAATTCGGCTGTTTTTTTAGCTGTATCTTTATTAAAAATCATAGTACAAATGTATAAAGTTTTTGTGAACGACAAGCCACTTTTTTTGACAAATCAAATTCAAAAAGAAACCGATTTTCAGTTGTTTTTATTGGATAGTGTTGATATCAAACAACTTATCATAAAAATATTTAAAAATAAGGTAGATAAAGCTTTTTTGTATCACCCGGATGAGAAAGAAATCCTGAAAAAATTAAAATCAAAAATTCCGGTTGAAAAAGCTGGAGGAGGCTTGGTTTACAACGATAAAAACGAAGTGCTATTCATTTTTAGGAACAAAAAATGGGATTTACCAAAAGGCGGAATCGAAAAAGGAGAAGCAATTGAAGATACTGCCATTCGTGAAGTGGAAGAAGAAACCGGCGTAAAAGACTTAAAAATCGTCAGAAAGCTAAACAAAACCTATCATATTTTTAAACGAAACGGCCGTTATAAGCTGAAGATTACCCACTGGTTTGAAATGAAAACTTCTTTTTCAGGAAAAATGACAGGTCAGGCCGATGAAGGTATTGAAAAAGTAGAATGGGTTAAACAGGAAGCTATTCCGGCCTGTCTGACCAATTCGTATGAGAATATTAAATTATTATTTGAAAAAGACTCTACTACCTTAATTTAAAACTCTGTAAACCGGATAGGTGAGGTGAGAAGGCTCGTAATAAACCGAATTCTTATATATCCAGTCCAGTTGAGCGGCTCCGTTGTCTGAAAATGATTTGTCTTCGGCTTTTTTGCGTTCAAACTTTTCTCGCAGAACAGAATCCTTAGCTAAAATTTCGGCGGCTAAATCTTCAAACACATAGGCAGAAAACCCCTCTTTTTGTTGCAAAATACCGTCAAAAAAGTTCCAGTTAAAAAAAGAATCCGGAGCTTCTGGCTCGAGGGTTTCCAACAAATATTTTACGGCAAACTGCTGGATAGGAATGTAGTAATCGCCTTTTTGAAAGATTACTTTTTCCATTGCTTTTTGAACCGTTGTGTTAGAATGGGGATAATGTCCCTCATAAGCTGATCCGGCTGTTTTGTAGTCTGCAATTTTATATTTTTCTACTTCAATCAGGGTGTCTTTTTTCAGCTGAATCATTTCTACTTTATTCAGTTTTAATAAATCAACGACATTCCACCATGATTTTGGGATGATGTATGCCGTCGGAATTTTAACCTGCTTTTGCGGTTTATAAAAATGATAATATGGAATTTGTTTTTTAAAAGGTTTCTTTTGGTCATAAAAAAGCCTGTCTTTCCCCGAAATATCACTTTTTTTATACCCGGATTCAAACCCTAAAAAATCAATTCGTTCTACTTTTGTACTGTCAATATTCCATACCAGCGTATAAAAAGAGCCGGGTTTAAACTGATGCTGGTTTTTAGCTCTTAAATTTTTAATTTTCAAATAATCAGCATCTGTGTGTGCAATGGTTTCCAACATAAATTCATAGGTAACCTTTACCCGGTCTTCATACTTTTTCAGCATGTGAGTTTCCGGCATGTAGCCTATGCTATGAAAAAGCGAGGCATATCCGGTGGAATAACGAGGTAAATCCATCATCTGGGTAAATCCTTTTTCAGGCGATGCTCCATAGACTGTGACATAGGGGATGCTTTCTATTTTCTTTTTCAATAATTGTGTTCTGATCTTTGGTGTCATTTCATTTTTTAAATAATTCCCCAAATCAGTACCCAGTTTTTGATGTTGGGTTTGAATATAAGTCAGTACATATTGATAATCGGCACCATTGCTCACGTGGTTGTCTATAAAAACATCAGGGTTCACCAAGTGAAAAATTTCGGCAAAACTCCGTGCGTTTTTCGTATCAGATTTTATAAAATCACGGTTCAGATCAAAATTGCGGTTATTTCCCCTGAAACCATACGATTCAGGTCCGTTCTGATTGACTCTTGAGAATGAATTGCGGTTCAGTGTTCCGCCAATATTATAAAACGGGATCATGGCAATAAGGGTATTTTTGGGAGCTGTAATTTTATTCAGAACCAGATCCCTGAACAGCATCATCGAAGCATCTACACCATCAGGCTCACCGGGATGAATATTGTTATTAATGAGTAATACCGCTTTGGATTGCTTTTGAGTTAAATCAAAACTTTTATCCGGATCAAAAATTATTAAACGCAGCGGTTCACCGGAATCGGTTTCGCCCATTTCTGTCATTTTGATTGTCTCAAATTTTTTATCCAATGCTGTATAAAAATCAAGGGACTCTTGGTATGTTGCGGTTTGATTTTTGTTACCTTTTTCATAAGGTGTGTACCAATTGTTTTGTTGGGCATAAGTAACCAACTGACCTGTAATCAGTATCGTTATAAATAGAATTCTCTTCATCAAAAATTATTTAATTTTTACTGATTCCGGGACTAAAACGGTATAATCACCACCGTTTCTGATGACATCGCGAACAATACTGGAACTGATGTACGATGTTTTAGCGGCAGTCAGCAAGAAAACGGTTTCAATTTTTGATAAGCGTCTGTTGGTATGGGCAATAGCTTTTTCAAATTCAAAATCGGCCGGATTACGCAGGCCGCGAAGGATAAAATCGGCTTTTTCTCTTTTGCATAAATCAATGGTGAGTCCCTCGTAGGTAATCACACGTACTTTGGGCTCATCCTTAAACGCTTCTTCAATAAATTTTTTACGTTCGGCCAGGGAAAACATGTATTTTTTTTCGGCATTTACGCCGATAGCAACAATTACCTCGTCAAACAAAGGAATGCCTCTTTGAATAATATCAAAGTGTCCTAAGGTGATGGGGTCAAAAGATCCCGGAAAAACAGCTTTTTTCATAATTTTCAGTCGTTTAAGGCTAATTCAATTGCGTTGTCAAACAATGCTGTTAATGAAATACCAGCCGCTCTGGCTTGCTGGGGCAGAATACTCTCTGTTGTTAATCCCGGAATGGTATTCATTTCCAGCATATACGGTTCATTGTTTACAATAATAAATTCGCTGCGTGAAAACCCTTTCATTTTTAAAACTTCGTAGGCTCTTTTGGCCACAGTCTCCACTTTTGCTTTTAATTCATCGCTGACCCTGGCCGGGGTTATTTCCTGAGATTTGCCCAAATACTTGGCTTCATAATCAAAAAAGTCATTTTCTGATACAATTTCGGTAATCGGAAGCACCATGACTTTCCCTCTGTAATTAATCACTCCCACTGAGACTTCCACACCATCTAAAAAACGTTCAATAATAATTTCATTATCTTCTTTGTAGGCATTTTCAATGGCCGGAATCAGCTCTTCTTTTGTTTTTACTTTTGAAATTCCGAAACTGGAACCTGATTTGTTGGGCTTTACAAAACATGGCAGGCCTAAGGTAGTGATGATTTTATCGGGATCAATTTCATCGCCTTCGTTGAGGTATAGTGAAGCCGCTGATTTAATGCCGTATGGTTTTAATACCGACAGTAAATCTCTTTTATTGAATGTAAGGGCTGCCTGATAATGACTGCAACTGGTATGCGGTATTCCCAACAGTTCAAAATAAGCCTGCATTAAACCATCTTCGCCGGGTGTGCCGTGAATGGCATTGAATACCACATCAAATGTGATTTTTGTACCATTTACATCCACAGAAAAATCGTTTTTGTTTACCGGAAATTCTTCATTTGAGGTATTCACATAAACCCATTTTTCTTTAAAAATATGGATTTTAAACGGGTTGTATTTTGCTTTATCCAGGTATTGATACACAACACCGCCACTGGTAAGCGAAATTTGATATTCACTGGAATATCCTCCCATAATGATAGCAACATTTTTCATTGAACTGCGTTTGTAAGTTTAGGCTTAAGCCAAACAAAATTATCATTTATTTATGGAAACAAAAAACGGTTTATAATTTTATATCTTTGCAATAAATAAAATAGGATGAGTTTAAGAAAATATCTTACCAGTAAAATTTTTTTCCGACAAGTTTTGGCCGCCATGGGCATTTTGGCGGTGATTGCCTTTCTTTTTTTTAATCTGCTTTCGTTTATCACCAATCACGGAGAAGAAATCACGGTTCCCGATTTGAGTAAATTAAGCGTTGAAAAGGCCGGGGAAAAACTCGATAACCTGGATCTGGAATATGTTTTACTCGATACACTGGATTTTCAGAAGGATTTCCCTAAATATACGGTTGTGGAGCAGGATCCGAAACCGGGCTCTAAAGTAAAAGCCAACCGTAAGGTATATATCAAAATCAATTCGGACGGTTATGCCTTTGTCACATTACCTGATTTAATAGAAAAAACATACCGTCAGGCTGAACCCACGTTAAAGTCCATCGGACTGGAAGTAGGCAAGGTGACCTACAAGCCTTATCTGGGTAAAGACATGGTGCTTGAGATGAAATACAACGGAGCTCCCGTTAAACCCGGTACTAAAATAATGAAGACCTCAAAAATTGACCTGGTGCTGGGTGACGGAAAAGTTGCTTTTGACGAAACGGAAATAGACAGTATTCTTCAGCAACAAGATGAACAGTAAAATGGCCAACATAGAACCGGAAACTGACGACGAATTATTTGAACATCATCGGTTTGATGTACCCAAAGGACAATCGATGGTTCGGATTGATAAATACCTCATGCAGGTTGTAGAAAATACAACCCGCAATAAAATACAACAGGCGGCAACAGCGGGTAATATCCTTGTAAATGATGTTCCCGTAAAATCAAATTACAAGGTCAAACCGTTTGACACCATTCGTTATTTGATGACACATCCGCCTTATGAATATCTTCTGGAACCCGAGGATATTCCTATTCGTATCATTTATGAAGATGATCAGTTATTGCTGGTAAACAAAGAGGCCGGCATGGTGGTTCATCCCGGACATGGAAATTACAGCGGAACTTTAGTCAACGCTCTGGCTTTTCATTTTGAAAATCTACCGATGAACAGTTCGGAGCGGCCGGGCTTGGTTCATAGGATCGACAAGAATACATCCGGTCTTTTGGTAATTGCCAAAACCGATCTGGCCATGGCTTATTTAGCAAAACAGTTTGCCGATAAAACATCTGAACGGGAGTATATTGCTTTGGTATGGGGTAATCCGGCAGAAGAAGAAGGAACAATTGGCGGTTACATCGGAAGGCATCAGAAAGACCGTATGCAGATGGCTGTTTATGACGATGAAGCTTACGGCAAGCCGGCAGTAACACACTATAAGGTCTTGGAGCGGTTTGGATATGTTACACTGATCTCCTGTAAATTGGAAACGGGCAGAACACATCAGATCCGTGCCCATATGAAACACATCGGTCACCCGTTGTTTAATGATCAGCGATATGGAGGCGATCAGATTTTAAAAGGAACTACTTTTACAAAGTATAAACAATTTGTCGAGAATTGTTTTAAAATCCTGCCCCGTCAGGCACTTCATGCCAAAACACTTGGTTTTGAACATCCCGTTACCAAAGAATTCATGCGTTTTGATTCTGAGATTCCACAGGATATGGTAGATTGTATCGAAAAATGGAGAAACTATTCGAAATCAAATCATTTAGAAGAAGAGTAGAAACCTTAGATAAAAAAAATAAAGCAGCAAAATCAATAATGAGATTGCTGCTTTTCTTTATCCTGAACTAATTAACCTCTTCTGGAAGAATTAGATGAACCTCTGCTTCCTGCACTTTCACCTCTTGAAGAACCAGAACTTCTCGGAGCACTCATCTGGCTGGAAGAAGAGCGGGGAGCGGACTGTACTTTCGGGGCAGAAGTACTTCTGGGTGTGTTCAGCTGGCCGGATGCAGAAGAACGGGGTGTTGACTGCACACTTGGAGCCGATGAGCTTCTGGGTGTACTAACCTGATCATATGATGAGCGTGGTGTTGATTGTACTTTTGGAGCATTACCGGAACTGAAACTATTTGATCCTGGAGTGCTTCTGGGGGTTGCGTTTACCGTACTCCCTGAATAAGTAGTGCTTCTTGTACCTGCATTTTCAATAGATCCTGAATTACGGGTATTAAGTTCTGTACCCTTAGGCGTATTCACACTACTTCTGGGAGTGTTAACAGCCATTTGGTCTGAACGGGTTGAACTGCTAACCCCAGTTCTGGGCGAATTTTGAACCGCATTATTTGAACGAACACCGTTATTTCTTGTTCCGGTGTAAGAAGAGGCTGTTGCATCACTATTTCGCGAACTTCTCACTGATGAATTTGAATTAATTCCCTGATTTCTTGTCTCCCGGTTCTGAGTCAGTTCATAGCGGTTATTTACACCACTATTCCTTGTGGAAAATGAGCGGGTAGGATGCTGTACTTCATAAGCATTCGTACGTCTGGTCTGATACATGGCTACAGCCCGTGTACTTCTTCTGTGGTTAACATAATGACAGGTGTTGTTTACATTCACATAAACATTTACATGGCTTCTGTATCGGAAAATGGGCCAGGGTCTCCAGGCATAATAATAGGTAGGATAATAGCCCCAGTACCAGGACGAGTAATACGGACGGTAAGTACTAACCCAAAACGTATTAAATATGACGGGTCTGTGGATGTAAACAGGTTCATAAATATAATTTGAACCGTACATATATACATCGCCGACCACCTGAACCTGTACGTTATTGTAACGGTCTCTTTCTACTTCAATTGTGGCAACGTCCTGAAACAAATCCCTTCCCAAAACCGATTGAACGATAATTAAATGAGTTCCGTTTTCAACAACTTCTATGACCCGCAGGTAATCAACCTGATTATCATTGTTTAAATCCAGGTTTGAAATTGGATTGGCAGGATCGTTTAACCGTCTTTCAAAATCTTCTAAATTGGCTGCTTCTCCAAAAATATGAGCTACAGCTCTTAAATCCAGGTTATCGCTGATATCAATAGAATTGGCTCTAACGGTTGTTCTGTCTTGGGCATTTGCATTTGTCATCCCGACAAACAATATGCTAAGGGTTATTAATAGTGTTTTCATCATGTTGCATTTTAAAGTTTACAGTACATTTAATGTTGCTTTTTACGATGGTACAATTTTTATGCCAATACTTTTTTAGGTTGATTATTTATAAGAATATTTTGTAAAATAAGCACTTGCACAAGACAATTTTGTTTCTATATTTGTATAAATTTTTAACAAAATGCGTAAAATTTGTGAAATTCTATTGTTAATCCTTTTGGTTTCCTGCAAGGATGCTGAAAATAAACCGCTTACTAATTTGCGTGCACCGTTTACCGGGGTTCACGTAACAACACTTTTGGCAGACACCATGAGTGTAAGAGCCATTACGCTGGAAAAAGACAAAGTGTGGTATGCTACTGATAAAGGCGGGTATGGCTATTGTAAATTAGACCAATCCAAAAATTTTATCGGTCGTATCGCATCAGATACCATTTATCCGCACTTTAGGGGAATTGCACAAAACAGCTCTTCGGTATTCATGATCAGTACCGAGAAGCCGGCGGCAATTTACAGGCTTTCGAAACCCGATAATGTAGTTACAAAGGTTTTTGAAGATAAACATCCGGGTGCTTTTTATAATGGAATTCAATTCTGGAATGAATACGAAGGCATTGCCATGGGCGACCCGCAAAATGGGTGTCTTTCTGTGGTGGTAACACGTGACAAAGGGAATACATGGACAAAAATTGCGTGCAGTGAATTACCTGAAATAGAACCTGGCGAAGCAGGTTTTGCAGCCAGCAACAGCAGTCTGGTTGTGAAAGGCGACAATACATGGATTGTTACCGGAGGAACAAAGGCCAGGATTTTCTTTTCAAGGGACAAAGGCAAAACATGGGCCGTTCATGAAACACCAATCAATCAGGGAAAACCAATGGCCGGGATTTTTACAGCCGATTTTTATAATGACTCTATTGGTATTATAGCGGGTGGGGATTATGAAAATCAGGGTGAAAATTTTAAAAACAAAGCTCTGACGATAAACAGCGGACAAACCTGGGCATTAATTTCAGATGGAGAGGCATTTGGTTATACATCTTGTATTCAGTTTGTTCCGGAATCCGGAGGACTTTTAACCGTAAGTGTAGGGCCTCAGGGAATTTATTTTTCAGATGACAGCGGCAGTTTTTGGAAAAAAATAAGCGATGAAAAAGACCTGCATACGATTCGCTTTATCGATGAAAGAAATGCTGTCGCTGCCGGCAAAAATAAAATTATTAAAATAAAATTTACCTCTGATTAATTTTTATTGGCCGGTCGGTTTTCGCGGTATTGCTTCAGCAATTTACGGTTAAAATCTTCTTCAGCTTTTTT
Source organism: Bacteroidota bacterium (assembly GCA_023434025.1). Lineage (GTDB taxonomy): Bacteria > Bacteroidota > Bacteroidia > Flavobacteriales > Flavobacteriaceae > Flavobacterium. The sequence continues at coordinate 182,850 of JAEYTL010000054.1, forward strand.
AAGCTTAATGATTTTGTGCGAACTGATGACATTTTTTAAATCAGAAATCAATTTTTTTCGCAACTGATGTGTTTCTTCTTCTACACTTTCCATTTGTGACAATAGGTTGGAAGCCTCTTTTTCGGACATTGTCTCTAAGTCGGTATCCATTCGCTTCATGTAGGACTTCATTTTTTCATGACGAAGCTCAAACTGTTTTTCTTCAAAAGCATTATAAATCGGCCAGAATTTTTCGGCTTCCTGCTGTGTTAAGGAAAGCTCACTGGTAATAAACGCGGTTTTTAACGCTTTTACTTTTTCTCTTTTTCCGCCCTGGGCAAAGCCGGCTGACACAAAAAGGAGACATATAATCAGGGTATAAAGGGAACTTCTTTTCATAGTATTGTTAGTTAATCAATGAGGTAGTGTTCAATCGATTCATTTTCAAGTAAATATTTTTCAATTGTTTCTGATTCCAGCGTAGTTTGTCTTTGCAGTGAATTCAGATCAGATTCATCCAGAAAACTGATAATATCTTCCGTATATATAGCAGGATGATAACTTAAATACTGTTCAATGGAGTCGTTATCAAGCAGGCTTTTTTTAACTTTCCAGTGTTGATATACAGGGATACTAACAGCCAAAAGAGTAACTGCCGCTACGGCTGACAACCAGTATTTGCGGTATGATTTGAGCAAAATCACCTTGGGTTCCTCGGCCGTTATCTGTTCCCGTATTTTTGATTCAAGCGTATCAAAATAGTTTTCGGGAACTTTAAAACCCGGTTTAATTTTGGGATGTTTATGTAAATCAGTTGTTGCCATATTCTCTTTGACTTTAAAAATAATAAATGGTTTAATGGAGCGATAAATATTCTTCAATTTTTTTAACGGCTATATGATACGAGGCTTTTAATCCGCCTACAGAGGTCCCTAAAATTTCAGATATCGCTTCATATTTTAATTCTTCAAAATATTTCATCTTAAACACAAGCTGTTGCTTTTCGGGAAGCCGGGCAATCGCTTTTTGCAGTTTCAGCTGAATTTCATCACCGTCAAAATAGACATCGGCTTTCATTTTCTCTGTTTGCTGTAAAAGGTAGTCTTCACTGGTTGTTTGAAATCGTTTTGCCTTTTGCTGCAGGAAAGTCAGTGCTTCGTTGGTTGCAATGCGGTACATCCAGGAAAAGAGTTTACTCTCTCCTTTAAATCCGCTTAAATTTCGGTAAACTTTAATAAAGGTATTTTGCAGTACATCGTCTGCGTCATCGTGATTCAGAACTAAATTACGGATATGGGCATACAGCGGACGCTGATACTGTGAGACCAACTCCTGAAAGGCGTTTTGTTGCGTTTTCGGATTTAATAACGCTTCTATAAAAGCTTTTTCGTCTTGCAAAACCGTTTTTATCAATTAGACTGTTAAAATATAAAATGGTTTAACAGCATCATCGTAAAAATTGATTATTCCGTTAAAGCAGAAGTGTTGGAAAGGTTTGTGCCTGTTTGTTTTACCGCTTGTTGCTTAACAGGAATATACATTTCGGTCAGCCATTGCGAAGGTTGTTTAACTTCAGTTCTGCTTTTCAGATAAACCTCACGAAAAGCACCGTTTGGGTTCTGTTCCAGGTTATTCTTTTTAAGATAATCAAACCCTTTATCCCAGGCTTTCTTACTGTGTGAATAATCTCCTTTTAAGATGATTTTGAGGGCCTGATGGGGTTGAATACTGTCCACCGTAAATTCACTTTCTGGCGTAGTATAGATATTTTCTGTCAGGGTAGTGGCTATTGAAAAGGTGACGTTGTTTTTAGCCGTATCGTAGTTGTCAAAAACAACAAATTTTTGCTTGTTGGTTTTGATGTTATTTTCGGCAACAAAGTCAATCAGTAACGGCATGGTATTTTGAAGGACAGTATAAAAATCCGAAATTTTGCTTTCTTCTTTGCGTAGAATGTACTTTTGATGCACAACGTCAACAATTCCCGCTATATCAATGGAATAAGTTGTTATCTCTTTGTCAAGCACCTTGGTGAGCTCCGTGAGAATTTTATCAAAATCTGAACCTAACTTTTGTTCAAACCCACCCGAAAAAACAGATTTCAGTTTACCCATAAAATCAAGTTCTCCGGAAGAATTCCAGGTTATTCTGGTTCCGCCAACAGTATCTTTAAAGGTGATATAGGCCGATGATAATTTGCCGTCTCTGGAAATTTTCTGGGCAATGCTGTCATTTTCTTTTAAATAAATGGTTTTTATATATCCGTTGCCCCCGGATCCTTTCCAGTGGAATGAGCTGCCGGTGCCAACAGAATTCTCCGGATAGCTGACTTTTGCATCAGGATCTGCCTGATAAAATGATTCCCAGTTCTGGTAATCGTTAATAAAGTGAAACAGAGCCGTCTTATCTAAATTGATTACTTTACTTCTTGTAACGGAATATGTCCCTTTCTTGGTCCATACATAAACCGTAAAAGCAAGCAAAATCAGTAAAATCAACAGTACTATATACTTCAATATTCTCATGACGAAAGGAAACTTTAAAAACACTATAAAGGTAGGAAATTTATTTTCGTTTTAACAAAAATGCATTTTTCTTCTGCAGAAAACAGTTTTTTTATCTGCAGGTAAGAATCAAAAGGCACCGTCTTAAACTTAAAAAAAACCTAAATAGAAAAACGCCCCGAAAGAGAGGCGTTTTTTATGATGAAGGAAAAACATAAATTATTTTCCGGTTTGTTTTTTCATTTCTTTTTCAATCATTTCATAGAACTGATCAATTTTCGGCATCACAATAATTCTTGTTCTGCGGTTAGCAGCCCTGTTTTCAACCGTATTATTTTCTACTAAAGGCAAGTACTCACTTCTACCGGCTGCAATCAGCTGACGTGGATTAACTTTGTGTGTATTGGTTAACACCCGAACCACGGCAGTAGCACGTTTAACACTTAAATCCCAGTTGTCTAAAAGTACGCCGTTTTTATACGGAACATTATCGGTGTGGCTTTCAACCATACACTCAAAATCAGGTTTTTCATTTACCACCTTGGCTACCTTGCCTAATATTTCTTTAGCACGGTCACTGATTTCGTAACTTCCGGATTTAAACAACAACTTATCGGCAATAGAAATCATAACCACTCCTTTGTCAACATTAATCTGAATATCCGGATCCGATATACCCACAGCACCTTTTAGGCTGGTAACCAAAGCTAGGGTAACACTGTCTTTTTTGGTCAAGGCATCCTGTAAACGGGAAATCTTTAAATCCTTTTCTTTCAGACTTTCCAATGATTTTTCAAGGTTTTCTGCACCTTTGGTAGTAAGGGTAGTTAAATTACCCATATTGTTGATTAAATCAGAATTGTTTTTCTTTAAATCATTGACCTGATTGGCTAATAAATCTTTTTCAGATAAACATAAATTTAATTTAACTGTGGTTGAATTCAGTAAGTCCTGACATTCTTTGTTTTTTGCCTCTAATTCGGCAATTTTTTTCTTTGTACCACAAGAGCCTAAGGTTAAGGCAACAACAGATAGTAATAAAACAACTCGTTTCATGATAATGTTTTTTTTATTTTACAAAATTAACGCCATTCCATTAATGGAATTACATTTTTATAGATAAACTAATGTTAAAATTTATCTGCAAATATCGTGCAATTTTTTACAAAATAGGCATAAACGATGCTGTTTATTTTGTAATAGCCATTCTTGACCTTCGGTTCCCGTTTACGTAAGGTTTTGATTAGTAGCGAATAAAAAGAAAAATGAGCTTGTGTAATGGCCAGAAAGTGTTTGAATTTTCCGCTCATTAAAAATTGAATTCCCGCTATCCCGTCTAAAATCAACCGCCCGAAAACCACTAAAAAAAGCCGGTTCTTGGGTAAATTTTTAGTCAGCATCAGTAGGGAGTTTCTAAAATTCAGAAACGTTTTTTTAGGATTTGATGCCGCCAGGGTTGCTCCTCCCAGATGGTAAACAGTGGATAGTCCGCAATAATACGTAGTGTAGCTCCGGTTAAAACCCCGCCAGCAGAGATCGATTTCTTCCTGATGAGCAAAAAAATCAGCATCAAAGCCTTTTAATTCGCGGTATGCCGTCTTTCGGATAAAAAAGCACGCTCCTGAAGCCCAAAAAACGGGTACGGTATCATTATACTGGCCGGTGTCAATTTCAATCGTATTAAAAATACGTCCGCGGCAAAACGGGTAGCCAAACCGGTCGATAAATCCGCCACCGGCTCCGGCATATTCAAAACAAGACTTATTTTTATAATCCAGAATTTTGGGCTGTATAATGGCTGTGCCGGGGTTGTTTTCAAAGGTAGCCAGAATAGGGGTGAGCCAGTTTTCGGTTACTTCCACATCAGAATTCAGCAGGCAGTAAATTTCTTCTTCAACGGTTTGTAACCCTTCATTATATCCCCGGGCAAAACCAAAATTTTGTGCGTTCCGGATGATTTTTACCGACGGAAACTTTTCTGTCAGGACTTCAATGGAATGATCCGTTGACGCATTATCAATAACATAAACGGTGGCCTGTTGCGAATAGTTGACTACGGAAGGCAGAAATTCGGTGAGAAGTTTAGCCCCGTTCCAGTTTAAAATGACGACAGCGATTTTTTTCAAAATAGATTGATGTGTTTTTAAAGTTGTTGTTTTTTGAGGGCAGAAGCGTATTGTGCTTCAATATCGCATCCCATATAGCTTGTCCATCTTCCTGTATGATGATTTTTTTGAAAAAAAACAGGCGTAATTTCAGTTCCGTTCTGATCTTTTAAAGTCAGTTTATAACCCGTAACCTGATGCAGAAAATCCGGTGAATAATTATTGGCAATGGATACTATTGTAAACCGTCTGTCAAATTTTGAATCCAAATACTCCTGAATAGAACGTTTAACCATGAATCCGGGGGTAATGAAATACAAACTGAAATAAACAAACAGGATCAATGTGATTCCGCCGGCAAAAATAAATTTAAACAGACATCTCATAACGATTTATTTTTCTTAAAATTGATCATCTCATTCAAAAAAATATACTTTTCATTTTCAAAATCCATTTGACAAAAATAGTGATTCAAACCGTTGGTTACCATCAGATAATTTGCCTTTAAGGTTAAATTATATCTTGCAATCTGATCAAATACAGCCTGTGTAATCGCAACGTTGGGCTGTTTGCATTCCACGACCAGCAAAATAGAGCCGTCCGTTTGAAAGACCACCACATCATACCGTTTAGTTAAACCGTTCAGTTTAATTACTTTTTCAACGTTAATCAAGGATTTGGGATAGTTTTTTTCCTGAATCAGGTACTGCACCACATGAATGCGGACCCACTCTTCGGGGGTGAGTACCACAAATTTTTTCCGGATTTCATCAAATACCAACAAGTTATTTTCACTATTTTTGAAGCGAAAGGAAAAGTCGGGAAAATTCAGTTTTTGCATAAAGCAAATTTACTTATTTAAAACAAACAGCCAACTTATTTTGCCTGAACAGTTACCATGGATGAAATTGTAAAAATTATAAACGATATTAAGAACGGGCAGATCAAACCCATTTATTTTTTAATGGGAGAAGAACCGTATTATATTGATAAGTTGACGGAATATATAGAAAATAATGTGTTGTCTGAAGATGAAAAGGGCTTCAATCAGATGGTGCTGTACGGAAGGGATGTCACCGTAGAAGATGTTGTTGGCAATGCCAAACGCTATCCGATGATGGCCGACCGGCAGGTGGTGATTGTAAAAGAAGCCCAGGAGCTTTCCAGAACGATTGAAAAACTGGAAAGTTATGCCGAAAATCCACAGCCAACCACTGTTTTGGTTATTGCATACAAGTATAAAACATTGGATAAACGCAAAAAGCTGACCAAGCTGATTGATAAAAACGGACTGCTGTTTGAAAGCAAAAAATTATATGAGAACCAGGTGGCGGCATGGATTTCCAGAGTTTTAAAGCCTAAAGAATACAGCATTGACCCGAAAGCTTCGGCCATGCTGGTTGAATTTTTAGGAACAGATCTGAGCCGGATCAGCAATGAACTGGATAAGCTGCAGATTATTCTGCCGAAAGGAACCACAATCAGTCCGAACCATATTGAAGAGAATATAGGTTTCAGCAAAGACTTTAATGTGTTTGAATTGCGTAAAGCCATTGGTGACCGCAACGTGTTGCAGGCTTACCGTATTGCCGACCACTTTGCCCAGAACAAGAAGGAGTATCCGATGGTACTGACCGTTAGTATGGTTTTCAGCTTTTTTTCAGCTTTATTGCAATACCATGGGTTAAAGGATAAATCTGCCGGAAATGTATCACGGGTGTTAAAAGTAAACCCATATTTTTTAAAAGATTATGATGTGGCTTTAAAAAACTACCCGATGAAAAAGGTCAGTTCCGTCATTGCTACCCTTCGTGATATTGACGTAAAAAGCAAAGGGGTTGGAGCCAATCAGCTGGATGAATCAGATCTATTAAAAGAGATGTTGATTAAAATCTTTCAGTAAGCATCAAAAATTCTTTATATATTCTCGATATTTGCATTTCCAAAATTAAAAAATAACTAAATTATGGGCATGAACAAGAACACCGTTTTGGCATGGGCTACTTTTATTATGATCTTAATGGGCTTGATTTTGATTGGATTGGGAATTTACCGCTATGCCGATGTGGCCGGCTGGGGATTTTCGGCCGTAGGAGTAGGTTTTTTTGCCATTGCATGGGTGTTTAACGCCTTAAAGGGAAGAGTATAAATAAAGTAATAAAGATATGTCAGACGATAAGAAAGTAATATTCTCGATGTCTAAAGTAAGTAAAACTTACGCCAGCACGAACAAACAGGTTTTAAAAGACATTTACCTGAGCTTTTTCTACGGAGCTAAAATCGGTATTTTGGGTCTTAATGGTTCCGGAAAATCTTCGTTGTTAAAGATTATTGCCGGTGTGGATAAGAATTTTCAGGGCGACCTCGTTTTTGCTCCCGGCTATAAAGTGGGCTATTTGGAACAGGAACCGCAATTAGACGAAAATAAAACCGTCATCGAAATTGTCCGGGAAGGAGCGGCCGAAATTTTTGCCCTGCTGGAAGAATTTAACAAGATCAACGATATGTTTGGTCTGCCGGAAGTGTATGAAGATGCCGATAAAATGCAGAAACTGATGGACCGTCAGGCCGAACTGCAGGACAGGATTGATGCCTCCGGGGCCTGGGAAATAGACAACAAACTGGAAGTGGCCATGGACGCACTCCGCACCCCTGATCCGGAAACACCTATTAAAGTGCTGTCCGGAGGAGAGAAAAGACGGGTAGCCTTATGCCGTTTGCTGCTTCAGCAGCCGGATGTATTGTTGCTGGATGAGCCAACCAACCATCTGGATGCCGAATCAGTATTGTGGTTAGAGCAGCATTTGCAGCAATACCCGGGAACGGTTATTGCCGTGACCCACGACCGTTATTTCTTAGATAATGTAGCCGGATGGATTCTGGAACTGGACAGAGGAGAAGGTATTCCGTGGAAAGGCAACTATTCTTCCTGGTTAGACCAAAAATCAAAACGGATGGAGCTAGAGGAAAAAGTAGCTTCCAAACGCAGAAAAACGCTGGAACGTGAGTTAGATTGGGTTCGTCAGGGAGCAAAAGGCCGCCAGACCAAACAAAAAGCCCGTTTACAGAACTATGATAAACTTTTGAACGAAGACCAGAAGGCACTGGATGAAAAATTAGAGCTTTACATCCCGAATGGTCCCCGATTAGGGACAAACGTGATCAATGCAAATGGCGTTTCCAAAGCGTATGGCGATAAACTGCTGTATGAAGAGTTGAACTTTACCCTGCCGCAAGCGGGTATTGTCGGGATTATTGGGCCGAACGGTGCCGGAAAAACAACAATTTTCAGGATGATTATGGGTGAAGAAACACCGGATAAAGGAACATTTTCCATTGGTGATACCGTTAAAATTGCTTATGTAGATCAGTCGCATGCCAACATTAACCCGGAAAAGTCCATCTGGGAAAACTTCTGTGACGGACAGGAACTGATCATGATGGGCGGAAGACAGGTGAATTCAAGAGCTTATCTGAGCCGTTTTAATTTTGGCGGAAGTGATCAGAACAAAAAAGTGGCAACCCTTTCCGGAGGAGAGCGAAACCGCCTGCACCTGGCCATTACACTAAAAGAAGAAGGTAATGTTTTACTTTTAGATGAGCCTACCAACGATTTGGATATTAATACATTAAGAGCATTAGAAGAAGGTTTGGAAAACTTTGCCGGCTGTGCCGTAATTATTTCACACGACCGGTGGTTTTTAGATCGGGTGTGCACACACATCTTAGCGTTTGAAGGCGATTCACAGGTGTATTTCTTTGAAGGAAGTTTCTCAGAGTATGAAGAAAACAAACGCAAACGCCTGGGAGGTGATTTAACGCCTAAGCGTATTAAATATAAAAAATTAGTACGGAATTAATTTTGAAATCCTGAGAAATCAGGATTTTTTTTTACAATATTTTAGATTATATTTGATAAAATAAATAATTAGGATGTCCCCAAAAAACCTACTTCAATTTTTTTTTATATTAAGTCCGTTTGTCTGTTTTTCCCAAAAAGAAAATATAACGCCGACTGAAGTACTGAAACTATTGAATTCTTCGGATAGTTGCCTGTATAAATCAGATTACAGGAATTCATTGTCCTATGCTAGCAAAGCACTGAATTTTGCCGTAGAAATGAATAATGACAACCTGATTGCCCGTTCCTATAATTCCATTGCCGGAAATTATGAGGAAATCATGGAGACTGATAAAGCATTGGAATATTATGACAAAGCCGTTTTTCATTTTGAGAAGGCCTCTAACGATACGCTGAAAGCTGCGGTAATCAATAACATAGGCAATATTTATTTTTTCAGAAAAAAAGATTTTGACAAGGGGATTGATTTTTACAATACCTCCATCAAAATATCCGAAAAGATAAACAATATCACCTCCATCGTACTGTCTAAATTGAATTTAACATCCCTTTATTTTGAAAAAGAGGAATATGAAAAAGGTATTTTTCATTTAGATTATGTTGAAAAACACCGCAACCATATCAGGATTGTGGATGTACAGGGATACCTGAACATCCTTTTAGGCAAAAAATTCAGTTACCTCAATCAAAATGAGCGGGCAGAGTATTACTTTAAAGAGGCCATTAAAGTAGGCGAAGCTAATAACTCAAAAATATACTTGTCTGATGCGTATAAAGATTATGCTGATTTTCTGTTTAAAACAAACGATTATAAAAATGCCTATGTTTACCTGAGTAAACACGAAGTCTTGAAAAATGAAATTTTTGATCTGGAAAAGGTCAAAAATGCTAAAATTATCGGGATGGACATTGCCTTAGACGAAACCAAACGGCAACTGAGCCTTATCAATAAAGAAAAAATATTACAGGCAGATAACTTAAAAAAAACAAAAATCATTGTTTCGTTGATTTTAGTGTTTTTGATGCTGATGATGTTTCTGTTATATATCTTATACCGCAACAACATTTTCAGAAGAAAAATAAACACCTTTTTAGAATCTAAAAATGAGGAATTGAATTTAGCCAAAGAAAAAGCAGAAGAAGCCTCTAAACTAAAGACCCAGTTTATCTCTACCATCAGCCATGAATTAAGAACGCCTTTGTATGGTGTAGTGGGAATTACGAATATGCTTTCTGATGAACATAAAGAATTAGCAGACAGTCCGCATTTGAATTCGTTAAAATTTTCGGCCCGTTATCTTTTATCCTTGGTGAATGATTTACTTCAAATTAATAAAATAGAGGAAAACAAAGTGGTCTTAGAAAACGTTACGATGAACGTAGCCGATGAAATTAATATGGTTTCCAATTCGCTGTCGTTTATTGCTACGCGAAATAATAATAAAGTTGTTACTGAAGTTGATGCGGCCATTCCCGAGTTTCTGGTGGGGGATAAAATCCGCTTATCACAAATCCTGATGAATCTGGTCAGTAACGGATTAAAGTTCACCCAAAACGGTGAGGTTCGCATAAAAGCTGTTTTAGACCACAAAAAGGACTCACTTTGTTATGTGAAATTTGAAGTGCAGGACACTGGTATGGGAATAGCGGAAAAAGATTTGGGAAAAATATTTGATAAATTCGTTCAGATTGACCGCAAAGAAGATGATTACCAGGGAGCCGGATTAGGACTTTCCATCGTTAAAAAGCTGGTCAAACTCTTTAACAGCGAAATTTTTGTGGAAAGCAAAGAAGGGGAGGGCACCCGTTTTAGTTTCACCATTGCCTTTGATTCTGATATGTCTAAAGTAAATGAAATCATCAACAACATTAAGGTTGATCTGTCAACCAATCAGGTTTACAAAGTTTTGGTGGTGGAAGACAACAAAATCAATCAGATGGTTACCCGAAAAATCATGGAAAAGAACAATTTTAAAACGGTTATTGTTGATGATGGGTATGCTGCCATTGAAGCCTTGTCTAAAGAGCCGTTTGATGTGGTGCTGATGGACATTAACATGCCGTTGATCAATGGTTTTGAAACTACCAAACTCATACGCAAAAAAGGGATAAACATCCCTGTTATAGCCCTGACGGCTTTTGCAAAGGATGAAATTTCAGAGGAAGCCATTTCGGCCGGCATGAACGATATTCTTATTAAGCCGTTTGAACCGTCTAAATTAATCTACAGCATCGAAAATCTGGTCCGGAAAAATTAACCGATTAATACCAGCGTTTTTTATTTTTTTTTGAAACCTCTGATTTTCGGGAAGGTGTTTTCTTTTTGGCATTTCTGAAATCTTTTTTCTCCGTTTCATCAACTTTAGGTTCTTCGGTACTCCAGGGATACGGATGGTCTTTGATGGTTTTTACGTTCACTTTAACCAGTTTCTGAATGTCTTTCCAGTACACTTCTTCATCCTTTCCGCAAAAAGAAATGGAAATTCCGCCATTTCCGGCTCGACCGGTCCGCCCGATTCGGTGCACATACGTTTCCGGTATATTGGGTAAATCAAAGTTCAAAACATACGGCAGGCTTTCAATATCAATACCTCTTGCGGCAATATCGGTGGCCACCAAAACAGATATTTCATTCTTTTTAAAAGCTTCCAGCACCCGTTGACGGGCAGATTGCGATTTGTCGCCGTGAATGGCTTCGGCATTTACACCGTTTTTCTTCAGAGCCTTTACCACATTATCGGCTCCGTGTTTGGTGCGGCTAAAAACCAGTAACTGTTTCAAACCTTCATTTCGGATCAAATGGTATAGCAATTTTCGCTTGTCTTCTTTGTTGACAAAGTAAATGCGTTGCTCCACCGTTTCTGCGGTTGACGAAACGGGTGTGACCGAAACATATTTCGGATGGGTTAAAAAACTGTCGGCTAATTCTCTAATAGCAATGGGCATAGTGGCTGAAAACAACAATGTCTGTCTGTTGGCGGGAGTTAGTTTGATAATTTTCTTTACATCATTAATGAAACCCATGTCCAGCATCTGATCAGCTTCGTCTAAAACCAATGTATGCAAATGATCTAAATCAATGTATCCCTGTTTGTGTAAATCCAACAACCTGCCCGGGGTTACTATTAAAACATCCACGCCTTTTTTTAGCTGATCTACCTGTGGCACCTGGCTTACCCCGCCAAAAATAGTAAGCTGACGGATATTGGTGTAACGCCCATAGGTTTCAAAACTTTCACCAATTTGAATCGCTAATTCGCGGGTGGGGGTTACAACCAGTGTCCTGATATACTTTCGTTTTTGAGCAGAACCCACTATGCGGTGTAACATATTCAGGATCGGAATGGCAAAAGCCGCTGTTTTTCCGGTACCGGTCTGAGCACAACCCACCAGGTCATTTCCTTCTAAAATTACCGGAATGGCTTGTTGTTGTATTGGTGTTGGTGTTGTATAGCCTTCATCTGACAAGGCATGTTGTATATTTTGGAGAAGATTTAAATCCTGAAACGTCATAAAATTAATTATTTGCCGGCAAAGATAGGGTAATTTTATGAGTGATAAGATGTATTATAGCGATATAATAAATATACAGCAAAGCATTCCGGTTTTTTCTCCGGACCCCGGCTGATTACAAATTTTTTAGCATCATCAGACTTTTTGGTTAATACGGCATGACCGGAAGCATAAAATGTTAACCGGTTAGTTAATCTTCCAGACTACTCTTTGCTTTCATAAAATCTGTAATCAGGTAACCAATCAGTTTTCCTATAAGCTGCGGATTTTTTTCATCCGATAGATCCGGAGCCCCTTCACAGAGATGAAGATAAGCGGCATTGCTATGCTGCCCGAAGTGATGAACAAACTGCCGGGTTTGTTCTACCGAAAACCCACTTGGGGTCATGGCACTGCTGGCTATATTAGGGAGAGCATCCAGATCGATTTCTATGCCAAAAAAATCATTTTTAATGAATGTAAGGGCCTGGTTGAGTTCCTGTTCAAAGTTTTTTACCTTTCGGATCGCAATTTCGTCATACGTGTTAAAGCGTACACGATCTTCAAGGTCTTTTAACCGTTGCAGGACGTTTTTAGAAGTATAACTTTCATGTAAACCATAAATAAAATACTTCTTTAAAAAGCCTTCGTCAAACGCGTACGAAAAGCCGTTGCCGCTGTGCCGTCCTTCTAAAATCCTGAAATCAGAATGGGCATCCAGGTTTACGGCATTAATCGGTTTCCCTTTTGCCAGGGCAGTTCCTTTGATGTTTCCGTAAGCGTTGTTATGGCCACCGCCTACAATAATCGGTATTTTTCCGGCTTTTACAATCGTAAAAATAATATGTGAGACTTCCTTGTCTATTTTTTCCACCAGGGTCGAAAAAGCTTTGCGGTCATCTACCTGGTGAAAGTCCAGCGTTTCCGCTTTTTTCATGTCTTCTTTTACATCCAATGAACCCAGAATCAGCAACTGACTCCCTTTACAAAAGCGGTTGTGCTGGATGTTGGCAATACTTTTAAGGGCACTTTCCCAGGCAGAGGCGGTTCCGGGTCGGCCAAAATTTGCCCGTACACCGATATCCTCCGGAATCCCGAACAAAACAAACCTGGCTTTGCTCTCGGTCAGAAACGTTACCGGATCAGCTCCCTTGGGAACGGTAAGCATTTTTTCGCCGAATTTTATCTCACCACTTCTGTGATTGGTAATCTTTCCCAAGTCAATCGAAGTAAACGGAATCAGATTTTCCATAAAAAAATAATTGCATCCAAAAATACTATTTTTATGCAAAATAACGTTATGTTAATGCAAAACGAATCTAAAATAAATTTAACTTTGCCTAAAATCAACTTAAAAATGGAAAACCAAAACAACAACAATTCAAAATTAAAAGCGATAATTTTAGTATTATCCCTTTTGCTGTTAGCCAGCTTGGGCTATATGTTTAAAATGAGCTCTGATGCTAAAAAAGTAGAAACCGAATTATCTTCTGTAACCACAGAAAAAGAGACTGCTCTGGCTGAATTAGCTCAATTAAAAACCACTTATGACGCTGCCATTGCAGAAAACACATCGATGTCTGAAGAGTTAATTGCGGAGCGTGACAAAGTAGTTAAATTAATGGAAGAAGTTAAAAAAGCGAAAGGTGATGTCGCTGCCATGAGCAAATATAAAAGTCAGGTAGCTGATCTGCAGGCCCGAATGAATACACTGATCCGGGAAAATGATGCATTAAAGAAACTGAATCAGGATTTAACAGCTGAAATTGACAGTACCAAAACCATTTTGGTAGAAGCCAAAGAATACAATCAGGTATTGGCCGGACAAAACGAAGAATTATCTAAAACAGTAGAGAAAGCTTCTAAACTTTCGATTTTAAATTTAAAAACAGGAGCTTACAAGGTGAGAAATTCCGGTAAAGAAGTGGCAACTGAAAGAGCCAGCAGAGCTGATATCTTAAAAGTAAGTTTTACGATTGCCGAAAACAAAGTAGCCAAATCGGGAGATAAATCATATTACATTCAGGTAATTGACAGCAAGAACAATGTATTGGGCGAGAAAAAACTGATTGAGTTTGGCGATCAGTCACTGACGTACAGTTTTATTTCTACGGTTCAGTATGAGAACAGTACCGTGAATGTTTCTGAAAATTTACCGGGTGAAAACTTTGAAAAAGGTACATACTTTGTAAACATTTTTGATAAAGCTGAACTGGTAGCTAAAACCAGCTTCACCTTGAAATAGAAAAAGCATCAACAAACGAAAAGGAGCAATGAAAGTTGCTCCTTTTTTATTTTTATATCTTATCAGGGTATAAAGTACAGAACTCCGGTTAATAAACTTAATTTTGTAATGATTCAAACAATTTAGCTTAAATTGTTTTCCCTGCTATGATAACTTTTTCAATCAAATTACTGCCAAATTCATACGGTAATTGATAAAATGAATGAATCGGTTTGGTAATGATGATATTTGCTTTTTTACCTTTGGTAATGCTTCCGTGCGTAGCTGATATACCCATGGCATACGCTCCGTTAATTGTTGCGGCATTGATAGCTTCTTCCGGAGTCATTTTCATTTTGATACAGGCCGTGGCTACCACAAAATTCATGTTGCCCGAAGGAGTGGTCCCCGGGTTATAATCGGTGGCCAATGCTATGGGCAAACCTGCCTCTATCATTTTTCTTGCCGGTGTATAAGGGATACTGATAAAATAACTGCAGGACGGTAAGGCAACCGGCATGGTTTCCGCCTGCTTCAGTACTTCAATATCGTCATCCGTTACAATTTCTAAATGATCTACTGATAAAGCGTTGTGCTTTACGCAAGCAGCGATGCCGTTTATGGCGGTGAACTGGTTGACATGGATTTTAGAACGCAAACCGTATTTTTTTCCGGCTTCCATAATCCGTTCGGTTTCTTCTACAGAAAAATAACCTGTTTCCAAAAAAGCATCGATATAATCGGCTAACTTTTCTTGAGCAATTTTTGGCAACATCTCATTAATAATCAAATCAATATAACCGGAATGATTTTCTTTATATTCTTTCGGGAAGGCATGAGCTCCTAAAAATGTAGCTTTTATTTTGATGGGATAATTTTGGGCCAAACGTCTGATAACTCGTAGCATTTTGATTTCGCCTTCCACCGTTAAGCCATAGCCGGATTTGATTTCGATGGCTCCGGTTCCTAATTTCATGACCTCTTCCAACCGCAGGCCGGACTGTTCATAGATTTCCTCTTCTCCCGTTTCATTTAATTTTTGAGCAGAATTCAGGATGCCCCCGCCACGATTCGCAATTTCTTCATAACTCAAACCATTGATCCTGTCTACAAACTCCTGCACACGATTACCGGCATAAACCAAATGCGTATGACTATCGCACCACGTTGGCAAAACCACTTTTCCGGAAGCGTCAATAATGTTGGCATCGGGCAGGGCAGGGCAATCGTCCATCAGACCAAAATCAGCAATTATATCATTTTCAATCAGCAAAAAAGCATTCTTCAATAACGGCAGTTCTGCCATCTCTTTTCCGGAAACTTTCTGAATGTCTTTTTCCCTGATTTGAATAAGCTCTTTGATATTGATGATAAGGGTTTGCATAATAATTTTTTTTCTGTAAAAATAGAATGAAAAAATTAAATGGCTTATTTTTATAAAAAATAAAACCGTGAAACGATTAAAATATAAAAAGGGAAGAAAGGTTCAGCCGAACCATTTTGAATATACCGGACAGCATAAAGACCATCCGGTTGAGATGCAGTTATATGTATATAACACTGAATCCTATACCGAAACCAAAAACCTGAATCTGGAAAAGGTTCAGGTAGAGGAGTTGCTCCGGTCTGATGATGTTAAATGGCTTAATATACACGGTCTGCATGATGAAAGCCTGATCCGGAGGGTTGTAGAAGCCATCGGAGTAGATGGTTATATAGCCGGTGATATTCTGAATGTAGCCAAACGAACAAGAATGGAAGAGCTGGAAGATGCTTTGTTTTTCAGTATTAAATCCATTCTCCCTGAAAATGACGAAACGAATGTGCGGGTGGAACAAATCAGTTTTTTGCTTAAAAATAATATCCTAGTTTCATTTCAGGAAAAGAGAGGTGATTTTTTCACCCACATCCGTGAAAGGATTAAAACCAATACCGGCCTGGTCTGCAAAAAGAAAAATGATTTTCTGCTGTACCTGATGCTGGATGCCGTAATGGAAAATTTTTATATAACCATTGAAAAATATGAAGACATCATTGAGCAGCTCCAAATAGAAGCAAAGGTAAATGAAAGCCAGGATGTACTGGTCAGAATTGAAAAATGCAGTGAAGATTTAAACTACCTGAAAAGGTCAATCATTCCGCTCAAAGATTCGCTGTTTAATTTAAAATCCATGCAGGATGACGAGGAGTTTAACGGTATTGAAAAAACAAATTATACTTTTTTTTCCCGGCTGCATCAGAAAAGCCTGGAACTTTTAGACCAGATTGATTATGACATCAATTCGCTGGAAAGTGCTTCCAGTTTTTATTTTTCGGCACAAAGTCACCGGATGAATGAGATTATGAAAACACTTACCATCGTTTCGGTAGTATTTATACCGCTTACTTTCATTGTAGGGGTTTACGGAATGAATTTTGAAAATATCCCCGAATTAAAAACCCCCAACGGGTATTTTATCACTTTGGCTGTTATGTTTGTGCTTGTGCTGGGAATGCTTTATTATTTTAAACGTAAAAAGTGGTTTTAATTAACGGTAAAATTATAGAACCCGTTTGTTGTATTGTTAGCGGTTGTGGCAATCGTCAAAAATGTTGAACGGTTTGAACTGTCTGAAATAAGATCAAAATCAGTGCCGTTATAACCGCTGAAAAAACCGATCCGGTATTGTCCGGTTTCTGTTAACCGCAAACCGCCTCTGTATTCATAAATTTCGGTATTTGAATTATATATAGCATTGGCAGTAATATAGTTACCAATTCTCATTTCACCTTTATCTTCAACAATATTATTCCCGACCGCCACATTTTGCCATTCGCCGTTTACTTGTTTTTCCAGACGGTATAAGAAACTGAATTTTTGCGAATTGGTTGTCCGGTAAATATCCAGCGGTGTTGTTTGATCCGGTTCCGGCAAATACCGTGAAAGAGCATTGGTATTCAGCCAGAGCACATCGTTAACGTTATAACCGGGTTGCACTTCAATGGCAACTAAACCGGGTACAGCAGTATAAACGGCATTATAGAATTCTTCATCTTCCTTACTACAGGAAACAGAAAAGGCCATTAGGGCAAAAAATAAGGTATATTTTAATGTTTTCATCGTTATTCTTTTTAAAACCGGTAACCTAAATTAACACCTACACGGGAAATAATGTCAGGGCTTTCACCGCTGCTGAACAGGTTTTTACCCATCCCCACAAAAATATCAACTCCCAGCTTTTCTTTGATATAAAACTTATGGCCAACGGCAGCACCTACGGCCACATCAGAATATTCTTTTTGAACAGCCTCGTAATACCCGTTATTATCGGAGTCTGATAACCGTTCCAGTTCACGGTATTTTCCCTGATTGGCCGAGACAAAAACTTCTACAAAATAATAACGGATCTGGCTTTTGGATAAGGAGTACCGCACAAAAGGAATAAGCTGGTAATCTTCCAGCGTACGGTTTTTACCACTTTCAAAATCTTCTTCCCTCGACTTGCTTTGGTTGAAATTTCCACTGATGCCAACTGAAAAATCATCGCCAAGAAAACGCTCATAACTCACGTGAATTTTACCCAACGCAACCAGTGAAACAACATCCAGTTTTATTTCGTTTTTTCCTAAGTTGAAAACATTGTTTTCCTGGGCAAAAGCTGCCTGAACGAAAACCAAGAAGATAAAGACAATTTTTTTCATTTCTGGGGTATTATATGCTGTAAATATATGAAAAGCTTGGATGGAAATAAAAAAATTAACCAAAATCTCGATAAAGAATCAATTTAAAGTCAAAGCACCCAGAATTTCCTCCGACATAAACGGTCCGCCGGGGTAGCGTGCCGTATAATCCAGGTTAAGCCAAATCTGTCCCCGCTCATCAATGTGGTAATGAATCTCTTTGTTTTTGCTTTCTGCTACAAACAGTACTTCTTTGATCAGGTAAACGGCAGCCTCCAGGTCACTTTTTTTGCCCACCAGCATTTCCGGATAAATGTGACCTCCTGTGTGGATGAGGCGTGGGGTACCTCCGATAGCCCTTATGCAGGCCGCCATCAGAATGGCATGATCATCACAATCGCCTGAAAAGTGAATCAGACTTTCTGTTGCATGGGCAATGTATTCCTTTCCTTTCGGATCGTTTACGTAGTTCCAACGGTTCCTGATCTCCTTGAATACAGCAAAACACTGAATCATTTTCCGGTGTTCCTGTTGTCCTTTGATGTCTTTAAAATGTAATGTGGTAGCGGTTAGAGCAAAATTGCGTACCTGCGGATTATCATATTCAATTGCCCTGAGAATCTGGTTTTTGTTTGGAAAGGGGAGCAGTTTAGAAATAACAATATCCTGCGGGTTGGGATCTTCAGACATGGAATAGATCATGTACCCGTAGTCCTGAAAAACCGATTCGAATCCGTAACCGCTGAACACGGTTCCGTAAATCAGTATAATGAGGTAAACAGCCACTCCGAGAATTAAAATTGTCCGGATCAGCCGCAGAATAAGCTGAATGACGATTAACAATATGAGCCCGATCAGGATTCTGTCTAAACTGAACGGCCATTCCGGATCTTTTAAATTCTGATGGAGAATGATAAAAACAGGAATGGCAATCAAAACATTTAATACAAAAATAATTACATCATCCCATGGTTTTCTGACCTGGAATTTAGTTTTTAACTCTTGAAAATTAAGTGTTCCGAATAGTTTCATTTACATAGAAACGGCAAAATGCTAAAAGCTGTGCACAATTTCAGCAAAAGTACTTTTTTTATCGATAAGACTCAGTTCAAAAAGCTGATTTTGAATTTTGTTTAACGTTTCAGCACTCATCTTTTTCTGTGACCATCGGGTTTGAAGCAACCAGGCATCAATATCGGCTGTTTTTTGATGAAACCGGTTGGCTATGGTCCTGTTGATGCTGGGAATATCCTTGAATTCTCCGGTTGTTGTATTGATGATTTCCAATATCAATTCGATGCTTTGCGGATGTTTTTCCAATATTTCGTTGCGAACGGCAATCACAAAACAGGGCCATGGCGTAGGACAATCGGCTATCCTGCGGAATATCCCGTTATCCACCAGGGGTTTGGTCATAAACTTTTCCCACATAAAATAATCCGCTTTTCCGTTGGATAGTGCTTCCACGGCACCGTCAATGGTGTTGACGATTTCAAAATCCAACGTATCGGTTTTCCAACCCTGTTGCTTCGCATTGACATAAGCCATCAAATGTGAACCGGAACCCATCCGGCTAATGGCCACTTTGGTGTTTTCTAAATCAGAAAGTGAAGTGTACTTTGATCGGGCATCGACATGAATTCCCCAAATCAGCGGACTTTCCACATAGACCTGTACAATTTTTGATGGATTCCCGGTCGTAATGTCTTTCACAATGCCTTCCGAGAGAATCACGGCTATATCGGTTTCACCGTCTCGAAGGAGCTGGCACATTTTTCCGGTTCCTTCCGGAACATCTGTCCATTGCAAATCAATGCCCGCCTCTTCAAATTCACCGTTTTCAATACACAAATGCCAGGGTAAATTAAAATGTTCGGGAACACCTGCTATTTTGATGGTTTTCATTTTTTTAGTATTAAGAGGGAAGTATTAAGTATTAAGCAATTTACAGTTTCTCTATCATCCACCATTTCCAAATCACACCCTCTTTATCCGGATAATCTTCCATAAACTGAAAGCCTACTTTTTGTAAAACCTGATTAGAAGCTCCGTTTTCAGAATGTGTATAAGCGTGCATTTTTTCAATGCTCATCTGATTAAAGCCATAGTCTAACCAAGCGATGGAAGCTTCGGTGGCATACCCTTTGTTCCAAAATTTTTCATTTAAACGATAGCCGTAATCATAGAAATTGGTATTGCCGTTTTCTACATGGTCGTTGACAAATTTAATCCCTGTCCAACCGATGAATTCGCCGGTTTTTTTGAGAATCGTTGCAAAACGTCCGATTTTATTGTCTTGATATTGCTGTTGAACGTACTCAATCGTCTTAATTGTTTCGCTGATATCTTGCGTTGGCTTTTGCCAAAGGTATTTGTGTACACTCGGATTATTATCCATTTCAAAAAAAACTTCTGCATCACTTAATTCAAGCGGCCGAAGGAGGAGGCGATTGGTTTCGAGGGTTAAATTCATTTCAGGTTTATCTGTTTAAAATGATGGTAAAAATGGTCAATGTAATCTTCTATTAAAAATTCCAAATTTGAACGGTTGCCATTTGGAAGAATTAATTGAAAAGCTAAAGTTTCTTTTGTCTGATTTTTAATAACATGTAATAGCTGAAAATTCAATTGCAGCCATAATTCAACTAATTCTTTACTGTTTTTATTTTGATAATTATTTGCCTTTACCAGTTCATCTTGATTGTAAGTGCTTATTTTATATGGTTTTTCATAAAACTGTATTTCTGTAAATCGCTGTAAATTATTAATACAGGAATCTATCAGATGACCTAAAATCTCTTTTTTAGACCATTTGAATTCAGATGCTTTATTTTCAAAATCTGAAATTTCATCTAAAAAAAAATCAATATCAATTTGTTTTAATAATGATTCAAAACCATTTACTTTTTCTTCCATGAAAAAATATATAACGTTCAGATAAATTTTATTATTGCTACCAAATCAAATTGAAATATTGATTGTAGGCACATTACTCCGCCAATTTATCCAACGCATACTCAATCAAGGCATCAACCGCTTTATACGGATCATCACTGAATGTTCCGTTGGCCCGGTTGGCAATGATGGCATTCAGTGACAAACATTCGTGCCCTAACAATTTACCTAAACCATAAATAGCGGCGGTTTCCATCTCTAAATTGGTCATTCGGATTCCGTTAAAATTAAAGGCATCCATTTTTTGGTTTAAAGCCGGATCCTGAATCTCTAAACGCAATACCCTTCCTTGCGGTCCGTAAAATCCGCCGGCTGTTCCGGTAAAGCCTTTATGAATCTGATGACTTTCGATTTTTTTGGCCAGCATTTCACTACCCTTAATCACGTACGGACGACCTTTTCGCAAATCCCAGTTGGTTTGATTAATAAATGCTTCTTCAATATCTTTTTCAGAAATGGTATCAATCAGGTAGGAGCGGAGCATATTGTCAAGTCCTAATCCGTAAGCACTCATTACAAAGCTATCTACCGGAATATCGGCCTGTAACGAACCGGACGTTCCGATTCTTACAATGTTTAATGCGGTGTGGTTTTCTTTAATGGTTCTGGTTTTCAAATCGATATTGACCAAGGCGTCCAGCTCATTCATCACAATATCAATGTTATCCGGACCTATTCCGGTAGACATCACCGAGATGCGTTTGCCTTTGTAAATTCCGGTCTGTGTTTTAAATTCTCTTTTTTGCGTGGTAAACTCAATGGAATCAAAATATTTGGTAATTTTTTCCACCCGGTTCTGGTCGCCCACAAAAATAATATCGTGTGCTATTTGTTCAGGCAACAAATTAATATGGTACACACTGCCGTCGGGATTGAGTATTAATTCGGATGATTTTATCATAGTTTTTTTTAGTTTCAGGTTTCAGGTTTGAGGTTTCAGGTTTTAGTGGTATAATAAAATGCTGTAAATGAGCTAAGACCAACTTAAAACTGGAAACAAAAAATTACCCTCCTACACGCTTGGTTTTAAATCCTTTTTCTTTTAAAAATTGCATTATTTTATCCCGGTAGTCACCCTGGATGATGATTTCGCCGTCTTTAAAACTTCCGCCAACGGCAAATTTACTTTTTATTTCTTTGGCTAAGATTTTAAAATCTTCGTCAGTTCCTTCATAACCGGAAATAATTGTGGTAGGTTTGCCTTTTCGCTTTTCATATTGGCAAATCATCGGTTCTTTCTGAACGTATAATTCGTGTGGTTTTTCCGTTACATCTTCCGGTTCGTTGGATGGTTGATGGTCAGGGAAGAGTTTTTTGAGTTGTTCGTTTAAATCATTCATTGTGTGTTTTTTTTAGAACGCAGATGTAACAGATTCGCTAAAGCGAAACGCCGGTGGTAACGGATTTGCTTCGCAAGAAACTGATTAAAACTGATTTTTTCTTTGTTTTCGTTTGTTTTCAAATACTTTTCTTCTAAATTCTGGTTTTTTACCAAAATTGAGTAGTAAACCAACTTCACAGTCTGTTGCTCTTAAATAATTTAATAATTGTGTTTCGAATTCTTCGACTATATATTCAGCTGCTTTCAATTCTAATATAACAGTGTCATTAACTATTAAGTCGGAATAATAATCTCCCACATTATTTCCTTTATAAAAAACTTTAATCTTTTTATTTGGAACAACATTTAATCCTTTTTCTTTCAATTCTAAAAGTAAAGCATTTTGGTAAACTTTTTCAAGAAAACCATACCCTAGTTCATTATATACTTCATAAAATGTTTTTAAAATAAGTGCTGTTAATTCTTTGTGTAATAAGTGCATATAGTTATTTTTTTATGGTTTATATCAGTAAAATCAGCGTTTCGCTTTAGCGAATCTGTTACATCCGCGTTCCAATGTGGCGTTTAAATCAAAAAAGACATCAAGTCAAAACTCAATGTCTTTCTTTTATGAGTTATTATTAATTACTTCTTAATCAATCCCAAATCAACCAGGCGTTCATGCAAAAATTCGCCTGCCGAAATGTCTTCGTATAATTTTGGATTGTTTTCATCAATACAATCTTCCAGTACATCCAAACGCATATCGCTCACCGGATGCATAAAGAAGGGGATAGAGTAGCGGGAGGTTCCCCATAATTCTCTCGGTGGATTCACCACCTGGTGAATGGTTGATTTCAGTTTGTTGTTGGTATGACGGGATAACATATCACCCACATTAATCATCAGTTCATCCGGTTCAGCCATGGCATCTATCCAGTCTCCATTGTGGTTTTGTACCTGCAATCCTTTTCCCTGAGCTCCCATCAACAAGGTAATCAAGTTGATATCACCATGAGCTGCTGCACGCACTGCATCTTTGGGCTCATCGGTGATGGGCGGGTAATGGATCGGACGTAAAATGCTGTTTCCGTCTTTGATGTAATTGTCAAAGTAAAACTCATCCAATCCTAAATACAAAGCCAGGGCTCTCAATACATAAACCCCTGTTTTTTCAAGCATCTGATAGGCTTCTTTACCCACCTTATTAAAATCGGGCAATTCCGTTACTTCAACATTATCCGGGTATTCACCGGCATATTTTGAGCCTTCGCTCACATACTGGCCAAAATGCCAGAATTCTTTTAAGTCTCCCGCAGAACGGCCTTTGGCATGCTCTTTTCCGAAAGAAACATAACCGCGTTGCCCGCCAATACCGGGAATTTCATACTTGGATTTGGTTTCAACGGGAAGTGAAAAAAAATTACGCACTTCACTGTACAGGTCCTCCACCAAACGGTCATCTAAAAAGTGACCTTTCAGGGCTACAAACCCTATATCTGAATAAGCTTTTCCGATTTCATTTACAAATTTTTGTTTGCGTACCGGGTCATCCGATAGGAAATCACGCAAGTCAACACTAGGAATTCTTTGCATACTAAATGATTATTTGTTAATAACTCAAAGTGAGTTGAATGCTTGTAAATACAAATGTATATAAATATTTTAAACGGCAAAATTGAAAGTTATCAACAGTCACGAAAACGTTTTATAAAAAAGTATCACAAAACGATTGGAATTTGTTATTTTTTGTACTTTTGGAAGCGTTTAAAACAACCTTAACTATGCTTTTCGACAGAAAAAACCTCTCTGATACCACACTGCTTGATTTATATATCCGTTTGCTGAAACCCCGTTTGATCGAAGAAAAAATGCTTATCCTTCTTCGTCAGGGTAAAATTTCAAAGTGGTTTTCCGGAATCGGACAGGAAGCTATTGCGGTTGGCATTACCGCTGCTTTAGACAGGGATGAATATATCCTCCCGATGCACCGGAATTTAGGCGTTTTCACTACCCGTGATATCCCATTGCAACGGTTATTTGCCCAATGGCAGGGAAAGAAAAGCGGTTTTACCAAAGGGCGTGACCGTTCCTTTCATTTTGGCACGCAGGAATATAAGATCATCGGAATGATTTCGCACTTAGGGCCGCAATTGGGTGTGGCAGACGGAATTGCTCTGGCCAACAAACTGAAGCAAAACGGAAAAGTAACTGCAGTTTTCACCGGTGAAGGGGCTACCAGCGAAGGTGATTTTCACGAAGCCCTGAATATTGCCGCTGTCTGGGAATTACCGGTTTTGTTTGTGATCGAAAACAATGGTTACGGACTTTCTACACCGACCAATGAGCAGTACCGCTGTACACACCTCGCGGATAAAGGCATCGGTTACGGCATGGAAAGTCATATTATAGACGGGAACAATATACTGGAGGTATTTACAAAAGTGTCGGAGCTGGTTGCTTCGCTCCGTGCCAACCCAAGACCGGTGCTGCTCGAATTTTTAACGTTCAGGATGCGTGGGCACGAAGAGGCGAGCGGAACTAAATATGTACCACAAGACCTGATGGACGAATGGGCACAAAAAGATCCGATTGATAATTACAGGGAATATTTAAAAGAGATCGGTTTACTGACCAATGAATACGACGAGGCTATCCGAACGGCATATAAGCAGGAAATGGATGAACATATCCGTTTGGTTTTTGATGAACCGGATATTGTTGCTGATTTGAGTGAAGAATTAAATGACGTGTATAAGCCGTATGCATTTGAACAGTTTACGCATTCATCTGCCACTGAAAGCATCCGTGTCATTGATGCCATTACCCAAAGTTTGAAACAATCGATGCAACGTCACCCGAACCTCGTTATCATGGGGCAGGACATAGCCGAATACGGCGGGGCGTTTAAGGTAACCGACGGTTTTGTGTCGTTGTTCGGCAAAGAACGGGTACGCAATACGCCCATCTGTGAAAGTGCCGTGGTTTCTACCGGAATGGGATTATCTATTAACGGACACAAAGCCATCGTGGAAATGCAGTTTGCCGATTTCGTTTCCACAGGTTTTAATCCGATTGTCAATTACCTGGCTAAGGTGCATTACCGGTGGCAGGAGAGTGCCGATGTGGTCATCCGGATGCCTTGTGGCGGCGGTACGCAGGCCGGACCGTTCCATTCGCAGACCAATGAAGCCTGGTTTACCAAAACACCGGGGTTAAAAGTGGTTTATCCGGCTTTTCCGTATGATGCCAAAGGTTTGTTGAATACAGCGATCAACGACCCGAATCCGGTGATGTATTTTGAGCACAAACAATTATACCGCAGTATTTACCAGGATGTTCCGACGGATTATTACACCATTCCGTTCGGAAAAGCCGCTTTACTAAAAGAAGGTACACAGGTTACGGTTGTATCTTTTGGTGCCGGCGTGCACTGGGCTTTGGAAACCTTATCCAAACATCCTGAAATCAGTGCAGATGTATTGGATTTACGCACGTTACAGCCTTTAGATACTGAAGCCGTTTATCAATCCGTAAAAAAAACCAACAAATGCATTATCCTGCAGGAAGATACGTTGTTTGGTGGTGTGGCCAGCGATATTTCTGCCCTGATCATGGAAAATTGTTTTGAGTATTTAGACGGACCGGTGCGACGGGTAGGCAGTCTGGAATCGCCCATCCCGTTTGTAAAAGCCCTGGAAGAACAGTATCTGCCGAAACAACGGTTTGAAAAGGAGTTACTGGAGTTAGTAGCCTATTGATATAAAAAGAGAGGCCCAGGCCTCTTTTTTGGTTTATTCAGCATAATTGATTACATTTGATTACAATACCAAAAAAATAAGCTTATGTTCTATTTAACCATCCCTTTACTCTTTGCATTAGTGGTTTTTGTTTATTTTCTGTATCTGGCGGTAACGAAAAAAATAACCAAAGCAAAAATGCAGTCCCTCCTGATCCCGGGTGTTGTTTTTACTACGATTTGGGTGGTTATTTATGGATTTATCTTTTTTAAATGGCTTTAAGCAGGGGAGTACCGGTCTTTTGTAAAAGAAAAGAATTATGCCATGTACTGAAAGGATAACAATTATATTCTCTTCTAACATTTCAATAAGGTGTGCTTTCAGGGCTTAATTTTATCTTTCTGCTTTTTTCTAGGAACTCAAAATTCTTCTTTGTCTTTCCATTTTGTAAAGTTATAACATAAGGTCTTAAATAATTCGTCTACTCAAAGATAGCAACTCCATATTAAAATGTCGCTTAACTTATACTCTTCTTTTTGTTTGCATATTCATTATCGATCTTACTCATAAGTAAAAATAACTGATTACAATTCTTTTATGAAAATAGTTATTGAAGTCAGGGTTGCTTGACAGGATTCCATCGACAAAATTATTAGTTGATAAAATCCCTGCACTCTTTAAGATTCTTAAATAATTTTTAATTAAAGTATCTTTATGCTCTATGTTTTCCAATCCAATAAAAAATTTTCCATTGTAATTTATCCCCTGTTTGATATTTTTATCCATTAAATAGAACTCTTTTATAAAGTCTGCTTTTTGAAGTTTTTCCTGTATTGTAGAATCCAATTCAATTTGTAGTTTGTTTTCTTTTATCTCTTGTAAAAAATAAAAATAAGCATCATTAATATCCTCATCAGGATATAACGACAATAACTTTTTTTCAAAATTGTCAACAGCAGCATTCAGTTTACTGCTATTAGTCTTTCCGAAATTTTTTTCAAAAGTCTTTATCTCATTTTTTGTTTTGTTTGAACAAGTGAGAGAAGTCAATCCTATTATTAAAAAAAGCACACTTATTTTCATTGTTTTTTATGGTTTTGTAATTCGATTACTAATTGTTTGTATAATCTGCCTGTTAAAACTTTTTATTTGTAACAGTCTAACATTTGTAAAACTGTCTTTTGCACCACTTAACATTTCTCTATAATTGGATAAAAGTGCTATACCATGCATATTAACATATCCTTTGCTGTTTTTTGCATATACTTTATCCATAAATGTTGTAATTCCAGATATTTTACTCAATTCTTTATTCCCTTTGGGAAATTGAGCGACTATTTGTACTTCTACATTGTTATATTTAATGGTTTTATCGATTATATTCCAACCTGCTTTTTCTGCTGAACTGAGAGTATTTTGAATTATATCATTAATATAAACGGACTTATTAACTGAACCATTTTCTTTAACAAATTTAGAAATATTATAAATCAAATTTTCAAATGCTTCGTGAGTGTTTTTTGAGAAAATATCAACCATTTTATATTGTCCATCTTTATCTTGAGCAATATCAAAAAAACTATCTCCTTCAGTTCCACTAAAACTGCCATCCCCATTATTTATCCAGATAGAGTTAGATGAAGTATTACTTAAAAAAGAGTTAGATAAACTTTGCATAGAATTAGAATTCCCATTATTGAGAACTCCTTTATTATGTCCGCCACGACCCTCACTTCCACTTATACCAGAATCAAAATTCGCCTGACCTCTATCATTTGGGGCAATAAAACGCCCATAACTGTCAAACCTGTCTCTACCCATATAATCCCTTTCACTATCCGCCCCACTGGGGTCAGCCCAAAACACAGGATTATTATCAAAAGCATTATACGGGGAAAAGTCATGATGAATTACCGGATCCTGCACCACCCACCTTGCAATAGCTGGGTCATACTGCCGCATATCCATATCATACATATTCAGTGATAGCTCATCCTGCCACTCCTTCCCGTTGTACTTATAATCATAAACCGTTAAATTGGTCGGGGTAATCACAATATTCCCTCCGTCTTTGTCATACTGCCTTTTGGTCATATTATAATTCTGGTGCTTCAGCCCAAACGGATAATAGTTGTTTTCCTCTAAAATGGTAAGAACGTTGGTGATCG
>JAEYTL010000051.1 GCA_023434025.1 Bacteroidota bacterium
CTTCCCGTCATATCATAAACCGCTAAGCTTATCTTTTCAGTACCTGATGTACGAACATCAAGACCAAAACTTACCGCAAACGGGTTCGGATAAGCTATGGCTTTGAACTCCGTTGGAAGTGTCTTAACTGTTTCTTCTTTGGTAATCTCCGTTGGTCGGATTACTGTACCACCGCCCGGAACAAGAATGTTACAATCCTTACCGGCATAGTAGGAACCGTAAACCAACGTCTCCACCGATACCGAATAGATACCACCCGGTGTTAACGGTGACAATGCATTGAAGTTACTCAACCTGAATGTTCTGGTACTGCTGGTGTACACCTGGCTGTAACCCATACCATCACTTAACGTAAAACGGTATTGGGTAGCTCCTCCTACCGGAGTAGCGTAAATAACCGTGTTAAGGGTAGAAGGTGTCAAACCTGCTTCTGTACCACACCCTTCTATCTGAGATTCCGGGGCCAGCGGACTGAATACCGAACATGCTACTCCGTAATTGGTAGACCACTGTAAGCCGGTAGCCGTAGGAACTTCCACTTTTACCCGGATGCGGTATTCTGCTCCGTATTTAATTGAAATGCCTGTAAGCTGTAATAAGTTAAAACTCGCACCCGGACGCACTAACGTTGTGGTTTCAACCGCTACGCCACCTTCAATCAACGATACTTCATACTCATAGTTAACCGCTGAAGGCACAACCTCTGCACGGATAATGTTATTCAACTGTGCCAGGGTCGTTCCACACGAACTCGCTGCAATTACTGTTGAAGGTACTCCGGGGGTCACCACTGTACAGGCCGGACCATAAGGCATCCACTGTTCGTTTAAACGTACTGCTACCTCAACGGTATAAACCGTGGCGTATTCAGCAATATCCGTGGTAGAGATCTGGAAAACATAGTTCGGACGTTCTACCTCACGAACCGCATTGGTAGTCGTATTGGTCAATCGGAAACGGTAACCGGTTCGGGAAACTCCAACCGGAACGCTTGGAGATACTAAATCGCCCCGTAGTACTTCGTTGATCGTACTTAAGGTTGATCCGCAATTGTCAGCACGCAATCGGGCTAACACAACCGGACAACCGTCATTCAGATCGCCGTTACAGTTTTGAAGGATACCGTCGTAACAGATTTCAACGGCTCCGGGGTAGATTGTATCGTCATCGTCATTACAATCTCCGCCAACGGCTACATAACCAACCGGTTGTTCGGCCGCTAAAAGGGTGTTATCATCATCTCCAAAACCATCGCCATCGTTATCAGCATACCAAGTAGTAAGGCTTAACGTTGTTACTGAAATTTCATTAGAATTTTCAGATACAGTTCCATCATAAGCCCGAACAACATAGTGGTAAGTTGTTGAAGAATTTAATCCGGAAACATTCAAAAAAGTATTAGGAGCAGAAACCGTAAATGGAGACCCTGCAACTGGCGTACGAACAAGAGATGTACTCGTTGATTTAATGCTTATATCATCAATAGAAACTGTTTCATAGGAACGAATACTGATTCTAACAGTAGATTGTGTTGCTGTAAAAACTTTTTCATACTTAGTCCAAGTACCGGCAGAAGGAAGTTTTGCCGGAGTTCCGCCTTCAACATAATTAGTTCCGGAAGTTCCCTGAATAGTGAAGTTTTTTAATCCATTAGTACCCGAAGCACTATAGTCATTATACCAGAATGAAAACACATACGTTTGACCAACTTCCACACTCACATCTTGTTGAATTATTGAAGTATCAGTACCCGTTCTTGAAAGATAATAACTTCCCGTATGAGGATTTGTGGTGTTAATAAAATAATTTCCTGAACCGTTAGCTGAAGCATAGCCATTTGTATTACCGCTTTCAAAACCACCATTGGTCACTAATTCAGCATTTACTAATGTTTCCGTATAAACATCAACTTGATAACTTTCTGCTCCTTCAACGGCATTCCAGTTAGCCACAAAAGAATCTGCACCAACAGATGTAGCTGCTGTAGCAACAGGAGCATCAATAATTGGCTGAACACCTGATCCGTTAACGGAAATAACCTGCGTAACGGCTCCTGTTGACGTAATCTCTATTTCACCACCGGTTGACCCAACAAAAGAAGGTTGAAAACGAACGTAAACCGTAACTGGTTGCCCATTAATATTTCCTCCTGTCTGACCTAAATTTAAGAATGATGAAAAACTAACATCATTTGTACTCAGTACAAAATCATCTGGTGCTACAATAAAAGCATTTGAGGTTAAAAAAGAGCCTGAAACAGTGAAAGTTTGACTCATAGAATTCTCTCCAATAAACACAGATCCAAAATCAAGAGAAGTTTCAGAAACAATTAATTCCGGAGTTGGTTCAACCCCAGTTCCTGAAACAGAAACTGTTTTTTCATCGCCATCCGTTAAAAGTGTAACCACACCATTATTAAGTCCTGGAGCAGTTGGGGAAAAACGGACATAAACGGTTACATTCCCCCCTAATGTTCCACCTTGGTTATCGATAAACAAATCATCTTCAAATGTTGAGTTATCCAAACTTACTTGGTATCCTGCCGGAGCACTCACTAAAACATCATCTGTTAAATTAGAACCCGAAATCATAAAACTTTGACTTGAAGAATTGCTTCCAACGTTAATATCTCCAAAAGAAGGTAAAGAAGTTACGGTAGTTGTAAGGGTTGGATCATCTGAGGGTTCTTCGATTTCTGTAACTGCCCCAATTATTTTCAATGTCTTATAAGTTGCATTAGCATGCCCATTAAGATACCATGTTCCTCCTGTGTTAGAAGCACCATAAAGAAGAACTCTGAAAGTTACAGTTGTTCCTTCAGGAATACTTTGCAATGCAGGTATCGCACTTAAATTGATTGCAGGCTGATTGTTTCCTGCATTAGTTGTTGTGCCTCCCCAAGTAATAGCTGAACCAATATTTACAAAGCTGCCTGTTCCTATTTGGTATTGCCATTGTCCCGTTGAGGGCCCTGTACCTGAACGTCTTATATTATATTGTTCTATACTTGCAATTGAAACCTCATAACCTGAAGCTGCCGTAATCGAAAACGTAACAAATTCATTATCTCCTATAGCTGTACTTGCAGAAGACCCTGAAGCTCTAAAGTCATTTCCTCCCCAACCATTAGCGGCACCACTCCCCGTAGTTCCAATTCCAGAACCTCTTGTCAATCCTCCAATAGTTAGGTTATCATGTACTGTTGAGGCTCCAAAAGGACTTGAGCCAAAATTATTAGTTCCTCCGGGCAAAGTAGCCGGAGTCCATTCCACAAGTGTTTCCGTCTGACCCCAACCCACTGTTGTAAAAAACAATAACAGGAGTAAAGCCTTAAAAGTAATTTTAGTTTTCATCATATAAATAGGTTTTAATTTTTGACCTAACAAAGTTACTTAGAATATGTAAGAAAACCATAAAATCAAGTTATCAATACGTTAAGTTCGGTAATCGGTAAAGAACATCGGTAAACTGCAAAAAAAAACCTGATAAATTTCCGTCTTTTTAGATTTGACCAATAATTTAAGCTGTTGGGGTGAGTCAATAAAAAATCCCGTCCGAAAAAACGGAAGGGATTCAAAAAAATATATTTTCTACTGTTTTACAAAACAATTTTCCTGGTAACGAGTTGCCCGTTCTCTAATTCAACCTGCACCACTACTGTTTGCTTTGAAAAGTTTGTGTTCACAACAAATTCATCACTTCCATGTCCTTTCTGTGAAAGCAGCAACCTGCCTAAAACATCGTAAACCGCAATGTTGTTTATTTTTTCTAATGATGATTTTACATGAAGCTGTCCGTTTGAAGCAAACGCAATCACGCCTGAAGCAACTTCTGCAAAACCGGGTGTTGATAATAGTTCATTTCTGTAAAGCAACTCAAAACGTCCGTCAAAAGTTCCTGCCTCGGAATCAAAAACATACGGGGTTAATGTTAAATCGTGAATAATGTTTAACTGTTTGTCTTCCAGATACACCTTTTTATCCTCTAAGCCTACAACATCGGCAATAGCAACCGTGAGTCTTCCCGGAGCCGTAACGTTATACCCCATGGGCACAACATCATTTTGATCAAATGGAAGTGACCTGCCCTGGATGATAAATCTTTCTGCACCAATGAGGGAATACATTTTGGAAGCCCCATCTACTTTGGTCGAGGCATCATACAACCGGTCTTTCTCATTGGTGGCCCCATCTACATAACCCAGTAAGGTTCTTACCGGACTACCATTCTGCGGAATAAGATCTATCCAAATCTTAAAATCACTTTCTCCCTGTAGTTGACCTACCTGTCTGAAAAACTGGTTGTTGGTATGTGTGATATTTCGCATTGCGTTTCTAAACGTTACCGTTTCCGTGGTCGCCGCTCCATCATTCATTACCACAAAAAACCCCTGACCGGAGGCGATAAAACCATTAAATCCGGACGGGCCACTCACGGTTCCTGTTCCGTTGTGAACAATGTAGTCGTTAGGGTTATAATTGTAAGCGAAATTATTATAAAAAGGATCATTATACACTACATCAGGCAACAAGCCATGAGTCCAAATCCGGACAGAGCCTTCAATATTAGTGTTTTCATTTAAAAAATCCAACGCTCTGATGGCAGAAGGGTAAGGATTCCCGACCAGGTTGAAATTATCATCATTGGCGGTAACGGTTATCAGCGGATTGGTAGGACTGGGATATCCGGTTCCGGTATAAGCCCCCCGTTCGATATCAGGCGTAATGATACCGTTATTCGGAACACCCGTAAATGTGGCATTAAACGGTTGTATTGTGTTTGTAAAAGCTGACGGACCCCGGACAATATATCCCTTTCCTCTAACCATATTTTCGTTGGCCGTTGTCCAGTTTCCAAAATTACCTCCAATGGTGGGCAACCATTTAAATACGTTGGAAGCCGGGGTGCCCGGCGAAATACCCAACACCGGAAAACCAACGACGGGAGACGACCAGTAAACATAGTCCAGACGACGGATGTTGGCTGTTCTGGTCAGGTTAATGTTTCCTGAATTCACGGCGTAATCATCTAATTGAATTAAACTTCCGTCATTTTGAATGTTTAATGTGCCATTATTAACGATTCTTCCGGCAGATTGAATATAATTGCCGGGAGTAATGGTTACGGTTCTGCCTGCGTTTATCTGGCACTCACAGGCCACAACATCACCGTTTGTACTGGTATTATAATTTCCGGCAAAAACAGCCCGTTCAATAGATGTGGGAGGCAGAGTGTCACCGTTCCAAGCGGTACCGTTCCATGTTTTAGACAAAGGAACTCTTCCACGCAGACGGATATCATCAATAGTCCAGACTTCTGTATTGATATCGTTTTCCAGTTCTATCTTTACCCGTAATTGAGAAGATAACGGAAGATTGCTGATTGTTAAGAGCCTTACACCCTGATTGATTGAATTATCAGGAGACTGAACTTCATTTGGAATGTTAATCCCTCTATACGCTCCGCTGTAAGTACCTGAACTGCTGTTGATACTCCAGATGGAATTATTTAATCCTTTAACAATTAACTCTTTGGACCAGCTTATACCACCGTCAACACTAACATAAACGGTTACCCAATCAGAGACATCAAGACCCTGAGCCGGATTAGCCGTTGTGGAGTAGGCTCCTATTTTCATATCAAAATCCACTTGACTGTATGATGTAACATCAACCGGGTCAAACGTTACAATCACTTTTGCTTTCGGGTCACTATTTGTAGGATAGGGACCGGTTACCTGTAAACTGTTTCCGCTTGCACCGGCATATTTTGGTGTAGTTGCCGAGCGGCTGTTTCCATGTGCATTCCCTCCGGTAATAGCAGGAGGGTTTGCTCCCAACTCGGTAGCTGTGGTATAGGCCCATGTTGATCCCGCATCAAAATTCTGGATTCTGATATTTGACAAGCCGCTCAGCTGGCACTCATCAAAATCGATTCCCACCCCTGAAATGGCAAACACATAAGGATTCTTTCCAACAACATTATTATTTATCGTAACCGTTGCCTGACGTAGCCCCAATGCAGAAGGATCAAAAGTAACAGACAAGGTCGTGCTGTTATTGGAAACAACCGGAGACGACGGCACTGTTGTAACCGTAAAATCAGCCGCATGAGGCCCTGTAATTGTTACTGGCAAAGACAGGGTTAAATTTTCTCCTCCAAAATTGGTTATATAAAAACTTCTGGCTCTTG
The DNA here is from genome assembly GCA_023434025.1 of Bacteroidota bacterium. GTDB lineage: Bacteria > Bacteroidota > Bacteroidia > Flavobacteriales > Flavobacteriaceae > Flavobacterium. The sequence goes on from JAEYTL010000051.1 coordinate 6,193, forward strand.
TTCCCGAAACAACATTTATATTCCCGAAATTTGAATGATTTAACAGCGACGTGGTTGTACTGCCGTTTGTAATTTCCTGGCCATTTCCTATTACACTGATATCCGGGGCAGAACCAGTTCCTTGTATGGTAAAAGTATATGGGTTTTCATCAGAATCATTATTTGCAATAGAAACAATCGCTGTTCTGACCCCTCCGGCGGTCGGGGCAAAACGAATCTGAAAAACCACATTATTACCAGACAAAACAGGTGTTGCCGGCTGAGCAACCACTACAAAATCGGCAGCATGAGGCCCTCCGATAGCCACCCTTGGTGCTCCTGTTAAGTTTAAATTTGAAATCCCTAAATTCTGAATCCGATAATCCTTTACCTGGTTGTTACCGATAATCACAGAAGCAAAAAGCGTATTATTAAAAGCATTCGGAATCGTATTTCCGCTCACAATATTATTCGTTCCTCCGGTAGCTCCGCGGATATTTATTTCAGGGCCCGGGTCTGTTATTGTAATTATCAGCGTTTGTTCATCAAACCCACCGGCATTTGTAGCTGAAATTGCCACAAAAAAAGTACCTGCCACACCGGGCGTAGCTGTGATGACACCCGTTGATGTGTTGATACTGAATCCGGCTGGTAGTGATGTGGCATTAAAAGAGGTCGGGCCGTTTGTGGCGGTTATGGTATAAGAAAAAGGTACACCTACAAAACCCGAAGTGTTTAAATCACTGGTTATAACCGGAGCAGACGGTATTCCGAATGAAGCAGTCATAGTAATATCATCTAACCCGAATTCATCTCTGGATCCTGAGCCTCCAACCGCACCGCTTTCCCATCGAATATAAAAATAATCTCCCGGGGCAATTGATATCCCGGTAATGGATGTTGAACGGGAAGGAGAAGTTCCTATTTGAACCCAACCCAAAGCATCAACAGCCGCAGTTGAAGTATAATCTAAACTTCCAACCGGAGTGTAGGTCATGTTATCTGAAGAATAGGAGAAGTTAAAACTGTTACTTCTGGCCTGATCATTTCTGATAAAAAGATTATACGAAACATCCAGGGCATTCATGAAACCTGCTCCGGTATTTTGAATTCTCAACGTTAAAGTGCCCGGCTCAAAATCGCTTCCGCCCGGCTGAATCATCAAACACGGATTAGCAGCATTCTGCGGTGCCCCCCGGTAGGCATAAAAACCCCCGGTTGTTACGGCAGTCGTCGCCGCACCTCTGGCATAGTCTCCTGTTGTTCTTGTTCCTCCAAAAATTAAGGCTCCGTCACTCCAACCGGTCACCGCCCAGGCATCCGAATCCAATTGACCGGCCGTGGGTGCAGCCTGAAAACCGGCTCCTGAAAAAGCACCATTGGAAACTCCGGCCACGGTAGATGAAAAATCAATTATTTGTGCGGGTGTTCCTTCACTCAACTGAACCTGCCCCCACGAAAAAGCACTTACAAAAAGTGCCAGTAAACGTATTCTTGTTTTCATTTTTGGAAATAATGAATTTAGTGATTCTTTAATCGGCTTTTACAGTTGAATTTTGGCGGATACAAATTTACAGCTAAATTGCAGAATTTCAATACCTTTGCGTTACTAAATTATTAACAAAAAACCATTTTATTTTTACCATTGTCCTCGCAATCAAATACTTCTGTTTCAGATATCGTTCAAAAGATGGAATACTATTGTTCTTACCAGGAACGTTGCCATGCCGAAGTAATTCAAAAACTACACGCCCTGTCAGTTCCTCCTAAATGGTACGACGAGGTTATCGTTCATTTGCTGACACATAACTTTTTGAACGAAGAACGGTTTGTCCTACTGTTTTCTGTCAGCAAATTTCATCAAAAAAAATGGGGGAAAAACCGCATTTCAAATGAGTTAAAACTTCGTCAGATTTCCGATTACCTCGTCAGAAAAGGATTAAAGGCTATCCCGGATGAAGAATATGAAATAACTTTTGCTGAATTAGCTCAAAAAACATGGGAGACCATTCCTGAAAAAAACATCCTCAAAAAACGAAAAAAATTCTGCGATACACTTCTTCGCAAAGGCTGGGAAAGTGATTGGGTGTATGAAGCCGTTAAAAAACTGGAACGCCTATCTTAAAAGAACTATTCAAAAAAAAACACTTTCCCGGGTTAAGGTACCCTCTATTATACTTTCCTCTTTCCTGCAAATCCTAAAAAACCTAGCTGTTTGTTAAAATATGTTAAGGTATCGACGAAAAACACAAAAACTGTTAATTGATGTCATTCGTCGTTTTCTCTTTCCTTTTGTCAATTTTTATTTCTACCTGAAAACCACCGAAGTACTTTTGCCGTAAATAAATGAGACGAAAATATTTTTTATAAAGTATTTTCTTTCAAAAATAGTTAAATATTGCACTTTATCGTTTAAATAATGCATTTTGTCGATTTTTTATTTTGAAATTAAAAAATTAAAAAATAGTTTTGACAACGAAAATTAGCACAAAAAAAGAAATGCCCTTAAAAAAATTAAAAAATCTACTATGAAAAAAATTTTATTTTTTGTTTGTTTTTTTCCCTTGTTCACAATTGCTCAGGCTTTGAACGGCACTTATGAAATCGGTACCGGTCAGGCGAGCCCGTTTAACAATTTGCAGAATGCTATCAATCGTTTAAATGCAAATGGTGTTAACGGGCCGGTTGTTTTTAAACTGCTGAACAATGAAAATTACAACTCCACACTTGTTATCAATTCTTTTACAGGCTCAAGCACAACGAACACGGTAACCATAGAACCGGCTGAAAATAAAAATGTGACTATTTCCGTAACCAATCCAAACGGCTACACCGGGGTTGCCGCTGTTATAAAGATCAACGGAGGAGATAATATCATCATCAACGGAAGCAACACAAACAATCCGAATGTCAGAAACTTAACATTGCAAAACAACAATGCCGTAAACTATGTCAGCCAGACTATCGTCTGGATTGCCAGCAACAGTTCGAATGCCGCCACCAACATAACGTTGAAAAACACGGTTCTGAAACACACCAACCGCAATCAGGACGGACAATGGCTGAGCGGTGTTTTTTCGGGCGGAAACGGAAATACAGACAATAGTAATCTTGGTAACGGAGTAGCTACGGCAAACAACACCAACACACAAATTATCAACAATGAATTCATCAACATCCGCCAGGGGGTTCATGTAAACAGTAATACCAATACCAACAGAATTACCAATGTGTTGATTAAAGACAATAAACTGATTGCAACTGTTGACAGTCAAAAGCCCGATATGGGATTTTATCTGAGCAATGTGAATAATTTTTCGATAGAAAACAATACGATTAACGGTTTACGCCACATTAATAACGGAAGTTCAAATATGTATGGTATTAATATCCTGAACGGATTGAATTACACCATTTCGGGTAATGAAATTTTAAACTATACACACCCATCCAACAACATGATCGGATCCGCTATATTTATACAAGGTAACAATACAAGCAATGCAACCATTACCCGGAACATTATTCGAAATATAAAAAACAGCGGAGGCGGAATTGTTCGCGGAATCGACATTAACATTTCAACCTCAATCAACACCAACACTTTAATCAGCAATAACTTCATCAGCGATGTTGCTTCTACAGGAACTACAACAAATAACGGCAACGGTATTTATGTGCGGGCCGGAAGAGATATAAAAATTTACCACAATACTGTGGTGATGAACAGCAATCAAAATAACATCAGTGCTGCTTTGCGAATTGATTCGGGTTCACAATTGAGGGTTGTAAATAATATTTTAGGCAACACTTCTGCAACTGGAACGCGTTATGCTTTGTATTCGGATGTAAACCGCAATGCTTACACTGTGATTGATTATAACAATTATTATTCTGCCCAACACATTGGTTATATGGGTTCAAACCAAACAAGTTTAGCCAACTGGGCTGCGGCAACTCAAAAAGATGCTAATTCCCTGGATTTAATTCCAAATTTTGTTTCGGCAACCGACCTGCATTTAACCGAAGAAAATCCGGATTTAGACAACAAAGGAACTTTTCTGAGCGAAGTAACCATCGATATTGATCTTGAAACCCGAAGCACCACTACACCGGATATCGGTGCCGATGAATTTATGGCACAAAAATGCGGCACAACAACCGTATGGAACGGTACATCATGGAACAACGGAACGCCTGACGAAAACGTAAAAGCAATTTTAAACGGAGACTACAACACGGAAATACACGGAAACCTTGTTGCATGCGAATTAACTGTTAATGAAAATGTAGAGGCCGTTATTGCCGAAAACAATTATTTTAAAATAGAAACCCATGTAAAAATCGACGGAAATCTGACTATCTTAGACAGCGGAAGCCTGGTGCAGGTGGATGATGAAAGCGAAATAAGCGGTAATGTTCTGGTTTACAGAAACACCACACCGATGAAAGCATTGGATTACAGCTATTGGTCTTCTCCGGTAGCCGGATGGAAGCTGAACCAACTCTCTCCCAACACCAACCCCTCACGTTACCACAGCTACAATCCGGCTACAGGTAACTGGACAACGCATTCCGGCGGGAACCAAATCATGCAGGCCGGGAAAGGATACATTGTACGTGCACCTAACGGATGGAGTTTAACCAATGCTACCAACGGTGTTTTTGAAGGGCATTTTATCGGCACTCCGAACAACAGTGTTGTTACGATTGATGTAACCAAAGGGGCAAACACAAACAACCTGATCGGAAACCCGTATCCTTCAGCCATTGATATTGATAAATTTATCCTAGATCCTGCGAACAAAGCCATCTTTGACGGAACCATTTATCTGTGGACACACAACACGGCCATCAGCAGCAGTATTCCGGGCAATCAGACCTATAATTATACGGCAGATGACTATGCTTCCTATAACCTGACCGGCGGTGTAAAAACATCCCGTTCAGCCATCACCGGAGCAATAGCTCCAACAGGAAAAGTTGCTTCAGGCCAATCATTTTTTATCAACATCAAAGAGGAATTAGCCAACGGAACTTACCAGGGTCAGTTTAACAACAGCATGAGAATTGTAGAACAAAATGATCAATTCTTCCGGTTTGCAACGCCTTCCACATCGTCCGTTTCAGCAGAAAAAAACCGTTTATGGATAAATATCTCTAATGAAAACGGAGCTTATCACGAAACTTTGCTGGGGTATTTAGACGGTGCAACCAACGGATTGGATTATGGTTTTGACGGAAAGTATATCAATGGCGGAAACTTTGTAAGTATTTATTCTATCATGGATGAAAACAAATTATCCATTCAAGGGAGATCCTTGCCGTTTGCAGAAACAGAAGTTATCCCGATCGGATATGTGAGTACCATTTCAGGTTTGATGTCTATTGCCATTGAACAGACCGAAGGTTTTTTTGGAGAGCAAAACGTTTATTTATTTGATCATCTAACCGGGTTATACCATGATTTAAAAGCCGGTCCATTCAGTTTTAATGCTGCCCCGGGTACGTTTGATGACCGTTTTGAATTGCGATTTGCCGATGAGACTTTGAGTGTTGAAAATCCAGCATTGACTGAAAACAACCTACAAGTAATCAAATCAAACAAAACCATTGAAGTTAAATCACCATCGAATTCCATTGAAGCAGTTTCCGTTTTTGACATCACCGGAAAACAGATTGCTTTTTATGAAACGATTAATCAGAATACTTTTAGTTCGACCCAATTAAATGTTTCCAATCAGGTTTTAATTGTAAAAATAAAGCTAGAAAATCATGAAATTGTAACCCGAAAATTAGTCTTCTAAAAGACTAAAAACAGTATCAAAATCCGCAGTGTTCCTGCGGATTTTTTTATGCAAGTATTCGTTAGTTTTACCCGTAGTGCATTATTCGTTAACCACAGATGCACAGCTTTTTTATATTTTTATCCGGAAAATTATATTTCACAGCTTTAATCGAATGCAAAGCATTCAATATCTGCGGATCTGCGGCTAAAAAAATAATTGCACGTAAAACAATGTGTTCCATTTTTAATGATAATGCATACGGGTTAATTTTATAAAAATCTTTTTGGAATTAAACGCAATAGCAGTGTATTCCGATGAAGGAGAAACCACCTGAAAAAGTTATGAGTTATGCCTTAGACAAAACAACACTCACCGCATTTCCGCCAAAGCCAACCGCATTGACCATGATTTTTTTTAACGGACGAATTTGCTGCTGCGGTTTTAAAAAAGGAACCTGAATCAATTGGTTGTGCTGCAGCATCAACAAAGCCATTTCAACACTCAACATACCGGAAGCACCAAACGTATGCCCTACTTTCCATTTATTGTTGGTGAGCAGCGGAACCGTATCGCCGAAAACAATTTCAATGGCTTTCATTTCACTCCAATCACCCTGAATGGTTCCGGGCGAATGCGTCACAATAACATCAATTTCTTCCGGATTCATTTTGCCCAAGGCCATTTTCATCGATTTTTGAAAACAAGTTGCTTCTGCAGAAATTGAAATAGCATGTTTCAAATCTTCCGTGGCATACCCGAATCCTTCCACATAGGCTAATGCCTTTTCACTTTCCCCGCTTTCCAGGCAGACCGAAGCGGCGGCTTCACCCAAAACCATGGTATTTTTTGTTTTGGAAAAATCAAATGTCTTACACGGATACAAGTCCGCAGGATCAGTTGCAGCATATATTTTTAATGCCTGCATCTGGGCAATTGTAAACGGCGTCAGCGGAGTTTCACTTCCTCCCACCAGAAATTTATCGGCCATTCCCGCACGAAGCCAGGCAATTCCGTTGAGCAATGCATGTAGAGCGGTTGAACAGGTAATGGAATGGGATAGTTCCGGTCCGTTGTTTTGTAAATCCTGAGCCACCCAACTTGAGATATTCCCCAAAGTCGTGGTAGGAGACGTTAACGTTTGAGCTTTCCCGGTGGATAAAAATGCCGCATGGTGTTTTTCAAATAATTGTGTGGCTCCGCGTGAAGAACCTATGTTTATTCCAAAAATAGCATTTTCATCCCATCCGGCTAAGGAAACAGCTTGTCGCGAAGCTAAAATGGCCAATAAAACCGAATTGTCTAAAAACTTATATTTTGATTCGGACAACCGCAAAGCGGCTACTTTATGTTTATGTTCTTCCGATAAAGAAGAAGCAAAAACGGCAGCCGATTCAATTTGATTGGGTTTGATTAACGAGTCTTCCGATTGATAGGCTTTCCAGACAGCAACAGCTTCATCTCCTAAAGGTGAGACGGATGCAAAAGAAATTATGGCAATTTTTGAGTTCAAAAAAAGAATTTGAATATAATTTTTACGATACAAATTTACATTATCTCCAATGCTTTTTCAATGGTTTTATAAATTATTTCCAATTGTTCATTACCGGTAACATAAGGCGGAATAATGTATATCGTATTACCTACCGGGCGAAGAATGATACCGTTTTCAATAAAAAAAGCATACACTTTATTCCTGAAATCACCGTAATAACTTTCGGTATTTTCTCTTTTGATCTCAAAGGCGAAAATAGTTCCCAGGACACGTACATTCTCAACGTTTGCATAACCTTCAATCCGGTTTTTAAAACACTGATGCTGCTGTTCGATCCGGCTTATATTTTCCTGCATTTCTGCCGAAAGGAGCAAATCAATCGCAGCCAGTGCCGCAGCACATCCGGTTGGGTTCCCGGTAAATGTGTGTCCGTGAAAGAGGGCTTTGTTCACATCTTCCGATAAAAATCCGTCAAAAACGGCCTGTGAGAAGCTCGTCACAGCCATCGGAATGGTACCACCCGTTAACGCTTTTGACAGGCAAATCATATCGGGCTGTCCGTTCAGATAATCGCAGGCAAAGGTTTTCCCCGTTTTGCCGAATCCGGTCATTACTTCATCGGCTATCGTGAAAACCCGGTATTTTTTGCAAAGTGAGAGCAGCTTGTCTAATTCTTCGGGTTTATACATGACCATTCCGGCCGCACCCTGCACCAGGGGCTCAAAGATAAATGCCGCAAATTCATCGGACTGAAGTAATTTTTCCAACAACACAAAACTGTTATTTTCCGGTGTTGGAACCGGAATCCGGATCACTTCCAGCAGTGAACCCTGAAAAGCTTCGGTAAAAAAACTTATTCCGCTGGCGGCCATGGCTCCAAATGTATCACCGTGGAAACCGTTTTCAAAAGCTATAATTTTTGTCCTTTTTTCTCCTTTATTATAAAAAAACTGCAAGGCTGCTTTGATCGCAATTTCTACCGCCGTTGAGCCATTGTCAGAATAGAATAATTTCTGTTGATTGGCAGGCAAGATCGAAAGCAGTTTTTCTGCCAGTTCCACAGCCGGCTTATTGGTAAAACCCCCAAACAGCACGTGCTCTAACGTGGTTAATTGTTTATAAATGGCCCGGGCAAGAACCGGATTGGAATGACCGAACGGATTCACCCACCAACTGGAAATGGCATCGATGTATTCTTTGCCGTTCTCGTCCCACAAAAAAACACCATCTCCTTTTACAATGGCCGGCAAAAGTCCGGTGGTCTGATGTTGGGTATAAGGATGCCAGTTATATTGTTTGTCTTTTTGGGAAAGGTTCATGTTCGGATTTTTAGATTGTTGCATTTTCAGACGATGCGTTGAAAGTTTTCTTTAAACTTTTCGGCATAATAGGAAATTACATTTGAGTCAAAATAGGGTTCGTCTTCAATTCTCCCTAAAAAAGGGACTCCGGTTTTGGACAAAATGATTGATTCTGTCGCTTTATTTTCATCCCCTGAAAAAAGGATACCGGCGATGGAAATTTTCCGGTTTTGCAAAGCTTCTATCGTCAACAAGGTATGGTTGATGCTTCCCAGATAATGGCGGGAAACCACAATAACGCTGTAGTCAGGCTGAATAAGATTGATTATGGTTTCTGTCTGGTTTAAAGGGACAAAAATGCCTCCGGCTCCTTCAATCACCAGGTGATTTTGGGTTTCAGGCTCTTTGATCTTTTTTATATCGATTGTGATTCCGTCCAGCTCTGCTGCAAAATGCGGACTGGCCGGTGTTTGCAATGCATAACTGTTTGGGTGAATTTTTGTTCCGGAATTGCTGATGAGTGTCTGAATTTTATCTTTATCGGAAAAGGTTAATTCGCCGGCTTGTACCGGTTTCCAATAATCCGCTTCCAAAGCTTCTGTTATGATGGCCGAAGCGATGGTTTTTCCGACATCGGTTCCGATTCCGGTGATGAATAATTTCATGGTAATTGTTTAACCGCAAAGTTCGCAAAGAATACGCAAAGTTCGCAAGGATTTTTTGAAAAGATTGAAATCACTTTTTTGTTTTCCTTACTCTCTTTGCAATGCTTACTATAAATAATCCATCCGTTTTTAGCCACGGATTATACAGATTGGACAGATTATTACTGATTTTTAATGTTCGCTTTTCTGTTATTTGTGTAAATCACTCTTTTAAATTCTGTTTCTTCTCCAAAATTTAACAACATTCCTACTTCAACAGTTGTTGCTTTTAAGTAATTCATAATTTGTGCTGTATGAATATCCATCAACACCTCAGTAGCTTTTAACTCAACGATTACTTTGTCTTCTACTAATAAATCCGAATAAAATTCTCCAACAAGCTGGTTTTTAAAATAGACTTTAATTTGCTTCTGAGCTTCAACTTTAAGTCCTAACGATTTTAATTCTAAATACATGGAATTCTGATATACCTTCTCAAGAAATCCGGAACCTAATTCATTATATACGTTGTAATAAGCTTTTAAAATTACATCTGTAACTGATTGGTGTAATAAATTTGTCATACCGTCTGCTTATAGCTGTTAAAAATAGTTTTATCCGTGGCTTAAAACACAAAAGTACTTAACAAATCTAAAACAGTAAAAATTTCTTTTTGAGAATTATACGAATGCAAACAAAACCGCAATCGTTCCTGGCCTTCCGGAACGGTGGGCGACAAAATGGGTTTTACCTCAAAACCGTTTTGCTGAAGGTGTTGTGCGATACTTTTTACCCGTTCATTTCCGGGAATGATGACCGATTGGATAGTTGAAGCAGACGGAAGATGGGAAACGGAAGACGGAAGAGATTGCTTAAAAAAAGCTATATTTTGAAAAAGCTTTTCCCTTTCCTGCTGACTTTTAGCCAAGTGCTGGTAAGCGACCAAAATGGTTGCGACTGAATGGGGCGATAAGCCGGTGGTATAGATAAAGCTCCGGGCAAAATTGATTAAATAACTCCTGAGCGGCTCACTGCCCAAAACAGCTGCCCCGTGGCAGCCCAATGCTTTTCCGAACGTCATGATCCGGGCAAAAACCTTGTCCTGCAGCTTCAGTTGTTGCACCAGACCTTCTCCGTTTTCTCCCAAAACACCTAAGGCATGGGCTTCGTCAACAACTAAATAAGCATTATGTTTTTCAGATAACGCTGTCATTCGTTTTAAATCGGGTGAATCACCGTCCATGGAAAAAACGCTTTCGGTGATGATGAAGACCGTTGCCGGTTGTTGGTTCTCTGTTGTTCGGCTATATCTGGTCAGTAAATTTTCTAAATCATTCAAATCATTGTGTCTGAACTTGAATGATCTGGCTAAGCTCATCTGAATGCCGTCACGGATGGAAGCATGGCTGAGTTCGTCATACAGGATTATATCATGCCGTTGCGGTACAGAGCTAAAAAAACCCACATTGGCATCGTAGCCCGAGTTAAAGATCAGAGCGGCTTCTGCCTGGTGAAACCGGGCGATGTATTCTTCTGTTTCCGGATAAACCGAATGGTTTCCGGAAAGTAACCGGGAACCGGTGGCTCCGTTTACCCGTAAATTCCGGGCGGCTAAAAAGGCGTGTACTTCTTCAAAAACGGCTTCATTTCGGGCAAAGCCCAGGTAATCGTTTGAAGAAAAATCGACCAACCGGCCGGGCGGCAAAGCCAACTGCCTGAGAGCATTGTGCTCTGCCCGCTGTAAGAGTTTTTGGTGAAGTGTTTCCGGGAGTAATTTCATTGGATAAAGATAGCGATTACTGCGGAAAGATTTTAATTCTTTGCTAAAAGCAGCCCCTGCTTTATCCCTGCCTGTAAAACAGGTTAAAAATTAAAAAACAACCTGAAAGGAAGAATATTTTTCACTATTTTTGGGTATTAAATTTATATTTTTTTGGATGTGTTTTTTACCTAAAAATACCTTTTAAAGATTATATTTTTTTACAAACGTTCTTATTTTACAGGCTTTAACAAAAGACCGATTACTATCCTTTTGGGATGCAAATTACCGAAAGAACTTTCTCGAGTGATGATTATAGGTATGGGTTCCAGGGGCAGGAGAAAGATGATGAGTTGAAGGGAGAAGGGAATAGTTATGATTTTGGGGCGAGGATATATGATCCGAGGATTGGTAGGTGGTTTACACCTGATTCAAAATCTGCTTTACAACCTAACTGGTCTCCATATAAAGCATTTTTTGATAATCCCAATTTATTTATAGATCCAGATGGTAATACAGAATGGCAAGTAACTACTGTTATTAATCATAAAACAGGAAAAACAATAATGATATTCGAGATAATCAATGCAGATAAATTGGATAAAAAAACAGTGAATGTAAGAGATTATTATTATAAGGATTGGGATTACCAATACAGTGACATTATTCATAGTAGTACCATTAATATTTATAAAGATGGCACACAATCTGTTCAAAATCACAAAACCGAATACGCAGCTAGATATACTAGAGATGCAGATTGGGATTTTATTCCTGAAATACCATCTATTAATCTTGGAGGTGATTCAGACATTAAAATAAAAGACGGTTATATTTTTACGACTGAATTTGGAAAAGATGGTATTGCGAGTAAAAATAAATCAGGTAATAGAAATGCAAAAAATACTGATATGACTGCATTAATGGCTATAACAGATATTCTTAGAGGGGGGAAATTACCTAAAGGATTGGATGCAGTTGTCGATACATCTGTAAATACAAGTGCAATCATTCAGGAAATTTTTGATAAAAATGGTATAGCAGGCAAAGTAAATCTTAAAGAAGGAAGGATAGAAATTCAATACGAGCCTGAGAATAAGGTTAAAGTTGAATATCCAGTTATAAACAAAGATATTATATATGAAGTACGAGGCAATGACCCTTTCTATGGTTCAAAAAAAGCAGATACAACTGTTTATGAAAAAGATGCAGATAGGATTAAATATGAAAAAGAAAAAGAATTTCGTGAAAACAGAGTTATAAAATCCACAAAAAATGAAAAGAAATAATATTTTATATGTTGTTTTTGTTTTATTCTTAATTTCTTGCAATAAAAAACAAAATAGAATACAAGCAAATCAGACTAAATATGAAACTACAGAATTGATTATCGGATTAGATAGTTTAAAAAGACTTAGTTATGCATATACTCAAATATTAGATTCTTTAAATACTAGTGCAGAGTTAGTGTCATTTCATTCTGATGGTAAAATAGATTATACAAAAAGTAATTGTTTAGAAATAAAAGGGAATGATTTGTTTTATTATTCTCCATATAATATTCCAAAATACAAAATAGGTATAAACAGATTTGTTGTTTTTAAAAGTAGTGATAGTGTTAATAATCAATTCAGTAATATAAATACAATTAAATTAAGCAAGTATAATTTTAATGAAAATGGAATAATAATTAATTATAAGGAGAAAGTATATTCTAAAGGGATTGTAGAAGAAACTATATTTTTAGATACAATAATAAAATCTCGAAAAGGTAATAAAACAATAATAAGAACACTAAATACTCTTGTAAATCTTGATAATTTACTTATAAATAGAATAGATGAGATAAAAAAAATAACCAATAGACAACAAGTAAATACATCAAGCTCTCAATAGATTATTAAATAATTTTCGCTTCGAGGGCAGGAGACCTCGAAGATTATACTAGTGTGAAACACTTTCCTTAGTTGAAAGTTATTCTGTGTAGACTCCCCATTTTTAGTACAGTTCAAAATTATAAAATTTATTGAACGTAATATCTTTTTTTAACATTGTTCTTGGGTTGAATGAAGCGTAGCGGAATGAAACCCAAGAACAATAGACTGTTC
>JAEYTL010000020.1 GCA_023434025.1 Bacteroidota bacterium
AGCATGGCCTCGATCTGCTCGCGGGCCTGCGGGCGCGGCGTCGGGCGGTGGAGCTGAAGGGCCTCCTCGATCTGGTTGCCGATGGTGTGCACCGGCGAGAGCGAGGACATCGGCTCCTGGAAGATCATGCCGATGCGGCCGCCGCGCAGCGCGCGGATCTCCTTGCCCTCGGGCTGCAGGCTGGCGATGTCGATGGAACTGCCAGGGGCCTCCGGATCGCGGAACAGGATTTCGCCGCCGGTGACGCCGCCATTGCGCGGCAGGAGGCCCATGATCGCCTGCGAGATCACCTATTTGCCGGAGCCGGATTCACCGACAAGGGCGACCGTCTTGCCCTGCGGGACGCGCAGGTCGACACCCTTCACCACCTCGCGGGCCAGCCCGTGGATGGTGAAGCCGATGCGCAGGTCGCTGATCCGGAGGATGTCCATGTCTCGCCAACGCCAACCCGACCGCAGTTGTTGCCCGAAAACGGGGCGATTTCACGTTAAATCGCGCTCACCTCGTCCGTGATCGGTCGCAACACGGCCTGATGACGCAGCGCAGGGCCACTAAACGTCGAAAGCGCGGGCTTGCCAATGGCCCCGCCGCGCTCATTGCTGCGGACACTGGCCCAGGCGGATGACGTCACTGCAACGGGGGCCGCGGCGGAAATCGTCATAGCTCACGCTCCACTGCGTCGGGTGCGGAGCACGATAGGGGCCGAACTTGAAGTACTGGTTCTTGTCGAGGCCGGGCCCGACATGGCCGATATGGCCCCTGACCGTCGCGATCGCGACGCCGTCGGCGATGATCTCGACATGTCCGTCGCCCCCGGGGCCCGGCTTGGCGAGAAAGACGAAATCGATCCAGCCCTTCTGCGCGGAGGGCAGGTCGGCATGCCTGGTGACCCGGATACCCGGGGCGCAGGAATCGAAATAGTCGGGATAATTTGTCGCGGTCGTGCCGGCCTCGGTGGCGACGAGCGCGCGGGTCTGGCGGCCGTCTATGGGGCGGCTGAGGCCACGGGGCTCGCCGGGCAGGCAACCATTGGGGCGCTGCGGGCTGCCGATCTTGAAGGATTCGATCAGGTCGGTCTCGACGGTGACGCCGAGCTTGCCCTGATAGAGGCGCAGGGCCAGGAACGGCGAATAATCGCCGTCGGCGCCGGCGATGATCTCCCGCTTCCACTGGGCCATCACATAGCGTCCGTCATCCTGCGGCACAGGATCGTCGAGGAACATCGCGAAGCCGTACCAGAGCGGCTTGTCATAGGGCGCCAGGACATCCGGCTTCTCCCAGATCTCCGCCCGCTCGCTGCAATGGACCGCCTCTGGGCTGCATGAGGGCGTTACCGACAAGGTCAGCGCGCTGCGGCCGCTATGCACGTTTCCGCTCTGGAACGTGACCCGGCCGGACCGCTGCTCGGCATTCTGCTTGTAGAACAGCCCGCCTTCGGGGGCGAAGCGGCCGATCTCGAAATCATCCTTCAGAACGCGATCGCCCGCATCGGGCGGCTGCGCCTGGACCGCGCAGGACAGGGTCGTCCCTGCGAGGGCGGCGAGCACGAAGCGGGCCAGCCTGGCGAATGGGCGAAGCGGCATGGGGATCCTCCTGCCGCGGATCGAAACATGTCGCAAGGTCAGGGGCAAGAAGCCGGCGATCATGTCGCGCATTGCGCTGGCTCGGAAGCTGGCACACATATGCTTGATCGCGAGAAAGAGGCAGGCCCGCGACTTCGCGCGCCGAACAGGATTTCCCTTGGAGACCAATCTCTTCCGTTACATCTGGCTGAAGAGCCGCGGCGAGCAGCTCGTCGTGCTCGCGATCATCCTCGCCTCGATCCCATTCTACTGGGCCTCCTTCGACGTCCCCAAGCGCATCGTCAACGACGCGATCCAGGGCGGCGCCTTCAAGGACGGCAGGACGACGGCGACGCTGCTCGACTTCACCGTGAGCCTGCCGAGCTGGCTCGGCGGCGCCAACTACAAGGTGTTCGAGGGCTTCCAGGTCGGCCAGATCGGCCTGCTGTTCGGGCTCAGCGGCTATTTCCTTCTTCTGGTGCTGATCAACGGCGCGTTCAAATACGTGATCAACGTCCGCAAGGGCATCCTGGGCGAGCGCATGCTGCGGCGCATGCGCTACGACCTGTTCAGCCAGCTCATG
Source organism: Bacteroidota bacterium (assembly GCA_023434025.1). GTDB lineage: Bacteria > Bacteroidota > Bacteroidia > Flavobacteriales > Flavobacteriaceae > Flavobacterium. Next base: position 2,146 of record JAEYTL010000020.1, read on the forward strand.
CGCTTCCGGCCGGAGGATATCCGCGCGGTCAAGCCGGCCGAGGTCGCCAGCATGATCAAGGACGAGGTCGAGCCGATCGGCGGCTTCGTCGGCGATGCCTTCATCCAGCCGGTCTTCCTGCTCAGCCAGGCACTGACCGCGCTGGTCTTCATCATGGCGCAGAGCATCTGGCTCGGCTCGATCGCGCTGGTCATCGTGCTGGCGCAGGCGATCATCATCCCGATCCTGCGGCGCGAGCAGTTGCGCCTGGGCCGCGAGCGCCAGATCGCGTCGCGCCAGCTGGCGGGGCGCATCGGCGAGATCGTCGACGCCGGCCCCACAATCCAGGGCCACGGCGCCACGACCTACGTCCAGGCCGACATCGCGGCACGGCTCGGCAACCTCTTCAACATCCGCTACGCGCTCTACAAGCGGAAGTTCGCGGTCAAGTTTCTGAACAACCTGCTGGCCCAGATCACGCCCTTCTTCTTCTACGCGATCGGCGGCTTCTTCGCCCTGCAGGGGCGGCTCGACATCGGCCAGCGCGTGGCGGTGATCGCGGCCTATCGCGACCTGCCGCCGCCGATCAAGGAACTGATCGACTGGGACCAGCAGCGCAACGACGTCAACATCAAGTACGAGCAGGTGATCGCCCAGTTCAGCCC